>NZ_JACYVF010000004.1:0-349642 GCF_014842165.1 Rhizobium sp. CFBP 13644
CCGCCGCCCTCGTCAGTGAGCGGACTTATAGAGGACACACCCGAAACAAGTCAACAGCAGGTCAGACAGAAAATACAGAAAAGTGGTAGGTTATTGTTTCAAAAGGGGTATTTTCGGTTTTCGCCGGCGTGGATAGTTTTGGCCCCACAATTCCCTCTGATTTGCAGGCCATTGCGCTTGCTTCGCTTCACCCGGTCTCGTGAGATTGCTAAGGTTCCCTCTGTTCATCAGACCGGAGCTGTCCCATGCTTGTTCTCAACACCGAAGAAACCCGCAACGCCCTGCAATGGCCAGCTCTTATAGATGCCATCGAAACGATGTTTCGCGGTGGCTGCGTCATGCCGGTGCGGCATCACCATGAGGTTGAGGTTCCCGGTGAGAGCGACGCGACACTTTTGATGATGCCTGCCTGGGTGCCGGGCTCTTATATGGGCGTGAAGATCCTCTCGGTCTTTCCAGACAACAGCCAGCGTTCACTGCCCGCCATATTCGGCACCTATCTCCTCTCCTCCGGTAAGACCGGGGAAATGCTGGCGGCTATAGAAGGGGGGGAGCTGACGGCACGGCGAACGGCTGCCACCTCCGCACTGGCTGCGAAGTATCTGGCACGCAAAGATGCGACGTCGATGCTGATGGTCGGGACCGGTCGTCTGTCGCTTAATCTGATTGAGGCGCATGCGACCATCCGCCCGCTCGATACCATCCATATATGGGGGCGCAATATCGCGTCTGCTGAGAAGGCCGCAGAAGAAGCGCGTCAGCTGGGCTTCAATGCCAAGGCCTGTAGCAATCTTGAGGAAGCGGCGCGCTCGGCCGATATCATCTCCTGCGCCACATTGTCGAATGAACCGCTTATCAAGGGTGAATGGCTGAAGCCCGGTGCGCATCTCGATCTGGTTGGGGCGTTCAAACCGACCATGCGAGAGAGTGATGATGCGGCGGTGCAGCGGGCGTCTGTCTTTGTCGATACATTTGCCGGTGCGCTGAAGGAAGGTGGCGATATTGTCCAGCCTCTTGAGGCCGGCATCATCCAGCGCAGCGATATCCGCGCCGAGTTAGCGGATCTGGTGTCCGGACACCATGCGGGACGCAGCAACGCGGACGAGATCACCCTGTTCAAATCAGTGGGTGCCGCGCTGGAGGACCTTGCAGGCGCGATTCTGGCCTATGAGAGCGTGAAGTCAATTCGTGAGTAGCATGACCAATATGAGAGAACAAAACCTGCCAACCCTGCCGGTAACCGAAGTGCTGGGAGAGATAGGCGCGGCTTTGACCGCTGGCGTACAGGCCGTGCTTTGCGCGCCTCCGGGCGCTGGCAAGACGACGCTGGTGCCACTTTACCTGCTTGATCAGCCGTGGCGCGGCGATGGCAAGATCATTCTGCTGGAGCCGCGTAGGCTGGCAGCACGGGCAGCCGCCAGCCGCATGGCATCTTTGCTTGGCGAAAGCGTCGGTGAAACCGTGGGCTACCGGATGCGGCTGGATAACCGCATTTCCGGCAAGACCCGGATCGAGGTGGTGACCGAGGGTGTGTTTGCGCGGATGGTTCTGGATGACCCCGAGCTTGCAGGCATCTCTGCGGTTATTTTCGATGAGTTCCACGAACGCTCCCTCGATGGCGATTTCGGCCTTGCGCTGGCTCTCGATGTGCAGGCCGGGCTTCGCAATGATCTGCGCATCCTCGTCATGTCTGCGACGTTGGATGTCGAGCGGATCAGCGCCATGCTGAAAGATGCGCCTGTGATCAAGAGCCTTGGGCGCAGCTTTCCCATCGACATCCGCCATGATGACAGGCCGGGACAGGAGCGGATTGAAGACAAGGTGGCGCGGGCCATCATCGACGCCCATAACAGCGAAACAGGGTCCATTCTCGCCTTTCTGCCGGGACAGGGCGAAATTCTGCGCACTGTCGAGCGGCTGGAAGGCCGGTTTGGGCCGGACACGAGTGTCACGCCGCTTTTCGGCAATCTCTCCCAGAAGGAACAGGATGCGGCGATCAAGCCGACAGAGCCCGGCAAGCGCAAGATTGTGCTGGCAACATCGATTGCCGAGACCTCCATCACCATCGACGGCGTGCGGGTGGTGATCGATAGCGGATTGCAGCGTTTGCCGGTGTTTGAACCCTCCACCGGCATGACAAGGCTTGAAACCGTGAAAGTCTCCCGTGCCTCTGCCGATCAGCGGGCGGGGCGTGCAGGGCGAACCGAGCCGGGCATCGCCATCCGGCTGTGGCATGCGGGCCAGACAGCTGCCCTGCCTGCCTTTACCCCGCCACAGATATTGGCGAGCGATCTCTCAGGCCTTGCCCTCGATCTGGCCCATTGGGGCGTCAGCGACCCCGCATCCCTCGCCTTTCTGGATCAGCCGCCGCAGACGGCGCTTGGCGAAGCCCGCGCCCTTCTGACCAGCCTTGGCGCGCTGGATGCCGTTGGTGCCATCACGCCGCGTGGCCGGAAGATGCGTGAGCTGGCCATGCCCCCTCGCCTGTCCGCCATGGTCATTGCTGCCGGAGATATTGGACATGGCACAGAGGCGGCCATACTGGCGGTGCTGTTGACTGAACAGGGGCTGGGCGGCAATGATATCGATCTTGAGGAAAGACTGCGGCGTTTCAAACATGAGAAAGGCGAACGCGCCGTGGCTGCGAAGGGTCTGGCCAAACGCATAGCGACATCTCTTGGTAATGCTGCCCGATCTGACGAGCCTATCACATCAGGGGAGCTGTTGCTGCATGCCTATCCCGATCGCATCGCCTTCCAGCGCGGCGGGCGGGGACGTTATGTGATGGCGAATGGCCGGGGTGCCGAGCTGGCCGAGACAGAACGGCTGGCGACAGAGAAAATGCTTGTGGTGGCTGACGTGACCGGGCGTGCCGCACAGCCGCGCATTCTGGCCGCAGCCTCCATCCGCCGCATGGATGTGGAAGAGCATCTGCCTGACGCAATCACCAAAGAGGATCAGCTGTTTTTCGACAAGGCGAGCGGCCAGGTCCGCGCCCGCCGCGTGACCCGCATCGGTGCCATCATTTTAGAAGAAACCCCGCTTGGAAAACCGACGGGTGAAAAAGCCGCGTCTGCTCTGGCAAACGGCATTCGGGAGCATGGGCTGGCCATTTTGGCCTTTTCCAAAGAGGCGCAACAGTTGCGGCAGCGGCTCGGCTTTCTGCACCGCACGATTGGCGACCCATGGCCGGATACATCCGCAGAGGCGCTTGTTGCGCGTCTGGACGAGTGGTTCGTGCCGTTTCAGCATGATGCAAAGAGCATTCAGGACGTAAAGTCGGGCGGTATCATGGATGGACTTCTGTCGCTTGTGCCCCATGCGGCGCAGCGCGAAATGGGCAAATTGCTGCCGACGCATTTCGAGGCACCCACCGGGCAGAAGCACCCGATCAGCTATGACGGCGAAGAACCGACGCTGACCATTCGCGTGCAGGAGCTTTTCGGCCTGAAGCAGCACCCAGCGGTCGCGGGCGGCAAATTGCCACTGCTTCTGGAATTGACGTCACCCGCGCACAGGCCGATACAGACCACACGGGATCTGCCCGGTTTCTGGGCGGGATCGTGGAAGGATGTGCGCGCGGACATGCGCGGACGTTACCCGCGCCACCCGTGGCCGGAAGATCCCGCTTCGGCGCAACCGACCAACCGCGTGAAGCCGCGCGGCACATAGAGATATCATTTTCGCATGTCCCACTCGCAAACGTGCTGAACGCTTTGCGAGACATGCCTGAGAGGAGACGGGTTGATGGCAGCCCAGGCAGAAGAAAACACGCGGCTTGGCCGGGCCAGCCGCCACATTCGCCTGCAAACGATTGTCTGGCTGCGCTGGGTGGCCGTTGTGGGACAAAGTGCGACGATCCTGATCGTGGCCTTCGGGTTGAATTTTCCGTTGCCTCTGCTGACCTGTGCCGTGTTGATCGGCGCGCTTGCAATGGCCAATATCTTCCTGTCCGCACGCTTTCCCTCGACCTACCGGCTTGAGCCGTGGGAAGCGACGATGCTTCTGGCGTTCGACCTGCTGCAACTGACGGCGCTCATCTATATTACCGGCGGGCTTTCCAACCCCTTTGCGCCGCTGATCTGCGTGCAGGTCATCATCGCCTTTGCCTCGCAGCCCATGAAGCATTCGCTGATGCTGCTGGTATTCGCAATTGTCTGCGTTACCGCCATCGCCTTCTCGCCCTTTCCGGTTCCCTGGTACCCGGATGAAACATTGCCGATCCAGATCATCATCCATATCGGCATCTGGTGCTCCATTGTGGCCATGATGCTGTTTGCCGCTTTCTATGCCTATCGCGTGTCGCATGAGGCAAACCAGCTGGCGGATGCGCTGGCGGCAACGGAGCTGGTGCTGGAACGGGAAAAGCATCTTTCGCAGCTGGATGGCCTTGCAGCCGCTGCTGCCCACGAACTGGGCACACCACTTGCCACCATCAGCGTCGTGGCCAAGGAGATGGAACGGGAACTGGGCGAGGATGATCGTTTTCGCGAAGACGTGGCCTTGCTGCGCAGCCAGAGCCAAAGATGCCGCGATATTCTGCGCAGGTTGACCTCGCTTTCGGCTGAGGGTGAGGAGCATCTGCGCAAGCTGCCGCTGTCTTCATTGATCGAGGAGGTGATGGCACCGCACAGAGAATTCGGCATCAAGCTTCGGCTGGTTGAGAAAAGCGGGCGAAGCGGCGAGCCGGTGGGCGCGCGCAATGCCGGGATCATCTACGGCCTTGGCAATCTGCTGGAAAATGCGGTCGATTACGCAAAGGAGGCGGTGACTGTAACCGTCGAGCACGATTCACAGCAGGTCAAGGTGACGGTCGAGGATGATGGACAGGGCTATGCGCCTGACATTCTGGCGCGGATCGGCGAGCCTTATGTGACGAGACGGCAGGATATGACGCGCGCGGGAGGCTTGGGCCTCGGGCTTTTCATCGCCAAGACGCTGCTGGAGCGTTCAGGCGCCACACTGACCTTTGCAAACCGCGGACCGGAAGCCGCGGGTGCGCGGGTGACCGTTGTCTGGCCCCGCGACATTATGGACGATAGCAGGGCTAAGTAACTTTGTGAGGTGTGGCTGGCGGCAAGACGGCCACAGCCCTATATAAGACGAAATGGCCGCGAGATCAGGCCGGGAGATCAGGCATGAGTGACGAGCAGCAGAACAATCAGGCAGCTGAAGCAACCGTGGACACGGCAAACCCGATAGGGCCAGACGCATCCCTTTTGATCGTGGATGATGACGGTCCGTTCCTGCGCCGCCTGGCACGCGCCATGGAAACACGTGGCTTTACCGTCGACACTGCCGAATCAGTCAGCGAGGGCATTGCCAAATCAAGGCTTGCGCCACCGAAATATGCTGTCGTGGATTTGCGGTTGGGCGATGGCAACGGTCTTGAGGTGATCGAGGCCATTCGCCAGCACCGGGACGACACGCAGATCGTGGTTCTGACCGGTTACGGCAACATCGCCACAGCCGTGACGGCGGTGAAGCTCGGCGCACTCGATTATCTGGCCAAACCTGCGGACGCAGATGATGTGTTCAACGCGCTGACCCAGCGCGAAGGCGACAAGGTGGACCTGCCGGAAAACCCGATGTCTGCAGACCGGGTGCGGTGGGAGCATATTCAGCGCGTCTATGAAATGTGCGAGCGGAATGTGTCTGAAACGGCGCGGCGGCTCAACATGCACCGGCGCACCTTGCAGCGCATTCTGGCCAAGCGCGCACCGAAGTAAGGTTTAGTCGGCGTAATCCTTGCCGGTAGACCACTCAGCCATCATCAGGCGGCGGGCAGCGGTGCGGGCAAAGTCCAGCATCAGCGACTTGCGGGCGGCGGGCGGCATCTTGTGTTCCGGCGCTTCACGAACCATATGCGCGCCATAGCCATCGGACACGAACAGACCGCAGTCTTCCGGAAAGATATCCAGCGGCACGCCGCTATGGGTGGCGAAGAAGAGCCGGTCGCAATGCTGGCGATAATCAGGCCATTTGCGATCCACCTTAAAGTCCTCGATGGAGGATTTGATCTCGATGATCCATATCTCCCCCTTTACCGACAGGCTGATGAGATCTGCCCGACGCCCGCTGGAAAGCGACAATTCCGGTAGCACCGAGTGCCTCATCTCGTTCAGCAACACCTGCACGCCGCGCCGAACCAGCATCGCATTGGGCGATTGCCGTCCGTCGATTAACGGGTTGGTATTGATGATGGAAAGAATAGTCATGGATTAATCCGGGCCAGAAGCCCCTCTGATGTTGCAAAAAGGCCATCCGGCCAGAATTTCGAGCGTCATATTCTTCTGCTGCGAGGCCACGGCTTGCCAACACAAGATTAATCGAAAATAACCCCTTTATTCAATAGAGCTTCCTCCATCGCCTGATGATGGCGATATTTTCCCGCGAGATCACAATGCGCCTCCGCAATTTTTTGACTGCCCTCGGCCTGTCGTCGGCTTTTGCTCTGGGCGGTTGCGCCTCGACATCGACGTCGACGCAGACCGCAACTGCAAGCGCCCCGGCACCGGCCTATGTTGAAACGACACAGATTTTCGGCGACGAAGTCTATGGCGCAACGACCGATGCCGGTTATGCCCTGCCAGCCATTCCTATCAACCGCGTGGACAAGCGTTTCCACCGTCAGATCGTGGAATATTCGACGCAGGAAAAAGCAGGCACCGTGATCGTCAACACCCGCGAGCGTTTCCTCTATTACATCCTGCCAGGCGGCAAGGCTGTGCGCTACGGTATCGGCGTTGGCAAGCAGGGCTTTGCATGGGCTGGCGAAGCCTATGTTGCGTGGAAGCAGGAATGGCCAATGTGGCATCCGCCTAAGGAAATGGCAGAGCGGAAGCCTGAAGTTGCCCGCTACGTCGAAGGTGGCATGGGCCCAGGCCTGACCAACCCGCTCGGCGCACGCGCCATGTATCTCTTCAACGAAAAGGGCCAGGATACGCTGTTCCGCATCCACGGTTCGCCGGAATGGGCATCCATCGGCACCGCTGCTTCCTCCGGCTGCATCCGCATGATCAACCAGGACGTGATAGACCTTTACAGCCGTGTCCGTCCGGGCCGCAGCTCCAAGGTTGTCGTGATCCAGTAAGATCATCCGCAATCGAACACGAAAAAGCCGCCGGAAACATCATTTCCGGCGGCTTTTTTGTTGCTTCAGTTATTACGCTGTCTGCTTGGCCTTCAGCTCCAGACGGCGGCGGTGCAGGACCGGTTCGGTGTAACCGTTGGGCTGTTCCCGACCTTTAAGAACCAGTTCGAGCGCCGCCTGAAAGGCAATCGAGCTTTCGTAATTCTCGGCCATCGGACGATAGGCGGCATCACCTGCGTTTTGTCCATCGACCACCTTGGCCATGCGCTTCATGGTCTCGACGATCTGCTCTTGCGAGACCACGCCGTGGCGCAGCCAGTTGGCCATGTGCTGGGCGGAGATGCGCAAGGTGGCGCGGTCTTCCATCAGGCCGATATTGTTGATGTCTGGCACCTTCGAGCAACCGACGCCCTGATCGACCCAGCGCACGACATAGCCCAAGATCCCTTGCGCATTGTTGTCCAGCTCCAGCTGGATTTCCTGCGCACTCCAGTTGGGACGAACCGCGACCGGGACGGAGAGGATATCGGCGAGCTTGGCGCGGTCGCGATCCTTCAAGGTCTCCTGAACTTCAGCCACATCCACACTGTGGTAATGGGTGGCGTGAAGCGTGGCGGCAGTTGGCGAAGGCACCCAGGCCGTGTTGGCACCGGCTTTGGGATGGGCGATCTTTTGCTCCAGCATGGCGGCCATCAGATCAGGCATGGCCCACATGCCCTTGCCGATCTGGGCATGGCCGGAAAGACCGCAGGCGAGGCCAATATCGACATTCCAGTTTTCATAAGCCGCGATCCATGCCGCCTGCTTCATGTCGCCCTTGCGGATCATCGGGCCAGCTTCCATAGAGGTGTGGATTTCATCGCCGGTGCGATCCAGGAAGCCCGTATTGATGAACACGACGCGATCCTTGGCGGCGCGAATGCACTCCTTGAGGTTGACGGTGGTGCGGCGCTCCTCATCCATAATGCCCATTTTGATGGTATTGGGTGCCATGCCGATCAGCGCCTCAACGCGACCGAAAATCTCAGACGCAAAGGCCACCTCTTCCGGGCCGTGCATCTTCGGCTTGACCACATACATGGAGCCTGCACGGGAATTCTGATGGCGACCACCGGGGCCGACATCGTAAAGCGCGATAAGGCCGGTCACGATGGCATCCATGATGCCTTCGGGAATTTCTCTTCCATCACGATCCAGCACGGCGGGGTTGGTCATGAGGTGGCCGACATTGCGCACCAGCATCAGCGAGCGGCCCGGCACCGTCAGCGCCGAACCGTTGGGTGCGGTATAGTGGCGGTCCGGGTCGAGGCGGCGGGTGAATGTCTTGTCGCCCTTGGCCACTTCCTCGGTCAGATCGCCGCGCATCAGGCCAAGCCAGTTGCGATAGGCGACAACCTTGTCCTCTGCATCCACAGCGGCAACCGAATCCTCGCAATCCATGATCGTCGTCAGCGCCGATTCGAGGATGACATCGGACATGCCGGCGGCATCGCTTTTGCCGATATCGGTCGATGGGTCGATGACGATTTCGACGTGAAGACCGTTCTTGGTCAGAAGGATGGATGACAGCGCGGATGCTTCACCATTGTAGCCTGCAAATTGTGCGGGATCGCCAAGGCCGACCCATTCCGCGCCAAGGCCGATTTCCAGAACGCCGTCAGCAATCCTGAAACCGGTAATGTCGCTCCAGCTGCCGCTTGCCAGCGGGGCGGAGCGATCCAGAAAATTCCGTGCCCAGGCGATGACCTTTGCGCCACGCTTGGGGTTATAGCCCCTGCCCTTTTCGGCACCATCGTCATCGGAAATTGCATCCGTGCCGTAGAGCGCATCGTAAAGCGAACCCCAACGAGCATTGGCAGCATTCAGTGCATAGCGCGCATTCATAACCGGCACGACGAGCTGCGGACCGGCAAGGCCGGCGATCTCGGGATCGACATTTCGCGTGTTCACCTGGAAGGCAGCGCCTTCCGGCAGCAGATAGCCGATATCGCGCAGAAAGGTCTCATAGGCGGCAAGATCAACCGGCGCGCCATTTTCGCGGTACCACGCATCCAGCTTTTCCTGAAAACCATCGCGCTTTTGCAGCAGCTCACGGTTTTTCGGCGAGAGATCATCAACGATCTGCGCAAAGCCCGCAAAGAATGCTTGTCGCTCCAGACCGGTTTCCGGAAGCACCTCGTCTGTCAGAAAACGATAGAGTGTTTCGTCAAAGGAAAGACCATGCTGTTCAATGCGGCTCACCGTTATATCTCCCATGTCCGTTGTCTTTAGGCTGAGAGTGGACGCTGAACGCCCGTCTCGTCAATCGCAGCCGCGTGCCGAATGATTTTTTCTTTCGGCAAATCGTTCTGATCCACCCTGAAACTAGAGAAGACCTTCAAGTTCCGGCAGTTTCTCGTTTACCAGCCAGCCGTAATAATTTTCCTCGGGCATCAGGGGCCCCTGTCCGCTGCCGGCGCGCTCGCGGTTCTTTCGGGCGAGCACGGCTGCGCGCTGCTGACTGCCACCGAGATTATAGAGTGTGGACGTGACGCCGGGGTTCTTTGAAATATCCAGATCGGCAATCGATTTATAGTCATCGATGGATTTGCGGATGGCGGCGGCCATATAGGCCAGCGAGCGATCCGGGTCCATGATGGCGGTGTAGACGGCTGCCGCATCGTTCTCGTCCAGTTTTTCATAGCCTGATATGCGCGCCACCATATCCGACAGCATCAGCGCCGTCAGCGGGTTGATCTGGCCAAGGCCGAATGTCTGGCCGGCATAGAAGGGCTGGAAGAAAACCGCGCTGAAGCGGTTGTCGGGATAGCTGACGCCATCCACCGTCTTGCCGCGAAAACTGTCATCCCAGACGTCTTCCCGGCAGGTCCAGAGGCTGACGGAATCACGCTTGGCGTCGCATTTTGCAAATTGCGAATGCGCCAGAAACTGCGCGATGCTCTCATCCTTGTACCCGAAGCGGAAGCTGTTGCCTGCATAGGCCGCAGCCTTGACGTAATAGGATTGCAGCCGGTCATAGGCATCGACATTATAGGTATGCTCGCCAACGATGGCGCCGACCATGTGGATGGGATCGATGCCATAACGGCTGGCTGTGGATTTGATCTTGGAGATGAGTTGCTTGTCGGTGGACAAAAGCTCGACAACCTTTTGATACTTGCGATCAAAGGTCGAGTTGGAGCCCTTGGTGCGCCGCGCCGAGGCGCCGGGGACGCCGGGTTGTTCGGCATTGCGGTTGCCGGGCGGGACCGTTGTTGCCGCCTGCGCATAGGACTGCGAGAGCGAACCGAAAGCCACGACAGCAGCCAATGCCAGAAGAGTTTTACGCACGAGCAGACGCCTTTTTCTCGACCGGTGCGATGACCGGACCATTTCATTCCAGAGCCGTTAACGCTTTCATTAGCGAAATCCGTGGCCTGATGTCGAGAGAAGTCCAGTAAAATAAGAGTGCGGCAGGGTCTGCCGCACTCTTATGGTTTAAAGGATATAGCGCGAAAGGTCGGTATCCGCAGCGATATCGCCCACATGTTCCTTCACATAGGCCTGATCGATCTTCACCGCAGAGCCGCCTCTGTCAGGTGCGTTGAAGGAAATTTCATCCAGCACCCGCTCCATGACCGTCTGCAAACGACGCGCACCGATATTTTCGACCGAGGCATTGAGGTGAACTGCAACATCGGCCAAAGCGTCGATAGCGTCATCGGTAAATTCGAGGCTCAACTCTTCCGTCGCCATCAGCGCGATATATTGGCGGATGAGGCTTGCCTCCGTTTCCGTCAGGATGCGGCGGAAATCTTCCTTGGTCAGCGGCTTCAGTTCCACGCGAATGGGCAAACGGCCCTGAAGTTCCGGCAGAAGATCCGATGGTTTCGACACATGGAATGCGCCGGATGCGATGAAGAGAATATGGTCTGTCTTCACAGGTCCATATTTCGTGGAGACCGTCGTGCCTTCCACCAGCGGCAGCAGATCGCGCTGCACGCCTTCGCGTGACACACCGGCACCCATGCCGCCATCGCGGGCAGCAATCTTGTCGATTTCATCGAGGAAGACGATGCCGTCATTTTCCACGGACTTCACCGCTTCGCGCTGGATGAGGTCATTATCCAGCAATTTGTCGGATTCATCCTGAATGAGATCGGCGTAGGATTTTTCCACCGATGTGCGCACCTTCTTGGTGCGTCCACCCATGGCCTTGCCGAACATGTCGGAAAGATTGAGAACGCCGATATTGGCACCCGGCATGCCGGGAATATCGAAGCCGGGCATGCCAGAGCTTGTATCGGCAATCTCGATATCGATCTCCTTCTTGTCCAGCTCGCCATCGCGCAGCTTCTTGCGGAAACTGTCGCGGGTGGCTGGCGATGCGGTCGAACCGACCAGCGCGTCCAGCACGCGCTCCTCAGCACTTGCATGGGCCTTCGCCTGTACTTCGACCCGCTTCTTTTCGCGGATTAGCCCGATGCCGATTTCCACCAGATCACGGATGATCTGTTCGACATCACGACCGACATAGCCGACCTCGGTGAATTTGGTGGCCTCGACCTTGATGAAGGGCGCACCGGCGAGCTTTGCCAGACGGCGGGAAATCTCGGTCTTGCCGACACCGGTCGGTCCGATCATCAGAATGTTCTTCGGCATCACCTCATCGCGCAGATCGTCAGCCAGTTGCTGGCGGCGCCAGCGGTTGCGCAGCGCAATGGCCACGGCGCGCTTGGCATCATTCTGGCCGATAATGTGGCGGTCGAGTTCAGAGACAATCTCGCGGGGAGAAAAAGTCGTCATCTTGTTCCTTTCGGCGTCCCATTGCGGCCAGCCGTTGCGGCCCGGCCCACAAGACCCATGAGTTCTAGAAGGCGCAGTCTACTCTGCGTCGAGCGTTTCAATCACGAGATTATGGTTGGTATAGACGCAGATATCGGCAGCGATATCGAGCGACTGACGCGCAACCTCTTCCGCCGACTTGTCCGAATCCATCAAGGCGCGGGCAGCGGCATAGGCGTAGTTTCCGCCAGACCCGATGGCGATTGTGCCATGTTCCGGCTCCAGCACATCGCCATTACCGGTAATGGCCAGCGTGATCGACTTGTCGGCCACCAGCATCATGGCTTCAAGGTTGCGCAGATACTTGTCCGTCCGCCAGTCCTTGGCGAGCTCCACGGCTGCCCGCATCAACTGCCCCTGATATTGCTCCAGCTTCTTTTCGAGACGGTCGAGCAGCGTAAACGCATCGGCTGTTGCACCGGCGAAACCTGCAATCACATCACCGTCCTTGCCGATGCGGCGCACCTTGCGGGCATTGCCCTTCATCACCGTCTGGCCGAGGCTGACCTGGCCGTCACCGGCCATCACAACCTTGCCGGCTTTTCTCACCGTAATAATTGTTGTCATCAAACACCTGTTTGCCCTTGAGCGGGCGTTACACGGGATCCGTCGTCGATCCGTTTCAAAACCTATGTAAGTCCCGTTTTTGCGATTGCAAATGACGTGACCGCAGCTGACCTGTTTGCGATGCGGCAAGACAATGTAATGGCTGGATATTTACTGCCTGTGCTGATAAGGAACGCCGATATTGATACGGAGAAGCCCAATGGCAGAGCGTAGAGCCGAGATTTCCCGCAAGACGAACGAAACAAGTGTTTCCGTGCGCGTGAATATTGACGGGACAGGCACATCGAAAATTTCCACCGGCGTGGGCTTTTTCGATCATATGCTCGACCAGCTCAGCCGCCATTCCCTCATCGACATGGAAATCAATGTTGCAGGCGACCTGCACATCGATGACCATCACACCGTTGAAGACACCGGCATTGCAATCGGTCAGGCCATCTCCAAGGCGCTCGGCGACCGTCGCGGCATTGCCCGC
Organism: Rhizobium sp. CFBP 13644; assembly: GCF_014842165.1. NCBI lineage: Bacteria > Pseudomonadati > Pseudomonadota > Alphaproteobacteria > Hyphomicrobiales > Rhizobiaceae > Rhizobium > Rhizobium sp. CFBP 13644. Next base: position 12,960 of record NZ_JACYVF010000004.1, read on the forward strand.
TATGCCTCGCTTGATCTGGCCATGGATGAAACCATGACCAAGGCCGCCGTCGATATTTCAGGTCGTCCGTTTCTGGTCTGGAATGTTGCGTTTTCTGCGCCGAAGATCGGCACATTCGACACGGAACTGGTGCGCGAATTCTTCCAGGCACTGGCCCAGAATGCAGGCATCACCCTGCATATTCTCAACCATTACGGTGCCAACAACCACCATATTGCCGAGACATGCTTCAAGGCGGTTGCCCGTGTTCTGCGTGTGGCAACCGAGATCGACCCACGCCAGGCAGACCGCGTTCCCTCGACAAAGGGCATGCTGGCCTGAACCGGATGAAACAGCCAGTGCGGCTCAAGGGCATTCGCGCTTTTAGCCGTTGCTGTGAACGTTGTCAGGAAAGCCGATGACATCTTATTTCGTTCTGGAAGCACCTGGTGGCGCAGACCGCGATCACCGTTCCACGCGGTTCATAGCCGATCGCTTTTCCTGGCTGGCACTGCTGTTTCCCTGGGCGTGGTTTGCCATCCACCGTCTCTGGTGGTTGTCCATCGCCATCATCGTGCTTCAGGTGGCAGCCAGCCAGATGTCAGGGCTTGGAGGTTTTGGCATCATCGGTTCGCTGTTTGCCCTATCGGTAGGTTTGATAGCCGGCTTGGAAGGACGCAACATCGTGGCACGACATCTGGTTCTGAAGGGCTGGACGCTAAAGGCCGTCATTCCCGCCCGTGATCTCTCGACCGCCGAAGAAACCTATTTTTCCAACCTGGCGGAAGATGACGCAGCTGAGGTCTCCGCCATTCCGCAGCCAGAGTGGAAACGGGACCGCACCAACGGCAATGGATTCATGAACGATCCGGCAGGCTCGTTTCAGTTCGATTTGAATGGAAGGCGCTGACATGCGTGTGGCAATTATTGATTATGGCTCCGGCAATCTGCGCTCGGCAACGAAAGCCTTCGAGCGTGCGGCCCGTGAAGCCGGTATCGATGCGACCATCGATCTCACCGACAGCCCCGAGGCTGTTGCCTCCGCAGACCGCATCGTGCTGCCGGGCGTGGGTGCCTATGCCGATTGCCGCGCAGGTCTGGATGCCGTCACCGGCATGCATGAGGCGCTGGTTGAAGCCGTCGAGACGAAGGGCCGCCCCTTCATCGGTGTCTGCGTTGGCATGCAGCTCATGTCCTCGCGCGGTCTGGAAAAGACTATAAGCCAGGGATTGGGCTGGATCGAAGGCGATGTGGTGGAGATGACGCCGTCCGATCCCGCCTTGAAAATCCCGCAGATCGGCTGGAACACGCTGGACCTGCACCGCCCTCACCCGCTGTTTGATGGCATCAAAACCGGCCCCGACGGGTTGCACGCCTATTTCGTGCATTCCTACCACCTTGCCGCCAAGCACGCAGACGATGTCATTGCCACCACCAATTACGGTGGCGCGATGACGGCCTTCGTCGGTCGTGACAACAAGGTCGGGGCGCAATTCCACCCGGAAAAGAGCCAGACGCTCGGCCTCGCCCTCATTTCGAATTTCCTGCGCTGGAAGCCGTAATCCACTTTCATGCAATCTAGGTTAGACTATATATCGGTATTGAACCGGCTTCAGATGGAGAGTGACATGAAAAAGGGTACAAACGGCAGGGTGTCTTACACGATAAAGCCGTCCAAGCCAGGTAAGGCAACCTTCTCCAATGTTGTCCTGCCAAACGGGCAGATCATACGTCATGTCGATGAGCAGGTTCACAAACGAGCCCTTTCCAATGCTTCCAGAATTTATAAGGAAAAGGCATGAGTCCTTCTGATGGGGTTGCAGAAGAAGTGACTTTTGAGGAAGCCAAGAAGAGCGACTATAACAAAGTTCTTGAATACTACGTGGAAGACTTGGGTTCTGACGAACTCGATCTTGTAGGTATCCTCGCCTATGGTCTCTACAAAAGACAGAAGCGCGACTGGATTGTCCAATATAAAACCCGAAACACGGGTCACAAGCCTTCGTCTCAAGAGGTCGCCGCCGTAACAAGTAGCTATCTGACCGAAGACTTGAAAAATACGCTTCGTAATCGAGCTTCGGACATATTGAGTGGTTATGCGGACACATATGTTCAGGCGATAGATCCCCAGATTAGAATCGATGCCCTAAACTCTGAATCGCTTAGGCAAGCGAGAGACATAGAAGCTTCCATCAAGAACCAATCCACATTCTGGTCACAGGTTTGGGTTGGTATCGTGTCTACAGCGATATGGACGCTCTTCATTACTGCCATTGCCCTAACGGTTGCGTTCTTAGGTTCGGACATTCTGGATGCCATTAAATCCATTCGCGATACCGCAAGTTCAAGCCCATAAAGCAGTACTGACATGATCCTATTTCCTGCAATCGACCTTAAAGACGGCCAGTGCGTTCGCCTCAAGCTTGGCGATATGGACCAGGCGACCGTTTACAACGAAGACCCCGGCGCACAGGCCAAGGCGTTTGAAGACCAGGGTTTCGAGTGGCTGCATGTGGTGGATCTGAACGGCGCATTTGCCGGACAAAGCGTCAATGGCGATGCCGTCGACGCCATCCTGAAAGCGACCAAGAACCCGGTGCAACTGGGTGGCGGCATCAGAACGCTTGATCATATCGAGGCATGGCTTTCCCGCGGTCTTGCCCGCGTCATTCTCGGCACCGTTGCCGTGCGCGATCCGGTTCTGGTCATTGAAGCCTGCAAGCGTTTTCCCGGACAAATCGCCGTCGGCATTGATGCCAAGGGTGGCAAGGTGGCGGTGGAAGGCTGGGCGGAGGCCTCCGAGCTTGGCGTGATCGAACTTGCCCAGCGTTTCGAGGGTGCGGGCGTTGCCGCCATCATCTACACCGATATTGATCGCGACGGCATTCTGGCTGGTATCAACTGGGCGTCCACGCTGGAACTGGCCAATGCCGTTTCCATTCCCGTGATCGCCTCTGGCGGCCTTGCCTCCATCGAAGACATAAAGCGGATGCTGGAGCCGGATGCTGCCAAGCTGGAAGGTGCGATCTCCGGTCGCGCGCTCTATGATGGCCGCATCGACCCGGCAAACGCTCTGGCGTTGATCAAGGAGGCACGCGCATGACGCTGAAAGCCCGCATTATTCCCTGCCTTGACGTCAAAGACGGTCGCGTCGTCAAAGGCGTCAACTTCGTTGACCTCATCGATGCGGGTGATCCGGTGGAAGCGGCGAAAGCCTATGACGCTGCCGGTGCCGATGAGCTTTGCTTTCTCGATATCACCGCCTCTTCCGACAATCGTGATACGATTTTCGACGTCGTGTCCCGCACGGCAGACCATTGCTTCATGCCGGTCACGGTCGGCGGTGGCGTTCGTGCCGTTTCAGATATTCGCAAGCTTTTGCTGTGTGGTGCCGACAAGGTCTCGATCAATTCCGCTGCCGTGAAAGACCCTGACTTCGTGGCGCAGGCGGCAGATAAATTCGGCAATCAGTGCATCGTCGTTTCCATCGATGCCAAGAAGGTTTCTGGCATTGGCGAAATGGACCGCTGGGAAATCTTCACCCATGGCGGCCGCCAGCCAACCGGTATCGACGCCGTTGAATTCGCTATCAAGATGGTGGAGCGCGGTGCGGGCGAATTGCTCATCACCTCCATGGACCGCGATGGCACCAAAAGCGGTTACGACATTGCGCTGACCCGCACCATTGCCGATCAGGTCCGCGTGCCCGTTGTCGCATCCGGCGGTGTCGGCACGCTGGACGATCTCGTTGCAGGCGTGAGAGATGGCCACGCAACGGCTGTTCTTGCCGCATCCATCTTCCATTTCGGCACCTATTCCATCGGTGAAGCCAAGGCCTATATGGCCGAGCACGGCATCGCCATGCGTCTCGATTAAGCCAAGGTAGCGAGAGATGACCAGCTTTTCCCTTTCCGATCTGGAGCGCATCGTCGCTGAACGCGCCAGCGCCTCGCCCGAGCAATCCTGGACGGCCAAGCTTGTGGCGGCGGGCCAGCCCCGCGCTGCCAAGAAGCTGGGCGAAGAGGCGGTGGAAGCCGTCATCGCCGCCATATCCAATGATCGCAAGAACCTGACAGATGAGGCAGCCGATCTGCTCTACCACCTGCTGGTGGTGCTGAAGATCGCAGATATTCCGTTGTCCGATGTGCTGACTGAGCTGGAGCGCCGCACGGGCCAATCCGGCTTGCAGGAAAAGGAATCGAGACCAAACACATGACGACCGTGGCACGCATGGGAGGACAAGGCATGCCAAACACGCTCGATCATTTCCGCCCCGACGAATATTCACCCTATAATTTCTTCAGCTCGGAAGAGTGGTCGAAATTTCGCGCCGATACCCCGATGACGCTTTCAGCCGACGAGCTGAAGCGGCTGCGCTCGCTGAACGACCCTATCGACATGGATGAGGTCAAGCGCATCTATCTGTCGCTGTCGCGCCTTCTCTCCACCCATGTCGAGGCTTCGCAGGTGCTGTTTGATCAGCGCAACCGGTTTCTCAATATGGAAGGTGTCAACAAGACGCCTTTCGTCATCGGCATTGCCGGATCGGTCGCGGTCGGCAAATCGACGACGGCGCGTATTCTGAAAGAACTTCTGGCGCGCTGGCCTTCCAGCCCGAAAGTCGATCTGATCACGACGGACGGTTTTCTTTACCCCAACGAGGTGTTGCGGCGGGAAAAGCTAATGGAGCGCAAGGGCTTTCCCGAAAGCTACGATATCGGCTCGCTCCTGCGGTTCCTCTCTGCCATCAAGGCCGGGCAGCCGGATGTGCAGGCACCAAGCTATTCTCACCTGATCTATGATGTCCTGCCCAACGAGTTCACCACCATCGACCGGCCCGATATTCTCATTTTCGAGGGAATCAACGTCCTGCAATCGCGGGACTTGCCTGAGGGCGGGCGGATCGTGCCGATCGTTTCGGATTTCTTCGACTTCTCGATCTATATCGATGCGGACGAGGACCTGATCCACCAGTGGTATGTGAACCGCTTCATGAACCTGCGCCAGACGGCGTTTCGTGATCCATCATCCTATTTCAACCGCTATGCTTCGATCTCGGAAGAAGCCGCGCTGGCGATTGCCGAAGGTCTTTGGGAAAACATCAACCTGAAAAACCTGCGCCGCAACATCGTTCCGACGCGCCCGCGCGCCGACCTGATCCTGCGCAAAGGAAAGAATCACCTGATCGACACGGTGGCGCTGCGCAAGCTCTAGCCCTAGCTGGAGGTGCTCTGTCCGCTAATCATTGTCGGGTCTGCCGCGCATCTTCTTGACGTCCGATCGCCCGGACTTGGCCTTCAGGCGGCGTTCCACCGAACCCTTGGTGGGCTTTGTGGCCCGCCGTACCGGCGGCGGTGGCTCTGCGGCTTTCAGAACCAGTTCCTTCAACCGCTCGCGTGCATCTTCGCGGTTGCGCTCCTGCGTGCGAAACCGGTTGGCCTCGATCATCAGGACGCCATCCTTGGAGACCCGCCTGCCGCCTAGATGAAGTAGGTTGGTCTTGACGCGATCCGAGAGGGACGGCGAATTAGCGACATCGAAGAAGAGTTGGACGGCGGTAGAGACCTTGTTGACGTTCTGCCCGCCCGGCCCGCCAGCCAGCACGAATTGCTCCGTCAGTTCCCATCCGGCAATCGTTATTCTGTTGCTGATAAATAATGCGGCGCTGGCCATATTCGTTCTCCGGCGGCGGTGATGCCACAGATCGATGCGAATGAAAACTATTCACAAGCGCCGACCCCGCATTTGACGTCATCCTAGGGCTTGTCCCTAGGATCTAACGAACCCCAACGTCAAACGTGGTTAGATCCTAGGGACAAGCCCTAGGATGACGTTTGGCGAGTGTGGAAACGCGTCCCCACCACGAAAAAACCCGGCGCGAGGCCGGGTTTCACGTGAATCCTTTGCGGATATTTACTCGGCAGCGGCGCGAAGGCCGGGGGCTGCGTCGCGAACCTTGCCGTCGACATGGTCTTCGAACTTGGTGAAGTTCGTGACGAACATGGAAACCAGCTTCTTGGCCTGCGCATCGTAAGCTGCGCCGTCTGCCCATGTGGAGCGCGGGTCGAGAATGCCGCTATCGATGCCTTCAAGGGCCGTCGGTACCGCAAAGCCGAAATTCGCATCGGTGCGGAACTGCGCGTTTTTCAGCTCGCCGGTCAGGGCTGCGCTGAGAAGGGCGCGGGTTGCCTTGATGGGCATACGCTTGCCGATGCCATAGGCACCACCGGTCCAGCCGGTGTTGACCAGCCAGCAATCCACGCCGTGCTTGCCAATCAGATCGCGCAGCAGGTTGCCGTATTCTGCCGGGTGGCGCGGCATGAAGGGTGCGCCAAAGCAGGTGGAGAAGGTGGCTTCCGGCTCCGTCACGCCCTTTTCCGTGCCGGCAACCTTTGCGGTGTAGCCGGAGAGGAAGTGGTACATGGCCTGTTCCGGCGTCAACCGGGCAATAGGCGGCAGAACGCCGAAGGCATCTGCCGTCAGCATGATGATGGTCTTGGGGTGACCGGCTAGGCCCGTTTCCGACGCATTCGGAATGAAGTGCAGCGGATAGGCACTGCGGGTGTTTTCCGTCAGCGACGTATCGTTGAAGTCAGGCACGCGGTTCTCATCGAGAACAACGTTTTCCAGCACGGTGCCAAAGCGGCGGGTCGCGGCGTAGATTTCAGGCTCGGCTTCTGCCGAAAGCTTGATGGCCTTGGCATAGCAACCACCTTCGAAGTTGAAGATGCCGTCTTCGCCCCAGCCATGCTCGTCATCGCCGATGAGTGTGCGGGATGGATCGGCAGAAAGCGTGGTCTTGCCCGTGCCGGACAGACCGAAGAACACAGCCGCATCTCCATCAGGACCGACATTGGCCGAGCAGTGCATGGGCATGACACCCTTGGCAGGCAGCAGATAGTTGAGAACCGTGAAGACGGATTTCTTGTTTTCACCGGCGTAGGATGTGCCGCCAATCAGAACGATGCCCTTCGTCAGGTCGCAGGCGATAACGGTTTCGGTGCGTACACCGTGGCGCTCAGGATCAGCCTTGAAGCTTGGCAGGTTGATGATCGTCAGCGTCTGCTTGAAAGACGACAGCGTCTCACGCGCCGGGCGGATCAACAGGTTGCGAATGAACAGGCCGTGCCAGGCGAACTCGGTCACGACGCGGGTCGCAAGCGCGTTGTCCTCGTCTGCGCCACCGATCAGGTCCTGCACATAAAGCGTCTTGCCAGCGGCATGGGCCAGCATGTCCTTATGGAGGATTTCGAAATGCTCAGGCGAAAGAGGCTTGTTGTTATCCCACCAGATATTGTCTTCCGTGGAGGCATCGCGAACGACGAATTTGTCCTTGGGCGAACGGCCCGTGTGCTGGCCGGTAACCGCGCGCAACGCGCCGTCAGCGGTTATATCTGCTTCGCCATTGCGCATGGCATGCTCATACAATTCGCTCTCGATGAGGTTGTAATGCACGGTTGCGGCAGCTGACAGGCCAAGCGCCGACACGCCATTCTCAGGATTATATACTCCAAGTTCCTTCACGGGCGCATTCCTTTTTCAAAAGACGAGAGCGTTAAAACGTGCTTGGAAATTAATCCGCTCAATTTAAAAAGACAAGGCGTGAATTTAAATAATTGAATAAATTCAATATATTAATCGATTTAAAAGATTTTATTTCAGTTTAAATCGGTTTAGCTCGAAGGCCGAACCGTCAAATTTCCGATTGACGAAAATTACTGCTCACAATTCGGTAAAAGAAACGGCCGATTTTCTTTGCCACAATTTGTTCCACCTTTATACTCATGAGAAATGCTCGCGGCGCACAACCTTGGCTGGGATGGGATGTCGGGAGTTAAAAATATTATGACGATGGAGACCAATTTTATGCAGACAATTGCGCTTGTGGACGATGACCGGAATATTCTGACATCCGTTTCGATTGCACTCGAAGCAGAAGGGTACAAGGTCGAAACCTACACCGATGGCGCGTCCGCTCTGGATGGATTGATTGCTCGCCCACCGCAGCTCGCGATCTTCGACATCAAGATGCCGCGCATGGATGGCATGGAGCTTCTTCGACGCCTGCGTCAGAAATCGGATCTTCCGGTCATCTTCCTCACCTCCAAGGATGAGGAAATCGATGAGTTGTTCGGCCTGAAAATGGGTGCGGATGATTTCATCACCAAGCCCTTCTCCCAGCGTCTTCTGGTCGAGCGCGTCAAGGCGATCCTTCGCCGTGCCAGCAGCCGCGATGCAGCCGTTCCCGGTGCCAGCCCGCTGAAGCCCACGGCAGACCAGCAGGCCCGCACATTGGAGCGCGGCCAGTTGGCCATGGACCAGGAGCGCCACACCTGCACATGGAAGGGCGAGCCTGTAACGCTAACGGTCACCGAATTCCTCATCCTGCATTCGCTGGCCCAGCGCCCCGGCGTCGTCAAAAGCCGCGATGCGCTGATGGATGCTGCCTATGACGAGCAGGTCTATGTGGATGACCGCACCATAGACAGCCACATCAAGCGCCTGCGCAAGAAGTTCAAACTCGTCGATAACGACTTCGACATGATTGAAACGCTCTACGGCGTAGGATATCGCTTCCGCGAAGCAGCCTGAGACAGGCAAAGACGATATAACGCCGCAACATCCGGCGCTGAGGGACGACGTTGCTGAACAAGATGCAGGACAACGTATCGGATCAAGCCGATGCCGAAGACCGTGAGAGCGGTCGGCGGCATCGTATTCATCCGCTGACGATTGTCCGGCGCATTTTCGGCAATGCAGTCTTTTCCAGCCTCACGCGGCGCATCCTGTTTTTCAACGTGGCCGCCACCGTGGTGCTTGTGGGCGGCATCCTCTACCTCAACCAGTTCCGCGAGGGGCTGATCGATGCGCGCGTGGAAAGCCTGCTGACGCAGGGTGAAATCATCGCAGGCGCGATTTCGGCATCCGCCTCGGTCGATACCAATTCCATCACCATCAATCCCGAAAAGCTTCTGGAATTGCAGGCGGGCCAGAGCATTACGCCGGTGCCGAATGATGAAGACCTGTCCTTTCCGATCAATCCCGAGCGCGTTGCGCCGGTGCTGCGCCGCCTGATTTCGCCCACCAGAACGCGCGCGCGCCTGTTCGATGCGGATGCGAATATTTTGCTGGATTCGCGCCACCTTTATTCGCGTGGTCAGGTGCTGCGCTATGATCTGCCGCAGATCACGCCTGAAACGCAGACCTGGGGCGATTGGGTGGCGAGCGTCTTCAACCGGATGCTGCAGCCCAGCAGCCTGCCGCTTTACAAGGAAACGCCTGGTGGTGACGGCTCGATTTACCCTGAAGTGATGAATGCCTTGACCGGCGTTCGCGGCGCTGTCGTGCGTGTGACGGAAAAGGGTGAGCTGATCGTTTCCGTCGCCGTCCCGGTACAGCGTTTCCGTGCGGTGCTGGGCGTTCTGCTCCTGTCCACTCAGGCGGGTGATATCGACAAGATCGTCCATGCTGAACGGCTTGCCATCATGCGCGTCTTCGGCATCGCGACGCTGGTCAACATCGTCCTGTCGCTGCTCTTGTCTTCCACCATCGCCACGCCGCTGCGCCGTCTCTCGGCTGCCGCCATTCGCGTGCGGCGCGGCGCCAAGGCGCGTGAGGAAATTCCGGATTTCTCGGCGCGTCAGGACGAAATCGGTAACCTTTCCATAGCGCTGCGTGAAATGACCAATGCGCTTTACGACCGCATCGACGCGATCGAAAGTTTCGCAGCCGATGTAAGCCATGAGCTGAAGAACCCACTGACATCGCTACGTAGCGCGGTGGAGACCCTTCCCCGTGCCAAGACGGAAGAATCCAAGCAGCGTCTGACGGAGATCATCTTCCACGATGTGCGCCGCCTGGACCGGCTGATCAGCGATATTTCCGATGCCTCGCGGCTGGATGCGGAGCTTGCCCGCGTTGATGCCTCGCCTGTCGATCTGGAAGTGGTGCTGGGCAATCTGGTCGAGATTTCGCGCCAGATCAGCGCGAAGAAGAAGAGCGTCACTATCGATTTCGTGGTGGATCGGAAGCCGGGTGCCAAGGTCAGCTATGTCGTTAACGGCCATGATCTGCGCATCGGTCAGATCATCACGAACCTCATCGAGAACGCACGCTCCTTCGTGTCTCAGGATGGCGGGCGGATCGTCGTGCATCTCGTGCGTCAGAAAGACCGCTGCATCGTGCGCGTCGAGGACAATGGTCCCGGGATTCAGGCCGAAGATATCGACCGCATCTTCGAACGTTTCTACACCGATCGCCCGGCCAGTGAAGGCTTTGGCCAGAATTCCGGTCTTGGGCTTTCCATCAGCCGGCAGATTGCCGAGGCACATGGCGGCACACTGAAAGCGGACAATATTCTCGATAAATACGGCGTCATATCAGGCGCGCGTTTCAGCCTGTCGCTTCCCGCCGCCCATCATGAGCGCTGAGCGTTTCAATCTCCACGCAACGGCCATCGTCATCGGCAAGACCGGCCTGCTGTTTGTCGGACCATCCGGCAGCGGAAAAAGCGAAATGGCTTTCAGCTTCATGACAGAAGCCGAGCGTTGCGGGCTGGACGCCTTTCTCGTGGGCGATGATCAGGTCTTCATCACAGGCCATGACGGGGGGGTTATGGCCGAGCGGCCGGAGGCCATCGCCGGACTTCTGGAGCTGCGCGGCAGCGGCATCATATCGGTCAAAAGCGTGGCATCAGCCCCGATGCACTACGCCATCACCTCGGTTACATCGCCGGTCAGCCCCCGGCTCCCGCCTGAGGATGAGCGGCTTGATCTTGGGGGCAACCTGTCTCTGCCGCTTCTGCGGATCCCGCGTGACAGCATCATGCCCTATGGAAAATTTGCTGCACTTGCTCAGAATCTTTTCGTTACCAAGGGAATGTGAACACAAAACCAGCAATTTGGGGCTTGCGCTTCGTCTTTTCCTCATCAAGATGTGGCCCCACCGATAGACATGATTGCGGCATTGCGATAGTGCGCAATCAGAATACGTGTGCAAGGGAGCGTTTCATGATCGGACTGGTGCTTGTCACTCATGGCAAGCTGGCTGAGGAGTTTCGCCACGCTGTAGAGCATGTGGTCGGCCCTCAGAAATTGATCGAGACAGTGTGTATCGGTCCCGAAGATGACATGGACCAGCGCCGTCAGGATATTATCGACGCCGTAACGCGTGCCAATGACGGCAATGGCGTCATCATACTCACCGATATGTTTGGCGGAACGCCATCCAATCTTGCGATCTCCGTGATGAACAGCGGCAATGTCGAGGTTATCGCCGGCGTCAATCTTCCCATGCTCATCAAACTGGCGAGTATTCGCGTCGAAGATAACATGGAGAAGGCCTTGCAGGAGGCCTCCGATGCTGGCAGAAAATACATCAACGTTGCCAGCCGCGTCCTCAGCGGCAAATAAGAAGAAGATTACCGGATGTCGTCTCTCTCGCGGGAATTGCTGATCGTCAACAAACGTGGCCTTCACGCCCGCGCCTCCGCCAAGTTCGTTCAGATGGTCGATAGCTTCGATGCGGATATCAAAGTATCCAAGGACGGCATGACCGTTGGCGGCACATCCATCATGGGCCTGATGATGCTGGCCGCAAGCCCCGGCTGCACCGTTCTGGTTGAAGCCAGTGGTAACCAGGCGCAGGAAGCGCTCACCGCACTCGAAAATCTAGTCGCGGATCGCTTCGGCGAAGAAGTTTGATAACCACGTCATATAAAGACATAAAGACTTCTTTATATCGTTATTGCCAGAAACGTCTCAGCCTGTTAAACCGCAATCTGGATTTTCAGGCAGCGGCTGGCCCCTGCCATCTTTGAAGCAGGAGACACATATGAGTGCCGACCAAGATTATATCGTCGCCGACATTACCCTTGCCGATTACGGTCGCAAGGAACTGGATATTGCCGAAACCGAAATGCCGGGCCTCATGTCCTGCCGCGAAGAGTTTGGTACATCCAAGCCGCTGAAGGGCGCGCGGATTTCCGGCTCGCTGCACATGACCATTCAGACCGCTGTTCTCATCGAGACGCTGAAGGAACTGGGCGCAGACATTCGCTGGGCATCCTGCAACATTTTCTCCACACAGGACCACGCTGCAGCAGCCATCGCTGCCAGCGGTATTCCGGTTTTCGCCGTCAAGGGTGAAAGCCTGACGCAGTACTGGGAATACACGGACAAGATCTTCCAGTGGGCCGATGGCGGCGTTTCCAACATGATTTTGGATGATGGCGGCGATGCCACCATGTACATCCTGCTCGGCGCACGCGCAGAAGCTGGTGAAGACGTTCTTTCCAAGCCAGAATCCGAGGAAGAAGAAATCCTCATCGCCCAGATCAAGAAGCGCCTTGCTGCTTCTCCGGGCTGGTTCACCAAGCAGCGCGATGCCATCAAGGGCGTGACCGAAGAAACCACCACAGGCGTTCACCGCCTTTATGAACTGGCCAAGAAGGGCCTTCTCCCCTTCCCTGCTATCAACGTCAATGACAGCGTGACCAAGTCGAAGTTCGACAACAAGTACGGCTGCAAGGAATCGCTGGTTGACGGTATTCGCCGTGCAACGGACGTGATGATGGCCGGCAAGGTTGCCGTCGTCTGCGGTTACGGCGATGTGGGCAAGGGTTCTGCCGCTTCGCTGCAGGGCGCTGGCGCACGCGTCAAGGTCACCGAAGTTGACCCGATCTGCGCGCTTCAGGCAGCCATGGACGGTTTTGAAGTTGTTCTGCTCGAAGACGTTGTTTCCTCGGCTGATATCTTCATCACCACAACAGGCAACAAGGACGTTATCCGCATCGAGCACATGCGCGAGATGAAGGATATGGCCATCGTCGGCAATATCGGCCATTTCGACAACGAAATTCAGGTTGTTGCGCTCAAGAACCTCAAGTGGACCAATATTAAGCCACAGGTCGACATGATCGAGTTCGCCAAGGGCAACCGCATGATCCTTCTCTCGGAAGGTCGTCTGCTCAACCTCGGCAATGCCACTGGTCACCCATCCTTCGTGATGTCTGCCTCGTTCACCAACCAGGTTCTTGGCCAGATCGAGCTGTTCACGAAGCAGGGCGAGTACAAGAACGACGTCTACGTACTGCCAAAGCACCTCGACGAGAAGGTTGCGCGCCTGCATCTCGCCAAGCTCGGCGTAAAGCTGACAGAACTTTCTGACGTTCAGGCAGATTATATCGGCGTGTCCAAGACCGGCCCGTTCAAGGCTGAACACTACAGATATTGATTTTATAGTTAATATCCACAATTAACGCACTAGATATGGATATGGCGAGCTTGACAAAGCCCGCCATATCTTTTTGGCGCCACCCTTCACGGAGGTTTCCGAAGACGGTAATGTCTTATCTCTTGATTCGTGCGCGGGCATAGCGCGCGGAAATGGGATGTCTTGTCGAGAATGCGGCACATAGGACGGAGACAGACCGGGGATGACGGTAAAAATTTCAGTCTCGCGAAAGCGGGAACACAATGATGTTGAGCCAGACAATGGCGATGCACCTGCGCCCAGACGCTGGCTGGCTTCTCTGAGCGGAGCGGCAACGCGCGTCCGCGGCAAGGTCGTGGCGCTGATGTCCGGCACGGCTTTGAGCAGTTTTGCGCTGGCAGCACAGGCCCAGCAGAACGAGGTTCTGGAGCGCGGCGAGCGCCTATTCTCCTCGTCGGAAACGATCACCTATTCGCTGTTCATCGGCGTGGTCTCGGCCACCCTGTTTTCCATTGTCTGGCTCGTCCGGCAGCGGGGAAACATCGAGGCGGAAACCAGCGAGTACCGCACGGCTCTGGCTGAGGCCAATGCCAAGATTTCCAAATATGAGGCCCTGATTTCCGACAAGTCCAGACGCATCGTCATCTGGGAAAATGCCGGTGAGCGCCCCGAATTTATCGGCCAGTTGCCTGCCGATACCGGCGTTCCCTTTGCGGATCAGGACTTTCTGGCCTTCGGCCGTTGGCTTCGCCCGGCCTCTGCGGGTCCGCTTGAAAACGCGCTTGAGAAACTGCGCAGCCATGCCCAGAGCTTTGATCTGACCATCGAGACGCACCGCGGCGAGGTGATCGAAGTTCAGGGTCGCGTTTCCGGCGGCAAGGCATTCGCTCAGTTCGTCGCATTGAACAATCTGCGCGCCGAACTTGCCGAGCTGAAAATCGAGCGTGAGCGTCTGGTGTCGTCGATTTCGACATTCCAGGACCTGTTCGACAGCATCGACCAGCCGGTCTGGCGCCGAAATTCCGAGGGCGCGCTAACATGGGTCAACCACAGCTATGCGCTAAGTGTGGATGCGCGCACGCCGGAACAGGCCGTGACCGAGCAGCGCGAGTTGCTGAACACCGTGACCCGCCAGAAAATTCGCGCCAGCTCCACACCCGAATCGCCGTTCCATGACCGTATTTCGACCGTCGTTTCCGGCAACAGAACCTTCTTTGACGTGGTTGACCTGAAGACGACAGGTGGATCCGTTGGCATGGCGGTCGATACGACCGAGGCCGAGACCGTTCGTGAAGAGTTGAAGCGCACGCTGAAAAGCCACGCCGAGACGCTGGATCATCTGGGAACGCCGGTTGCGATCTTCGACGGCCAGCAGCGCCTGCAATTTTACAATCAGGCCTTTGTCAGCCTCTGGGGTCTGGATCTGGTTCTGCTGGAATCCAAGCCTGACAACTCCGAAGTGTTTGACCGACTGCGCTCCGATGGCAAGCTGCCGGAGCAGCTGAGCTGGAAGAGTTGGAAGGAAACAGCGCTTTCGGTCTACCGCTCGCTGGATACCAAGACTGACCTCTGGCACCTGCCCAATGGACAGACGCTGCGCGTTATCGCGACCGCGCATCCGCAGGGCGGCGCGACATGGGTGTTTGAAAACCTGACCGAACAGGTCGATCTACAAATGCGTTACAACACGCTCGTCAAGGTTCAGGGCGAGACCATCGACCACCTTGCCGAAGGTGTGGCTGTGTTCGGTGCCGATGGACGCATGCGCCTGTCCAACCCCGCTTTCCGCGCATTGTGGGCGATCACCGCTGATGAGGCGGAAGCTGGCAAGCATATTCGCTCGATTGAAGAGGTTTGCGCGCAGTCCTACGACAAGCCGGATGGATGGCGCGCATTCAGCCAGTTCATCACCAGTTTCGATGATGAGCGCCTGTCCAAACAGGGAACGCTTGAGCTTCTGTCCGGCCTGGTGCTGGACTATGCCATCATTCCTTTGCCGGATTCGCAGACCATGCTGACCTTCGTCAACATGACCGATAGCGTGCGTGCAGAACGGGCCTTGAAGGAAAAGAACGAGGCGCTGCGCAAGGCAGACGAGCTGAAAAACGACTTCGTCCAGCACGTGTCCTATGAATTGCGTTCGCCGCTGACCAACATCATCGGCTTTACCGATCTTCTGAAAACGCCAGGTATTGGCGAACTGAGCGAGCGGCAGGCCGAATATCTCGACCACATCTCCACATCCTCCTCGGTGCTCCTGACCATCGTCAACGACATTCTCGATCTGGCAACTGTCGATGCTGGCATCATGCATCTGAACTACACCGAAAACGACCTGTCGGAGCTTCTGGATGATGTTTCGGTGCTGATCACCGACCGTCTGCAGGAAAGCGGCGTGTCTCTTGAGATTGTCGCGCCTGCGCATCTCGGCGCCATCGTGGCCGATCATCAGCGTCTGAAGCAGATCCTAATCAAGCTGTTGACCAATGCGGCCAATTTCGCGCCCGAGGGATCGGCGATCACGCTCACCTGCCAGCGCAGCGAAGGCGATTTTGTCTTCTCGGTGGCCGATCAGGGACCAGGTATTCCCCAGGACATGTTGAAATCCGTGTTCGACCGCTTCTCGACGCGTGGCAATGGTGGCCGTCGCACGGGCGCCGGACTGGGCCTTTCGATTGTCGAAAGCTTCGTCAGCCTCCACCACGGCAATGTCACCATCGACAGCCGTCCGGGTGAAGGCACCGTCGTCAGCTGCCGCATTCCATCCGGCGCGCATCCGCATTCCATCGCTGCCGAATGAACGGGACGGTCTTGCCTCTTTCCATCGTCCTTGCCGATGAAGCCGAAATGATCCGGCTCGGCGAGGAACTGGCACTCACCGTAAAACCCGGCGATTGTATCGCCCTAATCGGTGATCTCGGTGCCGGTAAATCCACACTGGCGCGCGCCTTGATCCGCGCGATCGCGGGCGACCCTGACCACGAGGTTCCAAGCCCGACCTTCACCATCGTGCAATCCTATGGCTTGCGTTTTCCTGTCCACCATCTGGATCTCTACCGACTGTCGGATGTGTCTGAGATGGATGAGCTCGGCATCGACGAGATGCTGTGTGACGGTGTGTGCCTCATCGAGTGGCCGGAACTGGCCGCAAGCGAAATGCCTGCCGACAGCACCATCACGCTGCGCCTCACCCATCAGGGCGAAGGCCGTGTGGCGACCATCGATGCACCGCCTCGGCAGCGGGCGCGGCTGGAGCGGGTGCTGGCCATCCGCGATTTTCTTGAGGCAAACGGCAGGACAAACGCATCTCGCCAATATTTCAGCGGCGACGCGGCCTACCGCACCTATGAGCAGGTGAACGACACCGCTGGGCCATGCCTGCTGATGGACTGGCAGCCCCCGCCCAGAGGCCCTGTTATCAAGGATGGCAAGACCTACGCCGAGATCGTGCATCTTGCACAGGATGTGGCACCCTTTGTCGCCATCGATCATTACCTTCTCGAGAACGGCTTTTCCGCGCCTCAAATCCTCGCGCAGGATCTGCAAGGCGGATTGCTGCTTCTGGAAGACATGGGACGAGAAGGCGTGCTGGATAACGATGGTGCGCCCATCGAGGAGCGATATCTGGAAAGCGTCGCCTGCCTTGCCACGCTTCACAGAGCCCCTGCCATCAAAGACATCGCACTTGGGAATGGCATGACCTATCGTGTGCCGCCCTTCGACGCGGATGCGATGAAGATCGAAACATCGCTGCTGTTGGACTGGTATCTACCGCATGTGAGAGGCAAGGAAACCGACGAGAGCGACAGGCAGAGCTTCTTTGATGTCTGGGATCAGCTAATCGCAAAGCTTGATGATGCTGAGAAAGGCCTCTTGCTGCGCGATTTTCACTCGCCCAACATCATCTGGCAGGCTGAGAAATCCGGCATTCAGCGCGTCGGCATCATTGATTTTCAGGATGCGATGATCGGCCCCACGGCTTACGATCTGGCCTCCATCATTCAGGATGCACGGGTTACGATGTCTCCTGAGCTGCAAACGCGGTTGATGTCGCATTATCTCGATATCAGGCGCACGGACGCCGTTTTCGATGAAGCGTCATTCCTGAAAGCCTTCGCCATCATGGCGGCCCAGCGAAATTGCAAGCTGGTGGGCATATGGGTGCGGCTGATGAAGCGCGATGGCAAGCCGCATTACATGAACCACATGCCGCGCACCTTCTCCTATCTGCGCTCAGCGCTGAGCCATCCTGATCTTGAGCCCTTGCGCGACTGGCTGATAGATGCGGGCGTTCCCATCCACGAAGAGTGAAGTGTTCCATGACGATCAGACAGGCGATGGTGCTGGCGGCGGGTCTTGGCACCCGAATGCGACCGATAACGGACACGATCCCCAAGCCTTTGGTGCGGATCGCCGGACGGCCGATGATCGATTATATCATCGATATGCTCGTGGCTGCCGGTGTCGAGACGATTGCCGTCAATGTTCACCACCATGCCGACCAGATGGTTGCCCATCTCAACGCCCGCAAAGACGTGCGGATTTTGATTTCGGACGAGCGCGAGCAATTGATGAATTCCGGCGGCGGTCTTGCCAAGGGTTTGAAACTGCTGGAAGCCGGGCCGGTTCTGGTGATGAATGCCGACCTGTTCTGGGTTGGTGAAACGCCCGGTGAGCCCACCAACCTGCAAAAGCTGGCGCAGTTCTTCGACCCTGAGACCATGGATATGGCGTTGCTGTGCGTGGATATGGACCGCACGACCGGCCATAATGGCAAGAAGGATTTCAGCCTCGCAACCGATGGCGCTTTGACGCGCTACAGCGAAGGCGAGCCGCGCCCTGTCGTCTATGCTGGTGCGATTGCCATGAACAAGGCGCTTCTGGACGACGCCCCTGACGATGCCTTCAATCTCAATATCTATTTCGACCGCGCCATTGCCCAAAACCGGCTTTTTGGTCTGTCACTTGATGGACAATGGATTACCGTCGGCACACCGGATGCTATAGAAGATGCGGAACGTACCATCGCAGCAACCGACAAGTGAGATGAGCCATTGGCGCATGCCAAGCGTATTCTAACCATCGCCCCCGGCACGCCCTTTCTGAAGACGCTGGCGGAAAGTCTTTGCGATGGCAGGCTGGCACCCGGCTTCCGTTACGATCCCGCCGACCCGCTATCACTGGCCAAGGTCACCATCTATGTCCCGACCCGCCGTTCCGCCCGCGTCCTGCGCTCGGAATTCGTGGATTTGCTCGGCGGACAATCGGCTATTCTGCCCATCATCAGGCCCCTTGGCGAAACCGATGACGATAGCGGTTTTTTCGACGTTGAAACGCCCGCGACCATCGATCTCGCACCACCCATTTCCAGCACGGCCCGGCTGGTGGAGCTTGCCCGCCTCATTCTGGCTTGGCGCAACAGTCTGCCGGATGCCATCCGCGCCGTGCATTCGGACTCGCCCCTCGTCGCCCCCGCAAGTCCTGCCGATGCCATCTGGCTTGCGCGCTCGCTGGCCGAGGTTATCGATGCCATGGACACGGAAGACCGGGAATGGGACGCGCTTTCCAAGCTCGACACCGCCGACCATGCGCAATGGTGGCAGCTGACCGCCGATTTCTTGAAGATCGCCAGTGTGTTCTGGCCAGCCCGGCTGGATGAACTGAACAAATCCTCGTCCGGGCGGCATCGCAATGCGATTCTGCGGGCCGAGGCCGAACGCATTGCCCGGATCGGGTCCGATGACCCCATCATCGTGGCGGGTTCCACCGGCTCCATTCCGGCAGCGGCAGACCTGATCGCAGCGGTCGCCTCCCTGCGCCAAGGCACCATCGTCCTTCCGGGCCTCGATATGGATATGCCGGAAGAGCAATGGCAATCCATCAATGAGAACCCTGACGACCCCTCAAGCCGCACCCATTCGCAATATGGTCTCTATATCCTGCTGCAAAAGCTCGGCGTTTCCCGAAACGATGCAGAGCAGATCGGGGTTCTGGATGGCGACCTCAAAGACCGTGCAGCCATCTTTTCCACAGCCCTTGCGCCAGCCAAGGCCACCAGCGAATGGAACGAGTGGCGCGAAGACAAGAGCGAAGCGTTTTTTGAACAGGCCTTTGCATCCGCTGCCATCATCGAAGCCGCCAATGAGCGCGAAGAGGCAACGGCCATCGCCATTGCCCTGCGCTTAGCACTGGAAAACGGGGCCACCGGTGGCCAATCCCAAGCGGCGCTGATCACGCCCGACCGTGGGCTCGCGCGCCGGGTGGCAACCGAGCTTGCCCGCTTCGGCATTGAGGCGGACGATTCCGCCGGTACGCCGCTATCGGCCACGCCGCAGGCGGGTCTGTTGATGCTGGCGCTCGAAGCCATCTTGAGGCCCGGCGATCCCGTGGCCGTCATGTCGCTTCTCAAGCACCCGCTATCGCGCTTCGGTCTTGGGCGGGCAGAGGTCGGTCATGCCGTGGCGGGGCTGGAGCTGCTGGCGCTTCGGGGTGGGCGAACCGAAACCACACTTGATACGCTAGAGGCGCTGCTGCACCGCCAGCTTGCACTCCATGCACTTGATCGCCATTCGCCACAGTGGCGCAAGTCTCTGGCTGAGGGCACCGACCTTGCCGCTGCCGATCTGGCACGGCGCATCAGCGCTGCCATTGAACCGCTGGATGCGGCCTTCATCCGCAAGGACGCTGTTACCGGGCGATTGACGGCGCGGCTGACGCTTGCCGACTGGGCGGAGCGCACAGGCCGGGTCATCGAAGCCATGTGTATCGATGAGAAGGTTGATCTGGCCAATCTCTGGTCGCATGAGGCGGGCGAAAAACTCTCCGGCCTTCTGTCTGAACTGATGGATTGCGGCAGCGTGCTGGAAGCCGATGGACCGCAATGGATCGATATCATGACGGCGCTGATTGCGGGCGAATCGATCAAGCCCCGGGCCATGCGCCATCCGCGCGTGTTTATTTTCGGTGCGCTGGAAGCCCGCCTGCAAAGTGTCGATACTGTCATCATTGGCGGGTTGAACGAGGGCATATGGCCGGGCCAGACGGCCAACAACCCGTTCCTGTCCCGCAACATGAAGACCGGCATCGGCCTTGAGCCGCCGGAACGGCGCATCGGCCAGCTTGCCCATGATTTCGAGATGGCGAATGGCACACGGCAGATTTTCTATACGCGCTCGCTTCGTCAGGGATCGACTCCTGCCGTCGCCTCCCGCTGGCTGCAAAGGCTTCTGGCGCTGGGGGGCGAAGGCTTTACCGAAACATTGAAAGCGCGCGGCACCGCCTATCGCCACTGGGCCAACATGCTGGATGACGGCGAAAACCAGCAGCCCGCCAAGCGCCCGGCACCGACACCGCCTGCGGAGTTGCAGCCGAAATCCTATTCCTTCAGCGAAGTGGGGCGGCTTCGACGCGACCCCTATTCCATCTATGCGCGGCGCATTCTCAAACTGGATCCGCTGGATGAGTTCAACCGCGATCCGGGCGCGGCCGATCGAGGCACGCTCTATCACCGCATCATGGAAACCTATTCCCGCGAGGGCCATGTGGCAGGCACGCCTGCCGCCGAAGAAGCGATGTTTCGGGTGCTGCATGCCTGTTTCGATGCTGAAAACCTGCCGCCGCATATCGATGTGGTCTGGCGCCCTCGTTTCGAGGCAGTTGCCCGCGAATTTCTCAAATGGGAAAAAGAGCGCCGGGCGCTGGTCAAGCGCAGCCATATCGAGGTGCGGGCCGGACAGGAAATACCCGAAGCAGGCATTCGCCTGACCGGCGTTGCCGACCGCATCGACATCAAGACGACAGGCATGGCCGATATTATCGACTATAAAACCGGCCTGTCGCCCTCAGTCAAACAGGCCCGCTCGC
The DNA here is from genome assembly GCF_014842165.1 of Rhizobium sp. CFBP 13644. Classification (NCBI taxonomy): domain Bacteria; kingdom Pseudomonadati; phylum Pseudomonadota; class Alphaproteobacteria; order Hyphomicrobiales; family Rhizobiaceae; genus Rhizobium; species Rhizobium sp. CFBP 13644. The sequence continues at coordinate 34,014 of NZ_JACYVF010000004.1, forward strand.
TGCTTGATCCGCAATTGGCACTGGAGGCAGCCGCCCTCATGCGCGGTGCCTTCAAGGATGCGGGATCTCCGACACCGGAAGATCTCATCTATGTGCGCCTGCGGCCCGGCCAACGATTCGGTACCGATACGATCAACAATGAACATGCCAAGGCAAGCGCCAAGACCGTGCCGAAATCATCAGCTGAACTCGCCACCGATTCCATCGATCAGCTGGCAAAATTCGTGATTTCGCTGCGGCAAGGCCAGAACGGCTTCGTTTCGCGGCTGATTCCCGAGGAACAGCAAGCCTATGGTGGCGAATATGACCACCTTGCCCGCGTATCCGAATGGTCCACGGCAGAACCGGGAGATGGCGATGCTGAATGACATGATAGACCACGGCCCCGTACAGGACGATCCGAAAAGCTGGATTGACTGGACAAGCGCGCAGCAGACCCGCGCCTCCGACCCCGCCAGTTCCGCATGGGTTTCGGCCAATGCCGGGTCCGGAAAGACCCATGTCTTGACGCAGCGCGTGATCCGCCTGCTTCTGGCCGGTTGCCGCCCATCCGCCATTCTGTGCCTGACCTATACCAAGGCTGCGGCGTCTGAAATGTCGAGCCGCGTATTCGACCGACTGGCCGGCTGGGCGACACTTTCCAATGCCGATCTCAGCCATCGCATCACGGCCATTGAGGGCCGGGTGCCGGATCTCATCAAGCTGAAGGAAGCGCGACGTCTCTTCGCAAAGGCGCTGGAAACGCCGGGTGGCCTGAAAATCCAGACCATTCACGCATTTTGCGAGGCTTTGCTGCATCAGTTTCCGCTGGAAGCCAATGTCGCCGGGCACTTCTCGGTTCTGGATGACCGGGCAGCAGCCACGCTTCTGGCCGAAGCGCGCCGCACACTTTTAACCGCCGTCTCCATGGAGGCGGATCAACCGTTGGCCCACGCGCTGGCCTATGTCCTCGATATATCAGATGAGACAGGGCTTGAGTCCCTTCTCAGCGCCATCGTTTCCAACCGCAACGCCATCAGCGCGTTTCTGGACAGGGCGCGCCAGTCCGGCGGCATCGATGCCACCCTTCGCGCCCATGCGGGCATTGATGCGCAGGAGACGGAAGAAACGGCGGCGGCAGCCTATTGGCCCCTGCCCGGCCTTTCCGGCCTGTCGATGGATACCTATCTGACGCTGGCCGACGAAATTGGCGGCTCGCGGGTCATCGACGTTGCCTATGCGCTGCGCGAAGCTGCCCGCACCACGGATGTTTTCAAGCGTGTCGAGTTCATCGAGGCCGCTCTGCTCACTTCGCAAGGTGCGCCGAAATCCGACGCCTATGTCATCAACAAGGCGATGCAGAAATCGGCACCGTCCCTGCTGGATGACCTCATATTGGCCCGCGCCCATGTGGTGGCCTGCCGGGATCGCTACCGCACCATCCGCATGCTGGAAGCCACCAGACATGCGCTGACGCTGGCGCAGCGGCTGATCGGTGATTTCGAGGATCTGAAAAAGCAGCGCAGCCAGCTGGATTTCGAGGATCTGATCGAACGCGCCGCAACCCTTCTCAACCGCGATACGGCGGGTGCATGGGTTCACTACAAGCTGGATCAGGGCATCGATCACATTCTGGTGGATGAGGCGCAGGATACCAGCCCGGTGCAATGGACCATCATCCAGTCGCTGGCCGCCGATTTCTTCCATGGAGAAACCGCGCGCGAAGGACGGCGCACCGTCTTTGCCGTGGGTGACGAGAAGCAGTCGATCTATTCCTTTCAGGGCGCAAGGCCGGAGCGGTTTTCGCAGGAAAGCCGCGAAACGCAAAAGCGCGTGACCGCTGTTGAGCAGACATTTCATTCCGTTCGCCTGCCGCTGTCATTCCGCTCCACGGCAGATGTTCTTGCCGCCGTCGATCAGGTTTTTTCGCTTCCCGAACATGCCGAGGGTCTGAGCGCCGAGAAAGAACCCGTCGAGCATCGCTCCAACCGCCACGGACAGGCGGGCACCGTCGAGCTATGGGACATGGTTGCCGCCGAGCCCGTTGAAAATGAAGAGGACTGGACAGCACCCTTCGATGCGCTGCGCGAAAGCGCGCCACCCGCCATCGTCGCACGCCGCATTGCCGCCCGCATCGCCGAGATGATCGGCAAGGAAACCGTGGTCGAAAAGGGCGTGGAGCGCACGATCGAGGCGGGCGATATCCTGGTTCTCGTGCGAAAACGCCACGCCTTCGTCAACGCGCTGACCCGTGAGCTGAAGCAGCGGAAAAACATTCCCGTTGCTGGTGCCGACCGCCTGCGCCTCACAGACCATATCGCCATTCAGGACCTGCTGGCGCTGGGCCGTTTCGTGCTCTTGCCGCAAGATGATCTGTCGCTTTCGGCCCTTCTCAAGAGCCCGCTGTTCAATCATTCAGAAGACGATATTTTCGATATCGCTGCAAATCGCCCCGAAAATACTAGCGTCTGGCACCATCTGCAGGCGCTCTCGAAAGCGAATGAGGGTCGGGCGTTCGCGGCATCGGTCGAAAAGCTCACCCATTTCATCGAATTGTCGAAGACGCAGACCATCCACGATTTCTTCGCCGCCGTGCTGACGCTGCATGAAGGACGTGCGAAGTTTCTGGGGCGGCTCGGCAACGAAGCCAGCGACGTGCTGGACGAATTCCTCTCCTTTGCGCTGGACCACGAAAAAACCGGCCTTCCCGGCCTGCAATCCTTCATTTCCGTGATGGAAACCGATGCGCCTGAAATCAAGCGCGAGCAGGACAAGGAGCGCGGCGAAGTCCGCATCATGACCGTCCACGCCTCAAAGGGTCTCGAAGCACCGGTTGTGTTTCTGGTCGATGGCGGCTCCAAGGCCTTCATTCACAGCCACCTGCCAAAACTGCGCTTCATCGAAAATGGCCCCGCCAAGCTGCCGATCTGGTTGCCCGGCAAGGGCTTTGATAACGCGATTGTGTCAAGGGATGAGGACCGTCTCAAGCTATCCGCCGAGCAGGAATATCGCCGCCTCCTCTATGTGGCGATGACACGCGCTGCCGATCATCTGATCGTCTGCGGCTATCGCGGCCCACGGGAAAATCCCGATTGCTGGCATGCCATGATTGCCCGTTCGCTGGGCGCGGATGAGGTGAGGTGCAAGCGGCAGGCATTTTCCGCTGGTGGCGAAGAGTGGGATGGTCTTTTGTGGCAGTCAACCAGCCGCGATGCCAAGGCCGTTGCCGCGACTGAGCCGCCGCCTGCCCCGGTTCTGGATGCCTTGCCTGCATCTCTGATGCAACCCTTGCCGCCACCGCCAGCTCTGCCACGTCCGCTCAGCCCGTCCGGTGCCGGAACCATCATCGATGATGGCTCGGAGGATTTGCTGGTCACCTCGCCGCTATTTTCCAGCAACGAGGTATCATCCGGTCTAGCGCTGCAACGCGGCAGGCTTGTCCACCGCATGTTGCAGACCCTGCCGGAATATCCGAGCGAGGAGCAGCCGGATGCTGCCCGCCGTTATGCGGAGCGCGCCGCGCGGTTCTGGCCTGAAAAGGAGCGGGAAAAACTGATCCATTCCACGCTATCGGTGTTGCGAGAACCGGCCCTTCAATCGGCATTCTCAGCCAACAGCCGTGCGGAAATCTCGATTATGGGCACCTTGCGGCTCGGCAAAAGGGATTATGCCGTCTCCGGCCGCATCGACCGGCTGGCCGTAGATGGCGACCGCGTCATTCTGGTGGACTACAAGACCAACCGCGTGCCGCCCGTCCGTGATGCCGAGATACCGCTGGCGCATAAAGCACAGCTTGCGATTTATAAAAGTATTCTCGCCCCGCTTTATCCCGGCAAGACCTTCACCTGCGCGCTGGTCTATACCGAAAACGCTTCATTTGTGACGCTGAGCGACCAGTCGCTGGCTGATGCGCTTGCTGCAATCGAGACAAAGTGAGATATGGGACATTGAAATAACCTGCCAGCAGCATCACATGCTCATCAACCAACACCACTGACAATCTTGTCATTGAAAGGAGAGCCACCCATGGCTACCGTGAAAGTCGATACATCCAATTTCCAGGCCGAAGTGCTTGATTCCGCTGAACCCGTCGTCGTCGATTTCTGGGCTGAATGGTGCGGCCCTTGCAAGATGATCGCCCCGAGCCTCGAAGAAATCTCCAACGAGCTGGCCGGCAAGGTCAAGGTCGTGAAGCTCAACATTGATGAAAACCCGGAGCTTGCAGCGCAGTTCGGCGTTCGCTCCATCCCCACCCTTGCCATGTTCAAGGGCGGCAAAGTGGCAGACATCAAGGTTGGTGCAGCACCAAAGACAGCTCTTTCGGCCTGGATTTCCAGCGCTGCCTGATTAGGTGTTTGGATAGAATGAGAAAAGCCCGGTCATCGCCGGGCTTTTTTTGTTGAGGCATTTTAAACAAACCGCCGTCATCCTCGGGCTTGACCCGAGGATCTGACGAACCCCTACATCGAACGTGGTTAGATCCTCGGGACAAGCCCTGATATGACGGTGGGGATGGAATGGCTTAACCTTCAAAGCCGATGCAGCGAATTTTACTGCGGAACGGTCCCGTTCAAAGCCAGCGCATTGCCAGCGAGATAAAGCGAACCGCCGATCAATATGCGTGGTGCAGGCTGACCCGGCAAAATCCGCTTTTTCAACTCTTCCAAGGCTTCTTCAATGGAAGATGTCGGTGCTGCGACGAGGCCCGCGTCAAACACGGCATGCGCCAGAACAACCGGATCGATGGCCGCATCCGTGCCATTGATCGGAACGGTGAAGACATATTGGGCGATATCGGCGAAGGCCTTGAAATACCCCACCTGATCCTTGGTGTTGATCATGCCGGCAATTAGAAACAGTGGGCGGGCATTGGCTTCCTCGAAACCGGCCATGGCTTCGGCAATCACCTCACCTGCGCCGGGATTATGGCCACCATCGATCCAGATTTCCGAACCCGGCGGTGCCAGATCGACAATACGGCCTGATGTGATGCGTTGCAGGCGGCCCGGCCATTCCACCGATGTCATCGCCGTCTCAACCATCTTGTCCGTCACTTCGAAACCGGCAGCCTTGACGGCGCGGATGGCGGCCGCGGCATTGGCCAGTTGGTGGCGGCCGGGAAGACGTGGCAGGGGTGCATCAATGAGACTGGTTTCATCCTGATAGACCAGACGCCCGAATTCCTCATGCGCCGAAAAATCCTGCGCATAGACAGCCGTCGGGCATCTCAGGCGTTCAGCGGTCTGGACCAGAACATCCAGTGCCGCATCGTATTGCTGATGACCAATGACGACGGGCGATCCGGCTTTCATGATCCCGGCCTTCTCAGCCGCGATCAGTTCAACGCTATCTCCGAGATAGGCCTGATGATCCAGGGAAATCGGCATGATGATCGACACGGCAGGGTCGGTGATGACATTGGTCGCATCAAAACGCCCGCCAAGGCCCACCTCGAGGATCACCGCATCGGCTGGATGTTCGGCAAAGAGAACGAAGGTGACGGCCGTCAGAATTTCAAAAACGGTGATCATCTGCCCGTCATTGGCAGCAGCCACACGTTCCAGCGCATCGGCCAGAACGGCATCCTCGACATAACGCCCCTTCTCGCCACGCAGGCCCAAGCGATAGCGTTCGTACCAGTTGACGAGATGGGGAGATGTGTGGACGTGAACAGCAAGGCCGCCAGCTTCCAGCAGCGCGCGGCTGAAGGCCGTGACAGAGCCTTTGCCATTGGTGCCAGCCACGTGCAAAACTGGCGGCAGACGCTTGTGCGGATTGCCGAGCTTTTCGAGAAGAGCGGTTATTCTATCCAGCGAAAGATCAAAGCCTTTGGGGTGAAGCCCCAAAAGCTTTTCGATGATCCGTTCCGCTGCGCTCTGGGCAGGTGTCGTCATATCCGTCATTGGCGTCTCCGCTGCCCAGTGGCGATAGACGTCAGGCGGATACTGCCATTGGCAGGTCTTCCGAAGACGGATCGGCTGGGGCCTTTGTCATGATCTTCAGCAGGCTTGCCAGCGTCTTTGGAATTTCACGCCGATCCACGACCATGTCGACCATGCCGTGTTCCAGCAGATATTCCGAAGTCTGGAAGCCTTCAGGCAGCTTTTCGCGGATCGTCTGTTCAATCACGCGCTTGCCCGCAAAGCAGATTTCCGCACCCGGCTCTGCGATGTGCACATCACCCAACATGGCGTAAGAGGCCGTGACACCGCCCGTCGTCGGGTTGGTCAGCACTACGATGTAGGGCATGCCCGCTTCCTTGAGCATGTTCACGACCACGGTTGTGCGCGGCAGCTGCATCAGCGAGAGGATGCCCTCCTGCATGCGTGCGCCACCCGAGGCCGGGAACATCACGACAGGGCAACGCTCTGAAATGGCGCGCTCGAATGCCTTGACGATGGCTTCACCGGCAGCAATGCCGAGCGAGCCACCCATGAACTGGAATTCGTGAACGATAGCGACGATCTTCAAGCCCTTGAGCTTGCCGACGCCAGCCAGGATCGTGTCTTCCTGCTCCGTCTTCACGCGGCTGTCGCGCAGACGGTCCGAATATTTCTTCGAATCGCGAAACTTCAGTGGGTCCTGCGCCACCTTTGGCTGGACCAGGGCTTCGTAAACGCCGCCATCGAACAGGTCTTCAAGGCGCGCCTTCGCAGGCATCTTCATGTGGAAACCAGAAGCGGGAATGACCCACTTGTTTTCCTCAAGATCCTTGTGAAAAACCATCTCGCCCGTTTCGGGGCACTTGATCCAGAGGTTTTCCGGCGTCTCGCGGCGGCCAAGCATGGAGTTGATCCGAGGCCGTACGTAGTTGGTGATCCAGTTCACGTCTAATACTCCTGACTATCTCGCTGACCTGACTTTACTCGGCAGCGGCAAGGCGCGATGCACGCACGCCCGTTGAAAGTCCCTTTACCAGTGTTGTCACTGATGGAACAGTGTCGTTGGTGGCCTTACCGTCCTTGGTCAGGCTTCCGGCGATCTGGTTGACGATGGCCGAACCCACCACAACTCCATCGGCAACAGCGCCGATTGCGCGGGCATGATCCGCCGTCTTGACGCCGAAGCCGACACAGATGGGAAGGTCGGTATGCGCTTTGATCCGCTGGACAGCGCCAGAGATCGTGGATGGATCCGGCAGAGCTGACCCGGTAATGCCATTCATCGAAACGTAATAGACAAAGCCAGACGTGTTCTTGAGAACGGTCGGCAGACGCTTCTCATCCGTCGTTGGCGTTGCAAGACGAATAAAGTTGATACCGCGCGCCAACGCTGGAACGCAAAGCTCATCATCCATTTCAGGTGGAAGGTCGACAACGATCAAGCCATCGATACCCGCTGCCAATGCATCATCCAGAAACGTTGCGACGCCATAGATATAGATGGGGTTATAATAGCCCATCAGCACGATCGGCGTGTTGTCATCCTGCTTGCGAAACTCGCGGGCGAGTTCAAGCGTCGTCCTCAATGTCTGCCCGCCCTTCAGCGCGCGCTGGGCGGCAAGCTGAATGGCTGGACCATCGGCCATGGGATCGGAAAAGGGCATGCCGAGTTCGATGACATCGGCACCGGCTTCAGGCAGCGATTTCATGATGCCGAGCGAGGTATCGAAATCCGGATCGCCACCCATGAAATAGGTGATGAGGGCCGGGCGGTTTTCAGCGCGCAGATCAGCAAAGCGCTTGTCCATACGAGCAGTCATGATTACGCACCCATTTCCAGAAGTTTCGCCACGGTAAAGATGTCCTTGTCGCCACGACCGCACAGGTTCATGACGATGATCTGATCCTTGTCCATCTTGGGCGCACGCTTGATGACTTCCGCCAGCGCATGGGCAGGTTCAAGCGCTGGAATGATGCCCTCGGTGCGCGTCAGCAACTGGAATGCATCCAGCGCTTCGGTGTCCTTGATCGGCACATATTCAACGCGGCCAGTATCTTTCAGCCATGAATGCTCTGGGCCAATGCCGGGGTAATCCAGACCAGCGGAGATCGAGTGTCCCTCTTTGATCTGGCCGTCACCGTCCTGCAGCAAATAGGTGCGGTTGCCATGCAGCACGCCCGGCGAACCGGCTGTGAGCGATGCGCAATGTTCTTCGCCCTCAAGACCCTTGCCGCCCGCTTCGACGCCAACGATCCTGACGCTGGAATCATCGAGGAACGGGTGGAACAGACCGATGGCATTGGAGCCGCCGCCAACCGCTGCGATCAGCATATCCGGCAAACGTCCCTCGGCCTTCAGCATCTGCTCGCGCGTTTCACGACCGATGACCGACTGGAAGTCACGAACCATTTCCGGGTATGGATGCGGACCGGCGGCTGTACCGATCATGTAATAGGTGTCGTCGACATTGGTGACCCAATCCCGCAGCGCTTCGTTCATAGCGTCTTTCAGCGTGCCGTGACCAGCCGTGACCGGAACGACTTCTGCGCCGAGAAGCTTCATGCGGAAAACGTTCGGCGCCTGGCGCTCCACGTCGGTTGCGCCCATATAAACGACGCAAGGGATGCCGAAACGGGCAGCGACAGTTGCCGAGGCAACACCGTGCTGGCCAGCGCCGGTTTCCGCGATGATGCGGGTCTTGCCCATGCGCTTGGCGAGCAGGATCTGGCCCAGGCAATTGTTGATCTTGTGCGAACCGGTGTGGTTCAGCTCATCGCGCTTGAAATAGATCTTCGCGCCGCCAAGCTCCTGTGTCAGGCGCTCGGCAAAATAGAGCGGGCTTGGACGACCGGTATAGTGGGTGTTCAGATGCGCAAGTTCCGCCTGAAACTCGGAGTCTGTCTTTGCCTTGTTCCACTCGGCCTGAAGGTCAAGGATCAACGGCATCAACGTTTCAGCCACAAAGCGGCCTCCGTAAATACCAAAACGGCCGTCCTCATCGGGACCGGCGCGGAAAGAGTTGGGTTTCGGCGTCTCGTTCACTCTCAAACTCCCTGCGGTCTTGCCGATCGTATCGCATCGAAAAATGCGTCGATCATGGCCAGATCCTTGACACCCGGTGCGCTCTCGACACCGGAAGATGCATCTATTCCCTTAGCTCCGGTTTCCGCCAGAGCATGCGCTATGTTGTCTTTGTTCAACCCCCCGGAAAGCATGTAATCCACGCCTTCGTCAAGAGAGTGCAGCAAGGTCCAGTCAAAGGAAACGCCGTTGCCGCCGGGAAGATCGGAACCCGCAGGCGGTTTGGCATCGAACAGGAACTTGTCGGCTATTCCTATATAGGGATCAATCTTGGCAAGATCATCGACATCGCGGATGGAAAAAGCCTTGATGATGGGCAAACCGTAGAGAGCCTTGACGTTCAGCACACGCTCCGGGCTTTCATGCCCATGCAGCTGCAGCATATCCGGCTTCAACAGATGGATGATCTCATCCAGCTCGTCATTGTCGGCATCAACAGTCACGGCTACGATCTTGACGCTGCCGCGCACGGCATCGGCCAGCTTGCCAGCAATATCAGGCTCGATGTTGCGCGGGCTTTTTTCAAAGAAAATAAAGCCGAGATGGCTCGCACCGCGACGAACGGCGCGCTCGATGGCATCGGCGGACTTCAATCCGCAAATCTTGATTTCCGGTGTCATGGCTTGGGAGGTGCCATGAAATAGGCTGTGAGTCGAGCCAAATCTAATCGTCCTCTCAGAAGCGTAAATGTTTCACGTGAATCCAAAACGGTTTGGACAGGATTTATTCGAAATCGATGGCGTGCAACTGCGAGCCGTTGCGCTTCAACCAGGATTTCGAGGCCTCCATGGTGGGGGAAAGCTTTTCGCAGAGCGCCCAGAATTTCGGTCCATGGTTCATCTCTTTGAGATGCGCGACCTCATGGGCGGCCAGATAATCGATGACACTTTCTGGCGCCATAACGATGCGCCAGGAAAAGCTCAAGTTCCCATCATGCGAACATGAGCCCCAGCGGCTGCGCGTATCCTTCATGGAAATGGAATTGGCGGGCCTGCCGACTTTTGCCGTGTGATGCGCCACCAGCCGCTCCAGGTCAGCCCGCGCTTCCTTTTTCAGAAAGGTCGCAATGCGTCGGCCCAGATGTTCCGGCAATCCGCTGACGCGCAGAACCGCCTCACCATCTGCATTTTTTGCAATATGCGTCACACCACGCAACGTGCCAGTATGTTCGATGCGATGGGCCACCCCACGAATGGAGATACTGCCGCCATCGACCACACTTCCCTCGGTGGAGAACTTCGAAAGCCTGCTTTTCAGCCAGCCATTGTGGCGATCCAGAAAGTCATCCACTTCCCGGTGATGGAGACCGTAGGGGATCGTCATTTTCAGCGCTTTGCCGCCGGGCTCGATGCGAAGCGTAATGCGCGTCGCGCGCTGATTTTCCTTGATGGTAATGGGCAGGTTGCGACCGCCCACATCCACCATGCGCTGCGATGGCGCAGGCTTGGACGGCGAAACGGATCTCAGGGTCTTTCGGAGAAGCGGAAACATCGCCTTTCATAGCGATTCGCTCCGTAAAAAGCTATCTGCTTGGTGTCACACCGCCGGGTCATGCTTGCGCATGAAATCCAGCATGCGCGGCACGATATCTCGCCGGAAGCGGGAGCCGTTGAACACGCCGTAATGCCCGACATCCGGCTGCGTGTAATGCTCGCGCTTATCAGCTGGAATATTCAGACACAGATCATGCGCCGCCTTCGTCTGCCCTGCCCCGGAAATATCGTCATTCTCGCCCTCGACCGTGAACAGCGCCGTGCGTTTCACGTGTGTAGGGTCAACCGCCCTGCCCCGGTGCAGCATCCTGCCCTTGGGGAGCGCGTGATCGATGAACACGGTTTCAACGGTCTGGAGGTAGAATTCGGCTGTGAGGTCCATCACCGCTAGATACTCGTCGTAAAACTCGCGGTGCTTTTCGGTGGAATCGCCGTCGTTCTTCACAAGGTTCATGTAGAAATCCTTGTGCGCCGTCATGTGCTTGTCGAGGTTCATGGACATGAAGCCGGTCAGCTGCAGAAAGCCCGGATAGACGGAACGACCAAAACCCGGCTGCGGCCATGGCACAGGCATAACGACATTATCTCTGAACCACTCGATCGGCTTGCCCATGGCCATCTCGTTGACAGCCGTCGGGTTGATCCGCGTGTCGATTGGCCCACCCATCAGCGTCATCGAAGCCGGGGCGCGTGGATCATTGTCCGCTTCCATCAGCGAGACTGCCGCAAGCACGGGCACCGAGGGCTGACAGACCGCCACGACATGCACGCCCTCACCCAGTTGATGAATGATTTCGATCAGGTAATCGATATAGTCATCAAGATCAAAGCGCCCTTCCGTGAGCGAAACCGTGCGCGCATCGATCCAGTCGGTGATGTAAAGATCGGCGGATGGCAGCAGCGCCTCGACCGTGCCGCGCAGCAAGGTTGCGTAATGGCCCGACATGGGGGCGACGAGCAGCACTTTTGGGCCGGTCGTTTCGCCTGATGCCATATCACGCTTGAAATGGAGCAGATTGCAGAAGGGCTTTGCCCAGACAATCTCTTCTGCGACAGCAACGGATTTCCCGCCGACCAAGGTCTCGGACAGCCCGAACCCTGGTTTGCCGTAGCGCCGGGTCAGCCGCTCGAAAACCTCAAAGCCCGCATCGAGGCTTCTGCCGAATGCCGTGTTGGACAGCGGGTTCAGGGGATTGTTGCAAGCCTGACGCATCAGTTCAGCGCTTGCCCGCAGCGGCATCATGGCAGCGTGGTTCATTTCGTAGAACTGATAGAACATGGATGAACGCCTCCCGTCGTTTATCGTCGTCTTTTCGTTAATATAGCATCATTTCGCACATGCACAAAATGTGAAAAGCGCCAGCGGTTGCCCGCCAGCGCTTCTGATATGTATTGATCGAAAGTTCTTCTCAGATGTCAGCGACGAATGTCTGCTTCTGAGTGCCGAGACCCTCAATGCCAAGCTCAACCACATCGCCAGCCTTCAGGAAGCGTGGCGGCTTCATGCCGAGGCCAACGCCCGGAGGTGTGCCGGTGGAAATGATGTCCCCGGGATGCAGGGACATGAACTGGCTGAGGTACGAAACGACATGGGCAACGCCATAAACCATGGTCTTGCTGGAGCCGTTCTGCATCGTCTCGCCATTGACCTTCAGCCACATGCCGAGGTTTTGCGGATCGGTGACTTCGTCCTTGGTTACCAGCCATGGGCCGACGGGGCCGAATGTGTCGCAGGATTTGCCCTTCGTCCACTGGCCCTGACGCTCGGTCTGGAACGCGCGCTCGGATACGTCATGCGAAACGCAATAGCCGGCAACATAATCCATCGCATCGGCTTCAGACACGTATTTGGCGGTCTTGCCGATGACGACGCCCAACTCGACTTCCCAGTCTGTCTTCTCAGAGCCGCGTGGGATGATGACATCATCATGGGGGCCAACTATGGCCGATGTTGCCTTCATGAAAATGACAGGCTCGGATGGCACTTGCGCACCGGTTTCCGCCGCGTGGTCGGAAAAGTTCAGGCCGATGCAGATGAATTTGCCCGTGCCGGAAACGCAGGCGCCAATGCGATCATCTGCAAGAAGCGGGAGCGTGGAAAGATCGAGAGCGGCAATCGCCTTCAGACCCTCAGGGGAAATGGCCTCGCCGCCGATATCTTTCACATGCGCCGAAAGATCACGAGCTTTTCCATCCTGATCCAGAATGGCTGGCTTTTCCTGGCCCGGCTGGCCGACGCGCAATAATTTCATGGTCAATCTCCCGTTGTCAGACAAGTGCCTGCATATATGAACGAACTATTTATCCGTGTCACCCCTCATGCGGTGGCAAATCGATCTGCCTCGCATTGAAGGAAGCATTTTTCGAAACACGGGTGTATGACACTATTAGGGCGCTCTAAAACGGCGCCGATGGCACCATGATGTCGAACCGTGTCGAGGAGATGATATGACCTATAGCAATTCGCGCCAATCCGAGTTTCCGATTGATCCCATATTCCTGGATCGCTGGTCGCCGCGCGCCTTTGGTGACGCTGGAATGCCGAGAGAACATCTGCTGACAATTCTCGACGCCGCCCACTGGGCTCCATCCTCCTCCAACCAGCAACCCACCCGGTTCATCTATGCCCATAAGGGCAGCCCGCAGTGGGACACATTTGTCAGCCTGCTGATGGAAGGCAATCAAAGCTGGGCTAAAAATGCCGCGGTCCTGCTGATCGTGCTGTCCCGCACATATAATGTTTCACGCGAGGGCGACAAGAAGCCTGCGACAACGAACTCTTTTGATGCGGGTGCTGCCTGGTTGTCTATGGCCATGCAGGCGCAGTATCTCGGCTACCATGCTCATGCCATGGCTGGCATTTTCAAAGACAAGATCATTGAAACGCTGGAAGTGCCGGAAGGTTATGCCGTGGAAGCAGCTGTCGCCATCGGCTCCATCGCCGACAAGAGCACCCTGCCCGAGGAACTGGCGAAACGCGAAGTGCCGAGTGACCGGCTGCCTCTGTCGGAGGTCGCGTTCGAAGGACGCTTCACCGGTAAGGCTGACTGAAGGTTTACGCTTCACGACTGAAATAAAAATGGCCCGGTGGAGCATCTCCCCCGGGCCATTTGTTAAGATTGTGTTTCACGTGAATCGTCACATAAGACGATTCACTGAAAAACATCAGATATCGAGATTGGCGACGTTCAGCGCATTTTCCTGGATGAAGTCGCGGCGCGGTTCCACCTCATCACCCATAAGGCGGGCGAACAGGCTGTCGGCATCGGTCGCGTCAGGAATTTTGACCTGAAGCAATGAGCGCACATTGGCGTCCAGCGTGGTTTCCCAAAGCTGCTCGGCATTCATTTCGCCAAGGCCCTTATAGCGCTGCATCGACAGGCCCTTGCGACCGGCGGCAAAGATGGCATCGAGAAGCGGGCGTGGGCCAGCGATGACCTGCGTGCCATCCTTGCGCTGCAGCACAGGTGGCGTCTTGTAGATGTCACCCATACGGGTTGCGAGCTGGTCAATGTGGCGCGCATCTGCGGAACCCATCAGGCCCATATCCAGCGTGGAAACTTCCTTGACGCCGCGAACCATGCGCCAGAAACGAAGACCGCCATCATCAAGAACTTCACCGGTCCAGCCGCGCTCGGTTTCCTCAGCAATCATGTCAAGACGACGCGCGACCTCGGCAACCGTCGCTTCGGCCTTGCTTGGATCTGCTGACAGTTCCGGGTTCATCGCACCAGCAATCGCTGCCTGCTCAACAATCGAGCGGCTGTAGCGCGAATGCAGGTTGTCAATCAGCGTGCGCATGCGCACTGCATCGAGAATGACTTCGCGCAGATCCTGGCCAACACGGACTTCGCCGGAACCCATCGTCAGCGATGCTTCCTCGATACCCATGGTGATCAGGTATTCTTCGAGCGCCTTCTCGTCCTTCAGATATTGCACGGACTTGCCGCGCGTCACCTTATAAAGCGGTGGCTGCGCGATATAGAGATGACCGCGCTCGATCAATTCCGGCATCTGACGGAAGAAGAAGGTCAGAAGCAACGTGCGAATATGCGCGCCGTCCACGTCAGCATCGGTCATGATGATGATCTTGTGGTAGCGCAGCTTGTCGGCGTTGAACTCGTCCTTGCCGATCGAGGTGCCGAGCGCCGTAATCAGCGTACCGATTTCCTGGCTGGACAGCATCTTGTCGAAGCGGGCGCGCTCCACGTTCAGAATTTTACCGCGCAATGGCAAAATCGCCTGCGTTTCACGCGAACGACCCTGCTTTGCAGAACCGCCAGCCGAGTCACCCTCGACGAGGAAGACTTCGGATTTGGCCGGATCACGCTCGGAGCAATCTGCCAGCTTGCCGGGCAGAGACGCGATATCGAGCGCGCCCTTACGGCGGGTCAGTTCACGCGCCTTGCGGGCAGCTTCGCGAGCAATAGCCGCTTCCACGACCTTGCCGACGAGGATCTTGGCTTCGGTCGGATGTTCCTCAAACCAGGTGCTCAGCGCTTCATTGACGAGGTTTTCGACAACGGGGCGAACCTCCGAGGAAACCAGCTTGTCCTTGGTCTGCGACGAGAACTTCGGATCGGGGACCTTGACCGAGAGAACGGCCGTCAGGCCTTCGCGGCAGTCTTCACCCTGAAGAGAAACCTTCTCACGCTTGGTGATGCCGGAGCTATCGGCATAGGACGTGACCTGGCGGGTCAGCGCACCACGGAAACCGGCCATATGCGTGCCGCCATCGCGCTGGGGAATGTTGTTGGTGAAGCACAGCATGTTTTCGTGATAAGTGTCGTTCCACCACATCGCGACTTCAACGGTGATGCCGTCCTTCTCGCCGATGATGTAAACCGGCTTGTCCACCAGCGGCTTCTTGGCCCTGTCGAGATACTTCACGAAGGCGGCAAGACCGCCATCATAAAGCATTTCTTCCTGCTTGATGTCGGAGTGGCGCTTGTCCGTCAAAAGAATGCGCACGCCGGAGTTCAGGAAGGCCAGTTCGCGCAGCCGGTGTTCCAGCGTTGCGTAGGTATATTCCGTCATGGTGAAGGTTTCGCTGCTGGCGAGGAAGGTCACTTCCGTGCCGGAGCGACCTTCATAATCGCCAACGATCTTCAATGGGCCATCGGCCACACCATGGGTAAACGAAATCTCGTGGATTTTTCCGTTGCGGCGAATGCGCAGTTTCAGCCAGACCGACAGCGCGTTGACAACCGAGACGCCCACGCCGTGCAGACCGCCGGACACCTTGTAGGAGTTCTGGTCGAACTTACCGCCCGCGTGAAGCTGCGTCATGATGACTTCAGCTGCGGAGACGCCTTCACCGGTGTGAATATCGGTCGGGATACCACGACCATTGTCCGTCACCGATACCGAACCATCGGCATTCAGCGTGACGGTGACGAGATCGGCGTGACCGGCCAGCGCTTCATCGATGGCGTTATCGACGACTTCGTAGACCATGTGGTGCAGACCGGAACCATCGTCGGTATCGCCGATATACATGCCGGGACGTTTGCGAACCGCATCAAGCCCCTTGAGGACTTTGATCGAATCGGCTCCATAGGCTGCACTGGCGGCGTTTTCGCTCGACATAGGTTCAGTCATAAGCACTCTTTCCGAATGTATCTGTCGCAGCGCCACCTCATATCGAGACAGCGCGGCAGCGAATCACTTTAAATCTGACGTGTGACTATAGAAATTCCGTCCCGATATCCAAAGTCCACAAGCGCCAAAACCCTGCACAAAGCAGGGGATAGCGCGGGTTTCACTCGCAAGGACGGCTTTTTTGTAGCACCTCTGACAATTCGTCTATCACACTTGGCGGCAGCTTGCGAATATTCCGCGCCAATCCGTTCGCCAGCATCGTGTATTGCGGTGGCAAACCTGCGGTATCGATGACAACCCGAGGGTCTGACGTGCCAGCCAGCGAGAAAAGCTCTTCTGCCTCGTCCCAGATGATGTTGAAATATCCGGCAATGCGCTGGAGCAGATCAAAGCTCGGCTTGCCGCGTTTTCCATGTTCCAGCGCCGAGAGATAGGCGGGCGACACACCAATCGCTGCAGCCATCTGCTTCTGCGTCACGCCCTTTTTCTCGCGCAGAACCCGAACCGCCTCTGCAAACGGCGTCATGACGTGTCTCCGCGCCGACGTGCCAGCCGCACGTAGAGAGCGCCATCGCCACCGTGGTTCATGGAAGCGTCTTCGTACGATGAGATGAGATGGCGGTATTCCGGTTTGGAAAACCACATCGGCACGGCACGCTTCAACGCGCCCTCACTGCCCATGGAGCGCCCCTTGCCGGTGATGACGAGAACGTGCCGCAGTCCGCGCTCATGGGCGCGAACGAGAAAATCGAGCAGCACCGCATGGGCCTCGCTCTGAAACATGCCGTGCAGATCGATCCGCGCTTCGAGCGGCAGGCGACCACGGGTCAGCTTGCGTTTGACCGGTCTTTCGAGAGGGCTGTGAATGCGCTTGCGATCCGGGTCCGCCACGACGGATTGCGGTTGCGGCTCGATAATCATCTTGGGGAAAGGCGGGATGGGTTTCTTCGCAGTTTTTGACTGCGGTTGCGGCTCTGGATCGATCTCGGCTTCCAGCGCTTCAAATTCCATCAGGGCTTCCACGCGCCCGGAAATCAGCCGCGTCGTCTTGGCAACTTTGCCCCACAGAATGCGCTCATCCCTGCCCAGTTTGCGGCCACCCTTCATGACCGATACCTCTCAGCCGCCCCACGGGGAATGAGGATATAAAAATCTGCCGGGTTGCGCACCGTGCCGGCCAGCTCTCCCGCCTCATCGCCAGAGCCGGTGAAAATATCGCCACGCGCCGGCCCAACGATGGCCGAGCCGGTATCCAGCGCCAGCATGAGACGGCCGAAGGGCTTTCCCTCATCCAGATGCGTCAGGCTTGGTGAACTGATGAAAAAGGGAAAGCCGAATGTGTGGATCAGGCGATCCACCGCAAGCGCCCTGCCCGCGACAAGCGGAACTTTGGCAGCCGCAATAGGCCCAAGCTCCAGCCCTTCCACATCGGCCTCACGGAAGAAGATGTAAGAGCGATTGTGCCAGAGAACCTCGTCCACCTTGTCAGGATTGTGCGCCAGCCACTGCCGGATGGTCTGCATCGAAATGGTCTGAGGATCAAGTTCACCCCTGTCCAGCAGCAGACGGCCAATGGCGGAGAATGGATGGCCAGCCTTCGCGGAATAGGTAATGCGCCGGATGGTGCCATCGCTGTAGCGAAGCCTTGCCGCACCCTGCACATGCACGAAAAACAGATCGACCCGCGATTTTGCCCAAGCGATTTCCAGCCCTCGACCATCCAGATAGCCGCGGTCGATTTCGCCCCTGTCTGGATAGGGAGAGATCACGCCATCCCGCTGCAAACCAAAAGCGTAATAGGGATCCATCTCCGCTGGCCGGTTGGTCTCATCTAGGTCGATCAGATCAGGCGGGCGGCGATAGATCGGATATTTGAATGTCTCGTCAGGCGTGGCCGAAACCATAAGCTCCGGTTCGTAAAAGGCAGTGACGAAACCGCTTTTTGCCGATGACGGCGTTATTTTAAAGGGAACGCAATGGGTCTCGAAAAATAGCCGGGCGGCGCGGGCGTCTTTGAAGCCGCTCACATCCACGGCCTCCAGCAACCCCACAAGCTCCTCAGCGCTCAATCCCAGTGAGCCGGTGCGGTAAGGTTTTGCCTGGCGCAGGTGGGCCAGAATGGATTGCATGGCCGGGAATAGCGGCGAAGGGTCGTCTGCCTGCCAAGCTGGCAGTTCAGCAAACGATACCTCTTCGAGGGCAAAATCCCGGCCAGCGCTGCTCATTGTTCAGATTCGGTCGCAATCAGCTTCCAGTTCGGATCGCGTGAGCGAATGTCGCGCGCAAACGTCCAGATGTCATCGACCTCGGAAACAGCTTCCGGGTCGCCATCGATCAGCGCACCGTCCTTGTCGTAGGTTGCCGAAATCAGCTGGCTAATGATGCGAAGGGTGATCTGCTCTTCGGAATCGCGAATGCTGGCGTGGGTGATGTCGATCTTTTCAGTGCCAACAAAGGTCGATTTCACCACCTCGCCGCGCTTTTCGCGCTCGGCGATCGCAGCAACAAAACCGTCATAGACTTCCTTGGAGAGGAGGTTCTTGAGCGACTTTCTGTCACCATCAGCAAAGGCGGTCACGATCATCTCGTAAGCCATCCGCGCACCGTTGAGGAACTCCTTCGGACGGAATGTCGGATCGGTCTTGTTCAACTCACGCAGCGAATCATTCAGCGCAGATCCAACTGGGGCGATGGCATCGATTTCCGCGAAGCGATTTTCCTCTTCGCCTTCGCCGCGTTTCGGCAAGGTCACGACCTTGTTATCGTCTGCAGGCGATTTTGCCATGTCACGCGGGCTGTAAGGGTCGACAGGTGGCTTTTCGTTGCCAGTTCGACGACCAAGGACGCTGCGCAACTGAAGGAAAATCAGCACCGCAGCCACGAGGAAAAACAATGTAATAAAGTCGCTTGAGCCCATCTTTTACCGAAACCGCCATTTAAATCTAATTTTCTACACATCATATAGTCTGCATCTGCCCATCATTCAAACGGACAGATGCAATCGCCGGTTTCCAGAGGTGGTCGAATGGGCGATATGGTTTGTTTTTACACGTCGGATCTGCCTGAAAGAGCATTGATGTTTGCGGCCGATCCCTGAACTCCGTCAGTGAATGCGTTCTGATAAAGGTCAAGAGAACGCGTCGCGCTCTCATCGTTTGCAAGGCTTCAATATGCGTTTCTCATTTCTGCCCGTCATCGTTCTTGCGATGCCCATTCTGGAAATTGCCGGTTTCATCGTGGTTGGAAAGGCGCTCGGTCTGTGGTTGACGCTCGGCCTTGTGCTATTCACCTCATTCCTCGGTTTGATGATCCTGCGCTCCGGCGGGCTTGGCATGGTTCGCGATCTGCAGAATGCGGGCAAGACGGGTGAACAACCGGCACAGGCCATGATCAGCGGCGGCCTGCGGGTCATCGCCGGTATTCTGCTTTTCCTGCCCGGCTTCATCACAGATATCATCGGTCTTCTCCTGCTCGTGCCAGCCGTTCGCGCTCTCATGTGGAAGGCGCTGGGATCGCGTATTGTCGTGGCGGGCGCATTCAGAGGTGCAGGCGCTCGCACATCCAGCGGTCCATCTGGCCATCCCGGCTTTCGCCCCGGTCAGCAGCCGGATGGTGCTTCCAAGGTGGTCGATCTGGATGAGGATGACTTCCACCGTGATGGCCCGAACCAGTCTCCCTGGTCGCCTGACCGGGACAACCGGGACCTGCCAAAACCCTGATCCCCTAAAGTCGGAGGGTTGTAAGGCATTTGTCGAGATGATAGACGGGCTTGCAAGAATTCCATGCTCGAGGACATGATATGACCACTGAAAACGGTGCGCAGGACGGTGCAAACCCTTCCCTCAACATTTTGACCCAGTACACCAAGGATTTGTCGTTCGAAAATCCCGGTGCACCGCGTTCGCTTCAGGCTCGTGATGGCGCACCTGCCATCAACATCAATGTCAACGTCAATGCCAACCCCATTTCCGGGTCGGATTTCGACGTTGTGTTGACGCTGAATGCCGAAGCCAAGGATGGTGACAAGGTTCTTTTCGTTGCTGAGCTGACCTATGGCGGCGTTTTCCGCATCACCGGTTTCCCGCAGGAACACATGCTGCCGGTCCTCTTTATCGAGTGCCCGCGCCTTTTGTTCCCGTTCGCACGCCAGATCATTGCCGACGTAACCCGCAACGGTGGCTTCCCGCCGCTGATGATCGACCCGATCGATTTCTCGCAGATGTTTGCGCAGCGTGTTGCCGAAGAACAGGCCCGCGCCAAGGTTCAGGCCGTACCAAACTAATCCTTCGTCATTGACGAGAGACGACAGAAACCCGGGTCAACGCCCGGGTTTTTTAATGCCTGTATTTGTTCCAGATGGCCTTATCACCCATGGCGAGAACCAGCTTGCCATGGGCGGCAGCTGTTTCCGGGTCCAGTCTCGATGGCAAGGCCCGTGGCCGGACGGGAATATCGATGGGGCCATCATCGACGACATCATTGGTCCGGGCTTTGGTCGCACCGCCGAAACCAAGCGCAGTCTGGCGACCGCCAATCATCTCGATATAGACTTCCGCCAGAAGTTCGGAGTCGAGCAAAGCTCCGTGTCTGGTGCGGTGCGCATTGTCGATACCATACCGGCGGCAGAGCGCATCCAGCGAGTTCGGGCCCATCGGGTGCTTGCGCCGCGCCATGGACAGGGTGTCTGTCACAAGTTCCGGCGACACCGGCTCTATGCCGAGCCTCGCAAACTCCGCATTGATGAAGCCCATATCGAAGGTCGCATTGTGCGCTACCCATCGCGCACCTTCGAAAAAGTCGCGGATCTCCTGCACGACATCTGCGAATTTCGGCTTGTCGCGCAGAAACTCATCGGTAATTCCGTGAACCGCCAGCGCATCGGGGTGCACCTTGCGATCTTCCGGGTTGATATAAAGATGCAGCGTTTTACCCGTCGGGAAATGATTGAAAAGCTCAATCCCGCCGATTTCGATGATGCGGTCAGCCTTGGATTCCAGACCGGTGGTTTCCGTATCGAAAATGATCTCACGCATCGTTGTCTCTTTCCTCTCGCCCTGACCGTAGCGTCTCAAGCACTGAACGCACTTGGTCGCGGGCGTCATCGACGCTGGTGTTGCTGTCGATCACAAAATCAGCGCGTGATCTCTTTTCCTCATCCGGCATCTGCCGTGCAAGGATCAATTCAAATTTCTCTTCCGTCATGCCGGGTCGGGCAAGAACACGCTGGCGCTGTTTCTCCGGCGAACAACTGACCACGACGACTGTATCGACGCGGCTTTCGGCACCGGTCTCGAAGAGCAGCGGTATATCAAGAAGCGCAAATTCGGCATTGGCATGGCGTGCCTGCTCCAGAAATTCATCCTGCTTCTGGCGAACAAGAGGATGGACGATTTTTTCTAGGATTTTAAAATTAGCCGGATTCTGTCGCAGGAAATCTCCGAGTTTCTGCCGGTCAACCTTTCCGTCCTGCGTGGTACCGGGAAAGGCGTTTTCCACCAGTGATACGGCCTCACCCTCATAGAGTTGGTGCACAACGGCATCGGAATCACAGACCGCGACACCCTCTTGTGCAAACAGCTTGGCGGTTGTTGATTTGCCAGTGCCAATCGATCCTGTGAGCCCGATGGTGATCATCAATGACTCGCAATATCGGCGATAATCATTTCTCGCAATTCTTCATCCACCTCAGGCATTGGCCCGAACCATTTCTGAAAGCCGGGTTTTGCCTGATGAAGCAGCATGCCCAATCCGTCCACCGTCGCAAAACCCTGACGCTCAGCCATCGCAAGAATGGGTGTTTGCAGCGGCACATAGACAATATCAGTCACGACGGCACCAGCAGACAATGTCGAGAAATCAATCTCTGGCGCACCATGACCATCCATGCCGAGAGAGGTCGTGTTGACGAAGAGACCGCACCCCGACATCACCTCCTGCAATGCATCGAAGGCATGGGCGTGGACAGTCTTTCCAAACCGATCTTTCAATTCCCTGGCACGATCCACGGTCCGGTTGACCACATGGATGTCTTGATAGCCGCGGTTGCGCAGCGCCTGAATGACCGCACGGCTTGCCCCGCCAGCGCCGAGCACGACAGCCTTGCCGACCTTATCCCAACCCGCATGGCATGCATCGAGATTGGAAACAAAGCCGTAGCCATCTGTGTTGGTGGCATGAATGAGCCCATCTTCCAGCCAAACCGTGTTGGCTGCACCCATTTCCTGCGCAATCTCATCTGGACGATCAGCCAATCGGTAGGCGGATTCCTTATGGGGTATCGTCACGTTGCCGCCGACAAATCCACCATTCGCGCCAGTCTTCAAATCGGACATGAAGGTCGCGAAATTGTCTGGTGCAATCTCAACCGCCTCATAGGTTCCCGCAATGCCGAACCGCTTCAACCAATGCCCATGAATGAGCGGCGAGCGAGAATGCTTCACTGGGTAGCCGGTGACGAAGGCCTTGATGGTTAATGTTTCACGTGAATCAACCATCGATCAAGCCCAATGTGTGAAGTTTCGTTAATAATGGCAGCAGTGGCAGACCTAGGATCGTAAAATAGTCCCCCTCGATAGCGCTGAACAACTGAATGCCCTCGCCTTCAAGCTGATAGGCGCCGACGCTGGACAGCACTTTTTCCCCGACCCGCTCCAGGTGGCGGTGAACAAATGCTGGGTCGAGATCGCGCATCGTCATATCGGCAAATGTCACGATCTCCCAAAGGATCTCGCCATTGCGGGCGATGGCCGCGCCGCAGTTCAAACGATGGGTCTTTCCTGACAATGACATGAGATTGGCATGCGCTTGCGCCATATCTTTAGGCTTGTGATAAATCCTGCTCCCAAGCGACATCGTCTGATCGCAACCCACCACGATGGCGTCCGGCTTCACCGCGCTGACCGCAAGCGCTTTCGCCTTGGCAAGCTCTACGGCAATCCTGTCCGGCGTCGCTCCATCCTTTTCTAACGCCGCATCGATGGCGCGCTCATCAATATCGGCAGGCTCGGCGGAAAATGTCAGTCCAGCATTGCGCATCAACATTTGTCGTGATGCGCTGGAGGAGGCGAGTATCAGCTCTGGTTTCATCAACCGGGGTCTCCAAACAAGGGTGCGAAGGGGATTACCGTGTCCGTGGGCGCAGGGCAAGAATGGCGGCCGCCGTCTCTTCAATCGAGCGCCTCGTCACATCGATCAAGGGCCAGTTGTTGCGGGCGCACAGGGCACGGGCATATTTCAGTTCCTCCATGATGGTGGCGCGGTCAATATATTGTCCCCGATCAAACCCACCCGTCGTGCCAAGCTCACGGTTTTCACGCACCTGCGATATGCGGTCCGACGTTGCGACGAGACCGACGATCAGCGGCTTGGTTGCCTTGTAAAGACTGTCAGGCAAAGGCACGTCCGGCACCACAGGAATATTAGCAGTCTTGATGCCACGATTGGCCAGATAGATGCTGGTTGGCGTTTTCGACGTTCGGCTGATGCCGATGATGACGACATCCGCCTCGTCATAATGTTCCGGCATCTGACCATCATCGTGGTCCATGGCGTAGTTCAGCGCTTCGATGCGGGCAAAATAATCCGCGTTGAGGGCATGCTGCGCACCGACCCTTCGCCGCGAGACCGCACCCAGATAGGTCTGGAAGATGCCGATGACCGGTTCCAGAACATTGACGCAGGGCACGCCGATCACATGACATTGAAGGTCGAGGAACTCGGCCAGCTGCTCATCCACAATGGTATAGAGCACGATGCCCGGTTCTTTATCGATGCTGTCTATGACCTTTTGCAGCTGCTTCTGGTTTCGGATCATCGGATAAACATGCTCAAGCGGCATGGCCGAGTGAAACTGCGCAGAAACCGCCCTGCCCGCGGACATCAGAGTCTCGCCGGTTGAGTCAGAAATCAGGTGCAGATGGAAGAAACTTTTTGGGTTCTCCACGTTGTTTTTCTCTCCCTGTTGATAGAGGTGCACAACATGAGGGCTGGAAGCCATCGCCGGGTCACCGAGCGTATAACTTCCGTTTTATCCACAATTGGCTTTCCGGTGTAGCCAGCAAATCGGTGATTGTGGATTATGGGGAGAGATAATGACGATTAAATTTCATCCAGAGCTTATCCACAGGTCTGGCTATCACGCGCTCTCTCCCAAATCATTGAATCTGCGAATAAATTTCCATTGATCCGCACAGTTTTACCATTTGCCCAGTCCGCTATCCGATTGGATCAGCCTTTCCCACAGATGCGGCATTTAGACTGGATGAATTTTAATCCTTGCTACTCACAGACTCTAAGAAATAGAAAATCATTTAGATCTATTAGATTTTATTTTTAGAGAAGATGTGTGCATGGCTGAGCGAAGCGTAATCCGGGTTCTCAACGGTGAGACACTCACTCCACCTCCGATCTGGCTTATGAGACAGGCAGGACGATATCTGCCGGAGTACCGCGAGACGCGGAAGACGGCAGGGAGTTTTCTCGATCTCTGTTATAATCCAGAGCTTGCGACAGAAGTGACGCTGCAGCCCATCCGTCGTTTCGATCTCGACGCTGCAATTCTGTTTTCAGATATACTCGTGATCCCGGATGCACTGAACCGGAATGTCACCTTCACGGAAGGCCGGGGTCCGGCCATGGACCCGATCAATCCGGAAGAGATCTCTGCCCTGAAGGGTGATGGCGTTCTGTCGCATCTGGCTCCAGTCTTCGAGACGGTCAAGCGCCTGAGACATGAGCTCCCGGAAAAGACCACCCTTCTCGGTTTTTGCGGTGCACCTTGGACTGTCGCGACCTACATGATTGCGGGCCACGGAACACCGGATCAGGCGCCAGCGCGCCTCTTTGGCTATCAGCACCCCGAAGCGATGGAAAAGCTGCTGGCGTTTCTGGCTGAGATGTCTGCCGATTATCTCGTTTCACAGATTGATGCCGGTGCTGATGCCGTTCAGATTTTCGATTCCTGGGCAGGCGTGCTTGGTGAGAAGGAATTTGAAGAATACGCTGTGAAGCCTGTTGCGCGCATCATCGCATCCGTTCGGGCCCGCCGTCCCGGTGCCAAGATCATCGCATTCGCCAAGGGTGCGGGTATTCTCTTGAAGGATTATCGCCAGAAGACGGGAGCGGATGCCATTGGTCTGGATTGGAGCGTTCCCCTGTCCTTCGCTCTGGAGCTTCAGAAAGATGGACCGGTTCAGGGCAACCTCGATCCGATGCGGATGGTTTCCGGCGGCAAGTCTCTCGATGAGGGTATCGACGCCATCCTTCAGGTCCTAGGTAACGGCCCGCTGATCTTCAATCTCGGTCATGGAATCACGCCGCAAGCGGATCCTGAGAATGTCGCCAGACTTGTATCGCATGTTCGCTCCTATGGAGCCAGATGATGAGCGACAACGCACAGACATCGGCCACAGCTGGGCGAAAGACCCGGTTGCGGGCAGGAGCAGCACTGGCTGTCTTCGTTGGCATGGTGGCCGTGGTGCTGCATGTCGATCCGGCTGATGCCTATCTGTGGATCAAGGCGCTTCACATCATCGCTGTCATCTCATGGATGGCGGGTCTGTTCTATTTGCCCCGGCTTTTCATCTATCACACGGATGCAGCCCCGGGCTCCGATAAGTCCGAGACCTTCAAGATCATGGAACAGAGGTTGATGAAGGTCATCATGAACCCTGCCATGATGATTTCCTGGGTGCTCGGGCTCTATCTCGCCTGGTCGGTATATGGCTTTTCGGGTGGGTGGCTTCATGCCAAAATCGCGCTCGTCATTGCCATGACGGTGACGCATGTGTATTTCAGCCGCAGTGTTCGCCGCTTTGCAAGGGATGAAAACACCCGCAATGCCCGTCACTGGCGGTTGATGAATGAAGTTCCAACCCTTCTAATGATCGCAATCGTCATACTTGTGGTTGTGAAACCCTTCGCATAATGGCTCATCACGATAATTTTCTCGGAATTGGTGCTTTCCTCTTGCGGGTTTCGGGTTGAGCCGCTATTTTCCGCACACTCATCTCAATGGCATGTGAATTATTCAGCCGTCTGCGGGACACCCTCAGTACCTGATTCGCGATCAAGCCTTCCCCCACACACATATTTAAAACGGTCTTTCTCTTCATGGCTGAAATGAAGCTTCAGGAACTTAAGAGCAAATCTCCGACTGATTTGCTGACTTTTGCCGAATCCCTGGAAGTCGAAAACGCGAGCACGATGCGCAAGCAGGAGCTCATGTTTGCTATCCTCAAGGTACTGGCGAGCCAGGACGTCGAGATCATTGGTGAAGGTGTCGTTGAAGTTCTTCAGGACGGTTTCGGCTTCTTGCGTTCCGCGAATGCCAACTACCTCCCCGGCCCCGACGATATCTATATTTCGCCATCGCAGATCCGCCGTTTCTCGCTGAAAACAGGCGATACGGTGGAAGGCCCGATCCGTGGACCCAAGGAAGGTGAGCGTTATTTCGCCCTCCTGAAAGTCAACACGATCAATTTCGATGACCCGGAGAAGATCCGTCACAAGGTCCACTTCGACAATTTGACGCCTCTTTACCCGAATGAGCGGTTCAAGCTGGAACTTGAAATTCCGACATCCAAGGACCTCTCTGCCCGCGTGATGGATCTCGTTACGCCGCTCGGCAAGGGCCAGCGTGGATTGATCGTCGCGCCACCGCGCACCGGTAAGACCGTTCTGTTGCAGAATATCGCGCATTCGATCACCGCAAATCATCCAGAATGCTATCTGATCGTGCTTCTCATCGATGAGCGGCCGGAAGAAGTGACGGACATGCAGCGCTCCGTTAAGGGCGAAGTCGTTTCCTCCACCTTCGATGAGCCAGCCGTGCGCCACGTTCAGGTCGCGGAAATGGTCATTGAAAAGGCCAAGCGCCTTGTCGAACATGGCCGTGACGTCGTTATCCTCCTGGATTCGATCACACGTCTCGGACGCGCTTACAACACCGTTGTTCCCTCTTCCGGCAAGGTCTTGACCGGTGGTGTGGATGCGAACGCCCTTCAGAGGCCTAAGCGTTTCTTCGGTGCGGCTCGTAACATCGAAGAAGGCGGCTCGCTGACCATCATCGCGACGGCCCTGATCGATACTGGCAGCCGTATGGATGAAGTCATCTTTGAAGAGTTCAAGGGTACTGGTAACTCGGAAATCGTTCTGGATCGCAAGGTGGCCGACAAGCGCATCTTCCCGTCCATGGATATTCTCAAATCCGGTACGCGTAAGGAAGACCTGCTTGTGCCGCGCCAGGATCTCCAGAAGATCTTTGTCCTTCGCCGGATTCTTGCGCCAATGGGAACGACAGATGCCATCGAGTTCCTGATCGACAAGCTGAAGCAGACAAAGACAAATGGCGATTTCTTCGAATCGATGAACACCTGATTCATCGGCCTGTCTTGTAGCAATGAGTGATAAGGCCGCGTCTGGAAAACGGACGCGGCCAATTCTTTGAGAGGTAGGGAGAACCAGATGGCGCATCGGGAAAGTACAATATATGCGCTTTCAAGTGGGCGGCTGCCAGCGGGTGTCGCCGTGCTGCGCATTAGCGGGTCGGAAGCGTTTAATGCGCTGGCAGCGCTGATCGGCCCTCGACTACCCTCTCCTCGGAATGCGTCCCTTAAAACGATTCGAAACCGAAACAATGAAGTCCTGGATCAGGCTCTTGTCCTTGTGTTTCCCGGTCCTAATTCTTTTACCGGCGAAGATTGCGTGGAAATCCAGCTTCACGGAAGCCTTGCGGTTGTTGACGCGGTGTTTGCCGAGTTGGACGCCATTCCCGGGCTTCGACCTGCCGAAGCCGGAGAGTTTTCTAAGCGCGCCTTTGATAATGGCAAGATGGACCTGCTGGAAGTCGAGGGTCTGGCAGATCTTCTGAAAGCGGAAACGGAAATGCAAAGGCGGCTCGCCGTCGAGCAGACTTCTGGGAGACTGTCAGCGGTTTATGATGGCTGGGCAAACAAGCTCACCCGCTGCCGTGCGTTGATCGAGGCGGAGCTCGATTTCTCGGATGAGGAAGACGTGCCTGACTCCGTAGCGGCGCAGGTTTGGGATGAAGTCGGCAAACTGCACCTGGAGATTTCGCAGCATCTGAGCGGAAGCGCATCGTCGGAAATCATCAGAGACGGCTTTAAGGTGGCTCTCGTAGGCGCGCCCAATGTCGGTAAATCAAGCCTTTTGAATGCACTCAGCGGGCGTGACGTCGCTATCGTAACGGATATCGCTGGGACCACACGCGATGTGATCGACGTCGACCTCAATATCGACGGCTATCTTGTGCGGATCTATGATACTGCTGGTCTGCGGGATACGATCGATCCGGTCGAGGTGGAAGGAATTGCCAGAGCGCGCAGGACTGCTGCCCAGGCTGATCTCGTTCTGCTTCTGACAGATATCGATTCGGTACCGCAACAAATCGAAACGACTGAGGACACGGCTGTCTTGCGACTGGCAACCAAGGCTGATCTGCGCGGTGGAGATGATCTGGCTCACTGCGATCTCGCCATCTCCGCCAAGACAGGCACTGGTCTCGATGTATTGAGATCGGTGATTACCGCTGAAATTCAGAAGCGTGTTGGCTCGAGCCACGCACTGGCGCCCGTTCGCGCTCGCCACAAGAAACGCCTTGAAGAGACGGTGAACTATGTTAGTGATGCGCTGAATTCCGAGGGAATGGACCTTGCGATCAGGTCGGAGTATCTCAGATTGGCGGCGATGTCGCTGGGGCGTATAACCGGACGCGTCGATGTTGAGGATTTGCTCGGTGTGATTTTCTCCGAGTTCTGTATCGGAAAATGATTCACGTGAAACATTGAGCCGGACGCGGCTTCAAGAAACAAGGATTTATTATAATGACATATGATGTCGTTGTAATTGGCGGAGGTCATGCCGGTAGCGAAGCGGCAGCAGCTGCAGCACGTCACGGTGCAAAGACAGCGCTGCTCACCCATAATGCGCAAACAATTGGTATCATGTCCTGCAACCCTGCCATTGGTGGTTTGGGTAAGGGTCATTTGGTCCGCGAAATCGATGCGCTTGATGGATTGATGGGTCGCGTTGCCGATGCGGCTGGCATTCAGTTTCGTATGCTCAACAGAAAAAAGGGTCCTGCCGTCCGGGGACCCCGCACCCAGGCAGATCGCAAGCTCTATAAGCAAGCAATGCAGCGCGAGATCGCTGAGATCGGCAATCTGAGCGTTGTCGAAGGCGATGCCTATGATATCGAGTTCAAGGACGGAGTCATTTCTGCGGTCGTTCTGGCCAGTGGAGAGAAGATCGCTTGCCGTGCAGTTGTCCTAACAAGCGGCACATTCCTTCGAGGCTTGATCCATATCGGTTCCGAAAAGATTCCGGCTGGACGAGTGGGCGAGAAACCTTCCGTTGGTCTGTCGGACACACTGGCGCGTGCTGGCCTTAAAATGGGCCGGCTGAAAACCGGAACGCCGGCGAGGCTTGACGGGAAGACGATCGATTGGGACGCAGTTGAGCGCCAAGGCGCGGACGAGGATCCAATTCCTTTCTCCTTCATGACGGATACGATCTCAAACCGGCAGATCGAATGCGGTGTTACCCGCACCACGCCTGCGGGTCATAAAATTATTCAGGATAATATCCACCTTTCAGCCATGTATTCTGGTCAGATCGAAGGCGTCGGCCCGCGCTATTGCCCGTCGATCGAAGACAAAATCGTTCGCTTCGGCGAGCGTGATGGCCACCAGATATTCCTCGAGCCAGAAGGGCTTGATGACGACACGATATATCCCAACGGTATTTCGACGTCTCTTCCTCTGTCCGTGCAAGAGATGTTCATTCATACGATCCCGGGTCTGGAGAAGGTCAAAATTCTTCAGGCGGGCTATGCGATCGAATATGATTACGTCGATCCCAGAGAATTGCGCCCGTCGCTCGAATGCCGGAAAATTCCCGGTCTGTTTCTGGCTGGGCAAATCAACGGTACAACCGGCTATGAAGAGGCGGCGGCGCAGGGGCTTGTGGCTGGGCTTAACGCTTCGCTACTGGCTAGCAATAGTGCTCCCCTGCATTTCAGCCGGACCGAATCCTATATCGGCGTCATGATTGATGATCTGACGTCCAAAGGTGTATCCGAGCCATACCGCATGTTTACGTCTCGTGCCGAGTACCGCTTATCGCTTCGCGTCGATAATGCAGACCTTCGGTTGACGCCGGTTGGTCTGGCGGCTGGCATTGTCGACGCATCGCGTGCGAAGCGATACGGTGAATTTGTAGATGACCTTGACCAGGCGCGTACCCGTCTGCAGGATTTTTCCATTACGCCATCGCAAGCTGGCGTCCACGGGTTGAAGCTCAACCGCGATGGGCAGAGGCGAACAGCTTATGAACTCCTTGCCTATCCTGATACAACCGTTGACAGCCTTAAGCAGGTCTGGCCTGAGCTTTCCGCTTTGTCTCCGAAAATCGCTGAGGTTCTGGAAATCGAAGCGAGCTACGCGGTCTATATGAAGCGTCAGCATGCTGACATCGTCGATATCAAGCGTGATGAAGACCGAGCCATACCGGATGACTTCGATTTTACACAGCTGTCCGGCCTTTCGAGCGAGTTGAAGCAGAAGCTTCAGGCCGCCCGCCCTACCAGCATTGCGCAGGCAGCGAGAGTGGATGGAATGACACCCGCTGCGATTTCGCTTATCCTTGCCTTGGTGAGAAAAGGCTCGGCTTCCACCAATGAAAAGCGCACAGCACAGCTATAACGAGTCCTAGCATGATGATAAACGGCCAGAGTGTTTCACGTGAAACACAAGAACGACTCGAGCATTTTGTCGAGCTTTTCAAGAAATGGAATGCCACGACAAATCTGGTGGCTCCCTCCACTCTTCCAGAGCTATGGTCGCGCCACATTGCCGATAGTGCCCAGATATTCCATCTGTCCCCCCAGTCCCGAACTTGGGTAGACCTGGGTAGTGGTGGGGGTTTTCCGGGCATTATCACGGCCATTCTGCTGGCCGAGCAGCAGGATGGATGGGTTCATCTCGTTGAAAGCAATAATAAGAAAGCCGGATTCCTGCGAGTTGCGCTGAAAGAAACCGGCGCACGCGGCTCGGTCCATCCGGTTCGAATCGAAACTGCGCCTTCGCTTGTAGGTCCCTGTGATGCTGTCTCTGCACGCGCACTGGCAGAGCTTGATGCATTGTTTGATTACATCCATCCGTGGGTCGTTTTGAACGGTGAATTGCGTTCCTATCTCAACAAAGGCAGGGATTACGAAGCCGAGGTGCAGAAAGCCCGTATTCGTTGGGATTTCGATCTGATAAGACATCAAAGCAGTATAGAAGCGAGCTCTGTAGTGCTCGAAATCAGTGATCTACGTCGAAAAGCTGATTGACCAGGTCAGGTACGGCATCATGTTTGAAAAAAATCGCATCATTACGATCGCCAATCAAAAGGGTGGTGTGGGAAAGACGACCACGGCCATCAATCTGGCAACCGCTTTGGCGGCAATTGGTGAGCGTGTTTTGCTGGTTGATCTGGATCCACAGGGCAATGCGAGCACGGGACTTGGCATAGACCGTCGCGAACGCAAGCTGTCATCCTACGATCTGTTGATCGGGGCCAATTCGATCAGCGAAGTGGTCGTGCCCACAGCCGTTCCCAATCTCGACATTGTCGCATCGACAATGGATTTGCTGGGCTTCGAGATGGAAGTGGCGAACGCGTCCAACCGCGTCTTTCTGTTGCGGAGCGCTTTGCATTCGGCGGAGGCGCTGGCCTATTCCTACATCCTGGTTGACTGCCCGCCTTCGTTCAATTTGCTGACGATGAATGCCATGGCAGCAGCGCATTCCGTTCTGGTCCCTCTTCAGTGCGAATTCTTTGCACTGGAAGGTCTCAGCCAGTTGCTGGATACGGTCAATCAGATACGCGGCACGGTCAATCCGGCCCTCGATATCCAAGGCATCGTTCTGACGATGTTCGATTCTCGCAACAATCTCGCGCAACAGGTTGTGAACGATGTTCGCACGCATCTTGGGGAAAAGGTCTACCACACTCTCATCCCTCGGAATGTCCGGGTTTCTGAAGCGCCTTCCTATGGTAAGCCAGCGATCCTGTATGATCTGAAATGTGCGGGCAGCCAGGCCTATTTGCAGCTTGCGTCCGAAGTCATTCAGCGTGAACGCTTGCGGAAGGCGGCGTAGCAAGGCTTGCTGTCTGGATTGTTGACGGCTAACGCCTCTGATATCCTGACGTAAGCGGTTAAGCCAGTTTGGGCTGGCAGGTTATTTTGGAGTATTTTTCATGAGCGACGATCTATCCAAACGCCGGTTGGGGCGCGGCCTTGCCGCATTGATTGGCGAGATGGACCAGCCTCTGCCTGTTGGCGGAGAGCAGCGTCCCGTGAGCCCGGACCGGATGATCCCAATTGAGTTCATCGCTCGTAGTCCGCGCAATCCACGTCGTCATTTTGACGAGAATGAGCTTCAGGATCTGGCGTCATCAATCCGGCAGCATGGCATTGTTCAACCTGTCGTTGTGAGGACGGTTGAACCAAACCGCTACGAGATTATCGCTGGCGAGCGCCGCTGGCGCGCCGCGCAGCTGGCAGGGTTCACCGAAGTGCCTGTTATCGTGCGTGACGTGGATGATCGCACGGCGCTGGAGCTTGCGATCGTTGAAAACGTTCAGCGCTCGGACCTGAACCCGCTTGAAGAAGCGCTTGGTTATGACCAGCTGATTGCCGAGCATGGTTATACGCAGAATGATCTCGGTGAAATCATTGGCAAGAGCCGCAGCCATGTTGCCAACAGTCTGCGCCTTTTGAAGCTGCCGGATGCTGTTCGTGACATGCTGGCTGAAGGTACGCTTTCGGCAGGCCATGCGCGTGCGCTCGTGCCAACATCTGATCCGACCTATCTGGCGCGCAATATCGTTTCGCGCGGCCTATCGGTTCGAGATGCTGAGCGCCTGGCCCAGGCGGACATCAGAGCGCAGCTTGATCCCATGCATTCCCGCAAGCCGGAACATGAAAAGGATTCCGACACGATTGCGTTGGAGCGTACGCTGGCCGACGCTCTAGGCCTGGATGTGAAGATCAATCACAAGGGCACGGGCGGGCATATCCGCATCAACTACCGCACGTTGGAGCAGTTGGAAGCCGTTTGCCGCCTGCTCGAACAGAATTAAGCTCTATTGCGCTTAGCTAGTGATCAGGATCGTCGGGGGCGGTGCCCTCGTCGATCAAAAATCTATTGCGCGCCCTTTGATTTCCCAATCCCCGAAGCGCACCGGCTCGGCGCCACCACGTCCACCCGTTTCCGGGGGCAGTTCCATCTCTTTCGCCTGCCTGCGGCGTTGCTCTGCTTCCGCCAGCGCGCGCTCGGCGGCGGGTGACAGAACTTTTACGACATCATTGTTATTGTCGTGTTCGGGCGTATCCATATCTCAGACCTCATGACGCGATATTGAAAAGCGTTTCTTCGTCACCCAGATTATAGAAGTCGTGGGCTTGATAAGCAATTTCACTTTTTGCGGAGATTTTTGATGAACATGATGCGTACTGCCATGTTGTTGGCGTTCATGACAGCCTTGTTCATGGGTCTCGGTTTCCTCATCGGTGGGCGGGGCGGCATGATGATCGCGCTGCTGTTTGCGGCGGGCATGAACCTGTTTTCCTACTGGAATTCAGACAAGATGGTGCTGAAGGCCTATCACGCGCAGGAGATTGACGAGCATAATGCGCCCGAATTCTTCTCGATGATCCGTGATCTCTCTCACAATGCCAATCTGCCGATGCCGAAAGTCTATGTCTATGACAGCCCGCAGCCGAACGCCTTCGCAACCGGCCGCAATCCTGAGAACGCGGCGGTCGCAGCATCCACAGGCCTGATGGAGCAATTGACGCCGAATGAGGTGGCGGCAGTTATGGCGCATGAGCTTGCGCATATTCAGAACCGTGACACATTGATCATGACCATAACCGCGACGCTCGCGGGTGCTATTTCGATGCTTGGCAATCTCGCCTTCTTCATGGGCGGCAATCGCGAGAACAACAATCCGCTCGGCTTTATCGGTGTGATCGTCGGTATGATCGTTGCGCCCTTTGCTGCCATGCTGGTGCAAATGGCCATCAGCCGCACACGGGAATATTCTGCCGACCGTCGCGGTGCGGAAATATGCGGTAACCCATTGTGGCTGGCTTCGGCGCTGCAGAAGATTTCAGGCGCTGCGCAACGCATTCACAATGAGGATGCCGAGCGCAATCCCGCCACAGCGCATATGTTTATCATCAATCCGCTCTCCGGCCAGAAGATGGACAACCTGTTTTCGACCCATCCGAATGCCGAAAACCGGATTGCGGCTTTGCAAGCCATGTCACAGGAATTTTCTCGACCATCGACCTATCAGCCTACAAGTGCTAAGCCGGTCCGCAAATCACGCTCCGTCCCGAATATTGGTGGCGGAAAAGAAGACAATAATGAGCGTAAAGGTCCCTGGTCTTGACATCCGATTCCTCTGCCAAACCGGCAAAACAGTTTAAACGTCGCCCGTCTGGTAGAAATGTCGACTCATCCGAATTCGAGGGTGAGTGGAAGCCCGGCCTTGGGTCGCGCGTTGCTGCGGTTAAAATCCTGTCGGCGGTTCTCGACAAGCAGACCTCCCTTGACGGGATGATGGATGCTGAAAACGGCAATCCGGTCTATCGGGCGCTGAGTGTGGCGGACCGTGCTCTGGTGCGCGCTATCGTCAACACTGCACTTCGCCATCTGCCGCGCATCGAGCATGCGCTTGGCATGCTGCTGGACGGCCCCCTGCCCCAGGGTGCGCGCTCCTTGCACCATGTTCTCGTGGTTGGTGCGGCGCAGATGCTTTATCTCGATGTGCCTGACCATTCGGCGGTCGATCTCGCCGTTGAGCAGGCCCATCGCGACCCGCGCAACAAACGTTTCGTGAAACTCGTCAATGCTGTCTTGCGCCGTCTGGGCCGTGAAAAAGACGCGGTGCTCGAGGCCGTCAGCACCATTCCGGTTTTGCCGAAGTGGTTCTATAGCAGGCTTGCCAAGGTTTACGGAGAGGACGCTGCGGCGCGCATGGCGCAAGCCCAGCTCATTCCGTCGGTCATCGATATTACCGTCAAATCTGAGCCTGAACTCTGGGCCGAAAAGCTGAACGGCCAGGTGATGCCGAATGGCACTGTCCGCCTAGGTTCTTTCGAGGGCTCTGTCTCGGCGCTTGAAGGTTTCGATCAGGGCGAATGGTGGGTGCAGGACTTTTCAGCCAGCATGCCGGTGCGCCTGATGGGCGATCTCAAGGGTAAGCGCGTGGCTGACCTGTGTGCTGCCCCCGGAGGCAAGACCGCGCAGCTTATTCTGAGCGGTGCAGCGGTCACGGCGCTGGACCAATCTGGCAACCGGCTGAAGCGGCTTCGTGAAAACCTGGGCCGCCTCCAAATGCAGGCGGAACTGGTTGAAACCAACATGCTCAAGTTTCAGCCGACGGAGCTTTTCGATGCCGTTCTGCTAGATGCACCCTGCTCTTCCACGGGAACTCTGCGCAAGCATCCTGATGTTTGCTGGACCAAGGATGAGAAGGATATCGCCAAGCTTGCCGGTTTGCAGGAGCAGATGTTGCGCCACGCCATAACGCTGGTCAAGCCGGGCGGCATCGTCGTCTTTTCCAATTGCTCCCTCGACCCATCCGAGGGTGAAGAGATGGTCGCCAAGGTTCTGGCCAGTGAAACATCGCTTGAACGGGTGCCTGTGACGGTCGACGCTTTCCCCGGAATGGAGATTGCGGTCAACCCCGATGGCGACCTTCGCACGACACCTGACATGTTCGGTGGTGTCGATGGCTTCTACGCCACGGTCCTGCGCCAGGTTTGAAAGCCTAATTCTCCCGACAGCCCACACAAGACGCTCCCTTTGAGGCCCTTGCCATATCGCCCTTAGCGATCTGGCCGGGGTTGGAGCCTTGTCGTGACTGCGTATATTTTGTTAACGGAATATGAAGTTTTCCGTGAAAGATTAAATGATTGTTTCAATGCTGGACAGAACCCCTTGGTCTTCGTGCCAACATAAATCTTTGCGCGGAGGGGAAACACACGTTTGGTAAAATCCCTGAACAGTCGCTTCGGTACCGCAGGCTTGTTTCTACGCACCCTCAGAACTCATGTGATGACCGAGGTTGCGGTTCTGCGTCTGAAGGTCCTGAAGCTCGCAGATCGCGCGCCTCGCGGCCTTGTCGCAGCGCCCACAGATTTGCGTGCTGCCGATCCCTACGTCGCGCAGGAACTTGTCCATGGGCGCATCGCTCTGGGCGGGCGTATTCTCGACACTGGCGGGGCATCGCCCTTTTCCATGGAAATGCCGTCTCTGGCATTTGAAGAAAGGCTGCATGCTTTCAGCTGGTTGAGGCATGTTCGGGTGGCGAAGTCCGAGGAAGCCTGCATTCGTGCCCGCATGTTGGTTTCCGACTGGATGTCCCAGCACGGGCGCAAGATCAAGGGCGTTGCGTGGGCACCTGAAACAACGGCGCAGCGGTTGATTGCGTGGCTGTCGCACTCCCCTGTCATTCTTCAGAATGCCGATGCGGGCTTCTATCGCCGCTTCCTTCGAAATCTCGGCTATCATGTCGCCTATCTCAACTTCATCGCAAAATATGCGCCGGATGGTGAAATCAGGCTGAAGATCCGCATTGCGCTTGCTATTGCGTCTATCGCGCTGCCCAACCGGCCAGCGCGGATGGCGCATATTGGCATGAAGCTTGATCGCGAGCTGGAGCGACAGGTGCGGCCAGACGGTGGGCATGTCTCTCGTAACCCTCGTATCATGCTGGAATTGCTGCTCGATCTGCTGCCGCTTCGGCAAAGCTACATCAATCTGGGCCATGACGTGCCGCCTGGGCTTGTGCCGGCCATAGACCGCATGTTTCCTGCACTTCGCTTCTTCCGCCATCAGGATGGCGATCTGGCTCTTTTCAACGGGTCTACGGCGACGCTTGCGAATGAGCTTGCCTCTGTTCTGCGCTATGATGAAACCTCGGGGCGTCCCTCCCGGGCCTTGCCTGATATTGCCTATCAACGTCTCTCGGCGGAAGACACCGTCATCATCGTTGATACGGGTACGCCGCTGTCCATGGCGCTGTCGCGGGGAGCCCATTGTGGCTGCCTGTCTTTCGAGATGTCTTCGGTCCGCAACCGGTTCATCATCAATTCCGGCTTTCCTTCCTATGCCACAATGGATTTCCGGCGGGCCAGCCGTTCGACTGCTGCCCATTCTACATTGACGATTGAGGATACGTCCTCGTCGCGTCTGTCCCGCTCTCGGCTTCTTGGGCCTATCATGGTGGCAGGCATCAGCGGGGTTAAGGTTCAGCGTGAGACGGACCCGAACGGAGCGGATACGCTGACAGCGTCTCATGATGGGTATCTGAGGGAGTTCGGCTACATTCATGAGCGTGAGCTTTCCCTGGCGGCTCTTGGCAACAAGATCAAAGGCCGCGATCTGGTTCGGTTGGCAGATGAGGACCAGAAACAAGTGCCTGCTTTGGTCGAGGCTGTTTCACGTTTCCATATTCATCCGGCCATCGAGCTTGAGCGGCTGGATGATGACACGGTGATGATGCGTGCTGCAGACGGAACAAGCTGGGTGTTTTCAGCACCCGGCCAACCTGTGACCATCTCTGACGATGTCTTTATGGCAGATGCCTCCGGCATACGCCCCTCGCAACAGTTGGAAATCCGGTTTGAGGTTTCGGGCACGCGAGACATCCGTTGGCTTATTGAAAGAAAGCTCTAGGCATCCAAGCATCGCTTATCGGTGAAAAATCTGCGTTGATGTTCCGCTTATGCCTGCGTTCTGTTTATTAATGGGCGAAGCTGTGCTAACGCGGGGCAACCGCCGGAACGAGAGATTTCCGGCCTTTCCTCCACCATGTACGGAGTTGCCCGATGGCCGTCGTTTCCAAGAAGATTCCCGCACCCGATAAGGTCAAGATCCGCACCGCCTTGCTGTCGGTCTCTGACAAGACAGATATTGTCGAACTTGCTGGTGCTCTCGTCAAACTTGGCGTCAAGCTTCTGTCGACGGGCGGAACATCCAAGGCGATTGCCGATGCGGGACTGCCGGTGACGGATGTGTCCGATATCACGAAATTTCCGGAAATCATGGATGGTCGCGTCAAGACGCTGCACCCCAACGTCCATGGCGGCCTTTTGGCGATCCGGGATGATGCGGACCATGTCGACGCGATGAAGCTGCATGGTATCGAAGCCATCGATCTCTCGATCATCAATCTCTATCCGTTTGAAGAGGTCCGCGCCAAGGGCGGCGATTATCCGACGACGGTTGAGAATATCGACATTGGTGGCCCGGCCATGATCCGTGCATCGGCCAAGAACCATGCCTATGTGACTGTCATTACCGACCCAAGCGATTATCCAGAGCTGCTAGAAGCATTGCAGGCCGATGATGGCCAGACGAGCTACGCGCTTCGCCAGCGCTTTGCCGCCAAGGCCTATGCCCGCACCGCTGCCTATGATGCCGTAATTTCCAACTGGTTTGCCGAAGCGCTGTCTATCGAAGCGCCGCATTACCGCGCAATTGGCGGCGTGCTGAAAGAAAAGATGCGTTATGGTGAAAACCCGCACCAGAGCGCCGGTTTCTACCTGACAGGCGACAAGCGTCCGGGCGTTGCCACGGCGAAGCTTTTGCAGGGCAAGCAGCTTTCCTACAACAACATCAATGACACCGACGCAGCTTATGAGCTTGTGGCGGAATTCCTTCCCGAATCTGCTCCTGCCGTTGCCATCATCAAGCATGCCAACCCTTGCGGCGTGGCAACGGGTGCGACCCTGCTGGATGCCTATAAGCGGGCGCTGGCTTGTGATCCTGTCTCGGCCTTTGGCGGTGTCATCGCGCTCAACCGCACGCTCGATGCGGAAACGGCTGAGGAGATCATTCAGCTTTTCACCGAAGTCATCATCGCGCCTGACGTGACCGAAGAGGCCCGCCTGATTGTTGCCCGCAAGCCGAATTTGCGGCTTCTGTCTGCCGGTGGTCTGCCGGATGCCCGCGCGCCGGGCATCACCGCAAAGACGGTTTCCGGCGGTCTTCTGGTTCAGAGCCGTGACAACGGCATGGTTGAAGATCTCGACCTCAAGGTCGTGACCAACCGCGCACCGACACCGCAGGAGCTTGAGGACATGAAGTTTGCCTTCAAGATTGCCAAGCACGTGAAATCCAATGCGGTCATTTATGCCAAGGACGGGCAGACTGCAGGTATTGGTGCTGGCCAGATGAGCCGTATCGATTCAGCCCGTATTGCGGCGCAGAAGGCCGAAGATGCGGCCAAGGCCATGGGCCTTGCCGAGCCGCTGACCAAGGGTTCAGCAGTTGCATCCGAAGCGTTCTATCCCTTTGCGGATGGTCTTCTGGCAGCGATTGCGGCTGGTGCGACGGCGGTTATCCAGCCGGGTGGATCGATGCGCGATCAGGACGTGATCGATGCCGCCAATGCCCATGGCGTGACCATGGTGTTTACGGGAATGCGTCACTTCAAGCATTGATGAGAATGGTTTTGGCGGGTGCTTTAAGAGGACCCGCCAACCTTCACGTAGACGAATGTTTCACGTGAGACACTGTTTTAGGTGACGGACCCGACCTGCCAAGGCACGAATTCATTGTCGCCATAGTCGTAGATCTCGCTAACCGTCTTATCGCCTGATGCCACCGCAATGATGTGCTCGAAGATTCGTTTGCCGGATTCTTCGATGGTCTCTGCGCCGGTGACGATCTCTCCGCAGTTGATATCCATATCCTCTTTCATGTGCTCATACATTTCGGAGTTTGTGGCGATCTTGATGCAGGGAGACGGCTTGAAGCCGGACACGGACCCGCGGCCCGTGGTGAAACAGATGACATTGCAGCCGCCAGCCACCTGACCCGTCACGGCCACGGGATCATAGCCGGGTGTGTCCATGAAGACGAAGCCCTGTTCGGTCACGGTTTCCGCAAATTCATAGACGGCCTTCAGCGGCATCGAGCCGCCTTTTGCCACGGCGCCTAAGGATTTCTCAAGGATCGTTGTCAGCCCGCCCAGCTTGTTGCCGTGGGAGGGGTTGTTGTTTAGTTCGTCGCCGTTGCGGGCGGTATATTCGCGCCACCATTCGATGCGCTGCATCAGCTTTTCGGCCACGGCAGGCGTCACGGCGCGGCGGGTGAGCAGGTGTTCGGCGCCGTAGATCTCAGGCGTTTCGGCAAGAACGGTCGTGCCACCATTGCGCACGATGAGGTCTGAGGCATAGCCCAGCGCCGGATTGGCCGAAATGCCGGAATAGCCATCCGAGCCACCGCATTCCAGCGCCACTTTCAAGGCAGAGAGAGGCTGTTCTGTGCGCTTTGCAGCATTGACCATCGGCAACATGTCCTTGATCTGCGCTATGGCTGCTTCGATGGTTTTGCGTGTGCCGCCATGTTGCTGGATGGTCATGGTGCGAAGGCGCTCGCCCTCTTCCATCTTGTAATGTTCGAGGATGGGCGCGATCTGGTTGGTCTCACAGCCAAGGCCAATCAAAAGGATGCCGCCGAAATTGGGATGGCGGGCATAGCCTTGGATCGTACGGATCAGCAGCCGGTAACCTTCAGACTTGGTGTTGATGGCGCAGCCGGTGCTGTGGGTGAGTGCCACGACACCATCGATATTGTCGAAGCCGTCAAGCCCGCCATCGCGGTTGAAATAGTCGGCTATGTAGCGGGACACGGTGGCGGAACAGTTTACTGACGCGATGACACCGATGTAGTTGCGTGTGCCGACGCCGCCTGCCCCACGGTCAAAACCCATGAAAGTGCGACGCTCATCCAGCGGCAACATACCCTTTTCCTCGATATCGACGCTGAACTGGTGGGTGTGTTCAGAGACGACGACAGCGAGATTGTGCAGATGGACGAGACGGCCTGGCTCGATGTCCTGCGTGGCGACGCCAATGACCTGCCCATATTTGAGAACCTCTTCCCCGGCCTTGATTGTCCTTAGCGCCACCTTGTGGCCGCGCCCGATCAGTTCAAGCGCGGTGAGATCGCCGCGACCTGTGACGCCTCCCGGCTGGATGGAGCGACGGGCGACCGCGACATTGTCACGGGCGTTGAGCAAAATGGTGGCTTCTGACGTGTCTGTCACGGGTTCTCCTCCTCGAGAATACCTGCTTTAGTTTTTAATTCTCAACCCATCGGCGTCTGGAGCTATCCAGATGGCTGTGCATGGCCGATTGCGCCAAGAGTGGATCTTTTGCTTCAAGGGCTGCCAGAATGGCCTCGTGCTCCTGCAACGCGAAGGTCCAGGTGTCCTTGTCTTCAAACTTGACCCGGAATTGCGCCGACATGGGGCTGTGGCGCTCATCAAACAGGTCTGCGATGAGGCGGGCGAGGACACTGTTACCCGACTGCTCGGCAATCAGCACATGAAACTGACGGTCCTGATCCAGCGGCTTGCGGCCTGCCTCTATTTCGGCGCGCATGGCCTGAAGGGTGGAGCGCAGGGTTTCCAGAGACGCATCATCCACCCGGCTGGCTGCCAGAACGATGGTCGTTCCTTCGATGGCGGCGCGGGCCTGCATCAGCTCGGTCGGGCTCTCGCCTAGGGATTTGGTTCTGGTCACCGGTTGCGCGGGTTCGGCCGACACATAGACACCGGAGCCCATGCGGATCTCGACGCTGCCATCGATTTCAAGCGCAATCAGCCCCTCACGCAATGATGGGCGGGAAACACCAAGGCGCTGCGCCAGTTCGCGCTCCGGCGGCAGGCGTGAGCCCGGCTGGAACTCGCCGCTGTCGATCAATTCGCGGATCTGATCTGCTATCTGCTGATAAAGCCTGCGCGGCTCCATGATTTTGGCCTGACCAATATAATGTTTCTGAGCAATTGGCACATTTCTGCCGATTTGGCCTTACCGTAATGCCTCCGCCTCCTGGTGGCAAGGAAATGTTTATTGTGCTGAAAAATATGAATTAATTCTGATTTTTCAGCGGCGATACATGATCGATGTACGTCTTCTAACAAGCAATCTCCATAATTGGCTTGACCAAAAATAAAATGCGGCCTAACCATTTCGCCAGATTGCAGCGCCCTGGGTGGAGTTAGGGTGCTAAGGGAGGACCATGATGGCGCAGGGCGCATCGCCTGTTCAGGGAGACGATCTGGCTGGTCACGCTGCGCGTGGACAGGGCCAGATATTGCTTCGTCTGGACAATATCAGCAAGGAATTTCCCGGCGTCAAAGCGCTGAGCGATGTGCGTTTCGACCTGCGCTCTGGCGAAGTGCATGCCGTGTGCGGCGAAAACGGCGCGGGAAAATCAACGCTGATGAAAATCGTCAGCGGCGTCTATCAGCCCACCAGCGGCACGATTTTGCATCGCGGTCAAAAGGTTCAGTATTCCTCGCCTCTGGAATCCGAAGCGGCGGGCATTGCCATCATTCACCAGGAGCTGAACCTCGTTCCGCATCTGAGCATCGCTGAAAACATCTATCTGGCCCGCGAGCCGAAAAAAGCATTTCTGGTCGACCGCAAGAAGTTGCGCGCCGATGCAAAACGTTGCCTCGACCGGCTGGGTGTGGATCTGAACCCGGATCAGCTGGTGCGCGGGCTTTCCGTTGCGCAGTGTCAGATGGTGGAAATTGCCAAGGCGCTGTCGCTGGATGCTGAAGTCCTGATCATGGACGAGCCGACATCGTCGCTGACCGAGCAGGAAACGCGGTTGCTGTTCAAGGTTATCCGCGACCTGAAAGCGTCTGGCGTGGGGATCGTCTATATTTCCCACCGTCTGGATGAGATGGCTGAAATCGTTGATCGCGTGACGGTGCTGCGCGACGGACGGCATATTTCGACGGATGATTTCAACGCCGTGACCGTTGATGACATCGTCACGCGCATGGTGGGCCGTTCGCTGGAAGAGAAGTTTCCGGAGAGAACGTCCAAGCCTACGGATGAGGTGATTTTCTCCGTCAAAGGCCTGACGCGAACCGGCGTGTTTCACGATATCAGTTTCGACCTTCGGCGCGGCGAAATCCTTGGCTTTGCGGGCCTGATGGGAGCCGGCCGCACCGAAGTTGCCCGCGCCATTTTTGGTGCCGACGCCTATGACGCAGGCACGATCAGTTTTGAAGGAAAGACGCTGTCGATCAAGTCTCCGCAGGATGCGATTGCCAACGGCATCGCCTATCTCTCGGAAGACCGCAAGACCGATGGTCTGGCGATCAAGATGTCGGTGGCGGCCAATACGTCGCTGGCGAATATGGAGGCGGTGTCCAACCGGCTTGGCCTCATCGATTTCAAAGCCCATGACGATGTCGCCAGGCGCTATGTCGATCTCCTCAACATTCGCACGCCCTCCATCAAGCAGACGGTGCGGCTTTTGTCTGGTGGCAACCAGCAGAAAATCATTATCGGCAAATGGCTGTTTCGTGAATCACGGGTTCTGTTCTTCGACGAGCCGACACGCGGGATCGATGTCGGTGCCAAATTCGCGATCTACACCATCATGGATGAGCTGGCGGCACGCGGTATCGGC
This sequence comes from Rhizobium sp. CFBP 13644, assembly GCF_014842165.1. Classification (NCBI taxonomy): domain Bacteria; kingdom Pseudomonadati; phylum Pseudomonadota; class Alphaproteobacteria; order Hyphomicrobiales; family Rhizobiaceae; genus Rhizobium; species Rhizobium sp. CFBP 13644. Next base: position 77,575 of record NZ_JACYVF010000004.1, read on the forward strand.
GTCATTCTCATCAGTTCGGAATTGCCGGAAGTTTTGGGGCTGACGGACCGGATTGCCGTGTTCCACGAAGGCAGGATTACCGGGATTCTGGACACTGCCAAGACCAATCAGGAAGAAATCATGCGCTATGCCTCTGGCTATCGCAGCGGAGACAAACATGTCGGTTAGTCCAGAAACACCCAAGCGTTTTTCCTTCAGCGACCGGCAGAAGGACATCATCCAGAAGTTTGCCGCTCTGGGAAGTCTGGTGCTGCTGACTATCGTGTTTTCCGCGACCAGCAATGCGTTCTTCACCGTCAACAATGCCATGACGATTGCCTTGCAGGTCACGTCCATCGCGCTTCTCGGCATCGGGGCCACCTGCGTCATCATCACTGGTGGTATCGACCTTTCCGTGGGTTCGGTGCTGGCGCTGGCGGGGGTTGTGGCGGCTCTTGCCGTTAAGGAACTGGGCATGCCGGTGCCGATTGGCATGCTGATCGGCATTCTGACGGGTTCGCTCTGTGGGTTCATCAACGGGATTCTGGTCACCCGCTTCAAGCTTCCGCCCTTTATCGCGACACTCGGCACCATGCTGATTGCGCGTGGTGTGGCGTTGCAGATCACCGGTGCGCGCGCCGTCTCCGGCCTTGGCGAATCCTTCGGCGAGCTGGGCAATGGCGCACTGTTTCGTATCGTCACCATTGGCGATGATGGTTTTCCGAATGTCGTCTTTCCGGGCATCCCCTACCCCGTCATCCTGATGATCGTTATCGCCATCGCCGTTTCTTTCATGCTCAACCGCTCGGTTCTCGGGCGTCATATCTATGCGGTTGGATCCAATGCCGAGGCGGCGCGCCTGTCTGGCGTCAATGTTTCACGTGTGACCAACTTCACCTACGTTCTATCTGGCACATTGGCTGGCCTGACGGGCTGCGTGCTAATGTCTCGCCTTGTGACGGCGCAGCCGAATGAGGGCGTGATGTATGAGCTGGATGCCATCGCCAGTGCGGTCATCGGCGGCACATCGCTGATTGGCGGCGTAGGCACCATTTCCGGCACGGCCATCGGTGCCTTCGTCATCGGCATCTTGCGAAACGGCCTCAACATGAACGGCGTTTCGGCCTTCACACAGCAGATTATCATCGGCCTTGTTATTCTGGGTACGGTCTGGATCGACCAGCTTCGCAACCGCCGATGATCGATAAGGGTGCGGACCTTTTTCCGCGGGAAAGCCTGACGGTGGCGAGGAGATATCACCTGTCTGGCATATGGAGGAATACATGAAGAAGCTGACACTTACGCTTTTGACATCCGCGATTGCTCTGTGGAGCGTTTCCACGGTTCAGGCCGGCGAAATCGCCGTCATCGTCAAGACCGTGAACTCGACCTTCTGGCAGAATGTTCAGAAGGGTGCCGATGCGGCGATCAAGCAATCCACCGGCAACACGATGACCTTCCAGGGCCCTGCCTCTGAGTCCGCCATCGCGGATCAGGTCAACATGGTGGAAAACGCCGTCAACCGTAAGGTTTCCGGCATTGTTCTGGCCCCTTCCGATCCGGACGCGCTGGTTCCAGCGGTCAAGAAAGCATGGGAAGCCCGTATTCCCGTCGTGATCGTTGACTCGCAGCTGGCAAAGGGTGCCGAGCAATATTACCAGTCGTTCCTCGCAACAGATAACAAGAAGGCCGGCGAGTTGGCCGCACAGGCGCTGATCGAGAAGGTTGGCAAGGAAGGCAAGGTTGCTGTCATGTCCTACGTGGCCGGTGCCGGTTCTGAAATTGGTCGCGTGGGTGGCTTTACCGAATATCTGAAGGCCAATTCCAAGCTGGAGATCGTTGGTCCCTATTATTCGCAGTCGCAGATGGCGACCGCGCTGAACCAGACGACCGACGTTCTGGCCGCCAATTCCGACCTTAAGGGCATTTTTGGCGCCAATGAGCCAACCGCCATTGGTGTTGGCCGTGCGCTTGCGCAATCCGGCAAAGCTGGCAAAGTTGTAGCCATCGGCTTCGACGGCAATCAGGACCTTCAGGGCTTTGTGAAGGATGGCACGCTGGCTGGCATCGTCGTTCAGGGCTCCTACCAGATGGGTGAACTGGGTGTTCAGACCGTGTCCAAGCTGATTGCCAAGGAAAAGGTCGAGAAGTTCGTCGATACTGGCGTCGTTGTGGTGACGAAGGACAATATCGACAAGCCAGAAGCCAAGAACGTTCTCTATTGATCCTGCCAGAGACAATCGGATGGTCGCGGCGTGCTGCGACCATTCACACCCAAGCTGACGATCGAAAGTGTCCGAGATGAAAGTTTCCGATAAACGCAAGTTGCCGCAGCGCCCGGTGGAGGTCACTCTGATGGGGCTTGGATGCGCCCAGATGGGTAATCTTTATCGCGTCACGCCCTATGAGGAATCCAAGGGTGCTTTCGATACGGCCTGGGAACACGGTATCCGCTATTTCGATACGGCACCGTTTTACGGCTACACCCGATCCGAGCGTCGGCTGGGCACGATGGTGACCGAGCATGAGCGCGCCGAGTACACGCTGAGCACCAAGGTTGGCCGTGTGATGGTGCCGGATGAGACCGTGGGAGCGGAAGAAGACGCCTATATCGCGCCTTTGCCCTTCCGCCCGGTCTATGATTATTCCCATGACGGCATCCTGCGCTCGTTTGAGGCCAGCCAGCAGCGGTTGGGTATTCTGAAGCCGGATATTCTCTATATTCACGATATCGGACCCTTCACCCATGGTGAGAAGCACCAGCATTATTGGGACCAACTGACGACGGGCGGCGGCTTCAAGGCGCTGGCCAAGCTGCGTGACGAGGGATCGACCGGTGCTGTTGGCCTTGGCGTCAATGAATGGGAAGTTGTGAAAAGCGCGATGGAGGTGTTCGACATCGATGTTGCCATGTTGGCCGGGCGCTACACCCTGCTGGAGCAAAGCAGTCTCGATTTCATGAACCTGTGCGCGTCTCGCGGCGTGGGCATTGTTGTGGCTGGCGCTTTCAATTCCGGCATTCTCGCGGGTAACCGCAAATTCAACTATGCGGACGCCCCTGCCGATATCCTGGCCAAGGTGGATGCCCTGCACGACGTGTGTGAAGAGCTTGGCGTGTCCTTGCAGGCTGCGGCACTGCAATTTCCGTTGGCGCATGCCGCTTCTGTGACGGTGGTTTCCGGTGCGCGTAATGCGCAGCAATTGGCGTCCAATATCGAGTGGTTCGAGCAGGATATTCCCGCCGAATTCTGGGCTGAACTGCACAGGCGCGGCTTGCTTGCGGAAGGCGCACCAGTTCCAGGAATTGCGAGCTGACCATGTTGATCGACGCCCACCAGCATTTCTGGCTGTTGAAGGATCGCGAAGGTCAGTGGCCGCCTGCGTCACTTAAAGCGATCTACCGGGATTTCATGCCCGACGACCTCATTCCCCTCATGCAGCAAGCGGGCGTTGATGGCACCGTTCTGGTGCAGACCATGGAAACGGTAGATGAGACCGATTTCATGCTGGCATTGGCGGATGCGCATTCCTTTATCAAGGGTGTGGTCGGTTGGGTGGATATGAAGGCAGCGGATGTTTCGGGTGAGATTGCCCTCCGTGCCGCCCATCCTGCTTTCAAGGGTGTGCGGCCCATGTTGCAGGATATCGAAGACGTAAGCTGGATCGATGATCCCGCACTTAGGCCCGCCGTCCAAGCCTTGATCGACAATGGTCTCGTTTTCGATGCCCTGGTGCTACCCAGACATCTGCCGCATCTTTTGAGTTTTGCAACGCGCTATCCCGCACTTCCGATTGTCATCGACCATGGTGCAAAGCCGCTGATTGCCAGTGGGCATTATGTGGATTGGCGCAGGGATATGGCGGCGCTGGCTGCTTTGTCCAACGTGCATTGCAAGCTTTCCGGCCTTCTGACCGAACGTGGTGAGCAGAGCCGTGAGGCCGTGCGCCCCTATGCTGAAACCATTCTTGAGCTGTTTGGCGCTGCGCGGGTGATGTTTGGCAGCGACTGGCCGGTTGTGCGGCTGGCGGGTGATTATCAGGGCTGGCTGGATTTCAGCCGCGATATCGTGCCCGCTGCCGACCATGAGGCGGTGTTTGGTTTTAATGCAATGCGTTTTTATTCTCTTTCCGACAGGTGACCCATGCTGGCGATATTTTGCGATAAACCTGGACTTCTCTCGCCGAAGGAAATGCCGAAGCCCCACCGTGGCGAGGGTGAGGTGCTGATCCGTATCCGTCGCATCGGCGTGTGTGGAACGGACCTGCATATCTTCACCGGCAACCAGCCCTATCTTTCCTATCCCCGCATCATGGGCCACGAACTCTCCGGTACAGTCGAGGAAGCGCCTGAAGGCAGCAACCTTCAGGCTGGCGATGTGGTGACTGTCATTCCCTATATCTCTTGTGGGCATTGCAGCGCTTGCCTGAAGGGCAAGAGCAATTGCTGCCGCAACATCGGCGTGCTGGGCGTGCACCGCGATGGCGGAATGGTGGAATATCTCTCAGTGCCCTCGCAATTCGTGCTGAAAGCCGAGGGGCTGACGCTTGATCAGGCTGCGATGACGGAATTTCTGGCCATCGGTGCCCATGCGGTGCGCCGTGGTGCCGTTGCGCAGGGCCAGCAGGTGTTGATCGTTGGGGCCGGACCCATCGGCATGGCCGTTGCGGTTTTCGCTGTCTCCAATGGCGGTGTGGTGACGATGATCGACAGCCGGGAAGACCGGTTGAATTTCTGCAAGGACCAGCTCGGCATTGCCCATCGTGTCACGCTCGGAGACGGCGACAAGGATCAGTTGTCACAGATCACGGGCGGCGATTTCTTCGATGTGGTGTTTGATGCGACGGGCAACCCCAAAGCCATGGAGCGCGGCTTTTCCTTTGTCGGGCATGGTGGCACCTATGTGCTGGTTTCCATCGTAGCCAGCGACATCAGCTTCAACGATCCCGAATTTCACAAGCGTGAAACAACGCTGCTCGGCAGCCGAAACGCGACGCGTGAGGATTTCGATGTCGTTCTGGAAGCCCAGCGTGCGGGCAAGGTGCCTGATGCATTGATTACCCACCGAATGACCTTGAGCGAGGTGCCCGCCCGCTTTGCGGACCTGACCAACCCCAAGGCGGGCGTCATCAAAGGCATGGTGGAGGTGGCGTGAGCCACCATCTGCAAACAAACGAATTTCATCAAACCCGACCGCGAGTGTGGCCATGACCAAGATTACTGATCTGCGCGTTTTCGATCTGCGCTTTCCGACCTCACAGAGCCTCGATGGTTCGGATGCGATGAACCCGGACCCGGATTATTCGGCTGCCTATGTTATCCTCGACACCGATGACGAGAGCCTCAAGGGGCACGGCCTGACCTTTACCATCGGGCGCGGCAACGACATTTGCTGCATGGCCATCAACGCAATGCGGCATCTGGTAGTGGGAACGGATCTTTCCACCGTTCTCGACAATCCCGGCCAATACTGGCGGCATCTGACCAGCGACAGCCAGCTTCGCTGGATCGGGCCGGATAAGGGTGCCATGCACTTAGCGACCGGTGCCGTGGTCAATGCTATCTGGGATTTGCTGGCCAAGCAGGCAGGCAAGCCGGTGTGGCAGCTGGTGGCGGATATGAGCCCGGAGCAGATTGCCGATATTGTCGACTACCGTTACCTGACGGATGTGCTGAGCCGCGAGGATGCGCTTGCGATCCTGCGGAAAGCTGAGACGGGTAAGGCCGAGCGGGCTGCCATTCTCAAAGCGGACGGATATGCCTGCTATACCACCTCGGCAGGCTGGTTGGGCTATGGCGATGAAAAACTGCGCCGCCTTTGCCAGGAGGCCATCGATGCCGGATTCAACCATGTGAAGATGAAGGTTGGCCGCGATCTCGAAGACGATATCCGCCGCCTCACTATCGCCCGTGAGGTGATCGGCCCCGATCGTTATTTGATGATCGATGCCAATCAGGTCTGGGAGGTGGATCAGGCGATTGAGTGGGTTAACAGATTGGCCTTTGCCAAGCCCTTCTTCATCGAAGAGCCGACCAGCCCCGACGACATTGCGGGCCACCGCAAGATCCGTCAGGCCATTGGCTCGGTGAAGGTTGCGACCGGCGAAATGTGCCAGAACCGCATCATGTTCAAGCAATTCATTGCCGAAGGTGCGATCGACGTTGTCCAGATCGACAGTTGCCGCATGGGTGGCGTGAACGAAGTGCTGGCCGTGCTGCTGATTGCCGCGAAATATGATCTGCCCGTGTGGCCGCATGCCGGTGGCGTCGGGCTGTGCGAATATGTGCAGCATCTGTCGATGATCGACTATCTCGTGATATCAGGCACCAAAGAGGGCCGGGTGATCGAATATGTCGACCATCTGCACGAGCATTTCATCGAGCCCTGCAATATCCAGGACGCAGCCTATATGCCGCCAACAATGCCGGGCTTCTCGATTGAAATGAAGCCGGATTCCATCGCAGCCTATACGTTCAAGGCTTGAAGGCGACCAGGGCCGCTTCCAGTCTTGCCCAATCCGCATCATTGGCGGGAAGGCCGAGCCGCAGATCGGCAGGCCTTTCCTCGAAGATGCGCGTGAGGATGCCGTGTTGCATGAGGTGATTGTGCAAGGCGGGAACGGTCTCGTCACGGATGAGCGTGAACAGGGACGTTCCGCCTGCAATGGTCAGGCCCTTGTGTGTCACAAGATCGTTGAGACGTTCCGACTCGGTTTTTAGCCTCGTTCGCATTGCCTCTGCCCATGGCCTGTCGCCCATGGCTTGCGTTGCGATATGAAGGGCTGGACCTGAAACGGCCCATGGGCCGAGACGCGCTTCCAGCTCTGCTGCCATATCGGGATGGCTGATGGCGAAGCCGAGGCGGACACCGGCCATGCCGTAAAACTTGCCGAAGGACCTCAAGACAATGAGGCTGTCCGATGTGGCGGCATCGACGATGCTTTCGCCAGATCCTGTTTCGATGAAGGCTTCATCGACAACCAGCAGCCCACCCTTTTTCTGCATAGTCTCAGCAAGCGCGAGAAGTGCGCTGCGCTCGATCACCCTTCCATCCGGGTTGTTCGGATTGACCACGACAGCGTAATCGCACGCCGAGAGATCGGCAAAATCCGCGACTTCGGTGACCGGTAGACCAGCCATGCGGGCGGTTCTGGCGTGTTCGGCATAGGCGGGTGCCAGCACAGCAGCGCGTCTTGCGCCGCGATCCAGCGCGAGTCCGGCCAGAAGCGGCATCAGCATCTGCGTGCCCGGTGCGGCCACCAGATGCGCTGGCGAGGGTGCGCTGAAGGCTGTTGCAGCAACCTGTTTCAGTGTCTCCAAGGCATGGGGTTCCGGCAGCCGCGCAAAGGCGCTGGCGGGAATGGGGGAATGGGGGTAGGAGTGCGGATTGATCCCGGTGGAAAGATCGATCCACGGTTCGGGCGCCTGCGGAAAAAGCTGGCGCGCCCGTCCCAGATTGCCACCGTGGCGGATCGCCGGTTGCACTTTTTCTGGTAGCTTGTCGCCCATGTTTTTCGCTCTCGCTTTCCTGTCCCTGCTGATCGAACGCCTTGTCGGTTATCCCGACTGGCTGTTCAAACGCATCGGCCACCCCGTGACGTGGATTGGTTCGCTTATCGCGCTCCTCGACCTAAAATGGAACCGGGAGGGTGACACATTTTCGCGCCGCAAGCTGATGGGCGTTGCGGCGCTTATCGTGTTTCTCGGGCTGACGGTGCTGCTATCAGGGGCAATGCAGTCGCTTTTCCTCCAATTGCCGCTCGGGCTTCTGGTCGTGGCGATCCTCGGTGCATCGCTTCCGGCGCAAAAAAGTCTGGAGCAGCATGTCGAGGCGGTGGCTGTGGCGCTGGAGCGGGATGGGCTTGCGGGCGGTCGCAAGGCGGTGTCGATGATTGTCGGGCGCGATCCTGAAACGCTGGATGAGGCGGCGGTTTGCCGTGCTGCCATTGAGAGCCTTGCCGAGAATTTTTCCGATGGCGTCGTTGCGCCCTCGCTGTGGCTTGGGCTTCTGGGGCTTGGCGGCGGTGCGGGTTACAAGGCCATCAATACGGCTGACAGTATGATCGGCCATCGCTCGCCGCGCCATGAGGCATTCGGCTGGGCGTCTGCGCGGCTGGATGATCTGGTCAACCTGCCCGCCTCGCGGCTGACAGGGTTCCTGTTCGTCGGTGCTGCTTTTTTTGTGAAGGGGGCTTCGCCGCAACAGGCTTTCCGCGCAATTATCAGGGATGCGCATCACCACCGCTCGCCCAATGCCGGATGGCCTGAAGCCGCGATGGCGGGCGCGCTGGGCTTTGCGCTGGCCGGACCGCGCTCCTATGGCGGACAGATGATCGAGGCGCGGTTCATGGGCGAAGGCGGGCGGCGGGATCTGACCTCTGCCGATATTCGCAAAGCGTTGAAACTGGCGCGCATCGCGGATGCCATGCTGCTTGGCCTCTTCGGGGTTTTGGCCTTGGTTATCGCGCTATAGCGATCAGCGCATCGAGATCCAGATGGCGTTCCAGATGTTCCGCCAGCCGGTCGAGAACGGCATCCACCTGTTCCTCATAATCAAGCGTTGAGCTTTGCCCGCCGAGGCGCTCCAGCCATGCGCTGCGCTGGTCATCATCGGCAAACAGGCCATGGACATAGGTGCCCATGACACGGCCACTGGCAGAAATCGCGCCATCGGTATGGTTGCCGATGGTGGCGAAGGCGCGGGCGGTGTCTTTGCCTTCGCTGACGCCGACATGCATTTCATAGCCGGAGAAGGAAATGCCATCAAAGCTTTGGCCAGTGACGGAGACGAGGCGCTTGTCGTCGGTCAGGACGGTCTCGATATCCAGCAGGCCAAGTCCCTCAGCGGTATGAGGCGCGCCTTCGATGCCGTGCGGGTCGGCGACCGTCTTTCCCAGCATCTGGTAGCCGCCGCACAGGCCCAGAACATATCCGCCACGGCGCAGATGCGCCTTGATATCGATATCCAGGCCAGATTTTTTCAGCGTGGCCAGATCGGCAATGGTGGATTTGGAGCCGCAGAGCAGCACCAGCGCGCAATCGCCGGGAATGGCATCGCCCGGTCTGATGCGCAGAAGTTCAACGTCTGGCTCGGCCTCCAGCGGATCAAGGTCATCGAAGTTTGAAATATGCGGCAGGACCGGAACGGCAATGCGGATCTTTGCGCCGGGCTTGCGCTGTCCGGGTCCTGTCAGGCCTAGCGCATCTTCGGCGGGCAAGCGGCTGGCATCGGCAAAATGCGGCAGCAGGCCAATGGGCCGCCAACCGGTCTGATCTTCGATGATGCGCATGCCCTCATCAAACAGCGAGGGATCGCCGCGAAAACGGTTGACGATGAAACCCTCGATCATGGCCGCGTCTTGCGTATCCAGAACGGTCTGGGTGCCGACGATGCTGGCGATGACGCCACCGCGATCAATATCTCCGATGAGAATGACTGGCGCATTGGCGGCGCGTGCAAAGCCCATATTGGCGATGTCGTTGGCGCGCAGATTGACCTCGGACGCGCTGCCCGCACCCTCCACCAGCACAAGGTCGCATTTCGCCTTCAGGTGATCGAAACTATCCAGCACTCGGGCCATCAGGCCAGCCTTCATGTGCTGGTAATCGGCGGCCTTGGCGTTGCCGATGACTTTGCCCTGCACCACGACCTGAGCGCCGGTTTCGCTTTGCGGCTTCAACAGCACCGGGTTCATATGAACGGACAGGGCAACCCCTGCGGCGCGCGCCTGCAAAGCCTGCGCCCGGCCAATCTCGCCGCCATCATCGGTAACAGCGGCGTTGTTGGACATGTTCTGCGGCTTGAACGGCATGACTGAAAGACCGCGCTTTGTGAGGGCACGCGCCAGCCCCGCCACCATCAAGGATTTGCCAACATCCGAGCCTGTGCCCTGAAACATCAAAACGCGTGCCGCCATGTCTTAAAACTCGATGCCTGACTGGGCTTTCACGCCTGCCTTGAAGTGGTGCTTTACCAGCGTCATTTCCGTCACCATATCGGCAGCATCGATCAAGGGCTGCTTGGCGTTGCGGCCGGTGACCATGACGTGAAGGCCCGGGCGGCGATTGCTAAGTGTTTCCACCACCTCGTCCAGCGGCAGATAATCATAGCGCAGCGCGATGTTGAGCTCATCCAGCACCACGAGAGCGATGGTTTCATCGGCCATCATGACTTTCGCTTCTTCCCAGGCTTTTGTCGCGGCTGCGACGTCGCGCTTCAGATCCTGCGTGTCCCACGTGAAACCTTCGCCCATGGTGCGCCATTCCACGCGGTCACCAAACAGGGCAAGCGCCTGCTGCTCGCCGGTGGACCAAGCGCCCTTGATGAATTGCACGATGCCGACACGCCCGCCGGTGCCGAGCATGCGCAGCGCCAGACCGAAGGCTGCGGTGGATTTGCCCTTAGCAGGGCCGGTATTGACCATCAGCAGGCCTTTTTCGACCGTCTTCTCAGACACTTCGGCATCCTGCACGGCTTTGCGGTTGACCATCTTGGCGCGGTGACGCTCGGCTTCGCTTTCGCTGATATCGCGGTTCATGGCGTCTCATTCCTCTTGGCGCATGCGTGTCAAAGCGGCGACTATAGCCAAAACGGTTTCCACGGCAATGATGCCGCGGCATTGACACAAAAGCCGTGCAGGGCATAAGGGTTAACCACTGACGGTCTTTTTCCGGCAACGGGAAAAGCTAAGAGGGAACACGGTTCCGTTCGCAATGCGGACCAATCCGTGGCTGCCCCCGCAACTGTATGCGGTGAGCCTGCGCCATAAGCCACTGGACATTATGTTCGGGAAGGCGGTGTCGGGCGTCTCACGCCGCAAGCCAGGAGACCTGCCGTTTCAGAAAAATGCGTCTGCCGGGCGGGGTGCTCCGGTTAGCCGGTCATATCAAGCGAAACGTGCTTTGGCGCGTGGCGTCGATATCCGCACCCCTAGAGAATTTGCAGGCGCGGAAAGTTGACACCTTGGATCTGACATCGACCCCACCAGATAAGACCGCGAAAGCAGACGGAGCCGCAGGCGTCGTTGTTTTCGTCTGCCGCAGCTGCCGCGATGAGGTTGACCCGAATGCCGAGCCGCGCCCGGGTGCCACCCTTTCGCATGCTGCTGTTGAGCTGGGCCGTGCCGAGGGCGTCGATGTGCGCAGCGTCAATTGCCTTGCCAATTGCAAGCGCGGCCTGAGTGCGGCCATGCGCAGCGCCAATGGCTGGTCTTATATGTTCGGTTCCCTAACCCAAGACGACGCTGGCGACCTTCTGGTCGGTGCACGTCTTCTGGCCTCTGCGCCGGATGGCCTGATGCCGTGGCGCGGACGGCCTGACAGTTTGAAACGCGGCCTTGTGGCTCGCATTCCCCCTTTGCATTTTACCGAGGAGACACCATGACCACGCTAGACCGCGTTCCCTGCACCATCATCACCGGCTTTCTGGGCGCTGGCAAAACCACCTTGCTGCGTGGATTGCTGGAAAAACTGGATGGAAAGCGGCTGGCCATCATCGTCAACGAGTTCGGCGATGTCGGTATCGATGGCGAGATCCTCAAGGGTTGCGGCATTGAAAGCTGCCCGGAAGAAAACATCGTGGAGCTGGCCAATGGCTGCATTTGCTGCACGGTGGCGGATGATTTCCAGCCGGCTATCGAGCAGATTTTGAGCCGCGAGCCCCGCGTCGAGCATATTCTGATCGAAACATCGGGCCTTGCGCTGCCAAAGCCTCTGGTGCAGGCTTTCCAGTGGCCAGCCATCAAAAGCCGCGTGACGGTGGATGCCGTTGTGGCTGTTGCCGATGGTGCAGCCCTTGCCGAAGGCATGGTTTCGCATGATCTGGAAGCGCTAGCCGCCCAGCGCCAGAATGACGAGGCGCTTGATCATGACGACCCGGTCGAAGAAGTCTTCGAAGACCAGATTGCCTGCGCCGATCTCATCGTGCTGACCAAGGGTGACCTGCTGGATGCCGAGGGTCTGGAGCGCGCCAAGGCGCATATCAATGCCCATCTGCCGAAGGCCTCGAAGATCATCGTCGCATCCAATGGCGTGATCGACCCGGCTGTGCTGATTGGCCTGGGACTGGCCGTTGAAGAGGATATCGACAACCGCCACACGCACCACGATGACGAGGAAGACCACGACCACGACGAGTTCGACAGCTTTGTCGTAGAACTGGATGCCGTGACGGATGCGGACGCGCTGGCCGCAAGGATTGCTGAAACGGCTGCCTCTGAAAACGTGCTGCGGATCAAGGGCTTTGTCGAGGTTTCGTCAAAGCCGATGCGTTTGCAGGTTCAGGCCGTGGGTTCGCGGGTCAACCACTATTTCGACCGTCCCTGGGGTGCGGGTGAAGAGCGTCGCAGCCGTCTGGTCGTGATCGGTGAGAAGGGTCTCGACCGCGCGAAGATCGAGCGGATGCTGGCAGCCTGATCCATGCACATTCTCGCCACCACATCCTCGTCTCTGGACGACCTGATCGAGCCGGTTGATCTCAACCAGCCGAGGGCGGATGTGGTGGTGATGTCCTTTTCGGCGAGCGATCTGGCCGGGCTGGAGCGTGGATGGGCTGTTGATGGCGACAGCGTCTCGATGGTCAGCGCCAACCTGTCCGAGCTTCGCCACCCCATGTCCGTCGACCTGTGGATGGAGAAGACGGCAGAACACGCCAAGCTGATCCTTATCCGGATTCTCGGCGGTGCGGATCGCTGGCGCTATGGCGTGGATCAGCTTTCCAGAATGGCACGGCAACGGGGCATAAAGCTGGTGCTTCTGCCCGGTGAATGCAGCGAGCGTGACGAGAAGCTTGAGGCTGCTTCCACTGTTGATCTTGAGACGCTGAAAGCCATCCTCGCCTTTTTCCGCGCAGGCGGGGCTGACAACATGGCGCGTGTTGCGGCGGGGCTTTCAGCCTTTGCAAAGGGAGATGCCTGGCCTGATATGGTGGCGGAACCGCTGCCCAAATCCGGTTTTTATCGCCCGGGCGAAGGCCTTGTGACGCTTGAAGAGGCGCTTTCCGGCTTCCCTGATAATGCCCCTCTGCTGCCCATCCTGTTTTATCGTTCCATGCTGCTGGCCGCCGATGTCGCGCCTATTGATGCGCTGTTTGAGGCGTTGCGCGAACGCGGCTTTGCGCCGCTACCGATCTTCGTCAGCGGGTTGAAGGATCACGATGCCATTCATTTTCTGGAACAGACGCTTCGGGATTTGAAACCTGATGCCATCATTGCCGCCACGGCCTTTGCCAGCCAGACGGATGAAAACGGCACGGCCTTGTTCGCGCGGCTGGGTGTTGCTGCATTTCAGGTCATCATGGCCACCACGCGGCGTGATGGCTGGGTGGACAATCTGCGTGGGCTCAACCCATCCGACCTTGCCATGCATGTGGTGCTGCCGGAACTGGACGGGCGGATGCTAGCCGGGGTCATCTCGTTCAAGCAACCTGACCCGAATGGCGGGCAGGGCCTCATCAACACGCCGGAGCCTGATCGAATCGAGCAGGTTGCCAACCGCGTATCGGCCTTTCTGCGACTGAAACATGCAGCACCCTCAAAAAGGCGTATCGTTATTTTGATGCCGGATTATCCCGGCGCGGCACCGGGGCGCACCGGCTATGCCGTGGGTCTTGATGTGCCGCAGAGCGTGCTGGAAATGCTGCGGGATTTGCGGGATGCCGGATATTCGGTGGATGATATTCCGCAGACCGCGCGTGAACTGCTGGACCGCATCGAAGCTGGCACCGCGTCGTTTGGAGCCGACCGTTACGGCGCGTTTCGCGCATCCATGCCCGCAGATGCCAGTCAGGCGCTTGATGACACATGGGGTGATGTGGCGGAAGATGACGCTTTCGAAGGTGGAGCATTCCATTTCCGCGCTGCGCAGTTTGGAGCCGTGACCGTGGCGCTTGCGCCGGATCGTGGCCGCAATGAAGACCGGCGTGTTGATTATCACGACCCAACCTTGCCGCCACGCCATGCCCTTGTGGCCTTTGGCGCGTGGATGCAGCAGGGGCTTGGAGCCCATGCCATCATCCATGTCGGTGCCCATGGCACGCTGGAATGGTTGCCGGGAAAGACCGTCGCGCTATCGCAGGCCTGTTTCCCCGAAATCGTCACCGGGCCGCTGCCGGTCATCTATCCCTTCATCGTCTCCAATCCCGGTGAGGCAGCGGTGGCCAAGCGGCGCATTGCGGCTGTTACCATCGGTCATATCCCGCCTGTTCTCATCGAGGCGGGACTATCGCCGGATCAGATGGCGCTGGAGCAGCTTGTCGATGAATATGCGCAGGCAGACGGGCTGGACCGTCGCCGCCGTGATCGGCTGGCCAAGCTTATTGTCGAGAAGGCGCAGGAGACCGGGCTGGCGGCAGATGCGGGCATCGATATGGGCGATGATGCCGATACGGCGCTTTCCCGAATCGATGCGTTTCTCTGTGATCTCAAGGACTTCGCCATCAAGGACGGCCAGCATGTGTTTGGCCGATGCGCGGATGATGAGCCGGATTCTCTCAGACGTCAGAGTGCGCTGGCGGAAAAGGCGGCGCTTTTGTCGGCGCTAGATGGGCTGCATATTGTGCCGGGACCATCGGGTGCGCCTGCACGCAGGCGGCTGGATGTGTTGCCCACAGGGCGAAATCTCTACGCTGCCGATCCGCGCACCATGCCGACCCGGACCGCCTTCGAGCTTGGCCGCATGGCGGGCGAGGAAGTGCTGCGGCACCATCTGCAAAGCCATGGCGACTGGCCGAAACATATCGTCTTCGATCTCTGGGGCTCTGCCTCGTTGCGCAATGGTGGCGAGGATGTGGGGCAGGCGCTGCATCTCATGGGTGCGAGACCCATCCACGATATGGCGACGGGCCGCGTGACCGGCATCGAGGTGCTGCCGCCCGCCGTGCTGGGGCGGCCGCGTGTGGATGTGACTTTCCGCATTTCCGGCCTGTTTCGGGATATGTTCCCGGCATTGATTGCGCTGCTGGACGCTGCCGCCAAGGCGATTGCGCGCCGCGAGGAAGCGTCTGGCGATAACCCGCTGGGCGAAGAAGCCGCACAGCTTGGCCATATACCGGCACGGATTTTCGGCTCGGCTCCGGGTACCTATGGTGCGGGCATTGAGGAAAAGCTGTCGCGTGGTCGCTGGGATGAGCGTGAAGATTTGGGTCAAGCCTATCTCGACGCGGCAAGCCATGCCTATGGCGGTGCAGATGGTCTCAGCGTTGCTGCCGATGGCAGTTTTGCAGGTCAGGTGGAAAAAGCCGAATTGCTGGTTCATACCGGCGATGATCCCGGGCGGGATATTCTGGATGGGTCTTCCGATGTGGCCTTTATCGGCGGGTTTGCGGCAGCGAAAGCGACACTTGGCCAATCGGCAGATGTGGTGGCTCTGGATACGACTGATCCGGCCCGGCCCCGTGCGCGCTCCATTGCGCAGGCGATTACTCGTGTGGTGCGCGCCCGTGCCATCAATCCACGTTTCATCGCCGGGCAGATGCGCCACGGACCACGCGGTGCGTCGGAATTTGCCGAGACGGTGGATCGCTTGATAGGATTTGCCGAAACGACCCACGCGGTGCCATCGTCCCTGATCGACGCGCTTTACGACGCCTATTTCGGCGATGACGAGGTGCGTGAGTTCATTCTGCGAGAAAACCCACAGGCAGCAGAAGCCATGGCGCGGCGTTTTCTGTCTGCCCGCTATCGCAGCCTCTGGCACAGCCGCCGCAATGCGGTGGATGCGGAGCTGGAAATGCTGATTGCGCCTGATGCGGCAATGGCCAGCGCATGAACGACGCGCAGCTTGATATCAAGCCTTTTTCGCGCAGGGGCGTCTGCCCCGCATTATCTGCACCCATGCAGACCGGTGACGGGCTTCTGTCTCGCGTGGCTTTTACAGACGCGATTTCACCAAAGGATCTGGAAAGGCTGTGCGCGCTTGCAAGGCGACACGGCAACGGGTTGCTGGATGTGACCGCACGTGGCGGCGTGCAGTTTCGCGGATTGACGGCTGACAGTGCCGCTGTGCTGGAGCGCGATGTTTCAGAGCTTGGCTTGCCTGTGCGGCAGGGTCTTGCCGTGGAAACCTCGCCTTTGGCCGGGCTTGACGAAACGGCGATTGCCGATCCGCGTGGGATTATGGACCGGGTATGTCAGCATGCCGCCGCGCAGGACTTGCACAAGCGGCTGGCGGCTAAAATGTCTGTGATCATCGATGGGGGCGGGCATGTGCGGATGGGTGGCCTGTTGGCCGATATTCGTTTGAAGGCCGTCAACTCTGGAAGCGATGTGCGCTGGCTGTTGATGCTGGGTGGCACGCAAGACAAGGCGCTGCGGGCCGGTGCTTTGGGCGAAAAAGATGCAGCCGATGTCGTGATCGATCTCCTCTCCTGTCTGGCTGACCGGGGACCGGATGCACGCGGGCGCGATCTGGATATTGGAACGGTGCAGGCGATTTGCGCAGGTAGGATGATCGAGGATGTGAGCTTTCCTGACGCTTTCGAGGCGTTGGACAACCAGCACTATGGCATGTTGCGTCTGTCAGACGGCGTCTTTGCGCTTTCTGCTGCTCCAGCCTTCGGGCAGATTTCGGCTGTTGCACTGACCAGTCTCTGCGCCCACGCCACCATGCTGGGGATCAGGACGGTTCGGCCCGGCCCGGCCCATGCCCTGTTTTTTGTGGGGGATGAAGCCGCATGTTCCGGGCTTCTCGACCATGCGCGTCAGGCGGGTTTCGTGACGGATGCGAAGGACCCGCGTTCTTCGATTGCTGTGTGCTCTGGAAAACCCGCTTGCGCATCGGCTTACATCGCAACCCACGAGCTCGGCGACTATGCGGCGCGGCACATGCCCGATCTGCTGGATGGGTCTCTGTCGCTTCATCTGTCCGGTTGCGGCAAGGGCTGCGCGCATCCGGCATCCGCGCCGCTCACCTTTTCAGGCTCTGCCGATGGGCTTGCCTTTCGCTATAGCGGGCGTGCCGGAGACCCTGCGGATGTGATTTTGCCCTTTCCTGAGCAGCGTGCAGCACTTTCGCGGCTTGCCGGATTATACGAAAAAGAACATAAGCCCGGAGAAAATGCCCGCGCCCTGCTTGCCCGTCTTGGCAAGGACCGGATTGTCGCGGCGCTCCGACAGGAAGATCGATGATAGAATACGACTATATCCGTGATGGTAACGCGATCTATGAACGCTCTTTTGCGATGGTGCGCGAAGAGGCGGACTTATCTGCGTTCACGCCGGATCAGGCTGAAATTGCCATCCGCATGATCCATGCCTGCGGGCTGGTGGAATCGGTGCAGCATTTTCGGTTCTCCCCTGATTTCGTCGATGCGGCACGCGGTGCCCTGATCGCTGGAAAGCCTGTTTTGTGTGACGCCGAAATGGTGGCGCATGGCGTGACCCGCGCGCGTTTGCCAGCCAGCAATGAAGTGATCTGCACCTTGCGCGATCCGCGCACGCCTGGACTTGCAAAGACCATCGGCAATACCCGCTCAGCGGCTGCAATCGACCTGTGGGGCGACAAGCTCGACGGCGCTGTCGTTGCCATCGGTAATGCGCCAACTGCGCTGTTTTATCTGCTGGAATTGCTGGAGCGCGGTGGCCCCCGCCCCGCCGCCATTATCGGCATGCCGGTTGGTTTCGTCGGCGCGATGGAATCCAAGGATGCGCTGGAGGAAAGCCCGCTTGGCATTCCCTATGCCATCGTCAAGGGACGGTTGGGCGGTTCTGCCATGACGGCGGCGGCGGTCAATGCCGTGGCGAGGCCTGGCCTATGAGTGCTGCGATGTTTGAGCCAGAGCCCGTCAAGACCTTGAAAGGCAAGCTGATTGGTGTCGGTACCGGCCCGGGAGATCCTGAGCTTTTGACGTTGAAGGCCGTGCGGGCCATCGAGACTGCCGATGTTCTGGCCTTTTTCTGCAAAAGGGGCAGTACGGGCAACGGGCGCGGCATTGTCGAGGCCTTCATCCGCCCCGGCACGGTGGAAATGCCGCTGGTCTATCCTGTAACCGTGGAAAGCGACAAGAACGGCGATGATTATCGTGGTGCTATCGCGGGGTTCTTCGATCAGTCCGCGAAGGATATCGCGGTCCATCTGGATGCCGGGCGCAGTGTGGCTGTGCTTTCGGAAGGCGATCCGCTGTTTTACGGCTCCTACATGCACCTGCATTTGCGGCTTGCACCGACCTATCCGGCCGAAGTGGTGGCCGGTATCACGGCCATGTCCGGCTGCTGGTCCATGGCGGGGCTGCCACTGGTGCAGGGCGACGACATCTTGAGCGTTCTTCCCGGCACGCTGGGTGAGGAAGTGCTGACAGAGCGGCTGTCGGGTACGGACGGCGCTGTGATCATGAAGGTTGGTCGCAATCTGCCAAAAATTCGCCGGGCTTTAGAGCGCGCGGGTAAGCTGCAGGGCGCGCTTTATGTGGAGCGCGGCACGATGGCCAATGGCCACGCCATGCGGCTTGCCGAGCATGATGGCTCCCCTGCTCCCTATTTCTCGCTGGTGCTGGTACCGGGCTGGAAAGACCGGCCTGTTCATGGAGACACGCCGTGAGCGGGCAACTGACCGTTGTTGGCCTTGGCCCCGGCAATCTGGGGCAGATCACGCCGGAAGCGCTGGATGCGGTGCGCGAGGCGGATGATTTTTTCGGCTATATTCCCTATCTCGACCGCCTGTCATTACAACCGCACCAGCGTCGCCATGCCTCTGACAATCGTGAGGAATTGAGCCGTGCGCAAGCGGCGCTGACGATGGCTGCTGCGGGCGGAAAGGTTTGTGTTGTCTCAGGCGGAGATCCCGGTGTGTTTGCCATGGCGGCTGCCGTCTGCGAGGCCATCGAAAACGGTCCTGCCGATTGGCGAAGCATTGATTTTCGCGTTGTGCCGGGTGTCACGGCGATGCTGGCCGTGGCAGCGAAGGCCGGTGCGCCGCTGGGGCATGATTTCTGTGCCATTTCCCTGTCGGATAATCTGAAACCCTGGTCGCTGATTGAGAAGCGTCTGGTTCTGGCGGCTGAGGCCGGTTTCGTGATGGCCTTCTACAATCCGGTCAGCAAGGCGCGCCCGCACCAGCTGGCAACGGCGTTCGATGTTTTGCGGGCGAACCTGCCGGGAACGGTGCCGGTCATTTTCGGTCGGGCTGCCGGGCGGGCGGATGAGCGTATGCGGGTTGTGCCCTTGGCCGATGCGCGCAGCGACATGGCGGATATGGCAACCTGCATCATCGTCGGTTCGGTGGAAACGCGGCTGATCGACAGACCCGGCGCAGAGCCGCTGGTCTATTCGCCGCGCTCATCCAAAAGGGAGAGCTGATGGCGGATTGCGGCCAGCGCAGCGTTGATCGTGGGAACCGTCATTCCGGTCGGGCGCGGCGGGCGCGCAATCATCAGCACGGAAATGCCGAGCTTTCGCGCCGCTTCGATCTTGGCATAGGCAGCCGTGCCGCCCGAGTTTTTGGACACGATGAAGCGGATGCGGTTTTCCCGCAGGAGCTCAATTTCGTCTTCCACCGCAAACGGCCCTCGCGCTGTGATGTAGCTGGCATGGGGCACGCGCAAAGGCGGCTCGACGGGATCGACACTGCGAATGAGGTAATGGTGGTGGGGCGCGGCTTCAAAGGGCAGCAGTTCCTGACGGCCAAGGGCCAGGAAGGCGTGTTCGCTGTCCGTGCCCAGAGCGTTCACCGCTGCCTGGACATCGGCCACGTCCTGCCAGTCATCGCCGTCGCGTCTTCCCCAGGCGGGTCTTTCCAGAGCAATCAGCGGCACGTTTGCGATTTCAGCGGCTTTCGCGGCATTGGCGGATATGCGCGCCGCATAGGGATGGGTGGCATCGACAAGAAGATCAAAGCCGTTCTCGGTGATGAAGGTGGCAAGGCCATTCGCTCCACCAAAGCCGCCGCTGCGCATCGGAACCGGTTGCGGCACGGGATCGCGGGTGCGGCCCGCCATGGACAGCAACAACCGGTAGCCGGATTCGTCCGCCAGCTTGCCAGCCATGATGCGGGCATCCGCTGTGCCACCGAGAATGAGTATGGAGCGTATCATGGTCTCTGAATATGCCGGAATGGATGCCGCATCCACTGAAAAGAAGGCGGTGCGCTGGCTTTCCATCGTCGGGATTGGCGAGGATGGTGTTGCCGGGCTGAGTGCCCATGCGCGGCTTGCCATTGAGAGTGCTGAATTCGTTTTCGGTGGCGTCAGGCATCTGGCGCTGGCGGCAGAGGCCATCAAAGGTCAGGCGCGGCCATGGCCGGTGCCGTTTGATGTGGAGATGGCGGATATTGTGGCGCTGCGTGGCCGAAAGGTCTGCGTTCTGGCATCCGGTGACCCGTTTCTCTATGGCGTCGCCGTGACCCTGCTCAAGCATGTGGCTGTGGCAGAAACCATCGCCTACCCTGCCCCATCAGCCTTTTCGCTGGCGGCATCACGGCTGGGCTGGGCGTTGCAGGCCACCGACTGCGTTTCCCTACATGGTCGCCCGATTGATTTGATCCGCCCGCATCTGCATGCAGGAGCGAAGCTCCTCGTGCTGACATCGGATGAAAAGACCCCTGCCCTTTTGGCCACTCTTTTGACGCAAGCCGGTTTCGGGCGCTCAAAGCTCATCCTGCTGGAAGCCTTGGGTGGTCCGAGGGAGAGGAGCAGGCAGGCCACAGCGGCTGATTTTTCTTTTGCTGATATAGACCCGCTGAACCTCGTCGCCATCGAGGTGGTTGCGGATGAAAAGCCTCGCATTTTGCCATTTGCGCAGGGGCTGGATGATGCGCTGTTTGAGCATAATGGGCAGATGACCAAGCGGGAAATCCGTGCGGTGACACTGTCATCGCTTGCTCCGCGCTTCGGGGAATTATTGTGGGATATTGGAGCGGGTTCCGGTTCCATCGGTATTGAATGGATGTTGGCGCATCCGTCCCTGCGGGCCATTGGCATCGAGCAGCATGCGGAGCGGGCCGAGCGCGCCGAACGCAATGCGCAGGCCTTCGGAGTGCCGGGACTTCAGATTATCAGGGGTGCTGCGCCTTCTGCATTGGCGGGCTTGCCCACGCCGGATGCGATTTTTATCGGCGGCGGTGGCAGTGAAGACGGTGTTCTGGAGGCGGCGATTTCGGGATTGCGGCCCGGCGGGCGGCTGGTTGCCAATGCGGTGACGCTGGAAATGGATGCGGTTTTGCTGGCAGCACAGGCCCGTCTGGGCGGTTCGCTGATCCGGCTTGAGGTGACACGCGCCTCGCCTGTCGGGTCCATGCAGGGCTGGCGTCCTTCTATGCCGGTCACGCAATGGGCGTGGGTCAAGCCGTGATTGTCGCGGGCGTCGGGTGCCGGCAGGGTGTCACCGTTGATGCGGTTATGGCTGCATTGGAAGAGGCGGCGCGAACGCACCACGTTAAAATCGATTTCATGGCGACAGCACCGATGAAATCGGACGAACCGGCTCTGCTGGAGGCCGCAACACGGCTCGGCATGGCATTTGTCGTGGTGGCGCAGGCGGATTTCGAACTTGCAGGTGCCAGAACGATGACGCAATCGGCAACAAGCCTTAAACATTCGGGCTCCCCCAGCCTCAGCGAAGCGGCGGCGCTTGCGGCACTGGGGCCGGGATCACGGTTGATGGCACCGCGCATGGTAACAGGCGATATGACGGTGGCGCTTGCCACTTTAGGAGAGAACGAATGACGGTTCATTTTATCGGTGCCGGTCCGGGTGCCGCTGATCTTATCACAGTGCGCGGGCGCGATCTGATCGCCAAGTCCCCCGTTTGCCTCTATGCGGGATCGCTGGTTCCCAAGGCGTTGCTGGAACATTGCCCTGAAGGTGCGCATATCGTGGATACGGCGGCACTTTCGCTTGACGAGATCGAAGCGGAATTCGTCGCGGCTGCCCGTGATGGCAAGGATGTGGCGCGGCTGCATTCAGGGGATCTGTCCATCTGGAGCGCCATGGGCGAGCAGATCCGCCGTCTGGAGCGTCTGGGGCTGGATTATACCGTCACACCCGGCGTTCCCTCCTTTGCTGCCGCTGCCGCGACGTTGCAGCGCGAGCTGACGGTGCCGGAAGTGGCGCAGAGCCTTGTGCTGACGCGGGTGTCGGGTCGTGCGTCGAAGATGCCGGAAACGGAGACGTTGAAGGCCTTTGGTGCGACGGGGGCAACACTGGCCATTCATCTTGCCATTCACGCCATTGCCAAGGTGGTCGAGGATTTGACGCCGCTTTATGGTGCTGATTGCCCTGTGGCCATCATTGTCAGGGCATCGTGGCCGGAAGAGCGGATTATTGCCGGTACACTTGGCGATATCGAATCAAAGCTGGCGCAGGAGCCGGTGGAACGCACGGCGCTGATCTTCGTCGGCAAGGGTTTAGGCTCTCAGGATTTTCGTGAAAGCGCGCTTTACAGCACTGACTATGTGCGCCGGTTCCGCAACCCTCAAGGCAATGCGGATGGTTGATCTGACGGTGTGAAGGGAGCGCGTCCCTTCAGCGTTCCACTGCGGTCGAAGACGAGGATTTCGAGTTCCGTCTCCGGTCTTTTCAGCGCGCCAGCTGCCGTTTTCCAGGCATTGCGCGCGACTGCCTGACCAAGATCGATACCGACGGCCCCTGCCAGCGTGAAGGCGTGAGCCACCATATTTGCCTGCCGGATGGCTTCCGCCAAAGCGTCGTCGCCACCCGCCTCGGTCGCAAGGTTGGCCAGCGCTTCGAGGTCGGCAAGGCCGCGCTTAGAATGCACATCCAGCATGCCTTGCGCGAGTTTGGTCATCTTGGCGACGCCGCCCGCGATGGTGATTTTTTCTACCGGGTGGGTGCGTAGATATTTTAGCATGCCGCCGATGAAATCGCCCATGTCGATCAGGGCCGTATCTGGCAATCCATGCAGCGCCTGACCGGCTTTTTCCGAGGTGTCGCCGGTGGCGCCGAGAATATGGGGAAGTTTTTCGGCACGCGCCACATCGATGCCGCGCCAGATGGAATGTATCCAAGCGGAGCAGGAGAAGGGAATGACGATGCCGGTGGTGCCGAGAATGGAGAGGCCGCCGACAATGCCCAGTCGTCCATTCAGCGTCTTCTCAGCGAGTATCTCGCCGTTTTCCACGGCGATCTCGACTTCAAAATCGGCATCGTCGCCTGCAACTTCGTGGATGGCAGCGGCAATCATCTTGCGGGGTACGGGGTTGATAGCGGGTTCGCCGATGGCGAGCGGCAGACCGGGACGGGTGACTGTGCCCACACCCCTGCCCGCCTTGAAGGTGATGCCGGTGCCGGACTGCCCGCGCCGTATCGTGGTTTCGATCAGTGCGCCATGGGTCACGTCAGGGTCGTCGCCTGCATCCTTGATGACGCCAGCACGGGCAAATCCCTCGCCAATTGTTGAGCTTGCGATGGAAAAGCCGACATGCTTGCCGCTTGGAAGTTCGATCTCGACAAGGTATGGAACATCACCGGTCAGCAACGCGGTGCATGCGGCTTTTGCCGCCGCCGTGGCGCAGGCGCCGGTCGTCCAGCCGCGACGCAGGTTTTTTCCATCCGTTTCCATGCTGTTTCTATAGCGGTTACGGCTATGGCCGTCATCGGTAAACAACAGGCAGTGTGAATGTCGAGACCACTTATCGTGAAAAAGGGCAGGCCATGACGGCGCGGGCGATCATTATCGGCGCGCCACGGTCCGGTTCGGGCAAGACCAGCGTCACCATCGGCCTTTTGCGCGCCTTTGCCAGACGCGGTGTGAAGGTGCGGGGCATCAAGACAGGGCCTGACTATATCGATCCCGGTTTCCATGCCTTTGCCGCGGGCACGCCGGGCCTTAATCTCGACAGCTGGGCCATGCAGCCGGATTTGCTGCGGCATCTGTTCGCCCAGCAGGCTGAGGATGCGGAACTGGTGCTGATTGAAAGCGCGATGGGCCTGTTTGACGGCATCGTGGTGCCGGAAAACCGGACCGGATCGGCTGCCGATCTGGCGCGGCTGTTCGGCATACCGGTTTTGTTGGTGCTGGATATATCGGGCCAATCCCAGACGGCTGCGGCGGTTGCCCACGGATTTGCCCATTATGATCCTGAGGTCAAAATGTCTGCTGTTGTGCTCAACCGTGCTGGCAGCGAGAGACACCGGACCTTGTGTTCGCAAGCCATTGAAAAAATCGGTTTGGCCGTAGCGGGCTGTGTGATGCGTGATCCATCGCTGGTGTTGCCGGAGCGACATCTGGGGCTGGTGCAGGCCAGCGAGCATCCTGAGATCGACGCCCATATCGAACGGCTTGCCGATGCGATGGAGCAGGCGATTGATCTTGATGCGCTTCTATCGCTGGCGCGCCCCGTGGAGATGCCGCAGGGCTCGGTGGAAGCCGCAATCACGCCACCCGGTCAGCGCATCGCGCTGGCGCAGGATGCCGCCTTTACGTTTCTCTACCCGCATCTTCAGCGCCATTGGCGTCAGGCCGGCGCTGAGATCATCCCGTTTTCGCCGCTTGCCGACGAAGCGCCTGATGCTTCCTGCGATGTGTGCTGGCTGCCGGGTGGATATCCTGAGCTTCACGCGGGAACGCTTGCGGCGGCAAGCAATTTCAAGGCGGGTCTCTCGCGATTTTCGCAGGCAAAGCCCGTTCATGGGGAATGCGGTGGCTATATGGTGCTGGGTGAGGGGCTGGAAGATGCAGATGGCGTGAGCCATGCCATGACGGGGCTTTTGTCCCATGCCACCAGCTTTGCCAAGCGCAAGATGAACCTTGGCTACCGACAGGCGACCATTGCTGTCGATGGACTGCTGGGGCGGGCAGGCGAGGTGTTGCGCGGCCATGAGTTTCATTATGCCCGTGTGATCGATGCCGGGCATGATGATGCCTTCGCGCAGATTGCCGACGGGCAGGGAAAGCCACTTGGGCCTTCCGGCGGCAGGCGTGGGCTGGTGACGGGCACGTTTTTTCACGCCATCGCCAAAGGTTAAGTTTTTCTCATCGATCGTGTGGTGGAGGAATGTCGCCGCCTCCCTATATTGTGGTGATGCGCTGCGTACTGGCGCTTGATCCATTCAACAAGGATAGATTTTCATGACCGAGAAATCCCCCGAAAACAACTTTCCTGCCGGTTACGAACCCGCTGACGTGTGGGAATGGGAAAAGGGCAATGGTGGTCAGTTCGCCAATATCAACCGCCCCATCGCCGGTCCGACCCATGACAAGGAACTGCCTGTCGGCAAACATCCGCTGCAGCTCTATTCGCTTGCGACGCCCAATGGCCAGAAAGTCGGCATCATGCTGGAAGAGCTTTTGGCCGCTGGACATTCCGGTGCGGAACATGATGCGTGGCTGATCAAAATCGGTGAAGGCGATCAGTTCGGCTCGGATTTCGTCAAGGCAAACCCCAATTCGAAAATTCCGGCATTGGTGGACCATTCCACGCCAGAGCCGACGCGCGTTTTCGAAAGCGGCTCCATCCTGCTCTATCTGGCTGAAAAATTCGGCGCGTTTCTGCCTGAAGATCACAAGGGACGCACGGAAGCGATCAACTGGCTGTTCTGGCAGATGGCGTCCGGCCCCTATCTGGGCGGCGGTTTCGGCCATTTTTATGCCTATGCGCCTATCCACATCAAATATGCCATCGACCGTTTTGCCATGGAAGCGAAGCGACAGCTTGACGTGCTGGACCGCCATCTGGCAGAAAACCGCTATCTCGCGGGTTCGCAGTATTCGATTGCTGATATTGCGGTTTGGCCGTGGTATGGCAATCTGGTGCGCGGGCAGTCCTATCCAAAGGCCGATGTGTTTCTGGATGTGAGAAGCTACAAGCACCTGACGCGCTGGGCAGACGAGATTGCGGAACGTCCAGCCGTCAAGCGTGGTCGTATGGTCAACAAGATGAACGGCGACCCTTCGGAACAATTGCACGAACGCCATGATGCGTCCGACTTCGATACGAAGACCCAGGACAAAATCGGCAAAGCATAAGGAAAAAACGATGGCAAAGCTGCCTGAAATGACGAAACACCGCGGCTTTCCATCCGGCATGCCGAGCACGGGCATTCAATTCACCATACGCCGCGCAAACCCGCGCGGCGTGACGCCCATCAAGCATATTCCGCGCCGCGCCCGTAATGATTCGCCCGAACATAAGGTCGATGCGGCGTTCCTGCATGCGCTCTGGCATCAGTTCGGCAACGAACCGTTTGAGCGCGGCAATCTGGATGCGGCTCGGCTCAGCCTGTTGTTCGGGCGCGAAGTGCTGCCTGCTGACAAGAATTTCGATCCCTTGTCCTACGAAGCCATGCTCATCATCGACGAGCGCGTGGCACGGCAGAATTTCCCGGAATCCTTCGAGAATTATTTCCAGATCGACTGAAAAAATCTGCTGCGGCAAAGTGGAGCGGGCACGGAAAGTTTCTGTGCTTCGCTTTATTGAGGTGCTATAGAGCACGCAGTTCCACGACAACCGGCCTCAGCCATGATGAAGTATAAGAATTCCATTGTTGCTGTGTGCATTCTGGCCCTCGGTATGGGGACCATTGGGCACGCCTATGCCGAAGACACGGCAGCGCTGCAAAAGCTGGGCGCGGCGCTGTTTGTTGATCCCAACCTGTCCAAGAACCGCACCATGTCCTGCTCCACCTGTCACATGGAGGCGTTGGGCTTTACCGATGGGCGCGAGACCGACAAGGTCGGGCACGATGTTTCGCTGGGTGATGACGGGACGTCCTTGGGCGACCGCAACGTGCCAACGGCAGCCTACGCGAAATTCTCGCCACCCTTCGGCAAGAATGACGCCGGTGAATACGTGGGCGGGCAGTTCTGGGATGGGCGTGCCTCCACGCTGGAAGACCAGGCCGGTGGCCCGCCATTGAACCCGGTTGAAATGGGCATGCCGGACAAGGGCACGCTTATAAAGCGGCTGAAGGAAAATCCCGATTACGTGACGGCTTTCGGCACCCAGTTCGGTAGCGATGTGTTCCAAAGCGATGATGCTGCCTTTGCGGCCATGGGCAGGGCGCTGGCCGCCTTTGAGCGTTCCGATACGTTCTCAACCTTCGATTCCAAATATGACCGCTTTCTGCGCGGTGAGGAAAAGCTGACCGATCAGGAAGAGCTTGGCCGGGTGTTGATGTCTTCCTCGCAATTTACCAATTGTAACACTTGCCACGAAATCCGGGGCAGCAACGGGCTTTCCGACGGTGTTTTCACCAACCACAAATATTTCAATATCGGCGTTCCCGCCAACAAGGCTGTGCGGGCGGCCAATGGCTCAAAGCCTGATGCGGTGGATCTTGGTCTCGCGCAGAACCCTGCTGTTGCGGGTGATCCGGCACAGCGCGGCAAGTTCAAGGTGCCAACGCTCCGCAATGTCGCGGTGACGGGCCCTTATATGCACAATGGCGTCTTCAAGGATCTGCGCACGGTCGTGCTGTTTTACGTGAAATACAAAAGCAAGAAGCCCAGCCGTCAGATCAACCCGGAAACGGGTGAGACGTGGGACGTGCCTGAAGTGCCTGAGAATATTGCCATGACCGAGCTGACACAGGCTCCGGCGCTTGATGACAAGCGGGTGGACGCGATTGTCGCGTTTCTGAAAACGCTGACAGACAAGAGATATGAGCCTCTCTTGTCTAAAGATAATGCCGGGCAGGGCGCGACGCCCCCTGCCCATGCAGCATCATTTACGCCGACAGCGCCTTGAACTCTTCAAGAACAGCATCGCCCATTTCAGATGTCGAGACCTGACGGCTGCCGTCGGATACGATATCTGCGGTGCGAATGCCCTTGTCCAGAACGTTGGCAATGGCTGTTTCAAGCTTCGTTGCCTCATCCACCATGTTGAAGGAATAACGCAGGCACATTGCAAAGGAAGCGATCATGGCGATCGGGTTGGCGATGCCCTTGCCGGCGATGTCAGGGGCCGAGCCGTGGACGGGCTCATACATGGCCTTGCGCTTGCCGGTCTTGGCATCTGGCGCACCGAGCGACGCGGATGGCAGCATGCCGAGCGAGCCTGTGAGCATCGCCGCAACATCCGAGAGCATATCGCCGAACAGGTTGTCGGTGACGATGACGTCGAACTGCTTGGGCTTGCGCACCAGCTGCATGCCGCCAGCATCCGCCAGCATATGTTCCAGTTCCACATCCTTGAACTTGGCCGCGTGGGTTTCCGTCACGACCTGGTTCCACAGCACGCCTGATTTCATGACGTTGCGCTTTTCCATGGAGCAAACGCGGTTACCACGGGTGCGGGCCAGCTCAAACGCCACGCTGGCAATGCGCTCGATTTCGAATGTGTCGTAAATCTGGGTATCGATGCCGCGCTTCTGGCCGTTGCCCAGATCGATGATCTGCTTCGGCTCACCGAAATAGACGCCGCCCGTCAATTCGCGGACGATGAGGATATCGAGGCCTTCGACCAGTTCCTGCTTCAGCGATGATGCTGCGGCGAGGGCAGGGTAGCAGATGGCGGGACGCAGATTGGCGAACAGCTCCAGATCCTTGCGCAGACGCAGCAGACCCGCCTCAGGGCGCACATCATAGGGCACGCCGTCCCATTTCGGGCCGCCGACCGCGCCGAACAGAATGGCGTCTGCAGCAAGCGCCTTTTCCATATCTGCGTCAGAAATGGCGACACCATGCGCATCGTAAGCGCAGCCGCCGACCAGGCCTTCCTGCGTCGTAAAGCCCGCTGCCTTCTCGGCATTCAGATAATCGATCAGCTTGCGGACTTCCGCCATGGCTTCGGGGCCGATGCCGTCACCGGGCAGCAGGAAAAGCGTGCGCATAGTCATGAAAACCCTCCTTGGCCACGACGCAAAACCATGGGGTGGTTTCAAAACGGCGGGCGCATTCAAAAATCCTACGTCACACAACAGACGTTGCATGACGAGGCTTCTTAGCCTTGCAGATGGCCTATTTCAAGGAAGGTCCAAGGTGATTTGGTACGGGTGGCAGATCAAATTGGGCGCGAAATCTCACGCCCAGGGACGGGCAGTGGCGTTGGACTTTTCAAATCCTTCGATGGCACCAGCATGTTCCAGCGTCAGGCCGATGTCATCAAGACCGTTCAGCATGCAGTGGCGCTTGAACTCATCGAGTTCGAAGGTGATCGTGCCGCCATCCGGGCCGCTGATTTCCAGCTTCTCCAGATCGACAGTCACGACGGCGTTGGAGCCGCGCGAGGCATCGTCCATCAGCTTTTCCAGATTTTCCGGGCTGACGACGATGGGCAGAATGCCGTTCTTGAAACAGTTGCTGTAGAAAATATCCGCAAAGCTGGTGGAGATGACGCAGCGAATGCCGAAATCCAGCAGCGCCCAAGGCGCATGTTCACGCGAAGAGCCGCAGCCGAAATTATCGCCAGCAACGAGGATCTGCGCGTTCTGGTAGGCAGGCTTGTTCAACACAAAATCAGGATTGGGCGTGCCATCTTCCAGATAGCGGGATTCGGCAAACAGGCCGGTGCCGAGGCCGGTGCGCTTGATCGTCTTTAGATAATCCTTCGGAATGATCATGTCCGTATCGATGTTGACGACCGGCATGGGGGCGGCAACACCCGTCAGCTTGGTAAACTTTTCCATCTCTCACTCCGAAAATAGGACGAATGGCCGAGCCAATCGTTATCGCTTTTGCTGCAATAGCGCAAAAGTGGTTCTATTTGAAGGCCAAACCGTGCAAAGGCGGTACGCCGCTTGCGTTCATGATGGGCGCATTCAGCGCCACGCAAAGCCCAGCTTGCGCAACTGCGTGCCGGCGAAGTCTTCCATGCCCTCAGCCACGTCTCTGCCGCCATGGGAGCGGAAGAAGCGGTTGGCGACATCGCTGTCTTCCAAGCACCAGACCACAACGCCGTTGCAGCCGAGAGACTTCAGGAGGCGACGGGCTTCGAGGAAAAGCGATGAGCCAAGCCCCATGCCCTGATATTCCGGGCGCAGGTAAAGCTCATAGACCTCGCCATCATAGGGCAGGCCCCGGGCGCGGCTGAGGCCGAGTGTGGTGTAGCCAGCGACGACGCCAGCAACTTCTATGACCAGCATTGTTGCGGAGCCGCGCGCGGCCTTGCGCCACCACGTCTCGTTGCGCCGATCCACCATCTGCCGGAGCGGCTTATGGGGAATCAGTCCCTCATAGGCCTGCTGCCAGGCCGATCGGTGCGCATCGGAAATGGCGCGCGCATCGTCCGGCTCTGCTCGGCGAATCTCTATGGATAACGTTTTCATAACGCGATTCTGACCCCGCCACAGGAAACTTTCCAGCCATAAAGGTTAACGGCTTCAAGCTTACCCACAGCCTATTCATGTGGATGAGGCTTAAAAATTAACGCTATATTTACCATTGACGCAAGTGTCGTGCGACTCAATCCCGCAAATTAAGTGCGGCCGTCTGACGGGACAAATTCCAGACAATAAAAAACCCGGCGCGAGGGCCGGGTTCTTCAAACTTTATTGTAACGCTCTCAATCAGACAGCAAGCTTTGCCTTGTCGAAACGCTTGCGGTCGTTGGCGTCCAGGAACATCTTGCGCAGACGGATGGACTTTGGCGTCACTTCCATCAGCTCATCGTCCTGGATCCAGGAGAGCGCACGGTCGAGTGTCATGCGGATCGGCGGTGTCAGCTTCACCGCTTCATCCTTGCCGGCGGCGCGGATGTTGGTGAGCTGCTTGCCCTTGAGAACGTTGACTTCAAGGTCGTTGTCACGGGTGTGAATGCCGATGATCATGCCAGCGTAAACCTTTTCGCCGGGCTCGATCATCATCGGGCCGCGATCTTCCAGGTTGAACATGGCGTATGCAACAGCTTCACCGGAACCATTCGACAGCAGAACGCCCTGAACGCGACCAGCGATAGCGCCCTTGAACGGCTGGTAGGAGTGGAACAGGCGGTTCATGATGGCCGTGCCGCGTGTGTCCGTCAGCAGTTCAGACTGGTAGCCGATGAGGCCACGGGTCGGTGCCAGGAACTTCAGGCGAACGCGGTTGCCGCCGGATGGGCGAAGCTCGGTCATCTCTGCCTTGCGCTCGGACATCTTCTGAACAACGATACCGGAATGCTCTTCATCAACGTCGACGACGACTTCTTCGATCGGCTCGATGGTCTGGCCGTTCTCGTCCTTCTGCATGACAACGCGAGGACGCGAAACGGCAAGTTCGAAGCCTTCGCGACGCATGGTTTCGATAAGAACTGCAAGCTGCAATTCGCCACGGCCGGATACGAAGAACGAATCCTTGCCTTCGGCTTCTTCGATCTTCAGCGCAACGTTGCCTTCGGCTTCCTTGTACAGACGATCGCGGATAACGCGCGATGTGACCTTGTCGCCTTCGGTGCCAGCCAGAGGGCTGTCGTTAACGATGAAGGACATGGTAACCGTTGGCGGATCGATTGGCTGCGCTGTCATCGCTTCGGTAACCGAAGGATCGCAGAACGTGTCAGCAACAGTACCCTTGGAAAGACCAGCGATAGCGACGATGTCGCCTGCATGGGCTTCTTCAATGGCTGTGCGCTCGATGCCGCGGAATGCAAGGATCTTGGAAATACGACCGGTTTCGATGGTCTTGCCATCCTGGCCCAGAACCTTGACGGCCTGGTTCGGCTTGATCGAGCCGGAAGCGATGCGTCCGGTGATGATGCGGCCGAGGAAAGGGTTGGCTTCAAGGATCGTACCGATCAAACGGAACGGGCCTTCTTCAACCGTTGGCTCAGGAACGTGCTTCAGAACGAGATCGAGCAGCGGTGCAAGACCTTCATCCTTCGGACCTTCAGGGTTGACGTTCATCCAGCCATCGCGACCGGAACCGTACAGGATCGGGAAGTCGAGCTGCTCGTCTGTGGCATCAAGGTTCGCGAAAAGGTCGAACACTTCGTTGATGACTTCTTCATGACGGCCATCGGGACGGTCGATCTTGTTGATGGCGACGATTGGGCGAAGACCAACCTTGAGCGCCTTGGACACGACGAACTTGGTCTGTGGCATTGGGCCTTCAGACGAGTCGACGAGAACGATAGCGCCGTCCACCATCGACAGAATACGTTCGACTTCACCACCGAAGTCGGCGTGGCCGGGGGTGTCGACGATGTTGATGCGAACGCCCTTCCACTCCACAGACGTCGCCTTGGCGAGAATGGTAATGCCGCGTTCTTTTTCGAGGTCATTGCTGTCCATGACGCGCTCTGCAACGCGCTGGTTTTCGCGGAACGAACCGGACTGCTTCAGAAGCTCGTCAACGAGCGTCGTTTTGCCATGGTCAACGTGCGCGATAATCGCGATGTTGCGAATTGCCATTGTTCAATATCTCTGAGGTTGGGGCGTCAAATCTTGAAATGCGCCAATTTAGTCTGGCGGGCCTATAACCTTTTTTTTGCAAAAATGAAAGGGGGGCTGCCACATAAGCCCCTTGCAGAAACGCCATAGCAGAGAAATATGACAGTTTTCATGTGTCAGGCCCCGACTCTCAAGGAGACTCAGGCCGAAACCAGCCCCCGCTTTTTCAGCATGGCATCGGGGCTTGGCATCTTGCCGCGAAACAGCTTGTAGGTTTCTTCTGCGTCCACAGAGCCGCCAACGGAATAAATATTGTCCTTCAGCTTGCGCGCCATGTCCGCGTCGAAGGGGTTTCCCGTTTCCTCAAAGGCTGCGAAGGCATCCGCATCCAGAACTTCCGACCACATGTAGGAATAGTAGCCGGCCGAATAGCCATCGCCTGAAAACACGTGCTGGAAATGCGGGGTCGCGTGGCGCATGACGATGGATTTCGGCATATTGAGCGACGCCAGAACCTCTGCCTGCACAGCCATCGGGTCTGTGACGGTGCCGCGTGTGTGGAAAGCCATATCAACGAGTGCCGATGAGGTGAATTCGATGGTGTTGAAACCGGCATTGAAGGTTTGGGCTGAGAGCACCTTGTCCAGCAAAGGCTTCGGCATCGGTTCTCCTGTCTCGTAATGCAGTGCATAGGTTTCGAGGATCTCAGGCACGGTCAGCCAGTGTTCGTAGAGCTGCGACGGCAATTCCACAAAATCGCGCGAGACGCCTGTTCCAGAGACGGAAGGGTAGGTGACGTTGGACAGCATGCCGTGCAGCCCATGGCCAAATTCATGGAACAGGGTGCGGGCATCATCCAGCGACAGCAGCGCTGGCTTGCCCTGCGAAGGCTTTGCGAAATTGCAGACATTGTAGATGATCGGCAATTCGCCGGTTGCGCCGTTCTTCAGGGGCAGTTTGTGCTGCGACTGGAAGGAACTCATCCAGGCACCGGAGCGCTTCGATGACCGGGCGAAGAAGTCCCCTAAGAACATAGCGACGAGATCGCCTTTTTCGTTGCGGATTTCGAAGGTGCGGACATCTGGATGATAGGCGGTCACGTCCTTCAGCTCGACAGCGCGAATGCCGAACAGGCGGTGCGCCACATCGAAACAGGCCTCGAGAATTTTTTCCAGTTGCAGGTAGGGCTTGAGTTCGGCTTCCGAAAAGTTGAATTTTTGAGCCCGCAGTTTTTCAGCGTAATGGCGCCAGTCCCACGGCATCACATCGTGGTTCTTGCCTTCCTCGCGGATGACGGCGGCGAGTTCTGCCTCTTCCTCTCCAGCGCGGGCGACGGCTTTTTCCCAGACCTGCATCAACAGGCTGTTCACCGCATCCGGTGTTTTTGCCATGGTGTTATCCAGCTTGTAGGCCGCGAAATTGGCATAGCCCAGAAGCGTCGCTTTCTCATTGCGCAGGGAAAGCGTGCGCTTCACCGTCTCGCGATTGTCGGTTTCACCGTCATTTTCGCCGCGTGCGACCCAAGCCTTGAAGGCCTGCTCGCGCAGGTCACGGCGCTCGGAGAAGGTGAGGAAGGGTTCGATGATGGAGCGGGACAGGGTCACGGCGAACTTGCCGTCTTCGCCATGTTCGCGGGCCGCACTTTCCATGGAATCACGCAGGAAGCCGGGAAGGCCCGCAAGCTCTTCTTCCGAGGAGAGAAACAGCTTCCAGCCTTTCTCATCGGCCAGAACGTTCTGGCCAAATTTAGCGCCAAGGCCAGCCAGTTCTTCATTGATGGCGGCAAGCCGCTCCTGCTCGGGCCGCTCAAGCTTGGCACCGGAGCGGACGAAACCCTTCCAGTGGCGTTCCAGCACGCGCAGCTCTTCGCCCGTCAGTCCCAGCGTATCGCGTTTTTCCCAGAGCGCATCGACGCGGGCAAAGAGCGCCGCATTCATGCTGATCTTGGAATAGTGGCGCGACATTTTCGGCGCGATTTCCCGCTCCAGTGCCTGGATATCAGGGTTGGTGTGGGCACCCGCCTTGTTCCAGAACAGGGCCGAAACACGTGACAGTGAGTCGCCTGCTGTTTCCAGTGCGATGATGGTGTTGGCAAAGCTTGGCTCGTCTGCGTTGCCGGCAATCTCATCGATTTCAGCATCATGGGAGGCGAGTGCTGCATCGAAAGCACCTGCGAAATCCTCATCTTTCACAGCCTCGAACCGTGGCAGTCCGTTTGGTCCGTTCCATTCGGTCAGGGCGGGATAGTGCGCGGCTGTGGAAGTCATCGGTTCGTCCTCATGCAGATGCTGTTTGTGTGCATATGGGCATGGCTGCGGCGGTGTTTCAATATGCCTGATGGGGATCAGATGGCTTGCGGGCGAAACTATTTTCATGCCGCCTTGCCAGCGGGTGGCGAAGTTTTTTATAAGGGAGGCTTATGAAACAGGCGCGCCATGAACACCTCCCTTGAAAAAGAAACACTGGCATTTCTGCTTAATAGCAGCGCACGTTTTCTCAACACCGCTTTTGAGAAACTGATCAGCAATGCTGGCCTTGGCCTCACACCGGGCGAGGCGAGGGCGCTTTTGACAGTTTCCGCCATCGAAGGCAGCAAGCAGGCCGATATTGCCAGCCGCATCGGTCTCGAACCCATGACGGTCTGCACTTATCTCGACAGGCTCGAATCGCTCGGGCTGGTGGAGCGTCGGCCCAACCCGGATGACCGGCGGTCCAAGTGCATCTATCTGACGCAGAGTTCGGCGGACATGCTGGTCGCGGTTCGCCATGAGGTCGATAGCGTCATCGGCCAGGCGACGGAAGGGTTCAGCGAGAGCGATCTATCGACGTTTCATGCATTGCTGGCACTGGTGCAGAAGAACCTGCAGGCTGCGGTGAGCGACAAGAGCAGTCGGGAACCCGAATGAGCGCATCCACAACGCCCATGACGGTGCGGCGCACTGCGATGCTCGGTGCCATGCTGACCTCGATCGGGCCGGTGTCAATGGCGATCTACACGCCTGCCATGCCGGAGCTTGTGAGGGCCTTTGCCACGACGGACTCCGCCATCAAGATGAGCCTGACGCTCTATTTCGGCGGCTTTGCCATTGCCCAGCTGATTGCCGGTGCCATGTCGGATGCGTTTGGGCGGCGCAAGGCGACGATCCTGTTTTTGCTGATCTATCTTGCGGGCGGAGCCCTTGCGGCCTTTGCACCCAATGTCGAGATGCTGCTGGCTGCCCGTCTCATTCAGGGCATCGGCGCTTCTGTCGGTGTCACCGTTGCCCGCGCAGTCGTTCGAGACCAGTTCAGCGGACATCAGGCCACCGGCATTCTCAACCTCATCGGCATCATGCTGGCCGTGGGGCCTGCGGCGGGGCCAACCATTGGCGGCCTGTCTCTGCTGGCATTCGGCTGGCAATCGGTGTTTGCTCTGATGCTCGCCTTCGGCGTGATCTCACTCACGGCGGTCATCTGGTTGCTGCGCGAAACGACGGTGCCGGATCGGAGCCGACTGCGCCCGTCCCGCTTGCTGAGTGCCTATGGCGAGCTTCTGGCGTCGCCACGCTTCCTGCTGTCGGCCTTAGTGCTGGGCGGCACTGTCGGGGCGCTCTATGCCCAGGCGACGATGTTGCCCTTCGTGCTGATCAACGATGTCGGCTTGTCGCCGACGGCCTTTGGCGTGGGAATGCTGATGCAGTCAGGCGCGTATTTTCTGGGTTCGATTGCCCTGCGGTTCATGTCACGCAGAATGGGCGACCGGCGCTGTGCGGTGGCGGGTCTTTGCCTGTCGGCAACGGGTGGCGTGCTGATATTTCTGTCGGTGCAGTTCATCCAGCCTTCGTTCATTTCCATCATGGGGCCTGTCGCCGTGGCGACATTTGGGCTTGCGTTGCTGACGCCTTACGTCATCACCATGGGCATGGCGCCTTTTCCGCATATTGCCGGGTCCGCCTCGGCCATGATGGGGTTCATTCAGATGAGTGCCGGTTTTGCAGCAGGTGTCGCCGCAGCTCTGCTTGGCTCGCCGCTGACGAGTTTCGGTATCATCATTCCGTTGATGGAATTGAGCGCAGTCGCCAGTTACCTGGCCTTTGCCTTGCTGTCGCGCAGGCAGGCATGAAAAAGCCCCGGCGATGACCGGGGCTTTCAAAATCATTCGCTTAAATCTTACTTGCCGAGATTGCGCTTGGCGAGCGTGCGCAGGCGAAGGGCGTTGAGCTTGATGAAGCCTGCTGCATCCTTCTGATCGTAAGCGCCCTGGTCGTCTTCAAATGTGACGAGCGTGTCTGAGTAGAGCGACTTGTCGCTCTCACGGCCTGTGACCATGACATTGCCCTTGTAGAGCTTCAGCGTCACTTCACCGTCGACATGTTCCTGGCTCTTGTCGATCAGGGCCTGCAACATTTCGCGCTCTGGCGAGAACCAGAAGCCGTAATAGATCAGCTCCGCGTAACGCGGCATGATCTCATCCTTTAGGTGGGCAGCGCCGCGATCGAGCGTGATGGATTCGATGGCGCGGTGGGCCGTCAGCAGAATGGTGCCGCCGGGTGTTTCGTAAACGCCGCGGGACTTCATGCCGACATAGCGGTTTTCGACCAGATCGAGACGACCGATGCCGTTATCGCGACCGTAATCATTGAGGGCTGCCAGAAGCGTTGCTGGCGACATTTCAACGCCATTGATGGAGACGGCGTCACCCTTGCGGAAACCGACCTTGATGATGGTGGCCTTGTCGGGTGCGGCTTCCGGGGAAATGGTGCGCATGTGCACGTATTCCGGAGCTTCGACAGCCGGATCTTCCAGAACCTTGCCTTCGGAAGAGGAGTGCAGAAGGTTGGCATCGACGGAGAACGGAGCCTCGCCCTTCTTGTCCTTGGCAACAGGGATCTGGTGCTGTTCGGCAAAGTTCAAAAGGTCCGTACGGCTTTTGAACGTCCAGTCCCGCCATGGGGCAATGATCTTGATGTCGGGGTTCAGCGCATAGGCAGACAGTTCGAAACGAACCTGGTCGTTGCCCTTGCCGGTCGCGCCATGGGCGATGGCGTCAGCGCCGGTCTTCTTGGCGATATCGATCAGATGCTTTGAAATCAGCGGGCGGGCAATCGAGGTGCCGAGCAGGTAGACGCCTTCATAAACGGCATTGGCGCGGAACATCGGGAACACGAAATCGCGCACGAATTCTTCGCGCACGTCTTCCACGAAGATTTCCTTGATGCCCATCATCTCGGCTTTTTTGCGTGCCGGTGCCAGCTCTTCGCCCTGGCCGAGGTCAGCGGTGAAAGTGACCACCTCTGCGCCAAGTTCGGTCTGGAGCCATTTGAGAATGATTGAGGTGTCAAGTCCGCCGGAATAGGCGAGAACGACTTTCTTTACGTCTTTTGGAAGGGCCATCAATGAATCCATTTGCGTACCGGCGACACAGGATATCGCCATTTTCCTTGGGATTTCGGCACTTTTAGCGAGTTTATCGGCGCGTGCAACAAAAATGCAAAAGGCGGCGCGGATGGAACAGTTTCATCTTCATGTGACTTACAGGCCCGGCACGTCTAGACTGCACATCGCGTCAGTAGAACGCATGGTTCCATGGGACGTCGCTGCCGGATGTTTGAAACGGCAGCGAAAAGGAGAAACCAATGACGATCCTTCATAACGCATTTCACAAAAACAATGTTGCCGTCGTGACCGGTGCCGCCTCCGGCATCGGCCTTGCTGCCGCGCGAAAATTTGCGAGTTTCGGCATGAGCGTGGTGCTTGTTGACCTCGATGGCGAAAAGCTGGCCGCTGCACAAAGCGAAACCGCGCTCCTTGCGGAAAATGGCAATGAGCAGGTTGTCGCCATTCTAACCGATGTGTCGAAACTCGATGAGTTGCAGGCATTGGAGCGTGCCGTTATCCAGCGTTTCGGGCGCGTGCATGTGCTGATGAACAATGCGGGCATTCAGCCCGGCAGCGCCATCTTCGGGCCGCAGGCAAGCTGGGAGACTGTGCTGGGCGTCAATCTGATGGGCGTCGTCAATGGCAGCCGGGTGTTTGGCCCTGCCATGCTGTCCCATGGCGAGGCGGGCCTCATCATCAATACGGGCTCGAAGCAGGGCATCACCACACCGCCGGGCGATCCCGCCTATAATGTCTCAAAGGCAGGCGTGAAAGCCTTTACCGAGGCTTTGCAGCACGAATTGCGCAACACACCGGATGGAAATCTGTCGGCGCATCTTCTGATACCCGGTTTTGTGTTTACCGGACTGACCGCCAACGGGCGCACCGAAAAGCCATCGGGTGCGTGGACGCCGGAACAGACGGTCGATTTCATGATAGATGCCATCGGCAACGGCGATTTCTACATTCTGTGCCCCGATGGTGAGGTGAACCGCAAGACCGATGAGAAACGCATTCTCTGGGCAGCGGGTGACATTGTGGAAAACCGGCCGCCCTTGTCGCGCTGGCATGAGGCCCATGGCGACGCCTTCAAGTCGTTTCTGAACAGCTGATCCGCATGCCGCGCTCTAGGGCGCGGCATTCTTGTTCGTGGCTGTTGGCAGGCTGGGGAAACGGCGATATGCATTTGCATCAGACCCTTCAAGAGCATGGTGACGCCCGTGGAATTCCTACCCAGCCTGCCAACCCTCATTGCCTTTACCCTCGCCATTCTGTTGCTCGCCGTGACGCCCGGGCCGGATATGACGCTGTGGATCAGCCGCTCTTTGCGTGAGGGGCGCGCCGCCGGGTTCATGACGCTGGTGGGAACCAATCTTGGCATTACAGTGCATACGATGCTGGTTGCCTTTGGCGTCGCCGCACTCATCGTTGCTTCGCCAACGGCCTTCCTTATTCTAAAAACCGGCGGTGCCGCCTATCTCGTATGGCTTGCCATTCAGGCCATACGCAAAGGCTCCAATTTCGTGATGGAGCGCCCGAAAGAGCAGGTTGCGAAGGCGTCGAAGAGTGCTGCTCTTTTCAATGGTTTGTGGGTCAATCTGCTGAACCCGAAGATCATCATTTTCTTCATGACCTTCCTGCCGCAATTTGTCAGCGCATCCGACCCGCATGTTACGGGCAAGCTGATCTTCCTTGGCCTCTGGTCGATTATCGTGGCCCTGCCGATTGGTATCGGCATTGTCGTGGCGGCAGACAGTCTGTCTGGCTGGCTGCAAAGCAATCGCAAGGTGCTGCGCGGTCTGGATTATACGATCGCCGGTGTCTTCTCGGCCTTTGCCGTGAAGATTTTCTTCGCTCAGGCCAAATAGGGCGGGGCGCTGCAACGGCAGCGTTGCCGATCTTCATATTATCTGCACATAGCAAAAAGGCCGCATCGTTTCCAATGCGGCCTTTCTCAATCTGTAACCTAACCCTAAGGGGATAAGCTTATTCAGCTGCGCCTTCTGCAGGCTTTGCAGCTTCTTCAGCTGCCTTAGCTGCTGCGGCTTCTTCTGCTGCCTTGGCTTCAGCAGCTTCTGCTGCGGCCTTTTCAGCGGCCAGAGCCTGTGCAGCTGCAACCTTTTCAGCTTCGATGCGTGCCTTTTCTTCAGCAGCAGCCTGACGCTCAGCGTCGTTGAGCTTGCGAGCGCGAACGCCCGTGTCTTCAACGATACGAGCAGACTTGCCGCG
Source organism: Rhizobium sp. CFBP 13644 (assembly GCF_014842165.1). Classification (NCBI taxonomy): domain Bacteria; kingdom Pseudomonadati; phylum Pseudomonadota; class Alphaproteobacteria; order Hyphomicrobiales; family Rhizobiaceae; genus Rhizobium; species Rhizobium sp. CFBP 13644. The sequence continues at coordinate 117,333 of NZ_JACYVF010000004.1, forward strand.
ACGGTCGCGCAGGTAGTAGAGCTTGGCGCGACGGACCTTACCGCGGCGAACGATTTCTACGCCTTCAACCAGCGGAGAGTAAACCGGGAATACGCGCTCGACGCCTTCGCCGTAGGAGATCTTGCGAACGGTGAAGCTCTCGTTGATGCCGCCGCCGGAACGGGCGATAACGACGCCTTCGTAAGCCTGTACACGTGTACGTGTACCTTCCGTTACGCGCACGTTAACGCGAACGGTGTCACCTGGGGAAAATTCTGGAAGCGTACGCTTTGCTTCAATCTTGGCAGCCTGTTCGGCTTCCAACTGTTCGATAATGTTGACCATATTAACCTCTGAGTTCTTCTGAAACAGCCAGAGCGCTCAACGATCATCCCTTGAAACCAAGTCTCGGGACCATGCCTTACGGCAGGAGCGAATTCACCATTCTTTGCTTGCGGTTAAAGGAGTAAACCCCAGTACCACGCGGGCCATTACAGCAAGACGGTGCATTTGTCATCCCTTTTACACAATTATTTTGTCGGCGGCTGCAAGATTGCGATGAATCTTTTGAGCGGATATGGGTGAAAAGCTTCGGGAGGGCACCATGTCGATTTTCATCATCACGCTGCTATTTGCCAGTGGTTTTTTGTCTGGTGCGGTCAACGCCATCGCGGGCGGCGGCACATTTCTGACCTTCGGGGCCATGACGATTGCGGGCATTGCCCCGATTTCCGCGAATGCGACCTCCTCCATCGTTCAGTTTCCCGGTTATGTGACGTCTGTCATCGCCTATTGGCCGGAAATTCGCACCCATTGGAAAAGCGCCGTCTTTCTGGCCCTGCTCTCCATTGCCGGGTCGGTCGCTGGTGCGCTGATGCTGCTATCCCTTGATAATCCGGAATTTCGCCAGCTTGTGCCCTGGCTTCTTCTGGCCGCGACGCTTTTGTTTGCGGCAGGCCCATGGCTGCGCCCACGCACGGAGCGTGAACGCTCTGCTGGCAATCCGCTAAGTCTTGCCGGACAGTTCTTCACCTCGATCTATGGCGGGTTTTTCGGCGCTGGCATGGGCATCATGATGCTGGCGGTGCTGGGACTGACGGTTGGTGGAGCCTATCACCATCTGAACGCGCTCAAAAACCTGCTCGCGGTCGTTATTGCAGCCGTTGCCATCGTTGTTTTCGTCAGTGGTGGCGTGGTGACATGGCCTGCGGCGCTGATCATGATCCCGGCGTCAGCGCTCGGCGGTTATAGCGGTGTCTATATTGCGCGCCGGGTGCCGCAATGGATCATCCGCATGCTGGTCATCGCGGTTGGGCTGGTCTTGTCGATCTATTACTTCGTTCAGACCTGAGGCGGCTTTGCCAGAAGATCGGGGCGGCGCTGTTTCGTCAGCGCCAGCGCCTGCTCATGGCGCCATTTTTCGATGGCCTTGTGGTTGCCGGAGGTGAGGACGGCGGGAATATCACGCTCTTCCCACACTTGCGGGCGCGTATAATGCGGATGCTCCAGCAACCCGCCCTCAAAGCTCTCATGCACGCCCGAGAGGTCGTTGCCCATCACGCCGGGCAGAATGCGCACCACGGCATCCAGCAGCGTCAGTGCGGCCGGTTCGCCGCCGGACAGAATATAGTCGCCTATGCAAACTTCTTCCAACGCACGGGCATCGATCACCCGCTGGTCGACACCTTCGAAACGGCCGCAAATGATGATGACGCCATCACCGGCGGCGATTTCGCGCACCCTTTGTTGCGTTAACGGTTTGCCGCGGGGGCTCATCAACAGGCGAGGGCGGTTGTCGTCAGTCGAAACAGCATCGATCGCGGCTGCAAGCACGTCCGGTTTCAGCACCATTCCAGCGCCACCGCCCGCTGGAGTGTCGTCCACGCTGCGGTGCTTATCGGTCGCAAAATCGCGGATCTGCACCGGCTCGATCTGCCATTGGCCGCGTTCCAGCGCCTTGCCTGCCAGCGAATGGCCCAGATGTCCCGGAAACATGTCCGGGTAGAGCGTCAGCACCGTTGCCTTGAAGGTCATGGATTTATTTCTTGCCGAAAATCGGATGGTCAGGATCGTCCTTGCCATCTTCGGGATTGTCGATCAGGCCTGCAGCAAGCGGATCGATCAGGATCTTTCCGCCTTCAAGGTCAATCTCCAGAACGGCGGCCTCGGTAAAGGGGATGAGCGTGGGACGGCGGCCAGCGCCTTTGAGCTCCAGCAGATCGCCGGCACCGAAATCATGGACGGCGGCGATGGAGCCGTAGCTCTTGCCTTCAGCGTCGACGGCTTCCAGCCCTTCCAGATCGGTATAATAAAATTCGTCTTCATCCAGATCGTCGTCTGGAAGATTATCGCGCTCGATAAACAGCTCCAGCCCATTCAGGCTTTCCGCCGCGTTGCGATCATTGATGCCGCGAAAGCGCACGATGACAACCGTCTTGGCTTGGCGAATCTCGAGGATTTCGAACACACGTCCATCGTTAGCGATCAAATTGCCGTAGTCACCGAGTGCGGTGGGGTCATCGGTAAACGAATTGACGCGCACTTCGCCGCGCAGCCCCTGCGCCGCGCCGATCTTGGCCATGAGAATAGGATTTTCCAGCTTTGCCATCGGTGGTCCGTTTCGGTGTTCGTCTTAGAGCGTTTGTTTTACGCAATTCCGGACGCAAAACCGGTTCCCACTTTTGCTGGAATTGCTCTAGAAATCTACTACGGCATGTTGCCGCCAAAATAAACAGCAACGGGTGGCGCGGAAAACCACACCACCCGTTGCTGTCTTAAAAACCGGACTTATTCAGCAGCAGAAGCTTCTGCGGCTGCTGCAGCGGCGTCATCAGCCTTCTGCTTCTTCTCGGCCATGCGTTCAACAGCCTTCTTGCCTGGCTTTGCCTTTTCAGGGTTGCTGCGTGTGTCGCGGGTCGCGATGCCAGCTTCTGCGAGGAAGCGCAGAACGCGGTCTGTTGGCTGCGCGCCCTTGGCAATCCATTCCTTGACGAGGTCAGCATCGATCTGGATGCGATCAGCGTTGTCCTTGGCAAGCATTGGGTTCCAGGAACCTACCTTTTCCAGAAAGCGGCCGTCGCGTGGCGAACGGGCGTCAGCAACAACGATCTGGTAGTACGGGCGCTTCTTGGAACCACCGCGTGCGAGACGAATTTTCAGTGCCATGTTATTTCTCCTTAAGAATGGCTAGTCCGCCGATCAGGCGGTCTTTTCGATGCCGTTATGTTCAGCGGCAATGGCTTCATGGTGCCGGATGACTTCCTTGATGATGAAGTTCAGGAACTTCTCGGCGAAATCCGGGTCCAGATCTGCATCCTTTGCCAGGCGGCGCAGGCGTTCGATCTGGTATTCTTCGCGCGCCGGGTCTGCCGGCGGCAATTCGTAGGTTGCTTTCAAAACGCCAACCGCCTTGGTGCGTTGGAACCGTTCTGCCAGCATATGCACCAGCGCTGCATCGATGTTGTCGATGGACTGGCGGTATTGCGAAAGTTGAGCTTTTACGTCTGTGTCGATCATCGCTGCTCTCACTTCTTCTTGCCGAAACCGGGAAGACCCGGAAGACCGCCGAGGCCCGGCAGCTTGGGTCCACCCAGACCGGGAAGACCAGGCATTCCGCCCATGCCGCCAAGACCCGGTGGCATGCCACCCGGCTTGCCGAGACCTGCGGCCTCTGCCTGTTTCTGAAGCGCTTCGAGCTGCTTGGGATCCATATTGGCCAGATCAGGCATGCCGCCCATTCCGCCGCCCAGACCCATCTTGCCCGCAAGGCCGCCCATCATCTGCTTCATGATGCCGTCCTTGCCCTTGCCGCCCATGGCTTTCATCATGTCGGCCATGCCGCGATGCATCTTGAGCAGCTTGTTGATTTCAGCAGCGTCGGTGCCGGAACCGGCAGCAATGCGCTTCTTGCGGCTGTGCTTGAGCAGATCAGGGTTGGCGCGCTCGGCCTTGGTCATGGATGAGATGATGGCGATCTGGCGGTCGAACATCTTGTCGTTGAGACCCGACGCCGCCATCTTGTCCTTCATGCCGGCCATGCCGGGCATCAGACCCATGATGCCGCCCATGCCGCCCATTTTCTTCATCTGGCCAAGCTGGTCTGCCAGATCGTTCAGATCGAACTTGCCCGACTGCATCTTCTTGGCCATCGCTGCGGCTTTTTCCGCATCGATGTTTTCGGCAGCCTTTTCAACCAGCGAAACGATGTCGCCCATGCCGAGAATACGGTCGGCGATACGGCGTGGATGAAACTCTTCCAGCTCGCCCATGCGCTCGCCGGTACCGATTAGCTTGATCGGCTTGCCGGTAACGGCACGCATCGAGAGGGCCGCACCACCGCGACCATCGCCATCCATACGGGTCAGCACGAGGCCGGTGATGCCGACGCGCTCATCGAAATTACGCGCAAGATTGACAGCGTCCTGACCGGTCAAGCTATCGGCCACCAGCAGGATTTCGTGCGGCTTGGCCTTCTTCTTGATGTCGGCCATTTCCATCATCAACGGCTCGTCGATGTGGGTACGACCGGCAGTATCGAGGATCACGACATCATGGCCGCCGAGCTTGGCAGCCTGTACGGCGCGCGAAGCAATATCGGTCGGCGATTGTCCAGCAATGATCGGCAGTGTATCGACGCCGGTCTGAACGCCGAGCTGGCGCAACTGTTCCTGAGCTGCCGGACGACGCGTGTCGAGAGATGCCATCAGCACCTTCTTCTTGTCACGGTCCGTCAGGCGCTTTGCAATCTTGCCTGTCGTGGTCGTCTTACCAGAGCCCTGAAGACCCACCATCATGATGACGACAGGGGCGGCTGCATGGAGATCGATCGCCACGCCTTCGGAGCCCAGCATTTCGACAAGCTCGTCATGGACGATCTTGACGACCATCTGGCCCGGCTTAATGGCTTTGAGAACCGAGGCGCCGACGGCCTTTTCGCGTACCTTGTCGGTGAAGGAGCGTACGACTTCGAGCGCGACGTCCGCTTCCAGAAGCGCACGGCGAACCTCGCGCAGGGCAGCCGTTACATCGGCTTCCGAAAGCGCGCCACGGCCGGTCAGTCCATTCAGAATGGAGCCAAGGCGGTCCTGGAGGTTTTCAAACATCGCGTCATCCTTCTTCGTTTCGGAGTAACCGAAACGTCGGTGCTTTTGCTGTCAAAAACAAGATGCATAGCCAAAAAGCACCCGAGGGCGCATCGCGCTGTCGGATGTTTGCCTCCGGGATCTTCTATACCTTGCGGGTCCCGGTCGGCGGCTGCGGTCATGAAACTGCCAGCTGATTGGCGCGGGTTAACAGGAAAAGGCTTACAGAGTCAAGGCGGCCTGGGATTTTTGGCGCAGAGGTGGGCGTCGCGCCATCTCAAATTACCGTAACCGGGCATCTGCCTGCTTGAAGAGGTCTCGGGCTGCACCTATAGATTTATCATGAACAGACGCAAATTTTTCAAACTCTCTTTGCTCGGAGCGCTTCTGGCGGGTGGTGGCCTTTATGCGCGCCAATCCAGCGCAAGCGCCTATTATAAAGGCCCGCTTTCGGACCATTTCGATGGCGCACGGTTTTTCAATCCCGGTGGGGAGACGCCGAACGGATTTGTCGATCTGATGAAATGGCGCTTCGACGGGCAAAAGGCGACGTGGCCAGAGGCCTATCCGAGCCCGTTTCCCTTCGTGAAGCCCGATGAGCGGGTGAATGGCAAAGACATACGCGTCACCTTCATCGGCCACGCATCCTTTCTCATCCAGACAGCGGGGCTCAATATTCTGATCGATCCGGTCTGGTCGGAGCGGACCAGCCCCTTCAGCTTTGTCGGGCCGAAGCGCGTCAATCCGCCCGGCGTGCAATTTGCCGATCTGCCGCCGATCGATCTCGTGCTGATCACCCATAATCACTATGATCATCTGGATCTGGAAACGCTGCAGCAGCTTCACATTCACCACAAACCCCACTTCATCACGCCGCTCGGCAATGACATTGTCATCCGCACCCGCGTTGAGGCCGCGAAGATTTCGACGGGCGATTGGGGCGATGTGCTGGCGGTTGCCCCCGACGTCAAAATCCATTTCGAGCCGTGCCACCACTGGTCGGCGCGTGGGTTAAATGATCGGCGCATGGCGCTGTGGGCGGCTTTCGTTCTGGAAACGCCCGGTGGCAAGATCTACCATATTGGCGATACCGGATTTCACCGGGGCCTCAACTACCATGCCGCCGCCAAGAAACACGGCAGCTTCCGTCTGGCCAATCTGCCTTTCGGCGCCTATGAGCCGCGCTGGTTCATGAAGGGCCAGCACCAGAACCCGGCAGAAGCCGTGGAGGGCATGAAGATCTGTGGTGCCGCTTACGCCTGCGGCCACCATTGGGGCACGGTTCAACTGACCGATGAAGCCATCGATGCGCCGCTGATTGCCTTGAAGGCGGCGCTTGCCCAGCAGAATGTTCCCGAGGCGCGCTTCCGCCCCATGCGCCCCAGCGAAGTCTTCGACGTTCCCACGGTCTGATGGCGCGGCGTTAGGCGACCTGACACTGGTAATGCGCAGGCATTTCCGCCATATAGAGAAAAACGGGGCGATAGCCCCCCGCGCTTATCTCAAACGGGTCAGGAACATGTCGAACAGGGTCGAATTTGCGAAAATGAATGGGCTTGGCAACAAGATCCTCGTCATTGATATGCGCGGCCGTAAGGATATGGTCACGCCCGATGCCGCGATTGCGCTGAATGGCGATGCCGACACGGCCTTCGATCAGATCATGGCGATCCACGATCCGCGGCTCAGTGGAACCGATGCCTATATCGATATTCTCAATTGCGATGGCACCAAGGCGCAGGCCTGCGGCAATGGCACGCGCTGCGTCGTGCAGGCGCTGGCGTCCGAGACGGGCAAGAAAAGCTTCACCTTCCAGACTGTTGCGGGAATTCTGAACGCGTCCGAACATGATGACGGCATGATCTCCGTCGATATGGGGCTGCCTCGCTTTGGCTGGAACGAAATCCCGCTTTCTGAAGAGTTCCACGATACCAGCCGCATCGAGCTTCAGATCGGGCCCATTGATAATCCCATGCTGCATTCGCCTGCGGTTATGTCCATGGGCAATCCCCATGCGATCTTCTGGGTGGACCGCGATCCGATGGAGTTCGATCTGGAACGCTTCGGGCCGCTTCTGGAAAGCCACCCCATGTTCCCGGAGAAGGCCAATATCACGCTGGCGCAGGTCATTTCCGACAGTGCCCTGCGCACGCGCACTTTCGAGCGTGGTGCGGGTCTGACGCTGGCCTGCGGCTCTGCCGCCTGCGCCGCTGCCGTGTCTGCTGCCCGCACGGGCCGCACCGGTCGCCTTGTCGAGATCGATGTTGCCTCAAGCCCGGTTCGTATTCCCTTGAAAATCGAGTGGCGGGCCGACAACCATGTCATCATGACTGGCCCTGCCGAATGGGAGTGGGCGGGACAGGTCGATCCCGTGACCGGTGTCTGGCAGCGTGAGGTAGCGCAGGAAACTGCTGTTATATGAGTGGCGTCGAGGTCATAACCTTTGGCTGTCGCCTCAATACCTACGAGTCCGAGGTCATGCGGGCTGAGGCGGAAAAGGCGGGGCTGAACAATGCCGTGCTGGTCAACACCTGCGCCGTTACGGGCGAAGCGGTGCGTCAGGCCAGATCGGCCATCCGCCGCGCGCGCCGGGAAAATCCCCATGCACGCATCATCGTTACTGGCTGTGCGGCGCAGACGGAAAAGCAGACCTTTGCCGACATGCCGGAAGTGGACGCGGTTCTCGGCAACGAGGAGAAGCTGAAAAGCGCGTCCTACCGCGCTTTGCCGGATTTCGGCGTTTCGGCGGAAGAAAAGCTGCGTGTCAACGATATCATGAGCATCAAGGCCACCGCGCCTCAGATGATCAAGCATATTGACGGGCATGTGCGCGCCTTCATTCAGGTCCAAAATGGCTGCGACCACCGCTGCACCTTCTGCATCATTCCCTATGGTCGCGGCAATTCCCGCTCTGTGCCGATGGGTGCCGTGGTGGAGCAGGCCCGCAAGCTGACCGAAAACGGCTATTGCGAAATCGTGCTGACCGGCGTGGATGCCACCAGCTACGGTGCCGATCTACCGGGAGAACCAACGCTCGGTTATCTGGCAAAGACGCTGCTGAAGCAGGTGCCGGAGATTTTGCGCCTGCGGCTCTCCTCCATCGACAGTATCGAGGCGGACAGGCATCTGCTGGATCTGATTGCGGATGAACCGCGCTTCATGCCGCATCTGCATCTTTCGCTTCAGCATGGCGACGACATGATTTTGAAGCGCATGAAGCGTCGGCATATGCGCGCCGATGCCATTCGCTTCTGTGAGGATGTCCGGGCGCTCAGGCCCGACATCGCGTTTGGCGCAGACATGATTGCGGGTTTTCCGACCGAAACCGAAGAGATGTTTGAGAACGCGGCGACCCTTGCGGAAGAATGCGGAATTTCCAACCTGCATGTTTTTCCCTATAGCCCGCGTCCCGGCACACCTGCCGCGCGCATGCCGCAACTGGACCGTGGCTTGATCAAGCAGCGGGCCGCAAGGCTTCGCGAACGCGGCGAGCAGTTGCGCCATGCGCATCTGGAGCGCATGGTGGGAACGCAGCAAACCATTCTTGTTGAAAACAACGGCTTTGCCCATACGGACAATTTCACGCTCGTTGCCGCACCCGGACTTGAGCCCCGCACACTTGCGCAGGTGCTGATTACCGGTCACAACGGAAAACACCTGGATATGCAATGTCTGGCCGCACAGGCCGCCTGACGTAAAGATACGGAACACATATGGCCCTAGGCTTCATCAAAAAAGTCTTCTCCTTTGGCAAGGACAAGGCCGACACGGACAGGCAGGACGCCGATGTCGCGGTTGAAAAGGCCAATGAGAATGCGTCGTTCGAAGATGTCCTGATCGAAGCAGAGGCGCATGCGCCCGTGGCCGACGATCCGGTTTCCTCCCTTGAGATGGAGACAGCTGGCGGGCCTGCCTCTGATGATGTGAGCGCCGACGGGAAAGCCGAACAAGACGAAGAAGAAGATGCACCGCTTTTGCCGGGCCCTGAACAGGTTGGCGATATGGGCATGGTGCCCCTGTCTCTCCTGCAGGCCGAAGCCGAGGCTGAAGCGCTGCCCGTAACGGAAATGCAGGAGCTGGCTGATCCTGACGCGCCACTCGACACTTTGGCCATGGATGCCCTGCTGGACGAAGCAGAAGCGGTAACGGCCACAGAGACTACTGAAACCGCCGCTTCGCCTGTTCTGCCCAAAGGCTTCGCCTTGCCGAGCGCGCGCGTTGAGCCTGTTGAAGCTGAGCCGGAGCAGAAGCTGTCCTGGTTCCAGCGCCTGCGCGCTGGCCTGTCGCGCACGTCCATGCAACTCACCAGCCAGATTTCGGCTCTTTTCACCAAGCGCAAGCTGGATGAAGACACGCTGGATGAGCTGGAAGACCTGTTGATCCAGTCCGATCTTGGTCTGGAAACGGCCATGCGCATCACCGGTGCCTTGTCATCTGAACGTTATGGCAAGGATGTCAGCGGCGAAGATGTGGCCCGTATCATGGCGGGCGAAATTACCAAGGTTCTGACACCGGTCGCCAAGCCGCTGGAGCTTGATCTTTCGCACAAGCCGCATGTCATCCTCGTGGTTGGCGTGAATGGTACTGGCAAGACAACAACCATCGGCAAGCTGGCGGCCAAGCTGTCGGGCTCCGGCCTGAAGGTCATGCTGGCGGCGGGTGACACGTTCCGCGCAGCGGCCATCGAGCAGCTGAAGATCTGGGCGGATCGGACAGGTTCGGAGTTCATCGGCACCAAGCTGGGCGCGGATGCGGCCGGTCTTGCCTATGACGCTTTTGAGCAGGCGCGGGCAAAGAAATGCGATGTGCTGATCATCGATACGGCTGGGCGCTTGCAGAACAAGACCGAGCTGATGGATGAGCTGGAAAAGATCGTGCGCGTTCTGGGCAAGCTCGATCCCGACGCGCCGCACACGGTTTTGCAGACGCTGGACGCGACGACCGGACAGAATGCGTTGAACCAGGTCGAGATTTTCCGCAATGTCGCGGGTGTGTCCGGCCTGATTATGACAAAATTGGATGGCACGGCGCGCGGCGGTATCCTCGTCGCCATCGCAGCCAAGCACAAATTGCCGGTCTATTTCATCGGCGTTGGCGAAGGCGTTGATGATCTGGAGCCATTCGAGGCAGAAGATTTCGCCAAGGCGATTGCGGGAGTGTGACGATGGACGTGGAAAGCAATCAGCGCGAAAGCGAAAAAATGGTCCGTGAGATCAGCCCGCTTTTGAAGTTCGTTCTGGAGCTTGGGCCACTGGTCGTGTTCTTCTTTGCCAATTCCCGTGGCGAATGGCTGGCAAAGACATTTCCCGTGCTGACGGAATTCGGTGGCCCTATTTTCATCGCAACCGGTCTTTTCATGATCGCCACGGCGGTTGCGCTGACCGCTTCATGGATATTGACCCGCACCTTGCCGATGATGCCGCTGATCTCTGGCATTGTCGTGCTCGTTTTCGGTGCGCTGACGCTCTATCTGCAAAACGACACGTTCATCAAGATGAAGCCGACCATCGTCAACGCGCTGTTTGGGATTATCCTGCTTGGCGGTCTGCTGTTTGGCCAGTCGTTGCTGGGCTATGTCTTTAATTCGGCCTTCAAGCTGAATGACGAGGGCTGGCGCAAGCTGACATTCCGCTGGGGCTTCTTCTTTCTCTTCCTCGCGGTTCTGAATGAAGTCGTGTGGCGCGGATTTTCTACCGATACATGGGTGGCTTTCAAAGTGTGGGGCACGATGCCGATCACCATTCTCTTCACCATGGCACAGATGCCGCTCATCATGCGTCACTCGCTTGAGCCTTTGATGAAAGACAAGAAATGACATCTGCGCCGATGCATGGGGGCCGATCCTCCTCCCAAATCTGGTTTGGGGTTGCTGCCGCTATTCTGGTTCTGCAGATCGTCATTCTCTACGCGATGGGGCGTTTGCCCATCTGCGAATGCGGCTATGTGAAGCTGTTTGAGCCGGGTGTGAACACGCCCGGCAATTCCCAGCATCTGGCAGACTGGTACACGCCGTCACACATCATCCACGGCTTCCTGTTTTATGGTCTGGCGTGGCTTTTGTTTCGCAAGCAGGCGATATCCATGCGGCTTTCCTTCGCGGTGCTGATCGAGGCTGCCTGGGAGCTTCTGGAAAATTCACCCATCATCATTGATCGCTACCGCACGGCGACGATGGCGCTGGGTTATAGCGGCGACAGCATCTTGAACTCGGCCATGGATACCGTCTTCATGGTGCTCGGCTTCTTCTTTGCGATGCGCGTTCCGGTGTGGCTGACCATCCTCGTTGCCATCGTCTTTGAGATTTTCACCGGCTGGCTCATCCGCGATAATCTGACCTTGAATGTGCTGATGCTGGTCACGCCCATCGATGCCATCAAGGAATGGCAGAACGCCCTGCCAGCTGGCTGATCGCTCAGTTTCCAGCGGCAGCCTTTTCGATGGCTGGAATGATCTCGCGCTCATAGGTCGCGACATCGATGGGGCCGACTTTCTTGTAGACGATGGTGCCTGCCTGATCGACCAGATAGGTCTCGGGAATGCCGTAGACACCCCAGTCTATGGCTGCCTTCCCGTTCGGATCGATGCCGATGGCGGCATAGGGGTTTCCGAGTTCGCCCAGAAACCGGATGGCATTGTCTGATTTGTCCTTGTAGTTGATGCCAACCACGTTGAGGCGCTCGTCCTTGGCCAGTTCTTTCAGCATCGGGTGTTCCTGCCTGCAGGGCACGCACCAGGAGGCAAAGACGTTGACGAGGGTGAGCTTGCCCTTGATGGCAGCATCGGTGAGCGCCGGGACATTGGCACCTTCCAGCGGCGGCAAGGACAAGGACGGCGCTTTCGTGTTGATCAGTGCCGAGGGAATGGCACTAACATCGAGACCGTTCACATCCTGCTCATAGAGCATCTTGGCGGCAATGGCCGCAAAGCCTGCAAAGGCTAAGAGGGGCAGCAGCGCCAGAATATAGCGCGCCTTCTTGCCCGAAGATGCTGGAGCGGCTGGCGTTTCCTTCGTCATGGTGCTGGTTGCTCCACCTTGGCCGGGCGCGCCCGGCGGCGGATGCCGGAGGCTTCAAGCTGCGCCATTTCGCGTTTGCGGGCGCGGCCATCCAGGAAAATCCAGCCGATCAGGACGGTGACGATGAGCCCGGTCAAACCATAGGACATGCCGATATAAAATGCGTGGCTCATGGCTTGGCTTTCTCTCGGCTGGCGAGACGCGCCGCTATTCGCCGCTGTGCGGAGACGCGCCTGCGCCAGATTTCATTGCGCATGGCGGCAAGATGCAGCGTGAAAAAGAGCAGGGTGAAACCAATGGCCATGGTCAACAGCGGCCACAGAAATTCCGGTGCGATGGCCGGGCCGTTGAGGCGCAGGACACTCGCTGGCTGGTGCAGCGTGTTCCACCATTCCACCGAAAACTTGATGATGGGGATGTTGACGAAGCCAACGAGGATGAGAATCGCACTGACGCGCGCAGCTTTGGATGGATCATCCATGGCCTTGTTGAAGGCGATGAGGCCGAGATACATCAGAAACAGGATGAAAACCGAGGTCAGCCGCGCATCCCACACCCACCACGTCCCCCACATGGGTTTTCCCCACAGCGAGCCGGTGATGAGCGCAATCAGCGTGAAGGCAGCACCTATCGGGGTTGCCGATTTATGGGCGACATCTGCCAACGGGTGCCGCCAGACCAGCGTGCCGATGGCAGACAAGGCCATGACGGTATAGCACATCATGGAAAGCCAGGCGGCTGGCACGTGGACATACATGATGCGCACGGTGTTGCCCTGCTGGTAATCGCTGTCGGTTGTGAAGGCCATATAGAGGCCAGCGGCCAGACAGAGGGCGGAAAGCCCTGCCAGCCATGGTAAAATGCGGGCGGCCAATGCCAGAAACCGCGTCGGGTTGGCAAGGTCGCTAAACTTGGTAATGGCAAGGCTCGTATCGCTCATGGCGTCTTTCTACAATGAGACCGGGATTGCGGCAATTGATCCTTATCAATCCATGGAGCTGCGCAGTGCCAAAGCGGCGAAGAACGGCCCCACGACCGATGAAAAAAGCGTGATTGCAATGAGAATGAGGAAGGGTGGCATGAAAGGCGAGGGGTCCTGAACCGCTGCATAGGATGCGCTGACGCCAAAGATCAGCACGGGAACAGCTAAGGGTAGCACGAGGATCGACACCAGAAGGCCACCTCTCGGAAGCGCAACAGCCACCGCCGCGCCGACGGCGCCGATAAATGTGAGCGCGGGTGAGCCCACCAAAAGGGTCAGCATGACAGCGCCGATGGCAACCTCGCTCATATTCATGAACAGGCCCAGCAGCGGCGATGCGAGCACCAGCGGCAGGCTGGTTGCCGTCCAGTGGGCCAGGCACTTGACCAGAACCGTCAGCACCAGCGGCGTTTCCTGCATGAGGATGAGGTCGAGCGATCCATCGTCGCGCTCTGCCTGAAACAGCCTGTCGAGGCCGAGCAGGGCGGCCAGCAGTGCGCCGATCCACACGATGGCCGGACCGATCCGCGAGAGCAGATTAAGGTCAGGGCCGACCCCGAATGGGATGACGGCAACGATGGTCATGAAGAACAGCACGCCGATGAGCGCGCCGCCACCAGCCCGGATGGAAAGTTTCAGGTCGCGCAGGAAAAGGGCGATCATGCTGTGCCGCTTTCGGAAGGGTCAACCGTCCGTTCGGTTATGAGATATGGGAGCAGCGCAATCACCATGCCTCCTCCACCCCGGCAAAGCCGGTCATCCGCAATTCCTGAGCATTTTCCAGCCCCAGCGGCTGGTGGGTGGCGGCCACGGCCATGCCGCCTTTTTCCAGATGCGTCTTCACCAACCCGGTGAACATGAGATCGGCGCTTGCATCCAGTGCGGCGGTCGGCTCATCGAGGATCCAGATCGGCCGCCATGCGACAAGCAGTTTGGCCATGGCGAATCGGCGCTGCTGACCGGCGGACAGATATCCGAAAGGCAGATGGGTAATGCTGGCGAGGCCAACCGCTTCTGCCGCCTCTTCGATACCCAAAGAGCTGCCGCCATCAAAATCGCCGAGAAATTTCTTCCAGAAATTGAGATTTTCGAAAACACTCAGATCCTGCTTCATCGCGTTGCGGTGCCCCAGATAGTGGCTCGCCTCGGAGGCGCGAACGTCTGTTTCAAGTCCTTCGCCGGCTAAGGTCACGTGCCCTTCTTCGGGCCGTAAAAGGCCCGCTATCACGCGCAAAAGCGTCGATTTTCCAGATCCGTTCGGTCCCGTCAGCAGCATAGCCTGACCAGAGCTTAACTTGAAGGAAACATTCATGAATATTAGATCTTCGCCACGACGGACGGCCAGATTTTCTGCTGTTAGCAGCATGGTGTCATCTCGTTTAAGATTTTAATCATCTCGTTGGCAAAAAAATCGATTTAGGTGTTTTTCCGGTCTGGCACGTTTCTCATAAATTATCTATATGGGTGTCAACCACGCCAGCGGTCGGCGTGATCATCATATAGCGCCGGACCAGAAGGTTGCGAAAGCAGCTTCTCGTGCGGACAGCGGAAATGACCGTACCCGCATCCTGATGTGCTTAAGTGCATTGGTGTCCGCACGCGCGTGTTGGCTATCAGAGGAAGCGGGGCATTATCCGTGGCTAAATCTCTAGACAGTTTCAATTGTCGTTCTGTGCTTACCGTCAATGGTAAGGACTATGTTTATTTCAGCCTTCCAAAAGCAGAAGCGAATGGCCTGACAGGCGTTTCCAAGCTGCCCTACTCCATGAAGGTTCTGCTTGAGAACCTGCTGCGCTTTGAAGACGGTCAGACCGTTACCAAGGAACACATCACGGCTGTTGCAGACTGGCTGAACAACAAGGGCCTCGTTGAAAACGAAATCGCCTATCGCCCCGCTCGCGTTCTGATGCAGGACTTCACCGGCGTTCCAGCCGTGGTCGACCTTGCAGCCATGCGCGACGCGATGGTGGCGCTGGGTGGCGATCCCGAGAAGATCAACCCGCTGGTTCCTGTCGATCTCGTCATCGACCACTCCGTTATCGTTGATGAATTCGGCACGCCGACAGCATTTGCGCGCAACGTTGAGCTGGAATATGAGCGCAATGGCGAGCGTTACCGCTTCCTGAAGTGGGGCCAGCAGGCGTTCAAGAACTTCCGCGTCGTTCCACCAGGCACAGGAATCTGTCACCAGGTTAACCTCGAATATCTTGGCCAGACCGTTTGGACCAAGGAAGAAGACGGCGAAACCATCGCTTACCCGGACACATGCGTTGGCACCGACAGCCACACGACCATGATCAATGGTCTTGGCGTTCTGGGCTGGGGCGTTGGCGGTATCGAAGCCGAAGCGGCCATGCTTGGCCAGCCGGTTTCCATGCTTCTGCCTGAAGTTATCGGCTTCAAGCTGACAGGCAAGGTCAGGGAAGGCGTAACCGCCACCGACCTCGTGCTGACTGTCGTTCAGATGCTGCGCAAGAAGGGCGTTGTCTCCAAATTCGTTGAATTCTTCGGCCCCGGCCTGGATTCGATGACACTGGCCGACCGTGCGACCATCGGCAACATGGGTCCAGAATACGGCGCAACATGCGGCTTCTTCCCGGTTGACGGCGAAACCATCAACTACCTCACCATGTCTGGCCGTACCAAGGACCGCATCGCGCTCGTTGAAGCCTATTCCAAGGCGCAGGACATGTGGCGTACCGGCGACGGTGCCGATCTCGTCTTCACCGATACGCTGGAACTCGATCTCGGCGAAGTTGTGCCATCCATGGCTGGTCCAAAGCGTCCCGAAGGTCGCGTTGCGCTTGAAGGCATCGCTTCCGGCTTTGCGGCAGCTCTGGAAGCCGACTACAAGAAGCCAGGCCAGCTCGACAATCGTTACCCTGTCGAAGGCACGGATTTCGATCTCGGCCATGGTGACGTCGCCATCGCCGCCATCACCTCCTGTACCAACACGTCTAACCCATCCGTTCTGATTGCTGCCGGTCTTCTGGCCCGCAACGCCGTCGCCAAGGGTCTGACATCCAAGCCTTGGGTCAAGACATCGCTGGCACCTGGATCCCAGGTTGTTGGTGAATATCTCGAAAAGTCCGGTCTTCAGAAGGATCTGGATGCGATCGGCTTTAACCTCGTTGGTTTCGGCTGCACGACCTGCATCGGCAACTCCGGTCCGCTGCCTGCACCGATCTCCAAGACCATCAACGACAAGGGTCTGATCACCGCTGGCGTTCTCTCCGGCAACCGTAACTTTGAAGGCCGCATCTCGCCGGACGTTCAGGCGAACTATCTTGCCTCTCCGCCGCTGGTTGTTGCTTACGCGCTGGCCGGTACGGTCCAGAAGGATCTGACCACAGAGCCGCTCGGCATGGGTTCAGACGGAGAGCCTGTATTCCTCAAGGATATCTGGCCGACATCTGCCGAAATCCAGGAATTCATCCTGAAATACGTGACGCGTGAACTCTACGAGTCCAAATATGCTGACGTGTTCAAGGGTGATGAAAACTGGCAGGCCGTTCAGGTTCCTCCTGGCCAGACCTATGCCTGGGACGACAAGTCGACCTACGTTCAGAACCCGCCTTACTTCGTGGGCATGGGCAAGACCGGCACAGGCTTGAAGAACATCAAGGGCGCACGCGTTCTCGGTCTCTTCGGCGACAAGATCACCACCGACCACATTTCTCCGGCCGGTTCGATCAAGGCTGCTTCGCCTGCCGGTGCATACCTCACCGACAATGGCGTGGGCGTTGCCGACTTCAACCAGTACGGCACACGCCGTGGCAACCATGAAGTGATGATGCGCGGCACGTTTGCCAACATCCGTATTCGCAACCACATGCTTGGGCCAAACGGCAAGGAAGGTGGCTACACCATCCACTATCCGTCCAAGGAAGAGATGTCGATTTACGATGCAGCCATGCAGTACAAGGCTGAAGGCACGCCGCTCGTCATCTTTGCGGGCGTTGAATATGGTAACGGTTCTTCCCGTGACTGGGCTGCCAAGGGTACCAACCTGCTCGGCGTGAAAGCCGTGATTGCGCAGTCGTTCGAGCGTATTCACCGCTCCAACCTCGTTGGCATGGGCGTCGTTCCCTTCGTCTTCGAAGAAGGCACGACATGGGCAAGCCTCAACCTCAAGGGCGATGAAACCGTTGAGATCGATGGTCTCGAAGGCGACATCAAGCCGCGCGAGAAGAAGATTGCCAAGATCACCTACAGCGATGGTACAGTGAAGGAAGTTCCGCTTCTTTGCCGCATCGATACGCTGGATGAAGTGATCTACATGAACAATGGCGGCATTCTGCAGACGGTTCTTCGCGACCTGGCTGCATAATTCTTGCCACATCATGAAAAGAGCGCCGGGAGAAATCCCGGCGTTTTGCGTATTATGATGGGGTATTCCGGTGAAGCTTGCTTCGTGATCGGCACTCACCCCATCGTTACTTTCTATTGAAGGGCCACTCGCGTTATTTTCGCCGGGCGTCCCGACAGGAATTGATAGCATCAATGGTCTGGAGACACGTCCAGACAAGGGTTCTTGCAATGTCGCTGAAATACGGGCCTGTCAGAGTTAGTCTTACGATGTGCGCCTTCGCAGCGATTGCAACGGTGCCCGCAATGGCGCAGCAGCAGGAGCAGCTGAAGGGCGTTGTCGAGCTGTTCACCTCGCAAGGCTGCGCGTCCTGCCCACCGGCAGATGAGGCGTTGCGCAAGCTCATCCAGAAGGGCGATGTGGTCGGCCTGTCCTATCACGTCGATTACTGGAACTATCTGGGCTGGGCGGATTCGCTGGCGTCCAAGGAAAACACAGAGCGGCAATATGGTTATGCCCGGGCTCTGGGTCGCAACAATGTCTATACGCCACAGGCTGTCATCAATGGTCGCGACCACGTCAAGGGCGCAGACATGAAGGCAATCGATACGCGGCTGGATGCATTCAAAAAGGCCGGAGAAGGCCTCAGCGTGCCCGTCAAGGCGCGCCGGGTGGATGATGAGATTGCGATCGAGATTGGTCCGGGCCAGGGCAAGGCCGACGTCGTGGTGGCCTATTTCAACCGCGAGCAGGTCGTCGACGTGCAAAAGGGCGATAATCAGGGTAAAACCATATCCTACTGGCACAGTGTCTATGACGTGCAGACGGTGGGCATGTGGGATGGAACGTCCATGACGGTCAAGCTGCCATCGAGCATCATGAGCAAGGCGAAGGACGGCGGCTGCGCCGTGCTTTTGCAGACGAGCGATGCAAGCGGGAATCCCGCTGCGATCATCGGGGCCAGTGTTCTCATGACGTCGGGGAAATAGGTATCCGCTGAAAAGCGGGAAGATCCGATCCGGGCATTGGGGGCTGGGGGTAAAGGGTCAATGCACCGGACCGGGTCATGTTGGTGCCGAGGCATCAATTGACATTAGTCATATCCCACTCAAATCGGGCCATGATTTGACGGAAATAGGGCAATTTAAGATGTTCATCATGCCCTAATTATTACCGGCGCGCGCATCTTTCCCGCTGCCATGCAAGGCTTGCATTTCCGCTTTCACGGCGTCAGACTGTCGTGAAATTGTCATTTGCTGTTGAGCGAGGTTGCCCAATGACAGATCAGCCGGATTTGGAGCGTAAAGGCCTGTTTCACAGAGATGGCGCGTCCGTGGTCGATATCAGAGAGTACAGGCAGAGCAAGGATGTCTTGCCCATTACCTTCCACCGCCGTGAACTGGATGCGATATTGCGCATCTATGGACGGATGGTCGGCGAGGGGGAATGGCGGGACTATGCCATTGACCATTTGAAAGACAAGGCGGTCTTTTCCGTCTTCAAGCGCTCCGGCGAGATGCCGCTTTTCCGTATAGAGAAAAATCCCAAGCTTGCCTCCAAGCAGGGTGCCTATAGCGTCGTGAATGTGGATGGACGTATCTTGAAGCGCGGCCATGAACTGCCGCAGGTGCTGAAAGTCTTCGACAAGGTCTTGAAGCTCATCGAGTGATTGTAGGGTTTGTGCATCCCACAAAAAAAGGCGGCCCAGAGGCCGCCTTTTCTATGTGTTCAACCAGACTTACTTGTCGCGATTTCCGAGGAACTGCAACAGGAACATGAACAGGTTGATGAAGTCGAGGTAGAGGGTCAGGGCGCCCATGATGGCCTTGCGGCCAGCCGTGGCGACATCATCACCGTCAAAGTACATTTCCTTGATCTTCTGCGTGTCGTAGGCGGTCAGGCCTGCGAAGATCAGCACGCCGATGGCGGAGATTGCAAAGCCCATGGCAGACGACTGCAGGAAGATGTTGACGATGGACGCGATGATCAGGCCAAACAGACCCATGATCAGGAACGAGCCCATGCCGGACAGGTCTTTCTTCGTGGTGTAGCCATAGAGCGACAGCGCGCCGAATGAAGCAGCCGTGATGAAGAACGTCTGGACGATGCTCTGGCCGGTATAGACCAGGAAGATCGACGACAGGGAAAGACCCATCAGCGCTGCGTAGCCCCAGAAGGTTGCCTGTGCGGCAGGAACGCTCATCTTCTGAATGCGGAAGCTCAGGAAGAACACGAGACCCAGCGGAGCCAGCATGACGACCCAGCGCAGAGGCGAGCCGTACAGGGCTGCACCAAGGCTGGTCAGCATCGTGCCGTTACCCATCGTGGCAACAGCTGCCGCAGGATCATTTGTGGTCGCCAGCATCGATGTGAAAAACGCTGCGAAACCTGTAATCGCAAGACCAACGGCCATCAGGTTATAAACCTTGACCATATAGGTGCGCAGACCTTCATCGATCATCGCGCCAGACTGTGCATGGCCCTGGGCCATACGGTTCTGGTAGTTGTTGAAGTCAGACATTGTTACCTCTTTTGAGCTCCGAAATTGCTACGGTGTCGGCATATCGTCGCTTTGAGACCATATCCCAGGCGCCGCTGCGGAGCTACAGCAAGCCTAACAAAGAATATGAGGATATCGCCGCGCGGATACAAGAGCTTTCAGATCCGAAAAAACACCATATGCGCGAAATGCGATAACGTTTTGGCGATCAGAAACCTGATTTACCCGTTAAAGTTATGTGGCGCACAACTTTTCGGATCACTCCCCTGCCTGGCGCAGAACCGGGGCGGCTTTCTGGCCCAATATGCGCCACGTTCCGATAAGCCCGATACCAACCGTCATGATGAGGGCGATGACGATGGTGGCTATGGCGACATCCGGCAGGAAGCTCGACGGAAGCTTCATGATGCGGGCGATGACGAACCAGGCGGCGGCACCGCCAGCGGCAAGCGCGAAGATCGCCGTTGCCAATCCCAGGATCATATATTCATAGGAAAAGGCGCGGATGAGCATGGCGCGGGTTCCGCCCAGTGTTTTCAATATGACGGCATCATGGGTTCGCGCCCGGTTTCCGGCAGCCAGCGCGCCGGCTAGCACCAGAACCGAAGCAATGAGAGCCACGGCCGCCGCCGCACGGATGGCGGTCGCCAGTTGGCCGACCAGACGGTTCACGACATCAAGAGCATCCTTGACCCGCACACTGGTAATGGTCGGGTAGGCATTGGTGATGGTGCGAAGGATTTCGCCTTCCTGCGCGGGTGTTGCTGAGGGGTCTGCAAGTGTTGCCAGCCATGAGTGCGGTGCGCCCCGGAATGTGTTGGGTGAAAACACCATGACGAAGTTGAGAGACAGGGATTCCCACTGCACATCGCGCAGATTGGCGATTTTTGCCGTGATGTTTCGGCCCAGCACATTGACGGTGACGGTATCGCCGACCTTCAGGCCAAGCTCGCCGGCCTCTTCCGCTGCAAAGGAAATAAGCGGTTCGCCGCTATAATCCTGTTCCCACCATGTTCCAGCCGTCAGCTTTGCGTTCTCAGGGAGATCTGCAGAGTAGGTAATGCCGCGATCACCCCTCAGCACCCAGCGGCCAGAAGCGGGCACTTCCATTTTCGTCACATCCTGACCGTTGAAGGCGAGAATACGACCGCGCAGCATCGGCACTTCGGTCAATAGGCCGTCCGGTGCCTCGCGTTTGACGAGGTCGCGAAAACCATCGCGATCGGCGCTTTGAATATCGACGAAAAAGAAGTTCGGCGCACGTTCGGGCAGGCTGCCGGTCAGTTCGCGCCGCAGATTGCCGTCGATCAGCGTCAAGGTGACAAGCAGCGTCAGCCCGAGACCGAGCGAGAGAACGACGGATGGAGTCAGCGCGCCGGGGCGGTGAATATTGCCGATGGCAAGCCGCAACGCTGCGGAATGAACACGCGGGCTTCGCTTGGCCAGCGCCTTGATGCCCCAGGCCACGAGCCGCAGAACAATGAAAGCAAAGGCAACAGCACCCAGAAAGACCGACGCGATGAAACGCTCTTGCGAGGTGTAGATCGCAAGTCCGGCCAGTGCTGCCAGAAGAAGACCGGTGGCAAGAAGATAGGGCCATGTCGGCAGCTTGTTTTCATCAAAGCCCTGCTCACGAAACAGCGCCGTGGCAGGCACTTCGCGGGCCTGACCCAGAGGCAGAATGGCAAAGGCAAGCGTCGTCAAAAGCCCAAAGACGGCAGCCAGAAACAGCGGACCGGGATAGATCGCCAGCTCATTTGGCACGGGCAACACGCCTTCCAGAAAACGCATGGCAATGAGCGGGGTGATGGCCCCCAGCACCAGACCGATGGCGATGCCGATAATGGCGATGAAGGCGATCTGGAAGAGATAGGTCATCGTCACCACGCTGGCCGGTGCGCCGAGGCACTTCAGCGCGGCGATGGTCGAGCGTTTGGAATCGAGAAAGGCACGCACGGCATTGGCAACACCAACGCCGCCGACGATCAAGGCAGTGAGGCCGACAAGTGTGAGAAACTGTGAGAAACGGTTGACGTTTTCCGTCAGAGACGGGGCAGCCCTGTCGCTGGTGCGGATAGACCAGCCGGCGCTTGGAAACTCCCTGTTGGTGTCGTTGGTGATCGTTGCGCGCTCGGACGGATCGTTCAGGCGGATCTTGTAGGCATGCTCGACAAGGCTGCCGCTCTGGATCAGGCCGGAGGCGGTCAGCGCTTCGCGGCTGATGAGAAGGCGCGGGGCAAAGCCAAAGCCATCCGATAGCGCATCCGGCTCTGTCACGACCGTGCCTGATAGTTTTAGCCTAACATTGCCGACCAGCAGCTCATCGCCGAGCTTGATGCCAAGCCGTTCCAGAAGAAGGGGTGCCGCGACCGCGCCATAGGTCTCGCCCTGTTTTGCCAGAAGCTGTGCAAGGGGTGCCGCCGGTTGGGCCTCGAATGTGCCGTAGAGCGGGTAGGCACCATCCACCGCCTTGACCTCTGTCAGGGTCTGCTGCGAACCATCGGCAAGCCGCGCCATCGAGCGAAGGCCGGTCGATACGGCGACCTCGCCCAGCGCGTCGAGATAGGCGCGCTCCTGTTCAGAGGCTTCACGGTTGCGAAGCTCGAAGCGCACGTCGCCAGCCAGAATCGACTGGCCTTGCGTTGCAATCGAACTGGTGACGGCGCGTGAAACGGAGTTAACCGCTGCAATGGCGCCGGTGCCAAGCGCGATACAGGCGAGGAAAATGTAAAAGCCGCGCAGGCCCCCGCGAATTTCACGGCTGGCAAGCCTCAATGCGTTGCGGATATTGAACAGAGACGGAAGAGCACCCATCATTGTGAAACCGCCAGACTGGCGATCGTGGCGGCGCTATCGCTTTCAATCTGACCCGAGCGAACCTTGATCTGGCGCGAGCAGCGGGCGGCGAGCGAAATGTCATGGGTGACGAGGATCATCGTCATGCCGCGCTCTGCCTGCTTGGAAAACAGCAGATCGGCGATCTGCCTGCCGGTATCGGTGTCCAGATTGCCGGTTGGCTCGTCGGCAATCAGCACGGCGGGCGAGGGGGCAAGTGCGCGAGCGATGGCCACGCGCTGCTGTTCACCGCCCGAAAGTTGGCCGGGATAATGGTTCAGCCGCTCCCCAAGTCCCACGGCTGTCAGCTCTTTCTTTGCAATCTCGAAGGGGTTGGCGACATTTGCCAGTTCCAGCGGCACAGCCACATTCTCAAGCGCCGTCATATTGGCAATGAGGTGGAAGGACTGGAAGACGATGCCGATATTGCGGCCGCGAAACTCGGCAAGAGCGTCTTCACCCAGCTTGTGCAGCTCCGTTCCCGCAATTGTGATCGCGCCGCTATCCAGACGCTCCAGCCCGGCCAGAACCATCAGAAGCGTCGATTTTCCAGAACCCGATGGCCCAACGATGCCAACGGCTTCGCCTTCATTGATGCTGAGATCGATGCTTTTGAGAACGTGAACGGAGGCGGCGGCGTTGCCGAGCGTGAGATCGGCCTTATCAAGATCAATGATGCTTTTCGTCACAATTCGCGTTCCTATATAAAGCTGAAGGCAATCCGGGAGAGCAGTCCGATTTTCGGGCAGTGCCAGACAAATTAGGAAGACCGCCATGGGTTTTAAAGCCGCTACCGCTCAATTCATCGTCATCAGCTGCGCTTTGTTGGCTGCCCCCTTTGCGCAGGCGCAGGACAAGCCGGTCCAATTGGTCGGATTCGGAGATAGTCTGATGGCAGGGTATCAGCTACCGCCCACCGATAGCTACACCGCCCAGCTAGAGGCCGCGCTGAAAGCCAAGAACGTCAATGTCACGATTACCAATGCCGGTGTCTCCGGCGATACGACATCCGGCGGTTTGGCGCGTGCCGAATGGTCTGTTCCAGATGGTACCGACGGTGTGATTCTTGAGCTGGGGGCAAACGATGCGTTGCGGGGCGTATCCCCGGACGACACTGAAAAGAACCTTGATGCGATCATCGCCGGGCTTCAGAAGCGCAATATTCCTGTTCTGCTGATCGGCATTCTGGCGCCACCGAATATGGGCGGTGACTTTGGGAAGCGTTTCAACGAGATTTACCCGCGCCTCGCGAAGAAGCATAATCTGCCACTCTACCCGTTTTTCCTGGACGGCGTCGTGATGGATCAGAGCCTTCAGCTTGAGGACAGGATGCATCCCAACACCAAAGGCATAGCCGTGATGGTCGAGAAAACGCTCCCCACGGTCGAGGATTTCATAAAGGCTGTCAGCGCGCAAAAAAAATAAGCGCTTGCACCGGGCAGCTTTGCATGATTCGCTAGGGTTGTTCTGCCAAGAGATTCGGGGAGCTCGCCATGCCGAGACTGTTTACCGCCCTCGAAATTCCGCGCAATGCGGCCATGAGCCTTTCATTGTTGCGCGGTGGTCTGCCGGGTGCCCGGTGGATCGATGTGGAGAATTATCACATCACGCTCCGCTTTATCGGAGATATTGACGGTCGCACCGCTGACGAAGTCGTCAACCGGCTCGACAGGATCGACAGGCCGGAATTTCAGGTCAATCTGACCGGTATCGGCTCTTTCGGCTCCAAGAAGCCTCACTCCATCTGGGCCGGCGTTTCTCCCTCAGCCGAGATGAATGCGTTGCAAAGCGAGATTGAGCGCATGTGCCAGCGGCTGGGTCTTCCGCCCGATCCGCGCAAGTTTACCCCGCATGTCACGCTGGCGCGGCTTCGGCACTCAAGGCTTGACGATGTGGTGCATTACCTCTCCGGGCGTGGAGATTTCCGCACCTCCTCCTTCAACATCGGACGCTTTGTGCTGATGTCGTCGAAGGAATCAGTCGGCGGTGGTCCCTATATCGTTGAAGAGGTTTTTCCGCTTCAGGAGGCGTGGCCGGTTTCCAACCTGCCGATCAAGGACATGCAGCCGGAAAAAAGCATGGTGTAGACGGTCTGGAATCCGTCCTCTCCACCATAATAGGGGTCCGGTACATTGGATCGCTCGCCGGTGGCATAGTCGCTGAACAGGTGCAGCTTTTGCTCATATTCCACGGGGCAGATTGCTGAAAGTCTGGCGAGATTGTCCTCGTCCATCGCCAGGATGAGGTCGAACGCTTCGAAATCGGATGGTTTTACCTGTCGTGCCTTCTGTCTGGTGATGTCGATACCATGACGCTTCGCGATTGCTATGGATCGAGGATCCGGCGCATTACCAACGTGCCAGGCGTCTGTGCCAGCTGAATCGATCACGATCCGGTGTGCAATCTGCTGTTTTTCGACAATATGTGCGAGGATACCCTGCGCAAGAGGTGATCGGCAGATATTTCCCATACAGACAAAAAGGATGGCTGTCGGTTTCATCCTGTGTACTCCATATATGAGGGGTGGCTTCACGGCAAAAGCGATACCGAGAGCAATGTTGGATCGAAACAGGCGATACGGTGTTTCCTCCTTAATGATGAAAGGCAGCCCCATGCAATATCCTAAACTTGCCAAAGACGTGATCGAGACTGAGCTCGCCAAGCTGCAAGGCTGGTCGCTGCGCGAGGATGGTCTGGCCATCGTCAGGGCTTACAAATTCGCCAATTTTGCGGAGGCCTTCGGGTTCATGGCGCAATGCGCATTGGCGGCTGAAAAGCTCAATCACCACCCGGAATGGTCGAACGTCTATTCGCGCGTCAAGGTGTGCCTGACGACCCATGATTCTCAAGGGATTACCGAGCGGGACTTCCTTTTGGCGGGTGCCATGGAGAAGGCCGCACGCGGGCGCAGCGATTGAACCACAAAAGCAATGTCTTATATGATCCTTCATGACCACAGGACACATGACCATGGATGATGTGAAGATTGGCGAGATCCTGCTGCCGGGTGACCCGGACCAGCAGGAGCAGACCGAGCGTCAGGTGCGCTCCAAATTCTGGCCAAAGATGAAGCGCGTGGCCAGCAAGGTGCCATTTGCGCGCGATGCCGCTGCCGCTTATTATTGCGCAACGGATCGCGAAACGCCATTTCGTGCCAAGGGCATTCTTCTGGCTGCCTTGGGCTACTTCATCCTGCCCATCGATGTCGTGCCGGACATTTTTGCTGTTGTCGGCTTTACCGATGACATCGCGGTTTTGACCGCAGCGCTGGCCATGATCCGTGCCCATATCAAGATGGAGCATTACGATGCAGCTGATGCCGCCATCGCGCGGATAAGCGAGGAGTAACGCCTCTGTGAACCGGTGTTTTCTGCCCTTGAAGACGCCGACAAATTCTTGCCTGAATTCTTGTGTCTGTGCTCAGGACGCGTGCACGTCAGTGCGCCGTGGCCTGGCGCTGGGACCTGCCGACCTGTTACATCCCGATGCAAATATCGACTTTTAGCATCGGTGTTGACGGTTTGGTAACCGATCTTTAGCCAATATGAAGATGACGGACTTACCTAGCATCGGCCCGGCACAGCCGTTCGGCCAACTGGAAGACAATAACCCGGCAGGAAATTCAATGTTTGTAAGAAGTGTAGCAACCGCAGTCGCCATTTTGCTGACCAGTGTCAGCATAGCCTCTGCACAGTCGCCCACGCGCATCCAGCAGTTCAATGCATGGGGTGCCTATTCGTACAAGTCGGGTAACAGCACCGTTTGCTATGTTCTTTCGATCCCCACGACCAAGGAACCCGCGAGCGTTGATCACGGCGATATCTTCTTTATCGTTTCACAGCGCCCGGGCCAGAATATTTCCTATGAGCCTCAGGCCATGGTCGGCTACAGCCTGCGCGAAGGCTCCAAGGTCAATGTGACCATCGATAACAAGAACTTCGTGATGTTCACCAAGGACAAGGCCGCCTGGGTTGAGAACGCTGCTGAAGAGCCGGCACTGGTTGCAGCCATGAAGACTGGCAAGTCCATGACGGTCAAGGCAACATCTGCCCGTGGCACTGCCACCAACTATGCCTATTCGCTTTCGGGCATCTCGGCGGCGCTGAAGCAGGTTGAAAGCTGCAAGTAAGCCTTTCTGGTTTTAGAATTTGCGGTGGCCGGTCCTTGACCGGCCATTTGCGTTTTGACTGTTTTGGTGCTAAAGGCGCGTCAACACAAACAGGTGGGTGCGCAAGACGTGCCTTGCCTTTGAATTTTCTCCACATGCAGACGACCATCCGCCGCTTGTTTCGCGCGGTTTCGCACTGCAATGGCTGATGGGATAAGACAATGTCCGTACTGGAAGCGACCGCCGGTCTGGCAATCAAGAGCCCGATTGTTGCCAATGCCGATCTCATGGACGGCAAGCCGTCATTGATTGGCATTACGCGGGAAGAGATGGCAGAGGCGCTGATGGAAATCGGTGTGCCGCAGAAGCAGACCAAGATGCGCGTGAGCCAGCTCTGGAACTGGCTCTATGTCCGCGGCGTCTCCGATTTCGACCACATGACCAATGTGGCCAAGGATCTGCGCGAAAAGCTGAAGGCACACTTTACCATTGCGCGCCCTGAGATCGTGGAAGAACAGGTTTCCAACGATGGCACCCGCAAATGGCTGATGCGTTTTCCGCCACGGGGCGCGGGCCGCCCGGTTGAAATCGAAACGGTCTATATTCCCGAGGAAGGACGCGGCACGCTGTGCATTTCCAGCCAGGTTGGCTGTTCGCTGACCTGTTCCTTCTGTCACACCGGAACGCAGCGTCTGGTGCGCAATCTGACGGCAGAAGAAATTCTGGCGCAGCTTCTGGTCGCGCGCGACCGTCTGGGTGACTTTCCTGACCGCGAAGCACCGCAGGGTACGATCATGCCAGCCGAAGGCCGCAAGGTTTCCAACATCGTGATGATGGGAATGGGCGAGCCGCTCTATAATTTCGAACACGTGAAAACGGCACTGCTGATCGCCACCGATGGCGATGGCCTGTCTCTTTCCAAGCGTCGCGTGACACTGTCGACATCGGGCGTCGTCCCGGAAATTTTCCGTACTGGCGATGAAATTGGTGTGATGCTGGCCATCTCGCTGCATGCGGTGCGCGATGAGCTGCGCGACATGCTGGTGCCGATCAACAAGAAGTATCCGCTGAAAGAGCTGATTGAAGCCTGCCGCAACTATCCCGGCGTGTCGAACGCCCGCCGCATCACCTTTGAATATGTGATGCTGAAGGACGTCAATGACAGTCTGGAAGATGCCAAGATGCTGACGCAGCTTTTGAAGGGCGTTCCGGCAAAGATCAATCTCATTCCGTTCAACCCATGGCCCGGCACGAACTACCAGTGCTCGGATTGGGAGCAGATCGAGAAGTTTGCCGATTTCATCAATCAGGCGGGCTATGCTTCGCCGATCCGCACACCGCGCGGGCGTGACATTCTTGCGGCCTGTGGTCAGTTGAAGTCGGAATCGGAACGCATGCGCAAGACTGAGCGCATGGTATTTGAGGCGATGATGATCGCCAATCACGGCGCAGACGACGAATAGAACAAGAATTGATGGGTGCGCCCCGGTCTGCATGATTGATTTCGCATAAACCCTTTCTTAAAGAGGGCGGTAAAAGCGAAACATCAGGAGGAATACACCATGCGCGCACTCATTCTGGCACTTGCGACGGCGACAGCCCTTGCAGCCCCTGCCAAGGCAGAGGATGTCACCGTTGCGGTCACTGCCATCGTTGAGCATCCTGCACTGGATGCCGCGCGTGATGGCGTCAAGGCAGCACTTGCCGAGGCCGGTTACAAGGAAGGCGAAAACCTGAAATTCGTCTACCAGTCCGCGCAGGGCAATCCCGGTACCGCTTCGCAGATCGCACGCCAGTTCGTAGGCGATGCCCCCAATGTCATCGTTCCGATTTCCACGCCGTCAGCCCAAGCCGTTGTTGCAGCCACCCGTGATATTCCCGTTGTCTTCACCGCCGTGTCTGACCCTGTCGGTGCGCAGCTGATCAAGTCCATGGACAAGCCCGGCCGCAACGTCACCGGCCTTTCCGACATGCTGCCGGTTGCCGAGCATCTGGCGCTGATCAAGGAAATCACCCCCAACGCCAAGTCCATCGGCTTCATCTACAATTCGGCGGAAGCCAATTCGGTATCAACGCTTGAACTGTTGAAGAGCGAAGCGGTGAAGGTGGGTCTGACGGTTGTTGAATCTGTCGCCACGAAATCTGCCGAAGTGCAGGGTGCGACCCGCGCATTGGTGGGCAAGGCTGACGTGATCTACGTGCCGACCGACAACACCATCGTTTCGGCTTTTGAAGCCGCAGCCGGTGTCGCAAGCGAAGCCAAGATCCCGCTTTTTGCAGCCGATACGGATTCCGTGGCTCGTGGCGCAGTGGCCGCTCTCGGCTTCAACTATTTTGACGTGGGCAAGCAGACGGGTGCCGTGGTTGTTCGCATTCTCAAAGGTGAAAAGCCCGGCGATATTCCTGCAACGCTCGCCGTCGGCACCGACCTCGTTCTCAACAAGAAGGCCGCTGCCATGGCAGGAGTGACTTTCCCTGAGAGCGTGACGAAGCGCGCAACAAAGATCATCGAGTAAAAGACCGCCTACTGTCACCGTTGTCATGCTAGGGACAAGTCTGGGCATGACGACGGAGCGTTTGGCGACAACCCAAGGAATTCTACCGTGAGTCAAATCGCCTTCTGGGGTGCTGTCGAGCTGGGGCTGGTTTTCGCCTTTGTCGCTATCGGCGTTTACTTGGCCTTCCGCGTCCTCGATTTCCCCGATCTGACGGTTGACGGGTCGTTTCCGCTGGGTGCAGCCGTTGCTGCGGTGCTGATTGTCGCGGGGTTTAACCCTTGGGTCGCAACCGGCGTGGCCATGGTTGCGGGCGCAGCAGCCGGAATGGTGACGGCGGTGCTGAATGTCCGCTTCAAGATCCTCAACCTCCTGGCCTCGATCCTGACCATGATTGCGCTGTTTTCCGTCAATCTGCGGGTGATGGGCAAACCGAATGTGGCGCTTCTTAATCAGGAGACCGTTATCGAGCCGTTCTATGGTCTGGGTATCTCAGACTATCTGCTCCGCCCGCTCTTTGTCGGCGTGCTGGTGGTGGTCGCTGTTCTCATCGTTTGGCGCTTTCTGGAAAGCGATGCAGGCCTTGCCATGCGCGCCACGGGTGCCAATGCCAGAATGGCGCGGGCGCAGGGGGTGAAGACGGGCAACCAGATCTATCTCGGCATGGCGCTGTCCAACGCGCTTGTCGCCCTTGGTGGCGCCTTGTTTGCGCAGACCAACGGTTTTGCCGATGTGACAGCCGGTGTCGGCACCATCGTTGTCGGGCTTGCCGCTGTTATCATTGGTGAGACGCTGTTTGGCTCACGCGGAATTTTGATTGCTCTCATCGGCTGCGTCTTCGGCTCCATTGCTTACCGTCTGGCCATTCAGCTGGCATTGTCGAGCGATTCGCTTGGCTTGAAGGCCTCCGACCTCAATTTCGTGACTGCGGTGCTGGTCGCCGTCGCGCTGATCTTGCCGCGCCTGCGCCGTGGAGGAGCATCGTCATGATTTCGCTTTCCGATATTCAAGTCGTCTTTGGACGCGGCACGCCGTTGCAGAAGCAGGCCCTGGCGAAGATCGATCTGACGATTGAAAGCGGCTCCTTCGTGACTGTCATCGGTTCCAACGGAGCAGGAAAGTCGACCTTGCTGGGCGTGCTGGCGGGTGATGTTTTGCCAACCGCCGGTAAAGTCACGATTGGCGGGGTGGACGTTACGCGCAAGCCAACGGCCAATCGTGCCGGACAGGTCGCCCGCGTGTTTCAGGACCCGCTTGCTGGTAGCTGCGGTGCCCTGACCATCGAAGAGAACCTCGCCCTTGCTGCCGCCCGCGGCAAGACACGCAGCCTTTTGCCGGCGCTGGGCGGTGGCAGACGTGCGTTCTTCCAGGAGCGCATTGCATCCCTTAACCTTGGTCTCGAAAACCGCCTCAAGGACCGCATGGACCTCTTGTCCGGTGGACAGCGTCAGGCTGTATCGCTGGTCATGGCAACGCTTGCCGGGTCAGACGTTCTGCTGCTGGACGAGCACACCGCAGCACTGGATCCCGGCATGGCCGAATTCGTGATGCAGCTGACGCAGAAAGTCGTGGAAGAGCGCAAGTTGACGACATTGATGGTGACCCACTCCATGCGTCAGGCGCTGGATTATGGCGACCGCACCATCATGCTGCATGCCGGTGAAATCGTCCTCGATGTTTCAGGTGAAAGCCGCAAGGGTCTGCAAGTGGAAGACCTGATCGAGATGTTCCGCAACATACGCGGCCAGACGCTTGATGATGATGAGCTGTTGATCGGGTGATCCTGACGTCAGCCACGCCTGCGTGACGCCTTGCCTCCTGCTGCAAAACCGTGCCAATTTCGCCGGGTATTCCAGCAGGAGATATTCCCTTGTTCAGACGCTCGTTCCTAACAGCCTTTTCAGCCGCGCTTTTTATGCCAGTGTTGGCATTTTCTGCCGAGCTACCGGACCTGAAAGGTCGGGAGATCGTGGTCGTGACCGAGAACGCCTATCCACCGCTGCAATTTGTCGATCCAAAATCTGGCGATGCGATTGGCTGGGAATATGATGCGATGAACGAGATTGCAAAACGGCTGAACGCCAAGGTTTCGTACCAGAACGCGTCCTGGGATGCGATGATTCCCGCTGTTTCATCAGGGCAATACGATATCGGCATGACCGGCATCAGCATCAAGGAAGACCGCAAGCAACAGGTCAATTTCTCCGATCCCTATATGCGGTCTGAAATGTTTATGCTGGTGCGCGCCGACGAGACGCGTTTTACCGATGCCAAGAGCTTTGGCGCGATAGATAAGGCTTTGGCAGGCGCGCAGGCGGGGACGACGCCGTTTTACACCATCATCTATGATGTGCTTGACGGTAATGAGCAGAACCCGCGTGTGAAGCTCATGGAAACCTTCGGGGCGACGGTGCAGGCGCTGAAAACCGGCGATGTCGATCTTGTTCTGACCGATGGTGTGGCGGGCAAGGGCTATGTCGATGCCTCCGGTGGCACGCTGAAGCTGATTGGTGGCCCGCTGGGTGGCGATGATTTTGGCTTCATCTTCAAGAAAGGGTCTGACTTGTCTGCGCCGATCAACGCAGCGATTGCCGCCTTGAAGGCGGATGGGACCTTTGCCGCGCTCGATAAAAAGTGGTTTCTGGACTACAAGCTTGGCGAATAATTCATGCGTTCAAGCCGCAAAGGCAGTGGCGTGAGCGCCCGGCCATCGTCCGCCGCCGAGGGTGATTTTCCCTGGTGGCTGGTGGCGATGATCGGCATCGGATCGGTGCTGGCCATTCTGATCGCGATCAACGGTATCTACGCGCAGGTCTTTTCCACCGTCATCAAAGGTGTGGGCATTACGGTGTTCGTGACGCTGGTGGCCTTTGCGCTGGCGTCCCTGTGGGGGCTGGCAATTGCAATGCTGGGCATGGCTGACAGCATCATTCTGCGTCAGATATCCCGTTTCTATATCGAAACGATTCGCGGTATTCCTGTTCTCGTCGTGCTGTTCTACGTGGCTTTCGTGGGTGCGCCCGCGATTGTCAGCCTGATCAACTGGCTGATGACGCCGTTGATTGAGGCGGGGTGGCTGGAGCCTATGCTGGTTCGGGATTTTTCCCTGACATGGCGGGCCATTCTGGCGCTGACAATTTGCTATGCAGCCTTTATCGCGGAAATTTTTCGTGCCGGGATCGAGGCGGTGGATCAGGGGCAGATCGAGGCTGCCAAGGCGCTGGGACTGGGCCGGGCGCAACGTTTCCGTCTTGTCATTTTCCCGCAGGCGATCCGCACGATCTTCCCGCCGCTTTCCAACGACTTCGTGTCGATGGTGAAAGACAGTTCGCTCGTCTCGGTTCTGGGCGTCATGGATGTGACGCAACTCGGGAAGGTCTATGCGGCAGGCTCGTTCCGGTTTTTCGAGACCTATTCGATTGTCGCTTACATTTATCTCATTCTGACCGTCGGTCTTTCGCTTGTGCTGCGGCGGGTGGAGAAATCCATGCGCCGCAGCCCACAGGGGTAGGCGTCAGAAGACGGAGATGCCGTCGCTGGCCACAGTGGAACCAGCGACGGCAAATGGTTGATCAGGCGCGTGCGTCCTGAGCTTTTGCCTGCTTGGCAATCATTCTGCCAGCAATAATGACCAGCACACCGGCGACCGCAAGGCATGCCGACAGGAAGAACATGGGCGCGATTGTGCTTCCGGTTTCATCCTTGATCCACGGCACGACGTTCTGCGCAACGAAGCCGCCGAGATTGCCGACCGAGTTGATGGCGGCAAGACCTGCTGCGGCACCGGCACCTTTGAGGAAACGACCCGGCAGGCTCCAGAACACCGGCTGTCCGGCAAAGATACCGGCGGCGGCGATGCAGAGGAACGTGAACTGCACGACAGGCGTGGTGACAAGCGCCGACATCAACAGACAAAAAGCGCCGATGAAGGCCGGGCCGACGATGAAGGGGATCTTGCTTTGCGAACGGTCCGCTGCCGAAGGCACCACATAGAGCGCAATCGCCACACCAATCCATGGGATGATGTTGATGAAGCCGTTGGTGGTGTTGGAGACGCCGAAGCTCTTGACGATGGTGGGCAGCCAGTAGCTGAGGCCATAAGCCGCGAGAGGAAAGCCCACGAAGCAGAGCGACATGAACAGCACCTGCGGATTGATGAGCGCCTTGAAGCCGTTCTCGGCGCTTTCTTCCATGTGCGAATTTTCGAACGCGATGCGGTCTTTCAGCCAGTTCTTCTCGTCCTGGGTCAGAAACTTGGCCTTTTCCGGCGTGTCGTCGAGATAGAAGATCGTGAAGATACCGGCGATGACTGCCGGAACGCCTGTTGCAAGGAACACCCACTCCCAGCCAGCCAGACCCATGACGCCATCCAGATCGAGCAACATGCCACCCAGCGGTGCACCGATGGCGTTGGCAAGGGCGCTGAAGATCATGAAGAGGCCAACCATGCGTCCTCGATAATCCCGCGGGAACCAGATGGTGAGGAGGTAGAGAACGCCGGGGAAGAAGCCCGCTTCACAGGCACCGAGCAGGAAGCGCAGAATATAGAACATGGTCTGGCTGCTGGTGAATGCGAGCGCGATCGTGACGGCTCCCCACGAGATGATGATGCGGGCAAACCAGCGGCTGGCGCCAAAGCGCGTCAACAGCAGGTTGCTGGGCACTTCGAAGATGAAATAGCCGATGAAGAACAGCGATGCCCCGAGGCCATAGGCGTATTCGCTCAAGCCCAGATCGCCCACCATTTGCAGCTTGGCATAGCTGACATTCTGTCGGTCGATATAGGCGATGAGATAGAGCAGGCCTAGAAACGGCATCAGCCGCCAGGTGATTTTTGAAATTAGCGCCTTTTCAGATACCAAAACGTATCCTCCTTCTGGCTGCACCGAAGCGCAGCCTTGCGTGATCACGGCCCCCGCCTTCACGACCACGTTATGACATCGTGAACAGGTACTGACAGTCCTAACGAATGAGAAGGCTGTTTTATCCACCTCTAATGGACGGAGAGCGGCGTATTTCTGCTCTGATGACAATATTGCCGAGGATTATCCGATCTGGTATGATGGACGGATGGGATCAAAATTCGGATGCCTCGCTCAGAACGTTTTCGTGCTGCAAGACCATAAGCGTCTGCCGGCACGTTTCTTTGCGCGCATTTCCGGCACTCTTGGCGGTCGACTTACGATTGCCTGAAAGCTCTCTTGAGAGCTTGACCGTTTTGCTGCGACCCGAACTCATTTTTCAAAATCGATGGATACAGCCATGAGCGCACCCCGCACCCTCTACGATAAAATCTGGGATGATCACGTCGTCAATCGCGACCCGGATGGAACCTGTCTTCTCTATATCGACCGTCACCTCGTGCATGAGGTGACGAGCCCGCAGGCCTTTGAGGGCTTGCGCCTTGCCGGTCGCCCCGTTCATTCGCCATCCCGCACTTTGGCCGTTGTGGACCACAACGTGCCAACCACCGCCGACCGTCTTGAGGGTATCAAGAACGAGGAAAGCCGGGTGCAGGTTGAGGCGCTGGCGCAGAATGCTGCGGAATTCGGCGTTGAATATTATTCCGAGCGCGACAAGCGTCAGGGCATCGTCCACATCGTTGGGCCGGAGCAGGGTTTCACGCTGCCGGGCATGACCATTGTGTGCGGTGACAGCCATACATCCACCCACGGCGCGTTCGGCGCGCTGGCGCACGGTATCGGCACCTCTGAAGTTGAGCACGTTCTGGCAACGCAGACGCTGATCCAGAAGAAAGCCAAAAACATGCTGGTGCGTGTGGATGGCAAGGTGCCTGATGGTGTGACTGCAAAGGATATCATCCTCGCCATTATTGGCGAGATCGGCACTGCCGGTGGTACGGGTCACGTCATCGAATTTGCCGGTGAAGCCATCCGCTCACTGTCGATGGAAGGCCGCATGACGGTCTGCAACATGACCATTGAAGGCGGCGCCCGCGCTGGCCTTGTCGCGCCTGATGAGACGACATTCGAATACATCAAGGGCAAGCCACGCGCTCCGCAGGGTGAGGTTCTGGAACAGGCCATCGCCTATTGGAAGACGCTGAAATCCGATGAAGGTGCGCATTACGATAAGGTTGTCGTGCTGAACGCCGCCGACCTGCCGCCCATCGTATCCTGGGGTTCGTCGCCTGAGGATGTGGTTTCCGTGCAGGGTGAAGTGCCGGATCCAGCGGCCATCGAGGACGAGAACAAGCGCAATTCCAAGCAGCGCGCCTTGGAATATATGGGCCTGAAGCCCGGCACCAAGATGACCGACATCGCCATCGACCGCGTCTTCATCGGCTCCTGCACCAATGGTCGCATCGAAGATCTGCGGGCTGCGGCCAAAATCGTCGAGGGTCGCAAGGTCGCGTCCACCGTGTCTGCCATGATCGTTCCCGGCTCTGGTCTTGTGAAGGAACAGGCCGAGAAGGAAGGTCTGGACAAGATTTTCCTGGAAGCGGGCTTTGAATGGCGCGAACCGGGCTGCTCCATGTGCCTTGCCATGAATGACGACCGGCTTGCGCCCGGCGAACGCTGCGCCTCCACCTCCAACCGCAACTTCGAGGGACGTCAGGGCTATAAGAGCCGCACGCATCTTGTGTCGCCTGCAATGGCTGCGGCTGCGGCGGTTGCTGGGCATTTCGTGGATGTTCGCGACTGGCGTTGAATTGTGACGATGGCCGGAGGCAGGCAGTTGCCTCCGGTTTTTTTTTAGAAGACAGTGATTTTCGTGCCCTTGCGCAGATGCGGCAGAATGCGGCGCATGTCGAGTGGATGAAGCGCCACGCAGCCCGCTGTCGGTTCATAGCCCGGGCGGATCATGTGCATGAAAATGGCCGACCCCAGATTGCGGCGGCGTGATGTGACGTTCCAATCCAGCACGAGGCAGACATCGTAAAGACCATCCTGCCGGCGCATCTCTTCATGGCTTGCCTTGAAGGGTGCCGTGACGAGCCTGTTGTAATTGGGATCTGATGGCGCATCACACCACAACATGTTGGACCGCGTGCGATACATCGGCAGCGATGTGTTCAAGGCAGTCATCCTGTCACCTCTGTGGAAGCCGTAGAGCGCAGCCATTGTCGTGATCGGCGTCTTGCCATCGCCTTCGCGTTTAAGTGCCGTTCGCCCGTTGCGGCCGATAGCCGCCTGAAAAGTGAGGTAGCCCAGTTGGAGCAATGCTCTGCTTTTGTTGCGCGGCGCGGCGCGAACGCGCAATTCCAAAGTCTTCTTTGGCTGCTTTAATTTGCGTTTCGGCATGGTTCTCACGAGATTTTGCTTTGCAGGTGTGGCAACGTGACCTCCGGGCGCAGTGTTATAGAGTGACAAAGGGTTGACGTTGCGGCATCAAATCGCTGAATTGGCTCACGAATGTAGAACGCACGCGCACCATGACGATCGCAAGATACGCTTGTGCGATATGCTTTCAATGTAACAAGAAAGGCTGAGATATCCCATGACGGCCCGTACACTTCTTTTGGTCGACGACGATGACGATCTGCGCGAGACACTTGCCGAGCAATTGTCCCCTTATGAAGAATTCAATCTTCTGACGGGCGCGAACGCCAATGCCGCGATCCAGACGACAAAATCAACGCAAGTTGATCTCTTGATCATGGATGTCGGTTTGCCAGACATGGATGGGCGCGAAGCCGTCAAGATCATGCGCAAGAATGGCTTTAAGGCACCGATCATCATGTTGACCGGCCATGACACGGATTCCGATACGATCCTTGGTCTGGAAGCTGGCGCCAACGATTATGTCACGAAGCCATTTCGTTTTGCCGTTCTGCTGGCGCGGGTGCGTGCACAGCTTCGCCAGTATGAGCAGAGTGAAGACGCCGTCTTCACCGTTGGTCCATACCAGTTCAAGCCGAGCCAGAAGCTGCTGACATCGGATGACGGCAAGAAGATCCGCCTGACCGAAAAGGAAGCCGCGATCATCCGCTATCTCTACCGTGCGGGCAACGCGGTTGTGACGCGTGATGTGCTGCTGGAAGAGGTCTGGGGTTATAATTCCGGCGTCACCACGCACACGCTGGAAACCCATGTTTATCGCCTGCGCCAGAAGATCGAGCGCGACCCATCCAACGCAGAACTGCTGGTCACCGAGAATGGTGGCTACAAGATTGTGCCGTAACGATAAATCTGGTGGTGCGGCCCTTGTCTTGGCCGCGCCGTTGTTCGAAAACCAGAGCTGTGATCAGCTGTGGGGGCTTCGAACGTTATGGCATTGAATGACGATATCCAGCTTCTGTCGCAGGTGCCCCTGTTTCAGGGCTTCAGCGACGACCAGTTGCGTCTGATCGCTTTCGGTGCCGAGCGGCGCAGGATTGCCGAGGGGCAGGCCCTGTTCCGTGAGCATTCTCCAGCTGAATGCGGCTTCGTCATTGCGCGTGGTGGGTTTGATCTCTACAGCACTGGTCGTCAAGGAAAGCCTGAGCTTCAGGCGCGGCCTCAGGCGGGTTCGCTGTTGTCAGAGCTTGCGCTGTTCACACTCTGCGAGCGCAAATATACGGCGGTTGCACACGAAGATTCCGAGGTCATCCGCATCACCCGCATCCTCTTCCATCGAATGATCGAAGAGTTTCCTGACGTGGCCGACGTCGTTCTCACGCGCATTCGCGACAATATCGCGGCCTTGTCATCCGGTGCCGCAGCGCTTCAGGGCCGCTTTTCGTAAGTTTTCAGAACTTGAAATGCGCCGTTACGGGAACATGGTCCGATGGCCGGTTCCAACCGCGGGCTTCGCGCAGGATCTCGATGCGGTCGAGCGATGGTCCAAGGTCTTGCGACGACCATATGTGGTCGAGACGACGACCGCGATTGGCTGCTTCCCAATCCTTGGCGCGGTAGCTCCACCAGGTGTAGATTTTTTCGGTCTCTGGCACATTGAGGCGCATCAGATCGAGCCAGTTGCCCTTTTTCATGATCTCCAGCAGACCTTCGGTCTCAACCGGCGTGTGGCTGACGATCTTTAAGAGTTGCTTGTGCGACCAGACATCGTGTTCCAGAGGAGCGATGTTCAAGTCGCCAACGAGGATGGAGGAGGTGCCCGGTACGCTGTCGGCGCTCAAGGCCTTCATTTCCTCGATGAAATCGAGCTTGTGGCCAAATTTCGGGTTGATCGAACGATCCGGCTCATCGCCGCCTGCCGGGACATAGAAATTGTGCAGACGGATTTTGCGAGAACCGACCTGAACAATACCGGAGATATGGCGGGCATCGCCAATGCCGCAATAATCCTGCCGGTGATCTTCGGTCAGCGGCAGTTTCGAGGCGATTGCGACGCCGTGATAGCCCTTCTGGCCATGGATGATGACATGGTTGTAGCCGAGCGCCTTCAATGGCTTCAAAGGAAACTCGCCGTTGGGGCACTTGGTTTCCTGCAGGCAGAGCACATCAGGATTGTAACGCACCAGAAACTGCTCGACGATTGGCATGCGCAGGCGTACCGAGTTGATGTTCCATGTGGTTATCGAAAAGGTCATGCCTGCACTCCATTGATCCGTCTGAACGGTGGAGGCAGGCTTATAACATCAAGCGGAAAACGGGAATTCTTTTCTCAACCGCGACCGCGGACTTCCTCGTAATTGATCGCGAACACCTTATCGTCCAGCGCCATGCCGGTCTGGACGTTGAAGATCATCACTGTCGTGTCCTTGTTCTGCGCATCCGTGGTGGTCCATTGGCGCAGATCGAAGGTCTTCGGATCAAACATCAGTGTGATGGTCGAATCGCCGAATATGCTTTTGTCGCCTAGAACGATTGTCGTCAGGTCGGTTTCCTGTTTGACGTCGCGGACCTTCTGGTTGCCAAGATCGATCTTGTCCGACAGGAGAAGGCTGAGCGGCGTCTTGGAAAGGGGATAGAGATCCCAGGTTTTCAGCTTGTTGTTGCCGATCACCACGTTCTTGCCGTCGGAAATGACGCGCATCGGCGATGGGTCTTCATAGTTGAAGCGCAGCTTGCCCGGACGCGCAATATAGAACTTTCCGCCCGTCTGTTCGCCGCGTGGACCAAATTGCACGAACTCTCCCATCATGGTTTTGACGGAGGAGAAGTGGTTGGCAATTTTCTGGGCCGTCGCGTCCTGCGCAAAAGCCTGCAGCGGCTGCAGAGCCGCCATCGCTGCCGTTGCGGAAAACAGGGTCATCAGGCCGCGACGCGTCATGGTGCCATTAAGGCTGAAAGGCTGCGCGGAAGCGACCGGGACGTTGTTTTTCATTCTTTTCTCCTTCATCGCCATTTCTTGCCAAAAAAACGCGGCGGCTTCATGACAGTGTCATGGGGTATATCGCCACCGTGTATAATGCCGGAACGTCGTGTTGGTTGCTGACATCAGCGTGAACTGGCACGTCTAGGCTCGCGTATCAATCCTGCTCGGTCGGCACGAGAATCTCGCGTTTTCCGGCATGGTTTGCTGGGCCGATGATACCTTCCTGCTCCATGCGCTCGATGAGTGATGCAGCACGGTTATAGCCGATGCCCAGTCGACGCTGAACGTAAGATGTGGATGCCTTTCCGTCGCGGAGCACCACGGCGACAGCCTGATCATAGGGGTCGTCAGATTCGGCCATGTTGCCGGTGCCTGATGGGCCGCCGCCATCCTCGTCTTCATCTTCTTCGGTGATGGATTCAAGATATTCCGGCGAGCCTTGAGTCTTGAGGTAGGCGACGATGTCTTCGACCTCATTGTCGGCCACGAATGGACCGTGCACACGCTGAATGCGCCCGCCGCCCGCCATATAGAGCATATCACCCATGCCAAGCAGCTGCTCGGCACCCTGCTCACCGAGAATCGTGCGGCTGTCGATCTTGGAGGTGACCTGGAAGGAAATGCGGGTCGGGAAGTTGGCCTTGATCGTGCCAGTGATCACGTCGACGGATGGACGCTGTGTGGCCATGATGACGTGAATACCCGCAGCACGCGCCATCTGCGCCAGTCGCTGGACGGCGCCTTCAATGTCCTTGCCCGCCACCATCATCAGGTCGGCCATTTCATCGATGATAACAACGATGTAGGGCAGGGGCTTCAGGTCAAATTCTTCCGTTTCGTACATGGCTTCGCCGGTCTGGCGGTCGAAACCGGTCTGCACGGTGCGGGTCAGAACTTCGCCCTTGTCCAGCGCCTGCTGAACGCGGGTGTTGAAGCCATCGATGTTGCGCACACCGATCTTCGACATTTTCTTGTAGCGCTCTTCCATCTCGCGCACGGTCCATTTCAGCGCGACAACGGCCTTCTTAGGATCGGTAACGACGGGAGACAGCAGATGCGGAATGCCGTCATAAACGGAGAGTTCCAGCATTTTTGGATCGATCATGATCAGGCGGCACTGTTCCGGTGTCATGCGGTAGAGCAGCGACAGGATCATGGTGTTGATGGCAACGGATTTACCGGAACCGGTGGTACCGGCCACCAGCAGATGCGGCATCTTGGCCAGATCGGCAATCACCGCCTCACCGCCGATGGTCTTGCCGAGCGACATGGGCAGCTTGGCCTTGTTGTTCTCGAAATCGCGCGACGCAATCAATTCCCGCAGATAGACGGTTTCGCGGATCTTGTTGGGTAGTTCTATGCCGATGGCGTTGCGGCCAGGCACGACGGCGACACGGGCGGCAATGGCGCTCATCGAGCGGGCGATATCATCGGCAAGGCCGATGACACGCGAGGATTTGATGCCCGGTGCGGGCTCAAGCTCGTACATGGTGACCACGGGGCCAGGGCGAACGTGAATGATCTCGCCCTTGACGCCGAAGTCTTCCAGAACGCCTTCCAGCCTGCGGGCATTCTTTTCCAGAACATCCGCGTTCAGCGTGTTGTCACGAACGACGCTTTTCGGCTCGGCCAGAAGGTGGACGGAAGGAAGCTGGAAGCCATCTCTGGCAATGAAGGAGGGTTGCGCATCGCGGGCAAGGCGTTCGCTGGGCTTGGGCCGGGCGGATGGCGGCGTGATGCGGGTCTGGCCAGCGGCAGGGCGGGCGGCAAACTTGGCATCGCCGGACAGGACGCCATCGGGCAGGCTATCATCGTCTTCGTCGCTATTGTTGTCATCGTCCATTGAGATCGATGGCGGGGCAACGTCGCGCCGTGCGCGGGCCTCTGCGCGTTCTTCAAAGGATGGCTCTGCGCGCTCAAGCCTGTTCATGGCGGTTTTCAGGCGTGATGGCTCGTTCAGTGTTCCGAATTCATAATCATTGAAATCATAGGGCTGTTCGAATTCATTGCGCATCGACTTTGGCTTCAGGCCGAACAGACGGCGGAAGCGGGCCTGGGCGATGTACCAATAATGGGTGAGCGCGCCGAAGGCCAAAAGGCTGCCGAAGAAGCCATTGCCATCATCCTCGTCCTCTTCAACCGCTTCCTGCACCTTGTGGGCCTTGCTGGGCGTGGAAGCCTGGGCAACGATGAGTTCGTCCTCTTCATCCGGTGCGCCAAGAAGCCCCGAGGCAAACAACATCAGCCATGCGGCCGGGATTGCGAAGAGGCTGCCAAGGACTGTGGCGAAGGTGCCTGTGGGGTATGCGCCGATGAAGAGGGCTGGGA
Source organism: Rhizobium sp. CFBP 13644 (assembly GCF_014842165.1). Taxonomy (NCBI): domain Bacteria; kingdom Pseudomonadati; phylum Pseudomonadota; class Alphaproteobacteria; order Hyphomicrobiales; family Rhizobiaceae; genus Rhizobium; species Rhizobium sp. CFBP 13644. The sequence goes on from NZ_JACYVF010000004.1 coordinate 159,189, forward strand.
AACGCAGGATCATATCACCGATGACGCCGCCAATGCCGTTGGGCAGAGGCCATGTCAGGGGGGCGGGAAAGCAGCCGAGCGAGGCAGAGGCGATGAAAGCGCCGCTGACCCAGGCCACGAGGCGGGCAGGAATGCGGCTGAACTTTCGGCCGGAAATCAGAGCGAATGACCAGGCAAGGATCGGCAGCATGGCGATCAGCGCCGACAGGCCTAGAAACTGCATCATGATATCGGCAAAGATCGCGCCGCTGTGGCCGAGCAGATTGGTCGGCGCATTGCCCGTGGCATAGGACAGGCTGGGGTCTGCGACATTCCAGGTGGCCAATGCCGTGATGCCGAGCGCCAGCACGCCCAGCACGGCGAAACCACACAGGGCCAATATCTGGCGCACAACGAATGCCGTCAGCACGAAGCGGTTATCACGACCATCGAATGTCGGAGAAGTCACTCTGTCCATATTCTGAACCTGTCGTTCCTAGTTGCTTCCGGGGTCCGCGCCAGAGGTGGCGCAGACGGGATGACAGGCCAAAATAGCGGGTTGCTGGTTAACATGGCATTAACCATGCACATTCTGCTGATATTCAGGGCCCGGAAATGCAAAAAGCCCGGCAATGGCCGGGCTTTCGCGTGTCTTATAGTAAAGCGGGCTGGCCTTAAGAGTGGTAAGCCGCTTCGCCGTGGGTGGCGAGATCGAGACCTTCGCGTTCAGCTTCCACCGGAACACGCAGACCGACGACGAGGTCTACCACCTTGTAGAGGATGATCGAACCGATGCCAGACCATGCAACAGTGACGAGAACGCCCTTGAGCTGCGCCCAGACCTGCGTTGCCGTGCCTGCGTAGCTGGCAGCGAAGTCAGCTGTCGAATAATCGACGATGCCTGCGCCACCGAGTGCTGGGTTGACGAAAACACCTGTCAGCAGAGCGCCGATGATGCCGCCGACGCCGTGCACGCCGAACACGTCTGCCGTGTCATCGTAGCCGAACTTGTTCTTCACCGTCGAAACGAAGAAGTAGCACACTGGGGAAACAACCAGACCCATGATGATCGCGCCCATTGGACCGACGAAACCGGCAGCAGGGGTGACGACAACGAGGCCAGCGACAGCACCGGAAGCAGCGCCCAGCATGGAGGCTTTCCCGCGTGTGAAGTTTTCAACGAGTGCCCAGGAAACGATGGCCGCTGCCGTGGCAACGAAGGTGTTGATCATGGCGAGGCCAGCATAGGCGTTTGCTTCCAGGTTGGAACCGGCGTTGAAGCCGAACCAGCCCACCCACAGAAGGGCAGCGCCGACCATGGTGAGGGTCATGGAGTGCGGAGCCATCATGTCCTTGCCGAAGCCTGTGCGCTTGCCAATCATGATTGCGCCGACGAGACCTGCAACGCCTGCGTTGATGTGAACAACCGTGCCGCCGGCAAAGTCGATTGCGCCGAAGCTGAAGATCAGGCCAGTTGGGCCGTCATAGGCGCTTGGGCCGCCCCAGAACCAGACCATGTGAGCAATCGGGAAGTAGACGAAGGTCAGCCAGAGGATCGTGAACAGGATAACTGCGGAGAATTTGATACGTTCAGCAAACGCACCAACGATCAGAGCCGGGGTAATGGCTGCGAACGTCATCTGGAAGCAAACGAAGACGAGTTCCGGGATCGCTGCACCCTTGGTGAAGCTTTCCGACATTGTTGTCGTATCGACGCCCGCCAGGAACATCTTGGAAAAGCCGCCAACAAAGCTGTTGAGCGAGCCGCCATCGGTGAACGCCAGCGAATAGCCGTAGGTTACCCAGATGATCATGGCGACAGCCGCAATCATCATGACCTGCATCAGGACAGACAGCATGTTCTTGGTGCGAACGAGGCCGCCGTAGAAGAGTGCCAGACCGGGAACGATCATCAAGAGGACGAGGATGGTCGAAATCATCATCCAGGTCGTATCGCCCTTGTCGACTGTCATTGCTGGTGCCGCTGCGGCAACCGCCGGAGCGGCAGCATCCTGCGCAAAGGCGAAGGCGGGGGCAAGGAGCGCCGCCGCGCCGGCGCTGAGCCGACCAAGTGTGGAAATCCTGTTAAATTGCATGGTTTGAAAACTCCCCTGTCAGCCGAGCTTAAAGCGCTTCTGTGTTGGTTTCGCCGGTACGGATGCGCACGGCCTGTTCAATCGAGTAGACAAAGATCTTGCCATCGCCGATCTGCCCCGTCTTTGCAGATGCCGCGATTGCCTCGACGGCCTTCTCGACGAGATCGGACGCGACGGCGATTTCGATCTTCAACTTTGGAAGAAAGCTGACCGCATATTCGGTGCCGCGATAAATTTCGGTATGTCCCTTCTGGCGCCCGTAACCTTTGACCTCGGTTACAGTCAGGCCCTGAATACCAACAGCAGTCAGCGCTTCGCGCACCTCGTCCAGCTTGAACGGCTTGATAATGGCCATCACAATTTTCATCTGGTTTCCCATCCTTTGTTTGTCCTCGGCAGAGCCGATTCTCCTCGACGCTGGCTGATCGATAACAGCGACTGTAACAATACATTCAAGGCGCATGCCAGTTTCAGTGGCGCGTTCTTAAGTTATTGATTCAGAAGGGGAATAATAAAAAAGATTGGAAAATAGGCAGCGCTTTGCGCGTGGCCAGCGCAATTGATGGGCATTTTTTGAAAAACGCCTAAAAACTAATCATTTGCTATTTTGCGGATCAGGCCTTCCTGGGCCATCGATGCGACGAGCATGCCGTCGCGGGTAAACAGGCTGCCGCGTGTCAGACCGCGTGCACCTGAGGCGCTGGGGCTGTCCTGAACGTAGAGCAGCCAGTCATCGAGTTTGCAGGGGCGGTGAAACCAGATGGCGTGGTCAAGGCTGGCTGCCTGAATGGCTGGATCGAAGATCGTCGTGCCATGGGCGTAAAGCGATGTGTCCAGCAGGGTCATATCGGAAAGATAGGCCAAAACGGCGGCCTGATAATGCTGGTCATCCGGCACGGCACCCACGGCGCGAACCCATATATTCTGCTGGGGTTCGAGTTTTTCCCTGGAAATGTAATGCGTCAGCGAGACGGGCCTGATCTCGATGGGGCGCTTGTTTTCCCAATATTTGCGGATAGCAGGCGGGGCTTTTGCCAGAAACGCGTCGCGCATCTGGTCTTCGCTCATCAATTTCTCGGGCTGGGGAACCGTGGGTATCGATGCCTGATGGTCAAAGCCACCTTCATCGATCTGGAACGAGGCCGACATGGAAAAAATAGCCTTGCCGTGCTGGATGGCGACGATGCGGCGTGTGGCAAAGCTTGCGCCATCACGAATGCGGTCCACCTGATAGATAATGGGAACCAGCGGGTCTCCGGGGCGCATGAAATAGGCGTGGAGAGAGTGGACGAAACGCTCGGCGCTGACGGTTCTCTGGGCTGCCATCAGCGCTTGCGCGATGACCTGCCCACCGAAAACCCGTTGCCAGCCAACCTGCGGGCTTGTGCCACGAAAAAGGTTTTCTTCCAGTTTTTCGAGGTCCAGCGTGGAGATGAGATTTTCCAGCGGCGCAGAATTTTCAAAAGGGCGCGACATTTTCGACATGCTCCAGCTGTAGGAAGACCAGAATGCATGGTCTATAGTGCATGCGTGATATTCACAAGAATGCAGGAGATGACGTGATGCTTGATGTGGTGATTGCTGGCGGCGGATATGTCGGGCTTGGCGTTGCGGTCGCCATCAAGCAGGCTGCACCGCACATGGAAGTGCAGGTCATCGAAGCAGCGCCTGAGGATGTCTGGAAAAAGGACATGCGCGCATCGGCCATCATCGCTGCGGCATCCCGGATGCTTGATGTCTTCGGCATTTGGGACGAGTTGCTTCCGGAAGCGCAGGCGATCAACAAGATGATCGTCACTGATTCGAAAACCTCCGATCCCGTGCGGCCTGTGTTTCTGACATTCGATGGCGATGTCGCCGAAGGCCAGCCTTTTGCGCATATGGTGCCAAATGTTGCCATGGTTGGTGCCTTGCGTGGCCTGTGCGAGCGGATGGGTGTTACCATTCGCCATGGGTCAAGCGTTTCCGGCTTTGATGCCGGTCCCCGCTGCAATCTGGTGACATTGGCCGATGGCTCGACGCTTGAAACAAGGCTGCTGGTTGCCTGTGATGGCGTTCGCTCTGCCCTGCGCGACATGGCCGGTATCAAGACGATCCACTGGGCCTATGATCAATCCGGCATCGTCACGACTGTGGAACATGAGCGTCCGCACAATGGCTGCGCCGAAGAGCATTTCCTGCCCTCCGGCCCCTTCGCCATTCTGCCGTTGAAGGGCAATCGCTCCTCGCTGGTCTGGACGGAACGGACCGCCGATGCCGATCAGTTGGTGGCCGCGGATGATCTCGTGTTCGAAGAAGAGCTGGAGCGCCGTTTCGGCCACAAGCTCGGTGCCATAAGGCCCGTGGGTCCAAGGCGGGCATTTCCGCTCGGCCTCACACTTGCGCGGGCATTCGTGGCTCCGCGTCTGGCGCTGGCAGGCGATGCCGCCCATGGCATTCACCCGATTTCGGGCCAAGGCCTCAATCTCGGCTTCAAGGACGTGGCTGCCCTTGCCGAAACGATTGTCGAGGCAGATCGCCTCGGCCTCGATATCGGCTCGTTGAACGTGCTGGAGCGTTACCAGTCCTGGCGCAGGTTCGATACGGTGCGCATGGGCATCACCACCGATGTGCTGAACCGGCTGTTTTCCAACGATCTCGGCCCCATCCGCGTGGCGCGTGATTTCGGCCTGGGGATTGTTGACCGAATTCCGGGCCTCAAATCCTATTTCATCGGTCAGGCGGCAGGCACCCATGATAAGGGCGGGCCGAGATTGCTGGCCGGTCAGCCACTTTGACGCGGTGATTCGGCGCTGATACGTCCGCAACCTGGTCTAATCGGCAGAGTCTGGGTTAAAATCCCTGCAAATCCGCCTTTCATGAAAAGCCTCCTTGCCTTTGACCTCCACCATTGCCATGTGTGGAAGACAAGAGGCGGACGGAACGTTTCCGAATGGTTCTAAAATAGCAGTTCAGTCGAGCTTACGGATAATACGTTGAATTCTCGCCCCATGATCTTGAGCGGCCGCGGTGTTACGGCCGTTCTTGGACCGACAAATACCGGCAAGACGCATTACGCCATCGAGCGCATGGTCGCCTATGGAAGTGGCGTCATTGGCCTGCCGCTGCGGCTGCTTGCCCGAGAGGTCTATACACGGCTGGTGGAAAAGGTCGGTGCGCCCAATGTGGCGCTAATCACCGGCGAAGAAAAAATCACCCCGCCCAAAGCGGCCTATTCCGTCTGCACCGTTGAAGCCATGCCGCGTGAGACCACGGCGGCCTTCGTGGCCATCGATGAAGTGCAGCTTGCCGGCGATCTCGAGCGCGGACATATCTTTACCGACCGCATTCTGCACTTGCGTGGACGTGAGCAGACCCTTTTGCTGGGTGCTGGCACCATGCGGCCAATCCTTGAAAAGTTGCTGCCGGGCATTGTCATGGTGGAGCGACCCCGGCTTTCGCAGCTTTTCTATGCGGGCCAGAAGAAAATCACCCGCCTGCCGCAACGCACCGCCATCGTCGCGTTTTCCGCCGACGAGGTCTATGCGATTGCGGAACTTGTGCGCCGTCAGCGCGGTGGCGCAGCCGTTGTGCTCGGCGCATTGTCTCCACGCACACGAAACGCGCAAGTCGGGCTCTATCAATCCGGTGATGTCGAATATCTGGTTGCGACCGATGCGATCGGCATGGGCCTGAACCTCGATGTTGACCATGTTGCTTTCGCGCAGGATCGCAAATTCGATGGCTACCAGTTCCGCAATCTGAATGCGGGCGAGATGGGTCAGATTGCCGGACGCGCCGGTCGCCACCTTCGGGATGGCACATTCGGCGTGACGGGTCAGGTCGATCCGTTCGACGATGAATTGGTGCACCGGGTCGAATCACATCAGTTCGATGCCGTCAAAGTGCTGCAATGGCGCACGACAAATTTCGATTTTGCGTCCATTTCCAGGTTGCGGGCCAGCCTTGATGCAGCACCAACCGTGCAGGGTTTGACGCGGGCGCTACCTGCAATTGATCAACAAGCGCTGGAACACCTTGCGCGTTACCCAGAAATCGTTGACATAACGACGAACGCTGCGCGTGTGGAGAAGCTGTGGGAAGCCTGTGCTTTACCGGATTTCCGCCGCATCGCGCCAGCACAGCATGCCGACTTGATTTCGACACTCTATTTCGACCTCGTCAAACGCGGAACCGTTAACGAGGATTTCATGGCCGAACAGGTGCGGCGGGCGGACCGCACCGACGGAGAGATCGATACGCTATCTGCAAGGATTGCGCAGATCAGAACATGGACGTATGTATCAAACCGCCCAGGATGGCTTGCCGATCCGACACACTGGCAAGAAAAGACTCGGGAAATCGAAGATCGATTGTCCGATGCTTTACATGAAAGGTTGACGAAACGCTTTGTTGATCGCAGGACATCTGTGCTCATGAGGCGCCTAAGAGAGAATGCGATGCTTGAAGCTGAAATCAGTGTGAATGGTGATGTCTTTGTTGAAGGACATCATGTCGGCCAATTGGCGGGTTTCCGGTTTACACCGGTTGCCGGAGCTGAAGGGCCAGATGCCAAGGCTGTGCAAGGCGCAGCGCAGAAGGCGCTTGCGCTGGAATATGAGGCGCGTGCTGCGCGCCTGCATGCCAGCGGCAACAGCGACCTCGCGTTAAGCGCCGACGGCCTTGTCCGCTGGTTGGGTGAGCCTGTCGCTCGTCTGGCAGCTGGCGACAATATCATGAAGCCGCGTGTCATCATGCTGGCGGATGAGCAGCTGAGCGGCAATGCGCGTGACCACGCCGTTGCACGTATCGAGCGTTTCGTGAACCATCAGATCGCGACGGTGCTCAAGCCTCTCGATGATATCTCTCGCGCAGAAGATTTGCAGGGTCTTGCCAAGGGTCTGGCCTTCCAGCTCGTGGAAAACCTCGGCGTGCTTTTCCGTCGTGATGTGACGGAAGAAGTGAAGACGCTGGATCAGGATGCGCGCGCCTCCATGCGCCGCTACGGAATCCGTTTTGGCGCTTACCACGTGTTTTTGCCAGCATTGCTGAAGCCAGCACCTGCTGAGCTGGTGACGCTGCTCTGGGCTCTGAAGAATGACGGTCTTGGAAAGCCAGGTTACGGCGATCTTATTCCTGTTCTCGCCGCGGGCCGGACATCTGTCGTAACGGATCCAAGCTTCGAGCGCATGTTCTACAAGCTTGCAGGCTTCCGCTTCCTCGGAAAGCGCGCCGTTCGTATCGACATTCTGGAGCGTCTGGCGGATCTCATTCGTCCGCTGTTGCAGTGGAAGCCGGGTGCGCAGCCGCGCCCCGAAGGCGCTTATGATGGTCGTCGTTTTACAACGACTACCGCGATGCTTTCCATTCTCGGCGCGACGCTCGACGATATGGAAGAAATCTTGAAGGGCCTCGGCTACCGTGCCGATCAGGTCAGCGCTGAAGATGCTGCCGCTTTCCTTGGCGGACAGACAAACGACGCTGCAAAGACCGAGACACCTGCTGTGGCTGAAGAGCCTGCACAGCATGATGATGCCGATGCCGAGACATCTTCGCAAGAAGCACCTGTCGCTGAAGCCGTTGCAGAGGCGCATGCCGAAGTGACAACAGAAGAGACACCATCGGCTGCGGAAGCATCCGAGACGGCGGCAGCGACCGCACAGGAGCCAGCGACTGAAGTTGCTGAAGCTGTACCGGCCGAAGTTGCAGAGCCGAAGCCGGTTCTGCTGTGGCGTCCAGGCGGTCGCAACGACACCCAGCGCAGCGACAACCGTCGTCCAGGCAATCGTGGACAGGGTGAGCGCCGTGCAGAGGGCGGCGAAGACCGCAAGTCTCAGCCACGTGGCAATGCTGGTCGTGATGGTGCCCCCCGTGACAATGCAGCCCGCGAAGGCGACCGTAAGCGCGACGGTGGTCGTCCAGACCGCAATAACAACAACAATCGCTCTGATCGTCCAGATCGTGGCGAGCGCAAGGACCGGCCAGACCGCAACGACCGTGGTGGCAAGCCACAGGGTCAGCAGCGTTTCGAAGCCAAGCCACCGCGCAAGGAAAAGCCGCTTGATCCGGATTCACCTTTCGCAAAGCTGGCTGCTTTGAAGGACCAGTTGAAGAAGTAATAGGAAGCCCTCTGCTCTATCGAAAGCAGAGGGCTTTTACCGTCTTGTTTGAACGCATGTGCGGACGGAAAACCGGGCCGCATTTTTCCTGGAAATACGTGATGGGTGAGAAGCAGCAGCCACATGATGCAGGCCGTCAGCGCCTCGATAAATGGCTGTTCTTTGCCCGTATGATCAAATCCAGATCGCTCGCACAGAGCTATATTCAATCGGGCAATGTCCGCATCAATGGCAACCCCATTCGCCAGTCCAGCCATCTTTTAAAGACCGGCGACAGGCTCGAACTTTCTTTCGAACGGTCAACCCGCATTCTCGTGGTGCTGGCATCGGGTGAGCGGCGCGGACCGTACGAGGAGGCCAAGCTCCTCTATGATGACCAGACACCACCTCCAGAGCCCAGCGATCGCTTCACCCCTCTGGAACAGGCCATGCGCGAACCTGGCAGCGGACGGCCGACGAAGAAGGAGCGCCGTGCGCTCGACAAGTTCATTTCAGACAGCGGCGAAGGCTTCGAATAGCGGTGCCGATGGGCCGCGCAGAGGTGAGGCCACCAGCGCAGCTGGAATAAATGACCCAGATCAGCCCCTTTTTTGAAACCGTTTGTCCTTGCTATCTTGTCACAAAGGCATTACCTCACATGCCAAAATGCCCTGTCTGAAATCCGGGCAAAGGCTTGTTTCTCAAGCCCTGTGGCCCGGCCTGCATATCTGGAGTCCATCATGACGTATGTCGTGACCGATAACTGCATTCGCTGCAAGTATACCGACTGCGTCGAAGTCTGCCCCGTCGATTGCTTTTATGAGGGCGAGAATTTTCTGGCGATCAATCCCGACGAATGCATCGACTGTGGTGTGTGCGAACCTGAATGTCCCGCAGAGGCCATCAAGCCAGACACGGAGCCGGGTCTGGACAAGTGGCTGACGTTGAATGCCGAATATGCTGCCATCTGGCCCAACATTACCGTCAAGCGCGATCCTATGCCTGAAGCCAAGGAAATGGATGGCGTGACAGGAAAGCTCGACCTTTACTTCTCGGCAGAGCCGGGTAAGGGCGACTAAGCGCACCCTACGCTGTGATCCTCTGGATTAGTTCTAAAACAAAAAGCCTCCGAGCATCTGCTGCGGAGGCTTTTTGTTGCGCTTGTGGCTATTGTCCGCGCCCGGACTGAAGTGTGGTGGAGAGCAAGGTCAGCAATGCCACGCTTTCCTCCAGGCTTTGCCGCTGACGGCTTTGGAGGATGGCGGACTGTAATCGGTTCATCTCGCGGGCAATCGCTGCTGGCTGCCATGTGCGCAGCGCGCGTTCGATGACGGGCTTGCGGCGGAAGTGAATGCCGCGCCCGAGTGTCAGCATGACCTGACCCGCCTGCTGCTTCTTGTCATCCATTTCCGCCCGCATCTGGTCCAGCAGCTGGAACTGGCGCAGGCAGCCCTGCAGCACCAGAAAGATCGGCGTCTTGGATGCGATGATTTTCTGGGTGGCGTGGAAGAAGGCGTTGCGATCCCCCTTCAGGATGGCATCGACTGCGTCGTCTGCCGAAACCGTGCTGGCATCGCCGATGATGGCCAGCACGTCGTCTTCCTCAATCACATCATGTCCGCGGCAATACAGCGCCAGCTTGCGCACCTCGTTGCGCGAGGCAATGCGGTCTCCACCCAGCGATTCCGCCAGTCTTTGCCGGGCGGCTGGGGAAATGCGCAAGTGTTCGGTGGAAAGCTCCTGATCGATCAGGGCATTCAATGCGCGCGCATCGTCCGCATAGCAGGGAATGGCGGCGATAGAGCGGGAGGGTTCGGCAATCTTGCGAAGGCCTGTGCCCTTCTTGAGGTCACCAGCCTCGATAATCAGGAAGCTTGCTTCAGGTGGGTTGTCAGAGAGAACCTGCAAGGCATCGACAAGCGCCTTTTCATTGGCGGCACCCTTGACCCAGACCAGCTTTTCTCCGCCGAAAAGGCCGATGGCATTGACTTCATCCAGAAGCCGTCCGGGATCGCCATGGAGATCCGCCGCTGTCAGTTTCAAGGATGCAAAGGCATCGTTGGCGTCTATGCCGGTCTTGGATGCGATCAGCGACGCGCGCTCCGAGACAAGGCCCCGATCTGGCCCATAGAGAACGAAAACGCGAAAACGCTCCGCCGGTTTCTCGGCGAAGCGTTCGAATTCATGCGACTTGATTTCCGTCATGATCGCTCTCAGCGGCTGAGCGTGGCGGCAATATCCGTCTGGATAATTTCGGCAAGCTCTCTTGCTGCGCGGTTTTCACCATCGCGGATGGCGCGGATCTTGGCGAATTCCTGCTGTGGCAGATCAAGCATGGCGGTGACGGTGCGTGTCGCCGCGCGCAGAACCTGGCCATCGGACACGCGCGTCAGGACGTATTTGCCGGTCATGCTCACGCGGCCGGGGAAGGGACCGTCATAGTTGTTCTTGCTCACCGAAAGGCTGGTGTCGTCAGTGACTTCCGTGGAGGTCGCGCTTGATGTGACCGTAATCTTGACGTCGTATTCCTTGCTGGTCGGGGCACCGGCTCCGCCATAGGCCAGGAAGACGAGGTGATTGCGCACTTCCTGCGTGACGCGGTCACCCGCGTCGGAGAATTCGACGGTTTGCAGCTTCTGGCGCGTGCCAGAAGCTTCGCTGTAAAGCGGACGCACCTGACATCCAGCCAGAAGACCCGCGCACACAGTGATGGATATTGCGGCGGCTATGCGGCCCCATCGGGAATAGGCATCAAACAACAATGTTCACAATCCTTTGTGGAACCACAATGATCTTCTTGGGCGCAGCACCTGAAAGAGCTGCCTTCACGGCATCCAGTTCAAGCACGGCTGCGCGCACAGCATCTTGATCCGCATCGCGCGCGATTGTCAATTCGCCACGCTTCTTCCCATTGATCTGGATGGGCATCACCACCTCATTTTCTTCAATGAGAGCGGGGACGAAGACCGGCCACGGGCTTTGCGCGACAAGGCCTTCATTGCCCAGTGCCGTCCAGCATTCTTCGGCCAGATGCGGTGTCATTGGCGCAATCAGACGCACGAGAATCTCTGCCGCATCGCGGGCAGCGGCCTTCATATCCTCGGATTTTCCGCCAGCAGCGACCTCTGCGAATGGACCGGCCAGCGTGTTGACCAGTTCGTAGATGCGGGCAATCGCCTTGTTGAAGGCAAGCTTGTCCAGATCGTCCTGCACGGCTTTGAGCGTCTTGTGGGCAGCCTTGGATACGCTGAGGCCTTCGCCCTGCGTGGCGGGTGCTGGCTTGACGGATTTCAATTCTCCCGCCGCCTCGCCGATGATGCGCCAGACGCGCTGGACGAAACGATGCGCACCTTCAACACCGGCTTCAGACCAGATCACGTCACGGTCCGGCGGGCTATCGGAAAGAACGAAGAAGCGGGCGGTATCAGCGCCGTAAGAGGCAATGATGTCGTCAGGATCGACAACGTTCTTCTTCGACTTCGACATTTTTTCAATCGAGCCGATCTGAACCTCTTCACCGCCGGACAGCAGGAAGGCGCGGCGTTTGCCATCGGTTTCCTCGATCCGGATATCGGCAGGCACGACCCATTGTCCGTTCTGGCCTTCGCCAAGACGGTATGTTTCATGCACGACCATGCCTTGCGTAAACAGCCCCTTAAAGGGCTCCTTCACGTCCACATGGCCGGTTGCCTTCATGGCGCGGGTGAAGAAGCGCGAGTAAAGCAGATGCAGGATCGCATGCTCGATGCCGCCAATATACTGATCGACCGGCAGCCAGTGACTGGCGACCTTTGGATCGGTCGGGTTTTCTTCCCAAGGTGCCGTGAAGCGGGTGAAATACCAGCTGGAATCGACGAATGTATCCATCGTGTCGGTTTCCCGGCGCGCGGCATGACCGCATTGCGGGCAGGAAACGTGGCGCCAGGTGGGGTGGCGATCCAGCGGGTTGCCCGGCACATCGAACGTTACGTCGTCGGGCAGCTTGACCGGCAGGTCCTTCTTGGGAACCGGAACGACGCCGCAGACTTCGCAATGGATGACCGGAATTGGGCAACCCCAATAGCGCTGGCGGGAAATGCCCCAGTCGCGCAGGCGGAAGTTGACCTTGCGTTCAGCCTGAGGCGCATCGCCCAGCAGGTGTGCCGAAAGCTTCGCAACAACAGCCTCAAATGCGTCCGTCGTCGTCATTCCGTTCAGGAACTGCGAATTGATCATGACGCCGTCATCAACGAACGCGGTGTCGCCAATGGCAAAGGTTTCTGCGTTCTCGCCTTCCGGCATCACGACAGGAACGACAGGCAGATCATATTTGCGTGCGAAATCCAGATCGCGCTGGTCGCCGGAGGGGCAGCCGAAGATGGCGCCTGTGCCGTAATCCATCAGCACGAAATTGGCGATGTAAACCGGCAACTCCATGGTCGGATCAAGCGGGTGAACGACCTTGACGCCAGTGTTGAGCCCACGCTTCTCGGCTGTTTCCAACGCAGCCAGCGAGGTGCCCTGACGGCGGCACTCATCGCAGAACTCGGCAATCTCGGTGCTGGTCTCAGACAGCGTTCTGGCCAGCGGATGGTCTGCTGCAATGGCCAAGAACGACGCACCGAACAATGTGTCGGGGCGCGTGGTGTAAACGGTGATATCGTCAAAACCGGCAGGGCCGGTGGAGGCAACGGTCTGCCAGCGCAAGGACAGGCCTTCCGACTTCCCAATCCAGTTCTTCTGCATCAGACGGACTTTTTCCGGCCACTGATCCAGCTGGTCCAACTCGTCCAGCAAATCCTGGCTGAAATCTGTGATACGGAAGAACCACTGTGTCAGTTCGCGCTGTTCGACCAGTGCGCCGGAGCGCCAGCCACGGCCATCGATGACCTGCTCATTGGCCAGAACGGTGTGATCGACCGGGTCCCAGTTGACCTTGGACTGCTTGCGGTAAACAAGGCCCTTTTCCATGAAATCGATGAACAGCGCCTGCTGCTTGCTGTAATATTCCACGTCGCAGGTGGCGAATTCACGGGTCCAGTCCAGAGACAGGCCCATGGATTTCAGCTGGCCGCGCATAGTGGCAATGTTCTGGTAGGTCCAGTCCTTGGGGTGGACCTTGTTCTGCATGGCGGCGTTTTCCGCAGGCATGCCGAATGCGTCCCAGCCCATGGGGTGCAGTACGTTGTAACCACGCGCGCGCTTGTAGCGTGCAACGACATCGCCCATCGCATAGTTGCGAACATGGCCCATGTGGATACGGCCCGATGGATATGGAAACATCTCGAGGACGTAATATTTCTCGCGGGTGTCGCTGTTGTCTGTCACGAAGACATTGTCTTCGTTCCATTTTTGCTGCCAGCGCGGCTCGGCGTCGCGAGGATTATAACGTTCGATGGCCATACTTCTGAAATCCGGGTATCAAGGGGAAAATTTGCGCTGACCTTCACCATGAAATAGCCTAGGCGTCAAGTTTGGCAGGGCTTTGGATGGGCGCAATGTTGGTTTACAGCGTTCAAATGGTGACAATGGTGCTTGGCATCAAGGCTTGCGGTCGCTACTGAAACCCTATCCCTGTATTGAAACGAAGGTCTGATATGGAAATCGAAGCGCGTCTTGAAGACATCACGCAGCGGATTGCGACAGTTGCCGAGAAAGCTGACCGTGAGGCTGGCAGCGTGGCGCTTGTGGCCGTTTCGAAAACCTTCGAGGCGGATACAATCCAGCTGGTGATCGATTGTGGCCAGCGCATATTCGGCGAAAACCGGGTTCAGGAAGCGCAAGGCAAGTGGCCGGGTCTCAAAGAAAAGACCAGCGGTATCGAACTGCATCTCATCGGTCCTCTGCAATCCAACAAGGCCGCCGATGCGGTTGCGCTGTTTGATGTCATCGAAACCGTGGATCGCGAGAAAATTGCTCGGGTTCTTGCGGATGAGTGCAACAAGCAGGGCAAGGCGCTTCGTTTTTACGTGCAGGTCAATACCGGCATGGAGCCACAAAAGGCGGGCATCGATCCACGTGAGACGGCTGCTTTCGTTGCCATGTGCCGGGATGAGCTGAAGCTTGATGTGGAAGGCCTGATGTGCATTCCGCCTGCGGAGGAATATCCCGGACCGCATTTCGCGCTGTTGGCAAAGCTGGCGAAGGAGTGCGGCCTGGAAAAATTGTCCATGGGCATGTCGGGTGATTTCGAGACGGCCATTGAATTCGGCGCGACAAGCGTGCGGGTCGGATCGGCGATTTTCGGCACGCGCTGAGATATTCTAACTCCTTAACGTAAAAAGCCACGGCATCGATGAGATGCCGTGGCTTTTTGTTGGGTGGCCGGGGCGCAAGCCCCTGCTATCAATCGAAGGCGATCAGCTTGTCCGTTGATGTGACGGGCTTGCCATCCACCGAAACCTCGACATTCGAGGAACCTTCGGCGCGCTTGATGGTGACTTCCCGTACCTTGCCGTCCAGCGTGATCTTTGCCGAGAAGCCATTCCAGCTCTGTGGCAGAGATGGCGTGATGTGCAGTTTGCCATCGATGCGGGTGATGCCGAGAATGCCCTCGACAGCCGCACGATAGAGCCAGCCGGCAGAACCGGTGTACCAGCTCCAGCCACCACGGCCCGCATAGGCACCTGCGCCATAGACGTCAGCCGTGACCACGTAAGGCTCGACACGGTATGTCTCGGACGATGAGCGGTCCAGTGCGTGGTTGACCGGGTTGAGCATGGAGAAGCACTTCCATGCATCTTCGCTGCGACCAAGCTTTGCCAGCGCCATCACCACCCAGGTGGCAGCATGGGTATATTGACCGCCATTTTCACGCACACCCGGCGGATAGGCCTTGATATAGCCCGGGTCCTGCGGCGAGCGGGAGAAGGGTGGGGTGAAGAGGCGGATGATGCCCGTTTCTTCATCGACAAGCTCCCGCATCACGGCATCCATGGCCTGCGTCGAGCGCTGCTCTTCACCTTCGCCAGACAGAACACTCCAGCTCTGGCCAAGCGAATCAATGCGGCATTCCTCGCTGGTGATGGATCCCAGCGGGGTGCCATCATCAAAGTAGCCACGACGATAGTACTCGCCATCCCAGCCTGCGGTTTCGAGCGCTGCACGCAGCTTGTCGCGGTGTGTCTTCCAGGCCTCGACACGGTCGAGATCACGACGTTCCTCAGCGATGTCGATGAAGTCGCGCAAGGTTCCGGCGAGGAACCAGCCGAGCCATACGCTGGTGCCCTTGCCCGCAACGCCCACGCGGTTCATGCCGTCGTTCCAGTCTCCGCCGAGGATCAGCGGCAGGCCGTTCTCGCCTGTGCGCTGAATGGCCAGGTCGAGTGCCAGTGCGGCATGCTCATAGAGGCTTGCCGATGTCTCGCTCGTTTCGGGCTGGAAGAACGCATCATGCTGTCCGGGTGTCAGAGCGGGGCCCTTGAGGAACGGAATGTTGTGCTCAAGAATGGCCTTGTCGCCCGTCGCCACGATGTACTGGTGGGTGGCATAGGCAAGCCAGACCACGTCATCGGAGATGGTCGTGCGAACGCCCGCTCCCGTCAGTGGCAGCCACCAGTGTTGCACGTCACCTTCCGCAAACTGGCGACCGGCTGCCCGCAGGATCTGTTCGCGGGCAAGTGATGGCTGGTAGAGCAGGAAGGCCAGCGTATCTTGCAGCTGATCTCGGAAACCGAACGCACCACTGGACTGATAGAAGGCCGTACGCGCCGTGATACGGCATGCAAGTGCCTGGTAAGGCAGCCAGCTGTTGACCATGTGGTTGAAGCCAGCATCGGGTGTCTCGACCTGCAACTGGCCTGTAAGGCCATTCCAGAACGCCTTGTTTTCCGCCAGAACAGCATCGAAATCAGCCGTGCGGATGTCCTTGACCAGAGCACGTGCTTCTTCAGACGTATCCGTATCACCCAGATAGAACAGGATATGACGTTCTTCGCCGGGTTTCAGGTGGATTTCCTGCATGACAGCGGCACAAGGTGCGCCATCAAGCTCGACGGTGCCGGAGAGGGCTGCGCCGGATAGGATGGCCTGCGGGGCATGGACAGATCCATAGCGACCGATGAACTCCCGCTTGCTGGTTGTGAAGCTGGTTGCCTGTTCCTGAAGTGCAAGGAACGAGGTCCGTGCGCTGTAGTCGATGCTGTACGGGTTTGATGCGAACAGTGCGCCCGTTTCCTCATCATGCGTGCTCAGAATGAACGGCGCTGATTTCTGCGTGTTGTTGCCCAAGACCCATTCAACATAGCCGTAGGTCTTGAGGCGACGGTTCTGCGTGCCGACGTTGCGGATGGTCAGGCGGGAAAGCTTGACTGGCCGTTCACGATCCACAGTCTGCGTGACTTCGATATCGAGCCCATCATCCACGCTGCGCATAACCGAGTAGCCAAGCCCGTGGCGGGTTTCGAAGACCGCATCGGGATTGCGCGACAGTGCCGCGAATGGCGAGTGGATCTTCCCGCTTTCGACATCAGCAACGTAGATCGCCTCACCGGGCCGGTTCACGACAGGATCGTTGCTCCATGGCGTGAGCTGATAGTCGCGAGAGTTGCGGCTCCAGGTAAAGCCTGCGCCTTCGGCCGAGATATGGAAGCCGAAACGCTCATTCGAGATGACGTTGATCCATGGCTGTGGTGTGGCCTGACCACCATGCAGACGCACGACATATTCATCGCCAGCCTTCGTGAAACCGCCAAAGCCGTTCCAGAAGTCCAGATCATTGGCATCTTCGACCGGCTCGCCTTGCTGGAAGGCCGGTGCGGGCAGGCGAGCCTGCGCCGATTCGCTGCCTTCTGGGCCGCGAGTGGCCGCAAAAAGAGAGACGGCGCGGTTGACCTGATCAACGATCTTGCCGTTGCGAACGTGAAGAACGACACGCGATGCGGCAAGCAGGGCGGACCATGTTTCCTCATCGATGAGGTCACGACGAACGGAGAAGACGTGCGGACGTCCGCCATCTGCCGGATTGATGCGGCGCTGCGCTTCGGAGATAAAGTCCAGCGCATGCTGCATATCCTGAGCATAGGAGGCTGCACGCTCATTGACGATAACGAGATCGAAAATGACGCCGCGTGTGCGCAGATATTCATGCGCACTCAAGGCTTCGCGGGCGATATCCATGTCCATATCGTCGTTGATGCGCAGACTGAAGATCGGGAAGTCGCCCGAGATCGCCAGCGGCCACAGCGAACGCTGCGAGGCAAGACCGGTCTTTAGCGTATCTGCATCAGCACGGAGGTGCATGTCTGGATAGACAAGATAGCGGGCCAGATGCTGGAAGGCAGCGGCTTGCTGCGATGTTACGCCAACATGGCGCATCTGCACCTGCGTGCGGGTCCAGGCGTGGACCAGCTCATGCGCAAAGGCATCCGGGTGGCGGTAGCGATCAATCGCCTTGTCGACATCTTCGCGACTTGGTGCGGCGATGGTCCAGAAGATGACGCTGACTTTCTTGCCAGCCGGAACGCGCACGACGCGGCGCAGCGACAGGATTGGATCGAGCGTAAACCCGTCCATTCCCGAAAGCGTTGCGCCCGGATCGAACGCGGCGGCTTCGCCGAGCGAACGGCCACGTCCCAAGAACTTGGCACGGTCTGTTTCGAACTCCGTCGGGCGTGCTGGGCCAGCATTGTCTGCTGCCAGATGCGCGATCACAGTGCCGGGTTCGCTCGGGCTGCGCTTGTTGCGCCATGCACGGATGACGTCACCACGCTTGCCGATTTCTGTCTGCACGAACATGCGCGAGAACAGCGGGTGCGCGTTGTCATCGTCATCATTGGCGATGACAGGTTCCAGGTAGGAGGTGACTTCAATGTAGCGATCTTCCGAACCGACATTGAGAAGTGTCACGCGACGGCCTTCAGCATCATGTTCTGTCGCAACGATGCATTCGACCACACTCTGCAGATCGCCAACCGTCTTGTGGAATTCTGCCTTGTCGTCGGTAAAGACGGTCTTGGTTTTTTCGCCCGCTGCGACGCGTGGTTCTGCTGTGGCACTCCACCAGTCGCCAGAGACCGTATCGCGCAGGAACAGGAACGTGCCCCAGCGATCTTCGGTCGGGTCTGCCTTCCAACGCGAGATCGACACGCCATTCCATCTCGAATAGCCAGCGCCCGTGGCGGTCAGCATGGTTGAGTAGTGACCGTTGGAGAGGAACACGACTTCGCGGTCGCGCAGCGCAGGATCGGCGATGGTGCGGACTTCCGCACGCAACAGATCCGCCTGTTCCTTGCCGGGCGTTTCCGGCTCGTATTTCGCGCTCATGACGGGCACTTCGCGCGGCGCTTTTTCCTGAAGCAGCAATTCTGCGGCTTCGATCACAGGATCGGCGTGGAAGAGTTCGCGCAGGATGCCGTCCATCACCACGTTGGCAACGGCTGCAATCGACATGCCGTGGTGGTGGGCGTAATAGTTGTAAACGACGGCGCAGACCTTGCCATCCGGAACGCGGGTGGGGGTAAAGTCTACGGCATCATGGAAACCGTATTTGCCGAGCGCACCCAGCGCACGCAGCTTGTCGAGGTTTTCAAGGGCGCCCTCAGGATCGTACTGCGACGCCAGGATCGACGCGTAAGGGGCGATAACAGCGTTCTGACCAAGACCACGCTTCAGGCCCAAAGTGGGCACGCCGAAGTTGGTATATTGGTAGTTCATGTTGTGGTCGCGGGCGTTGAAGGCAGCCTCGGAGATGCCCCATGGCGTACCGAGACGGCGGCCATGGTTGATCTGTTCCTTGACGATCAGATTGTTCGTCTGGTTCAGAATGCCGCCATGACGCTCCTGCATCACGAGCGGTGGCATCAGATATTCGAACATCGAGCCGGACCAGGATACCAATGCGCCCTGTGCGCCGATTGGCACGACCTGACGGCCCAGACGGTACCAATGCTCCGTTGGCAGATCGCCCTTGGCGATGGCAAACAGGCTGGTCAGGCGGCATTCGGATGCCAGTAGGTCGTAGCAGGCTTCGTCGAGTTCCTGGCTGTCCACGCGGTAGCCGATGGACAGCAGGCGGCGATCCTTGCGGTAGAGGAAGGCAAAATCCATCGAGAAGGCAAGATTACGGCTGCGTTCGCATAGCGAATTCAGGCGCTCACGCAATGGATCGATGGTGGAGAGATCAAACGCGCTGTCGGAAATATGCGCTTCGCAGCAATCCACCAGCGACTGTGCCCAGCGGGTAACTTCCGCACTCTGCCCGGATTTGACTTCGAGATCGAGATTGGACGCCAGCTTCTGGATATCACGGGCCAGCACGGCGAGATTGATGACGCGGATCGAGGCAAACTCGTGCTCGCGCTTGACAGAGGCAAGTGCGGCGGAGAAGCCGATGATGCGCTCTTCCAGACGGCGGTGCAGCGGACGAAGATTCTTGCGATCGTCCGGCAGCTCCTTCAGCGTTTCGCGCAGGATGCCCGCAACGTCGCCGATGCCGTCGAGATTGCCCTGAAGATGGGCCGATGGCGCTTCCGCCCACTGGCGGCAGGCAGAGGAGATGGCGATCAAGTGACCGGCGAGGTTACCGCTGTCGACAGCGGAAACGTAGCGTGGTCCAAGCGTCTGCAAGGTATCATTATGATACCAGTTGAACAGATGGCCGCGATATTTGTCCATCTTCTCAACCGTCTCGATGGTTTTTTCCATCCGCTCGACGGTTTCCGAGAAGCTGATCCAGCCGAACTGGCGCGCCGAAATCACAGACAGCAGATAGACGCCGATATTGGTCGGCGAGGTGC
This sequence comes from Rhizobium sp. CFBP 13644, assembly GCF_014842165.1. NCBI lineage: Bacteria > Pseudomonadati > Pseudomonadota > Alphaproteobacteria > Hyphomicrobiales > Rhizobiaceae > Rhizobium > Rhizobium sp. CFBP 13644. Next base: position 179,055 of record NZ_JACYVF010000004.1, read on the forward strand.
GGCTGGCAACCAGAGGCTCAGGTGTTTCCTGATAGTTATCAGGCGGCAGATAGTTCTCAGAGGATGTTACAAAGGCTTCGTAGTAGCGCCATGTCCGGCGTGCAATCTTGCGCAGCTCGCTGGAAACATGTTCCGAAACGAACAGGCGATCTTCGGTTTCCGCAGACTGGCTGACATACCAGGCAACCACCGGCGAGAAGATCCACAGCAGGGCAAAGGGTAGGCCGACCAGAAACGCGTTGTCGCCGGGGAGGCCTGCAAAGATCAGACCGAGCAGCGCGACCACGGGGGCGTGCCACATCTGGCGATAATAATCGAAGATGCTGCCCTGCGCGCTGGATTGAATGCTGGCGGCGGTGCGCCATTCCAGCATCAGCTTGCCGCTGACCAACAGGCGGTAGAGGGAACGGACGATAGCATCTGCCATCAGGCAGGCACTGTCAGCAATGAAGACGATCCGCAATGCGACCTGTGCATTGGTTGCCCGCACTTCCGACCAGAGCGTGTGGAAATGGGCCTGAGGCACAATGTCGGTGGAGCGCGGAACAAGGCCCGAAATCAGCGACAGGGTCGGGGCGACGAAAAGCGAGAAGATCAGCAGAATTTGCCAGATCAGCGCACCCAGCGGGCCCATGAAGTACCAGCCGAGAACGGATGCGACGAACCATGCAACCGGTGTCAGCGAGCGACGCAGGTTGTCGATCATCTTCCAGCGACCAATGGCGGTTACGCCGCGCTTGGGGTCCATGATGTAAGGCAGGAGCTGCCAGTCGCCACGCGCCCAGCGGTGCTGACGCGAGACTTCGACCTCATAACGCGTTGGAAAGTCTTCGACGAGTTCAACGTCTGTGACCAGTGCGCAGCGCGCGAACGAGCCTTCCAGAAGGTCATGGGACAAGACGGCGTTTTCTTCGATACGGCCCTTGAGCGCCGTTTCGAACGCGTCAACGTCATAAAGGCCCTTGCCTGTGAAAGTGCCTTCGGAGGTCAGGTCCTGGTAAACGTCCGATACGGTGAAGACGTAAGGGTCGATACCGCGATTGATGGAGAAGACGCGCTGGAAGACGGATGCGTCCTTGCCGGTGGTGAGCGACGGTGTAACGCGCGGCTGGAGCAGACCGTAACCGTGGATCACGCGGCCGGTAACAGGGTCGTGGACCGGACGGTTGATCGGGTGGTGCATCTTGCCGACGAGCTTGGTGACGGCGTCGCGCATCAGGCGGGTATCGGCATCCAGCGTCATGACGTATTTGACGTTGTCAGGCACCATGTTGGCACCGTTGAGGAAGGTCGTATCCTTGTCGCCACGCAGCAGCATGTTCAGTTCATGCAGCTTGCCGCGCTTGCGCTCCCAACCCATCCAGCAATCTTCCGCCGGATTGTAGAGGCGGCGGCGGTGGAGGAGGAAAAACCGCTTCTTGCCGTCAAATGCGTAGCGGGCGCTCAGTGCTTCGACTTCGCGCTTGGCATATTCTAGAATTTCGATGTCTTCAGGCGTCTGTTCGAACTTGGCATCGCGCCAGTCGCTGATCAGCGCGAAATAGATTTCGCCATGCGGGTTGGCGAGATAATGCACCTCGATGTTGCGGACCATTTCGTCCACGCTGTCGCGGCTGGTCAGCATGCAGGGAACGGCCAGCAGGGTGCGGGCGTCCTGCGGGATGCCTTCCTTGAACTCGTATCCAACCAGACGGAATGGTTTGACGAAGAAGGTCACGACCGTGTTGAACAGGCCGGTTGCGCCTTCGGAGGCTGGCAATGCGAACATCAGAAGGAATGCGCTCACGACATACCACGGCATGCCGGCATCAGCGAGGAACCAGCCAACCGCAGCCATGGCAAGAGCTGTCAGCACCATCACGGGCACGGCAACCGAAAGCCAGTTGAACTTGCGCATGAAACGCACAATGCGCTGCGAAACCAGCGGGTTGTAACCAATCCGGTCTTCCAGCTCCTGCCGGCGCTGGCCGATCAGGAAGCTGCCGACATTGGGGGCATGTGGGTGGACCTGATCGGACGCGGTGGTTTCCGTCACCATGTCGATGGCGGACTGCGCCACCTCGATTTCCGACTGGGGCGAACGGCGCGCCAGAAGTTCGATCGTGTTGCGGTAGGTGTTGCGCGATCCGAAATCCAGAGTGTTATAGTCGGTCTGCTCACGCAGAACCTTGTCGATATGGCTGACTTCCTCGAACCAGACCGACCATTCCGTATCATCGATTTCACGCAGGCTTCGGACGATATTGCCCATCGTCACATTGCCGGAGGCGAGGCGGTTATGCTCCGCCATCATGATGTTTTCGGCATCGGTTCCGGCGCTGCGAAGACGCTCCTCCAGCCAGTTCAGCGCAGAACCCGAGGTCTGTGAGCCGTTGCGCAGGCGATAGAGGAACTGGGTCGAGAATGTCGGATCGTCTACGAGGCCGTCAATCTGCTTGAGAAGCGCTTCGGAGGCGTCGGCATCGTTGAGGCGGATGATCTCGTCGACGACCTCATTGGCGCGCTGGCGCATGCGGCGCGAGCGCTCGACGCGGATCGAAATGCGGCGCAGGTTTTCAATCAGCACAAAGCGCAGGATGGATGGCAGCGCCCAGAGTTCGCCGATCTGGAGTGTCTTTGACGTCTGGTAGCCCTCAACCAGTGCCGTCATGCTCTCGCGTGAGATCGTGCTGTGCGTATGGGCGACATAGAGCCATGCCAGCGCCATAACCCGGGGTATCTCGACATTGCCAATTCTGACCGTCGGCAGCTGGCGGTAGAACTTGCGCGGGAAGTCGCGACGGACCTCCTGAATGGCCTCTTCAATCACATAGTGATTGTCCAGAAGCCATTCGGCAGCAGGCGTAATCGTCGCGCCATTTTCGGCGTCAACAGCCGTCGTGCGATAGACGCGCAGAATTTCCTTTTCGTTTTCACGATGGCGCGCGAAGAAATCGAACTCCATGAAGCCGGGAAGGCTATCCGCCCCGGATCTGGAGAGTTCGGCTCCAATATCCCTTAACTCTTCGATTGTGAAGTAAACGGAGCGTATCGAATCATTGTGATCGATCTGCTTTGCTTCTGAATCACGGGCGGCGGCGGTCGGGGTAATATGAAATGACATCGGGCTCGTATTCTGCACTCTGTGAGGGGCTGGTCGATCTAACCGGACTTGTTTCAGATTGCTCTTGAAGATTGAAACAGTTTGGACGCTTTATTTCTCGCTGATCCTGAACCTATGCTGAACCATCGCGAACCAGCGGCGATGTTTGCGTGACGTATTGCGACACATTATCATGGCAATTTTGGGCATGGGTGTGCACCAGGTTGAAGCAAATCAATTGCTTGGGAGGCGCAAACGGGTTTTGCGCGAGACCGCGCACCCTCTTCAAGATTCAATTTCGCATACTCCCCCAAGCGAAAAACACCTCATGCCGATCGTGTTCTATCTCGCCATGAAAAACCCCTGATGTCTACGTCTTTCTGCACGGCAGAAGGGTCGACGTTTAATGGAATGATTTCATGCACGATCTGTTCCATGCCACCGGTTTCACTTCTGTGCAAGAGGCCAGATCAGCGGCGCATGGTGGATTGTGTTTGCCCTGCCCAGCCTTACCTCGCATCGGATTTCGTGCTAGGCAACCGCATGGGCGAAACGCCTGTCACCCCATTGCCGGACTTCGAAATGACCCAGTTTAAAAATGCCGATACCGTTGCCAACCACATGCCGGATGTCATGGCAATCCGCCATCATCTGCATCGCAATCCTGAAATTGGCCTGTCGGAATTCCAGACCTCGGATTTCGTTGCGCAGAAGCTCTCGGATATGGGCTATGAGGTCACACGCGGTCTTGCGGGCACCGGCGTCGTGGCCAGCCTGCGCAATGGCACGAGCGGACGCTCGGTTGGCATTCGCGCTGATTTCGATGCACTGCCGATTGTTGAAGAGACGGGGGCGGACTATGCCAGCCTCAATCCGGGCGTGATGCACGCCTGTGGCCATGACGGGCACACGGCCATGCTGTTGGGTGCGGCGAAGATCATTGCCGAGCGCCGTAATTTCGATGGCACGTTGCATCTCATTTTCCAGCCTGCGGAGGAAAATTTCGGCGGGGCGCGGATGATGATCGAGGACGGGCTTTTCGAGCGTTTCCCCTGCGATGCGGTGTTTGCGCTTCACAATGAGCCCGGCTTGCCATTCGGGCAATTCGTGCTTCGGGATGGGCCGATCATGGCTGCGGTGGATGAGTGCAAGATCACGGTCAATGGTTTTGGCGGCCATGGCGCGGAGCCGCAAAGTGCTCTCGACCCGATCGTTGCCGGTGCCAGCATCATTATGGCGTTGCAAACAATTTCGTCTCGCAACATTCACCCCATGACACCAACCGTGGTGACGGTGGGTGCGTTTCACGCCGGTGTCGCCAGCAATGTTATTCCAGAGACAGCCGAAATGTTGTTGACGATCCGCTCATTCGACCCGTCTGCCCGCGACGAGTTGGAAAGACGGATCAGGCTGATTGCTGAAGGACAGGCAGCGAGCTATGGCATGAGCGTGACGCTGGACTATCAGCGGGGTTATAACCCCACCGTCAACCACACAGCTGAGACGGCTTATATCGCGGATCTCGCAACCCGCTTTGCAGGTGCGCCGAATGTTGCGGAGATGCAGCGTCCCAGCATGGGTGCAGAAGACTTTGGCTATATGCTTGAAGAGAGGCCGGGGGCTTATTTCTTCCTCGGCACGAAGCGCACCGAGAACGACCCTCCGCTGCATCATCCAAAGTACGATTTCAATGATGACATATTGCCCATCGGCACTGCGTTCTGGGTTGAACTGGCTGAAGATTATTTGAAAAGCCGGTAATGGCGGGAGTGGAGATCAGCCAATGACCCCGCAAATAACCGCAGCGACGAAAGCGAAGCACAGGCCAGCGATGACGGCGTGAACGGCGGACTTCCAGCTCCATACGGATGCAGGCGACGGCGTGAAATCTTTGATTTTTCCGGCTTTGGAATAAGACATCGAACCCTCCCTTGGATGACATTTGGCCGAAGCGGCAAGTGTTCAGGCTATGACTTAGTCTATCTTTGTTCCGGGCAGTCTTTGCAGAGACAGATTTTCGTATGTCGAGGCAATTGTAAAAAATACCTATCGTCACAAGCCTCCAAACTCGTGACGAACTGCCAATTGCCAGGACATAACGTGCAACAGGGCGTCCGGTTCAATGGATGCCCTGATGGACGTAATGTTGCCGGAGGGGCGTTGTTTGGTCAGTCCGCAAAGCGCGCGAGTGCTGCAGCCATGACGGCTGGATCTACATTGCCGCCGGATGCGACGGCGATGACCGTGTCCGCGTCGATTTCATCGCCTCGAAAAAGGGCCGCAGCCAGTGCAACGGCACCGCCGGGTTCGATCACGACCTTCAATCGCAGAAAGGCGAGCACCATGGCTCTGAGTGCTTCGTCTTCGGTCACGGCCATTCCCTTGCCGCAACGCCCGGTCATGATTGGAAAGGTTATGTTGCCCGGTTGGGGTGTGATGATGGCGTCGCAGATCGAGCCCGAAAGGGCTTCGTTGCGCTCGATCTTTCCTGAAGCCAGAGAGCGGGCCACATCGTCGAATTTCTCAGGCTCGCAGGTTCTGACGGTGTAGTGCGGCGCCTTTGCTTCCAGCGCCAGCGCGATGCCGGATGTCAGGCCGCCACCGCCGCAGGGAACAAGCACGTCGGCTGTCTCGATGCCATGTTCGCGCCCCTGCTCGGCAATTTCCAGTCCCACGGTTCCCTGACCTGCAATGACCAGAGGCTCGTCAAAAGGCTTGATCAGGGTCAGGCCGCGTTCTTCAGCGAGTTTTGCGCCGATGGCGTCGCGGTCGTCCTTGGCGCGGTCGAACAGAACGACTTCGGCTCCGTAAGCTCGCGTATTGTCAATTTTGATCTTCGGCGCATCCTGCGGCATGATGATGACGGAGGGCACGCCGTGCAATGCAGCCGCGAGTGCGACCCCTTGCGCATGATTGCCGGATGAAAAGGCGATCACGCCCCGCTTGCGCACATCTGGCGTGAGGGCCGATACCGCCGACCAGCCACCACGAAATTTGAAAGAGCCTGTCCGTTGCAAGCATTCGGCCTTCACGAAAATCTTTCGACCGGCGATGTCATCCAGAAAGGGCGATGATAAAAAGGGTGTGCGGCTTGCTTCATCGCCAATGCGCTGGCGGGCCGCTTCAATCATCGCAATGTCTGTCACGCTATCCTCATCGGCATGTCATTCGGCCCCGCTCAAGCGGTATCGTCTTGGCCGAGAAAGTCCCCGGCGACGCCGAGGACTTGTGGCAAAATTTCGTTTCAAGCCAGCGTATAAGCTGTCTTCACCGTTGTGAAGAACTCGCTGGCATATTTTCCCTGCTCGCGTGGGCCGAAGGACGATGCCTTGCGACCACCAAACGGAACGTGGAAATCAACGCCCGCAGTTGGCAGGTTGACCATGACCATGCCAGCCTCTGCATTGCGCTTGAAGTGCGTTGCGTGCTTGAGGCTTGTCGTGGCAATGCCGGATGACAGGCCGAATGGCGTGTCGTTGGCGGCAGCAAGCGCCTCGTCATAGTTCTTGACGCGGATGACAGCGACGACAGGTCCGAAGATTTCTTCCTGGGAAATGCGCATGCTGTTTGTCGCTTCGGTAAATAGCGCGGGCTGAAGGAAGAAGCCGGGTGTTTCGCACTTGACGAGTTCGCCGCCGAAGGCAAGCTTTGCGCCTTCCTGCTTGCCGATTTCGATGTAATCGGTGTCCTGCTTCAGCTGCTTTTCGTCAACGACGGGACCAACATGGGTGTTCTTGTCCAGCGCGTTGCCGACATTGATTTTCTTCAGACGCTCCGTGAGGGCTGCGACGAACTTGTCATGAATGCCTTCTGTAACAATGAGGCGCGAAGACGCGGTGCAGCGCTGTCCGGTGGAGTAGAAGCCGGAATTCGCAGCGGCTTCGACAGCGACATCCAGATCCGCGTCATCAAGAACGACGAAGGGGTTCTTGCCGCCCATTTCTAGCTGGAATTTGCGGTTGAAGGGCAGGGAAGATGCCGCAACGCGCTGGCCTGTGCCAGTGGAGCCGGTAAAGGTGATGCCAGCCAGATGCGGGCTGTCGAGCATGGCCTGACCAACGACCGAGCCACGACCCATGACGAGGTTCAAGACGCCCTTTGGCAGGCCCGCACGGTGCAGAATATCGACGATGGCCCACGCGCAGCCCGGTACCAGATCTGCAGGCTTGAAGACGATGGTGTTGCCATAGCAAAGGGCGGGAGCGATTTTCCAGGCGGGAATGGCAATCGGGAAGTTCCACGGCGTGATGATGCCGATAACGCCGAGCGGCTCGCGGGTGACTTCGACGCCGATATTGGGGCGGGCAGACGGAATGACTTCGCCCGCAAGGCGCAGGGCCTCGCCTGCAAAAAAGTCGAAAATCTGGGCGGCGCGGATGGTTTCACCGATGCCCTCAGCAAGAACCTTGCCCTCTTCGCGAGCCAGCAATGCGCCGAGTTCTTCCTTGCGCGCGAGGATTTCGTCGGCGGTCTTTTTCAGGATTGCGTGACGTTCCAGAATGCCGGAACGCGACCATGCGGGAAACGCGGCCTTGGCCGCGGCGATGGCCTGCTTTGCTTCTTCTGCACCGGCTTGCGCGTAAACACCGACGACTTCGTTGGTGTCAGATGGATTGATGTTTTTAGATCCGTCGGATCCGACCCATTCGCCATTGATAAGGTTCTGATGGATTGTCATGAACATGCTCCTTTGCAAACAGGGGCCGCACCCATTTGCGCCGCCTGCTTTGTGATTGACCTTTGACACCATGGAAGATGCCGCCGCACCTTGCGATGCTGCTAAAAATCTCGGTTACCTTACGTCATAATATGACTGGATAAAAGTCACCATATGACTGGCCGCCGGTTAATTCTGTTCGGATCGCTAGTGTTGTCGATTGTTCAGCTTCTCCAGGTGAAGAAGAATTCCGCTATGGTCGATATCGGCGCCGCCATCATTCACGAAGTCATCGAAAGCCTGCGTCACCTGCTGCGTCAAAGGCAATTCCAGCGACAGATCTTTCGCCGTGGCCAGTACGCCGTTGAGATCTTTCAGCTGAAACTTGGATGGTCCTCCCGGCACGAAATCGCGTTTGACCATGCGCTCGCCATGGAGTTCGAGAATCCGGCTTTCCGCAAAACCGCCGCGAATGGCGTTGCGAAATCCCTCACGCGAGGCTCCGCCCGCTTCCACCAGCATCATGGCTTCCGCGACGGCACCAATGGTAATGGCGACGATCTGCTGGTTGGCCAGTTTGCAGAGCTGCCCGGCACCGGACGGGCCGACATAGGTCAATCTGCCCATGGCGGCAAAGACGTGCGAGAGCCCTGAAATTACGGCCTCATCGCCGCCGGCCATGATCGCAAGTGTCCCGGCTTTTGCCCCGACCACACCACCCGATACGGGCGCATCGATATGGTGGATGCCGAGCGCTTCAAGCTGCTTTGAGTGGTCGCGCGCGATGGGTGGAGCAATCGAGCTGCTGTCAATCACGACTGCATTCTTTTCAAGGGCTGCGGCAATGCCCGCGTTAAACAGCATGTCGCCGACCGCGTTGCCATCGCTCAACATGGTGATGACGATATCAGCACCTTTTGCGGCGTCTGCTGGTGAAGATGCTAGAACTGCGCCATAGGCGACCAGCGCCTGCGCTTTCTCGATGCTTCGGTTCCAGACCCTGATGCTGAAGCCGGCCTTGAGCAAATTGTGGGCCATCGGGCCACCCATCAGTCCGGTGCCGATGAAGGCGATGATGGGGTTAGTTTTATGATCCATGTCGGTTTTCCTCCGGGCCGCCAGTGTGCACATTTTGGCTGCCGCCGAAAGGGCGGATCATGCCCCGAACAGACCTCTCCGACCGTCGGCAAGCTTTGCTTTTCATACCCAATGCGATGGAAAAATCATGCCGAAACAGAAGACGCCCGGGAGGCCGTTCGCTCCCCGGGCGTCGTTTGTCACAATATTTCCAATGTTTTAAGCGGCAGGCGCCTTGTTCTGCCTGTTTTCGATCAGGTCATCCACGACGGCAGGATCAGCCAGCGTGGATGTGTCGCCCAATGCTGAGAAATCATCCTCGGCGATCTTGCGAAGAATGCGGCGCATGATCTTGCCCGAGCGTGTCTTCGGCAGGCCCGGCGAGAACTGGATCTTGTCGGGGGTTGCCACGGGACCAATCTCGTTACGCACATGCTTGATCAGCTCTTCGCGAAGCGCATCGTCGCCCGTCTTACCAGCCATCAAGGTGACATAGCAGTAGATGCCCTGACCCTTGATCGTGTGGGGATATCCAACAACCGCAGCCTCCGAGACGAGGTTGTGGGACACAAGTGCCGATTCGACCTCGGCTGTGCCCAGCCGGTGGCCGGAAACGTTCAGCACGTCATCCACGCGGCCTGTGATCCAGTAATAGCCGTCTTCATCGCGTCGGCAGCCGTCGCCCGTGAAATATTTCCCCTTATAGGTGGAGAAATAGGTTTCGATAAAGCGCTGATGGTCGCCATAGACCGTGCGCGATTGCCCCGGCCAGCTGTCGATGATGCAAAGATTGCCGTCTGCGGCACCTTCCAGCACTTTTCCCTCGGCATCGACCAGTTGCGGCTGCACACCGAAGAAGGGCCGCGTGGCCGAGCCTGGCTTGAGATCAGTGGCGCCGGGCAGCGGCGTGATCAGAATGCCCCCGGTCTCTGTCTGCCACCATGTATCGACAATCGGGCTCTTGTCTTCGCCCACCACATGGTAATACCATTCCCAGGCTTCCGGATTGATGGGTTCACCCACCGTGCCGAGCAACCGCAGGCTGGAGCGCGACGAGCGTTTGACGAAGTCGTCGCCCGCACCCATCAAAGAGCGCAGCGCTGTTGGGGCCGTATAGAAAATATTGACCTGATGCTTATCGATGACCTCCCAGAAGCGTCCCTGATCCGGGAAGTTCGGCACGCCTTCGAACATCAGGGTGGTGGCGCCATTGGCCAGTGGTCCGTAGACGATGTAGGAGTGACCCGTGACCCAGCCGACATCGGCCGTGCACCAATAGACCTCGCCGTCCTGATAGTCGAAAACATATTCATGCGTCATGGACACATAGACGAGATAGCCGCCCGTTGTGTGCAGCACGCCCTTGGGTTTGCCGGTTGAGCCTGAGGTGTAGAGAATGAAAAGCGGGTCTTCCGCCTTCATCTTTGCCGGTTCGCAATGGGGTTTTACGCTGGCGACTTCCTGGTGGTACCAAAGGTCGCGGCCCGGTGCCCAGTTCGTCTTGCCGCCGGTGCGGCGCACAACCAGAACCTTGTTGACGATGATGTGCTGCTTGGCGGCAATGTGAATTGCCTTGTCGGTGTTTTCCTTCAGCGGAATGGGCTTGCCGCCGCGCACGCCCTCATCGCAGGTAATGACGAAGGTTGATTCGCAGTCGACGATTCGACCGGCAAGCGCATCCGGCGAAAAGCCGCCGAAGACCACGGAATGGACAGCGCCGATACGGGCACAGGCCAGCATGGCATAGGTCGCTTCGGGGATCATCGGCATGTAGATGGTCACGCGGTCGCCCTTCTTCACGCCATGCTTTTTCAGCACGTTTGCCATTCGGCAGACCGCATCATAGAGCTGATTATAGGTGATTTTCTTGTCGATATACGGGTTGTCGCCTTCCCAGATGATCGCGGTGCGCTCGCCATGGGTCTTGAGGTGGCGGTCAATGCAATTGTAGGAGACGTTGGTCAGGCCGTCCTCGTACCATTTGATCGGGATTTTGCCTTTGAAAGACGTATTCTTGACCTTTGTGTAGGGCTTGAACCAGTCTATCCGCTTGCCGTGCTTTCCCCAGAAGGCATCAGGATCTTCCACGCTATGCTCGTACCATTTCAGATAACGGTCATTATCGACAAGCGTGCGTGTTTTTGCAGATTTCAGAACCGGATAGATTTTAGCAGACATGAATTCCTCCCAGGCTGCTCGCGTCTTTACAGGCACCGGAGACTCCGTTCTCCAGTCATGTGCCAGATTCATAGCAGTTCGCTGACATCCGGCAATTAGACAAAGGTCATTTGTCGCGCAAAGAATTGCATTTCTGATGCAATCCAGTTATAGACCGCTGATATCCCGGAAATTAGTGGTTAATCTCCACGGCCCGCGCCACCGGAGCGGACGGACAGAAGGACTGTATCTATGGCTCAAACATTGCTTATGCCGAAAGCGACGGCCGTCTGGCTGGTGGACAACACAGCGCTGTCATTTGAACAGATCGCTACGTTCTGCAAGCTGCATCCGCTTGAGGTCAAGGCAATCGCCGATGGCGAAGCCGCGCAGGGCATCAAGGGTCTCGACCCTATTTCCACCGGCCAGCTTTCTCGCGATGAAATCGCGAAGGCGGAATCCAACCCGAATCACAAGATCAAGCTTTCCGAGCCGAAGGTTCGCGTGCCTGAATCCAAGCGCCGCGGACCGCGTTACACGCCCGTTTCCAAGCGTCAGGATCGCCCCAACGCCATTCTCTGGCTGGTGCGCAACCACGCGGAACTGAAGGATGCGCAGATCTCGCGCCTCGTCGGCACCACCAAGTCCACAATCGAACAGATCCGTGACCGCAGCCACTGGAACTCGGCCAACCTGACACCGATGGATCCAGTCACGCTTGGCCTTTGCAGCCAGATCGATCTCGACCTTGAGGTTGAGCGCGCATCTCGCGGACGTCCTCTGCCAACGCAGGAAGAGCTTGACGCGACATTGCAGCCAGCCGCTGCAACGGAAGGTCTTGGCTACAAATACGAGCGTGAGGAAGAAAAAGAAATCGACCACAACGCCGTCTTTGCCAAGCTTAACTCTCTCAAATCGACCCGCAAGGACGATGAGGAAGACGAGACCTACTGATCGATTGATCGCCAAACCATACGAAAAAGCCCCGGCATTGACCGGGGCTTTTTTATTGGGTGCGCATTCGTTTCAGATTGATCTGAGTGATATCAGGCAGACTTGGCGGGCAGCGAAAGCACAGGCGCGCCTGTCTTTTCGTCATCGTTCAACAGGCCGCTGGCGCGCAGCAGCGATGAGAAGCGACCGCCGCGCATGCTGAGCTCGTCAAATGTGCCCTTCTCGACAATGCGGCCATTATCCATGAACAGAACCTGATCTGCGTCTCGCACCGTGGAAAGACGGTGAGCGATGATGAAGGTCGTTCTGTTCTTGCGCAGAGCATCCACCGCGTCTTTCACGCGGGCTTCGGTTTCCACGTCAAGGGCGCTGGTGGCCTCGTCAAGCACCAGAATAGGCGCGTTCTTCAACACGGCACGGGCGATGGCGATGCGCTGACGCTCGCCGCCCGACAGGCGGTTACCGCGTTCACCAACCTGCGTCATATAGCCGTTCAGACGGCTGTCGATGAAATCTGTGGCAGCGGCGGCAGCAGCAGCCTGGGCCACTTCATCATCCGTTGCTGCTTCACGGCCAAGACGGATGTTGTCGCGGATGGACCGGTTGAGAAGGCCCGCATCCTGGAACACCGTTGCGATGGAGTGACGCAGCGACTGGCGCGTAACCGTCGATATATCGACGCCATCGACAAAGATCTGGCCGCCATTGGGATCGTAAACCCGTTGCAGCAGATTGATGAGCGTCGTCTTGCCAGCGCCTGTTGGGCCGACGATGGCAACGGTTTCGCCAGCATTTGCTGTGAAGGAGACGTCATGGACGCCCTGCTTCGTGTTTGCAAAGCCAAAGTTGACGTTGCGGAATTCGATCTTGCCGGAGACCTGGCCCAGCTCAATAGCACCACTTGGCTCTTCACGTTCCTGCACGGAATCTTCCAGCTTGAAGAAATCGACAAGCTTAGCGCGGGCTTCGAAGATCTGCGTCGCGAATGCACGCATCTGGTCGAGACGGCCAATCAGAAGGTTGGCAAAGCCGATAAAGGCAATTACGTCGCCCACGCGCAGTTCACCGTTCTTAACCAGCACCGTGCCGATGATGAGGATGATCATCATGGAGAGCGTCGATGCAGTGCGGTTCAACGCACTGGCAAAGGCCCACCAGTCCAGAACCGGATACTGTGCACTGAGCAGACGCTCGGTGAAGGATTTAAGGGCTTTTGTTTCCGCTTCGATGCGGTTGTAGCTGTGCAGGACAGATACGTTGCTGATCGAATCACTCACATGGGCGAAAACGGAGTGATAATGTTCTTCGACAGAGGCCTGACCTTCCTTTGTCCGCTCCATGACCCATTTGCCGATGAACCAGTAGACGGTTCCAAGCCCCATCAGAACGAAGCTGAGACGCAGGTCCATCGAGATGGCTGTGGGGATGAGAAGCAGCAGCGCCACGAATGTCGCCAGATGCGTGCGCATGAATTCAAGCCAGAGACCGAACAGGGTTTCGCTTGCACGCAGAAGCGTGTGCAGCGCGTTGGATGTGCCACGCTGGTGATGCCATGAAAGCGGCATGGAAATAATGCGACCGAAAGCTTCCGTCAGCAAGGATGCGCGCCGACCATGGGCAAGACGATCAGCCTCGCGGGCCACGGCAACATAGGCAATCGTGTTGAACACGCCGAAAGCCGCCCAGAGAATCAAGATGTTGGTGGCATCCGAGCCGGAAGAAATCGCATCGATGATTCGTCCGAACAGGACCGGCTCCGCAATCGTAATTGCGGCCAGAATGACGTTTGCGATAACGACGATGGTGACACGCCATTTGTTATTGGCGAGGTAGCGCAGGGCGCGACTATAAACCTGAAACAGTGTCAATTCCCGTATCCCGTCTTCATATCCGTCGAGCAGCGCTGGTCACGGCGCCAATGGTCTGCTTGAGCTCAAAAAAATTTCGACCCTTGCAAGCCGTTGTTTTATCGCTCTTTCCACATGAATGCGCGCTTAACGGGGGCCGAGCGGGGAGCGGGAATGCGAAAAAAATGCGAAGTTGTGAATACAACCCGATGCGCCATGCAAAATTTCGCGGCATGGTTTAATTATTGATTATCCATTAGGGGACGATTTGATGTAGGCAATGCATCTTGGCAAAGGGGGGGCCCTTGTTCAGGAATTCTATCGACCAAAATTGACAAGTGTTCCATATTTTTCAAGGTATTAGCTTTAATGCACAATGTTTTTCAGTTTTTGACTGTGTGTTACGAGTCAAAGACCCAGGACAGGTTTCTCTCCACATTTCATGAACTGTTGCGTCGTCTCGGATTTAATTACTACCGCATCGTGCAACGGGATGTCGAAGATCTGACATTCACCGGAACGGTTCTCGCCGAGCATCTGCCCGTTGGTTGGAAAGAATTCTATCACGCCAAGAAATATGGTGAAGCCGACCCCGTGAAGCGAACGCTCGGTCTGTTGCATCAGCCATTTCGTTGCCGCGAAGTCATGTCCTTCCTGCCGCAGTCGACACAGCGCAAAAGAGCCGCAAGGCTTTTTCAGGATGCTGCGCGCTTCGGTCTGCGCGAAGGCTATGCCTTTCCCATTCACGGTCGAAGCGGACTGCTGGGTGGGGTTTATATTTTTGGCGATGGTCGGCTGTTGACGACATCGGAACTGTTCATCCTCGATACGGCCATGCGTGTTGCGTTTTGGCGGCTTCTTGAATTTTCAGGTCAGTCCGAAAGCGTTCTGGCCATGCCGGATCTGGCTGGGACCCAGTTCACACGGCGTGAGTTCGATGTGCTGACGCTTCTTGCCCAGGGGCGGACTTCACCGGAAATCGGCAAGAGCCTCTCGATCTCGAGCCACACGGTGGATTGGTATATCAACGGCATCCAGCGAAAACTCGATGCCAGAAATCGTCAGCATGTGGTGGCGCTTGCACTTCGTCTCGGTTTAATCTCCTGAAACGTTGCTGTCTCCCGCCCGGGAACTGACAATATCAAAATCGGCCTTTCCAACGAACACGTTTACTGCTTAATTTCGCGGTGCAGCATAAACATGCTGCTGTTGTGGTTCGGGAGGCCGTCTTGAAAATATCGAAAATCCTTGTCGCCAATCGCTCAGAGATCGCGATCCGTGTGTTCCGTGCTGCCAATGAACTCGGCATTAAAACGGTTGCCATATGGGCAGAGGAGGACAAGCTTTCCCTGCACCGGTTCAAGGCGGATGAGAGTTATCAGGTCGGTCGCGGCCCGCACCTTGCCAAGGATATGGGCCCCATCGAGAGCTATCTTTCGATCGAAGAGGTCATCCGCGTCGCCAAGCTTTCGGGCGCAGACGCGATCCATCCCGGCTATGGCCTGCTTTCCGAAAGCCCGGAATTTGTGGAAGCCTGCAACGAGGCAGGCATCATTTTCATCGGGCCAACCGCAGATACGATGCGCAGGCTTGGCAACAAGGTTGCCGCACGCAATCTGGCGATTTCTGTTGGCGTACCGGTCGTACCGGCCACCGATCCACTGCCTGACGATATGGCAGAGGTTGAGCGCATGGCTGAGGAGATCGGCTATCCCGTCATGCTCAAGGCCTCATGGGGCGGCGGTGGCCGTGGCATGCGTGCCATCCGGAAAAAGGAAGATCTCGCCCGCGAGGTGACAGAAGCCAAGCGTGAAGCAAAGGCTGCTTTCGGCAAGGATGAAGTCTATCTTGAGAAGTTGGTCGAGCGCGCCCGCCACGTGGAAAGCCAGATTTTGGGCGATACTCACGGCAATGTCGTGCATCTGTTCGAACGTGACTGCTCCATCCAGCGCCGCAACCAGAAGGTTGTCGAGCGTGCACCTGCGCCTTACCTCTCGGAGGAGCGCCGTCAGGAGCTTGCGAATTATTCGCTGAAGATCGCAGGCGCGACCAACTATGTCGGCGCGGGCACTGTCGAATATCTGATGGATGCCGATACCGGCAAATTCTACTTCATCGAGGTCAATCCGCGTATTCAGGTCGAACATACGGTAACGGAAGTCGTCACGGGCATCGATATCGTCAAGGCGCAGATCCATATTCTGGAAGGCGAGACGATTGGTACGCTCCAATCCGGCGTTCCGGCGCAGAAGGACATCCGCCTCAATGGTCATGCGCTTCAGTGCCGCATCACCACGGAAGACCCCGAACACAATTTCATCCCGGATTATGGCCGCATCACTGCCTATCGCTCTGCATCGGGCTTCGGCATTCGGCTTGATGGCGGTACGTCCTATTCGGGCGCCATCATCACGCGCTATTATGATCCGCTTCTGGTCAAGGTCACCGCCTGGGCTCCGCAGCCCGAGGAAGCCATTGCGCGCATGGATCGTGCCCTGCGCGAATTTCGTATTCGCGGCGTGGCGACCAACCTCACATTTCTGGAAGCCATCATCAGCCATCCGAGCTTTGTCGGAAACACCTATACAACGCGCTTTATCGATTCGACGCCTGAGTTGTTCGAGCAGGTCAAGCGGCAGGATCGCGCCACCAAGCTTCTGACCTATCTGGCGGACGTCACCGTCAACGGGCATCCTGAAACGAAGGGGCGAGCCAAGCCTCACGCAAATGCCCCAGTTCCCATCGTTCCCTATATCGACCAGCCAACGCCTGATGGCACCAAGCAGCTTCTGGATAGACTGGGGCCGAAAGACTTTGCCGAGTGGATGCGCAATGAAAAGCGCGTGTTGGTGACAGACACCACGATGCGCGATGGCCACCAGTCCCTGCTGGCAACCCGTGTTCGCACCCATGATATCGCCCGCGTTTCCAGCGTCTATGCCAAGGCTCTGCCGCAGCTTCTGTCGCTGGAATGCTGGGGCGGCGCGACCTTCGACGTTTCCATGCGCTTCCTGACGGAAGATCCGTGGGAGCGTCTGGCGCAGGTGCGCGAAGGCGCCCCAAACCTGTTGCTGCAGATGCTTTTGCGCGGCGCCAATGGCGTCGGCTACAAGAATTATCCTGACAATGTCGTCAAATATTTCGTGCGTCAGGCGGCCAAAGGCGGCGTCGATCTGTTCCGCGTGTTCGATTGCCTCAACTGGGTCGAGAATATGCGCGTCTCGATGGACGCAATTGCCGAAGAGAACAAGCTCTGCGAAGCAACGATCTGCTACACGGGCGATCTTCTGAACTCGGCCCGCCCGAAATACGACCTGAAATACTACACCAACCTGGCCGCTGAACTGGAAAAAGCAGGCGCTCATATCATCGCTGTGAAGGATATGGCAGGGCTGTTGAAGCCTGCTGCCGCGCGGGTGCTGTTCAAGGCTCTGCGCGAGGCCACCAGCCTGCCGATCCATTTCCACACCCATGATACCTCAGGCATTTCTGCGGCCACCGTTCTGGCGGCGGTGGAAGCGGGTGTTGACGCGGTCGATGCGGCCATGGACGCGCTTTCTGGCAATACATCGCAGCCATGCCTGGGCTCCATCGTCGAAGCCCTCAAGGGAACAGAGCGCGATACCGGGCTCGATACGGAATGGATCCGCCGCATTTCCTTCTATTGGGAAGCGGTGCGCGGACAATATGCTGCCTTTGAAAGCGACCTCAAGGGCCCCGCATCAGAAGTGTATCTCCACGAAATGCCGGGTGGCCAGTTCACCAATCTCAAAGAACAGGCCCGTTCGCTGGGTCTGGAAAGCCGCTGGCACGAGGTGGCGCAGACCTATGCGGACGTCAACCAGATGTTCGGCGATATCGTGAAGGTCACGCCATCGTCCAAGGTTGTCGGCGATATGGCGCTGATGATGGTGAGCCAGGATTTGACGGTGGCTGATGTTGAAAGCCCGGAAAAGGAAGTGTCCTTCCCGGATTCCGTCGTTTCCATGCTGAAGGGTGATCTTGGCCAGTCGCCGGGCGGTTGGCCTCAGGCGCTTCAGAAGAAGGCGCTCAAGGGCGAGGAGCCCTACACCGCACGTCCCGGCTCTCTTCTTGAAGATGCTGATCTGGATGCGGAGCGCAAGGACATCGAAACCAAGCTTGAGCGTCCGGTGGATGACTTCGAGTTTGCGTCCTACCTGATGTATCCCAAGGTCTTCACGGATTTTGCTCTGGCCTCTGATACGTACGGACCTGTGTCGGTCTTGCCGACCCACGCTTATTTCTACGGCATGGAAGATGGCGAAGAGCTGTTTGCCGATATTGAGCGCGGCAAGACCCTCGTCATCGTCAATCAGGCTTCATCGGGCATTGATGATAAGGGCATGGTCACGGTGTTCTTCGAAATCAACGGCCAGCCGCGCCGCATCAAGGTGCCTGATCGTGCCCATGGGGCCACGGGTTCTGCCGTTCGCCGCAAATCTGAACCGGGCAATGCCGCGCATGTCGGCGCACCGATGCCGGGCGTCATTTCCCGCGTCTTTGTCAATCAGGGGCAGGATGTGAAGGCAGGCGACGTGCTGGTGTCTATCGAAGCCATGAAAATGGAAACCGCGCTTCACGCCGAACGTGACGGCAAGGTAGTCGAGGTCCTGGTCAAGCCCGGCGATCAGATCGATGCCAAGGATTTGCTGATCGCTTACGGTGAATAAGCTCTGACTGACCGCTACAAACAAAAAGCCCACCAAATGGTGGGCTTTTTTTTGGAGATATCAGTCGATTGAGACGCTGCGAGAGATCAGTTTTGTGTCAGCGGCGAGATCAGGACTTCGACGCGGCGGTTCTGGGCGCGTCCGTCTGCCGTTGCGTTGGAAGCAACCGGCTGCGATGGGCCAAAGCCCATTGTTGAAATACGGCGCTGATCGACACCGCCACGATCGCCGAGATAGTTTGCAACGGAGGCCGCGCGACGTTCGGACAATTGCTGGTTATGCGCCAGGCTGCCGGTCGAATCGGTATGGCCGTTAATGTCGATATAGGTCTTGCCGAACTTGTTCAGAACGATCGCCACCGAGTTGAGCGTCGGGAAGAATGGCGGGATAACCTGATCCTGATCTGTCGCGAAGGTGACGTTGGACGGCATGTTGAGAACGATGCTATCGCCGCGACGGGTTACCGAAACGCCGGTTCCCTGAAGCTGCTGGCGCAACTCGGATTCCTGATTGTCCATGTAACCGCCGATGGCACCACCGGCCAGCGCGCCAATGCCCGCGCCGATCAAGGCGTTGCGGCCCTTGTTGCCGCCACCGATGGCCAGACCGCCGACTGCACCGGCCAGAGCGCCGATACCGGCACCACCTGCCATGTTGGAAACCTTCTGCTCACCTGTGTAAGGGTCGGTGGTGGTGCAGGCGGAAAGATAGGTTGCGGCAAGCGCAAGAACGACAAACTTCTTGATCATGAATTCCAGTGCTCCGTGAGTTCACGTAAGGTAAGACAGGTAAATTCCGGCATTTTCGCGGTCGAAACCTACTCGGCTGCGTCCTTTTGGCCAAAACGTTTTTCGATATAGTCGATGACAAGCGCCTCGAAATCCTTGGCGATATCAGGTCCGCGCAGGGTCAAGGCTTTTTCGCCATCGATAAAGACGGGAGCGGCGGGGTTTTCGCCGGTGCCGGGCAGCGAAATGCCGATATCGGCATGCTTGCTTTCGCCCGGACCGTTAACGATGCAGCCCATGACAGCGACGTTCAGCGCCTCGACGCCCGGATATTTATCACGCCAGACCGGCATATTCTTGCGCAGATCGTTCTGGATGTTCTGCGCCAGTTCCTGAAACACGGTGGAGGTGGTGCGCCCACAGCCCGGACAGGCCGCAACGACGGGAACGAACTGGCGAAAGCCCATGACCTGCAGAATTTCCTGCGCGACCTGCACTTCGCGGGTGCGGTCTCCGTTTGGCTCCGGCGTCAAGGACACGCGGATCGTATCGCCAATGCCGTGTTGCAGCACGTATCCCATGGCAGCGGAGGAGGCGACGATGCCCTTGGAGCCCATGCCCGCTTCGGTCAGGCCCAGATGCAGCGCGTGGTTGGAGCGTTCCGACAGCATCGAGTAGACGGCGATCAGATCCTGAACCTGGCTGACTTTAGCCGACAGGATGATGCGATTGCGTGGCAAGCCGATTTCTTCGGCAAGCTCTGCGGAAATCAGGGCCGACTGGACGATGGCTTCGCGCGTGACCTGACGGGCCGATAGCGGAAAGCCTTCATCCTTGTTCTTGTCCATCAGCGTGGTCAGGAGTTCCTGATCCAGCGATCCCCAGTTCACGCCGATGCGCACCGGCTTGTCATAGCGGATCGCCATTTCGACGATATCGCCGAACTGCTTGTCCTTCTTGTCCTTGAAGCCGACATTGCCCGGATTGATCCGGTATTTTGCCAATGCTTCGGCGCAAGCCGGGTGATCTGCCAGAAGCTTGTGGCCAATATAATGGAAGTCACCTACCAGCGGCACATCAAGGCCAAGGCGCAAGAGGCGGTCGCGAATTTTTGGAACGGCGGCGGCACTTTCGTCGCGGTCGACGGTGATGCGCACGATTTCGGAACCCGCACGGTAGAGGGCGGCCACCTGCTGCACGGTGGCGTCGATGTCAGCCGTATCCGTATTGGTCATGGATTGCACGACGACTGGCGCGCCGCCACCCACGATCACGCCACCGACATCGACAGCGACCGAGGACCGGCGCGGCTTGGGATCATAATCGGCGTGTGACGTCATGGTTTTCTCGAGCAATTGTGGTTGGTCTGATCATTCAGGTGTAACACGGCGCGAGCCTTGTCAATA
Source organism: Rhizobium sp. CFBP 13644 (assembly GCF_014842165.1). NCBI lineage: Bacteria > Pseudomonadati > Pseudomonadota > Alphaproteobacteria > Hyphomicrobiales > Rhizobiaceae > Rhizobium > Rhizobium sp. CFBP 13644. Next base: position 199,654 of record NZ_JACYVF010000004.1, read on the forward strand.
TCGAAGCGATCAACTCCTCTTTCACCGCAATCATGGCAAAATTGGAGACCAGCCGTCATGAGGGGCAAAGTGCTGTGTCAGTGGTGGTTGCTTGTACCATCGGCGTGGCGGGCTAAGCGGGAGAGAAGCAGAACCACGACATGCAAAACCGGCAGGCCGAGGAAGACGACCGCCAGTCCCGTATGCTCCGCGATGAAGCCGATGGCTGACGGTGCAACGAGAATGCCGGAATATCCCATGGTTGTGACCACCGACAGTGCAATGCCCGGCGCCATTCCCGGCATGTTGCCCGCTGCCGAGAAAGCAATGGGCACCATGTTGGAAATGCCGATGCCAGCAATGGCAAAGCCTGCAATCGCGACGAAGGCATTGGGTGCGAAACCGGCAATCAGCAGGCCCACGATCGATATGGACGAGCAGAATTGCAGGGTGCGCACAGCGCCGAATCGGTCTCGCACCAGATCACCCGCAAAGCGCATGACGGCCATCGTCAGGGAAAAGGCCGCAAAGCCGAAGCCCGACAACGTGACGGATGCGCTGAGTTCGTTGCGCAGGTAGAGCGCGCCCCAGTCCAGAATCGCACCTTCCGGGATCATCGAAAACAGTGCCATGATGCCGATGATCCAGGGGAGTGGGGTCAGCGGCAGGCCACCCTTTGGACGCTCTTCTTCCGGGTGCGGGCGATCCACCAGTACCCGTGGCCATGCGACGGCAAGCATGATGGCTGCAATGATCGTCAGTGCGACGGCGTGGCCGTAAATGCCGGTCATGTTGATCAGCAGGCCGCCCAGACCCGCGCCGAGGAGACCGCCAAGGCTCCAGAAGGCATGGCAGGACGACATGATGGCGCGGCGCATGCTGCGTTCCACCACAACGGCATTGGCATTCATGGCAACATCCATTGCCCCCGTCAGTCCGCCGAACAGAAAGACGGCGATGACACCAGCCCACAAGGCGTTCGCCATTGTGATCAAAAGCAGCGTCGGCACCATGACGAGCGCCACGGCAAGCGTAACGGTTCGCGAACCGAGACGGCCGATCTGGGAGCCTGCGATGGGCATGAAGGACAGGGAGCCAAGGCCGTAGACAAGGATGACGAGGCCGAGTTCGCTTTCGCTGAGCGCAAAGCGCGTGGCGAACTCCGGTATCATCGGTGCCCATGAGCCCATCATGAAGCCATTCATGAGAAACAACAGGGAAACGCCAAGGCGTGTCCTCGTCATATATGGCGTGCGGGTTGTGGGGGATGGATGCGTGGTAGAGCCGGTCATCGGGACTGGTCCTTTGGTGTTTGGATAAATGAAGATACTGGGGAAGACGCGCTGGCCTGGACAGTTTCGACGCCGGTTTTCCTGAGCGTTTCGACCGTTGCCGCGTCAGCATCCGCCTCAAGCACAAGCGTCAGCTTGGATGTCAGCGGGTGCACATGGAATGCCGTGGGGGCTTCGATCTTTTCAGAGGTGATGGCGCAGAGAATTCTCGTGCTGGTTTGACAGGCAAGTCGTTTGAAGACCGCATCCTCGTAAATCTGGGCGGACAATCCTTGGATGAGCGATAGTCCGCAGACGCCGACGATACACAGATCTGGTCTGATGTCTTCCAGCTGCTTGATAGCCGTTGTGTCAATGGCAGCGCCGACAGCCGGATCAACCCTGCCGCCAATGAGAATGAGCTCGACCCCGTTGCGGCCGGTGAGTTCGGCCGCGATGTCAGGTGTGTTGGTGATGATGGTCAATCGCGCATCCGCACTCAGATGCTGCGCAATCGCCAGATTGGTTGAGCCAGCATCGAGAAAGACGGTCATGCCATCCTGCAACAGCGCGGCGGCGGCCTGTCCCATGGCAGCCTTGCGTTCCGTCATCATGGTCATGCGCGTTTTCAGCGGTATCGTGGTGCCTGATATCAGCAGCGCACCGCCATAAACCCGCTCACATTCGCCCCGCGCAGACATTTCGCGCAAATCACGGCGGACAGTGTCCTCGGATACCGCAAATTTCTGCGCCAGTTCCTGCGCAGAAACCCGGCCATGGCGCAGCAATTCCGCGTGAATAAGAGCCTGACGCTCGCCAACAAAGTGATCGGATCTAGACATAGGAAAGCCAACCGGAAGAATCGTGCATAAACACGCATAACCCGGCATTTGCGATTTCTCAAGCGAAATGATGGAGCGCATCTTCCCACCGCGCTGAGCCGATCAGTGGGCGTGTTCAAGATGGCCGGAAAACCGGCCAGGAGTGTATGGGATGTTATGGAGCAGGTGGGCTAAGCGACCACGCGCGTCTCAGCTCTTTCGTTCGGCCACGAACTTTGCGGTTTCGATCAGGGTCTCTCCCGCTTCGCCATAGGGTGCGAGCAGTTCGGCAGCTTCTTCCACCAGTTCCCGCAGCCTCGTTGTGGCCCAGTCGGCGCCGTGCAGGGCCACCAGTGTTCCCTTGCCGCGTGCTGCGTCCTTGCCTGTTGCCTTGCCCATGGTCACGGCATTGGAGGTCAGGTCCAGCAGGTCGTCTGCCAGCTGAAAAGCGAGGCCGATTTTTTCGCCGTAGTGGCGCAGCCTTTCGCGCTCGGCTGTGTCACTGCCCGCGATAATGGCGCCAGCTTCGCAGGCAAAGCGGATCAGCGCGCCGGTTTTCATCGTCTGCAATGTCACGATGCCCGCTTCATCCGGCGGATGCGTCTCGGCATAGAGATCGAGCGCCTGTCCGCCTGCCATGCCGCCAATGCCGGCGGCTCTTGCCAGGGCCAGAACCAGCTGGGCCTTTCGGTCATCCCGCAGTTCCGTCTCGGGCGCGGCGATAATGTCGAAGGCCAGCGTCAGCAGACTATCGCCAGCCAGGATCGCGGTTGCTTCATCGAACTTCTTGTGAACGGTCGGCTGACCCCGTCGCAGGTCATCATCATCCATGGCGGGAAGATCATCATGCACCAGCGAGTAACAATGCAGGCATTCCAGCGCTGCACCCACGCGCAATGCGGCGTGCATGTTTCCGCCGAGAAGCCGGGCTGTCTCGATGACGAGAAAAGGTCGCAGCCGCTTTCCGCCGTTCAACACGCCGTGCCGCATCGCGTCCAGAAGGTTTGCCGGTCGCGTCGTCTCGTCGGTGCGGCTGTCGCCTGACAGCAGTTCGCCCAGCAGGGTTTCGGTTCGTGCCGCATTGTCGCGCAGGCGTGTCTCGAATGTCATTTTGGCCGTTTCCTCAACATATCGGCTGTTTGGCATGGGGGAAAAAGGCTGGCAATCATTTTTGTGGGGCACCGGGGAACTTCGTTATCGTGACTCGCCTTGATGGTGTATGCGGAATATGAAAGGCTCCAAGCGGCAGCCAAATGGGGGACGCCAAGTGGGGGCAGTTTTTTGAGTAGCACGCCGGATATCGAGACGGACGATGAAACGCTTGATGAAAGCGGGAGTAAACCGAAGGTGGATATTCGAAACCTGGTGAGACGCGTCCTTCTTGTTATCCTCGCCTTGCTTGTTTTGCCCTATCTTCTCATTCCGCTTTATGCGCTGCCGTTTGTGCGTCCCGTTTCCACACTCATGCTGGCTGAACTTGTCACGTTTCAGGGCTATGATCGCCGCTGGGTGCCGCTCGAGAAGATCTCGCCACGCCTCGTGCAATCCGTGATGATGTCGGAAGATGGGCAGTTCTGTTCCCATGGCGGCGTGGACTGGAATCAGATGCAGACGGTGGTGAGCAGCGCGCTTGAGGGCGAATCCACACGCGGCGCCAGCACCATACCCATGCAGACCGCAAAGAACCTGTTTTTATGGAACGGTCGTTCCTTTTTGCGCAAGGGGCTGGAATTGCCGCTGGCCGTGGTGTCGGACTTCATCTGGTCAAAAAGGCGGATGATGGAGATTTATCTCAATGTCGCGGAGTGGGGGCCGGGCATTTACGGCATCGAGGCGGCTTCCCAGCACCACTTCAAGGTCTCCGCGTCGAAACTGAGCGCGAGACAGGCAGCGCTTCTTGCGGTCTCGCTGCCCAATCCGATTGATCGCGTTGCCAGCAAACCCGGCCGGGGCATGCAAAGGCTGGCCGGGCTGATCGAAAGGCGCGCCCGCGGTTCGGGCGCTTATGTCGGCTGCGTGCTGGACTGAACTAAACCGCTCAGCCTTTCTTGAAAATATAGTCGGTTTCCTGCACCAGCGTCTCGCCGGGGCGCAGAATGCCGTTTGGAAAACCGTCATGGTTGACGGCATCCGGCCATATCTGGGTTTCCAGGCAAAAACCGGCAAAGGGTCCGTAGTGACGACCATCCAGCCCCGGCACAGCCGCATTCAGCTTGAAGCCTGAATAGAGTTGCACACCGGGTTCCGTCGTTGCCACGTCCAGCGTGATATTGGAGGCGGGCGCGTAAACCCGTGCGACATGTCGCTTGGCGACACGTTCCGGCGACAGGCAGAAATTGTGGTCGTAAAGAACCTGCTCGCCATCCTTCATATGCTTCATGGGCAAGGATGAGCGAAGGTCGAATTCGGTGCCATCAACGGCGCGGATTTCGCCCGTCGGTATCTGGCGCTCATCCGTCGGCAAATAGTGGTCGGCGGCGATCGCTATTTCATGCCCCAATGCGGTTTCAGCGCCATCCAGATTGAAATAGGTGTGCTGGCAGACATTGGCGATGGTCGGATGGTCGGTTGTTGTTTCGTAGACAACCGATAGCACGCCGCCATCGCGGATGGTGTAGGTGGCGCGCACGGTGCAATTGCCGGAATAGCCCGCGCGGCCATCGGGATCGACAATCTGCAGCACGACATGGTTCTGCCCATGCTCCATGATCATCCAGTTGCGCTTGCCGATATTGTCGCTGCCGCCGTGGAGGTGCGTGACGCCCTTTTCATTGAGTTCCAGCTGATAGGCCGTTCCATCGATCTTGAATTTGCCATCGCCGATGCGGTTGGCATTGCGGCCCGGCGTTGCACCAAAATAGGAAGAGTATTTCGGGTAGTCGTCGAAATTGTCGAAACCCAGCACCAGTGCGGGCTGGTGCCCATCAAGACGCAGGTCCTGAATGACTGCGCCCCAGGTCATGACCTTCGCCGTCAGGCCGCCTGCGGAAATCGTGACACGCTCGACCTTCTCACCCTTGGCGGTGAAACCAAAATCTTCCCGTGCGCCAGCTTCGCTCATCGTGTCACTCTCCCGATCCATCAACAGGGCCGGACGTTGCTTTATTTTCAACGCCCGCGCAATTGCAGAATTATGGTTTGTCACTACCGATATCTGCCAGATCATATGGCGTCGTCTGATAGATCTCGTTGATCCAGTTGCCGAAAAACAGATGGGCATGGCTGCGCCAGCGGTTCAGCGGCGTCAGATCAGGATCATTATGCGGGAAGTAATTATGCGGCACCTTGATGGGCACCCCCGCATTCACATCACGGAAATATTCTTCCGACAGTGATGTGGAATCATATTCGACATGGTTGAACATATAGAGACGCTTGCCCTTGCGCTCATGCACAAGGCAGACGCCCATTTCCTCTGACTCCATCAGGATTTCCAGATCGGGGTGCTTTTCGATGTCTGCACGGCGAACCTCCGTCCAGCGGGAGACGGGCACCTGAAAATCATCGGAGAAGCCGCTGAGATAGATGGATGAAGGGCACAGGTTGCGGTGGCGGAACACCCCGAATGCCTTTTCCTTCAGCTCATGCTTGGGAATGCCGTGGAAGTGGTAGATGGCCGCCATCGCGCCCCAGCACACATTGAGCGTGGAGTGAACATTGGTCTGCGTCCAATCCAGGATTTGACGCATCTCGTTCCAATAGGTCACGTCCTCGTAGTTCAGCGTTTCCACTGGCGCGCCGGTGATGATGAAGCCATCGAACTTGCGGTGACGGACCTCCTCCCATGTTTCGTAAAAGGAGAGGAGATGTTCTTCCGGCGTGTTCTTGGCGCGGTGTCCGCCAATGCGCACGAGCGACAGCTGCACCTGAAGCGGGGATGCACCCACCAACCGCGCCATCTGAATTTCGGTCTTGATCTTGTTCGGCATGAGATTGAGGAGGCCGATCTGAAGCGGGCGGATATCCTGACGGATCGCCGCCGTTTCCGTCATCACCCTCACGCCCTCTTGCACGAGGGTTTCGAAGGCGGGAAGCGTATCGGGTATCTTGATCGGCATCTCGAACTCTCACTTTCCTGGCAGCGCAGGCCTAGAAAACAAAAAAACCGGCAACGAAATCGCAGCCGGTCCTCGGAAATTGCCTATTTCCTCGACCATTTAGCAACTTCTTTAAAGTGGCCGCAAGCCGGTCGGCAAATCACCACTGGCAGGTGTCATAATCCTGTCTGGCTTAAAAATCAATATCGCAGCCCTGTCCGCGTTTGTGCCTTTCCTTATAGGCCCGTTCCGGGCTATGGCAGGGCATGAGTTCGGCACCCTTCACCATTCTGCTTGGCGGAAACATCACCGTCACGGATCGCTTGCAAAAGGCGGTGGCCGGTACGCGTGCGATTGCGGCAGATAGCGGTATGCGCCACGCCGCCCCGCTGGGGCTGACGCCGGAGCTATGGGTCGGCGATTTCGATTCGTCCGATGCCGATCTGATGTCCCAATGGCAAAATGTCCCGCAACAGCCGTTTCCGGCTGCAAAGGGCGTGACGGATGGCGAGATTGCTGTTTCTGAGGCCCTGTCTCGTGGCGCAAACCGGCTGGTTCTGGTCGGTGCTCTGGCTGGCGAAAGATCCGATCATGCGCTGTTTCACCTGCTTTACGCCGTGTCACTGGCAGAGCGCGGTTTTGACGTCATCCTGACATCGGGGACGGAGGAAGCCTATCCTCTGCTTAGCGGTGACCTCTCCATCGATCTGCCTGCCCGTTCCCTGTTCTCCATTGCAGGTTTTACCGCGCTGGAGGGGCTGGATATCGACAATGCACGCTATCCTCTTGAAGACTTTGCGCTTGCCTTCGGCTCGTCGCGCACTATTTCCAATGTGGCGGAGGGCGCTTTGCGGCTTCGCCTTGAAAGCGGCAAAGCCATTGTGCTTGCCCGTCCCTATGACTTGACCGGAGCCTGAAACGTGGCACCCCCTATTTTAAAACTCGATGATATCAAGCTGACCTTTGGCGTTAATCCGCTGCTGGATGGTGCAAACCTGCAAGTTGAGCCCGGAGATCGCATCTGCCTCGTCGGCCGCAACGGCTCTGGCAAATCCACGCTTATGAAAATTGCAGCCGGTCTGGTCGAGGCGCAGTCCGGGGAGGTGTTCCGGCACCCGTCCGCCACCATCCGCTATCTGGAACAGGCACCGGATTTTGAAGGTTTTGAGACGGTGCAGGCCTATGCCGAAGCCGGGTTGGGGCCGGGCGATGACGCCTACCGCGTGACCTATCTTCTGGAACATTTGGGGCTGACGGGGCTTGAGCGTCCATCCAGCCTGTCCGGCGGCGAAGCGCGACGCGCCGCACTGGTGCGCGTCATGGCGCCGGAGCCCGACATTTTGATGCTCGATGAGCCGACCAACCATCTCGACCTGCCAACCATCGAATGGTTGGAAGGCGAGTTGCAGCAGACGCGCAGCGCGCTCGTTCTGATTTCCCATGACCGTCGCTTTCTCGAAAAGGTCTCCACAGCCACCGTCTGGCTGGATCGCGGCCAGTCGCGCCGTCTCAGCCGGGGCTTCGCCCATTTCGAGGAATGGCGTGACAAGGTGCTGGAAGAAGAAGAGCTGGAACAGCACAAGCTCGGCAAAGCCATCGAGCGCGAAGAACACTGGATGCGCTACGGCGTGACCGCCCGGCGCAAGCGCAATATGCGCCGCGTGGGAGAGTTGCGCGATATGCGCGCCGCCTATCGCGGTCACAACGGCCCGCAGGGTACCGTGCAGGCAACTGCCGCTGAAGGGCGCGAGTCCGGCAAGCTGGTGGTCGAGGCTGACGCGATTACAAAATCCTATGGCGATCGCACCATCGTTGCACCATTTTCCCTGCGCGTCCATCGTGGCGATTGCATTGGCTTCGTGGGACCGAACGGTGCGGGCAAGACGACGCTTTTGAAGATGTTGACGGGTCAGCTGGAGCCGGATAGCGGCACCGTCAAGCTTGGCACCAAGCTGGAAATTGCCACGCTCGACCAGAAGCGCGAGGACCTCAACCTCGAGGACACGCTCGCTCACTACCTGACCGATGGGCGGGGCGAGAACCTGCTGGTCAATGGTGAGGTGAAGCACGTCACCGGCTATATGAAGGATTTTCTGTTCCAGCCTGAACAGGCCCGCACGCCCATCCGCAGGCTTTCGGGTGGCGAGCGCGCGCGTCTGATGCTAGCGCGCATTCTGGCAAAGCCGACTAACCTTCTGATCCTCGACGAGCCGACCAACGATCTCGATATTGAAACGCTGGATCTGCTGCAGGAAATCGTTGCCGGCTTTTCCGGAACGGTCATCCTTGTCAGCCATGACCGCGACTTTCTCGATCGCACCGTTACATCGACGATTGCGCCTGCCAATCCCGAAGCGCCAGATGGCCGGTGGATTGAATATGCCGGTGGCTACTCGGATATGATGGCGCAGCGCAAGGGCGCGTCTGACGAGAAGAAGAAGGCGGAGAAGCAGGAAAAGAGCAAAGCATCCGCCTCATCATCCGGTGACACCGGCAAGGCGAAATTGAAGCTCTCCTTCAAGCAGAAGTTCGCGCTGGAAAATCTGCCCAAGGAAATGGAAAAGGCGCAGGCCGAAATTGCCAAGCGCGAAGAGCGCATGGCCGATCCGCAGCTATTTGCCAAGAACCCCACAGCCTTCAACACGCTGGCCGACGAAATGTCGAAGCTTCGTGAAAAGCTTGAGGCCATGGAAGAAGAGTGGTTGGAGCTTGAAATGCTGCGCGAGGAAATGGAAGGGTAATCGACGCGATCCGCACCCGCAGACGCGGGTGTCGCACCTGCATCTTGCCAATACCACAGCAACCAATTACATCTTTGCCCAGATCTAACGGGGTGCTTTGTCTGATCAGACAGGGCTGAGAGGCATTTGCCAACCCGAAGAACCTGATCCGGTTAACACCGGCGGAGGGATTAGACGGCTTCCATCCAGACGCCACTTTCCCGTTCGTCCATTCGAGGAGGTTGTCTGATGCGTCGTCTGTTCATTCATAGTCTTGTTGCCGCGTCTTTTGCATTGCCCGGTTTCGCCCATGCGCAAGACAAGAAGGTGCTGACGGTCTACACCTATGAGAGCTTTGTTTCCGAGTGGGGCCCCGGTCCCAAGGTCAAGGCGTCCTTCGAAGAGACGTGCAATTGCACAATCAACTTCGTCGGCGTGGCCGATGGTGTGGCTTTGCTCAACCGGCTGAAGCTTGAAGGCGCAGGCTCCAGTGCAGATGTGGTGTTGGGTCTGGATACCAATCTCGTGGCGGAAGCCCGCCAGACGGGATTGTTCGAGGCTTCAGGTGTCGATACGTCTGAGGCCAAGGTGCCGGGTGGGTTTAAGGACGACGTCTTCGTGCCCTATGATTACGGTCATTTCGCTGTCGTCTACGATACGCAGACACTGAAGAACCCGCCGAAAAGCCTTGAGGAATTGGTAGAGGGCGATCCCTCGCAGAAGATCGCAATCCAGGATCCGCGGACATCCACTCCCGGTCTCGGGCTGCTTCTCTGGGTCAAGTCTGTTTATGGAGACAAGGCGCCGGAGGCTTGGGCGAAGCTCAAAAACCGCGTACTGACGGTGACGCCGGGCTGGTCTGAATCCTATGGCCTGTTTACCAAGGGAGAGGTGCCGATGGTGCTTTCCTACACCACGTCTCCCGCCTATCACATGGTTTCGGAAAAGACGGATCGCTATCAGGCTGCCAGTTTCGAAGAGGGTCACTATATCCAGATCGAAGTTGCGGGCATGTTGAAGAATGCGCCGGAAAAGGCGCTGGCCAAGCAGTTTTTCGCTTTCATGCTGAAGCCGGGCTTTCAGGACGCCATTCCGGAAAACAACTGGATGATGCCGGTTGCGGCCACATCCGCCCCCTTGCCGGAGGCATTTTTTAAGCTCGTTCAGCCTGCCAAAACGTTTTTGATGTCCCCCGAAGAGGTTGCTAAAAACCGCAAGGCCTGGATCGATGAATGGCTGGCTGCGATGAGCGTCAAGTAAGACGGATCGCTCTTCATCATGATCGAGCGCGTTGAACGTCGAAGGTTTATTGTCAGTGGAACGGTGGCATTTGTTGCCGTTCTTTTGTTCATGGGCCTTGCCGTCGCGGCGCTCCTCTCGTTTGATGCCGACACAGCGTCCGCTGAGGTGCTGGATGTCTATACGCTGCGCATATTGCGCTTCACTCTCTGGCAAGCAACGCTTTCCACCGTCTTGTCGATAGCTCTCGGCCTGCCAGTGGCGCTGGCGCTGGCGCGACAGCGGGATTTTCCCGGCCGCATCTGGATCATCCGGCTCATGGCGGTGCCGATGGGACTTCCGGTGATTGTCGGTGCGCTGGGGATTATCGCCATCTGGGGCAGGCAAGGGATATTCAACACGGTCTTCATGGCGGCTGGCGCAGAGCAGCCTTTCAGCATCTATGGTCTGTCCGGTATTCTGATTGCCCATGTGTTTTTCAATTTGCCGCTGGCGGTACGGTTCTTTCTGGCCGGGCTTGAGCGGGTTCCGGGGGAATATTGGCGCATCGCTGCCAGCCTGAGTTTTGGTCCACTCTCGACGTTTCGCTTCGTGGAATGGCCGGCCATTGCGCGTCTCATCCCGGGCGTGGCCGGTCTGATCTTCATGCTCTGCGCCACGAGCTTCACACTCGTTTTGTTGCTGGGGGGTGGGCCTGCGGCAACCACGATCGAGGTCGCCATCTATCAGGCGCTGCGTTTTGATTTCGATCCACCCCGCGCCATTTCGCTTTCCCTGATGCAGATCATCATGACCAGCGTGCTGCTTGCGCTGCTGGCGCGTTTACCCTCTGCCGATGCGGAAGCCTTGACGCAGGCGAAAGCCGTGCGACGCTTCGATAGCGACAGGTGGACGGCGCGTCTGTGGGATGGATCGATGATCATGCTTGCCATGGTTTTGGTCGCATTGCCTCTCTGCGCGGTCGCAGCATCTGGACTGACCGCGGATCTTTCGCGGCTGCTGCTTGCAAGCGCATTCCTCAAGGCTGCGATCACCAGCCTGCTGATCGCGCTCCAGTCCGCGTCTCTTGCCATTCTCATTTCGGTCGCACTTGTGCGCGCCCGTCAGGCTATCGCTGGGCAAAGACGACCGGCTGGACCGCTTCGGGTCTTGTTTACAGCCATGGGTGCCGGATCGGCCCTGGTGCTGCTCGTGCCTCCGGTCGTTCTGGGGAGTGGCTGGTTTCTGCTGTTGCGACCGCTGGGCGATGTCTCGACATTTGCGCCTATCCTTGTCTCCATCATCAACATGCTGATGGCGCTGCCATTCGTGATGCGGGTGCTGGAACCTGCATACATCGCCCATCAGACCCGCAGTGGGCGATTGGCTGCCAGTCTCGGGATATCAGGTCTGTCCCGGCTTCGCCTTGTTGAATGGCCGGTTCTATGGAGACCGGTTGCGACGGCATTTTCATTCGCCATGGCGCTTTCGCTCGGCGATCTCGGTGCTGTTGCCCTGTTCGGCTCGGAAAACTTCACGACATTGCCCTGGCTGGTCTATAGCAATATGGGCAGTTACCGGACCAATGATGCGGCGGGTTACGCCTTCATCTTGGGCGTCATCTGCCTCGTCCTCGCCGCCGGGGGCGTTTCCCGTCAGCCAGCGAAAGCCATCGCATGACCCTGCACGATATTGCTGTCAGCCTTGAGAAGATCGAGCTTACGCTCGGCCAGCAGAATTTTGCGCTGGATTGCCGCTTTGCGCGCGGCGAGGTGACAGCCATTGTCGGTCCGTCTGGATCGGGGAAGTCCACGCTCCTCAATCTCGTTGCGGGCTTTGAAGCGCCGGATCGCGGGAAGTTGCTGATCGAGGGACAGGATATGCGCGGGCTTGATCCCTCGCAACGGCCAGTCTCCGTGGTTTTTCAGGACAACAATCTCTTTGCCCATCTGGATATCTTCACAAATGTTGGATTGGGCATCAATTCATCCCTGAAGCTGGGTGCCGCTGACAAGGTCGTGATCAGCAAGGCGCTTGAGCGCGTCGGGCTTGCCGGTTTTGAAAGACGCCTGCCTTCGACCATGTCTGGCGGCGAGCGGCAAAGGGCGGCGCTGGCCAGAGCCCTGGTGCGCCGTCGCAGCATCATGGCTCTGGATGAGCCGTTTGCGGCACTCGATCCCGGCCTTCGCGCCGGCATGGGAAGCCTGCTGCGGGCGCTGCATAAGGAACTGGGCAACACCGTTCTTCTGGTGACGCACAACCCTGATGATATAAGCAAACTGGCAGATGCGGTTGTGTTTCTTCATCACGGTCAGGTGCTGTTTGAAGGCAGTGTTGACGCGTTTTTTGCCGCAACCCATCTTGAGCCAATCAGGATATTTCTGGCGGCGTGAGATTGTCGCTCAGCATTCGCGGTTATGCCGCGTCACAATTTCGACGCGGGTCACTGTCAAGCCTTGCAAAATAACACGGTCGATGCGCAAATTTTGCAGTTGCGATTCATTCACAACTGCTTGAGAAGTGATGCAAACAAGCGATCTGATAATATATTTGCAAATGGCGGATCATTTCGATTGTTTGCGCATTCACATGCCCCTAGGGCTAATATGGCATACTGGTCTGCACTTTAACGGATGATCAGGAACGTTTGGAGCAGACAGGCAGGATGATGACGTGTGTGAAGGCTCTGCGGGGCCACACCTCCAGTCAGAAGATGCGGAAGACAGGCAGGCTGGTCAAGCGCACGCTGGCATTGGCGGCCGCCGGCTTCGTGCTGTCGGCGTGCCAGTCTCTCTTCAGCTCGTCCTACCAGTCAACGCTCAAGCCATCTGACAATCCGCAGACCGTGGAGCAGGTTCAAAAGGACGATCCGCGTGCCCAGATGGGTGCGCGTGAGCATCCGCGCATCGTGGCAAGCTATGGCGGCGAATATCACGACGATAAGACTGAACGCCTCGTGGCCCGCATTGCGGGTGCGCTGACGGCAGTCTCGGAAAATCCGCAGCAGTCCTATCGCATCACCATTCTGAACTCTCCCGCCATCAACGCATTTGCGCTGCCGGGTGGCTATCTCTATGTGACGCGCGGGCTTCTGGCACTTGCCAATGATGCTTCGGAAGTCGCAGCCGTGCTGTCGCACGAGATGGGCCATGTGACTGCCAATCATGGCATTGAGCGCCAGCGCCGCGAAGAGGCCGAGGTCATTGCCAGCCGTGTGGTTGCGGAAGTCTTGTCCAGCGATCTGGCCGGAAAACAGGCACTTGCGCGTGGCAAGTTGCGCCTCGCAGCCTTTTCCCGCCAGCAGGAATTGCAAGCCGATGTTATAGGCGTACGCATGCTGGGCGAGGCCGGTTACGATCCCTATGCGTCGCCTCGCTTCCTCGATTCCATGGCGGCCTATGCGCGCTTCTCATCGGCAGATCCCGACAGCGATCAGAGCCTCGACTTCCTGTCGAGCCACCCTAACACTCCGCAGCGCATCGAGCTGGCCAAGCGCCATGCTCGCGCCTTCGGGCAGGAAGGACAGGTTGGCGATAAGGGTCGTGACTGGTTCCTCAATGGCATAGACGGGCTTCTTTACGGCGATAGTCCCCAGGAAGGATATGTGCGTGGCAACACGTTCCTGCATGGCACTCTCGGAATTCGCTTCGATGTTCCCGAAGGCTTCCAGATCGACAACAAGGTCGAGGCGGTGCTTGCCACCGGTCCCGGCGAAATGGCGATCCGTTTCGATGGTGTGGCCGATCCCAAGCAGACGAGCCTTGCCAATTATCTGACCAGCGGCTGGGTCGCGGGTCTGGTGCCTGAAACCGTGCGTGAAACGGAAATCAACGGATTGCCAGCAGCAACGGCGCGCGCCACCGCAGATAAATGGGATTTCGATGTCACCGTGATCCGGGTCGGACAGCAGATTTTCCGCTTCCTGACCGCAGTGCCTAAGGGCAGCGCGCAGCTCGATAGCGTGGCCAATGTGTTGCGCACGACGTTTCGCAAGATGACACCGGCTGAAATTTCTGCCCTTAAACCTCTGCGCGTGCGCGTTATCACCACCAAGCCGGGCGACACGATTGCGTCCATCGCTGGGCGCATGATGGGCACCGACAGGAAGGTGGAACTCTTCCGGGTGCTGAACGCCATGAGCGCAACAGCGGCGATCCAGCCCGGCGAGCGAGTGAAGATCATCGCCGAATAAAAAACCCGGCCTTTGAATTGAACCTGTTTCCAATGCGGAGCAGGTCTAATTCAAAGGCCGGGTCTGTAGAATGGAAGATAAACGCTTAAGCGGCTTCTTCTTCCTGAGCGTCTTCTTCGTCAATCGCCTTGCCGCGCTTTGGTCCCTTGTTGAGATTGACCTCAACCAGACGAACGGCTTCCGTTTCAGACATCTTGTTCACAGCAGCAATTTCGCGGGCCATGCGATCAAGAGCAGCTTCATAAAGCTGGCGCTCGGAATATGACTGCTCCGGCTGATTTTCCGCACGGTAAAGGTCACGAACCACTTCTGCGATGGCGATCAGGTCGCCGGAATTGATCTTTGCATCATATTCCTGCGCACGGCGCGACCACATGGTACGCTTGACGCGAGCCTTGCCCTGAACAACTTTCAACGCGCGCTCGACAAAGTCTTCTTCGGACAGCTTGCGCATGCCGATGCTGACAGCCTTGGCCACGGGAACTTTCAGGCGCATCTTGTCTTTTTCGAAATCAATGACGAACAGTTCGAGCTTCATACCCGCAACTTCCTGTTCCTCAATGGACGAAATGGTACCGACACCATGAGCGGGATAAACGATCGCTTCGCCGGTCTTGAAACCGTGACGCGCTGGAGATTTTTTTGGCTGGGTCGTCATTCGTTCTAAAAACTCCCTGTTACATACACCCGGGATTTCCGGGGGTCGGGTCGGTCAGGCCCGGATGAGACGGGGGAACCGTCAAGTGACTTGATACTGGTACAGACGTGCGCTCAAAGACAGGCCACCCGCAACCCGCAGGTTGACACAAACAATCGGTATGTCACGGAAACCGCGTGCAAGTGATGAGTTGCTTTCGTGGTGTTTTTGGGCACGCAAATGCCACGCTGTGGATCAGTTTCTAAGGTCTATCACAAAAATACGAGGAAATCAATAATTTGCTTCGACCGTGACTATCGAGTCACAATAGGGTCACTTTGCCACCGACGAAAAATGCGAATCGGTGCCTTTTGATTCGGCGCAGGACGCGCCCGGCAGATTTCAATCGAATAAAATTCGGGCGCGGCGCTTAAAGTAAAGATTGCCACTTAAACTCTTCATAATTCCGCGCCAATATCCGATTCGAATTTGTGAAAATGACGATTTTTTCTGTTTTCATTGATAAAACTTCACCCTTTGGGAGGAAAAAGACAAAATGGGCTACCGGAACAATCCAAAACGCGACAAAAAACTCGAAAAGACCAGAATTTTGGCGGAGATGTCCGGTAAGCCATTTCTAGACCCAGAGGCAGTTTTTGGCCGCGCAAGTTCAGATGATATACAATATTATTCGCCTGAAATGCTGGCATCAGCAGCCCAGCACACGCGGGATGAATTGTCCCGCTGGACGAAAGACAAGCCCTATATTGGCATTTCCGAAGTAGAGGGTGTTTCTCCGCGCGACAATCCTGTCTCTATTCTGACCATTATCGGTCGCAACATGCCTTTCCTCTATGACAGTGTCATGGGTGAGGTAACGAGCAGCTACCGTAGCCTTTTTCTCGCCGTCCACCCTATTCTGGTTGCCGATGCCGCCGCAGCCGGCGGTTATCGTCTCGCCGATTCCGAACTTGACGCGCCCCATGACAATATCAGCCTCATCCAGATCCATATCGCGCCGATCGCCTCGCAGGCAGCCGAGGCGCTGACGGAGCGTCTGCTGTTTGTGCTGTCTCAGGTTCAGTCGGCCTTCACCGACTGGAAACCGATGATTGCCAAGCTGGACGAGGCGCTGACGGAGCTGCAGGAGCGTGGTCCCAGCCGTCGTAAAACCGGGCGCAACGAAGCCGTCGCGTTTCTGGAGTGGTTGCGCAACGATAACTTCACGTTCCTTGGCATGCGCGACTACAGCTATTCCGGCACGGGCAACGATGCCAAGGTCGAGCGCGGCGAGGGCAGTGGTCTTGGTACGCTGACGGACCCGAATGTCCGGGTGTTGCGTCTTGGCAAGGATGCTGTCACCACGACGCCAGAAATTCTCGCCTTCCTTGATGGCCCCGATTTCCTGATCGTGACCAAAGCCAATGTCAAATCCATCGTCCACCGTCGCGCCTATATGGATTATATCGGCATCAAGCGTTTCGATGAGGATGGCAATGTCGTCGGCGAATTACGCATCGTCGGCCTTTTCACCGCCACCGCCTATACGCATTCCGTCAAGCAGATCCCGCTTCTGCGTGCGAAAGTGGCCGAAGTTGAGGATCATTTCGATTTTGATCCCAACAGCCACTCGGGCCGGATTTTGCACAACACGCTGGAATCCTATCCGCGTGACGATCTTTTCCAGATCGATGCCGATCTTCTGATCCGCTTCATCGAGCAGATCATGGAGCTGAGTGACAGACCCCGCGTCCGGGTGCTGCCACGCATCGACCGCTTTGACCGGTTCGTGTCGGTCATCATTTTCGTGCCACGCGAAGAGTATAATTCCTACGTGCGCGAAAAAATGGGCGAGTATCTCTCGCAGATTTATGATGGCCATATCTCGGCCTATTACCCGGCATTTCCCGAGGGTGCTGTGGCGCGGGTCCACTTCATCGTCGGGCGCACCAATGGCAAGACGCCGCGTGTGGCGCAGGATAAACTCGAAGACGCCGTCAGCGATATCGCAGCACGGTGGACCGACCATTTCGTGGCCCTTTCTCCCGTCGGTTCGCCCGTTCTGGATGTCGATCAGGCCTATCAGGAAGCCTTTACGCCTGATGAGGCGATCATCGATCTGCCGGATATTGCCGCAACCGCTGGCGGTGAGCCGGTGCGTATCGAGTTCTACCGGCGCGACACCCAGGCTGAAGGTGTGCTTTCGCTGAAGATTTTTCACCGAGATGGCCATCTGCCGCTTTCACGACGTGTGCCTTTGCTTGAGAATCTGGGTTTCAGCGTTATTAGCGAACGTACGTTCGATATTGGTGTCATATCTCCAGATGAGACCAGATCCATTGTGCTGCATGATATGGAATTGCAGGTGCAGCCGGGGGTCAAGCTTGATCTTTCGGTTTACGGGCCACGGCTTGAAGAAGCATTTCTGGCCGCCTTCGATGGCACTGTCGACAATGACAATTTCAACCGGCTGATCGTCGCCGCTGGCCTCAGCGTGCGCGAAGTGTCGGTCCTGCGCGCCTATGCTCGCTATTTGCGCCAGACGGGTATTGTCTACTCGCAGGAGCATATTTCAGAAACGCTGTTCAAATATCCAGCGATTGCCGTGAAGATTTTCGAGCTGTTTTCTTTCGGCTTCGACCCCAAAGTCGGCGACAAGCCAAGGCTTCGCAAGCTGTCTGATCTGCACAAGTCGATTGAGGCCGCACTTTCAGGCGTTCCTAATCTGGATGAGGACCGGACACTTCGCCGCTACGTCAATGCCGTGGATGCGACGCTGCGCACCAATTATTTCCAGCGCAATGAGGATGGTTCGCCAAAGGCGATGCTGGCCTTCAAGTTCGATCCGAAACTTCTGGATGGTTTGCCGGATCCACGGCCCTTCCGTGAAATCTTCGTTTACGGCACGGAGGTCGAAGGTGTCCATCTGCGGTTTGGCAAGGTAGCCCGCGGCGGGCTTCGCTGGTCGGATCGCGGACAGGATTATCGCACCGAGGTGCTTGGTCTGGTCAAGGCGCAGCAGGTCAAGAATGCGGTGATCGTGCCTGTGGGTGCCAAGGGTGGATTCTATCCGAAAACCTTGCCGGTTGGCGGTAACCGCGATGAGGTCTTTAACGCGGGCAAGGAAGCCTACAAGACCTATATTCGCACGCTGCTGTCCATTACCGACAATATTGTCGGCGATGATATCGTCGCCCCTGCCGACACGTTGCGGCTGGATGGTGACGATCCCTATTTCGTCGTCGCAGCCGACAAGGGAACGGCAACCTTCTCCGATACCGCAAATGGCTTGGCTCGCGAGGCCGGCTTCTGGCTGGATGATGCCTTTGCCTCAGGCGGCTCTGCCGGCTACGACCACAAGAAAATGGGCATTACCGCCCGCGGCGCCTGGGAAACCGTGAAGCGGCATTTCCGCGAAATGGATACCGACATCCAGACAACGCCATTCAAGGTGGTTGGCGTGGGTGACATGTCTGGCGACGTGTTCGGCAACGGCATGTTGCTATCGGAAAAGATCGAGCTGATCGCGGCTTTCGATCACCGCGATATCGTCATCGATCCAACGCCCGATACGGACAAGTCCTTTGCCGAGCGTAAACGCCTGTTCGACCTGCCGCGCTCCAGCTGGCAGGATTATGATCGGTCGGCTTTGTCTGAAGGTGCGATGATTATTTCCCGCTCGGAAAAATCGGTGACACTGACGCCGGAGGCGGTTGCCGCCATCGGCATCGACAAATCCGTGGCGACGCCATTTGAAATCATGACGGCGATCCTGAAGGCACCCGTCGATCTTCTCTGGTTTGGAGGCATCGGCACCTATGTGAAAGCTGCAGTGGAAACCAATGCAGAGGTGGGTGACCGCGCAAATGATCCGATCCGCGTCAACGCGACCGAGGTTCGCGCCAAGGTGATCGGTGAAGGCGCCAATCTCGGCATCACGCAGAAAGCCCGTATTGCCTATGCGCTTTCAGGTGGCCGATGCAATTCCGACGCCATCGACAACTCGGCTGGTGTGAATTCCTCCGACGTCGAGGTCAATATCAAGATCGCTTTGTCATCTCCGGTCAATGACGGGCGTCTGACCTTGCCCAAGCGCAATCAGCTGCTGTCTTCCATGACGACGGATGTCGGGCATCTGGTGTTGCGCAACAACTATCTTCAATCGCTTGCCATATCGCTGACCGAACGTCGCGGCACGGAAAATGGTGAGGAACTTGGCCGCCTGATGGGCGCGTTGGAAACGGCGGGTCTGTTGAACCGGCGGGTCGAAACCCTGCCGAATGATGCGGAATTCACTGAGCGTTACGCAACCGGCAAGCCGCTGACCCGGCCTGAAATCGGTGTTCTTCTTTCCTACGCCAAGCTGACCCTGTTCGATACGCTGGTGGCGAGCACCTTGCCGGATGAGCCCTATCTCCAGCATCTCTTAAGGGATTATTTCCCCAGCAAGATGCAGAAGACTTATGCGGGCGATATTACCAACCATCGTCTGCACCGCGAAATTGTTGCGACATCGCTCGCCAACCAGGTTGTCAATCGCGGCGGTCCGGGCTTTGTCCAGAAACTGGTCGATGCCAGCGGACTGTTGGCACCCACGGTCGTCAAGGCTGCTATGATCGTCGAAGACGGCTTTGGCCTGAAGCGTCTGTGGAGCGAGATCGACAAGCTCGACGGCAAAATTTCCGGCGCGGTGCAGAACAGTCTTTACGCGGATGTCGCCCGAATATTCACCGATGCGACACGGCTCTACCTCCAGACGACATCGGCTGCAGGTTCTATGGCCGATGAAATCGAGCGGTTGAAAGCAGCAATCCATACGCTTGTTCCAGGTGCGGCCAAGTATAAGGAGGAGCTTGGTTTCAGCGAGATCGAGGGCGTCGAGCCCGCTTTGATCCGCGATCTGGAAACGCTGTCGCTCTTGGTCTATGTGCCGGAAATCATGCTGATTGCCGAGCGGGCAGACACAAGCCTTGCCCGTGCAGCCGAAAGCTATGCTGCCGTATCTGCCACGTTCCGTGTGGCGAAGCTTCTGGATGCTGGGCAGCGGGTTACGCCTGCGGACCATTATGAAAGCCTTGCTCTGCTGCGCAGCCAGGATCAGATCGCATCGTCGCGCCTTCGCATCGTCATTTCCGCGATGACCGAATACGCGAAGGAAAAGAACCCGGTACAGGCGTGGTATGCCGCCGACCGCGTTCGGGTCAACCGCATCGTCTCGGAGTTGAGCGCTCTCAGCGACAGCGGCGAGACCAACCTTGCCCGTCTGACAGTTGCTGCCGGATTGCTTTCAGATATAGTCCAGGCTCGTAGCGTCTGACATCAGGTGCAGAACTGCCCGGCTTCGTGGCCGGGCAGACCAGACCATTCCATGGCCGAAAGGGTGACGTATGGCCTCATCTTCCCTTGCGACCGGCCAAACCGTGACAAAGCGTGGCATATGGGGCTGGATGCTGTTCGACTGGGCAGCCCAACCCTTTTTCACCGTCGTCACCACCTTCATTTTCGGCCCCTATTTCGTTGCCCGGCTGACAGATGACCCGATCTCTGCGCAGACGACCTGGAGCAATATGGCGACGATCTCGTCGATCATCATCGCCATTTTCTCGCCTATCCTCGGTTCCATCGCCGACCAATCCGGCTCTCGAAAACCATGGATCGCTTTCTTTGCGACGCTGAAGATCGCGAGCCTTGCTATGTTGTGGTTTGCCGCACCCGGATCAGCCGTAATCTGGCCTGTCACCTTCATGATCGTGGCGTCCATCGCTGCCGAATTTTCCATCGTCTTCAACGATTCCATGATGCCGCGTCTGACCACGCCCGAAAACGTCGGGCGCATTTCCAATACGGCCTGGGGTCTTGGATATCTGGGCGGCATGGTGGTTCTGATCTTCGTCGTGTTGTTTCTGGCGGCTGCACCCAACAGTAATGTCACGATCCTCGGCATTCCGCCCCTGTTCGGGCTTGATCCGGCGGCTGGCGAAGATGCGCGCATCACGGGCCCCATTTCGGCGCTCTGGTATCTCGTGTTCATTTTGCCGATGTTTTTGTTCACGCCTGACGTCAAGAAGGGCCTGCCGCTCGGTAGAGCGGTTCACTCTGGACTCACGGAACTGAAAGCGACGCTCAGGGAGTTGAAAGGTCGTCCTGCCATCACGCGGTTTCTGATCGCGCGGATGCTCTATCAGGATGGCGTCAATGGCGTGCTGATCCTTGGCGGCGCCTTCGCTGCGGGCCTGTTCGGCTGGGGTACGCTCGAGATCGGAATTTACGGGATCATTCTCAACATCGTGGCGATTGGCAGTTGCATTGCCGCAGGGCTTGTCGATCAGCGTCTGGGTTCGCGCAACACGGTGCTTATCAGCCTTGCGCTGTTGCTGGTGGCAACCTTTGGCATCGTCTCGACCTATACGGATTCGACCCTGTTCGGTCTGCTGGCTCTTCCGGTGTCCAGCACGGAAGGGCTGTTTTCGAGTTCTGCTGAAAAGGCCTATCTCTTTTATGGCATCCTCATCGGCATTGCGTTTGGTCCGGTTCAGGCCTCGTCACGGTCATATCTCTCGCGCAATGTGACGGTTGCCGAGGCTGGCCGTTATTTCGGGATTTATGCGCTGTCCGGTCGCGCCACGAGCTTCATGGCGACGCTGTCTTTTTCTATCGTCACCTATGTCAGCGGTTCGGCCCATTTGGGCATGGCGACGCTCACGATTTTTCTGGGCGCGGGCTTCCTGTTGCTGCTGCGTGTTCCCGAAAGATCAGAAGTCGCTCAAAGCTGATCGAGCTTGGTCTGAAGCGAGCGCAATTGTGCCTTCAGCTCATTGATTTCTGAGGCGTCCGGTTTCTTGTTTTCTGCAGGGGCCGCAGGCATGGGAAATGGCGTAAACACCTGCATGGCCTGACGGAAAAGCTCGGTGTTGCGCTTGATCTGTTCTTCCATGAAGCCGAATGGCGTGGCGAAATTTTTCGACGATGTATCACCGAAGGCTTTTCCCATATGCTCCTGCATCTGGGTTTGCTGTTCGGAAAACGTCTTCATGGAGTGCTCGAGAAAGGTTGGCACCACCATCTGCATCTGGTCGCCATAATAGGAAATGAGCTGGCGTAGAAACGCCGTTGGCAACAGCGTGTTGCCGGTCTTGCCTTCCTGCTCCATGATGATCTGCGTCAGGACGGCGTGGGTAATGTCTTCCGAGGTCTTGGCATCCTGAACCTTGAACTCTTCGCCGCGCTTGACCATCTTGGCCAGGTCTTCAAGTGTCACATAGGTGCTGGTTCCGGTATTGTAGAGCCGCCGGTTGGCATATTTCTTGATAACGGTCTCGCCGCTGTGCTTGGCCATGCTCGCCTCCTCGCGATCCTGGTATTTTCTTCTTATAATGCTTTTTTGCTCTTCCCGCTTTTAAGTTATGCTCAATTCAACCGGACTGACAAACGTTTTGTGCGTTGCAGCAGTCACTTTTTTTGCGCAGCATTTGCGCTCTCTCACGGTGAGGGATTGGCTGGAAGGTTGCAATGCCGAGATGGTTTGACTTGACCTCCAAGCTTTGACTATCTTGCGCCGCAAATGGGAGATCTACGACATGACTTCGACTTCAATCGTCATCGTTGCTGCAGCACGCACGGCAGTGGGCTCGTTCAATGGCAGCTTCGCGAACACACCGGCTCATGAGCTGGGTGCTGCGGTGATCAAGGCCGCGCTGGAGCGGGCGGGGGTAGCGCCAAGCGAGGTGGATGAAGTCATTCTCGGGCAAGTGCTTGCCGCGGGCGAAGGACAGAACCCGGCCCGCCAGGCCGCGATGAAGGCTGGTATTCCGCAGGAAGCCACGGCATTCGGCATCAACCAGCTGTGCGGTTCTGGCCTGCGTGCAGTGGCGCTGGGGATGCAGCAGATCGCCACGGGCGACGCATCCATCATTGTGGCGGGTGGGCAGGAATCCATGTCCATGGCACCGCATTGTGCACATCTGCGTGGCGGCGTGAAAATGGGTGATTTCAAGATGGTGGACACCATGTTGAAAGATGGCCTGACGGATGCCTTCTACGGCTATCACATGGGAATAACCGCAGAAAACATTGCCCGTCAGTGGCAGCTTTCGCGTGATGAACAGGACGAATTTGCCGTGACCTCTCAAAACCGTGCGGAGGCTGCGCAGTCTGCCGGGCGTTTTGCAGATGAGATCGTTCCGTTCATCATCAAGGGCCGCAAGGCTGATGTGACGGTTGATGCCGACGAATATATCCGCGCTGGTGCCACAGTCGACACCATGGCGAAACTTCGCCCTGCCTTCGACAAGGAAGGTACGGTTACTGCTGGCAACGCTTCTGGCTTGAACGACGGGGCAGCTGCCGTTTTGCTTATGAGTGAGGCGGAAGCAACGCGGCGCGGCCTGCAACCCCTGGCGCGCATCGCCTCTTGGGCCACAGCCGGTGTCGATCCGCAGATCATGGGCACAGGCCCCATTCCGGCATCGCGCAAAGCGCTGTCAAAGGCCGGTTGGTCTGTCTCAGATCTTGATCTTGTCGAGGCGAATGAAGCGTTTGCGGCGCAATCCTGTGCGGTGGTGCGGGATCTGGGGCTTAATCCAGAGATCGTCAACGTCAATGGCGGTGCGATTGCCATCGGCCACCCGATCGGTGCATCCGGCGCACGCGTGCTCAACACGCTTCTTTTCGAGATGAAGCGCCGCAGTGCAAAAAAAGGTTTGGTGACACTGTGCATCGGTGGCGGCATGGGTATCGCCATGTGCCTCGAAGGTCTCTGATCCCTTCGATCATCGAAATGCCATCTTGGCATATCTAAAGGCTGACGCAATGAAATAGGGGAGGCCTTGAGATGAGCCGGGTTGCTTTGATAACAGGCGGGACAAGCGGAATTGGTGCGGCGATTGCCAAGGCGTTTCATGCCGAAGGCTATAAGGTCGCGGTGAATTACGCTTTCACGGAGGCGCGCGCCGCACAGTTTCGCAGCGAGACCGGCATTCCTGCCTATTGCTGGGATATCCGCGATTACGATGCCTGTGTTGCCGGCATCGCGCAGGTTGAAAGCGATCTCGGTCCGATAGAGGTGCTTGTCAACAATGCGGGCATCACCCGCGACGCGATGTTTCACAAGATGACACCGCAGCAGTGGCGCGAGGTGCTCGATACCAATCTGACCGGCGTGTTTAACATGACGCATCCTATATGGCCCGGTATGCGCGAGCGCGGTTTTGGCCGCATCGTCAATATTTCATCGATCAACGGGCAGAAAGGTCAGGCTGGACAGGCCAATTACTCGGCCGCCAAGGCCGGTGATCTTGGACTGACCAAGGCGCTGGCGCAGGAAGGCGCGGCGCGAAACATCACCGTGAACGCGATCTGCCCTGGCTATATCGGAACGGAGATGGTGCGGGCGATCCCTGAGAACGTGTTGAACGAGCGCATCCTGCCGCAGATACCCGTCGGTCGGCTTGGTGAGCCGGAAGAGATTGCTCGCTGCGCGCTGTTTCTGGCGGCTGACAGTTCTGGTTTCATCACAGGTTCGACGTTGACGGCGAATGGCGGTCAGTATTTCACGTAAGGTGCATGTTCAGTAAACTTTTCGTGATCGCGTGCGCGGTGCAATGGGTCGGTTGACAAAAAATTGAGTGTGGAAATTTGTTCTGTAGAGAACGCTAACCTAATGAAAACACGATAATTTTCGTTTAGTTTGGAATAGTTCTAATATATCGCGGGCGACGCATCGCATCTTTTTCTTGACACTCACTATCCTGTTTTGGTTTAAGAATGAAAACAACGTGTTGCGTCATACAGGCAAAGAACCATGCTCGTTTGCAGCTGTAACTACATCACCGACAACGACATTCGCGATGTCATCAACGAGATGCTCGATGAAGACTGTTGGCAGCTTATCGTGCCGTCCAAAGTGTATCACGCTATGGCCAAACGTGGTCGTTGCTGTGGCTGCTTCCCGACCGTTGTTGAACTGATTATCAGGACCACGGAAGAATATCATGCACGTCGCCACTCGACGGAAGCCGATGTTTTTGATTTTATGTCCCGCCTGAGACAATTGCATGAAGACAACAGGAGAGCGGACATTGAAAGGCGACAAAAGAGTCATCGAGCAGCTTAACGAGGCACTTTTCCTCGAGCTCGGCGCAGTCAACCAGTACTGGCTGCATTACCGCTTGCTGAACGATTGGGGCTATACAAAGCTCGCCAAGAAAGAGCGTGCCGAGTCCATCGAAGAGATGCAGCACGCTGACAAGATCATCGATCGCATCATCTTCCTCGAAGGCCACCCGAACCTTCAGACGGTTGCGCCTTTGCGCATCGGTCAGAACGTTAAGGAAGTTCTGGAAGCGGATCTCGCCGGTGAATATGATGCCCGCGCCGCATACAAGAAGTCCCGTGAGATCTGTCACGAGGCTGGCGACTATGTTTCGATGAAGCTGTTCGAAACCCTGCTGATCGACGAAGAAGGTCACATTGACTTCCTCGAAACCCAGCTTGAGCTTCTGAACAAGATCGGCGAAGCCAAGTACGGCCAGCTGAATGCCGACTCCGCAGACGCTGCAGAGTCCGAGTAAGCGAAACAGACTGGAATTGAAAAAGGCGGCATTCGTGCCGCCTTTTTGCTTTGTTTATTTCGGTGCCAGATGCCTGAACTGAGCAACGACCTGTTCGTAGACACCGCGCTTGAAGGGCACGATGAGATCCGGCAAGCTTTCCATTGGCTTCCATTCCCAGGCATCGAATTCCGGCTCATGGCCTGTCGGTGGTGGATTGATCTGAATTTCGCTTTCGTCGCCCTCGAAACGGAACGCAAACCAGCGCTGTGCCTGGCCGCGATACTTTCCTCTAAGCCCGATGCCGATCAGTTGCGGCGGTAAATCATAGTGAATCCAGTCGCTTGCCTCTGCCAGCAGCGACACGGTTTTCATGCCGGTCTCTTCGTAGAGTTCGCGGATGGCCGCCAGAAGCGGCTTCTCGCCGTCATCTATGCCGCCTTGCGGCATCTGCCAGAGCTGCGGCGAACCATCGAATTCGGAATTGCCTTCGGAGGTGCGCCGTCCGGCCCAGACAAGCCCTTCAGCATTCAGAACCATGATGCCCGCGCAGGGGCGGTAGGGAAGATCTTCCGCTTTGACCGTCATTTTAGACCTTTGATGAACAGAGTGCTGTTGGCCTCAAGAACTAAGGGGCTGTCTTGTCCATGACAAGAGCTGAAACGCCGACGATTTCGATGCCGCGCCCGGACGCTTCGACGGACCATTTGGCAATGGCTGCAACGCTTTCATCAAAGGCCGAGGCCACTCCGATGGCAGAACCATTTCTCCGTGCGATGCGTTCCAGATCATCAAGCTTTCGCAAAATCGCGGCTTCGTTGACCTGGTCATCCAGTTGCAGATCCGCAAAGCCTGCCGCGACGGACTGGGCCTTGGCAAGTGGCGTGCTTTTCGACTGGGCGGAGGAGCCATCATCCAGGAACAGCAGGCCCCGCTTGCCGATATCGGACATGACAGGCTCTAGCGCTTTTTCGTCTGCCATGAAGCGTCCGCCGAGATAGTTCATGATGCCGGTGTAATTGGTGATCTTCGCCATCGAGCGGTGCAATCGCTCCAGATTGAGCTTGGCAGGCCCAGCAACCAGCAATGTGTCCGGCCCCGGATTGGTGCCGGAATAGCCGAAGGGCTCGAAGGGGATCTGAAGCAGGATCTCGTGGCCTTTGCGGCGGCCTTCCTGCATCCATCGTTGCAGGCTGTTTCCGCTTGTCGCAAATCCGAGCGTAATGTCCGCAGGCAAGTCCCTGATAGCCTTCTGCGTGCCGGTCTGGCTCAGCCCCAGTCCGCCAACGACAATCGCGATGCGTGTGCCTCTGGCGCCCGACCATGGCCGCGCATATTGCTCTAGGGGGCGCAGGCCATCAGGGCCGACCTTCGGAAGTCTGCCGAATGCGGAATCCTCCAGCAGTTCCTCATTGGGCTGGGCCGCCATGCGAGGGTCCTGCCCATAGGTCTGGCCCGTCATCAGCACCGGCCCGTCGGTACCGCGGTCGCGTGGTGAGTAGACCGAGACGACGTTGCCGTCGTCCATTTCGTTTCGCTGGATATTCGCACCGGACCGGCCGCTCTGCGTCAGAAGCGTACCGTCCACGTCTGTTTGCGGGGCGGTTGGCTCTGTTGTCTGAAGTGGCGGTGCAGCGTCGCTCAGTTCCACATTGGGCGCAGTCGAGTTGCTCTTCATATTACCGGGAGAGAGAGCCGTGTAGACGGACAGGCCGCCTATGCCGCCAACGCCGAGCAGGACCATGGCCGCAAGCGCAGAAAAGCGCCGGAACGACCCAGCGCTTTTCTTTTTACGTTGACCCATAAGCGGTTTGCGCAGGTCTGAAGGCAATGATCTATCCGTGATTGACTGCGTGCAGCCGGGAAGGCATCAACGATTGCGATGCCTCAAGGCCTTACTGCTTGTTGACGACCGCCTTTTCAGGATTTGGCGGGTATGAAGGGTCGGTCTTGGTGCCGTGGAAGAGATCCAGCGCATAGTTCAGCTGAATATCGTCCTTGGCTTCCGGTGGCACATAGGCAACCGAGCCAGAACCTTCTTCCGTTTCGCTCTGGCCCTGAATGTGGCCCCGCAGGCTGGATTCGCCTTCCGCTCGCACACGACCCTGCAATTCCGGCGGCAGAGGTTGATCCACCTTGATATCAGGTGTAATGCCCGTACCCTGAATGGACTTGCCCGATGGCGTGTAATAAAGCGCGGTCGTCAGGCGAAGCGCGCCTGTATCACCCAGCGGGATGATGGTCTGGACCGAACCCTTGCCGAAGGAACGGGTTCCCAGAACGGTTGCACGTCGCAGATCCTGAAGGGCACCGGCCACGATTTCAGAAGCAGAAGCAGAACCACCGTTGACGAGAACGATGACCGGCTTGCCATCGGTCAGATCGCCAGCCGTTGCGTTGAAGCGGCGCGTTTCTTCAGGGTTACGACCGCGTGTGGACACGACTTCTCCACGCTCAAGGAAGGCGTCGGAGACGTTGATCGCCTGGTCCAGCAATCCGCCCGGGTTGAGGCGCAGGTCAAGCACGTAGCCCTTCAGCTTGTCAGCCGGCACATCCTGCTTGATCTTCTTGATCGCCTTTTCGAGGTCGTCATAGGTCTTTTCGGTGAAGGAGATGACACGTAGATAACCAACATCGCCACCCTCGACACGGGATTTCACGGCGCGAACGGCAATGATTTCACGCATCACGGTGATATCGAGCGGCTTGTCTGCGCCCTGGCGGATAATGGTCAGCTTGATGGGCGTCTTGACCGCGCCGCGCATCTTTTCGACAGCTTCTTCGAGTTTCAGACCGCGCACGGGCTGACCATCAATCTCGGAGATGAAGTCACCGGCCAAAATGCCTGCCTTGGCAGCAGGGGTGTCATCCATTGGCGAGATGACCTTGACCAACTCGTTTTCCATGGTGACTTCGATGCCGAGACCGCCAAACTCACCCTTGGTCTGGGAGCGCATGTCGGTTGCGTCCTGCGCATTCAGAAAGCTGGAATGCGGATCAAGCGAGCTCAACATGCCGTTGATGGCATTCTCAACCAGTTTCTTGTCATCGGGAGGCGTCACATATTGCGCGCGCACGCGCTCAAACACGTCACCAAAAATCGACAGCTCCTTGTAAGTAGAAGGACCGGCAGCCTGTGCCGGCATGCTTGCCGAATAGATGACGCTCATCGCTGTGGCACCCATAAGTCCACCGATGAGGAGAAGTGAAGCCTTACGAATCATTGCGCGCCCTTCCGGTATTTTTTGCGGTCCACCATGGTTGAGAATCAACCGGCACACCGTCTTTCCTGAATTCAATGTAAAGCGTCGGCTTGTCAGTTTCCAGCGCCAATGCGGTAGCACTTGCCACTCTTTTTGCACCCATGGAGGCAATGGGTTCGCCAGAGAACACAAACATGCCCTGCCTCGTCCTCACATTGTCCATGCCTGTCAGCACCAGATGGTAACCGTCACCGGCGTTCAGAATAATCATGCGGCCATAACTGCGGAACTCACCGGCAAAAACGACAAAGCCATCTGCCGGTGCTGTCACCAGTGCTTCCGGGCCAGTCGCAACGACAATTCCCTTCGAGAAATGCCCCGTACCGTCAGCATCGCCGAACCGTCGCAGCACGTCACCGGAAACCGGCATGGCCAGCTTGCCCTTCAAACTTGAAAACGGATATGCGGGCGCAATGCGGTTTTTATCAGGCGTTCCAGCCTCGGTATCGGCCTGCACCTTGTCACGTTCAGCTTGCGAAAGTGCGGCCAGGCGCTCTTCTTCCAGCCGCTGTTTTTCCTTGGTTTCACGCACCGAGGAAATCTCGTTTTCGAGCGACGATACCAGGCCTTCCAGGCTCGTTGCCCGGCTCGCAAGTTCTTCAGAACGTTTGCGTTCTGCTTCCAGATCGCTCGCGGTCTGGGTGTTGCGCTTTTCGTTTTCGAGCCGCAGCAGATCGAGCCGCTTTTCTTCCTCAAGGCTCGCCGTCATCGTGTCGGTCAGCTGCTGTTTTTCGCTGGCGATGGCGAGGCGCAGGTCAGTCAACTCTTTGAGAGCAGACACGAGCTTCTCCGTTTCGGAGCGAATGCCGGGAACGACGGCCCCCAACAGAATAGCGCTGCGAACGGATGCCAGCGCATCTTCAGGCGAAACGAGGAGGGCAGGGGGTGGGTTGCGGCCCATGCGCTGAAGGGCGGCCAGCACTTCGGCGAGAACACCGCGCCGCTCTCGGAGCGATGCCTTGGCCGCATCTTCACGCACGCCAAGCTTGGCAAGCCTGTCCTCACCATCCCTGATCTTGTCTTCTAGGTCCTTGCGGCGGGCCGCCGAGGCGATCAGCTCGGCCTTGATCCGCGCCGTGTCCTGGTTGAGAGCCGCAATACTGTCCTGAAGCTGGCGGGATTTGTCTTCGGAAAGGCCGATATTATCAACGAGTTCTTGCAGATCCTGACGATTCTGGTCGCGGCGTTGCTCGAGCTTGTCCAGTTCTTCCTGCGGAGTGGGGGTCTGCGCAAGGGTGGGTGGAGCGGTTTCCGGAACCGCTGCGTCCTGCGCCAATGCAGGCGTGAGCGCGTGGGAAGCGACCATGCAGGCAGCAAGAAGCGCGCCCGAAAGGGTCGTCCATCTGGTGTTGCTGCCGCTCTTGATCATGAAATATGTGAACCGTCGAAAGATGGATGACCATACGCTGCTTCGCGGCGTTTCGCCAATCAACACGTATGGGAGGGCGAGAAGATGACCGGAACGGATGCGTGCGCTTTTATGTGATGGGCAAGACAAGGGATTATACGCGGTGATAGGGGTGGCCTGACAGAATTGTCACTGCGCGGTAAAGCTGTTCTGCGATGAGGATGCGCACCAACTGGTGCGGCCAGGTGAGTTTGCCAAGGCACAGAGTGGCTGTTGCTCTCTCATACAGGGAGGGATCCAGACCATCGGCACCACCGATCGCGATCACCAGATCGCGCTTGCCGCTATCCCTAAGGTTTCCGAACATCTCCGCAAAAGCCGGACTGTCCAAGGCCTTTCCCCGTTCGTCGAGCAGAACAAGCACGGCCCCATCGGCCAGATGCTTTTCGAGCATGGCCGCTTCTTCGCGTTTACGGGTATCGGCATTCGATGAGCGGCTTTCGGCCACCTCGATCATCCGCGAGAATTCCAGCCCGATGGCCGGGCCGGTCTTTGCAAAACGGTCGAGATATCGGGACGCAAGATCCTTTTCAGGGCCGGATTTAAGCCGTCCCACCGCAAAAATCGAGATTCGCATTGTCCACATCCATCCTTGTCGCAAACCTTGTGGTTTGCGCTCATATCAGGATGATCAGCGAATTCCTATGCAGTGATGCGTCGGCACCAGATGCAAGGTCGCATCAATGCAGCGTTTCTTCCTCGATATCGGGAGCGGCCCACATCTTTTCGATGTTGTAGAACGCCCGGACTTCGGGACGAAACACGTGAATGATGACGTCGCCGGCGTCGATCACAACCCAGTCGCCGTTTTCCAGACCCTCGACGCGCGAGTGACCGAAGCCCTCATCCTTCAGATCGGACATGAGGTGATCACAAATCGCCGAGACATGCCTGTTCGATCGCCCGGAAACCACAACCATGTAGTCCGCAAGCGCCGATTTTCCGGCAATGTTCAGGTAAACGACGTCTTCTGCTTTGGAGTCCTCGACACTGGTCAGGACGGTTCCGAGGGCACGACGGGCGGCATCAACGCCACTCTCCATGCTCTTTGGGATAGCGCTGAAAGCTCTTCCCTTGGTGTGCACTGTTGTCAGTTGTTTTCCTCTCAAAATGACAAACCAGATACTGTGGCATGCGATTCTGTGCGCCACAGAATAAAGGTGGCATCAAAGCGTTAACTTTTCAAGA
This sequence comes from Rhizobium sp. CFBP 13644, assembly GCF_014842165.1. Classification (NCBI taxonomy): domain Bacteria; kingdom Pseudomonadati; phylum Pseudomonadota; class Alphaproteobacteria; order Hyphomicrobiales; family Rhizobiaceae; genus Rhizobium; species Rhizobium sp. CFBP 13644. The sequence continues at coordinate 230,935 of NZ_JACYVF010000004.1, forward strand.
TGCGTGCAAAGGCTAGAATTTGCCTATTCAGCTTTGCGCGTTGCGCAGTGCCGTGGAGCTTAATGTGGAGCGCGGACCATGGATGAACATCCATGCAGGCGCTGTTTTCGTCCACAGAATGCCAGCATCGTCTTCATCCACCCGCGCCTGGCTATAGGCCTGCGCCATCGTAGAAGAGAGATAGGCGAGCGTGGCGCCCGGCCTGTCGATGACCGCGATGGGAAATGTCTCGGCGATCTTGCGCCAGTTCTGCCAGCGGTGAAAGCTGCGAAGATTATCCGCACCCATGATCCAGATAAACCGGGCAAGCGGGTTCTTCGCCTTGATGAGCCGAAGGGTATTGGCAGTATAGGTCACGCCGAAGGATTGCTCGAAGGCTGTTATCTTGATGCGCGGATCGGACACCAGCGCCTCGCAGGCCTTGATGCGCGTTGCCAGAGGCGCCAGCTCGGCCTTGTTCTTCAGCGGATTGCCGGGCGTGACCATCCACCAGAGCTGGTCGAGACCCAGACGCCGCAAGGCGATTTCTGCCACCAGCGCATGGCCCGCATGGGGTGGGTTGAACGAGCCGCCGAAAAGGCCGATCACCATGCCGCGCTCGGTGTGCGGCATGGTCAGGTAGCGCTTTTCGAGGCCATGATCCGCGGTCAATATCAGGTCCGTGTCTGGCCGGTGCCATGCACGCGGTATTTGAACGATGTCAGTTGCTCCACACCCACAGGCCCGCGCGCGTGCATCTTGCCCGTGGCAATGCCGATTTCCGCGCCCATGCCAAACTCGCCACCATCGGCAAATTGGGTCGAGGCGTTGTGAAGCAGAATGGCCGAATCGATCTCGTTAAAGAAACGTTCAACGACTTCAGGGTCTTCAGCGATGACAGCTTCGGTGTGGTTGGAGGAATAGGTGCCGATATGGGCGATGGCACCGGAGATACCATCAACCACAGCCACAGAAATGATCGCGTCCAGATATTCCGTGCGCCAGTCTTCCTCGGTTGCAGCCGTAACGCCGCTGACCGCATCCAGCACGGCCTGCGATCCACGAACCTCACAGCCGCCGTCGATCAGCACCTTGACCAGCGGCGCAAGATGCGTGGCGACAGCTGCGCTATCGATGAGCAAGGTTTCCGCCGAGCCACAAATACCGGTGCGGCGCATCTTGGAGTTCAGCACCACCTTGCGCGCCATGTCCAGATCAGCCGATTTATCGACATAGACGTGGCAGATGCCCTCAAGATGCGCAAAGACAGGTACCCGCGCTTCCGACTGAACACGAGCAACGAGGCTCTTGCCACCACGGGGCACGATGACGTCCACCGTGCCGCCAAGCCCGCCCAAAAGGCTGCCGACAGCGGCGCGATCGGTTACCGGCACGAGCTGGATGGCATGCTCTGGAAGGCCTGCAATCTTCAGACCTTCCACAAGGCAGGCGTGGATGGCACGCGATGAATATTGCGAGTCCGAACCGCCGCGCAGGATCACCGCATTGCCGGCTTTGAGACAAAGCGCACCTGCGTCAGCCGTTACATTCGGGCGGCTTTCATAGATGACGCCGATAACGCCGAGCGGCGTGCGAACACGCTCGATCTTCAGACCATTGGGCCGATCCCATGCCGCAATCACCTCACCAACGGGGTTTGGCAGTGCTGCGATGGAGCGAATGCCGTCGGCAATCGCGGCGATGCGCGAAGCATCCAGTTTCAGACGGTCGATGAAAGAGGCGGCAACGCCCGCAATTTCTGCGGCTGCGACATCCTTGGCATTGGCGTCGAGAATCTTCGCCTCGGACGCCTTGATTGCAGATGCCATAGCCAGCAAAGCCCGGTTTTTCTGATCGGTGCTGGCAATGGACAACGGTCGGGAAGCAGCTTTTGCCTGAGCGCCGATGGACATCATCAGCGTTTCGATATCATGGCTCTGCTTCACGGCCTGTTCAGGCATCGACCTCATCCTTATTTGCATATTTCACTTTGACGGACGCACCCGTCATCACAAGATCGTCGCGATGGATCATCGCGGCACGACCGACATAGCCGAGGATCGCTTCGATCTCGGTGGACTTGTGGCCATTGATCTGCCGTGCTTCGTCATCATCATAGCCTGCCAGACCACGCGCGATTTCCCGGCCTTGCGATCCGATAATGACAACTGCATCACCGCGACCGAAATTGCCCTTCACCAGCGTTACACCGGCGGGCAGGAGGCTTTTGCCATCATAGAGCGCCTTTTCAGCGCCGGCATCCACATGCAACTCGCCGACAGGCTGAAGCTGCCCGGCAATCCACGTCTTGCGGGCCGTAACAGGCGTCCCCGAAGGTGCAAACCATGAAGAACGTGTTCCGCTTTCAATAGCTTTCAGCGGGTTGAGCGTCTTGCCGGAGGCGATGATCATGCCGCAACCGGCAGCCGTTGCAATCTTGCCCGCATCGATCTTGGTGCGCATGCCACCACGCGACAGTTCCGACGCTGCGCCACCAGCCATGGCTTCGATGTCGGGGGTGATTTCGGCAATCGTTTCCAGAAACTGCGCATCGGGATCAAGATGCGGCGGTGCCGTATAGAGGCCGTCAATATCCGAGAGCAAGATCAGGAGGTCTGCGCCCGTCATGGTCGCCACGCGTGCCGCCAGCCGGTCATTGTCGCCATAGCGAATTTCCGTGGTCGCGACCGTATCGTTCTCGTTGATGATCGGGATAGCGCCGATTTTCAGCAGCTGGTTGATCGTCGCACGGGCGTTGAGATAGCGGCGGCGCTCTTCGGTGTCGGAAAGGGTCAGCAGGATCTGACCTGCGACAATCTCGTGCTTCGAAAGACTTTCAGACCATGCGCGGGCCAGAGCGATCTGACCCACTGCCGCTGCGGCCTGGCTTTCCTCAAGCTTCAGTGCGCCGGAGGGAAGGCCAAGCACGGTGCGACCAAGGGCGATGGCGCCTGACGATACGACCTGAACATCGGCACCATTGGCTTTCAACGCTGCAATATCTTCGCAGATCGCGTCGAGCCATTCCTTTTTCAGGCCACTCGCACGGTCAACAAGAAGGGCAGAGCCGATCTTGATGACAATGCGGTGATGGCTACCGAGCGGTTTTCGCACCGGTGTCATAGGCGGTCGTCTCCATCCTCTAGCTCGTCTTCAACCGGCATGGAGCGGTCTGGCATGGCGGTATCACCGCCACGGCTATCGGACACTATGATATCGCGCAGCTCGCGAAGAGTTTCGACCATGCCGATATGGGCAGCAGCAGACAGAAGAAGCGGCGGGCGGCCACAGGCCTTCTCCAGTTCCTTCGCCTTCTTCTTCAATTCCTTTTCGTCCAGCACATCGATCTGGGAAAGGGCTACGATTTCGGGCTTGTCGGTCAACCCACCGCCATAAGCAGCCAGCTCACGCTTGACGGTCTTGTAAGCCTTACCGACATTTTCTTCCTGAGCGGAAACCAGATGCAGCAGAACACGGGTGCGCTCAACGTGACCGAGGAAACGGTCGCCAATGCCCACGCCTTCATGCGCGCCTTCGATCAGGCCTGGAATATCGGCCAGCACGAACTCGCGCCCGTCAATGGTCGCTACGCCCAGATTGGGATGCAACGTGGTGAAGGGATAATTCGCTATTTTTGGCCGCGCCCGGGTGACCGTAGCCAGAAATGTGGACTTTCCCGCATTGGGAAGGCCGACCAGACCCGCATCGGCAATCAGCTTCAGGCGAAGCCATATCATCTTCTCCTCACCGGCAAGGCCCGGATTGGCGTGCGTGGGCGCTTGGTTGGTGGAGGACTTGAAATAGGCATTGCCGAAGCCACCATTACCGCCGGCGGCCAGGCGAAAACGCTGGCCTTCCTTGGTCAGGTCAATAATCAGCGTTTCATTGTCTTCTTCAAAAATCTGCGTGCCAACGGGTACCCGCAGCACCACACTGGCACCCTTGGCACCAGTGCGTCCCTGGCCCATACCGTGCTGGCCGATGGTGGCCTTGAAGTGCTGCTGGAAGCGGAAATCGATCAGCGTGTTGAGGCCATTGACGACCTCTACCCATACGTCGCCACCGCGCCCGCCATCACCGCCATCGGGGCCGCCGAATTCGATGAACTTTTCGCGGCGGAAGGAAACGGCACCTGCGCCGCCATCACCGGATCGGATATAGACTTTTGCTTCATCGAGAAATTTCATCGTCGTGGCCGTTCTGTCAGCTTAGTGGCAAGTCCAGCAGTCAATGTGCGGGCTTGATTTTAAAAAAACGTCTGACGCTCCAAATATAGGGGCGCGTCCTCAAGGTCAAAGATTATCGTGATTTTAGAGCCTGTAGCACAAGGCCGGTTCACGAAAAACCGGCCTTGTTGATATTATCTATGCGCGTGACGATCGAAATGTCCGTGCGGTCACGGCAGTGTCGATATGTGTGACCATGGTCGAGCGGGAGGTCGCATAGATTTCATGGCAGCCGATGACCCGAAAGCCGAGCTTTTCCTGTACGCGCAGCGAGGCTGTATTATCCGCAAACACGCCGGAATAAAGAGTCTCGTCCGGCATGTGCTGGAAGAAACGCTCCGTCACGGCCGATGCCGCTTCCGTCATATAACCCTTGCCCCAATGCGCAGGGTTCAACCAGTAACCGAGTTGCCATTCGCCATCCCGTTCTTCCACGGAAACAACGCCGATCAGGGTATCATCGGCGCAGGTTATTGCGAAATCCCACCCCGGCGCGGTGCCGACCGTTCGCATGATCAACCATTCCAGCGCGTCCTGCCTATGGTAGGGTGCGGGAATGCGTCTCAACATCCGTGCGACCTGAAAGTCGCTCAGTGCCTCGGCAATGCTTCCGGCGTCGGAAAGCTGTTGTGGACGCAGCACGAGCCGACGGGTTTTGATCGTCTGACCATTGGTCGCCGGGTGTTGTGGCTGTGTCGCGTGAACCATACTCATCGTGTGTCTCCCCAGCTTCGCAGCGAAACCCATGTCTTGCGGTCCAGCCGGTACCATTCAACCGGCATCATGCCGCCAAGCGCCAATGAGGCGACCATGCCGGAACCTTGAAGCTGGAAACCGCACTTTTGTATGACGCGGCGCGAGGCAATGTTGGTGACGCGGCAACGCGCATCGATCTGCTCGATGTCGCGTGTGCGGAAAGCCATGTCGATCAGGGCATGGGCGGCTTCGGTGGTGTAGCCCTTGTTCCAGTGGGGTTCGCCTAGCCAGTATCCCATTTCGAGCGTCTTCTGATCATCGTGCTGTTCAAGCCCGCAGCAACCCAGGAATTCGCCGTTGTCCATGCGGGTAATTGCATAGACGCACTTGCCAATCTCGCCCACTTTCGCACGTCGCACGAAATCCGCGGCGTCTTTGGCCGTGTAAGGATGCGGCATACGCGACACCATGGTCGCAATATTGGCGTTGTTGGCAAGATGGGCAAGAGCGTCCATGTCTTCTTCGTGAGGCGCGCGCAAAACGAGCCTTTGCGATAATAAAACAGGGCAATCGGTCCTTGACCGGTCCGGCCTTGGCCGTTCTTCGGGTGACCGTAATTGGTCTTCCCTTAACAATTCAGCTTGCATGGTTCAGTCCCTCCATGAGGTTAAGAAAAAAGGGGAGTTGGGTGGCGCCCCAACTCCCCTTTTTTATGACTGAACCTGTTACGTCTCAGCCGGGTCATTGGGACACCGGCTGCATATGACGCGACCGGCTTATTCTGCTGCTTCGGCTTTCGGTGCCACAGACACGTATACGCGGCCGTTTGCCTTCGAGCGGAAGGACACGTTGCCGGCTGTCAGTGCGAAAATCGTGTGGTCCTTGCCAAGGCCAACATTGGCGCCTGGATGCCACTGAGTTCCGCGCTGACGCAGAATAATGTTGCCTGGAATGACGGCTTCGCCGCCGAACTTCTTCACGCCAAGGCGCTTGGAATTCGAATCGCGACCGTTACGCGATGAACCACCAGCTTTTTTATGTGCCATTGGATTTCTCCTTTAAAACCTAGTTTCCCGTGTCGCGCCGATTAGGCTGCAACGATGTCCGTGATACGGACGACGGTGTGATGCTGACGATGACCGCGCGTACGCTTGGAGTTCTGACGACGACGCTTCTTGAAGGCGATGACCTTCTTGCCGCGATTGTGTTCGACAACTTCAGCCTTGACCGTTGCACCAGCAACGAAAGGAGCGCCGAACTGTGCGTCAGCGCCAACGCCGATCACGAGAACTTCGGTGAATTCTACTGTTGCGCCAGCTTCTGCTTCCAACTTTTCAATTGTGAGCACGTCGTTGGCCGCTACACGGTACTGCTTACCGCCGGTCTTGATGACTGCGAACATTTTTTACCCTTTCATGTTCGTTCCGGCTCTGCCCGCAAATGCGGTCTGGCCGTCTTTTTATCAGTCGAGTAGCCTGGATGCGAAGCTTCAATGCCTCTTGAAACCCAGGCCGGTGAAACCGCTTTTTAAAAGGCGGTGTGAACGGAAGACGGAATACGCCTTCAATTTGGTTGCGGGATACGCGAGAAGCCTATTTCTGTCAAGGTCGTCCAGAGGTTGAAAACATGGCTTTCGGGCGAGAATCTCATCGGATTTTCACAGTTGTGGCAAACAGGCCTCGAAATTTGATTGACGAGGGTTTATATGGGCCTCTCAACAAGGAGCAGAAATGGCCCGCATTGATAAAACCGACGATTGGCGGGATCGCCACGCGCCGACACTTTCAGCCTTTGAATCGCTTGCCATTGAGGCATATGGCCATTTGCCCGACGAGTTTCGCGCCCTGACCAAGGACCTGATCATCGAGATCGCGGATTTCCCGACCGATGAGGTGTTCGAGGACATGGCGCTCGAGACGCCATTCGATCTGCTTGGCCTGTTCGAAGGGCGTGGCATTTCAGAACGCTTCACCATGGACACTGGTGAGATGGTCAACCGGATCATCCTCTATCGTCGGCCGATTCTGGATTACTGGGCCGAAAATGAGGAGACGCTGGGCGATATCATCACCCACGTGCTGATCCATGAAATCGGCCATCATTTCGGTCTGTCAGATGACGACATGGAACGCATCGAGGAAGGTGCGGATGAGGAAGCGACGGATCGTTGATCCATCGCTCTTGTTGCCAGATTGAAGCCTATTGCTCGCCCAACTTCATATCCGGGTGATATTCCTTGCCTTCAACGGTCTTAATCACCGGCTGTCCGCAATGCATGACGCCTGTTGCCGCATTGAAGGCGTAGGTCGGTGATCCCGCAAGTTCCCAACCCTTGTTGAGCGCTTCGGTGACGCGATGACAAAACTTGGAGTCGTCAGGGCCGGTGATGAAACGATAGACTTTCATGCTTTCTCTGCCTTTCTTCGGGCGATGATCTCAGCCATCGCCACCAGCCGTTCAGCCGGCTCGACATGCAGTCGCTCGATCATCCGTCCATTGGAGTTGATGACGTTCAATCCCACAGATTCGGGATCTGCGAAAGCCGCAATCACCTCGCGCGCCTCCGTCAATGCCTGCTCATCGGGCGCAAATGCCCGGTTTGCCGCCTCGATCTGGGCCGGATGGATCAGCATCTTGCCATCAAAACCCATGGCGCGGCCCTGCTCGCATTCTGCGGCGAAGGCATCGAGGTCCCGGAATTCGTTGCAAACGCTGTCGATGACCTCAAGCCCGTAGGCGCGGGCGGCCAGTACCGTCTGCATCAACCAGGGCACCAGATAGGTGCGGCCAGGATCGAGGGGAACGCGGGTTTCCTTGCGCAGATCATTGAGGCCAACCACGAAGCCACCAAGCCGTGACCCTTGCGTGTGGGAGGCTTCGGCTATGGCTGCGACGTTCAGCACGCCTTTCGGCGTTTCGATCATCGCCCAGATCTTGAGGCCTTCGGGGGCGTCGGCTTCTGCCAGCGCATCGGCCACATCCTGAATGTGCGAAAGCTGCTCCACCTTAGGAAGCAGGATAGCATCCGGCGCGCAAGTGAGAGCCACCATCAGGTCACTTTTCCCCGCCTCAGTGGAGAGGGGGTTGATGCGTATCATGGTCTCATAGGCTGGACCCGGCGTTTGCGCAAAGACCGTCAGAAGATTGGCGCGAGCCTCATCCTTCATGTCAGGTGCGACGGAATCTTCCAGATCGAAAATCACGCCGTCGCAATCAAGCGAGGTCAGCTTTGCAAGTGCGCGCAGGTTTACAGCGGGCACTGACAGAAGCGATCGGCGTGGGCGGACAGTATTGCTGAAATAAAAATCGGCCATGCCGCACTTGTGTCAACCTTTTGTGACAATCGCAAGCAGATAGGCGGTGTGCATCCTCTTGCAAGCAGCGCAAAGAAGGGCCACATTCGTCTGGACAGAAAGGTTTGGATCATGCAGGGCATTCGTACATTCTTCTTCGCGGCTTCCAGCATCGCAATTCTGGCTTTGGCCGCACTCTTCACCGCCTCCTTGACGGTCGCGCTCGTTGGTGTCCTCGCAGTGTTCAGCGCGGTGCGCCTGTTCTCTGCGCGCCTCAAACCGGCCCCCATCCGCGTCAACCCGCGCCACCGCGAACAGCAGAACATGCGCGTGTGGAATGACGGTCGCGGTACCATCATCGATCTTTGATATCTCTCGATTGTTGTCGCTCGACGGGCTCTTAACAGAGCCCGTTTCAGAAGCGTGAATCATGCAATAATCGTGCTCTTAGTTGACGCTTATGTTGCAAAGCGTCGACTTTCCCAGTATCGACATGGCAGTTCAACCCACCTAATCGAGGGAAACCGAATGCGTATCGATGCTATTTCTATCGGCAAGAACCCGCCAGACGATATCAATGTGATCGTGGAGGTTCCTGTTGGTGGCCACCCGATCAAGTACGAGATGGACAAGGAAGCTGGCGCGCTCGTCGTTGACCGTTTCCTCTACACACCGATGACCTATCCGGGTAACTATGGCTTCGTGCCGCACACCCTGTCTGAAGATGGCGATCCAATCGACGTGTTGATCTGCAACACCCGTCCTCTGGTTCCTGGCTGCGTGATCAACGTCCGCCCAATCGGCGTGATGATCATGGAAGACGATGGCGGCAAGGACGAGAAGATCCTGGCCGTTCCTGCGCCAAAGCTGACGCAGCGCTACGACAAGGTCCAGAACTACACGGACCTGCCTGAAATCACGCTGAAGCAGATCGAGCACTTCTTCGAGCACTACAAGGATCTGGAGCCCGGCAAGTGGGTGAAGATGGGCGGTTGGCAGAATGTCGACGTCGCCAAGAAGCTCATCGTTGAAGCCATCGAGCGCTACAAGGCGCAGGCTTGATTTAAGCCTTCAAACATCAGTTCAAATGACAAATCCTCCGGGTCGTATCGATCCGGAGGATTTTTTATGTCGATAGGGACGAATTAGGCGACCAGCGGATAGATCGTGTTCCACATCAGCGAGCGGATGAAGAAAATCAGAAGCAGCAGGATGATAGGCGAAATATCGATGCCACCGAGGTTCGGCATGATGCGGCGGATAGGTCTCAGCGCGGGTTCAGTGACATTGTAAAGAAAGCTGCCAATCGCGCTGACGAATTGGTTCGAAGAATTGATGACATTGAAGGCATAGAGCCAGGAGAAAATGGCACTGAGGATCAGCACCCAGGTATAAAGGTTCAAAGCCAGATCGATTGTCTGAAACAGGGCAAGCATCAATGTCTCCATATCGTTGTTGGATGACATTTAGTCATTCGCACGCCAACCGGCAAGTGGCCGTTGGTCGGCAAGGCTTTTCATGCCTTTACACCGTTACGAAATCGTCAAGCTATAGACGCAGGCGCGCTCGCCTCTGCAGCAGCCGTCGTTAGCAAATCACAGTGCTTGCACGGTCAGACGGTATCTTTCTGATGTTCATTTTCGTCTGAAATGTTCACATGGGTTGCGGCTTGCTGGCGTTGCAAGACGCGGTCCCTGACGGACACGCCCAGAAGGTCGGCCACGCGCCAGATGACGTGATCTTCCATCTCGTTGCGCTCACCATCGGCATAGACGATATCCCAGAGAATGCCGATGAGTTCGATGCGCTGGTCTTCGTCAAGGTGGCGGTTGATGTCGGCTGTGAAGCGGTAGTAATCGACCGCCTCGCTTCCTGCCTCACGTCCGGCATCCATTAAGGCATCGAGGTTGCCGGCGCTCAGCTTGTAGTGCTCCTGAAGCAGTTCGCGCAAACGCCGACGCTCGACATCGGACACCGTGCCATCGGCTTCCATCACCTGATAACAGAGTGCGGCAACTGCGACCCTCAAATCGTCAGGAGCGAAGTCCTTTGACGATCCGCTCTGGCCAAGGTTCTGGAAAAATGACTGGATGCGATCGAACATGATTTTCCTTGAAATCGATCAAAACAAATTGAGGCGGGTTTTCTCGTCCGGCTGGCGACCTGGCTTCTTGACGCCGGGATCATCCGGTAGCCCACCAAAGAAGGGTACTGGCTCCGTCTTTGGCTTGGGCTTTGCCTCGCCAGTGAGGGGCTGAACCTCTTCCGCACGATCAGTTGTGACCACTGTAACGGGTTTGCCTTTCGCGGCCTCTGCAACAGGGACGGCGGGCTTGGCCACAACGGGTACTTCCGAGATGCTATCGTGTTTTTCATTGATGACGATCTCAGGCAGGGATGAGAGCGCATGGTCTACCGTCACTCCTTCAACCGCACCATCGAGTTGGCCGAAGGGTATTTTCCACTCGAACGCATCAAGACGACCGTTGACAGGTGAAACTGCCAGCCATTTTTCCGATACGACGCCATCCGCGACCCAGGCGTGGTCTTTCGGAGCGCGCAGCGCCTGCGCCATCCAGTGGCGTATGCGGCCCTGATCGCCAGTTTCCGCTTCTTCAATATCGGCAAGCAGCAGGAAGGTGCTCTCGCGCGGTTCTATGCGCGCTGCGGCCTCGGCCTTTGCACGGGCGCGGGCAAAGTCCTGCGTGTCGAGTGCAGCCTGTGCAACGATGAAAAGTGCTTCGACATTGTTGGGCTTCAAGCTTTCAAGGCGCTCGGCCCGCTTCAATCGGTCAACGGCGGTATCACCGCTGCGGGCGCGCACGTAAAGCTGGGCAATCTGCGGGTGAGGTGCGATTTTCCAGACGGGCTCAAGCACGGAAGCCGCTTTGCGCAGATTATCTTCACGCAGATAGGACTTTGCTGCCACAAGCGCGGCGGGGACCAGCCCCTTGGCGAGTTTCAGTGCATGCTTTGCGTCCTCGCGGGCCGCTTTCGGGTCGCTTTCGAATTTCTCTTCCGCTTTCGCCGTCAACAGCACGGCCTTAAGCCGCTCAGCATCGCCACGTTCCAGAACGCCCGCTGCCTTTTGTTGATCGAGCAGCCGGATCGCATCGTCCCACTCACCATTGCGGGATTTGCTTTCCAGCGTGGCCTGTGCTGCCCAAGGCAGGTATGGCGCATTTTCTGCGGCGGTCGCGGCATATTCCAGTGCGGCCTCATTGGCGCCCTGGCGGCGGGCTTCCATGTAGAGGCCACGAAGTCCAAGCTCGCGGGTTTCCGGATCCTGCGCCATGGCTTCGAATTTGCGGCGGGCAGCGTCGTACTTGCCTTCGATGAGATCGGCCTGCGCTTCCAACAGATGGATCAGCGGTTCCTGATCTGCATTCAAAAGCCCTTGGGTGCGCGCTGTCATCTTGCGGGCCAGAAGGGCATTGCCTGCGCCAGCTGCTATCAAGCCGGTTGACAGTGCCTGATATCCGCGATCCCGTTTACGGGAACGGAAATAGCGCCGTGCGGCGTGCGGCGAATTCCAGACGGTGTTGAAAAGCCACCAGCTAATCATCACGGTTGCGATGAGGGCTGCAACGATCGAGGCGGCCACCATAAGGCTCATCTCGATCAGTTGGCCTTGCCAGACGATGGAAAGCACGCCGGGGCGATCTGCCAGCCAAGAGAAGCCGAAGCCGATCACTAGGACGATGACGACGAAACTGATGATCTTTGCCATGTCTTACCCCTGCTGCCCGGTGCTGTTGATGGCGCGCGTCAGCGTGCCGCCCACCAGGTCTTCGACCTGAATACGGGCATCGAGCGATGTCTTGAACTTCGCTGCTGCGACTTTGGCAGGTTCAGCTAGTCCATCCCATTCGAGTGCTGCCCCCTTCAGGTCGCCATTGCGGAGCTTGTCTTCGATGCGCGCAATCTTGGCGTCTGCGCCTTCACCTTCAACATTTCCCACGGGCCGGACCTTGACGAGCGACAGCGCACTTTCCGCGAGACGATCGATAATGCCCTGATTGGGGTCTGTCTGGTCGAGCGAAGCGAGCATGGCGTTGGCAACATCAGGAAATTCGCGCGTCAGCTCCGACCGCGAAGGAACGCCCGTAGCGGCAAAAGGCTTGAGTGACTGGATGGCCGGATCATCCGGCGTGACGCGAGAGAGCGTGTCGAGTTCGGTGAGGAACGGCCCACCGCGATCAATGGCCGCTTTCAGGCCAGCTGAGGCAATGGCGCGGGCAACCTCAATATCGTCGCGGGGCTCGTTGATCTTGGTTTCCGCTTCGCCCAGACGGCGCGTCAGGTCGGCATTGGCCGTATCTTGCGCTGCCTTCTCAGATTGAAGTGTCGAAACCGTCGATTCAAGCGATGCCAGCTTGTCCGCGACATCGCTGCCGCCGGATGCGATAGAGCTTTCCAGCGCTGCAAGGCGAGTCTCTAGAGCAGATGTGTCTGCTGCGGCGGGCTGTGCGCTCGCCATTTGCTGGCGCAGATTGGCAACCTCTGCCTTGAGAGACGTCAGTTCGTCTGACGAACCAGTGTCTGACGTAGCCGAAGGAAGATAGCCAGCATATTGCATGCTGCCAGCCGCCAGAAGTGCAATCAGTCCTCCGACGATGCCGGCAGCGAGGAGGCCGGAGCTGCCGCCGCTGCGGCTTGTGTCGCTGCGTTTAGTGTCGGAGGATGGCGGTGTGAATGGCTTGCTGTCTGCCGCAGGCTTCTGCGCTTCGGCTTTGGGGGGCTGAGCGGTCGTCTTGTCGGATTTGAAGGACGCACCTGTCACGGGTGGGACAGTGCTCTTCTTCTCAGTGGGTTCCTTGGCAGGCGGTTCTGCCTTCGTCTCGCCAGACTTTGGAGCGTCAGAAGTCTTGGGGAGATTGGGTTCTGGCTCTATCGGTTTTTTCGCGGCATCATCCCAGACCGGCTTGGGAGCCTGCGTTTCAGACCCGGCATTTGCTGGTGCCGGAGGTGTCTTGTCCGCCTCAGATCCAGTTGTAACCGGAGCTTCCAGAGATGCTGTGTCTTTTTCCTTGCCGATATCCTTCACGTCCTTTGCGTCCAGGTCAATGGTGACCGGCTCAGCGGTGGACTTGGAGTGGCGTGGCGGTTTTCCCGTTACCATGACAACCTCATTCTGCCTGCATTTCATTAAACCTAGTCAGTGATAACGGCAAAGGAAAGGGGCTCGAGGGAATTAGGTTCCCGCTTTTCGTTCAAGAAGATCAAACATCTGAGACTCGTTCGGCTCAGCGCTGGCATATGCGCAGCTGCGGAATGCCTCAGGGACGTGGGAAAGGACCTTAGCGCTGATGCAGATCATTCGTGATTGACGCAATGGGGCGAGACGTCCCTCATTCTCCAACAGCGCGAAAAATATCCGCACTGCCTCGCTTGAATAGAACAGGACGGCGTCGATTGGCTGGTCGGTCAGCCGCGCCTTAAGCTGTGTTGGCTGCCATGCTATCTGCCGCATCTGGTAGATCTCAGCGGTCTCAAACGGCACATTCAAAGCATTCAGCGCCTGTTCGAAGCCCGCGTCTCGCGGCGAGCCTGCCAGATAGCAAATCGTACCGGGCTGGCTCACATCGTTTCGGGTTTTCTCCGCGATCAACTGCGCAAGTGCTGCGCCGTCACTTTCGCCTGCGATGATGGTTTGAAAGCCCGCGTCGCGTGCTGCCAATGCGGATGCTTGTCCAACAACGAAGATAGGCTTTTGCAGACTTGCCGAGAGATCAGCGCCAGCGTTCACAAGTGCCCGAATGGCCTCTGCACTTGTGACGGCCAGATAAGCCGGTTCTCTGGCCAAAGCCGCAGTCGCGGCTTCGGAGTCGTAAACGGGGGCTGTCAACGGCAACAGGATGGGGTTATGGCCACGTGCGCGCAAAAGCTCTGCCGTCTTCAGCCCCGATTTTTCCGGGCGGGTGACGACGACGCGCATGGTCAGGTCCAGCTTTCGAAGAAACCACTGCCAGCCGCTGCACGCACCTTTTCTCCTGCCGTAAAGCCAAGGGTTTCGGCATCTGCGCGTTTGCCGGAAACCTCCACGCCATGCTCGGTCTGGCCGTCTGGGGTCAGGATCAGGCCGTGGAAGTGCAGCATATCGCCGTCGCAGGTAGCATAACCGGCAATCGGCGTGCGGCAGGAACCATCCAGTGCGGCCAGAAAAGCCCGTTCACATGTCACCGCATCGCTGGTTTCGCGGTGATCGATGGGAGCCAAAAGTTTCTCGATACGCGTATCGCCAATGCGGGTTTCGAGCGCGATGGCGCCCTGGCCGGGTGCGGGCGGGAATTCTCTGGCATCCAGCACCTCAGTCGGGACCGTCTGCTTTCCAAGCCTGTTGAGGCCAGCCAGCGCCAGCAGGGTTGCATCAGCCATGCCATCTTCCAGCTTGCGCAGGCGGGTATCCACCAGCCCTCGGAAAATGATGACGTTGATATCAGGCCGCAGGCGGCGGATGAGCGACTGGCGACGAAGCGAGGCCGAGCCGACGGTGGCTGCGTGGGGCAGTTCCAGCAATTTTGGTGCGGTCCGGCCGATGAAGGCATCGCGGACATCTTCGCGTGGGAGATAGGCGGAAAGATGCAGGCCGTCGGGCAGCCGCGTCGACATGTCCTTGGCGCAGTGGACCGCAAAATCGAGATCTCCCGACAGAAGCTGGTTTTCCAGCTCTTCTGTAAACAGGCCCTTGCCGCCGATTTCAGACAGAGGGCGGTCCGTTACGCGGTCGCCTTTTGTGGAAAGCGGCACGATTTCGAACATATCCTGCGGCAGACCGTGGGCAGCCATCAGCCGGTCACGGGTCTCGATGGCCTGCACCAGCGCAAGGGGGCTGCCGCGTGTGCCGATTCGGAAAGGTTTTGTTTGCATCCGCTTCTATCCATTGTTACCGGGTGTGTTCGTACCCAAGTTTCTGAAACACCGCAATCAACGAACCGACCGATGACCCCCTTTCTTCGAATCCTTGGCATTGAGACCAGTTGCGACGAAACCGCTGCATCCATTGTGGTTCGGCACGCTGACGGCCGGGGTGAGATCATCTCTGACGTCGTTTTGTCGCAGCTGGAAGAGCACAGCGCCTATGGTGGCGTGGTGCCGGAAATTGCCGCGCGTGCCCATGTGGAAGCGCTCGATACGCTGGTTGAGGAAGCGCTGGCAGAGGCGGGTGTTACCCTTGCCGATGTTGATGCCATTGCCGCCACCTCCGGCCCCGGGCTCATCGGTGGGCTGATTGTCGGGCTGATGACGGGCAAGGCCATTGCTATGGCTGCGGGCAAGCCGCTTTACGCCATCAACCATCTGGAAGGCCATGCGCTGACGGCGCGGCTGACGGATGGCCTGTCCTTCCCCTATCTGATGCTGCTCGTTTCCGGTGGGCATACGCAGCTCATTCTGGTGCGTGGTGTCGGCCAATATGAACGGTGGGGCACGACGATAGATGACGCCCTCGGCGAAGCCTTTGACAAGACCGCCAAGCTGTTGGGCCTGCCTTATCCCGGCGGCCCTGCGGTCGAAAAAATGGCGGCCGGTGGCAATGCGAACCGTTTTGCGCTTCCACGCCCGATGGTGGGTGAAGCGCGGCTCGATTTTTCGTTTTCCGGCCTGAAGACGGCTGTGCGCCAGGCGGCCACGGCCATTGCGCCGCTCTCCGATCAGGATATTGCCGATATCTGCGCGTCTTTCCAAAAGGCCGTGTCGCGGACCTTGAAAGACCGGATAGGTCGCGGCCTGCAACGCTTTCTGGAGGAATTTCCAGCGGTTGAAGGCGGTCCTGCACTTGTCGTTGCGGGTGGTGTCGCCGCTAACCAGGAAATACGCCGCACGTTGCAGGAGCTTTGCGACCATCACAGGTTCCGCTTCATCGCGCCACCCCTGCAGCTTTGCACTGACAATGCGGCCATGATTGCCTGGGCGGGGCTTGAGCGCCTGGCGCTTGGCATGGAGCCGGATAGTTTCGATGTGCAGCCGCGCTCACGCTGGCCACTGGATGCGCAGGCGCAAACGCTGGTTGGATTTGGCAGGCGGGGGGCAAAGGCATGACAGAGCGGGCAAAGATCGTCGTCATCGGTTCCGGCGCTTTCGGCACAGCCATTGCCGTGGTTGTGGCGCTGGAAGACCGCCACGCTATAACGCTGCTGGGCCGCAACGCCGGATTGATGGCTGATCTGGCCGCTGATGGTGTGCATGACGCGGCACTTCCCGGCATTTCCCTGCCGGATGCCCTGCAATATTCTGCTGAGCCGGATGTGCTGCGGGATGCCGACATCGTGCTCTTCGCCATGCCATCCCAAGCGCAGGCCGATGCGGCGCGCCACTATGGTCCTTATCTGGCTAAGGATGCAGTCGTTGTCACCTGCGCCAAGGGTATCGACCGATCATCTGGCCATCTGCTGACCTATGTGCTGGAGCGCGAACTGCCGCATCATCCGGTTGCTGTTCTCTCCGGTCCGGGTTTTGCAGCCGATATTGCCAAGGGATTGCCAACCGCCATGGCCGTTGCTGCTGCCGAGGCAGGCGTGGCCGAGCGGCTGGCGCAGATGGTCTCCGGGCGCACCTTCCGGCTCTATGCGTCGACGGACCGAACCGGCGTCCAGCTGGGCGGTGCCTTGAAGAATGTTCTCGCCATTGCCGGGGGCATCGTCGAAGGCGCAGGGCTCGGCGATTCGGCGCGGGCTGCGCTAATTTCTCGGGGTCTCGCCGAAATGTCACGGCTGTGTGTTGCCATGGGCGGCGAGGCGGATACGGTTCGCGGCCTCTCCGGTCTTGGTGATCTGGTCTTGACTGCAACCAGCCATCAATCACGCAACCTGCGTTTCGGTATCTTGCTGGGGCAGGGGCAAGACCCGGCCTCTTTCCATGGCGGGCTGGTTGAGGGTGCCTATGCGGCATCCGTCGCCTCACGCCTTGCCGACAGCCTTTGTGTCGATATGCCTATAACGGATGCGGTCGCAGCCATTATCGACGGCAAGCTCGATATCAAAACCGCCATTCAACAATTGATGTCACGGCCTATCACCACGGAATAGGCCCTTAGAGAGGAAACGAAAATGCTGTTTGCCTTCATCTGCAAAGACAAGCCTGATCACCTGCATGTGCGCATGGAAACTCGCCCTGTTCACCTAGAGCATCTGAACAAGCTCAACGCCGAGGGTACCTTGAAGATGGCCGGTCCGTTCCTGGACGCCGACGGCAAGCCCAATGGCAGCCTTGTGATCGTTGAGGCAGCCGACATCGACGCGGCCAAAGCGCTGGCCGATGCCGACCCTTACGCCAAGGCCGGCCTGTTCGAGAGCGTTGATGTGAAGCCCTATAACTGGGTCTTCAACAATCCTGGAGTGTGAGCAGCATGGCGAATTACTGGCTTTTCAAATCCGAACCCTTCAAGTGGTCCTGGGAGCAGCAGAAGGCGAAGGGTGAGGCGGGCGAGGAATGGACCGGCGTTCGCAACTATCAGGCGCGCAACAACATGCGTGCCATGAAGATTGGCGACAAGGGTTTCTTCTATCATTCCAATGAGGGCCTTGACGTTGTCGGCATTGTCGAGGTGTGCGAATTATCGCAGCCAGATACGACGGCTGAAGGCGATGCGCGCTGGGACTGCGTGCACATCAAAGCCGTTTGCGATGTGCCACAATCTGTTTCGCTGAAGGATGTGAAGGCCAACCCCAATCTTGAGAATATGGCGCTGGTCACCTCCATGCGGCTCTCGGTGCAGCCGGTTACTGAAGAGGAATATCTAGAGGTCTGCCGCATGGGCAAGCTCGATAAGCCACCCCGTTCCCCGGACTGACTGGATTGAAAACCGATCCGAAGGTCTTTATCCGCAGCAATACGAGCATCATGACGCCGCCGCATGTGCCTGAGATACGGCTGCATCTGGCAAGTGAAGCGCATGAACTCTGGCTGAAGACGGAAGACGAGTTGCAGGAGATTGGTCTGCCGCCGCCATTCTGGGCCTTTGCCTGGGCTGGCGGGCAAGGTCTTGCCCGTTACATCCTCGATCATCCCGAGGTGGTCGCTGGAAAACGCGTGTTGGATTTTGCCAGCGGCTCCGGTCTGGTTGCCATCGCGGCTGCGAAGGCCGGAGCTTTGAGCGTGCTCGCTGTCGACATCGACCCATGGGCGAAGGCCGCCATCGCCCTCAATGCGGCTGAAAACGATGTCGAGATTGGATTTTACGGCAATGATATCGTCGGCACCGAGATCGATGCAGATGTGATCCTGGCGGGTGACGTGTTCTATGACCGAGCCTTCGCCGAGGTTCTAACCCCCTGGTTTTCAAGACTAACGCAGAATGGCAAGGCTGTTCTGGTGGGAGACCCGGGGCGAGCCTATCTCCCAAGAACGCAGCTGCGAAACTGCGCGACCTATGAGGTGCCGGTAACGCGCGCGCTGGAAGACAGCGATGTGAAGAAAACAACCGTTTGGCGGTTTGTTTCGCCAACGAGCGCTCTGTGATCACGGCCGGATGGACGCAGACACCGGCTTCATAAGAGCAGGCCTCATCCATCGTTCTCGCATTGATGCGAATGATCGCCGGGCTTGTCCAATTGCCTGTAGTTTGCGCGGTATTGTGGATGGCGCCGTCTGCGCTCACATAGGTGCCGTTTCTGCGTGCGCGCATGGCGTAGGCGCTGCCCGCATAGGTTCCCACGTCGCGGATATGTGACGGCACTCCGTTGCCGCCGTAATAGGATTGTTGCTTTTGCCTGCTACTATGACCACTCTTCTCATACTCGACATTATCACTCGCTTGGGCGTGATTTGCGACCATGATCGGGCCTAAGACAGCTAGGACGATCGGGGCGATTCGGATTGATAACATGAATTTCAATCTCCGGATTTTCGTGCTCATGACGCCAGAAAAATCGCAAATTATTTTACGTAAACGTAAGAAAAAATCCGCGCCTTCGACTGGAAATGCTGATAAATTGTTTTTGGGTCCATCAAATTTCAAAGATTCTTTAAGCCACAATCGATTAAATTCGTTTCGGCCCTCCGATTGCGCTTGTGGTGATGGCGCGGTGCTATTAAAGGTCGCGACTGGTGCAATGCACATTATTCCGTCATGTGCGTTGTTTGGGGCGCCCGAGTTTCGTGGTGCAGGAACGCCGTGAGGATTATATGGCGAATACGACAAACAATCGGCCATTGTCGCCGCATCTTGAAATCTACCGGATGATCCCGACAATGTTGGCGTCAATCGTGCACCGTATTACGGGCGCGGCGCTCTACTTCGGCACAGTTCTGGTTGCCTGGTGGCTGATCGCCACGGCGTCTGGCGTGGATGCCTATAGCTGGGTGCAGTGGGCGATAAGCTCCATCATCGGAAAAATCATACTGATTGGGTATACCTGGGCGCTTGTGCATCACATGCTGGGCGGTCTTCGCCACTTCATGTGGGACCTGGGCCATGGATTTGAAAAACACTTTACCACAAGGCTTGCCAAGGCATCCTTCGTGGCCTCGATCTGTCTGACCGCGCTGATCTGGGCGATTGCCCTGATCGTGCGCTGAGGAGATATTACCATGGATATGCGTACACCTCTCAACAAGGTTCGCGGCCTCGGCTCTGCCAAGGAAGGCACCGAGCATTTCTGGCGTCAGCGCGTGACGGCAGTTGCCAACGTTCCCTTGATGATCTTCTTCGTCGTGTTTCTCGTCATGTATGGCGGCGCACCCTACGAAGAGGTTGTCTCGGCCCTGTCGAATCCGCTTGTTGGCGTGATCATGGCTCTTGTCGTCGTCTCCGGCATTATCCACATGAAGCTGGGCATGCAGGTCATCATTGAAGACTATGTGCACGCGGAAATGATGAAGCTGGGTCTTTTGATGCTCAACACCTTTTTCTCGGTGATCATGGCCGGCCTCTGTCTCTTCGCCGTTCTGAAAATCGCATTCGCAGGATAACCGTCATGGCATCGATCAGTTCACCTTCTCAGAACGGCAAGGCCTATACCTACGTCGACCATTCCTATGATGTGATCGTCGTGGGCGCAGGCGGCGCCGGTCTTCGCGCGACGCTGGGCATGGCCGAGCAGGGCTTCAAAACGGCCTGCATCACCAAGGTCTTCCCGACCCGTTCTCACACAGTTGCGGCGCAGGGCGGCATTGCCGCATCGCTCAACAACATGACGCCTGACAGCTGGCAGTGGCACCTTTACGATACCGTCAAGGGTTCCGACTGGCTGGGCGACGTGGACGCCATGCAGTACCTTGCCATGGAAGCTCCAAAGGCTGTCTATGAGCTTGAGCATTACGGCGTGCCTTTCTCGCGTAACGCCGAAGGCAAGATTTACCAGCGCCCATTCGGCGGCCACATGCAGAATTACGGCGAAGGCCCGCCAGTGCAGCGCACATGCGCTGCTGCCGACCGTACCGGCCACGCCATTCTGCACACGCTTTACGGCCAGTCGCTGCGCCACAATGCCGAATTCTTCATCGAATATTTCGCGCTCGACCTCATCATGTCCGAAGATGGCAGCCGCTGCACGGGCGTTGTCGCCTGGAACCTCGATGACGGCACCATCCATCGCTTTTCGGCCAAGATGGTTGTTCTGGCGACCGGCGGTTATGGCCGCGCCTACTTTTCTGCGACATCGGCTCACACCTGCACGGGTGATGGCGGCGGCATGATTGCCCGCGCTGGCCTGCCGCTTCAGGATATGGAGTTCGTTCAGTTCCACCCCACCGGTATCTACGGCGCTGGCTGTCTGATTACCGAGGGCGCACGCGGTGAGGGCGGTTATCTCGTCAACTCCGAAGGCGAACGCTTCATGGAGCGCTACGCGCCGTCCGCCAAGGATCTTGCCTCGCGTGACGTTGTCTCACGCTGCATGACCATGGAAATCCGTGAAGGCCGTGGCGTTGGCAAGAACAAGGACCACATCTTCCTTCATCTCGATCACCTCGATCCGGCCATCCTGCATGAGCGTCTTCCCGGCATTTCCGAAAGCGCCAAGATTTTCGCAGGCGTGGACGTGACGCGCGAGCCGATCCCGGTTCTGCCAACGGTTCACTACAATATGGGCGGCATTCCGACCAACTATTGGGGTGAAGTGCTGAACGCTGACAGCGAAAACCCGGAACGCATCATCCCTGGCATTATGGCCGTGGGTGAGGCCGGTTGCGCATCCGTTCACGGTGCAAACCGTCTGGGCTCCAACTCGCTGATCGACCTTGTGGTGTTCGGTCGCGCTGCCGCCATCCGTGCCGCTGAAGTGATTGACCGCGCAAGCGCCATTCCGTCGCTCAACGTTGCTGCCTGTGACAAGATCATGGAGCGCTTCGATCGTCTGCGCAATGCGAATGGTGGCACGCCAACCGCCGTGTTGCGTGACAAGATGCAGCGCGCCATGCAGGACGACGCTGCCGTGTTCCGCACGCAGGAATCACTGGAAAGCGGTTGCAAGCGCCTTTCCGCCATCTGGAAAGAACTGCCGGACCTCAAGGTTACCGACCGTTCGATGGTGTGGAATTCCGATCTGGTCGAAACGCTCGAACTCGAAAACCTCATGGCAAACGCCATCACTACGGTTTACGGCGCTGAAGCCCGTAAGGAAAGCCGTGGCAGCCATGCGCGTGAAGACTTCGTTGATGGTCCATTTGGTGGCCGTGACGACGTCAACTGGCGCAAGCACACGCTGGCATGGGTCAATGCCGAAGGTGACGTGAAGCTGGACTACCGGCCGGTGCATACCGAACTGATTGCCGATGGCATCGATCTTCAGAAGATCGCGCCAAAAGCACGCGTCTACTGATTGAGAGGAATTGGACATGGTTGAACTGACTCTCCCCAAGAACTCTCAGATGACCGAAGGCAAGGTCTGGCCTAAACCGGCAGGCGCGAAGAACGTTCGCGAGTACCGCGTTTACCGCTGGAACCCTGACGATAACGCGAATCCACGCATCGATACCTATTACATCGATGTGGACGATTGCGGCCCGATGGTTCTCGATGCGCTCTTGTACATCAAGAACAATATCGATCCGACCTTGGCGCTGCGTCGCTCCTGTCGCGAGGGTATCTGTGGCTCCTGCGCCATGAACATCGACGGCACCAATACGCTTGCCTGCACCAAGGGCATGGATGACATTACGGGCACCGTTAAGGTTTACCCGTTGCCGCACATGCCAGTGGTGAAGGATCTCGTTCCTGATCTTTCCAACTTCTATGCGCAGCACCGTTCCATCGAGCCATGGTTGAAGACAGTGTCTCCGACCCCTGCCAAGGAATGGAAGCAGAGCCATGACGACCGCCAGAAGCTGGACGGTCTTTACGAGTGCATTCTATGCGCCTGCTGCTCCGCCTCCTGTCCGAGCTATTGGTGGAACGGCGACCGTTACCTCGGCCCCGCTGTTCTGCTCCAGGCCTATCGCTGGTTGATTGACAGCCGCGACGAGGCAACAGGCGAGCGTCTGGACAATCTTGAAGATCCGTTCCGCCTCTACCGTTGCCACACGATCATGAACTGCGCACAGGCTTGCCCGAAGGGCTTGAACCCTGCCAAGGCCATCGCCGAAATCAAGAAGATGATGGTCGAGCGCCGGGTCTGAACGCGCAACATATTGAATACCCATCAACAGGCCGCGATTTCCAATCGCGGCCTGTTTGACAATCGCAAAGCTAAAAGTTTCCATAAAAATTGAATGAAATTGCAATTTTTACGGTACCAGCCCGTGCTGGATAATGTTTTGGTAATAATTCAGCCGTTTTGTGTAGACATGTACTTGCCGGACGACAGAGAATCGGGAGCTTGAGATGCAATTCAGATATGTGGTGACGGGTCTTGCGGTCGTTATGAGCCTGGCCGGTTGCCAACGTACCTCCTATGATTACAACAGCAATAGCGGTGCGAGCGGCAATCCTGGCTATACACCGCCGCTTCAGGCGCAGCCCGTGCCGTCGGTTCAGTCGGGCACCTTGCCGCCTCCAGGCGGATCGACCCAGTTCCCAACGGCCCCTGCCAACTCGGCACCTGTTAATGTCGCATCGGCTCCGCCTGCGGCGGCAATGGATGTGACCAAGGAAGCCATGGTCGGCAACTGGCGTGTGTCCAATGGCGGCGCCACCTGCGACATGTTCCTGACGTTGACGAACCTGGGCAGCGGCTCGCGTGGCGGCACCCGCGGTTGCAGCGGCGAACTGTCCTCCATGGGATCATGGGAAGTGTCCAACAAGATGGTTCAGTTCAAGAACCGGGCAGGCGACACGATTGGTCGCGTCTACAAGACCGGCGAAACCCGTTATGACGGCACGACGAACAGCGGTCAGCCGCTCAGCCTCAGCCGATAATTTGATCACGCGGATGCCGCTGGTGTCCGCGCATGAGGCGCGTTGATGAAGCCATTGCCCGATTACCATCACAGTGTCGTTGAGCAACTCAACGCATTGATCGCATCTGGTACCCTCAAAGCCGATACGGCACAGATGGATGTGGCAACGCGGCTTGATCGCATTCTGACCGATCTTAAAATTCGCAAGCCCGCCAGGAAGAAAAGTGCTCTTGGCTGGCTGTTCGCCAAGAACGCGGGCCCTGCCGCGTCGGTGAAAGGCCTTTACGTTCACGGCAGCGTTGGGCGTGGCAAGACCATGCTCATGGACATGTTCTTCCATCTGGCGCCGGTAGAAAAGAAACGTCGCTGCCATTTTCACGAATTCATGGCCGATGTGCACAATCGCGTCCATGCGCACCGTCAGCAACTCAAAAACGGCGAGACGAAGCAGGCGGACCCTATTCCGCCCGTCGCTGCGCAATTGCTGGCTGAGGCGGAACTGCTTTGCTTTGACGAATTTTCCGTCACCGATATTACCGATGCGATGATTCTCGCGCGCCTGTTCACCGAGTTGTTCGCCAATGGCTGCACACTGGTGACGACATCCAACGTGTTGCCGGACAATCTCTATAAGGAAGGGCTGAACCGCAGCCTGTTTCTGCCGTTCATCGATCTGTTGCAGCAACATGTCGAAGTGGTCACGCTTGATAGCCCTACCGATTATCGGATGGAGAAGATCAAGAGCCTGCCCGTCTATGTCACGCCACTGGGGCCTGAGGCCGATCAGGCGATGGATGACGCCTGGGATCATCTGACCGAGGGGCATGTTACCTCTCCCACTGAGATCAAGGTGAAGGGCCGCTCCGTCCGCGTGCCAGCAGCTGCGGGCCGTGTTGCGCGGTTTTCCTTTTCGGATCTGTGCGAAAAGCCGCTCGGGGCGTCTGACTTTCTGGCGATTGCCCACCGCTTTGACACGGTTTTTCTCGATCACGTGCCCTTGCTCAGCGCCGACCGGCGCAACGAGACAAAGCGGTTCATCATCCTGATCGACGCCTTCTACGACCAGACAGTGCGCCTGATCGCGTCTGCCGCTGCAATGCCTGAAGACTTGCTCGGCAAGCGCAAAGGCACCGAGGGTTTCGAATTTGACCGTACTGCTTCGCGCCTATTTGAGATGCGCAGCGCTGATTACCTTGCGCTGCACAATGAGAAACGCCAACAACATGACGATTTGGTAACATAATTTCTTACGTTTACGTAAGTTATTTATGATCTAAACGATTGAAAATGTTACACTCGAAAGTATCTATTGCCATTTATGGCCAATAACGATAAGTCGAGTGCGACAATTTAGAGCTGTCATGCATTGACGGCGAAATTAAATTGAAGCTTGAGAGGAAGCATTCGATGTCTCGCAAAAAGATTGCACTTATTGGTTCTGGCATGATCGGCGGCACACTGGCCCACTTGGCCAGCCTGAAGGAGCTGGGCGATATCGTCCTCTTCGATATCGCTGACGGCATTCCGCAGGGTAAGGGTCTGGATATTGCCCAGTCCGGCCCAGTCGAAGGTTTCAATGCCAAGCTGACCGGCGCGTCCGATTATGCTGCCATTGAAGGCGCGGATGTTTGCATCGTCACTGCTGGCGTGGCGCGCAAGCCTGGCATGAGCCGCGACGATCTTCTCGGCATCAACCTCAAAGTCATGGAACAGGTCGGCGCCGGCATCAAGAAATATGCTCCAAACGCTTTCGTCATCTGCATCACCAACCCGCTCGACGCGATGGTTTGGGCTCTGCAGAAGTTCTCTGGCCTGCCGAAGAACAAAGTCGTCGGCATGGCTGGCGTTCTCGACAGCGCGCGTTTCCGCCTGTTCCTGTCTGAAGAATTCAACGTTTCCGTTCAGGACGTGACGGCATTCGTTCTCGGCGGCCATGGCGATACCATGGTGCCTTTGGCGCGTTACTCCACGGTCGGCGGCATTCCTTTGACGGACCTCGTCAAGATGGGCTGGCTTACAGCTGAGCGTCTTGAAGAAATCGTTCAGCGCACACGCGATGGCGGTGCGGAAATTGTCGGCCTGCTCAAGACCGGTTCCGCCTACTACGCACCTGCAGCGTCCGCGATCGAAATGGCTGAGTCCTACCTCAAGGACAAGAAGCGCGTTCTGCCAGCTGCGGCCTACCTCTCGGGTCAGTATGGCGTCAACGACATGTATGTCGGCGTACCAACGATCATCGGTGCAGGCGGTATTGAGCGCATCATCGAAATCGAACTCAACAAGGACGAGGAAGCTGCCTTCCAGAAGTCCGTCGGCGCGGTTGCTGGTCTTTGCGAAGCCTGCATCAACATTGCTCCGTCGCTGAAGTAAGGGGCGGAAGTTGGCTCGAGCCGTTGGCGCAATAGGGAATATTCTCCTTTGGGCAGGAGTTTTGTTTATTGCGTTTGGCTGTGGGGCGGTTCTGTATTTCGAAGGGTTCGCGAAGCTCCAAGAGGTCATGAGTCCGTTTAATGTTTGGAACTGGATATCGGTGTGCGCGACTTTGGCCCCCGGCTTCTTGTTGATAAAATTAAGCGAAAAACTTCGAAGATCAGAGTAAGTTAAACAAGTTTGCAGTTCAAAAGGAAGACTTTATGAACATTCATGAGTATCAGGCCAAGGCGCTTCTTAAGGGCTATGGTGCGCCAGTGGCCGAAGGGGTTGCTATTCTCAAGGTTGAGGAAGCCGAAGCTGCCGCAAATCAGCTTCCTGGCCCGCTTTACGTCGTCAAGAGCCAGATCCACGCTGGTGGCCGCGGCAAGGGTAAGTTCAAGGAACTCGGCCCTGACGCAAAGGGCGGCGTTCGACTTGCCAAGTCCATCGAGGAAGTCGTTTCTCACGCCAAGGACATGCTGGGCAACACGCTGGTTACCGCTCAGACCGGCGATGCCGGCAAGCAGGTCAACCGTCTCTACATCGAAGACGGCGCCGATATCGACCGCGAACTTTACTGCTCGCTGTTGGTAGACCGCTCGGTCGGCCAGGTCGCATTCGTGGTTTCCACGGAAGGCGGCATGGACATCGAAGCTGTTGCGCATGACACGCCTGAGAAGATCCACACGATTGCGATCGAGCCTGAAGCTGGTGTGACGGCTGAGAACGTTGCTGCGATTTCGAAGGCTCTCGAGCTTTCCAGCGCTGCCGCCGAAGACGCAAAGGCGCTCTTCCCTGCGCTCTACAAGGCCTTTGTTGAAAAGGACATGGCGCTTCTGGAAGTGAACCCGCTGATCGTCATGACGGACGGCCACCTGCGCGTTCTCGACGCCAAGATGTCTTTCGATGGCAACGCGCTTTTCCGCCACGATGACGTCAAGCTTCTGCGTGATGAAACCGAAGAAGATGCCAAGGAAATCGAAGCCTCCAAGTGGGACCTCGCCTATGTGGCTCTCGATGGCAACATCGGCTGCATGGTCAATGGTGCCGGTCTTGCCATGGCAACGATGGACATCATCAAGCTGTACGGCAAAGAGCCTGCAAACTTCTGTGACGTCGGCGGTGGCGCTGGCAAGGAAAAGGTTGCGGCTGCGTTCAAGATCATCACTGCTGACCCGAAGGTCGAGGGCATCCTCGTCAACATCTTCGGCGGCATCATGAAGTGCGACGTTATTGCCGAAGGCGTTATCGCTGCGGTGAAGGAAGTCGGTCTGACGGTTCCGCTCGTCGTGCGCCTCGAAGGCACCAATGTCGAACTCGGCAAGAAGCTCCTGAACGAATCGGGTCTTGCGATTACGGCTGCTGACGACCTGGACGATGCAGCCAAGAAGATCGTTGCGGCCATTCAGGGTGCTTGATGAATTCGGAGTCTTTCGGGTCCGCGTCGGCCCTCATCCCTTTGCTGCTTATTATGGTCATCTACGTGATGTCCATAAGACGTTCGAAGAGGAACATGGGGGAAATGATGCGGATCAATGAGGCTTTGCTCAATGCAAATTTAGAGATGGTCAAACGGCTTCAGAACATTGAAGCTTTGCTCCAAAAAGATAGGCAAGATTGATGTCGATTATCGTCAATAAAGACACCAAGATCCTCGTTCAGGGTCTGACCGGCAAGACCGGTAGCTTCCACACCGAACAGGCGCTTGCTTATTACGGCACGCAGATGGTCGGCGGTATTCACCCGAAGAAGGGTGGCGAGACATGGTCCGGTTCCAACGGTGAAAGCCTGCCGATCTACGCGACCGTTGCTGAAGCCAAGGAAAAGACCGGCGCTGACGCGTCGGTGATCTATGTGCCGCCAGCAGGCGCTGCAGATGCGATCATCGAAGCCATCGAAGCGGAAATTCCGTTCATCACCTGCATCACCGAAGGCATCCCGGTTATGGACATGGTGCGCGTCAAGGCACGGCTGGACCGTTCCAACTCGCGTCTGCTCGGCCCTAACTGCCCAGGCATCATGACACCGGAAGAATGCAAGATCGGCATCATGCCGGGCTCTATCTTCCGAAAGGGTTCGGTTGGTATCGTTTCGCGCTCCGGCACGCTGACTTACGAAGCCGTTTTCCAGACATCGAACGAAGGCCTCGGCCAGACAACGGCTGTTGGCATTGGCGGCGACCCGGTCAAGGGCACCGAGTTCATCGACATCCTGGAAATGTTCCTTGCTGACGAAGCCACACAGTCGATAATCATGATCGGCGAAATTGGTGGTGCTGCGGAAGAAGAAGCGGCGCAGTTCCTGATCGACGAAGCCAAGAAGGGCCGTAAGAAGCCAATGGCAGGCTTTATCGCTGGTCGTACCGCACCAAAGGGCCGCACGATGGGCCACGCCGGTGCTGTCGTTTCCGGCGGCAAGGGTGACGCGGAATCCAAGATCGCTGCCATGGAAGCAGCTGGGATCAAGGTTTCGCCATCCCCAGCACGCCTTGGCAAGACACTGGTCGAAGTCCTCAAGGGCTGAGATATCACGAATTTGGCAGCGGGCAGGGGTCGTTAACGACAGCCTGCCCGCTCCCGCAGGAAGGACTGGCGCGGAAGCGTCAGAGAATAAAGCGGCAGGCCGAAAACGGTCATCAACGGGATTGAGGAGGCGGGCGAATACGTCCGCGAAAACACCATGGCAAGGCAAGACGCCAACGAGCAGTTTCAGATCACGTCGTTTCTAGACGGCGCGAATGCAGCCTATATCGAGCAGCTCTACGCCCGGTACGAGGAAGATCCTTCCTCCGTTTCTCCAGAGTGGCAGAGCTTCTTCAAAGGGCTTTCCGACAATCCTGAAGATGTGAAGAGAGCCGCACAGGGTGCATCCTGGCAGCGCTCCAACTGGCCGATCGCCGCCAATGGCGAGCTGATTTCGGCGCTGGATGGCAACTGGGCCACCGTTGAAAAGGCTATCGAGAAGAAGGTTCAGGCCAAGGCGGAAGCCAAGAGCGCTGAAACCGGCAAGGGCGTGAGCGAAGCCGAGGTTCTGACAGCGACACGCGATAGCGTGCGCGCCATCATGATGATCCGTGCTTACCGCATGCGTGGTCATTTGCACGCCAAGCTCGACCCACTCGGCATTGCCAGCGCCGTTGAAGATTATAATGAATTGTCTCCGAAGTCCTACGGCTTTGAAGAGAGCGATTACGACCGCAAGATTTTCATCGATAACGTTCTAGGTCTCGAATACGCGACCGTTCGTGAGATGATCGAGATTCTCGAGCGCACCTATTGCTCGACGCTCGGCGTCGAATTCATGCATATTTCAAGCCCCGAAGAAAAGGGCTGGATTCAGGAACGCATCGAAGGCCCGGATAAGGGTGTTGCATTCACCGCCGAAGGCAAGAAGGCGATCCTGTCTAAGCTGGTTGAAGCCGAAGGCTACGAGCAGTTCCTCGATGTGCGCTTCAAGGGCACCAAGCGCTTCGGACTAGATGGCGGCGAATCACTCATCCCGGCTCTGGAGCAGATCATCAAACGTGGTGGTCAGGATGGTCTCGAAGAAGTCGTGCTTGGCATGGCGCACCGTGGCCGCCTCAACGTTCTAACCAACGTCATGGGCAAGCCGCACCGCGCGGTGTTCCACGAATTCAAGGGCGGTTCGTTCAAGCCTGACGACGTTGAAGGTTCCGGCGACGTGAAGTACCACCTTGGTGCTTCGTCCGACCGTGAATTCGATGGCAACAAGGTTCACCTGTCGCTGACGGCCAACCCGTCGCACCTTGAAATCGTCAACCCTGTTGTCATGGGCAAGGCCCGCGCCAAGCAGGACCAGCTTGCCAAGGTGTGGGATGGCGATACCATTCCGCTGTCCGAGCGCGCCAAGGTTCTGCCATTGCTGCTGCATGGCGATGCGGCCTTTGCAGGTCAGGGCGTCGTGGCCGAAATTCTTGGTCTGTCCGGCCTGCGCGGTCACCGCGTCGCTGGCACCATGCACTTCATAATCAACAACCAGATCGGCTTTACGACGAACCCCGGCTTCTCGCGGTCTTCGCCCTATCCATCAGACGTTGCAAAGATGATCGAAGCTCCGATCTTCCACGTGAATGGTGACGATCCTGAAGCTGTGGTCTATGCGGCGAAGGTTGCAACCGAATACCGCATGAAGTTCCACAAGCCTGTCGTCATCGACATGTTCTGCTACCGCCGCTTTGGCCACAATGAAGGCGATGAGCCGTCCTTCACGCAGCCAAAGATGTACAAGGTCATTCGTGCCCACAAGACGGTCGCGAACCTCTATGCGGAACGCTTGATTGCCGAAGGTCTGTTGACCGACGGTGAATTCGAAAAGATGAAGGCCGATTGGCGCGCCAATCTGGAGCAGGAATTCGAAGCAGGCCAGAGCTACAAGCCAAACAAGGCCGACTGGCTTGATGGTCAGTGGTCGGGTCTGCGCGCTGCTGATAACGCAGATGAGCAGCGCCGTGGCAAAACCGGCGCTCCGATGAAGCAATTGAAGGAAATCGGTCGCAAGCTGTCGACCATTCCGGAAGGTTTCAAGGCGCACAAGACCATTCAGCGCTTCATGGAAAACCGCGCCAACATGATCGAGACCGGTGAAGGTCTTGACTGGGCGATGGCTGAAGCCATGGCATTCGGTTCGCTCGTGGTGGACGGACACAAGATCCGTTTGTCCGGTCAGGATTGCGAGCGCGGCACCTTCTCGCAGCGTCACTCGGTTCTCTACGATCAGGAGAGCGAAGAGCGTTACATTCCATTGGCAAACCTCGCGCCAACGCAGGCCCGCTACGAAGTCATCAACTCGATGCTATCAGAAGAAGCCGTGCTCGGGTTCGAATACGGCTACTCACTGGCGCGTCCGAATGCGCTGACGCTTTGGGAGGCCCAGTTCGGTGACTTCGCCAATGGTGCGCAGGTCGTGTTTGACCAGTTCATCTCGTCCGGTGAACGCAAGTGGCTCCGCATGTCCGGTCTCGTCTGCCTTCTGCCGCATGGCTATGAAGGTCAGGGTCCGGAACACTCGTCTGCCCGTCTGGAACGCTGGTTGCAGATGTGCGCCGAGGACAATATGCAGGTCGCAAACGTGACCACGCCGTCCAACTACTTCCACATCCTTCGCCGTCAGGTGAAGCGCGACTTCCGTAAGCCGCTGATCCTGATGACGCCGAAGTCCCTGTTGCGCCACAAGCGTGCGACGTCTTCGCTGACGGAGCTGGCTGGCGAATCCTCGTTCCACCGCCTGCTGTGGGATGATGCGGAAGTAATCAAGGACGGTCCGATCAAGCTGCAGAAGGATTCCAAGATCCGTCGCGTCGTGCTGTGCACCGGCAAGGTCTATTACGACCTTCTGGAAGAGCGCGAGAAGCGTGGCATCGACGACATCTACCTGCTGCGTATCGAGCAACTCTATCCATTCCCGGCCAAGGCGCTCATCAACGAGCTGTCCCGCTTCCGCAACGCCGAGATGGTCTGGTGCCAGGAAGAGCCGAAGAACATGGGTGCGTGGTCGTTCATCGACCCTTATCTGGAATGGGTTCTCGCCCATATCGATGCCAAGTACCAGAAGGTCCGTTACACGGGTCGTCCGGCTGCGGCATCGCCAGCAACGGGCCTGATGTCCAAGCACCTCGCGCAGCTCGCGGCATTCCTGGAAGACGCGCTGGGAGAGTGAAAGCTCTCCCGCCTGCACCCTTCACAACCGATATTTGATGAAACGGAACTAGATCATGGCCACTGAAATCCGCGTACCAACCCTCGGCGAGTCCGTCAGCGAAGCAACTGTCGGCACCTGGTTCAAAAAGGTTGGCGATACCGTCAAGGCTGACGAGCCGCTGGTAGAGCTGGAAACCGACAAGGTTACCGTTGAAGTCCCAGCGCCTGCTTCCGGCGTTCTCACAGAAATCGTTGCACAGAACGGCGAGACCGTCGGTCTTGACGCGCTGCTCGGCCAGATCGCTGAAGGTGCAGCCGGCGCTGCTCCATCCGCACCTGCGGCTGCACCGGCAAAGGCTCCAGAAGCTGCACCTGCCGCTGTTTCTTCTGCACCAAGCTCCATGCCACCAGCACCTGCTGCTGGAAAGCTGCTGGCTGAAAACAATCTGTCGGCCGATCAGGTTGACGGTTCCGGCAAGCGTGGTCAGGTTCTGAAGGGTGACGTTCTGGCAGCTGTTGCCAAGGGCACATCCGCTCCTGCAGCAGCACCTGCTGCCGTTTCCGCGCCACGTCCCGCCTCTTCCGAGGGCGATGCTGTTCGCGAAGAGCGCGTGAAGATGACCCGCCTGCGCCAGACCATTGCGCGCCGCCTGAAGGACGCACAGAACACAGCCGCGATGCTGACCACCTATAACGAAGTGGACATGACTGCGGTCATGGAACTGCGCAATCGCTACAAGGACGTGTTCGAGAAGAAGCATGGCGTCAAGCTGGGCTTCATGGGCTTCTTCACAAAGGCTGTGACACATGCCCTGAAGGAACTGCCTGCCGTTAACGCTGAAATTGATGGCAATGACATCATCTACAAGAACTATTGTCACGTCGGCATGGCCGTCGGCACGGATAAGGGCCTTGTCGTTCCTGTTATCCGCGATGCCGATCAGCGCTCGATTGCTGGCGTTGAAAAGGAACTGGGCCGTCTTGCCAAGGCAGCACGCGATGGTTCTCTGGGCATGGCAGACATGCAGGGCGGCACTTTCACCATCACCAATGGTGGTGTCTATGGTTCGCTGATGTCCTCGCCGATCCTCAACGCTCCACAGTCCGGTATCCTGGGCATGCACAAGATCCAGGATCGTCCGGTTGCCATTGGCGGTCAGGTCGTGATCCGTCCGATGATGTATCTCGCGCTCTCCTACGATCACCGCATCGTTGATGGCAAGGAAGCCGTGACATTCCTCGTTCGCGTCAAGGAAAGCCTTGAGGATCCAGAGCGTCTGGTTCTCGATCTCTGATCGAACTTGCTTTTTCCATCAGCGGGGTTTCAACTGGAGTCCCGCTGATACTGTTTCAGGAGCTTGCATATGCAGCCCACGTTTCTTGCCGCGTCACCTTTTTTGCCCCTCATCGGGATAAGCATCCTTATTCTGATCGCCCATATCGTCTTGCAGGCCATGGCCGCGACGAAGGAGTTTGGTTCGCAATGGAATGCCGGTCCCCGGGACGAGGGTAAAAAAGTAGAGGGCAAGCTGGCGGGCAGAGCCGAACGTGCCAGTGCAAACTTCCGGGAAACCTACCCGGCATTCATCGCATTGGCCTTTGGTGTGGTCATGGCGGGCGATCCCGCCGGACTGGCGCTGATCGGTGCTTGGCTGTGGATCATCTGCCGTATCATCTATATCCCACTCTATCTGGCAGGCATTCCTTATATCAGGTCGTTGGTCTGGATCGGCTCGATGATCGGACTTTTGCTGATGCTGTTCGTATTGCTGTTCTAGGGGACGTTTGATGCATCCATATCTGATCGAGCTCGCATCCCTGATGGCGATCTTCTCGTTTGCTATCGTGTCTCCGGGGGCTGACCTTGCCATGGTCATGCGTCAGGCCATCGTGCATGGACGCCGCCAGGCCATCATCACGAGCTTTGGCGTCGGCACATCGTTGATGTTCCATGTCACCTATACCATCCTTGGCCTCGGACTGATCATTTCCCAATCCGTCTACCTGTTCAACATCGTGAAATGGTTCGGCGTTGCTTACCTGATCTATATCGGCGTCAAGTCGCTGCGTGCCAGCAAGACCGATATGACAGTCGCAACGAATGAAGGTGATGAACCGCGCTTGAGCGAGCAATCTGCCGTCAAGGCGTTCACGCTGGGCTTCGCTGCCAATGCGCTCAACCCGAAGCCGGTCTTTTTCTTCCTGTCCATTTTCTCGACAGTCGTTGGTGCTCACACGCCCATCGCCATCAAAT
Organism: Rhizobium sp. CFBP 13644; assembly: GCF_014842165.1. Lineage (NCBI taxonomy): Bacteria > Pseudomonadati > Pseudomonadota > Alphaproteobacteria > Hyphomicrobiales > Rhizobiaceae > Rhizobium > Rhizobium sp. CFBP 13644. The sequence goes on from NZ_JACYVF010000004.1 coordinate 264,728, forward strand.
TCGGTTATGGCCTTGTCATGGCCAGTTGCCTGATCGTCTGGTTCATCGCTGTCAGCATGTTCATGACGACGCCGCGGATGCGTGCCGCTTTCGGTCGCGCCAGCCAATGGATTGATCGCACCAGCGGCGTGGTGTTCATTGCTCTTGGCATCAAGCTGGCAACGGAAAAAGCTGCCTGATATTGCGGCCCGGAGGATTGAACACATGATCGATGGACCCGTTCTCGTTGTCACCGGTGGCAGCCGCGGCATTGGCGCGTCCGTCGCTTTGAAAGCGGCTGAGCGCGGCTGGCGTGTTCTGATCAATTACGTGTCCAACGAAGCCGCGGCGCAAGCTGTTGCCGCCGAGATTGCCGACAAGGGCGGAATTGCCCGCATCGTGCAAGGCGATACGGGCCATGAAGACGGCATTGCTGCTATTTTCAATGCGGTTGACACGGAATTTGGCCGCATAGACGGGCTGGTCAACAATGCTGGCGTGGTCGATGTGACAGCACGTGTCGACGAATTTTCGCGTGAGCGATTGGACCGCATGTTCGCCATCAATGTGATTGGCAAGATTCGCTGCGCATCCGAGGCGGTCAAGCGCATGTCCACGCGGCATGGTGGGAAGGGCGGTTCCATCGTCAACATATCCTCCGCCGCAGCGGTGCTGGGCAGCCCCGGGCAATATGTGGATTACGCTGCCTCGAAGGGCGCGGTGGATACGTTCACAATTGGTCTTGCACGCGAAGTCGCCAATGAGGGCATTCGCGTCAATGCGATCCGTCCCGGCATCATCGATACCGACATCCACGCATCCGGCGGATTGCCGGATCGCGCCAGAGATCTGGCCCATCTGGTGCCTATGCAGCGCCCCGGAACGGCCGGTGAAATTGCAGATTCGGTTTTATACCTGCTCTCGCCAGAGGCATCTTATGTCACTGGGGCAATATTGAATGTGAGTGGCGGCAGATAGACGCCAATTAACGAAGGAAATTACAATGGCTTATGATGTAGTTGTTATCGGTACAGGCCCCGGCGGATATGTTTGCGCCGTCAAGGCAGCGCAGCTCGGACTGAAGGTTGCCGTAATCGAAAAGCGTGCGACCTATGGCGGCACTTGCCTCAATGTCGGCTGCATTCCGTCCAAGGCCCTGCTGCACGCATCCGAGGTCTTCGCGCATGTTGCCCACGGTGTGGACAGCCTCGGCGTTGAGGTCTCTCCTCCTACGCTGAACCTCGACAAGATGATGGCGCACAAGGACGGCGTGGTGAAGGCCAATGTCGATGGCGTCGCATTCCTGTTCAAGAAGAACAAGATCGATACATTCCAGGGTCTCGGCAAGGTTGTCGGCGCTGGCAAGGTTTCGGTCACGAGCGACAATGGCGATGTGCAGGAAATCGAAACCAAGAACATCGTGATCGCAACCGGTTCCGACATTGCAGGCATTCCGGGCGTTCAGGTCGATATTGATGAGCAGGTCATCGTATCCTCCACTGGTGGCATTGCGCTGACCAAGGTGCCGGAAAAGATGATCGTTGTTGGCGGCGGTGTTATCGGCCTGGAGCTTGGCTCGGTCTGGTCGCGTCTGGGCGCGAAGGTAACGGTCGTTGAATATCTCGACAACATCCTTGCCGGCATGGATGGCGAGCTTTCCAAGCAGGCGCAGCGTCTGTTTGCCAAGCAGGGGATTGATTTCAAGATGGGTGCGAAGGTCACTGCCGTCGAAAAGTCTGGCGATGGCGCCAAGGTCGTGTTCGAGCCGGTCAAGGGCGGCGCTGCTGAAACGCTCGACGCCAATGTCGTGTTGATTGCCACAGGCCGCAAGCCTTACACCGAAGGCCTTGGTCTGGCCGAAGCGGGCGTTGTTCTCGATGGCCGTGGCCGCGTTGAAATCGACGGTCACTACAAGACCAATGTCGAAGGCATTTATGCCATTGGCGACGTGGTCAAGGGTCCGATGCTGGCGCATAAGGCAGAAGACGAAGGCGTGGCGCTGGCAGAAATTCTTGCCGGTCAGCATGGTCATGTGAATTACGATGTCATTCCCGGTGTCGTTTACACCCAGCCGGAAGTCGCCTCTGTCGGCAAGACGGAAGAAGAACTGAAGGCTACGGGCATTGCCTACAAGGTTGGCAAGTTCCCGTTCACAGCCAATGGTCGCGCACGCGCCATGCAGGTCACGGATGGTTTCGTGAAAATCCTCGCCGACAAGGAAACAGATCGCGTGCTGGGCGGGCATATTGTCAGCTTCGGCGCTGGCGAACTGATCCAGGAAATCTCCGTGCTGATGGAGTTTGGCGGTTCTTCGGAAGATCTGGGCCGCACCTGCCACGCACACCCGACCATGTCTGAGGCAGTGAAGGAAGCAGCACTCGCAACCTTCTTCAAGCCAATCCACATGTAAGCTTTGATGCTAACGAAAAGGCCGCAACTCCCTCGGGATTGCGGCCTTTTTTATGCGCGATTTTTATCGTCAGCGTCAGCTTCTGATAGCGTGAAGATACTGGAAGTGCCGGTCATATTGCAGCAGCACGTCCTGAATGAGCTCTTCTTTTGTGAAGCCCATCACATCGTAATCCTGCCCGCCATCCGAAAGGAAAACTTCCGCCCGGTAATAATGCTCAGCCTTTTTGCGGCTGGATTGGCTTTCGAAGAAACTATAACCCGGTGTCGCATACCGGCGCAGGCGAATGCCATAGATGAACTCCTCCGTCTCACCTGGCATGACGGTCAGTCTTAGCCGGTCCTCTCCCTTGTCCACGGTTGAAACCAGCGAACGCTTCTCAAGCTCAAGCGCCACAGCTTCCAGCGCCGGTGTGACGGTATTGGTCAGGAAGGTTTCGGTCTCAGCCTTGCCCGGATGGTTGAGAATACCCTGCAACTGCCTCTGCCAGCTCGCTGACTGGCGAGGACGCAGGCTCTGGACCAGTGCGTTCTGGCGCAGACCTTCACGTTGCAGCCCCTTCCACAGACCCCAGCACATCAACAGCATGACAAAGGTGAAAGGCAGAGCACCGGCAATGGAGGCCGTTTGAAGTGCATCAAGGCCGCCGGTCGACAACAGGATCGCGCCAATGACACCTGAGACAATGGCCCAGAACACGCGCCGTGCCGTTGGTCCGTCCTCGCGTCCACCCGATGTCAGTGTATCGATAACCAGTGCCGACGAATCAGCGCCGGTGACGAAGAAGAACACGATCAGCACCATGGCAAACCACGAAACGTAAACGCCGAACGGGAATTGTTCGAGGAACACGAAGAGCGCGAGTGTCACGTCCTGTCCGACAGCGTCGGATACTGCAGTGGTTGCTCCGGTCAAGTGCATGGAAATTGCCGTATCGCCGAAAACCGTCATCCAGGCGAAACTGAAGCCAGCTGGAACGAGCAAGACACCGGATATGAATTCCCTGATGGTGCGTCCACGCGAAATGCGGGCAATGAACATGCCCACAAAAGGCGACCAGGCAATCCACCAACCCCAATAGAACAAGGTCCAGTCACCCAGCCATTCGCTCGGACCCGTATTCGGCGCATAGGCGTACATGTAGAAGGTGCGCAGAACGAACTGGTCGAGATAGGCACCGAGGTTCTGCACGAAAGCGCGCAGAAGGAAGGTCGTCGGTCCCATGACGAAGACGAACAGCATGAGGGCCACAGCCATCATCATGTTCAGGTTGGACAGAAACTTGATGCCCTTATCAAGACCTGTCGCGACGGACAGTGTTGCCATGCCGGTAATCACGACAATCAGCGGCAACTGGATCCAGAAACTGATCGGCCAGCCGAGGATGTGGTTGAAGCCCGCATTGACCTGGAGCACGCCGAGCCCGAGCGATGTCGCGACGCCAAAGAGTGTGCCGATAACGGCGAAGATATCCACCGCGTTGCCGATCGGGCCGTAAATTCGGTCGCCGATCAGCGGGTAGAGCGCCGAGCGCATGGTGAGCGGCAGGCCATGGCGAAACGAGAAATAGGCAAGCGAGAGGCCGATAACGGCATAGACCGCCCATGCGTGCAGGCCCCAGTGGAAATAGCTGATTTCCATGGCGGTGCGGGCGGCTTCAACCGTTGCAGCATCGCCGACCGGCGGTGCAGTGAAATGTTTGACCGGCTCCGCCACGCCGAAGAACACGAGGCCGATGCCCATGCCTGCGGCAAACAGCATGGAAAACCATGCGCCATAGCTGTAATCGGGTTCGGAATGGTTGGGACCGAGCTTGATCTTTCCGTGGCTGGAAAAGCCCAGATAAAGCATGAATATGAGAAAGACAGCGACCGATAGCAGGTAGACCCAGCCGAGCTCAGTGACAATCCATGACTGCGCACCGCTGAACACAGCGGCTGAGCCTTCCGGCGCAACAACTCCGGCAATGACGAAGGCCAGCGTCAGTGCGACTGACCAAATGAAAACCGGTTTGTTGACGCCCTCTGTCAAGCCTACGCGCTTTTGGGCTGACGGTTCCTCTTCTGCCATTCGTTCTTCCCCTCACAAAAAGACAAGCGTTCAGCAACGCAAAGCGCGCCGTTAGCAGGGGGAATGAATTGCGCGCGAGAAAGTTGCATGCGGCGCGAATTTGAAAAATTAGAATATTCTAATTTTACAGTGGGTTACGGAAACGTCAGACCTTACTGAACGGCAGTCAGCGTAAAGCCTTTTTCACGCAGAAGCTCCACGACACCGACCTTACCAGGCAAGTGCAGCGCGCCCACAGCCATGAAGACATTGCCTTTTTCCAGATGCGGGGTGGCCCTATCCGCCATCACGTGGTTCCGGTCATTGATCACACGCTGTTCAAAGGCATCATACTCATTCTGGCGCTCGGCAACATTGTCGTCGATGCTCTTCATCATCGGCATGATCATCGCTATCTCGCCTTTGAGGTAGAGGTCGATCATCGTCGCCATGACATCTTCCATGCGATCACCCAGTTCAAGCATGTCGATCAGCGAATGAATGTGATAGGGCATGGGCAGATCGGACAAGGCCTCAATCTGTTCCAGAATGGTCTCAAGTCCTACAAGTTTTTTGCCATCGGCAAGCGCATCATTGGCAAGCTTCATATCGAGAAAGCTTGCGCCGCGTGCCTTGCGAGCAAATTCGCAGGCTGGAAGCGCAACGAAGCTCGACAATATCCACGGCTTCATTTTCATCACGGCATTCAGCGGAATGCCGCGCTCTTTGAGGCCTGCTTCGAGCTTTGCAACATCATCCTTCGGCAGCAGGCCGGTGATGGATTTGCCATCGAGAAACATCATCAATTCGGGCTTGGCAAGAAGCTTGGCGGATGCCTGCTTCTCGTCGGTGATCTCATCGGATTCGACAATGACGGTTGCAGCCTTGTCGAAGGCGGACTGAGCGCCCTGTGGCATAGCCAGCACGCGGGGATCGGAAATATGCATGGTGCCGAGCAGCCAGGATGGCTCCACGCCCGGCTTTTCTATTTTCCAGAATGTGCCTTTGCCGTTTGGCACCGAGTTGGCCTCGGCAACAATCGCGTCATAGGCCGCGGGATTTTTGGTCTGCATGTCGCCAAGAATATCACTTCCGGCGCAGGTGATGGCTGGCTCGGAAGCGTTCGCCTCCGTCAGCGACAGCAGCGTCAGGACGAGGACGGCGATGGCAACGACGTGCACGGATGCAAACAGCCACAGCAGCGCGTCTCCAATGCGGCCCATCAGCAGCGATGTCATGTTTTGCGGTCTGGAAAGAACAATCATCGAATCACCCACATTTGCTGCCGTCGCTTATAAGAGGGTGTATTTGCATGGACGGTTAACGTGCTTGGTTAACAATGGGTTGCCACTCGTTTCATCTTAAGCATCGCCAGTAAAACTCGCCTTAAGCGCGTGGGTGGGCGTTATCATAAATCTCCAGCAACCTTGCTGTATCGACGCCGGTATAGATTTGCGTTGTGGAGAGGCTGGCGTGGCCCAACAATTCCTGAATGGTGCGCAGATCGCCGCCACCCGCCAGAAGATGGGTGGCGAAGGAATGGCGCAGGGCATGCGGCGTGGCATTGTCCGGAAGGCCGAATGCGCTGCGCAATTTCTGCATCTCCCGCTGGATGATCGCTGGCTGAAGCTTGCCGCCTCGCGCGCCAAGAAACAGCGGTTCGTTTGGTGCCACGTGATAAGGGCAGAGTTTGCTATAGGTTTCCACAGCCTCCAGAACCACCGGCAGAAGCGGCACGATGCGCATCTTGTTGCCTTTGCCGGTCACGCGCAGGCTGCGGGTTCCTGAGGTCAGATCGGCGGGTGTCAAATTGAGTGCTTCTGAAATGCGCAGGCCGCAGCCATAGAGCAGCGCCAGAACGGCGGCGTTGCGCGCTGCAATCCATGGCTCTTCGGCCAATTGTGCATCCGCTGTGGTGATTTTCAGCGCCTGTCTGTCCGTCAGCGGCTTGGGCAAGGATTTGGGCTGTTTTGGCGAGCGCATGGCGGTGGCGCCCGCAGCATTCACAATACCCTTCTTTTCCAGATAGCGCAGGAAAGACCGCAGCCCAGCGAGATGGCGGCCGAGTGAGCGGGCGCCCGCACCTTCCTTTCGCCGGGATGCCAGAAAAGCGCGAAGATCGACAGGGCGCAGATTGGCAACATCCTTGATGCGCGTCGGATGGCCAATATAGCCCGTCATGAAGATGAGATATTGGCGTGTGTCGCGCTCGTAGGCTTCCAGCGTATTGTCCGCCAGCCGCCGTTCGCCCTCCAGCGATGACAACCAGGCTTGCCGCTCGCTTAGGAGTTCCGGATCGGCAAAGGTGAGGATTTCTTCCAAGGCGTATATCCCATCATGTCAAACAGACCCTATATGATCCTTGTCTGCATTTGGTTAAAAGCATGAGGTGGGCTCATCCAAGGGGAAGATAGCGCTCTTTGAAAATCGATTCCGATTTCGGGTTCGTTGCGCTAAAGGTTCCCTTTTCCACCTCCAGAGGGCATTGTCGCCAGCATCATGGCAAAAGAATCGACCGATCTGTTCGGGGCGCTGTTTGATCAGCGCAAGCCCGCCTTGGCTGACCCTGTGTCGGCTGTACCCGTTCTGGTGCCATTGCCCGCGCCCGGACCCTACAGCTATGCGGTGCCAGCAGATATGGTCGTCGAGCCCGGTTCTATCGTCCAGGTGCCATTGGGCCCGCGGCAGGTCATCGGCGTGGTCTGGGATAAGAGCGATGGGGCAACCGTCGATCCAAAAAAGCTTCGACCCATCACAAAGACCTTCGATTGCCCGCCCATGCGCGCGGAAATGCGCCGCTTCATAGACTGGGTTGCGGCCTACACACTGTCACCGCCGGGTCTGGTGGCGCGCATGGCGCTGCGTGCGCCTGCAGCCTTCGATCCCGAACCGATGATCGAAGGTCTGCGGTTGACGGAAGCCCGTCCCGAACGCTCGACGCCCGCGCGAGAGCGGGTGCTTTCCCTTGCGGCTGAAGGGCATGCCTGGACCAAAAGCGGTCTTTCCAATGCCGCCGGTGTATCAGCCAGCGTCATTGATGGTCTGGCCAAGCAGGGCATTTTCGAGACTGTTTTTCTGCCAGCTCCTGCCGTCGTGGCAGAGCCGGACCCTGACTATACCGAACCCAGGCTGGAAGGTCCTCAGAAGCAGGCGGCATCCGAAATTCTGGAGGATGTGAGAAAGGGCGGGTTTGCCGTTTCGTTGATTGATGGCGTTACGGGCTCCGGCAAGACCGAGGTCTATTTCGAGGCCGTTGCCGAGACGTTGAGGCAGGGCAAGCAGGTGTTGATTCTGCTGCCGGAAATCGCGCTAACGGCATCGTTTCTCGACCGCTTTCAGGATCGCTTCGGTTCCAAACCGGCGGAATGGCATTCGGATATTTCCCCGCGCATGCGTGAGAAGGTCTGGCGGCAGACAGTGACGGGTGAGGTGCGTGTGGTCGCCGGTGCGCGCTCGGCTCTTTTCCTGCCCTTCGATAATCTTGGCCTCATCATTGTCGATGAAGAGCACGACCCTGCCTACAAGCAGGAAGACCGCGTCTATTACAATGCGCGGGACATGGCGGTGGTGCGTGCGCGCATAGCCGATTTCCCCGTGGTGCTGGTGTCTGCCACGCCATCGGTGGAAAGTCAGGTCAACGGCACTTCGGGCCGCTATAATACCATCCATCTGCATACGCGGTTTGGCGATGCGGCAATGCCGGATCTTCATCTGGTCGATATGCGTCGGCACCCACCGGAGAAAGGTGGATTTCTATCGCCGGTGCTGTTGCGCGGCATTACCAAGACCCTGGAAAAGGGCGAGCAATCCCTGCTGTTTCTGAACCGCCGTGGTTATGCGCCGCTCACGCTGTGCCGGGTCTGCGGCCATCGCTTCCAGTGCCCGCAATGTTCCAGCTGGCTGGTGGAACACCGGTTTCGCAGCCAGCTTCAGTGCCACCAATGCGGCCACAACCAGCCAACGCCGGATCATTGCCCGGAATGCGGCACCTTCGATCATCTGGCAGCCTGTGGTCCCGGCGTGGAGCGTATTGCCGAGGAAGTGGAAAAGCACTTCCCGGAGGCGCGGACAATCGTGCTCTCTTCCGATCTCATGGGCGTCAAGCGCCTGCGGCTTGAACTGGAAGCCATCGTCAAAGGCGAGGCGGATATCGTTATCGGCACCCAACTTGTCGCCAAGGGGCATAACTTTCCTTTGATGACGCTGGTCGGCATCGTCGACGCGGATATTGGACTTGCCAATGGTGATCCACGGGCTGCCGAGCGCACGTTCCAGCTTCTTTCGCAGGTGACCGGGCGCGCTGGCCGAACCGGCCTCAAAAGCCATGGTCTTTTACAAACATACCAGCCACAGCATCCCGTCATGCAGGCCATCGTTTCGGGTGATGCCGCCGCCTTTTATGAGCGGGAGGTGATCGAGCGGGAAAAGGCTCTGTTGCCGCCATTCGGCAGGCTCGCATCTGTCATTGTGTCAGCCGATACGCGTGGCGAGGCCGAAACCCATGCCCGAGGCTTGCGCGCAGCGGCGCAGCCCGCCACCGGCATCATGTTGCTTGGGCCCGCCGAAGCGCCGCTTGCGCTGATCCGGGGGCGATACCGGTTCCGCCTGCTTGTGCATGGCAAGAGAAATTCTGACATGCAGTCCTTCATGCGCGCCATGCTGGGCAGCGGACCGAAAGAACGCGGCTCGATCCATGTCCAGGTTGACATCGATCCACAAAGTTTTCTCTAGGATTCTTCCGATCATCCATGCGGCATGCCATAAGGCGGCAGGAAAACGCTGATTTGGGGAGACCACATGGAATTCTATTTTCCGACCGAGTTTGGTGAGCAACTGGCATTTTGGGCGGCTGCCATATCTGCGGTCATCGGCCTTGTCGTGATGTTTGCGCCGGGGCTGACCTTTCGGATGTTTGGTCTGAGCTACCTGTCTGACCGCCGAGACGGTCTCGTGCTCCTTCGCTCGTCACTTGGTGGATTCTATCTGGGCTTTGGCGCAAGTGCGCTTCTTCTCGCGCAGCCCATGGTCTACCTGGCATTCGGAGCGACTTTTGCGCTGGCGACCTTTGGAGCAGTGTTGTCGATTCTGTCTGACGGAGGCCCAACTCTGCGCAATTGCCTACTAATGGTTGTACACCTTTTCCTCGCTGCACTGCCTTTGGTCTACGTGTTTGGACTGGTCTGAGACGCTGACTGACGAGAACTTGTCTTTATTCACGCGCTTTTTTGCCGGAAGTCAGAAAATTAAGCGCCAACCCTCTTGCCCAAAAGACAGTTTCCGTTACTACGCGTGTTGCGAGTCCCGGCGTCCTATGCTAGACGGACCGCGAAATCGAGATAAGGCAGGGGGGAATTCCGGCCTTTTTCGGGGAAATTGAAACGATTTCAAGAATTTGGAAAGCTGATGAATCAGCCCTCCTTTCTTGGACGATTAGCAGGGAAAGAGTGCCCGTGGCAGATACCTCCCATGGAACATCCGGTGTAGCGGAAAGGTATGCGTCGTCGCTTTTCGAGCTTGCCTTGGGAGCTGGTGTCGTAGAACCGGTTGGTGCCGACCTCGACAAGTTTCAGGCCATGCTCAATGAGAGTGATGATCTGAAGCGACTGGTCACGAGCCCGGTCTTTTCGGCAAAGGAGCAGTCGAGTGCGATTGCTGCCATTACAGAGAAGGCTGGTATCTCCGGCCTGGCTGCAAATTTTCTAAAGGTCGTTGCTGGCAATCGCCGTCTCTTTGCCATTCCCGGCATGATCGTTGCCTATCGTGAATTCGTTGCCGCACATCGCGGTGAGATTACAGCCGAGGTTACCTCGGCCCATGCGCTGGATGAAGCGCAGGAAACTGAACTGAAGGCGGCGCTGAAGAGCGTTACTGGTAAGGATGTGAAGGTCGCTCTGACCGTCGATCCATCCATTCTTGGCGGTCTTATCGTCAAGGTTGGTTCACGCCAGACAGATACGTCTCTTCGCACCAAACTTTCCACCCTTAAGCTTGCACTGAAAGAGGTTGGCTGATGGATATCCGCGCCGCGGAAATTTCCGCAATTCTAAAAGACCAGATCAAAAATTTCGGCAACGAGGCAGAAGTCTCGGAAGTCGGCCAGGTGCTTTCCGTCGGTGACGGTATTGCGCGCGTTTACGGCCTCGACAATGTCCAGGCCGGTGAAATGGTCGAATTCCCAGGCGGCATTCGCGGCATGGCCCTCAACCTCGAAAACGACAACGTCGGTGTTGTTATTTTCGGTTCTGACCGTGACATCAAGGAAGGCGACACCGTTAAGCGGACCGGCGCTATCGTTGACGTTCCTGTTGGTCCAGAGCTTCTCGGCCGCGTTGTCGACGCTCTCGGGAACCCGATTGACGGCAAGGGCCCAATCAACGCCACGCGCCGTTCGCGCGTTGACGTTAAGGCTCCAGGTATCATTCCGCGTAAGTCGGTTCATGAGCCAATGTCGACAGGCCTCAAGGCTATCGATGCTCTCATTCCTGTCGGTCGTGGCCAGCGCGAGCTCGTCATCGGTGACCGTCAGACCGGCAAGACCGCTATCATTCTGGACACGATCCTGAACCAGAAGGCCATTCACGACAATGGTCCTGACAGCGAAAAGCTGTACTGCGTTTACGTTGCCATCGGTCAGAAGCGTTCGACAGTTGCGCAGTTCGTGAAGGTTCTGGAAGAGCGTGGCGCTCTGCAGTACTCCATCATCGTTGCTGCTACGGCTTCCGATCCTGCTCCAATGCAGTATCTGGCACCATTTGCCGGTTGCGCGATGGGCGAATATTTCCGTGATAACGGCCAGCACGCGCTGATCGGTTACGACGACCTTTCCAAGCAGGCTGTCGCCTACCGTCAGATGTCGCTTCTTCTGCGTCGTCCTCCGGGCCGCGAAGCTTATCCTGGTGACGTTTTCTATCTCCACTCGCGCCTTCTCGAGCGCGCCGCCAAGATGGGCGACGATGCTGGTAATGGTTCGCTGACAGCTCTGCCTGTCATCGAAACGCAGGGTAACGACGTTTCCGCGTTTATTCCGACCAACGTGATCTCGATCACCGACGGCCAGATCTTCCTTGAAACCGACCTGTTCTATCAGGGTATCCGTCCGGCTGTTAACGTCGGTCTGTCGGTGTCTCGCGTTGGTTCTGCCGCTCAGATCAAGGCCATGAAGCAGGTTGCCGGTTCGATCAAGGGTGAGCTTGCCCAGTATCGCGAAATGGCAGCGTTCGCCCAGTTTGGTTCCGACCTTGACGCCTCCACACAGCGCTTGCTGAACCGTGGTGCACGTCTGACAGAATTGCTCAAGCAGCCACAGTTCTCTCCGCTCAAGACGGAAGAGCAGGTTGCGGTGATCTTCGCTGGTGTGAACGGTTACCTGGACAAGGTCGCTGTTTCCGATATCAGCAAGTTCGAGCAGGGTCTGCTGTCTTACCTCCGTTCGGAAGGTAAGGACATTCTCGACACAATCCGCACGGAAAAGGCTGTCAGCGACGACACCAAGGGCAAGTTGAAGACTGCTCTTGAGAACTTCGCCAAGTCTTTCTCCTGATTAGACTCGTGACTGGGACGGATAACGGATGCCTTCACTAAAGGATCTGAAAAACCGCATTGCCTCCGTAAAGGCGACGCAGAAGATTACCAAGGCGATGAAAATGGTCGCCGCGGCGAAGCTTCGGCGCGCCCAGGAAGCTGCGGAGGCCGCCCGGCCTTATTCGCAGCGCATGGGCGCCGTTCTTGCCAATATCGCTCAGGCGGTTGAGGCAGATGTTGCTCCGCTTCTGATGACCGGTACGGGCAAGGACGACGTGCATCTGCTCGTCGTCTGCACTGCTGACCGTGGCCTTTGCGGTGGTTTCAATGCGCAGATTTCTCGTTTTGCCCGTGATCGTGCTCGTAAGCTGATTGCAGAAGGCAAGACGGTCAAGATCATGACTGTCGGCAAAAAAGGCTACGATAGCCTGCGTCGCGAATTCGCATCCAACATCATCGAGCGCATTGAACTGCGTGAGGTGAAGCGGGTTGGTTTCGAGAATGCTGATGGCATAGCAAAGAAGATCATCGCGCGTTTCAACGCCGGTGAGTTCGATGTCTGCACTCTGATCTATTCCGAGTTCAAGTCGGTCATCAGCCAGATCCCGACGGGTCTGCAGCTCATTCCTGCTGCGGCACCTGCGGTCGAGGCTGAACAGTCTGCAAAGACAGCGATTTACGAATACGAGCCGGATGCGGCTTCCATTCTGGAAGACCTGATTCCGCGCAACATTTCGGTTCAGGTTTTCCGGGCTCTGCTCGAAAACGTTGCTGGCGAAATGGGTGCCAAGATGAGCGCGATGGATAACGCCACGCGCAACGCCGGTGAAATGATCAACAAGCTGACGCTTTCCTATAACCGTCAGCGTCAGGCTCAGATCACCAAGGAACTGATTGAAATCATTTCGGGCGCGGAAGCGCTCTGAGGTTAAGGAAAGAGGGTAAGGATAATGGCTAAGGCAGCTACCCCAAAGAAAACCACAGCGATCACTGGCGCGACCGGCAAGGTTACGCAGGTTATCGGCGCTGTTGTCGACGTGGCGTTCGAAGGCGACCTGCCTGCGATCCTGAACGCGGTTGAAACTGACAACAACGGTAACCGTCTGGTTCTCGAAGTCGCTCAGCACCTCGGCGAAAACGTCGTGCGTACAATCGCCATGGACTCGACCGAAGGTCTGGTTCGCGGTCAGGCCGTCCATGATACGGGCGCTCCGATCACGGTTCCTGTTGGTCCTGAGACGCTCGGCCGTATCATGAACGTCATCGGCGAGCCGGTTGACGAAGCAGGTCCGCTGGTCACATCCGGCATGCGCGCTATCCACCAGGAAGCGCCTTCCTATGTTGAGCAGTCCACCGATGGCCAGATCCTGGTAACGGGCATCAAGGTTGTCGACCTTCTCGCTCCTTACGCAAAGGGCGGTAAGATCGGTCTGTTCGGCGGCGCTGGCGTTGGCAAGACGGTTCTGATCATGGAACTGATCAACAACGTTGCCAAGGCGCACGGTGGTTACTCGGTATTCGCTGGCGTGGGGGAACGTACCCGCGAAGGCAACGACCTTTACCACGAAATGATCGAATCCGGCGTGAACAAGCACGGCGGCGGCGAAGGCTCCAAGGCTGCTCTCGTTTACGGCCAGATGAACGAACCACCAGGTGCGCGCGCTCGCGTTGCTCTGACCGGTCTGACCATCGCTGAAGACTTCCGCGACAAGGGCCAGGACGTTCTGTTCTTCGTGGACAACATCTTCCGCTTCACGCAGGCTGGTTCCGAAGTGTCGGCTCTCTTGGGTCGTATTCCTTCTGCTGTGGGTTATCAGCCAACGCTGGCAACCGACATGGGCCAGATGCAGGAACGCATCACCACAACGACCAAGGGTTCGATTACCTCGGTTCAGGCCATTTACGTCCCTGCCGACGACTTGACCGACCCGGCTCCTGCAACCTCGTTCGCCCACTTGGACGCAACGACGGTTCTGTCGCGTTCGATCGCTGAAAAGGGTATTTACCCTGCTGTTGACCCGCTCGACTCCACGTCGCGCATGCTTGACCCGATGATCGTTGGCGAAGAGCACTATGAAGTTGCCCGTAAGGTTCAGATGACCCTGCAGCGCTACAAGGCTCTCCAGGACATCATCGCCATCCTTGGCATGGATGAACTGTCTGAAGAAGACCGTCTGGCCGTTGCGCGCGCTCGTAAGATCGAACGCTTCCTGTCCCAGCCGTTCTTCGTGGCCGAAATCTTCACAGGCGCGCCTGGTAAGCTGGTTGCTCTCGAAGACACGATCAAGGGCTTCAAGGGTCTCGTCAACGGCGAGTATGACCACCTGCCAGAAGCTGCCTTCTACATGGTCGGTTCGATGGAAGAAGCCATCGAAAAGGCAAAGAAGATGGCTGCTGAAGTCGCCTAATCTAACAAAAGGGCGCGAGGCCAGCCACGCGCCCTTGTCTGTCGCGCAACAAAGAAGAAGTGAATAGCCATGGCCGACACTTTCAAATTCGAACTTGTTTCTCCCGAGCGTCTGCTCGTATCCGAGACGGTCACTGAAGTTGTCATTCCGGCCACGCTTGGCGAAATGACAGTTCTGCCGAACCACGCGCCTGTGATGACAACGATCAAGCCAGGCCTCGTGACGGTGAAGACTGCATCCGGCGAAACGCATAAATACGTTGTTTTCGGCGGCTTTGCAGACATCGTTCAGAGCGGTTGCACGCTGCTTGCTGAATCTGCTACGGCTGCAGACGACATCACGCCTGGTGATTTGCAGAAGCGCATTGATGCGGCCCGTGCTGAAATTCAGGACGGCGGTCATCATCACGAGCACCTGACCAAGCTCGAGAAGCATCTTTATGAATTGACGAACCTGCATGAGGTCCTCGTCGCCGCTTGAAAGCACCGGACGGGTTCTTAAGAACGCCGTCCACAAGCGAATAAACCTCAAGCGGCCTTAGGGCCGCTTTTTGCATTTTTGGTCGGCCATTGGTTTCAGTTCAATTGAGCTGCCAGTTTTCGAACAATAGATACACATACTGGTTCGTCGCACCGCATGAGGATCAGCGAAAGCGACCTTCACTCCCTTTCTACCAGCCAACAGAGGTTTGAACATGTCGGTTTTATCAGCCTATCGACCGGTGAAGCGGATATCCAGGCGCGATGGTCTGGTAACGACGAGTGACCGCAATGTCGCCGAAGAAGTGCCTGTAGCCTTCTCCTATGGTGGCTCCACCCATGCTGTGATGATGGCATCGCCTGTCGATCTTGAGGATTTTGCGGTCGGATTTAGTCTGACGGAAGGAATTATCGTTGAGGCCAGCCAGATTGAGGCCATCGATGTCATCCGAAGCGAGAAGGGGTTTGATGTCCAGGTTACTCTCTTCGATGAGCAGGCGGACGCCTTGCGAACGCGCCGCCGCCAGATGGCGGGTCCGGTAGGCTGCGGATTGTGCGGGATAGAGTCGATAGAGCAGGCGGTTCGGACTGTCGCTGATGTGTCAAACCATCAGATGTCGCTTAGTGTAAGTGATCTGGTTGCTGCCATGGATGCGCTGCAAGGAGCGCAGCCCATCTTTCGCCAAACAAGGGCGGTGCATGGCGCTGCCTTTTACAGCCCTGCTAAGGGTCTTATCGCAGCGCGGGAGGACGTTGGCAGGCACAATGCGCTGGACAAGCTGGCAGGCGCGGTTTTGCGCCAAGGACACAGCGGTAGCGAGGGAGCGGTTGTCGTAACAAGCCGTATCTCGGTCGAGATGGTGCAGAAGGCGGCCATCCTCGGCAGCCCCGTTCTGGCCGCAGTTTCGGCGCCAACGGCGTTGGCCATTGAAACGGCGCAAGAGGCGGGAATGACATTGGTGGCACTGTTGCGGGGTGAAGATCTGGAGATTTTCACACGGCCTGACCGAATCAAGCTGGATTGTGCTGAAAGCCTATAGGTGGACGCGACCCATCATTCATTTTGCAAACCCGTCGAGCTTTGATATTCGTCAATTCGAAACGGTCCTTCGGCCCGGCCAACGAACCCCCGCGCGGGTTGTCGGGAGAGCACAATGCAGCATGACGTCAACGCGGAGATGAGGGTGGCATTGTCTGAGACTGATTTTGGGCCGTGGCTTGCCAAAGCCTCCATTCTCATCGTCGATGATGAGCCGGGCATGCGCAATTTTCTGATGCGGACACTCGAGGTCCGTTGCGCTTTCGTAGATGAGGCCGCCGATACGGCTGAAGCGACGAAGAAAATGGATGAGCGGCATTTCGATATCGTCATTCTCGATAATATAATGCCGAAAAAGACCGGGTTGGAATGGCTGGCTGAACAAAGGGCCGTCGGCTTTTACGCAGATGCCATACTGATGACGGCCTATGCCGATCTCGACACCGCCATTCAGGCCATCCGTGCCGGTGCAGCAGATTTCGTGCTGAAGCCGTTTCGTTCCAATCAGATCCTCAATGCAATCTCACGTGCTTTAGATAGGTCCAATCTGCAGCGTGAGAACTCTGCATTGAAATATCAATTGAAAACGGCCTCGGATCATCTTTTCCTGCGTGATCGGCTGGTCGGCAGTTCCGCAACCATTCAGCAGACGCGTGATATGATCAGCCGCGTGGCACCGCTTCCGACATCGGTTCTGCTGACTGGCGAATCCGGCACCGGCAAGGAGGTGCTGGCGCGCTCCATTCATGAATTATCCGACCGCGCCGGCAAGCCTTTCGTGCCGATCAACTGCGCGGCCATTCCGGCCGATATGCTCGAAACCGAATTGTTCGGTCACGTCAAAGGTGCTTTCACCGGTGCTGACACGCGCCGTGAAGGATTGTTTTTGCACGCGCAGGGCGGAACCCTCTTTCTGGATGAAATCGGTGAGATGCCGCCTGCCTTGCAAAGCAAGCTCCTGCGTGTGATCGAGGATCGCAAGGTGCGCCCCGTCGGTGCCGAGCGCGAAGTGCCCGTCGATATCCGCTTCATCTTCGCCACCAATGCGGATCTGGCTGGGGATGTGGAAAAGGGTCGTTTCCGTGCGGATCTGTTTTACCGGATCAACGTGATGGAAATCTATCTCGCACCACTTCGTGACCGTGAGCGCGATGTCATCGAGCTGACCGACCTCTTCATGCACAAGCTCTCGCGGCAGCTCGGCATGCCGCCGGTTGCGCTTGATGATACGGTGCGTGCCACGTTGCTGGCTTATCATTGGCCCGGCAATGTCCGTGAACTTCGTAACTTCATCGAACGCAGCCTCATTCTCGGTCGTTTCCCGATGGATTTGCGGGGTGTGGCACCTGTGGCTGCGCCAACCGGTACGTTGGAAGATGTCGAGCGCCGCCATATTCTGGCTGTCCTGAGCGACGTGGCGGGCAACAGGGATGAGGCATCGCGCCGTCTCGGCATCTCCCGCAAGACGATCGATCGGAAGATGTCGTCCTGGCATGGCTAGAAAACACGGGATCTCAACCCTTTTTGAAACGTTGAAGTCGGTTCGTTTCCGGCTTCTCGCGATTGCCCTGTTGCCGACGCTCGTCATTTTGCCTCTTCTCCTAAGTGTTACAATGTCGCGGTGGAGTGGCAAGTTCGACGCGCTGTTGATCACCAAGGTCAGCAGCGATCTCACGCTCGCGCATCAATATCTGGCAACAATTCTCGAAAATACGGGAGAGCGACTGGAGGCCATTACCAATTCCGCCGAGCTGCGCGATGTCGTCGGGACTGGCGACGCGGCGCGGCTTGCGAGCCTTCTTGAAGGCAAACGTCAAAAGCTGGGGCTCGATTTTCTGCTTGTTGTGGATGGCAATGGCGATGTGTCTGCAAGCGCCGGAACTGAGGCGCAGAAGACCCGCGTGGATTGGCCGGTGCGGGCAACTGCACTTGGTGGCAAGGCATCCTATGCACTGGATGTTTTTTCAGGGCAGGATATGGCCGCACTCTCTCCGCTGCTGGCGGAGCGTGCGCGTATCGAGCTTGTGGCTGGGCCACAGGTGCAAGGTGGCGGAACGTTTGAAACTCGCGGCATGATGATCCATGCCGCAAGCCCGCTGCGTCTTGGCGGCGCGCAAGCGCGCGCGCTGGTTGGCGGCAAACTTCTCAATCAGAACCTTGATTTCATCGATACGATCAATGACCTCGTCTATCGGCAAGCCAGTTTGCCCGAGGGAAGCCAGGGAACGGCCACGATGTTTCTGGATGATGTGCGCATCAGCACCAATGTCCGGCTTTTTGAAAATCGCCGCGCTCTGGGCACGCGCGTGTCGGAGGCCGTGCGTAGCGCCGTGCTGGGTGCCGGTGAGGTTTGGCTCGACAGCGCTTATGTCGTCAATGACTGGTATATCTCCGCCTATGAGCCGCTGATGGATAGCTACGGCAAGCGCATCGGCATGCTCTATGTTGGCTTTCTGGAGGCACCCTTTGCCAGTGCAAAATATGAAACCTTGAGTTCGGTCATTGCTGCGTTTCTTGGCATAACCATCATCAGTATTCCGGTTTTCCTCCGATGGGCGCGCGGCATTTTCAAACCGCTGGAGCGCATGACGCAGACAATCTCCAGGGTTGATGACGGCGACCTAGGAGCTCGTACCGGTTTGGCCCCGACGGGCGATGAAATCGGGCAGGTTGCGGTGCATCTGGATGAGTTGCTGGCACGGCTGCAACAGCGCGAGGGCGAGCTGAGGGCGTGGAACGAGGAGCTGAACGAACGCGTGGGAGAGCGAACGCAGGAGCTTGAGCTTGCCAATCTGCGGCTTGAAGCGACGACGAAGCAGCTCGTCATGTCGGAAAAGCTGGCGACGATTGGCGAGATTACCGCAGGCGTGGCGCATGAAATCAACAATCCCATCGCCGTCATTCAGGGGAATCTGGAAGTTGCACGCAGCATGCTGGGCGGGCAGGCAGATGTTGCCAGGACCGAGTTCAATCTGATCGACGAGCAGGTCGATCGCATCAGTCGTATTGTTGGCAAATTGCTGCAGTTTGCACGACCTGAAGAGTTTGCCGGCTATGTAGAGCGGCAAAGCCCTGAAACGGTCATTTCCGATTGCATGCCACTGGTGAAGCACGTGCTGGGTCGCGCAGGTATAGATGTCGTGAGAAACGACGAAGCGAGCGGGCTTCTGGCGATGAACCGCACGGAGCTTCAGCAGGTGCTGGTCAACCTCATCGTCAATGCGGCCCATGCCATGCCGCAGGGCGGGACACTGACGCTTGGAAGCCGGGATGAGGAACGTCATGGCTCTCGCGGCGTGGCGATCACTGTGACCGATACGGGCGTGGGCATGGCCGAAGACGTTGTGAACCGGATTTTCGATCCCTTCTTCACGACCAAGCAACAGGAAGGCACCGGCCTTGGTCTTTCCGTCAGCCAGATGCTGGTTGCGCGCCAGGGCGGGGAGATCAGCGTGGAAAGTGCGCCTGGCTCCGGCACATCGTTCACCGTCTGGCTCCCTCAGGCCATTTGACTCAGGACGCCCGGTTCTAGCCTCGTAAAATACGGCGAAATCCAAGCGGAATTATGGACATTTTGTCGCGGCAGCGTGGACAAGTTGTCTGACGGCTTGATGGCTCTGTTCTCATCTCATTGAAATGTATGACTTTATAATCTGGCATGCAATTTGCTGTGTCGTTGTTGGCAACACAAATGGCCTTTGCGTGTGAGCGTCCCGAAGAAGGAGCCGCCGCGCAATCCGGTCTGTGGGCTTGGGACATTGTTTCGGAAGGAAAACCGCGTGGCCTGCTTGTTCTTGCAGGCCACGCGGCCGACCACGAGACGAATAACAACATCGAAATTCACGGCTTCGCGTCGTGAATGGAGGGACACACAATGACTGCGACGAACGAAACATTCGCGCCGGGGGCTGCGGGTGCAGGTCTTCTGGACCGCGAAAGAATTATCGCAAAACCTGGCTTCAACCGCTGGCTGGTTCCACCGGCAGCGCTTGCCATTCACCTTTGCATCGGCATGGCTTACGGTTTCTCGGTTTTCTGGCTGCCATTGACGAAGGCCATCGGCATTACCTCGACCGTGGCCTGCGCCGACCTTAACCTGGCATCTGCACTGTTTACGACGACCTGCGATTGGCGCGTCAGCGACCTTGGCTGGATCTACACGCTGTTCTTCGTTCTGCTTGGCTGCTCGGCTGCCATCTGGGGCGGCTGGCTGGAACGCGCTGGCCCGCGCAAGGCCGGTTTCGTATCGGCTATCTGCTGGTGCGGTGGCATGGCCATTGCATCTGTCGGTATCATGACGCACCAGTTGTGGCTGATGTGGTTCGGCGCTGGCGTCATCGGCGGTATCGGCCTTGGTCTGGGCTATATCTCCCCCGTATCGACCCTGATCAAGTGGTTCCCTGACCGTCGCGGCATGGCGACCGGCATGGCCATCATGGGCTTCGGTGGCGGCGCGATGATTGGTGCACCGCTTGCGGATGCGCTGATGCGCCATTTCCGCACCGATGTGTCCATCGGCGTGTGGGAAACCTTCCTCGTCATGGCGGCGATCTATTTCGTCTTCATGATGGCTGGTGCATTTGGCTACCGTATTCCTCCTGCTGGCTGGAAGCCTGAAGGTTGGACTGCACCGGCTGCCAAGAACTCCATGATCACGACCCGTCACGTGCACCTCAAAAACGCGCACAAGACGAAGCAGTTCTGGATGATCTGGCTTGTTCTCTGCCTCAACGTTTCGGCGGGTATCGGCGTTCTCGGCATGGCATCGCCCATGCTGCAGGAAATCTTCGCTGGTTCGCTGATCGGTCTTCCAGACGTGAAGTTTGCAGATCTGACGCCGGAGCAACTGGGTCAGATCGCAGCGATTGCGGCTGGCTTCACTGGTTTGCTGTCTGTCTTCAACATTGCTGGCCGTTTCTTCTGGGCGTCGTTGTCTGACCGCATCGGCCGCAAGGCAACCTACTTCACGTTCTTTGCACTTGGCATCTTCCTTTACGCCCTGTCGCCATGGGCTGCAGGTCTCGGCAACAAGGCGCTGTTTGTCGGCATGCTTTGCATCATCGTTTCGATGTATGGCGGTGGCTTTGCGACGATCCCGGCTTACCTTGCCGATATCTTTGGCACGCAGTTCGTGGGCGCGATCCACGGTCGTCTGCTGACGGCATGGGCAACAGCGGGTATCATTGGTCCTGTCGTCGTCAACTATATTCGTGAAGCACAGATCGCTGCGGGCATTCCGCGCGCCCAGGTCTACGATTTCACGATGTATATTCTGGCGGGAATGCTGGTGCTGGGTCTTATCGCCAACCTCATGGTCAAGCCCCTGGAAGACAAGTGGTACATGTCCGACGAGGAAGTCGCAGCCCTTCAGGCCAAGACGAGTGCTGCCAGCAGCGGTCCAACAGGCTCCTTCGGCATCGGCAAGGGCGGCTTTGACGCCAAGGCCCTGATTGCCTGGGCAGTCGTCGGTATTCCGATCGTCTGGGGTATCTGGATCACCCTGCAGAAGACATTCGTTCTGTTCACCTGATCGCACAGGCACTTTAAAACGGGAAAAGGCGGCTTTAGGGCCGCCTTTTTTCATGGGTTCGGTCGATGCTCAGAACTCAGACCATTGCGGAGCCGCCGCAGCAGATCCCCGGGAGGCAGCAGCCACTCTGGGCCTCGATGGCGCCTTTGGTTGCGCAACCGGCGTCGATTGTGAGGCACGCGATGTGTCGTTGCCCACATTGAACTGGAGCAGCAACTGACGAAGGCTTTCTGCTTCACGCGCCAGGCCATGGCTTGCCGCATTGGTTTCTTCCACCATCGCAGCGTTTTTCTGTGTCGCCTGGTCCATCAAGTTGACCGCTTCGTTGATCTCAGCCAAGCCATTTGCCTGTTCTTTTGATGCGTCGACGATAGCGGAAACATTCATTTCAATGAGCCCGACCTGATTGACAATGTCTTTGAGGGCATCGCCTGTCTGGCCAACAAGATTGACACCGTTGGCAACTTGCTGGCGCGAGGTGTTGATGAGGTTCTTGATTTCCTTAGCGGCACTTGCCGAGCGTTGCGCGAGCTCACGCACTTCCTGTGCAACCACAGCAAAGCCCTTGCCAGCCTCACCTGCTCTTGCTGCTTCTACGCCAGCGTTCAGTGCCAAAAGGTTGGTCTGAAAGGCGATGTCGTCGATAACGCCAATGATATTGGTGATCTGGCCAGAGGATTGGGAAATCTCGTCCATAGCGCCGATAGCGCGGTGCACGATAGAACCTGACACTTCAGCGCTTTTCTTGGTGGAGACCACAAGCTTTCCAGCCTCATCGGCCCGCATACTCGAATCTTTGACCGCGGTGGTAATCTCTTCCAGCGCCGCCGCCGTTTCTTCAAGCGAAGCTGCTTGCTGCTCTGTGCGGGTGGCGAGTTGGTCTGCGCCTGTGCGGATTTCGGCCGAGCCGGAGGCAATGGTTGCGGAGTTTTGTGCGACGGTCTGCATGGTGGAGCGCAGTTTTTCGATCACGTCGTTGAAATCCCCCCTCAGCTTTTCCATGCTGGGAACGAAGGGCTTGTCGAGGTGCTGGCGCAACTCACCGTCTGCCAGCATGCGCAGCGCATCGGCCAATGTGGATATGGCGCTCATGCGTGGGGTGACATCGGTGGCGAATTTGACGACCTTGACGACTTTCCCGCTGCTATCGAGAATCGGATTGTAAGCGGCCTGAATCCAGACCTCCTGACCGTTTTTCGCGAAGCGCACAAACTCATCGGAGATGAATTCGCCCTTTGCCAGTCGCTCCCAGAAATCCACATATTTACTGGAGGCCGTGTAGGCAGGATCGCAGAAGATTCTATGATGTTTGCCGACAATATCGCCAAGGCTATATTTCATGGCATTGCAGAAATTCTCATTCGCGGTGATGATTTCGCCCGTCGGCTTGAACTCGATCATGGCTTGCGAACGTGAAATCGCTTCCAGTTTGCTGTTGTCTTCCGCAGCCTTGACCTTTTTCTCGGTAATGACGGTCGCAGTCTTGACGACTTTGTAGGGCCGCCCGCCACGAAACACCGGATTGTAGGACGCTTCGATCCATGCCTCGCTGCCATCCTTGCGGATGCGCTTGTACTCACCGGCATCATATTTGCCTTTTGCGAGGGAAGCCCAGAAATTGGCATATGTTGGAGAAGCGACATAGTCCTTGTCGCAGAATATGCGGTGATGTTTGCCAATGATTTCGGAGAGTTCATAACCCAGCGCTGAACAGAAATTCTTGTTCGCGTTGAGGATGTTACCTTTAAGGTCGAACTCGATCACGGCCTGAGAGCTCGATAGAGCTTCCAGAACGTGGCGGGCATCCGCGTTTTTCCCAAGCCAAAGCATATGATCTCCCAATGAGCTGTCATGCCGCGGCAGTACGCATCAGTATCCGCGTGTGTTTCGTAGAGTTGTCAGCTTCTTATGTCTTCTAGGTTGTATTAAACATCACGCGCATTAATTTTTGATTTATTAGTTAGTCAAAATAAGTATATGTCTATAACAATCAAATTTATCCGTTATTTTATTAGTTTTATTCTATAATTATAGTGCGTCACCTTTTGTTGTTATTACGAGCAAACGAAAAAACGCCGCCCGATGTCGGGCAGCGTTTTTGATAGTGAAGTCCTGTGGAGCCTGGTGCTTATGCGGCCAGATCGTCCAGATCCGAACCCTTGAACATCTTGGCGAGGTTTAGGAAGCAGATCATACCATGCTCATTGGCAATGATGCCTTCGGAGAAGGACTTGTCGAACGATGCAGACACTTCCGGAACCGGCTGAACCTGGCTTGCAGGAATGGTCAGAATGTCTGAAACGCGATCCACCAGCATGCCGATGACCATGTTATGAACTTCTGCCACGACAATCGCGCTGCGCTCATTGGCAACGGTGCTCTTCATGCCAAGCTTGTAGGCGAGATCGATAATTGGAATAACCGAGCCGCGAAGGTTCATCACGCCGATGACGTCCTTCGGTGCGTGTGGAAGAGGAGTGGAAGGAGCCCAGCCGCGGATCTCACGGATCGTGGTCGTTTTGACGCAGAACTCCTGATCGTGCAGACGAAACGCGATAATCTCGAGGGTATCGCCGCCGAAGTTTGTTGAAGTAATCGTAACCATCAGAATTCTTCCCAATCTTTGTTCTGGGCTGTGCAAGCGCACCGACGCTAGCGTATCCGGACTTTGGCTTCCTGCCTGGTGTACGAACAACCGGGATGGTAGTCCCGGCTTCATCCGCTCAGTGTTAACAGAAATATGTTTCTCAAATCTAAACTGCGTTAACAAGTTCTCAGAATATATGCGCCATGCGGAAGTCTTTCGCTGGCGTGTTCCAGCCTATCAATATTCTTTTTCGTAGAATATGCCCGCTGCACCTTCGCCATCGCCGCCTGCCTCGCCGCGCAGCTTTACGCCGCGCCCGACATCCAGATTGATGATGGCCTTGGCACCGGAACTGCCGCTTTGTTCCAGCTCCAGGTAGGTCTTGTCATTGAGATACTTGCCCGCCGACACCCTGGCCTGACCTTCTGAGTCAGTGGAGATATCCAGATCGTCGATGCCAAGATTGCTGCGCAAGCTATCAAACAGCGATGTGGACCGCCCACCCGCCAGTTGCCCCGCCGCATCTGCCAGCCGGGCAATCTGCAACGCCGAGAGCTTCGACATGGATTGGCCAAAAATCAGCTGCGCCATGACCTCGTCCTGCGGAAGGGCAGGGGACGAGGTAAAGCCGAATGCCGGGTCGTTTGCGTTCCCTGTCACCGATACGGTGACCGTGGTCGAGCCTGCGGTCGATTCCGCCGCCATGTTGAGAACCGGCACAAGGCCGCCGCCAAAGGTTATGTCGCCGGTGGTGAAATCGAGGCGGCGGGTCAGGATTTCCAGCCGGCCACGCTTCATTTCAAAGCCGCCGGAAACGGCGGGAGCAGCCGCTGTGCCGCGTACCGTCAGGCTGCCCGTCAACTCGGCATCGATGCCGCGACCACGCACGAATATGCCGCTGGGCGCGTTGATCTGAAGATCGAGCGCTATGGGAGAGGAACTGCCAGAGCCACCCTTGTCGGAATTGATTTCCCGGTCCTGGGCCCGAACGGCTGGCGGCGCATTCTTGTGTTTGATGTTGATCTGGGAAAGCGAAGCGGGCAGGCGTTCCGGAATTGTGATCGCACTTTTTTCAAGTGTGATGGTGCCCCCCAGAACAGGTCCGTTCAAAACGGGACCCTTGAGCGTCAATGTGCCGCTGGCAACGGTTGTGAACAACGTACCGTCATTATAGGCGGCGCGATTGAGCGTGATCGTCAGGTCAGCCGGAAACCCGGAACCGGGCGTGATGCCAACCGAGCCCGTACCTGAAACGGTGCCGCCGCCAGCCAATTTGCCTGTCAGGCGCGAGATCGTTGCCTGATCGCGCTGGAAATTGATCGTAGCGCCGAGATTGTTGACCGTGAGGTTTCTGCGCACATCCGTCACGCGTGTGCCATCTGTCGTCACGCTGCCGCTGATGAGCGGGGCGGCGACAGTGCCGTCGATTTTGACATCGAGCGAGGCCTTGCCTTCAACATCAAAGCCTTGTGCGGCGGTTTGTGCGGCGACTGCACCGAAGGGCAGGTTGCCCCGGAATGCCATTGAAATGGGCCGGTTGCCGCCAACACCCAGCGTGCCACCACCGGAAAGGGCTAGACCGCCCTGTCCGGTCACATTGGTGTCCAGGCGCAACGTGCCGCCAGCAAAGCGGCCATTGGCCTTGATGCCGAGGGCACCGAGCCCGGCAGCGCGCGTCTGGCTGACTGCCGCGTCGGACCATGTCAGATCATAATCGACAGCAGGATCGGATGCAGGTCCCTTGGCGACGACTGTGCCGGAAATTGTTCCGGCTGCATCAAGGCCGGGAGAAAACGCATTTGCCAGATTGGCGGGGAGGGCGCGAATATTAGTATTCAGATTAAGCGTCGATCCAGCTGTACCGCTGACCTCAACGCGTCCGTTTCCGGTCTGGATGACAATGCCTGAAAGGCGTGCAGATCCTGCCTCGACTGCGATGGCCGTCGGCTGCGCGAGCTTGACCGGAATGCCGCGTGGGGTCGCCGACAAGGCGTCGATCTTGACCGCGATGGCGCCACCGCCCGTATCGGCGCTGCCCTTCAGGATCAGCGGCGCGTTGTCATATCGGGCATTAAGGTCGAAGGCCGTGGCCGTGCCTGAGTGGTTGATATCAAGGTTCAAGCCCGAAATGGCGACAGCACCGGCATTGATTGCTTGTGCCTGCACCGTGCCGTTGACGGCGAGTGCTTGCAGATCGTCCACCTTGAGGTCGGCCACGAATTTTGAAACGGCTGCCGTACCCTGTCCAACGGCGTCACCGGAAGCGCCGATGATCGCCGCTATTTTTCCGCCCGCATTGGATAGCTCGATGTTGCCTTTGATATCACCGTTGGCCTGCTGCGCTGCAAGCGCCGCCAGAAGCGAAAGGTCCGGGAAGTCGAAGGCGAGTTTGCCGCTTGGGAGGAAGTCGGGTGTGAACTGAAGCTGGCCGGTCAGCACATTGCGCCCGACCGTAACGTTGAGCTGCGGAATGGCGGTTCCGTTTTCGCCCTGAACGAGTTCGCCCGTTGCATCGATGACCTGACCATCCAGCGACCCGCTTGCCTGCAGCTTTGCCTGGGGAGCGTTGAGGTCGGCTTTTCCGCTCGCAGAAACGTTTAGCGCCTCCAGAGCGCGGCCTGCCAGTGTCGCTTTGGCCGAATTGAGGCTCAGCTGGAAATCGGCAGCCGTGAGTGGTCCCTGAGCTTCGAGCGAAAAGCCGAGTGCACCGGATGCCTGCGGGGTGAGTTTTTCCAGCGCTGGCAATCGCCCGCCGAGCTTTGCCGCCACGGTGCCGTTTTCAAGCGAAACATCGCCATTGGCCTCCAGCGTGCCGGATTTGACGACGAGATTTTCGACGCTCGTGCGGCCGCCGATCGTGCTGTTGACATAGGCATCGATGGCTATGGTCGTGTCGAATTTCTCAGCAAGGGCTGGTGGCAGAACGGCGGGAAGCACGAACAGCCGCAGATTTGTGGCGATGGTTTTGGCCGTGAGGTCATAGGTGCCGCTGCCGGTGCCGCCGATGCTCGCACTTTCCAGTGTCACGCCTTCGAATGCGATGCTCTGCGGGGAAATGCGCAACGGCGCATTCAGCGTCAATGGGGCCTTGATGGCTCTTTCGAGGTCCGGTGCGGTCATGGCGGATTGCGCAATGCTGAGCGATGTCTTGACCGTACCCGTCTGGTTGGCCAGATTGAGATCTTCACTGCTTGCGGTGAGCTTGACGTCTTCCACGCGGCCCTGGGGTGCAGCCAACGAGCGCAGAGATGCGGACAGGCCAAGCTTTGCGGCTGTGGCATTGCCGCGTAGGGAGAGGTCGATGCCGTTGACGAGCGCAGCAATCTCACCGCCTTCAAGCGGCAGACGGATATCAACCGGCCCATTCGTGCCGATGAGATTGGCCGAGAGGTCATTCTGGCCCTGCTGATCGATAGCACCGGATGCTGTCAGCAAAAGCTTGCCGGTTTCAAGATTTCCACTTTCAACACTGATCCGCCCGCCGGGTGCGATGCTGGCTGCAAGGTCAAGCTTCGTCTGGCCTTCAAACAGCTGGCGCAGAAGTGGTGGCAGCAGCATGTCAGGCTGTCCGCCGCCATGCAGTTCGAGCCGCCTTGTGTTGTCGCTTAAGAGTTGATGGCGACCTGTCACGTCAAGCACCGGGTTGCCTGCAACATTGCCAGTCAGCGTCCCTGTCCAGTCGGAAAGTGCGCCCTGGCCCTTCAGGTCCAGCGCAACGGCTGGCGCGTTTGGTAAGCGCAGAAGCGTAGCCAGCAGGCCGCCTTGCGGTTCACTTAAGGAAGCGTCAAGCTTCAGCACATTGTCTTCAGGCGCAAAAACAATATCCGCCTTGACCTGCGCGTTAGGCTCATCCTTGCGATTGGCGGTCAGAAGGAGTGTGATCTTGCTGCTCGTCGCCGTGCCCTGACCTTTGGCGGCCAGTTCGAATGCGCGGCCAGCGAGTTTTTCGCCGAGCCTGATATCCGGCAATGCCAGATCATCAATGGCGATCTCGACCGGGAGGGAAAACCCGCCTGAACTTTCTGGCTGCGGCTCGCTGGGTGGAAGGGGCGCTCTGTCGAGGCTGATATTCGCAGCGCTGATTCGGTGTGCGTGAAACGTGCCGCGCAGCAGGTCCAGAGGCGCCCAGTCCACTTCCACGCCGTTCAATTGCGCATAGGTGCCTTCACGGTCGGCAATCGTCACCTGCGCCAGACGCAGATTGCCCGTTAGCAGGCCTGATGGTGCGGAAAGGGTGATGGTTTGGTCCGGTGAGGAAATGAGAGTTGAGACCCGTGATGCCGCAAATTGTGCGCCTGTCGGTGTCAGGCCGACGAGAAGGACGGCCACCAACAGCAGACCCACGACGCCAAGGGCGACGTAGATGATTGAGGTCAACAATCGGATCAATGCGGTCATCAAGCGTCATCACTCTGCTGGTTGCGAAAGGCTGCTGTCCTTAGAAGGACTGGCCGATGCCGGCATAAATGCCAAAGCTGCTTCCACCCTCATATTTCTTGAGAGGCATGGCGACATCAAGACGCAAGGGTCCGAATGGCGTTGCATATCGAAGGCCGAGACCCGCGCCAGCGCGGAAGTCGGAGAAATCAGGTGCGAAATCCGACGAGACGACACCGGCATCAACGAACGGCACGAGCCCGATGGTTTCCGTGACTTTGATGCGCGCTTCCACCGAGCTGACGATGTAAGAGCGTCCGCCGGTGGCCTCGCCCGCATCATTATAGGGCGAAATTTCCTGGTAGCTGTAGCCGCGAACCGAGCCGCCGCCGCCGGCATAAAAGCGCCGAGTGGCGGGTACATCTTCCAGCGAACTTGCCCCAATCAGCACGCCGCCTGCGATTTTGCCGGCCAGCACCACCTGATCGTCTGATCCCAGCCCCTTATATCCGGTCGTGGAGCCTTCAAAGGTCGAGAAGATCGTCCCGTTCAAGGCTTCAAAACTGGGCTTGGCTGAAACCGCAGCCCTGAAGCCCTCGGTCGGGTTCAGCTTGTCGTCACGCATGTCGCGCACGAATTCCAGCGGAACGGATGTTGTCAGATACTGGTTGGTGCCGAACGCATCCTCGGTATCCGTCCATTCCACTTCAAATCCGGCGGATGCAGTGTCGTAATCGTTGAACTCATAGGAAAAGCCCGCATAGCCGGTGACGGATCGGGCGTCGTAGCTATCCGGATGCTCGGTCTTGGCCTTGAGGCTTGCCGTAAACGTCGTTTCCGGCGTGATGACGCCGGGCTTGGTAAAGATTATCCCTGCCGAATAATCCATATCCTTTGCGTTGGAGGCCTCGCCCAGACGCGATACCGCACCTTCGATGCGCAGCGATTCGGCCCGCCCGAACAGATTGCGATGGCCCCAATAGCCTTGCAGGCCAATGCCTTCGGTGGTCGAGTATTGAGCGCCGACGCCCAGATAGCGGTGCTTTCCCTCCGACACTTCAATTGTCAGTGGTATTGATCCGTTGGGCGCCAGTGCGGACGCTTCCTTGATGCTGACGCTGGAAAAGACGCTGAGCTTGCGCAGACGGTCTGCTGCCTTGCGCAATTTCTCCGGGGAATAGGCTTCGCCACCATTGAGCCGCGAGTAGCGCCGGATGAAGTCTGCATCCACAGTGCGTGGGCCTTTGATGGAGACATCGCCAAGCGGTGCGACAGGTCCACCTTCCGCAGCCATGGTCAGATCGACCGAATTGTTGGCATGGTTGGCGACGGCCTGCCGGGTGGTCAGAGCTGCAAGAGGACGACCTTCAGCCTTCAGGTCTTCAACCAGTTTGTTGCCCGCTTTGATGATGGCGAGCGATCCCGCATCACCGCCCGTGACAAGGCCGTATTGCTCCAGATCCCGTCCTGCAACATCCCCCTCCAGCCTGACATTGCCCAGCGTAAACACCGGGCCGGGCGTCACGTCGATGACCACAGGCACGGGTGCGGAGCGGTTAAATGTGGGGTTAGGCGGTATGGAGTCGATATCTTGCCCGGCCACGGTAATCTTGACCGTGCCGCCATAGCGGGCGTTTTCATAAAGTGCTGCGACCAGGCGCTCCCGGTCATCACGCGCGCGAATCAGAAGACCAAGATCGCCCGATGCCGGTTTTTCCGGCTCGGCTGCCAGAAGGGAACTGTTGTTAAGGCTCTGCTCAAGCTTCGTGTCGGCACCCGGCGCATTCAGGGTTACCGCGAAGGTGACCGGATCGAGAACCTGTTGCTCTTCCTCGTCAGAGCCGAAAAGCGTGATGCCAAATATCTTGAAGGCGTAGGCGTTACGAGCGAAGCCCGGATACATTACGATTGACGCCGCAACCGCCATCGCGGTGCCAGCCTTCCAGAACGCAATACTCATCTTTGGGTCAGTCCGTCGTTTTGGCATACGCTTCTTTATGGTTGAGCATGTACTATCGAAGCCAGTGGTTTCCCGTCCGTTAATATTCAAGTTTAATCATAAACTTAATGATATGGCACCTGAAAAAGCACATTTTGGGCCCTGCAAACGCAAAAGCCCCGGCGAACCGGGGCTTCTTTCTGTGCCAATAAAGGCGTAATTAGCGGCAACGAGCCGTGTAACGCTGACCGTACTGGTCGCGGTAGTAGCAATAGCCTGGCTCGGAAGCATTGCCGATCAACGCACCACCAACGCCACCGATTGCAGCGCCGACGGCTGCGCCGCGTACGTTGCCGGTGACTGCGCCGCCGATGACTGCGCCGGAAACTGCACCAATCGATGCGCCCTTTTCAGTCTGCGTGCAGCCTGCAAGCGTCAAACCGATGACGGCGAAAATAATAGCCTTTTTCATGAACTCTCTCCAACGTTACATTCGAGCTTTTCTAGCTCTTTTGGTAGGCGTCCCATGGGTTATCTGCGGCGACTGCTACCTCCGACCGCAACAGATATCTAACAACTCGAATGTTCTTATGGAAGCCCCCTTGGCAGGCAACGCTCCCCATCCCCAATCGATTGTGACTGCTGAACGGGGTGCGGCGAAAAAAGTTCCATTTTGCCGCTGGTTTGATGTGAATCAATTTTGCGGTTTACCAATTATCTTATAGTTATGCTTAGAATGGTTCAAATGTAGGGGCGAATTGACGCAGTTTTCGACAAACAGCGTCGATGGGGTTGACGGTTCAAGGAGGTGAGCCGACAACGTACGTTAAGAATTCTGGAGCATGGAATGGACTTCGAGGCATATTTCAAGACCGAGCTGGATGGTTTGCATTCGGAGGGTCGATACCGCGTGTTTGCCGATCTTGAACGGCAGCAGGGAAATTTCCCTCGGGCAACGCGCTATACCGCCAGTGGCGACAAGCAGGACGTAACTGTCTGGTGCTCAAACGACTATCTCGGCATGGGCCAGAACCCCAAAGTCGTGGAAGCGATGAAAGCCGCCATCGATCACTGTGGCGCGGGTGCGGGAGGCACCCGGAATATCTCGGGCACCAACCACCATCATGTTCAGCTTGAGCGCGAGCTCGCGGACCTGCATGGAAAAGAATCGGCGCTCGTCTTTACCTCCGGCTACATTTCCAACTGGGCGACGCTCGGCACGCTTGGTCAGAAGATTCCCGGGCTGATCATTTTTTCCGACGCCCTTAACCATGCCTCCATGATTGAAGGCATCCGCTATGGCCGTTGTGAGAAGGTCATCTGGAAGCACAACGATCTTCAGGACCTCGAAGCCAAGCTGAAGGCCGCCGATCCGGCAGCGCCGAAGCTGATCGCCTTCGAATCGGTCTACTCCATGGACGGCGATATTTCGCCGATCAAGGAAATCTGCGATCTGGCTGACCAATATGGCGCGATGACCTATCTGGATGAAGTGCATGCCGTTGGCATGTACGGCCCACGCGGCGGTGGCATTGCTGAACGTGAAGGTCTGATGGATCGCCTCACGATTATCGAAGGCACACTCGGCAAGGCTTTCGGTGTCATGGGTGGCTACATCGCCGCCTCTCACGCCCTGTGTGATTTCATCCGGTCTTTCGCCTCAGGCTTTATCTTTACAACCGCACTTCCGCCGTCTCTTGCTGCCGGTGCTGTCGCCTCGATCCGGCATTTGAAGGCTAGTCCGTTTGAGCGGGTTCGCCATCAGGAGCGGGTGCGTACCCTGCGGCAGATGCTGGATTCCAGTGGCATTCCACACATTCACAATCCAAGCCACATCGTGCCTGTGATGGTGGGCGATGCGGCCAAGTGCAAATGGATTTCGGATATTCTTCTTGATGATCACGGCGTTTACGTGCAGCCGATCAACTATCCGACTGTACCGCGCAAGACAGAACGCCTGCGCATCACGCCGACGCCGCTGCACAGCGATGCTGATCTGGAGCGTCTTGTGGGTGCATTGCATCAGCTCTGGTCGCGTTGCGCGCTTGCAAGAGCCGTCGCCTGATACCTGCTGAAATGATAGATTGAGCAAAGGCCGCGACGGATCCAAGTCGCGGCCTTTCTTCTTTCAGATGCTAGTGTTCGAGCATCTCATCGACAATCTGCTTTGCATTCAGCGTGGCAGGATAATAGGTCGGCCAGTTGGTGAGCTCGGCCAGAACGGTGCTGCGGTCGTTGCCCCAGAAAAGATGGTAATGGCCCGCTTTTTGCGGCGCGATTGTGTGATCGCTGAACTGTATGAACTGCGGAGCGGAAGCGTCGCCTGTGGTCTTCTTGAAAATGTACCGGACCCCGCGATTACCCTTCTTGTACTTCAGGATTTCCAGCCCGTCCGATGCGTATTTGGCCTCTAGCGGCTTGCCGTCGCGATAGAAGGTGACATCTTCGCCCTTGATGACAATGCGCTCTACGTCGGTCTTGTAACCGATGGCGTAGTCGTCGCGATGTTCCTTGGCGGTCTTGGTGCCATGCTCAGCCTTGTGCGCCATAACCGGGTCCAGCGAGCCATCAAGCAGATAGGGGTAAACCGACTGCCAGTCGCCTTCCCAATCGGAAAGATCGCGTGGCTTAACCTGACCATCTTCGAAATAGCCCTTGTAGATATCGTTCGCGGCCTTGGAATGGTCATGCGCGTGGCTGTGGGAATGTCCCTTGTGGTTGTCTGCCATGGCAGCCGTGGTCAAAAGCAACGTGGTTCCGATCGATAGCGCTATGGCGTGTCTGCTGATCATTAGGGGTCCCTCAAATCGTTCATGGTCATCATCTTAGGTAATGTAATTACATTACATGTCCCGCTTAGCGAATTTTTCTCAGGCAGGCAATGCTGCATTTGCGATTATGGAGATTTGACGCAGCTTTGCCATGTCGCTGCCGATCATGGCAGCGCACCCATCTTCATCCGTGTGATGGTGGTTTCAGGCCGCCTGCTGCCGGTTCAGAATGGCTTCGCGCGCATGGATGCGGGCCTCGGCGTCTGCTACCAGCACATCATCCATCGTCTGGGCCGATTGTCCGTTGTTCAAACGATCCATGACGATTTCGACGATGTCGGCCATATCGAGAAAGCCGATCTGGCCATCCACAAAGGCGTGGAACGCGGTTTCGTCAGCGGCATTCAGTATCGCACCCTGCGCCCCGCCACGCTCCAGTGCGGTTCTGGCCAGCCGTAGCGCGGGGAAGCGAACCTCATCAGGGGCTTCGAAATCCAGCCGCGCGAGCTTGGTGAAATCCAGTCTTTCAACGTCAATCTCGCCGCGTGCGGGATAGGTCAGCGCGTAAGCGATGGCCGTGCGCATATCCGGGCAGCCAAGCTGGGCGATGACAGATCCATCCGTATAGGCCACCATGGAATGAATGATGGATTGGGGATGGACGATCACCTCGATCTGGTCGGGGCGAAGATCGAACAGGTATTTCGCCTCGATCATCTCCAACGCCTTGTTGAACATGGAGGC
Source organism: Rhizobium sp. CFBP 13644 (assembly GCF_014842165.1). Lineage (NCBI taxonomy): Bacteria > Pseudomonadati > Pseudomonadota > Alphaproteobacteria > Hyphomicrobiales > Rhizobiaceae > Rhizobium > Rhizobium sp. CFBP 13644. Next base: position 298,561 of record NZ_JACYVF010000004.1, read on the forward strand.
GCTGCCGATGGAAACCTTGAGGCCCATCGACCAGTTGGGATGGGCGCGGGCGATGTCTGCCGTGACACCCGCCATCTGTTCGCGGCTGAAGGTGCGAAACGGACCGCCGGATGCTGTCAGTACGATACGCTCGACATTGGCTTTGTTGGCAGGCTCCAGGCACTGGAAAATGGCGCTGTGCTCGCTATCAACAGGTATGAGCGTGCCGCCGCCCTGTTTCATGATGCGGATGAAGACGTCGCCCGCCGAAACGAGACACTCCTTGTTGGCCAGCGCAATATTGGCACCGCGCTGCGCCGCCGTCAGCGTCGGCTCAAGCCCCGGCGTTCCGGCAATCGCTGCCATGACCCAGTCGGCATCCATGCAGGCTGCTTCCTGCAAGCCGTTTTTGCCCGCCGCGACTTTGATATCGGTGCCAGCAAGCGCCTCTTTCAGAGCCTGATAATTGCCCTCGTCTGACGTGACCGCCAGCTTAGCGCCCAGCGCACGGGATTGCTCGGCCAGCAGTGCTATGTTGCCAGCGCCGGTCAGCGCCATAATATCGAACCGGTCACGTCCGCCAAGTTGATTGACGACATCAACCGTGTTCGTGCCGATGGAACCGGTGGAGCCCAGTATGGTCAGCTTTTCGGGGGAGGTCGGGCCATTGGAATGCGTCATATGTATCCGGCTTTTCTCAACTCTGTCTCTCAAGCGTCTACAAGCGAAAGGTGGGTATAACAAGAAGGAAAGGCACTCTTGTCTTTGGGGGACACCAAACGCATAGTCCAGCACTGTTCATCAAGAGAAGTAGCATGCGACGTTTTTTTGTTTCCAGTGGCTGGATTTTGGCAGCGACCTTCGTTCTGGTGCTGGTCCTCATTCCGTTTGATCCCGCTATTTCGCAGCGGGCGCAAGCGCTTCCCGCCCCGGTCGTCGGCTTCAACAATGCCATTACCGATTTCGGAACATTTCGCTGGATGCTCTACAGCACAGGTCTTCTGGCTATTCTCGCCTATGTCGTCTCGCGTGTGCTGACGCGCTCTGCCTATGCCACACGCCTTGGAAAGGCATGGTCGCTCTTGCTCTATTTCTTCCTGACCATCGGCACTGCAAGCATCCTCGTTCATCTTCTGAAGTTTCTGATCGGGCGGGCAAGGCCTGAACTGTTGCTGGAAATGGGTGCTTACAGCCTGACGCCGTTTACCGGCGACCATATCTATGAGAGCTTTCCATCAGGACATTCGGCAGCTGCCGGGTCTTTCTTCGGCGCCTTCATGATGCTGATACCGCGTTTCCGCTTCGTGTTTATCGGGCTTGCTCTTGTTATCGGCGTGTCCAGGGTTATCGTCGGTGCGCATTACCCAAGCGACGTGGCAGCAGGTCTCCTTCTGGGAACATGGACGGCGATGGCATTTGCTTTCATCTTCGCCCGCTCCGAGTGGATTTTCCGTTTCGACGCAAATGGCTGGCCGCATCCGAAAAACGCGGTGAGTTCAGCTGGATGATCGACAAGAGGAACCTCAATGGATCACGCTGAAACGCAAGCCGTTCGCTCTATCAAGACCACGGTGGTGATTGCGGGTGGCGGGCCAGCTGGCATGATGCTGGGGCTTTTGCTGGCGCGTGCCAATGTTGATGTCACCGTCATCGAAAAACACAGCGATTTCCTGCGGGATTTTCGTGGCGACACCATTCACCCCTCGACGCTTGAGATCATCGCGCAACTCGGCTTCATCAGGGAATTTCTGGCGCTGCCGCACACGCGGGCGGAAAAGCTGCACGCCGAAATTGGCGGCAGGAAAATAGCCATCGCCGATTTCTCGTGGTTGCCGGTCAAGAACCGCTTCATCGCCTTCATGCCACAATGGGATTTTCTGAACTTCATTGCGGGCAAGGCTGGGCAGTTCGAAAACTTTCGATTGCTGATGAACGCACCGGTCAAGGAACTGATCCAGGATGACGGCAGGGTGCGCGGACTTGTTGTCGAGACACCAGAAGGCGCGCTTAACATCGAAGCCGATCTGGTGATCGGAGCTGACGGGCGCAATTCTATCGTCAGGGAAAAGGCCGGTCTGGAAATCGAGAGCTTTGGTGTTCCAACCGAAGTGGTCTGGATGCGCCTGTCAAAACAGGATGGGGATCCTGATGAGACCATGGGGCATGCCGGTCCGCGACAGGGCTTCGTGCTGATTGATCGCGGCGATTATTGGCAGTGCGGCTATGTGGTGCGCAAAGGCACCTATGCGGAGTTCAGGGAACAGGGGCTGGAGGCTTTTCAAGAGCGCGTTGCCGAAGTATGCCCTCTTCCACGTGAACGCCTGTCGGAAATTGGAAGCTGGGACGATGCATGGCTGCTGACGGTGCGCATCGACCGCCTGAAACAATGGTGGAAGCCGGGGGTGATCTGCATTGGTGACGCGGCACATGCGATGTCGCCAATCGGCGGCGTGGGTGTCAATCTTGCCATTCAGGATGCGGTGGCGGCGGCCAATGTGCTCATCCCGATCCTATCGGCCCGGCGCTTGATTGCGGATACCGATCTGGCGGCCATCGAGAAGCGCCGGACCTTCCCGACAAAGGCGACGCAACGTTTGCAGTTGATGATGCGCAGTAAGAACAAGAAGGATCAGGCTGACGCCAAAAAGGCGAAGGGACCACCCGCCTTCGTGTTGGCCATCATGCGCTTTCCACTGCTCGCCCATCTGGCAGGCAGGCTGATTGGTCTGGGCTTCCGGCGCGAAAAGATCAATTATTGAGCTTGTCGAATTCCCGCTCGTCATAGAGACGACGCAATATTTTGGCTGTGCCCGCCGCCCCATCCAGATCGAGATCGATCTCATCAGGTTCCGGCAGCTTCAACGCCTGCTGGATGGCATCCGCCATGGATTGCGGTGATATGGCGCTTTCTTCCAGCACATGGGCAAGCCCCAGTTTTGCCAGTCGCGATGCGCGCGCGCCCTGTTCCGTTTCTCCACCGGCAGCGAAGGGAATGAGGAGCGAGCGGCACTTGGCCTGCAGGATGTCGCAAACTGTATTGTAACCGGCCTGCGAAATGGAAAGCTTTGCGCCTGACAGCAGACTTGCAAAATCCTTGCGAAACCGGAAGACCGAGATGCCCTCACCAGCCTGCGCTGAAATGGCATCGAAATCCGCTTTCGGCATATTCGGGCCGGTGATAAGGCACCAGCTCTTGACCGCATCGATCATGGGTGCAGCGTCCAGTGCTGCGCGGATGAGTGCCGCCCCGACAGCCCCGCCGCCTGCGGAAACGACGACATCGAATCTCTCCTGCGGTGGCTCCTGCCTAGGTGCTGCGACAAGGCCGGTATAGACGATGCGCTGGCTGATCTGGTCTGCCAGCGGAAACGTCTCTTCCAGCCGCACGAAATTCGGGTCTCCATGCACGAGAACGGTATCGAAGTGCTTTTTGACGAGCGCAATCGTCTCTTCGTCGCGGCCGGGTTTGGCACGTTCCTGCAAGATGTCACGCAATGATGTCATCACAAGCGGACGCTCGATGCTGCGCTCGATGGCGCTCAAAAGTGGCATGAGTTCGAAACGCACCTGCCGTCGCCCAAAAGGGAAAGCCTCGATGATGACGATATCGGGTCTGGTGCCGTGATAGGCGCCCAGTAGCATGCTGGTGCGGCTGTCCTTGAACATGTCATCCACCGGCTGCCCGGTGGCATCGACGAGACCGGAGAAACTGCCGTCGCTGACGGCGATGGGGGGCAGTTCGATGTGGCGGATACCTTCGCCCGGAAAGCCCGGAACAGGCGTTCCACCCGTTGCCAGCGTTACGTCGAAACCGTCTGCGACCAGAGTGCGGGCAACGCGGCTGGCGCGGGCGATGTGGCCGATGCCAAGCAGATGTTGCACATAGAAAAAGACGCGGGGTGCGGGTTTCTTTGCGGTCACTGGGTTTTCTCCCATTCCTGCTCGAACAGTGCCTTCAACTCGGTGATGCTGTTGCGGTGGTCAAATGCGGTGCGAACGCGGCTCTCTGCCGCCATTCCCAGCCGGGAGCGAAGGTCCGGGTCGATGATAGCGCTTTGCAGCGCCTGGGAAAAGGCTGCGGGATCATCGGGCGCTGTCAGCAATCCGTTTTCACTATCCACGAAGAATTCCGGTATGCCTGAGATGTTGGTGGAAATGCAGGCAAGGCTCTGGCTTGCCGCTTCCACCAGCACGTTAGGAAGCCCATCGCGATCACCATCGCTGGTGATGCGGCAGGCGAGCGCGAAGAGATCCGCCGCGCGATAATGCTCCAGCACCTGTTTCTGGTCCATCGCCCCGGTCCAGGTGATCCGCTCCGAAAGCCCGAGTTCGGATGCCAGCGCCTTGAGTGTGGTCAACTCGTCTCCACCGCCAATATGGGTGAATTGCCAGTGCAGCGATGGTGGCAGCGCTGCCAGCGCACGCAAAAGGATATCTATGCCCTTTTTCTTCACGGCCCGGCCGACGCTCAAGATACGGACAGGATCATCCGGATTGGAGCCAGTGCGAGGCGGTCGCGGGGTGTCATTGTGTGGAAAGCGCGTGAGATCGAGGCCGTGATAGCTCAGATGCACATTGGCTTTTTCGCCGGAAAGATTTTGCAGGTGACGGAAGCCGCTCGCGGTACAGGTCACGGCCCAGCGGGCGCTGTCCAGCTTGGCCGCCAGATCCCGATCGCTCGAGGTCCAGATATCCTTGGCGTGGGCGGAAATCGTCCACGGAATGCCTGTAATCAGATGTGTGTAGGCGGCGACGGATGCGGGTGTGTGGATGAAGTGAACATGCAGCCAGCCAGCGTCGGCAGGCCATTCATGCGCCAGCACGGCAGCCTGACCGAAACGGCGAAAGCGATTGCGTGAGAGATCATGGCGAAGGTCCCCAAAGAAACGCCTAAGCGCCTGTCCGAAACGCGGTTTGCTGCGGCAAGCCCAAAAGGCTTTCAGCACACGGAGAGGTTCCTCATGCAAATATTCCGGCAGGTAAGTTACCTTGGCGCGGATTTCATCATGCACCGGGTGGCGCTTCTTGTCCGTCGGGCGGCGCATGGACACAAGTTCCAGCTCCAGCCCTGCCTTTTCAAGGCCCAGCAGTTCCTGCGCGATGAAAGTTTCTGAAAGGCGTGGGTAGCCTTTCAGCAGAACCATGATTTTCTTGTTGCCGGTCACGATATCAGCATCTCTTTCTGGGTGCAGACCCAGGCTCAGGCATTGGCGGTTTTGGCGGTGTCTTCAGGTTGAAGCCATTCCGCAATCCGTTTGGAAATGTTTTCCAGCCCATCCAGTTTGAGGTTACGGCCATTGGCTGAGGGAGGCGCGCGCTTGAGCAGGTCCTTGAGCGCCTGCGCCATACGCAGCGGGTTCTCCGCATCTTCAGGCAAGAGCATGTCAAACAGCCCCAGTTCCGATGCGCGGCTGGCGCGGATCAATTGCTCTTCACGCGGTACGATGCGCGGCACGATGAGGGCTGGCTTGTCGAATGAGAGGATTTCGCACACCGTGTTGTAGCCACCCATGGAAACGACGGCCTTGGCTCCCGCAACAATGTCTTCCATGCGATTGTCGAATTCGATGATCTCGATATAGGGAATATCGGATGTGTTCTGCATGAAGCGCAGGCGCTGCTCGCCCGGCATATAGGGGCCGAGAACGATCAGGGCTTTGTGCGTCAGCTCCGAGTCTGCCTTGTAGGCATTGATCACGTCGTCGATCAGCTCACTGCCATCGCCGCCGCCGCCCGTCGTCACCAGAATGTAATCGCCTTCGGTGCGATGCGATGTGCTTTCCGATTGGGTCTTCGAGCGTTGCAGGAAACCGACGAAATCCATCTTGTCGCGCACCTTTGGGGGCACATCCAGCCCCATCAGCGGATCATGGAAATCAGGTGGACCATAGACCCAGACGTGATCGTAATAACGCTCGATCTTGGGGAGGATATCATTGCGCTTCCACTCGGCTTCCAGCAGTTGCGGCGCGTCCATCACGTCGCGCAGGCCAATGACGAGCTTGGTACCTTTCTCCTTGAGATAGGCGAGCGTTTCCTCCACCTCTCCACGCAGCCCCATGGGTTCCTTGTCAACGATGAAGATATCCGGCTGGAAGCTTTCGGCGGTGTGATAAATAATCGAGCGGCGCATCTTCAGGGTTTCCTGAAGATCGATATGCCGGTCGAGCGAGGTATATTCGCCGTTTCGCAATTTGATGACGCTTGGGATTTTGACGAAATCCACCCGGGCGCGATAGTCGAAGGCACCGGCAATTGTTGCGCCTGAAATGATCAGAACGTTCAGACCACGATAATCCTCGACCAGCGCATGAGCAATGGTTCGGCAACGGCGCAAATGGCCGAGACCGAACGAGTCATGGCTATACATCAAGATGCGCACGTCTTTCAGGCGAGTGCTCATGGACAGCACCTCTTGTTGCGGTTCGCTTGACGGGTCTTGTTGGTTGGATGGGGCACTGGACAGTCCGTGGTTATTTAAAAGGGTCAGCCGCATCACGTAGTCCATCGCCGAAGAAATTAAAGGCCAAGATGACGAGGACTACCGGTACTGTCGGCAGAAGAAGCCATGGATAAAGGGCAATCACGCTCACACTTCTCGCTTCTGTGAGCAGAATGCCCCAACTTGTGATCGGTGGGCGAAGGCCTAAGCCTAGGAAGCTGAGTGCGGTTTCACCCAGAATCATGCCCGGTATTGTGAGCGTCGCGGATGCGATCAGGTGGGACATGAAGCCGGGAATGAGGTGCCTGCCGATGATGCGCGGGGTGCTGGCACCCATAAGCTGCGCGGCCAAGACATAGTCTTCCTCGCGCAGTGCCAGAAGCTTGGAGCGCACGGCACGAGCAAGCCCGGTCCAGTCCAGAAGCCCCAGAATAAGGGTGATGCCCAGATAGACGAGGATGGGGCTCCACGTGACCGGCATGATGGCGGCCAGCGCCAGCCACAGCGGAATGCTGGGAATGGATTGCAGCACCTCGATGATGCGCTGGACGATCAAATCGAACACGCCGCCGCGATAGCCGGCAAGGCCACCAATCACAATGCCGAGCACGAAGCTCATGGCGACACCCAGCAAGCCGATTGTGAGCGAAATGCGGGCACCATAGATGATGCGCGACAGCACGTCGCGTCCAAGACGGTCGGTGCCGAGCAGATACATCTGGCCGTCTTGCGCAGGGCAGACCAGATGCACGTTGCTGTCGAAAAGACCCCAGAACCTGTAGTCGTCACCCCGGCAGAAGAAGCGCAGCTTCTGAACATCCGTTGGCATGTCCGTATAGACCCGCCGCAGGTTTTCCATGTCCAGGCTCATGGTTCGCCCGTAGACGAAGGGGCCGATGAACTCGCCATCATGGAAAAGGTGGATGGCCTGCGGAGGCGCGTAAATATTCTCAACATTGCGGGTGTGCAGATTATAGGGCGCAAGAAATTCGCAGATCATGATCGACAGATAGACGAACAGCAGGAAGGCGCCGGAATAAAGCGCCAGCTTGTGCTGTCGAAACTGCCACCACATCAGCCTGAACTGAGAGGCTTTATTGAAGGCGGCCATGCCTGATGTCGTTGGCTCTACGAGACTGGGATCGAACGGAGCGGTGGAGACGAAATGCGGCAATGGCTCGCCGGGCTTTGGAAGGGAGGTGGTCATTTCAGGTTACCACCTCCAAAGCGGATGCGCGGATCGAGAATGGCCAGTGCGATATCAGAGACGAGCACGCCAATCACCGTCAGGAATGCGAGGAACATCAGGAAGGAACCAGCCAGATACATGTCCTGACTTTGCAGGGCGCGGATCAACATCGGGCCGGTCGTTTCCAGCGATAGAACGATGGCCGTAATTTCAGCACCTGAGATAATAGCTGGCAGAATTGAGCCGATATCCGAGATGAAGAAGTTCAGCGCCATGCGCAGCGGATATTTCGTCAGCACCTTGAAAGGGTGCAGACCTTTGGCGCGGGCCGTGACCACATATTGTTTTTGCAGCTCATCCAGCAGATTGGCGCGCAAGCGGCGGATCATTCCAGCCGTGCCCGCCGTGCCGATGATGAGAACCGGTATCCACAGATGCTCCAGAATGGACTTGAACTTGGCCCAGCTCATATCCTGGTTCAGAAATTCACGGTCCATCAGGTGGCCGATGGAGGTGCCGAACCAGATATTGGCAAAATACATGAGGATCAGCGCCAGCATGAAATTAGGAATGGCGATGCCCAAAAGCCCGATGAAGGTCAGGCCGTAATCACCCCAGCTGTATTTATGCGTGGCCGAATAGATGCCGATGGGGAAGGCGATGATCCAGGTGACGATGATGGTGACAAAGGACACCAGCATGGTCAGCCACAGGCGGTCGCCGACGACTTCGTTGACGGGAAGCTGGTATTCGAAGGAGTATCCAAAGTCGCCGACCAGCATGCCGGTTGCCCAGCGAAAATACCGGATCGGCGCTGGCTGATCGAAGCCATAGCGGACCCGCAATTCTTCAATCTCGGCCATATTGGCCGTTTCACCCATGGCCCGCATTTCCGAGACATAGCTCTCGAAATAGTCCCCCGGTGGCAATTCGATGATGGTGAAGACCAGCATCGAAATCAGGATGAGGGTAGGGATCATTACCAGAAGGCGCCCTAGAATATATCTGAGCATGTCATGCGTCTCCGTCGTACCAGAACGCATCTGGCATGTAGACACCGAGATAGGAGGTCGGCTCGAAACCGTAGAGCGCCTTTTCCGGCACATTGCGCATTCGGGCCGCGTGCACGATGGGCTGCAGCGCGCTGTTGACGATGCCGATGGAAAAGACTTGCTGCGAGTAAATCCCCAGCATTTCCAGCCAGATGGCCCGCCGCTCTTCCTCGGTGATGCTGACCCGCCATTTCTTCAACAGAGCCAGAAGATCGGACGCCGCGGCAAGATCCGGTGCCGTGCCTTCGCGCCCGCCGGAGAGATAATGGACGCCCCAGACCGGCCATTGCAGCTGATCGTCGCCAGTCGGTGCCAAGCCCGCGGGCAGCATGTCCGGCGTCGGTACCGCATTGTCCATGCCAAACCACACCGACATCATCACCTCGCCGCCCATGGCGCGCTTGCGAAATACATCGCGCTGCGTGGGACGGCTGGAAAGCGAGATGCCGAGCTTGCGCCAATGGTCTGTTACCAGTTCCATCACATCTGTTTCCAGCGTGCTTTCGCCAGCCGTTTCAACGATGATATGGGCAGGCCGCCCATCGGGCAGCAGGCGCACGCCCTTGTCATTGCGGTTGGTCAGCCCCAGCTCGTCCAGCAGGGCATTTGCCATGGCAGGGTTGAAGTCAGCCCATGCCTTGGCAAATTCCGGACGAAACAGCGAGCTTTCCGGCAGGACGGTGTCAGCGCTTTCCTTGGCAAGCCCGTAGAAGCAGACCATGTTGATCTCATGCCGGTCGATACCGACCGAGAGGGCACGCCGCATCCGCACATCGCGGAACAGTGTTCGCCAGACTTCATCGCCGCAATTCAGGTTCGGCAACAGGCAGACGCGCGACCCCTGGCTGCGCGTCCAGAGACTGACCTTCAGCGGAAAGCGATCTTCCGCATCCTTGAGATAGGTATAGTCGTTGAAATCGAGCCCCATGAATTGCAGATCGCTATCGCCTGATGCGGTCTTGGCGGCAATGATTTCCGACGAGGTCACATTCAGCAGGAAGCGGTCGAGATAGGGCAGTTGCAGGCCGTTTTCATCGACGCGGTGATAGTAGGGATTGCGCTCGAAAATGAACTGTTCCGAAGGCGGATAGGTGATGTTGCGCCAGGCGTCGAGCGTCGGCAGATCCGGGTTTTCAGGCCGCACCTGCCGCGACATCTTGATGTGCAGGCTGCTCCAGTCATCCACCTTGTTCTTTTTTGCCAGCTTAGCCAGATTTTCAGGGGTCTGATATTTGGCGTGGAACTGCTTCATATAGGCAGCGGGCAGGCACAGGCGTGCAGGAGACGCACCAGCCAGCTTGGCCAGAAAGTCGGGGTTCGGACCTTCCCACGTATAGCGCACCGTGAGGCGATCAATGACCTCCACCAAAGGTGGCTTTTCATAAACCAGCAATTCAATCGGGGGGCCGCCCTTATGAATCTCCCGGTTCATCGCTACCTCTTCCCAGAAATAGCGGAAATCTTCTGTCGTGAAGTCGCTTCCGTCAGACCATTTGTGGCCATCGCGCAGCTTCAGCGTGAAGATGCGTTCCTGATCGACCGTATATCCTTCCAGAATATCCGGCTGGAAATTGAAGCTCTCATCATAGCCAACCAGCCGTGCATAGCTGTTGATCGGCATCAGGCGGATATCGCGCTGACCACCGATCAGCATGCGCACCGAGCCACCGTGTTTACCCGGCTCGCGCCCAAGGCTTTTCAGGTTCATCACGCGCGGGTTTTTCGGCAGCCGCTGGTCGAGCGGCGGCAACTCACCCTTGTCGATCTTTTCCTTCAGAAACGCCGAATCCGTATAGGCGGCAAATGCCTTGAACGGGGCGAAAACGGATGCGAGGAGGGCGAGGGTCGTTCGACGCGTGATCACGAGCGTAACTCCGCAACATCAACATTTCCGTTTGCCAGCACGAGGTGCCCGCCGCCGAGATCGGCCGTGATCAGATCGCTATCATCGCTCTGGCGGAACTGCTTGCCCCAATCAAATTTGCCGGTGGCGCTGATCTTGGCGATGGTGCTGAAATCCAACGGCCTGTCGAGATCCGGGAACGGAACGGCGGCCAGCAATGATTTCGTATAGGGATGCACCGGATTGCGCATCAATGCTTCGCGTGGCGCAAGCTCCACGATTTTTCCCTCGCACATCACGGCAACGCGGTCGGCCATATAATCCACCACGGCAAGATTGTGGGAAATGAACAGGTAGGTCAGGCCCAGCTCCTTCTGCAAATCCTTCAAAAGGTTGAGGATCTGTGCCTGAACCGAAACATCGAGCGCCGAGACGGGTTCGTCGCAGATCAGCAATTCCGGGCCCAGTGTCAGGGCTCTTGCAATGCCGATGCGCTGACGCTGCCCACCGGAAAAGCTGTGGGGGTAGCGGTTGAGCGCACTTTCGCCAAGGCCGATGGCTTTGAGCAGGTTACGAACCTTTTCGGCGCGGGATTTTGCATCGCCGCGGCCGTGAATTTCAAGCGGCTCGCTTAGAATGTTGCTGATTGTCATGCGCGGCGAAAGCGAGGAAATGGGGTCCTGAAACACCATTTGTATCTTGGTGCGCAGTTCCCGCAGGTTGTCATCCCGAGCGTTGAGAACGTCGATATCGCCTGTCTTGCTGTGAAATGTCAGGGACCCTTCATCGGGACGCACGGCACGCATCAATATCTTGCTGACTGTCGTTTTGCCGCTGCCGCTCTCGCCCACCAGCCCTAGGCACTCGCCGCGGAAAATATCGAAACTTACACCATCGACTGCCTTGGTCGCGGTGGATTTGCCCGAGCTGAACCAGCTTGATTTGCGGGTAGAGAAGGTCTTGCTGACATTGTTGACGCTGAGCAGTACACCCTTGGTCTTGTCCACGGCCTCGGTTTTCTTGCCGATCAGGCTTTCCTTGTCGATGACGACATCACGAAGCGCTTTCAGCCTCTCGCCGGGCTTCATGTTGAAGTGTGGCACGGCGGCCATCAAGCCCTTAAGATAAGGGTGGGAGGGCGCGCGGAAAATATCGTCGACCGGACCGGATTCCATGATTTCGCCCTGATAGATGACGGCCACTTCGTCGGCTATATTGGCCACGACGCCAAGATCATGGGTGATCAGCAGCATGCTCATGTTCAGGCGGCTTTGCAGATCGCGCAGCAGCTTCAGGATCTGCGCCTGAATGGTCACGTCAAGCGCCGTCGTCGGCTCATCGGCGATCAGAAGAGCAGGGCGACAGATCAGCGCCATGGCGATCATGGCGCGCTGGCGCATGCCGCCTGAAAGCTCGAAGGGGTACATGTTGCAGATTTTTTTCGGGTCGGAAAAGCCGACAAGATCAAGCGTTTCCTCCATTTTTTCCTGCCGCTCTGCAGGCGTCAGTACAGAGTGAATCCGCAAGGCTTCATCGACCTGATTGCCGATTGTGTGCAGCGGCGAAAACGAGGTCATCGGTTCCTGAAAGATCAAGCCGATGCGGTTTCCCCTGATGGCCCGCATGGGCTTGCCATCTGGCTCCAGCTGCAGCAGATCGATAGCGCCTTTTTCGGAACGATCAGGATCTGAAAACAGCACGCGACCCTTGACCCGTGCCGTGCGGGGCTGGATTCCCATGATGGTCTGCCCGATGACGGATTTGCCCGAGCCGGATTCGCCGACCAGCGCGGTGACCTTGCCCGGCAAAATACGCAGGCTGGCATTTCTGACGGCATCGATCTTGCCGCCCATCAAAGAAAAGGAAACCTCGAGATTCTCGATACGAAGCAAATCGGCGCCTGAACTCATGCCAAGGGTTTCCTCACCGTTCTTATTGTGCCTGTGGCAGTTATTTAAGGGCCATAAAACCTACGTTATCTTAGGGCTGTAGTTCTGTCTATGCTCCTGAAACAGCGAAAATATCAGCTCGCTCTTTCTATCGCGTGTCGCATAAAACCATGTAGATCGAAGATGTGTCCGAGTTATTAAACCCGAGGAAGCCGAGATGCCAGACAAGGCGTATTTTGATAAAAAACTGGCTGAGGCGCGCGATCTTGTGGCTGCGGGTGAATTTGCGCAGGCCCGTGCGGCCCTCGACCGACTGGCAGGCGAGCAAGAGCGTGGCCTGATGGGGGAAGACACCGCATTCGGCCTGCCTCGCAGACTTCACTCGGTGCATCTGCGGTTGGCCAAGGCGCTCGGTGATGAGGTGAGCCGCACCGGCTATCAATATCTCTTGGTGCCGCCGCCGGAAGTTCTTGCGCCCTATGGCCGCTTCTCAGGTGACGAGCGCCGCATGATCGCCGCTGTGAACCGCCAGCCTGTGCCGAAAATCCTTCACCAGATATGGATCGGCAGCAAGCCGGTTCCCGCATCGACGCAGGCATGGGCCTCCCACGCCAAACGCAACGGGCTGGACTATCGACTGTGGCGCGAAGCCGATCTTGAGCGTGAGGGCATTACCTCCAACCCGCAATTTTCCAGAATGCTTGACGATGGCGACTATCCCGGTGCCGTGGACGTTGCGCGTTATCTGATCCTGTTGAAGTTTGGCGGCATCTATCTCGACTGCGATTTTTATCCCGCGCGGGACGATGTGAGCTTCTTCGACACATTGCCGATGATCGGCCTGACGGCATTTGGCGAAGAGGTGCCGCGCAAGACCGGGCAAGGCAGCCTGCTTCTGGCCAATTCCTTCATCGCCGCGCCGCCCGGCCATCCGGTCTTTAGCCGGATGCTGGACGCCTTCCCCGACATATTGAAGAGGCTGCCGAAAGCCCCCGCGTGGTGGGCAACCGGCCCGTTGATCTTTACCGTCGTGGCAAGGGCTGGTTCGGTGACGCTGGCGGCTGCAGATTTCGTTGTGGAAACGCTGCCGGATCGGGCACCGTTCAGTGCAGTTGAGGCAGTTCGATCGCGCGCCGGTGCGGATGGCGATGGTCTGCTGATCGCCTGGAAATCATGGTAATTCAGCAAGCCATTGCCGTGATGACCGCCAGCGGCAAGCGGGGTGGCTGGTCGTGATACTTAACAGCGATTGCAGGAAAGCCCAAACGCTTTCATCATGATCCAGATGGTGGGTCAGAATTCCCGTCATGCCGCCGGTTGCATGGGCCTGGCGCATGCGTGCAGCCGTTTCTGCGAAGAGCACATCATGGTCTTTGCCGCCGCGTGTCCCGCGCCAGTCGATGACATCGACATGGGTGTTGAGAAGGGGAAGCCTGTCAGGCTTTTCGGGGCCGTAGACCGAAAGCGCTTTGTAACCCGCCTGCGGCAAATGTTCGATAACGGCCTGATCGATGCGGTTCCAAGGCGGCACCAGCATCGGCACGAAACGCTGTTCATGCAGAGACCGTAGTTTCTGCAGCCCGGATTTTAGTTCCCCAACAACGGTCTCAAGCGGTCTGTGCAGTCCAAGTTCCCGCTTCTTCTCGTCTGGTCCGGCATGGTTCTGGTGCGCCCAACCGTGGACAGCTACGTCGATGGCGCTCGTGCATTCAAGCCGTCTTGCAAGCGCCTCGCCAGTGGGGTGCGGTATGACGGCCAGTGTCATCGGTGTTGAATGCCGTTGCGAAAGCTCCAGCAACCGTTCCAAGGCGGGGCTTGGCTCAGTGGCATCGTCATCGCGCAGCCAGAGATCGGCGACGATATTCTTGCTGGCGAAGTCATCCAGAGTTTCGATGAGCAGTTTAACGGTCATGATGGCTGGCTCGGCAGGTTTTCGAGAATGGAATTCAACATGATGGCGGCCTGTTCGATTGCGCGTTCTACGCAGGCAAAGTGGCGTGCTTTGAGGGCCATTTGGTGTCGCAATTCGTCTTCGGTCATCAGTTTGATGATCGCATCGGCATAGGCAGTGACATTGCCGGGTTGCGTTAGAATGCCGGTTTGACCGTCTTTCACGACTTCCGGCACGCCTGCGATCCTCTCGGCAATAACAGGCAACCCCGCCGCCTGTGCCTCCAGATAGGCCAGCCCATAGGCTTCTCCATGGCCCGGCCAGACATAGATGGATGCATGTGAGAGAATGTCGGCGATGGCTTCAGGTGTCTTCTCGCCGTGCCAGACGATACGGTGAGCATCGATCGCGCCAAACAAGTCTTGCGCTTCGCCCCGCTCGGGGCCGTCGCCAATGATGTCGAGCGTCCATGGCAAATCTGATGGCAGCAGCTTGAGCGCCTCGGCCAGTGCTGCGTAGCTGCTCATCTTGTCACCGGGGCGCATCATCGCAACGGTTGCAAGGCGGTAGCGGGTGGGGGAGGGCGCCTGTTTTGCAAAGGTTGCGGCATCAATAAAGGGTGGCAGTATGGCAAGGCGCAGGCCTTGATCCGCCTTTGAAAGCCCGTCGAAATCTCTTGTTGTGAAGCAGATGTTGATGGCGGCAAAACTGAGATCAGCAAGAAGTATGGCCTGCGTCTGCGCCCAGCCCGTGGCATTTCGTTTGGGAGAATAGGAAGCTTCAGCCGTCACATAGGCAAGGCCGAAACGCTGGCATAGATCAGGTCCGAGAAGGTCTCGCGCCTTGTAGTAGGGATGGTAGCAAAACCAGATATCCGGTTTGCCGTCGCCAAGCCAGTTCGTGGCGATCCGTTGTTTTTCCACTTCGGCTTCTGCTTGCAACGTATCCCCGCTGCCTTCAGGCTCGCGCTGAAAACTGCGAAGCTCCGATACCACCTCGACCTCATGCCCACCGAGACGCATGGCCTGCATCAACAGTCGCGCCATCAGCCGGTCTCCAGAGGGGACGGGGTGGTCGGGAGATTTCAGGGGGGCATAGAAGGCGATTTTCATCAGCTAGTTCTGCTTTGCGATCAGGGGCTTCGTCAATGGGTGATTTGAGAAGGGCAAACCTTGACACTGCCTCTGTTCTCACCCAACTGATGGGCATGTTTTCTTCATGCGCGGAGCGCACTCAGCTTTGACTTCCTCTTCAAACGCACAACAGCTTCTTGAGCTCATCCAGTCCAAAAAGGCGAAGGCCGGGGTCATTGGCCTTGGTTATGTCGGCTTGCCACTGGCCATGACAATCGCCAATTCCGGCTTCAAAGTGGTGGGTTTCGATATTGATCCTTCCAAGATCGTGGCCATCGATGCCGGTGAAAGCTACATCGAAGCGGTGTCACACGATATTTTGAAGAATGCGTGCGCCGATGGCGGCTTTGTCGCGACCTGCGATTTTGCGCAGCTTGCCGATTGCGATGTTATTGCTATTTGCGTGCCGACGCCGCTGACGAAATATCGCGACCCCGACCTCTCCTATGTCGAAAAGACCTGTCTTGAAATCGCGAAGACGCTTCGTCCAGGACGGCTTGTGGTGCTGGAATCCACGACCTATCCCGGCACGACGGACGGCATCGTGAAGACCATTCTGGAAAAGACGGGCCTGAAGTCGGGCGTGGATTTCTTCCTTGGCTTCTCGCCTGAGCGCGAAGATCCCGGCAATCGTGAATTCCAGACTTCGACCATTCCAAAGGTGGTCTCGGGCGAAGGCGCTGATGCAGCCGAACTGATGATTGCCTTCTATGGCTCAGTCGTCAAAACCGTTGTTCCCGTTTCCACCAATGCTACGGCTGAGGCCGTCAAGATCACGGAAAACGTGTTTCGTGCCGTCAATATCGCGCTCGTCAATGAGTTGAAGGTCGTCTACGAAGCGATGGGTATCGATATCTGGGAAGTCATCGAT
Organism: Rhizobium sp. CFBP 13644; assembly: GCF_014842165.1. NCBI lineage: Bacteria > Pseudomonadati > Pseudomonadota > Alphaproteobacteria > Hyphomicrobiales > Rhizobiaceae > Rhizobium > Rhizobium sp. CFBP 13644. Next base: position 314,850 of record NZ_JACYVF010000004.1, read on the forward strand.
GCGGCCAAGACGAAGCCGTTTGGCTACATGCCGTTTTACCCCGGCCCGGGCCTTGGCGGCCACTGCATTCCCATCGATCCATTCTATCTGACGTGGAAGTCACGCGAATACGACCTGCCAACGCGCTTTATCGAGCTTGCCGGGCAGATCAATACGGGCATGCCGCGCCACATTGTCAGCCGCCTTGCCGAGGCGCTGGATGTGCATGGTGGAAAGGCGCTCAGCCGTTCCCGCGTTTTGATTGTGGGCCTGTCATACAAGAAGAACGTGCCTGATATTCGCGAAAGCCCGTCTCTGAAGCTGATCGAGCTGATTGCCGAGCGCCACGGTCAGCCGTCCTATTTCGACCCCTACGTCGCGGAGATACCGAAAACCCGTGAATATGGCGACCTTCTCGGTATGAAGTCGGTGACGTGGGACAAACAGACGATCAGTGCGTTCGATGCGGTTCTCATCGCCACGGATCACGACAATGTCGATTATCAGAGCCTCAGCGAATGGGCGCCGCTCATCATCGATACGCGCAATGCCTTTGCCAAGCGTGGCATCGTGGCCAGCCACATCATCAAAGCCTGAGGCAGGAAAAGATATGAGCAGACTAGACAGCTTCATTCGCCGCCTGAGCGCGCAACGGGATATTCTCAACCACGTCCATGCCGATATGGGCCTCCCCGCTGGCCCCATCATGGAAATCGGGCTTGGCAATGGGCGCACGTTCAATCACCTGCGCGAGCTGTTTCCAGATCGCCGGATCGTAGCCTTCGATCGGGCCATGGGCGCGCATGCATCGTCCGTGCCGGATGAGAAGGATATGGTGATCGGCGAGATCGCGCAGACCGCGCAAGCCTATCTCGGCATCGAAGCGGCGCTGGTCCATGCCGATATTGGCACGGGCTATCCTGAGAAGGACGCGGTCACGCTGACATGGCTGCCGCAGCTTGTTGCCGGAATGCTGGCTGAAGGTGGCGTGGCAATCAGCGGGCTGCCGCTTGAGGAAAAGACGCTCAATCCTCTTCCCGTACCGGCATCCGTGCCGACAGACCGTTACTTCCTCTACCGAAAAATCTAGGCCTTAGAGAAAGCGTCGGCTTTCGCTGTCGGAGATCAGGAAAACCTTCATCTGCGCGCTTTTTCCCCTGATAGGAATGGTGCGGCTCTGGAGGCTTTCCGCTGCGTGTCCCGACTGCTGAAGAACCGGCTCGGAAATCACGATGGCGGTGTCGAATTCCTTGGCGGCCGTTTCAAGTCGGCTTGCCACATTGACCGTATCGCCAATGGCGGTCAGGGTTTTCGCAGAGCCGTAGCCCATGACGCCGACAATGGACGGGCCTGCGTGAATGCCGACGACAATGCGCAATTTGACCGCGAACTGTTTTTCCAGCTCCTCGTTCAGTGCCTCGATATTTTGCAGGATGAGCGCTGCGGCCTTGAGTGCGTTTCTGCTCGCGGTTTCGGCGTTACCTTCGAGACCGAAAAGTGCCATGGCACCATCGCCGATGAATTTGTCCAGCCTGCCGCCTGCCTGTTCCACCGCCTTGCCGACAACGGTGAAGTATCGGTTGAGCAGGAAGACCATGTCATAGGGCAAGCGCGCTTCCGAAAGAGCTGTGAAGTTGCGCAGATCGCAGAACATCACCGCGATGTCCTCTTCACGTCCGGGGCGGATGGGCTCGCCATCGGCTGGAATATCGTCCGTTTGCCTTGATGTCAGAAGCAGGGCCACACTCAGATTGTGCTTGGGACGAAGCTGGCACCCGAGCCGCACATCGGTATCAGCATGGATACGCTGCAAGGTGGCTTTTTCCATGCTGGATGGTTCCGGCAGGGTGCCATCGCTGCTGATGATACGCACGCGGCATGTAGAGCACCGCCCTTTTCCGCCACAGGCCGAAAAGTGTGGTACTTCACCCGTCCGGCTTGCCTCCAATATGCTGAGCCCGGCCGGTGCTTTCACCACAGCCCCATGGTCATAGCGAATTTCAAACGAATTTAATCGTTGACGCCAACTGCGCACGCCACGAAGCGCGAAAACCAGCACCACGGCCCCGCCGAATAGCACCTTGGCGTAAACTCTAAATCTATCGATGATCGTTTCGAGGTCCGCCTGATGGGGATGGATGACCCGCGGCGGCGGCGGCATGTATTCCATGATCCTGCCCGCATCGGCAAAACCCAGAAGCGCCAGAATGGGCACCAGCACGGCAATGGTGAGCAGGTAGGGTGAGATGCGCTTGTACCATTCCCGGTAACGCAACCAGAAAAATACGCCGAGGCATCCATGCGCCCATATCAGGACGAGCGCGATACTGTGCCAAAGACCCAGGCTGGGATTACGCACCCAGTAATTTCGAATGACGATCTCGTAACCAGTGTCGATATCATAGAGCATGCGCGACAGGCGAATACCGCTGGCGTGATCGATGATCATATAAGGAATGACAAGCCCGATGATGATTTGCAGGGCTTCGCGCGCAGGCATTTTCAGCGAGCGCCTGATATAGATTGCGCGCAGAACAAGCCCGATGTGAATAAGAACCGAGCCGTAGAGGAGCACGCTGCTAACGGGGTTGAGCCAGATGAGAGTGAACCACCAGCGACCCTGTTCAGCCGTTTGTATTGAGATCAGCGCCAATGCATGGTTTGACAGATGGCTAAAGACAAAAAGGAGCATGATCAGGCCGGACAGCAATCGCGCACGTCTGAGCGACGTTTCCGACACGATATGGATCATGCTTTCCGTTTCCTGTTGGCGTCTGTTATCCGCATTCGGCAATGGCGGGGGGAGACGTTTACCACCTCCTGCTAAACGCCACGATCAAAGATCAATCGTCTGGCCATCGCGCGCGGCAAACGCACCTGCAAATTCCCTCTTTGCATCGGTGTCGATGATATCAAGATCATCATCGGTGCGGAAAGGTGCGTGGTGAATAAGGCCAACGCTTTTGGCTTTCGCTTCCTTGGCCAGAAGGATCGCATGCTGCCAGGATGAGTGGCCATAGCCGCGATAGGTGTCCATCTCAGCGTCGGTAAAGCTTGCGTCGTAGAGGAAGAGGTCCACACCGTCGATGAGCTTCAACACGGCTTTATCCAGTTTGCCATCTTCATGCTCGGTATCTGTAATAATAGCAAAGCTGCGGCCTTGCCAGTCGATGCGATAACCGATGGCGTTTCCGGGATGTCTCAGCATGCCGGTGGTGATGTTCAGTTCGGGGTTCACGGCCAGCACATCGCCGGCCTTGAAGTCCTTGGTGATGATCTGCGCACAGCAAATGTCCAGCGGCGCTGGGAACCATGGCGGGCTCATGAACTCGCCGACCATTTCGCGCGTGGTTTTTTGTCCCGCCAGATGGCCGGACCAGATACAGACGTCGTTATCGCGATTGAAGAACGGTTTGAAATAGGGAAAGCCGATAATGTGGTCGTAATGACAGTGCGAAAAGAACATGTTGACGTCGCACACGCCCTCGGCCTTCAGAGCCTGGCCAGCGGGCAAAAGCCCTGACCCCGCGTCAAACAAAAGCACATGTTTTCCGCACCTTACCTCGATGCAGATCGTGTTGCCGCCATACTTCCGGAATTTGTCCCCCGAGACGGGTAGTGTTCCCCGTGCTCCCCAAATCTTGACCCGAAATTCTTGTTTATCGTCCCGACGAAGATCGTCGGAATGCAACGCCATGGTATACTCCAATTTACCACGCACACCCTTGCTATCCTCCGATAGGTGCCGTGTTATCCCTCTTGCTTAGCTGTTGGTCTCGGAAGACATAACGAGCTCTGGCTTTAGTACGTTCAGCATTTCAGTTTTATTACAAGAGTACCACTTTTATTTTTCTTTTGTTCGCTGGTGCTTGAGGATGATGTTCCCGTTAGGCACCCGAACCCGATTTGGCCTTGCTCAGCTCGCTCGTTGTTTGCGTCAAGCGTTCGGCCAGCACGCGCATGACCTTGATGGTAATGTCCGGAAAATCTGACATCAACTTGAAAAACTGTTCCTTGCCAATGCGCAGGGCCTCCACCGATGTCGATGCACGCACCGTTGCCGTTCTTACGCTGTCGCACAGAATGGCAATCTCACCGACGATGGCGTTTCCGCTCATCTCGGTCAGCTTTATCTCGCCGGAAGGGGAATCGATCAGGACATCAACCTTGCCGGTCAACAATACATAGGCCGCATCGCCCAGATCACCCTGCCGGAAAAGCTCATCTCCGGCGTGGTAGGAAACACGGTCTGATGCAAAAGCCAGCAACTTCAGCTTGGAGGGCTCCATTCCGCTGAAGAAGGGAACGCGTTTCAGCATCTGAATTTCGTCTTTGAAAAGCATTGCCTTGTCCTGTTCGTGTTCCTGTTTGAGCATTCTTGCAAACTATGCTGCAATCATTTCCTTAAATGTACCGTTTTCTTCCACAAGAGTCTCGTATGTTCCATCTGCGACAATCGACGACTGGTTGATGACGATGACACGATCAAACATTTTCGACAGGGAAGGGTTGGATAGAACCCACAATACGGCCGGGTCCGCGCCATCCTTTTTGAGGAAGGTGATGACGTTATCGACGATTTCCTGCTGGAGCCGGTGATCGAGGCCGGGAAGCGGACGGTTCAGGACGTAATAATCCGACTTGCGCATCAAGGCTCTGGCCAGATTGAGCTTCTGCCGCTGCAATGGTCCCAGCCGCTTGCCGCCTGCGCCCAGATTGAATTCAAGGCCGACTGCCAGCACCTTTTCATAGAGGCCCTGCTTCTTCATGGCGTCGGCAACAATCCGGGTGATGCGCCGTGAGGCATCCGGGTATCTGTGGCTGATCTTCCCGAAGAGAATATTATCGAGAAGGCTCGTTGATGTCGCGTATCGCTCTGGATCATATGGCTCGATCCAGCTGCGCAGATCATTTGGCAATTTCTCGTGGAACATGTGCCGCACCTCGATGATCTTGTCCATCACCTCCTGCGTCAACAGGCCGAAGCGCTGCCGTGGTTCGATATAGAAGAAAGCCAGCCTTATCATTGCACGCTGCTCGGTCTCCGTCGCATCGGCGTAGCTCTTGCCCTGAAGGCGCTGCAACATCTGCTGGTAACCGGGAATGTCATCCGCAGTCATGAAGGTCAGTTGCTGGAAGAACGGGTGGTCAGGGGGAAGATCACTGAAGATTTCAACGACGTTTTCGGCGATGGTGTAGCCCATGTCGAACAGGGTGTTGGACAGACCGCTGCCACGCATCAGGGAGCGGAAGTAATCGCTGTTGATGATCTTGAGGCTGGAGGCATCGGCATCGCGCAAGGTGCCAAACATGATGTTTTCGCCAACCGTTGCCTCAGCATTGTAACTGCTGGGTTCGAACGGCACGATAAGGCCGCTGAGGTTTTCTGCGTCCAGCTCCGCACGCAGGGCCTGCCTGAGTTCAACGATGCGGGCCGCGAGATGCAGATCCGCCAACGGATCAATCGAGGAGCGCAGCGCAAATTCCAGAATATCCGGCGATAGCTGAACCGTATCGAGAACCGTCAGCATGGATTTCAGGAATTGCTCTTCCTCGTCGCTGCCTGCGGGGCTGGACTTATAATCGATCCAGTCGCTGTTGATGTCGATATCGGGATTTTGAGCCAGCTTGGCTTCGCGTATTTCCCACTTTCGATGCTCAAGCGCCGCGCCGGCATATTCTTTCGGCTTCAAGGGTGCGTGTTTGAGGCCATAGACAAGATTGTCCTTCAGGCTTGCATGGAAGAAATAGGTGTCGGCGGAGACATAGGAAATACGCCGGCCGGTAACCGATTCCGGCAATTCAAGGAGATCCTTGTCCCCGAAAGTGATTTTTCCTGAGGTCGGCCATAATGTGCGGCCCAGCGCATCGGCCAGCGCTTCGGCACCTGAGCCACCGACAATGGCAATGGTTTCGCCGGGATTGATGGTCAAGGTGGCCTGATCCAGCAGGCGGGTGCCGCTATCATCATCCAGTGAAAGCGCTGATACGACCAGAGGTCCGGTGATGGCCGCAGCCGCTTCCGGCGACAGTGTCTGAATCTTGGCGTCGAGCATGGATGGCGAATCGAACTGCTCGAACACCTGCTCGTATTTGACCTGAACGTCCTGACGCGCCTGATCCCAGTCGATCAGTTCCTTCAAGGGGCCGGGCAGTTCCTTATAGGCGTTGATGACCGCAACCAGCTGGCCCACATCAAGGCTGCCTCTGAGCGTGAGATAGCCGCCCAGGGCGTAGAAGAAGAACGGTGTGAGCTGCGCCAGGAAGTTATTGATGAACTTGACGATGAACTTCCACTGGTAGAGATCGTAGCGGATCTTGAAGATCTCGCCCAGTCGGTGGGCTGCATCCGCCCGCTCGTAATTGGATGTATCATAGGCGTGGATCGTGCTGATACCATCCACCATTTCACCGATACGGCCTGCCAGTTGGCGGGCGCTGAGCTGGCGTTGTCTGCCAAGGTCGATCAGGCGACGGCGCATTTTCGGGATGATGCCGACCTGGATTGCGGCCATGAAGGCGGCAATCAGGCCAAGCCAGAAATTCTGCACAAGAATGAAGAAAAGGGCTGCTAATGCCTGGCCGCCAAGCAGCGCCGGCTGCACGAAGGCATCGCCGGTAAAGCCACCAAGGGGCTCCACCTCATCCTTGATCATGCTCGATATTTCCGAGCCTTTCACACGCTTGAAATGGGAAGGCGGAAACAAAAGAACGCGTTCAATCAGCTGGAAGCGGATGCGGCGCAGCAGGCGCTCGCCAAGGCGGCCCTTGTAGGTATTGATGTAGAATTTAAACAGGCCATTGATGATGACGAGCGCCAGAAATGTCAGGCTCAGCCCCATCAACATGCCAAGCCTTGATAGCTCGATACCGGGGAAAAGGGTGATTGTACCGACGACTGGCAAATCCAGCGTCAGGTGCATGAAGAGCTGCGTGGAGTTGACGCCCTCGAAACCATCGCCCTGGATCGGCCCATTGACGATCTGCTTTGGCAGATCAAAGGCAAGGAAATAGGGGATCATCGACAGAGCGACGATCAGCAAAATGTAAAGCTGCTGCCGCCGCGTATGATTCCAGATGTAGCGGGTTAGATTTTTTTCCATGTAGGACTTCTGCGCCTTGCCGAAACTGGACGGTACTGGATGTTTTGGGTTGCGTCAAAGCAGCTGTTGGATTGGGTATAGTATCAGGTCAAATATGGGATATGCGCGTATTTGCAGAGAAAGACGAGGCATGTCGCCCCGGTGGGCGCGACCCGTCGAGGCAGAAGTATTTTCGAATAAGCGCGTTATAGCGCAATTCCCTAGAAACGGAATACGTGGCTGCTGCCGAGAGAGCGAATTTCACCGTGGGCCATGTCTTCCCGTGCAGGATCCAATCGCACCAGCTCGATGTGGCGCCCCGGTCCGGGGCTTAGGTGAAACCCGTCATCTGCTGGACGAAAGCCATCCGCTTGAATGTGCACCGACTGCGCGAACCGGTCAGTGGTGATATGAAGGATAGGGCGATTGCCGTCTTCCGTGACCGTCGCCTGTAGTGCTGCCTGATGCTGTGCACGCCGCCTGCCCAACGGAAAGTGAAATGCATCCGCAATCAACGCGCCCGACAGGCGATCAAACAATCTGGCGACCGTCACATCGTGGGATGGAGGGCCGAAACGGTAGGCATAGGTCGTGTCGAAGAACGCACCGAACAGGTCGGTCGCAGGGATAACTGTGCTGTCGCGTGACGCAAGCGAGAGGCTGCGTTTGCCGGTCACGACGGGCTGAATTCCATCGCGCAGACAGGTGATCTCAACGTCGACATCGATGCTCTCATGGCGTTCATTGATGAGGTGGATATCAAGCCCGTTGGTGCCTTCATCCAGGAGACTGATCTGGACAGGCCGGAATGCGCGTTTGAGACCGTACCAAGCTGATTTCGGCTCTCCCGTCTGGTCGATTACACCCCAGCCAGCACCGGACATCAGGTCCTGCAGCGTCCAGACCAGTGCGCCCCGGCACCGCGAACCCACGCGTCGCCATTCCGCAAATGTGGCTTCCATGACTTCCGCAGTCACTGCCCGCGACAGATCAAGATAGATGTCGACGTTCTCGCGGCGGATCGTTGCCGGATCGACGTCGTAGAGGAGCTTGAGGTAATGGTCGCGAACATCCTCGAAATCCCAGGAGGCACCGCGATCTCTCGGCACGCGCGCTTTCCATAAGGGGTCATGAACAGGTTTTGCCGGCAGATGTTTTTCCAGCGTGCGTTGCTGGGGTACGTTGGAGAAAGCCAGGCACTCTGCCGCAAACCGCACATCTGCGCGGCGCGCATCCTCCAGCGGTCTGCAATAGGCACCCACGCCGTAGTAGTGGCCAACCTCTGCATTCGGGAAAAAGGGCAGTGCTCCACCGAATGGCGAATTGGGAACATAGACGATATCGGGGCGCAGGCGCGCAACATGGCCTGGCAAGATCTCTTCCGTCAGCGGCCCTTTCCAGAACTGTTCGGAAAGGCCGAGCATGGCCGCTTGCTGGTACATTTCACTGCCGCCGCACAGGACGACAAGAGACGGTGACAGGCTCGTTGCACACAGCAGCTGGCTGACTTCGGCCTCGACATGGGCGAGGAAAGCAGCATCCTTTGCCGGGTAATCGAAGTTGGCTAGCATCATGTCCTGCCAGACCATCAGGCCGAGTTCATCACAAAGTTGAAAGAATTCGGGGGTCTCATAGGCCATGGTGCCGCCAATGCGGATCATGTTCATGCCCGCTCGCGCGGCCAGCCGCAGCCAGGGTTCATAATCCTTTCGGTGTCCGGGCAGCCGCACGATATCGGCGTTGGTCCAGACCGCACCGCGACAAAACACCGGCTGGCCATTGATTTTCAGGCCAAAGCCCTTGCCGTCCTCGCCCTTGTCGATCTCGACCCGGCGAAAGCCCGTCTTGCCGAGTGAATATGTTTCCCCGTCAATGTTCAGCTGTACATCGAAAAGGGTGGGGTTGCCATGGGTGGCGGGCCACCATGGCGCGATATCGGGAAGGCTGAGTGCGCCCTCGAAAACGTTCTCTTCACGGGAATTGAGCGTCGTTGTAACGCCATTGCATGTCACGGTGGCGGCTGACGCTGGTGTGTTGATGCGCAGTGCTGCCCGCAGCAGACCGGTGCCATCGGCATTCAGCTCTGTTTTCAGCGACAGGACTTCGAAAGCGGGCTCTCTTATGAGGCTAATGGCGCGCCAGGGGCCGACAGTGTGGATCTCCGGGCACCAGCCGGGCATGTAGCCCAGCGCCGTTGTTCTGATCAGCCGCAGGCCTTGAGAGCTCATCATTTGCGGACGCCAGCGAGCACGCGGCCCGGTCTTATCCAGACGGGGCGCAAGAGCCCGGAAACAGACCGCGATTTCATCGGCGCCGGTCAGTGCGAAGGGAACATCCAGCGCTTCGAACATGCTGACGGACTGCGCGACGCGTTCGCCGTTGATAAAAATCTCGGCAATGGTTGCCAGACCGTGGAAGCGCAGAATGGCGGGGCCAGCTTGATCGCAGATCAAGGTCATCCGGTACCAAGCGTCATGGCCGTTGAGTGGTCTTGGCTTGTCCCTGTCGAATTGCCCGATATTTTCCAGCGCCTGCGCGACGGTTCCGGGAACGGGCGCTGACAGGGTCTCGATATCAGGTGGAATATCGGTGGGCGTTTCGTAGGCACCACTGTCGCTCAGCGTCAGGGTCCAGCCCTCGCTCAGCAGCTCCTCAGTGGTGTGGACCATGGCGGATGGCGCTGTCACGCCGCCTCGCTTGTTTTGGCCAGAGACGTCTCCAATTCCCCCATCAGATCATACCAGGCGGCAATGGCGGGATCGAGAGCGGTGGCAAGAGGTTCGAACTTGCGGCGGGCAATGGCCCGGGCAAGCTGGAACTGCACCGACTTTGCCACTTCCGATATGCGCAATGCGTGCGCGCCCGCTTTGCCAAACCGCGCGTCTCCACCCATCCACTCCAGATGGCTGGCTGCCAGTTCAAAATTGGCACCGAACTGGCGCAGCGTGTTGAAAGCATATTTGTGGAAATAGCCGAAAGGCCTGTCAGCAACCTCTTCCACCTGCGCGGGGAAGACAGCCGCGAACGCCTTGATGGGATTGTGTCTGGGACGCCGTGCGAAATGGTGGGCTAGCAGCCGTTCAGCGGCCTTGCGCGTTTCTCCCTCTGAAACACGGTCTTCGGGAAATTTGGCAAATTCCGTGTAGGGCAGAAAAGGCAGATCGGCATCTCCAAGATGGTGTTGGAAGATGCCTGAGAAATCGTCATCCTGAAGCGCGAAATAGCCGCCATTGTGAAAATATTCGAGCTTGCGGTTCTCAAGGTCCATCCGGTTGATGGCAACCGTCGTCTTGCCGTGGTCCTGGCGATATCCCACACCCTGTGTGTCGGGCATGTAGAAGCTGTCCATCTCGATGAGGCAGATCCGGCCGCGCTGCAACTGTGCTGCAATGTGGTTTTCGAGCCTGTCGAAAATCGCAAGCTCGCTGACACGGATGCCGTAGAGTGCGTCGAGATCTTCCAGTGGCACCTTGAAGAAGGTGAACTGGTCACCTTCAAAATCCTGGGTCAGGGTGAAGCCGAGCATGGCTTCCGGCGCATATCCGCTGGCGGCCAGAAGCTCGATCCACAGGTCGACATAGCAGTTCGTTTCCGGCCACATCCGCTCCAGTGAGTGAAGCGGATGGGGAACGTGATGTGCAGCGTCCAGAGCCGGAAAAATGCTTGTCATGCCAGCCTTAGCCCCAAAGCGTATCGCGCACTGGCTGCGGCCATGCGTCCACATCCAGACCGTGTTTTGCAAAGAGCGCCAGCGCAATGCGCTCAAGGCCGAAGCCCACACAGGCCGTGTGTGCCACCGCGCCATCGCTGAGGTTGAGGCCCCATTTCGCGCCGAAAGCGTCCTGATGGTAGTTGAAGCTCATGCAGGCCGTCAGATTTTCGGTTGAGGTGACCGGTATCAGCAGCTCAAACTTCAGGTTCTGGTCACGCTGGTTGTTGGCCAGCATCTTGCCTGCGCGTCCGAAGAAGGGATCATTGGCAATGTCGATTTTCACGTCGAGGCCGACCTTCTCCATCATCTCCACGCCGCGATCCATCCACAACTGGCGGAATTCCGTGACGTCGCTTTCCGTGCCCATGCGAACATATTCACGCATGCGGAAAAGCTGCTGGCGCGCAGGGTCCTTGGAGGGTTCATGGCGGAAGCAGTAGGACTGGATGTCGTATAGACCACCGGCTGCCGGAAGGGCGCCGCGCTTGGCAATCGTCGGATAGAGCGGATAGCAGGCCGCCGGTGTCAGAACGATGTCCGTTGCCTTCTGGTCCTTGGTCCAGTCGGTTCCTTCATCCATGCTTTTCAGCAGGCTGACATGGTCCAGCTCGCAGCCACAAAAGGAATGCACGGTTCCGGCCAGTTGCGGAAAGCTCTTCATGTAGCCGCTTTTTTCGAAATAGGCGCGGTTGATGCCGGGCGGGAAGCGAATGGCTTCGGCCTTGTCAGGGCCACCGACCCTATCGATCAACCGCTCGAAAGCAACGATGACGTCTTCGAACTGGCCGCTTCGACCATAAAGGCCGTCCACGCCGGTATCGATCAAAAGCCCTTTGTCGAACAGGCGATCGAGAAAGGAAGTCTGCATGTCCATGGTCTTATCCCAAAAGGCTGATGTCCTGCTTCTGAACGAGCAGGAGATTGGCAGAATTGCCCAATATGCGGTCGTTTGAAATCATGAGCTGCGCTGAATGCGCATCGCGTAAATGTCTGCCGAGACTGTAAGGCGTCCCGTTTTTGTATCCCATGATGCCGCAGATCAGCATGGCATGGTTGATGATTTCCAGAATGGTTTCGGACGAGCAGATCTTCACATTGTTCATGGCGATGGCAAAGGCCATGGACATGAGTGTCTCAGGGTCGTCCTTGGTCTGGTCGTAGGCCTTGAGGCCAGCGATGATGTTCGATTTGACGATTTGCAGCTTGTTGGAAACCTCTGCCAGCCGAATTGCACCCGGAGGCGCGACACCGGGCGATTTGCGGGCGGCTGCGCGAACGAAAGCCTGGGCACGGGCAACAGCATCAGCCGCAATGCCGTACCACACACCACTCCAGAAAAGATGCGATGTGGCCAGCATGGATTGCGCCGCAATTTCGGCAAAGGGTTTCTGGAAAATCTGTTGCGACGGGGCTTGCCCCTTGAAAAGAAAGCCATCGGAGCAGGTGCCACGCATGCCGAGCGTGTTCCAGATATGGGTTCTTTCAAGGCTGTACTGATGCTTCAGGAACACCGTCATCACCTGGTCTGTTGGCGCAGCATCGGCATGGGCGCGCGAGGTGATCAGGATTGCATCGGCTTCGCTGCCGTAGGAAATGACTGTCGCGTCTTTCTCAAGACGGCAAACTTCGCCATCCACGTTAATCGCGCAGATCGAGTTGCGCAGATTTCCGCCAATGCCGCCTTCTGTTGTGGCTGAACCCAGCAACAATTGTTCATCGGCCATGCGGCGCATGAAGGCGCTGTGCCATTCACTGTCTTCCCCATGCTCGACAAGGCTCGATGCCTTGATCTGATGCATGGCAAAGATCATTGCTGTCGCGGAGCAGGCCTGCCCCAGGGTGCAGCAGACATCGGTGATTTCGCTCGGACTTGCGCCTTCGCCGCCCAGATGGACGGGAACCTGAATGCCAAGCAGGCGCTCTTGTCGAAGCGCTGCGATTCCTTCCTTTGGGAAGCGCCCTGCCGCGTCGACATCGTCTGCGTGGCGCGCAGCGATCGCGGCCACGCGCGTTGCTCTAACGGACAGCGTTGCATCGCTTGTGGCCACGGACAGGTCCATCAGGCAGCCTCTTTCCCATCAAGAATGGTTTTAACGGTCGCTTCGATTGCGGAAATGCTGGCGAAAGATTTACGGTTCAACATGCTGTCTGGAAACTCGATATCAAAAGCATCTTCCAGTCCGAGCATCAGCTGCACCGAGGCAAAGGAAGAAAGTCCCGCAGCGTAAAGATCTGCTTCATCTACAATTGTATCAACGGGAACAGGAAGTTGGCCGAATTTCGAGAGTATTTCACGAATAGTTGAATTCATTTCAAGTAGTCTCCAGTCGAGTAAGCGCGATCATAGCTCAATATCGGAATTACGCTTTAAAAAATAAAATTGGAATAAACGGCTAGGTTAATTTGTCGTGACTAGGTTTGATTTCGGCGCAGGTTTGGTAACGCCTTGACAAATCATGCTCACGGGTTTCTCATTGGCGCATTCACCAGGGGTGTCCCGTCAAGGGGCTGAGATACTGCTACGATGCGCAGTGACCCGTTGAACCTGATCCAGTTCATACTGGCGTAGGGACGGTGCACACGCGCAGACAGCAGCCTGGCTGCTACGGATCACGTCACACATCCGTTTGCCCGTGGTTTTTCGTCTTTCATGCTCGAACTGGGTCTCCAACTCTTTTGCTTTGGAGCCTCACGATGAACATTGTTGCCAAGACTATCACCCCCACAGTCACCACCGGTCCGCTTCCCGCCTCGACCAAGGTTCACAGGGCAGGCGTGCTTTACCCTGATATCCGCGTTCCCATGCGCGAAATTGCCCTTCACCCCACAGCGGGTGAGCCGGCTGTCACGGTCTATGACGCTTCCGGCCCCTACACCGATCCCAAACATATCCTCGACATCGAAGGTGGATTGCCGCGCCTTCGCCACGCCTGGGCCGTGGCACGGGGGGACGTGGAGGCCTATGAGGGCAGACACGTCAAACCTGAGGATAACGGCTTTGCGACAGGCGAAAGGCTGACACCTGAGTTTCCCGTGCGAAACCAGCCGCTGCGGGCGAAAGACGGCAAGGCCGTGACGCAATTGGCCTATGCCCGGGCAGGCATCATCACGCCAGAGATGGAGTTCGTCGCGATCCGCGAAAATCTTGGCCGCGAAGCCGCAAAGGAAAAGCTGGTTCGAGATGGCGAAAGTTTCGGCGCTCACATTCCCGATTACGTCACGCCGGAATTCGTGCGGCAGGAAGTTGCGGCAGGCCGGGCGATCATTCCGGCCAATATCAACCACCCGGAAGCCGAGCCGATGATTATCGGTCGTAATTTCCTCGTCAAGATCAATGCCAATATCGGCAATTCCGCTGTGACATCATCCATGGCGGATGAGGTCGACAAGATGGTCTGGGCGATCCGCTGGGGTGGCGATACGGTGATGGACCTTTCGACCGGTCGCAACATTCACAACATCCGCGAATGGATCATCCGCAACGCACCGGTGCCGATTGGAACGGTTCCGCTCTATCAGGCACTGGAAAAGGTGGGTGGCATTGCCGAAGACCTGACTTGGGAGGTTTTTCGCGATACGCTGATCGAGCAGGCCGAGCAGGGCGTCGATTACTTCACCATCCATGCCGGGGTGCGATTGCACTACATTCCGCTGACCGTCAACCGCGTGACTGGCATCGTGTCGCGTGGCGGCTCGATCATGGCCAAGTGGTGTCTGCACCACCATAAGGAATCCTTCCTCTACGAGCATTTCGAAGAGATTTGCGACATTTGCCGCGCCTATGATGTGTCCTTCTCGCTGGGCGATGGTCTCCGTCCGGGCTCGATTGCCGATGCCAATGACGCCGCGCAATTTGCCGAGCTGGAAACGCTGGGCGAGCTGACGCAGATTGCCTGGGCGAAAGATTGTCAGGTGATGATCGAAGGTCCGGGTCATGTGCCCATGCACAAGATCAAGGAAAACATGGACAAGCAGCTGAAGGTCTGCGGAGAAGCGCCCTTCTACACGCTTGGGCCGCTGACGACCGATATCGCGCCGGGTTATGACCACATCACGTCAGGCATCGGGGCTGCGATGATCGGCTGGTTCGGCACCGCCATGCTTTGCTATGTGACGCCTAAGGAGCATCTGGGCCTGCCTGATCGTAACGACGTGAAGGTGGGTGTGATTACCTACAAGATTGCCGCCCATGCCGCCGATCTTGCCAAGGGCCATCCCGCCGCGCAGATCCGCGACAATGCGCTGTCACGCGCGCGTTTCGAATTTCGCTGGGAGGATCAGTTCAACCTGTCGCTGGACCCGGAAACGGCCCGGTCCTTCCATGATGAGACCTTGCCGAAGGAAGCGCATAAGGTTGCGCATTTCTGCTCCATGTGCGGTCCCAAATTCTGTTCGATGCGCATCTCCCATGACATCAGGGCCGAGGCACAGAAGGAAGGTCTGGAGGCCATGGCGGAAAAGTTCAAGCAGGGTGGCAGCCTCTATATGCCGCTCGATACGCCCGTTGCCGGTGAGTGAGATGCGTATTCTCGTCAAAGGAGCGGGCGTCATGGGACTGACGGCCGCTCTGGAAATGGTCAGACGCGGTCTTTCGGTTGATATCCATGACACCGCAGCGAAGGCGGGGCACGGTGCGTCCTGGTATGCCGGTGGCATGCTGGCGCCCTGGTGCGAACGGGAAAGCGCCGACGAGGCCGTTATCCGGCTTGGGTCTTCCGCGTTGGACTGGTGGGATGAGGCAACGCAGGGTCTTGTCGTGCGAAACGGCACGCTGGTGGTTGCCCCGGCACGCGACAAATCGGAGCTTGCCCGGTTTGCCGCGCGCACGAGCCAGCATCGCAGCGTCAACGAGGAGGAGATTGCCGCATTGGAGCCCGATCTTGGCGGGCGCTTCCGGCATGGGCTTTTCTTCGAGCGCGAAGGTCATCTTGATCCAAGACTGGCCCTCGCGGCGTTGCAGCAGCGGCTGATCTCGATGGGTGTTGCTTTTCATCTGGGTGGCGAGCCAATCACTGAGACCGGATTTGACAGGATTGTCGATTGCACCGGCCATGCCCAACTCGGCACGCTTGAGAAGCTTCGTGGTGTCAGGGGTGAAATGCTCTATCTTGCCACTCCCGATATCGCGCTTTCCCGGCCCGTGCGTCTGCTGCATCCGCGCATCCCGCTCTATGTCGTGCCGCGTGAGCCGGGGCGTTTCATGGTGGGTGCGACCATGATCGAAACCGAGGATGCCGGGCCGATATCCGTGCGCTCGATGATGGAGTTTCTCAACGCCGCCTATGCGCTCCACCCGTCTTTTGCGGAAGCCAAGATTGTCGAGACGGGCACCGGCATCCGCCCCGCCTTTCCCGACAATCTGCCGTCCGTCACCCGCAGCGGAAATACGCTGTTCATCAATGGCGCCCACCGCCACGGCTTTCTGCTTTCACCCGCCATGGCCATCAAGGCTGCAGATAGTCTTGAGAATAAGGAGGTTTCCCATGAAAATTCTCGTCAATGGGCAAGAGCATGATCTCAGCGCCGACACCCTGTCCCAGCTTCTGGCAAGCCTCGATTTTGAGGGTGATTGGCTCGCGACAGCGGTCAATGGCGATCTGGTCCATGCCGAAGACAGGCACGGTTTCCATCTCAAGGATTTCGACCGGATCGAAATTCTCTCACCCATGCAGGGAGGATAAGACATGTTGACGCTTTATGGACGTGAGGTCAGCTCAAGACTGCTTCTGGGCACGGCGCGCTATCCGTCACCTTCGGTTCTGGCGGATGCTGTCCGCGCCAGCCGAACGGATATTCTGACGATTTCGCTGCGGCGGGAAACGGCGGGTGGCAAGACCGGCGGGCAGTTTTTCGAGATGATCCGCGAGCTGGACCGCCTCGTTCTGCCCAATACGGCTGGATGCCATACGGCCAAGGAAGCGGTACTGACGGCGAAAATGGCACGCGAGGTCTTCAAGACCAACTGGATCAAGCTTGAAGTGATCGGCCATCACGATACGCTGCAACCGGATGTCTTCGCCTTGGTCGAGGCGGCGCGCATTCTGGTGGATGACGGGTTTGATGTGTTCCCTTACACCACGGACGATCTTGTCGTGGCCGAAAAGCTTGTTGACGCTGGATGCAAGGTGCTGATGCCATGGTGCGCGCCGATTGGCAGTGCGATGGGACCGCTGAACATCACGGCACTGCGCTCCATGCGCGCCCATTTTCCAGATGTGCCGATTATCGTGGATGCAGGGCTCGGTCGCCCCTCCCACGCAACTGCCGTCATGGAGCTGGGTTATGATGCCGTGCTTTTGAACACGGCGGTGGCGGGTGCCGGCAACCCCGTCATCATGGCAGGGGCCTTTGCGAAGGCTGTTGCGGCGGGGCGGGAAGGCTTTCTGTCAGGTCTGCTTGAGCCGCGCGACATGGCGGTTCCATCGACACCCGTTATTGGAACAGCAGTGTTTTCGTGATGCGTTGACAGGAGGGGGCAAGGGCGGGATACCGAGAGAACCATGGAGGGTCCCGCTCTTGCACAATCTTCTGAATGATATTGATGGCGTGGCGGTTGGCCATGCAACGGATCTTGCTCTGGGATCTGGCGTCACCGCCATTGTCTTCGATGAACCGGCCATTGCATCCGGCTCCATTCTGGGTGGTGCGCCCGGCGGTCGGGATACAGCACTTCTCGATCCTTCCATGACGGTTGAGACCGTGGATGCTTTCGTTCTGTCCGGCGGGTCCGCTTTCGGGCTGGATGCGGCGGGCGGTGTTCAATCCGGATTGCGGGAGCTTGGCCGGGGTTTTGCGGTCGGCCCAACCCGTGTTCCCATCGTGCCGCAAGCCATCCTGATGGATCTTCTGAATGGCGGAAACAAGGATTGGGGTCTGCATTCCCCTTACCGCGACATGGGCTATTCGGCCTTCAAGGCGGCATCAAAGGCGCCCTTTGCGCTTGGCACCATTGGCGCAGGAACCGGCGCAACCACCGCGACGGTCAAGGGTGGCTTGGGCTCCGCCAGCGCGGTCACCTCATCCGGCCACAGAATTGCGGCCATCGTTGCCGTCAATGCGCTCGGCTCTGCCACTGTTGGAAGCGGCGATCATTTCTGGGCGGCACCTTTTGAGAGTGGTAACGAGTTTGGGGGGCTTGGCATGCCGCCAGCCTTTACGGATGCCGACGTTGCCATGCAGATCAAGGGCGTGACGCTGACCGCCACCACAATCGGTGCTGTGGTGACCGATGCCGTCCTCTCAAAAGCGCAAGCGCATCGCCTCTCCATCATGGCCCATACCGGTCTGGCGCGCGCCGTTCTGCCATCCCATCTGTCCAGCGATGGTGACACCATGTTTGCGGCAGCGACTGGCCGCAAAGCCTTGACCGGGCCAGCCGATTTTCTTGAACTGTGCCATCTGGCAACCCTCGTCATGGCGCGCGCCATCGCACGTGGTGTGTTTGAAGCCACGGCACTGCCTCATGACGGTGCGCAAAGATCCTGGAAGGACCGCTTCGGAGCTGATCCAAGATGAGCGAAAGGAAGGCTCCATTGAAACCCGTCTTGCGCATCGATTTTCCGCCTGATGACCGTCTCGGACGCGGCAAGATCCAACTGATGGAGCTGATTGTATCAACGGGTTCGATTTCCGCCGCTGGCCGGGCCATGGACATGTCCTACCGCCGTGCCTGGCTGCTGGTGGATGCGCTGAACCACATGTTCCATCAGCCAGTCATCGAATCTCAGCGGGGCGGCAAGCAGGGCGGCGGCGCAGGCTTGACGCCTTTTGGCGAAGAGCTCTTGGGCCGCTGCCGGGATATGGAGCAGCGTGTCGTTGATGCTCTGAAAGCCGATATGGAGTGGCTGGAAGCCAATCGCCGTGAGGCACCTCAATAGGGATCGAATGCTGCCGATTTGACGATGACAAAGATCGGCATCCCGGCTTCAAGCCGCAGCCGTTCCACCGAAAGCTGCGTGATGCGCGACTGGATGATATCGCCGCCGCAATCCGTCTGGACCATGACCATGCCGTCGGATGCGGGCATGATCTCAGCAATGGAGCCTTCCAAAATGTTGAGTGCGCTGAGGCCCTCCGGCCTCACGGTCGCTAGCATGACGTCCCGCGCTGGAATGTGAACACGAACGGCCCTGCCCACGTCGGCCCATTGTGTCGGCACCTGCAAGGCCTTGCTGGTGAGGCGAAGGGTGGCAAGACCATGCTCCCTGTCAAAAGCCTCGATGGTGCCTGAGAGAATGCTGCCCGCTTCGCGGCGCTCAAGGTGGGTGCTGAAGGCCGGGCGCGAGAGAATGGTTGCGGCGGGACCATCGATCTCCACGCGCCCGTTTTTCAACACCACAATCCGGTCTGCCAGACGCGAGACTTCGGTGATCGAATGGCTGACATAGATGATCGGGATTTTCGTCTCGTCCCGCAATCGCTCCAGATAGGGAATGATCTCCGCCTTGCGGGCTTCATCAAGCGCCGCCAGAGGTTCATCCATCAACAGCAGGCGCGGCGAGCAAAGAAGTGCACGGCCAATGGAGACGCGCTGCTTTTCACCACCGGAGAGATTTTCCGGACGGCGTTTCAACAGGTGGCCCATGCCCAGCATCTCAATGATGTCTGCACTTTCAGCAGGCTTTGCCGACGCACCGGAAAACCAGCGGCCATAATGCAGGTTTTGCTCGACAGTGAGATGCGGAAACAGTCGTGCTTCCTGAAAGACATAGCCGAAGCGGCGCTTGTGGCAGGGAATGCATATGTGTCGCGCGCTATCGGCCAGCACTTCGCCATCCAGTTCCACCAGCCCGCGTTGTGGTTTGGTCAAGCCCGCTATGATCCTGACAAGAGAGGTCTTGCCGGATCCGGAACGGCCAAACAGGGCGGTAACGCCGGTTCCAGCGCTGAGCTTTGCTTCCAAGGTAAAGGCGCCAAACCTGTGTTCGATGTCGAGGTGAAGGGTCATTCGGCGCTGACCTTCTTGCCGATCCATCGCGCCAGAAATTCAGAGGCCAGCAAGGCAAGCATGGAAATTGCGATGGCGACGACTGTCAGCCGCAGCGCGCCCGCATCACCGCCCGGCACCTGCGTGAAGGTGTAGATGGCAGCAGAGAGTGTCTGTGTTTCACCGGGGATGTTGGACACGAAGGTAATCGTCGCGCCGAATTCTCCCATCGCCTTGGCAAAGGCCAGGATCATTCCGGCAATGATGCCGGGTAGCGTCAGCGGCAAAGTCACCGTCAGAAACACCCAGAGCGGGCTTGCGCCCAGCGTGCCCGCAGCTTCCTCCAGCTTGCGGTCCACGGCTTCAATCGAAAGGCGGATCGAGCGGACCATCAGCGGAAACGCCATGACAGCGCAGGCGAGAGCCGCACCCGTCCAGCGAAAGGAAAAGACGATACCGAAAGACTGATCGAGAAACTGGCCGATCACGCCCCTGCGCCCGAACAGAATGAGAAGAACAAAGCCTGTGACGACAGGCGGCAGGATAAGCGGTAGGTGGACAATGCCGTTCAGAATGGATTTTCCCCAGAACTTCCCACGCGCCAAGGCATAGGCTGTCGCAATGCCGAAGGGAAGGCTGGCCAGCATGGCAATGGTTGAGACCCAGAGGCTCAAACGAATGGCCGTCCATTCTTCCGGGGTAAGCGATATCAAGTCCACTCTGCCATTCCTGCTGGTTCCACGGTCCCGCTCAAACGGCCCTGATATCAGACCTTACTTCACAATCGTAAAGCCCTGCTTTTCAAAGAAGGGAGCGGCTGCTGAGGATTTCAGAAAATCGAGGTAGCCCTGTGCGGCGGATTTTTTCGAGTCTGCTAGAATGGCTGCGGGATAAATGATGGGATCGTGGCTATCTGTGGGAAACGTGCCGACGATTGCAACGCCGGGATCGGCGGCGGCATCGGTCTGATAGACAATGCCATAGGGTGCTTCGCCGCGTGAAACGAGGAGGAGGGCGGCGCGGACGCTTTCGGCGCCTGCGACTTTGTTCTCGACGGAAGGCCATATGCCGAGCTTTTCAAGCGCACCTTTGCCATATTTTCCGGCGGGAACGGTTTCAACCGCCCCCATGGCCAGCTTGTTTTCACCCAGACGCTGGCCAAGATCGAAACCCGGTTCGATCTTCACCTGTGTCGCCTGATCGGATGGTGCGATCAGCACCAGTTGGTTGCCGAAAAGATTGGTCCGGCTGTCCGCACGGATAAGCTTTTTGCCTTCCACATAATCCATCCACGCCAGATCGGCCGATATGAAAAGATCGGCAGGGGCGCCCGCTTCAATCTGCTTTGCCAGCGCTGAGCTTGCGGCATAGGATGCCGTGACCGAGATTCCGGTCTTTTTTGTCCATTCAGCATTGGCGGCATCCAGCGCATTCTTCATGCTGGCTGCGGCAAATACAGTGAGCTTTTCCTGCGCCATCGCCGTGCCTGAAAGCCCAGCAGCGATGAGCCACGCGCTAAAAAGGGTCGCAAGTGTTTTTCTGGCGAGAACACGCCGGGACATTCCCATGGCCATACACCCTGTTTTCGAGAAACGCTGGAATAAGCCCA
This sequence comes from Rhizobium sp. CFBP 13644, assembly GCF_014842165.1. Classification (NCBI taxonomy): domain Bacteria; kingdom Pseudomonadati; phylum Pseudomonadota; class Alphaproteobacteria; order Hyphomicrobiales; family Rhizobiaceae; genus Rhizobium; species Rhizobium sp. CFBP 13644. Next base: position 336,158 of record NZ_JACYVF010000004.1, read on the forward strand.
CTTAAGCGCCATCCGTTATGTTTTCAAGGATATATCGATCCTCGCGAAGGACTGTAGATCATTTTACGCTGTAAAAGCAGGTTCTAGAACCGTTCCCCGGTGAAATGGGCGACTTGAGCGCCAGCTTCGTAATAGGCTTCTTTCAGAACCCGCAGGCTCTGCGCTTTCGGCACGGTGACCGGCAGCGGAAGATCGTCCTCGCTGATGTCATCCGCGACATGGGCCGCCAGCGTCTTGCCGAAAACGGTACCCGGCGCGATGCCACGCCCGTTATAGCCACAGAAACCGACGATGTTTTTTGCGAATTTGTGAAAGCGCGGCACGGCATTGTCGGTCATGCCGATCTGGCCGTACCATTCGCATTCGAAATCAATATCGCCCAATTGCGGAAACAGCCGTGCGAGAGACCGTTTGGCCCATGCTCGGTGCACGGCGGTTCCGGTGTTGCGCAGGGATCCGACGCTGCCGAACACAAGCCGTCCGGCCTGATCCATGCGGAAGGATGACAGGATCTCTTTGGTATCCCAGCAGCCTTCACGGTTTGGCAGAATGGTCTTTCGCACATTATCGCCAAGGGGGCGTGTGGCGAAATTGAAATAGGGCAGATAGACCTGCTCTTCGCGGATGATATTCCACGGTCCGGTGCTGTAAGCCTCGGTCGCCACGATGACCCAATCCGCCCCCACGCTGCCTTGCGCCGTTTTGACCGCCCAGCCATCGCCATCTGCATCACAGGCAATAACAGGGCTTTCCGTGTAGATCGTCACACCAGCCTTCTGCGCGGCCATTGCAAGGCCGCGCACATAGGCTAGCGGCTGCAAGGTTCCGGCGCGCTCGTCCAGCAAAGCGCCGCTATAGGCGTTTGAGCCGACACGGGCCGCTGTTTCCTGCGCATCCAGAACCCGCACGGGAGCGCCTCTTGCCGCCCACTGGGCGCACCGTTCGCGCACCTCGGCCAGCCCCTTTTCGCCAACGGCGCAGTGCAGTGTTCCATTCGTTTCAAGTTCGCAGGAAATATCGTGCCTGCCGATGACATCTCTGACGACAAAGGGCGCGTTGCCCAGGAGGTCGAGCAACCGCTCGCCATAAACGGGGCCTAGTACATCAGGCAGCTCCTTGGGCATGACCCACATTCCACCATTGATGAGGCCGACATTGCGGCCCGCACCGCCAAAGCCAATGGACTTGGCCTCGACAACGATGACGCGGATGCCGCGTTCTGCCAGATGCAGGGCAGCCGACAGGCCGGTAAAGCCTGCGCCCACCACGACGACATCGGCAGTCTCGCGCGTTTCGAGTCTGCTTGTCACCGGCGGTTCAGGCGCTGTCTTTTCCCATAGGCCGTGAGAGCGAGGATCGTTGTACATTGAAGTGCCCCAAGGAAGCAGATGGTTTATGCGCATGTCGCAACGGCCAGCTTACAGACGCCGTGACACTGTGAAAACCGACATCTCGTCATCATGTCATGCCGGGCACGAATATGAAGGCGAGATTGCAATGGGAATGATGGTCAGGCTTGAAACCTGCGCCCGGCTCGGCCAATAGTGGTCTCACGTGAAGGATTGCGCCGAGGCGCTCACATCAATTGATGACGGGAAAGAAATAATGAAGCCCATTTTCGTTCAGCTTCAGTGCACACCCGGCAAGACCTATGAAGTTGCCGATGCCATCTACAAGACGGAACTGGTTTCCGAGCTTTACTCCACCAGTGGAGAGTATGATCTTCTGTTGAAGATTTATCTGTCGCCGGAACAGGATCCCGGCAAGTTCATCAATGAGAACATCGTCAGCATTCCCGGCATCGTGCGCTCGCTGACGACGCTGACTTTCACGGCGTTCTGAAGACGAAAAAAAGGCGTTGTTCCCCTGGGGAGCAACGCCTTTTTTCGCATCAACCGAGGTGGCTGTTTCAGACCATTGCCGCGACTGTGCGGTTGCGCACGAGGTTGCTGATGGCAACACGCACGTCATCGGCGCTGTCGAAGCGCTGGTCGTCAAGGTCATGCACGTGGAATTTTACAGCGATAAACTTCAGGCGGTTCTCGTCCGGCACAACAATACCAACCGGCTCACCCGCGAATTCAATAACTTGTCTTTGCATAATACATACTCCCGCCGTGGCTCGTCACAGCATTTCGTCGAATCGAATTTGAAAGAGTGGATGACTGTTAGGTCACATTCGACAGCAGCGGGAACACATCACTGTGCGGCCGGACCAGGCAAACCCTAGGTCAAGGATTGCGGCGATGCGTTTCAAGTAAGACATGACACTCTCCCTGCTCTGATGCTGATCTGGACATGGTGGAGAATCACTCTCCAACAGAAAGAACTGATACTCCAGATCAGTGGCGTAATCAATGAAGATCAATATAGGTAGAATATTTTTCTTTATGATGACAGGACGGGGGCGGAATTGTGAAATTTTTGTTTCTTTTGGCCCATTTGGTCAAGGCCCCGGAAAACCGCGATTTTTGGATGTCATCACGCGCCGGACGGCGGGTAGGCATGATCGTTTCCGTTGAAATCAGAGACTGTGTAGCAACCATCGGCATGTTTCGCGACCGCAGTGTGACTGATGACGGCTTTTCCGTGGCCGCCGGGAATATCCAGAACATAGGTTGGCTGGCACAGGCCTGATATGCGCCCGCGCAGCGCAGCGACGATTCTCTGCCCCTCTTCCACATCCAGCCGGAAGTGGCTGGTGCCCGGCGCAAGATCGGGATGGTGGAGATAATAGGGTTTGACACGCGCTTCCACGAAGGCGCGCATGAGATCTGCCAGAACGGCGGGATCGTCATTGATGCCCTTGAGCAGAACTGTTTGGCTGATCATGGCAATGCCAGCATCGACCAGCCTTGCGCATGCCGCCCGTGCATCTGCCGTGAATTCACGGGCATGGTTGGCGTGAAGCGCGACATAGGTCGTCTTGCCACTGGATTTCAGCGCTTCGACCAGCTCTGCATCAACACGCTTGGGATCAACCACGGGAACACGGGTGTGAAAGCGCACGATTTTGACCTGGCTGATCGCTTTGAGACCCTCCATGATGGTGGCAAGCCTGCGGGGAGACAGCACCAGCGGGTCGCCGCCGGTGAGAATCACCTCCCAGATTTCCTTGTGCTCGGCGATGTAGGACAGCGCGGTTTCCAGCTCATCACCCGTCATGGTGCCATTGCCCTGCGGCCCCACCATTTCGCGGCGGAAGCAGAAGCGGCAATAGACCGGGCAGATATGGACCGCCTTCAACAGCACGCGGTCCGGGTAACGATGCACAATGCCGTGGACGGGGCTGTGGGCTTCATCACCAATCGGGTCGGCGCGCTCTTCCGGGGTGCTGAGAAGCTCTTTTTCGCTTGGAAGGAATTGCAGTCCGATCGGATCAAGCTTGTCCGTCTTGTCAATCAGCGCAGCCATGTCGGGTGTGACTGCGATGGCGTAACGTTCCTCGACCGGGCGAATGCGTTCAAGCTCCACCTCGTCCACCAGACCTGCTGCCAGCAGATCGGCTGCCGATTTGAGGCTGCGCACCGTCATGAGCCGTAAGCCGCAACGGGTGCCCACATGACGAGATCGATGCGTGGCGCGCCCGTGGCCAGCATGACCAGCCGGTCAAAACCAAGCGCGATGCCGCTGGCTTGCGGCATCGCGGCCAAGGCTGCCAGAAAGTCTTCGTCTATCGGGTATGTTTCACCATAGATGCGTTGTTTTTCGCGCATCTCGGCTTCAAAGCGCAGTCTTTGTTCGGCAGCGTCGGTCAGTTCACCAAAGGCATTGGCCAGTTCCACGCCGCAGGCATAGAGCTCGAAACGCTCTGCCACGCGGCTATCGCCGGGTGAGCGCCGCGCAAGTGCTGCTTCGCTGGTGGGGTATTCGTCAAGAATTGTCGCTCGGCCAAAGCCAAGCTGCGGCTCGACCCGCTCAACAATCACCCGGCTGAAGATGTCGGCCCAGCTATCGTCATGGGAAATGCGGATGCCAGAGGATACCGCAAGGGCCGCGAGATGGTCACGGTCGGTTTCGCCCGTTGCCGCAACCGTCGCCAGAAGATCAATCTGCGCATACCGCGAAAAGGCCTCGGCAACACTGATGCGCTCCGGTTCAAGGAAAGGATCGACCTCACTATTGCGGTAGCGGAATGTTTTCGTCTTTGCGGTCTCTGCGGCAAGGCCCAGCAATTGCGCGCTATCCCGCATCAATGTTTCATAGGTTTCGCCAGCCCGATACCATTCCAGCATGGTGAATTCGGGATGATGGAGGGGGCCACGTTCGCGGTTGCGGTAGACATGGGCAAAACAGGCGATGCGCGGCTCGCCCGCCGCCAGCAGTTTCTTGCAGGCAAATTCCGGCGATGTGTGCAGATAAAGAGGAGCGTGTTCTGCGCTGGTCGTGATCCCGGTTGTGGCAAAAGCGTGAAGGTGCGCTTCGTTGCCGGGAGAAACCTGCAACGTGGCCGTATCGACCTCGATGAAATCATTTTTGGCGAAGAAACCGCGAAATGCGGCCTGAATGGCGTTGCGGCCAAGCAGAAAGGGCCGGCGATCGCTATGAACATCCGGTGTCCACCAGGGAGAGGTCGTGTCGAGGCTGTTACCCATTCGCGGTCTTCTTCACGGTTGTTTCTTTCGCGGAGCAGAGGAAAATGCGCTGTTGCGGCACTTCGGTGGCCTCGGTTCTCTTGAATCATCGGAAAACCGCACCGCAGTTTCGCTTGAATGCTCTAGAAGGCTGGCCTTTGTCCCGAATTTAGGGTAGTTGCGCCCCATAAAACACACAAAACGTCCATCGGGTCGATGCAGCCGCGCGGTCCTTTACGACGCATTTCATTGAGTTACAAGGAAATCCTATGGTCAAGGTTATCGCCTCATCCGTGCGCAAGGGCAATGTCATCGACGTTGATGGCAAACTTTACGTCGTTCTCAACGCCAATAACTTCCACCCTGGCAAGGGTACCCCGGTGACGCAGGTCGATATGCGCCGCATCTCTGACGGTGTGAAGGTTGCCGAACGCTGGCGCACCACCGAGCAGGTCGAGCGCGCTTTCGTTGAAGACCTCAACTTCCAGTTCCTTTATGAAGACGGCGAAGGCTTCCACTTCATGAACCCTGAAAACTACGATCAGGTCGTCGTGGATACTGAAACGATGGGCGAGCAGAAGGCCTATCTTCAGGAAGGCATGACCTGTGTTCTGTCCATCCATGAAGGCATTCCGCTGGCCGTCATCCTGCCGCGCCACGTGACACTTGAAATCATGGAAACCGAGCCGGTCGTCAAGGGCCAGACTGCTTCGTCGTCCTACAAGCCTGCTATGCTGTCCAACGGTATCCGCACCATGGTGCCGCCGCATATCGACGCTGGCATTCGCGTTGTCATCGCGACTGAAGACAATTCCTACGTCGAGCGCGCGAAGAACTGATCTTCTCAGCCATCACTCTGTTCTGCAAAAGCCCCGGATCGCTCCGGGGCTTTTTGTTGTTGTTTTGCGCACAAAAAATCCCGCAACTTTCGTTGCGGGATTGATGGTGACCAGACGCAGTTTGCTGCCTTTACATTCCCTTGGGAGTGTTGGCTGCAATGCGTGCGTTAGACGATGTGGTTGGCGCGCCGACCGCATAACCACCGCCCAATGCAACGCTGAGCGATACATAGTCCTGAGCGGTTTTCTGAACAGCTGTGGCCAGGTTTGCCTGGGCTGTCGAAACCTGACGCTGCGCATCAAGCACGTCGAGCAGGGACGAAGCGCCATCGCGGTAGCTGGCGGTCGCGAGCGACAGAGCTTCCTGATAGGAGTTGACGGTCTTGCGCAGGGCATCTTCCGTCTGCTTGTCGCGGGTTACGGCGGCAAGGGCGTTTTCAACTTCCTCGATACCGTTCAGCACGGTCGCCTTCCATACGAGATACTGCTCGCGGGCCGACGAATTGGCGATGTCGACATTGGCGCGCAGGCTGCCACCGTCGAAGATCGGCAGGTTGAGGCTCGGTCCGAAGGACCATGAGTTCGAAGTTCCGCGCGCGCCATTGTTAGCAATGTTCACGAGGCTTGGAGAAATGGAGCCGCTCAGCGTGATGCTTGGATAGAGGCGCGATTCGGCGACGCCGATCTGTGCCACAGCAGCGGCGAGATTGCGCTCTGCAACGCGGATATCGGGACGGTTGCGGATCAGGTCAGCCGGGATACCGGTAAGCGGTGCCTTGCGGGCGACAGGCTGACGCGCGCCACGCTGCAATTCGACAACCAGCGACGATGCCGGCATGCCGAGCAGGGTTGCAATGCGGTGTGCCGCCTGGCGGAAGGCAGTTTCGAGACCCGGCATGTCTGCAATTGTCGAGTTGACCAGACCTTCGGACTGCACGACGTCGAGACGCGACGCAGCACCGGCTTCAAGCTGAAGCTTCGTCAGGTCAAGCGTTTCGCGGCGGGACTTCAGGTTGGCGCGGGCGATAGCCAGACGTTCCTGATAATAACGCACATCGATATAGGCTGCGACAACAGAGGAGATCAGCGTCAGGCGCTGAACGTCCGCCGTTGAATAGGCTGCATCCAGAGAAGCACTCGCGCTTTCCTTGGAGCGACGGTACTGGCCAAAAAGATCCAGCAGCCAGGATGCGTCAAGAGCTCCAGCCGTGCTGTTGCGTACAGACGAACTGGTGGACGGGAAGCTGCCCTTGGTCTGCGACGTGATGTGGTTGGCGGAGCCTGTCAGGCTTGGAAGAGCGCCAGCACCGGCGACGGTGATCTGCGACTGTGCCTGATTGATTCGTTCGATGGCCTGGAGAACGGTCAGGTTCTGCGCCATGCCTGTTGCGACATATCCATTGAGACGGCTGTCGTTGAATGCATTCCACCATGCCACGGTTGCGACATCGCCATTGCTGGCTTTTCCGCCCTCGGCGAATTTGGCAGGAAGCTGAACCTCTGGTGCCTTGTGGTCTGGCCCGACAACACAGCCGGACAGAAGGAGCAAGGTCAGAGGAAGGGTAGCGCGAATGGACAGCATGGAGTGATCCCAATTTATTTCGGCGCACACGGCACCTTAGTCGAAACGAGCGTAGCGCAGTTATTGGCAGAGAAAATGCGGCTTATAATAAGCAATATTCCTAACAGCCTATTCCTGCTTTGCTAGCCTATTTTTGGTTTGTTAACGATTAGATATTCGCCTTATGATGACGAAGAACGATGGAATGAAGAAAATTCCCAGCAGTGTTGCAGAAAGCATACCACCCAGGACGCCGATACCGATCGCGTTCTGCGCTGCGGAGCCTGCACCACTCGCGATAGCAAGCGGCACGACACCCAGAATGAAGGCAAGCGAGGTCATGATGATGGGACGCAATCTAAGCTTTGCGGCCTCCAGTGTTGCGTCTAGCAGGGATAATCCGTGCTCCTGACGCTCTTTAGCGAACTCCACGATCAGGATCGCGTTTTTCGCGGCAAGGCCTATCGTCGTCAACAGTCCCACCTTGAAGTAGACGTCGTTCGATTGACCGAAGAAGTGTGCCGCCAGCAAGGCGCCGAGCACGCCAACCGGTACCGCCATGATGACGGAGAAGGGGATCGACCAGCTTTCATAAAGGGCTGAAAGGCACAGGAAGACGATCAGAACAGAAAGACCGTAGAGAAGTGGTGCCTGTGATCCCGATAGCCGTTCCTGATAGGAAAGTCCCGTCCAGGCCACCGAATATCCGCCGTCCATTTCAGATACGATTCGTTCCACCTCGTTCAAGGCATCGCCCGAGCTGAGGCCAGGAGGGGCGGCGCCTTCCAGCGAGAATGCACTGGCAGCGTTGTAAGCGGAAACGGATGGCAGCCCGTTGACCCATTTTGCAGTGGTGAACGCGGTGAACGGCACCATCTCATTGCTCGAATTGCGCGCATTCCAGTATTTCAGGTCTTCTGCCTGCATGCGGTATGGCGCGTCCGACTGGACGTAGACCTTCTTGATCTTGTTGTTGAGCGTGAAGTCATTGACCCGGCTGCCCGCGAAGATCGTCGTCAGCATGGTGTTGACTTCGGCAACGTTGAGGCCCATCGAGCCCAGCTTCTCCTGATCGAGTTCAAGCTTGACCTGGCTTTCCTGATCGCGGTCATTGGCGCGCATCGCCGTGACCTTGCCGCTGGCATTGGCGGTCTGGATCAACTGTTTCGATGCGTTGACCAGTGCTTCCGAACCCCGGTTACCACTATCGACAAGATACATGGAGAAGCCGCTGGAATTGCCCAGACCCTGAATGGCGGGAGGCAGGATGGGGAAGACCTGCGCTTCGCGGAAGGTCATGAAGGTTCCCATTGCGCGTTGCACGATGGCAGAGGCGGCCATGTTTGGCGCTGTACGCTGATCGAAGTCCTTCAGCTTGGCAAAGACGAGAGCATAGCTTTGTCCGCTACCGGTGAAGCTGAAGCCGTTCACAGCAAAAATGCTGTCGATCGTGTCTTTTTCCTTGTCGAGATAAAAGTTCTCGACTTTTTCGATGACCTTTGCCGTCTGCGCGCTCGTCGAGCCGTTTGGCAACTGAATGATCGTCATCAGAACGCCCTGGTCTTCCTGAGGCAGGAAGGACGATGGCAGCCGTGTGAAGAACCATGCGCAACCACCGATAATGATCGCGAACATGAGAAGTACGCGCAATGGCCGCTTTAGCAGATAGCCCACGGAATTCACATATCCCGTGGTTGTCCGGTCGAAGTTGCGGTTGAACCATGCGCCGGGACCACGGGTCTTCTTATGATGATCAACCGGCTTGAGCATCGTGGCGCAAAGTGCCGGTGTCAGCACGATGGCGACGACGGCCGATAGCAGCATGGCAGACACGATGGTGACGGAGAACTGACGGTAGATGATGCCTGTCGAGCCACCGAAGAACGCCATGGGAATGAACACAGCCGTCAGCACAAGGGCGATACCGACAATGGCGCCGGTGATTTCGCCCATGGATTTCTCCGTGGCTTCCAACGGGCTCAAGCCCTCCTCGGTCATGATGCGCTCGACGTTTTCAACAACCACGATCGCATCATCGACAAGAAGGCCGATGGCAAGAACCATGGCAAACATCGTCAGCGTATTGATCGAGTACCCGGTGAGCGCAAGAATGCCGAAGGTGCCCAGAAGCACTACGGGAACCGCAATCATCGGAATGAATGTGGCACGCAGGTTCTGCAGGAAGACCAGGAGAACAACGAAGACCAGTACGATGGCTTCGATCAGCGTGTGAACGACTTTCTCGATGGAGAGCGAAACGAACGGCGTGGTGTCGTAAGGGTAGATGACCTTGACGTTCTGCGGCAGGGCAGGTGCGATCTGCGCCAGCTTGGCTTTGACGAGAGCTGCGGTATCCAGCGCATTGGCGCCGGTGGCAAGGTTGACCGCAAAGCCGGACGCAGGCTGGCGGTTCGAGCGTGAAGTGGAGGAATAGCTTTCCTGGCCGATTTCAACCCGGGCCACGTCACTCAGGCGGACATTGGCAGCTGTCGTGTCGACTTTGAGGATGATCCGCTCGAAATCGGAAACGGTCGTCAACTGGCTTTGGGCCGTCATCGTCACATTGATCTGCTGACCTTCAACGGAAGGCAGTCCCCCAACCGAGCCAACGGAGACCTGCGTGTTTTGCGATTGAATGGCCGAGGTGACATCAGCTGGCGTCAGCTGGAATTTCTTCAGCTTGAAAGGGTCGAGCCAGATGCGCATCGAATAAGCGGAGCCGAAGGCATTGATATTGCCGACGCCTTCCAGGCGCTTTACCTGGTCCGATATCTGCGTCGAAAAAATGTCGCCGAGATCAGCCGAAGAGCGCTTCCCATCCGTAGACACAAGGGCACCAACGAGCAGGATACTCGACGTCGACTTGGTGACCTGGATACCCAGATTTTGAACCACTGCCGGCAACTGCGAGGTCACAAGCTGGAGCTTGTTCTGGACCTGAACCTGGGCAATGTCACCATTGACGCTGTTATCGAATGTCAGGGTGATGCTCGCCGATCCTGTCGTGGACGACGAGTTCATGTAGGTCAGACCGTCAAGCCCGGTCATCCCGTCTTCGATGATCTGCGTGACGGTCTTGCGGACCGTATCGGCACTGGCGCCGGTGTAAGTTGCGCTGATCCGGATCGTTGGCGGCGCAATTTCCGGATATTGCGAGATCGACAAGGTGCTGATGGCCAGTGCGCCACCCAGCATGATGACAATGGAGATGACCCAAGCAAAGATCGGTCGCCGAATGAAAAATTTTGACATATCTAGTTCCTGATCACGATGTTGCCGAGCATGTCTTCAGACATCATGATTTCGGCGCCGGAGCTGGGGCCGTGGCAGGCTGTGCCGCCTGCTTTTCTACGATGGAGCCCTTTTCATCGATCTCGACCGGTATGGGATTGACCACGGCATTGTCGGTTATCCATTGAAAACCGTCAGCAATCAGCTTGTCACCATCCGCAACATTATCCGTCACGAGCCAGTTGTTTCCAGAGAGCTGGCTTGTGGTGAATGTGCGGGTCTCGACCTTGTTTTCACCGGTCACGAACTTTGCAGTCAGCTCGCCATTGGCGTTGCGGCCAGCCGCGCGCTGGGGAATGAGGTAGCCGATTTCCTTACCCACCGTGATCGTGGCACGCACATACATGCCCGGAAGAATGACGTTGTCGGGATTGTCGAACAGGGTGCGGATGGAAACGGTGCCTGTCGTTGTGCTGACGGCCATTTCCGACATGTCGAGCTTGCCCACGCCGGGGTACTCGGACCCGTCTTCCAGCGTCAGACGAATATCCGTCGTTTCGCTATTGTCGCTACGTTCCAGTTTGCCGGCCTTGATCGCAGACTGCAGGCGCAGAAGGTTGACGCTGGATTCGTTCAGCTGAATGTAGATTGGGTTGATCTGGCGCAGGGTGACCAGCGAATCCGCCTGACTGGCCGTGACCACGTTTCCTATTGAAAAGTTGGTGGCGGAGGTCACGCCGTCGAATGGCGCACGAACTTCCGTCAGCGACAGATTGATCTGCGCGGTCTGCAAGGTTGCACGCGCCTGTGCAACGGAGGCTCTTGCCTGGAGCAATGTGGTGCGCGCATCTTCAAATTCTTTCTGGGATGCGCCGCTGTTGGCAAGGCGCTCATAGCGCTGCAAATTCGCTTCAGCCGCTGGAACGCTGACTTCTGCGCGGTCGAGAGCAGCCTGGGCTTCCGCAAAGGATGCCTGGTATGTGTCGTCGTCGATTTTGTAGAGCAGGTCGCCTGACTTTACGAAGCTGCCTTCCTTGAAGGCAATCTGCTTTATGATGCCGCCTACACGCGGGCGAATGTCTGCTCTCTGGAACGCTTCCGCCCGGCCCGCCAGTAATGTTGTCAGCGGATAGTCACTCTTCTTCATGGAAACGACGCTAACCGGGGCAGGGGGACGCTGCGCACCCTGTGCAGGAGCCTTCTTGGCTTCCTCACTGTCGCTGCAGCCGACCACGACGCCTGCCATGAGCATGATGGTGAATAGAGGGGCTAGACGTCTTTTCATCGTTTTTCTCATGTTCAGCGGTCGAATCCCGGTTTGTCCGATGTCGAAGGCAAGCACCTAAAATGTGGTGCGATCAGGCGTATAAGGTTTTCATGGCGAAGCCACGATACAAATAGAATAGGTAAGTGACGTATAGAGCCTATCGTCACCTAGCAATCCCGTATCTCAAGGCGCTATCAATAAATGTGACGAGTTCTTCACAACGTGTTGCTAAAATGTCGACATCTTCCTGGGCGATCAGAGCCGGGTGCAATACGCATGTCAGGGCGTAAAGAGCGGTTCTGGCCGAATGTTCGATGTCGGTCTGCTGATATACACCGGCATTAACGCCGTCGTTGATAATGTCTGCAAGCTTCTGAGTGACCACTTTCTCATAATAGCGGCCACATGCAAGCTCCCGCTTGGCAGTCATCAACACCATTTCGAATATGTAGGGATTATCATTCAGGTCGCCCCTATGATTTTCCATGAGCTTGCGTGCAAGATGCTGCAGACGTTCAATTGGCGCATGGCTGGCGTCCAGCAGATGGATCTTTTGTTCAAGCAGTCGAATCTGCTGAACGAATATTGCGTCCACCAATGCATTCTTCGAGTGAAAATGCTTGAATATATTGGCAGGCGACATGCCGAGCGCCGCTGCGATATCCGCAATCGAGACCGCGCCGAAGCCACGGTCGCGAAACAATGTCTCCGTCATGGCGAGAATATCGCGTCGTGTCTCTTCAGCGGAACGACGCGGTCGTGCTTTACGACCGGTCGTCTCGTTTTTGACCGTTGATGAGGTCGGGACGCTCGCTTTCGTCACGCTCATGTTTCCTGAATATAGCGCTGGAGGTTCTGCCGCACGCGCTCAAAGGGAGTTGCGCCGCTATCATCGGGAACGAATGTGTGACCGGTGATGCGTTCATATGCCTCTATATACACCTTCGAGGTTTGCAACCGCAGCTCTTCAGGAATTTCCGGAATATCGTCCGCATAGGGGTCGCAGCGTTCTGCCACCCAGGAGCGGACAAAGTCCTTGTCGAAGCTATGGGGGCGGCTGCCTCGCTGGAAGGCCTGCTCATAGGTGTCAGCCATCCAATAGCGGCTGCTGTCTGGTGTGTGGATTTCGTCGGCAAGAATGATGGTCCCGTTTTCATCGGTCCCGAACTCATATTTCGTATCGACCAGAATAAGCCCTTGCTTGGCAGCCATCTCCTGCCCGCGCTGGAACAGGGCCAGAGCGTATCGTGACAGGGTCTCCCATTGATCCGGCGTCAGCAATCCCTTCTCAATAATTTCGGCTGGCGTCAGTGGTTCGTCATGGCCGCCATCGAACTCTTTGCTGGTCGGCGTGATGATCGGCGTCGGCAAAGCCTGATTGTCTTTCATGCCTTCAGGGAAGGTCACGCCATACATGTCCCGCACGCCCTTCTTATAGAGTGTGAGAATGGAGGTGCCGGTGGTGCCTGCCAGATATCCGCGCACAACGATCTCAACAGGCAGAATGTCGAGCCGCTTGCCGACTACCACATTGGGGTCAGGATAGGAGACGACATGGTTGGGGCAGATATCGCCTGTGTGTTCGAACCAGTAGCGTGCCGTCTGGGTCAGAACCTGTCCCTTATATGGTATGCAAGTGAGAATGCGGTCAAAGGCGCTGAGACGATCGGTGGATATAATGATGCGGTTGCCATCTGGCAGGTCGTAATTCTCGCGCACCTTGCCTCGGTAATATTGGGGAAGTTCGGAAATGACGGCTTCGGCAAGAACACGCACGGGATTGTCCAATCTCTCTATATAAGGGCGATAACTATCTCAGGCGTGCCTGAGAGCGTGGATCACCCTATCGCATGTTTTAGAGGGAAGGACCAGTATCGGCTTTTTGTGGGTTTCGAGGGGCGGTCAGCCAAACGATATCAAATAATCGTATTAAACCAGTGACTTACTGTTTTTCTGAATTTTCTGTCTGACCTGCTGTTGACTTGTTTCGGGTGTGTCCTCTATAAGTCCGCT
>NZ_JACYVF010000005.1:0-300739 GCF_014842165.1 Rhizobium sp. CFBP 13644
GTGCCCTCGCGTTCATGCGCGGCAACAACGTCATTCCATTCCGTCAAGCGTAAAACCACGTGCCATCAAAACGGCGCTTACTGCCTTGCTTCGCCTCATGGACAATTGATGCGACATCTTCCGACGGCATGGAACAGATAGCTGGCGCCATTCCTCCGAACGAAGGGAGCCACGCCGCGAGCGCGATCTTGGTCTGTTCAGTGAACTCAAACTGCACAGGCCGCTTCGTCTTCTTTTGGATGATGGTGGCCCGATCTCGGATCGAACTACCGGACCATAAATCCTCAACCTTTAGTTTGACGAGGTCACAAGCGCGAAGCTTGCTGTCAATGGCGAGGTTAAAGAGCGCCAGTTCTTGGATCGCGCCGCTCATCTCAAGTCGAACGCGCATCTACCATATGTTCTTCGGCTGCAGTGGGCGCTTCTACCCCACCGTAATTCCCTTGTTACATGTATATCGATTACGCAGTACGGCGGTGTCTATGCCAAAGCCTATGCCAATCATCACACCGCGTCGCCTCCGTCAGGCAGCCTACTATAGCACGCTTGTCACTGTGTGGCCCCAAGCGGACTTTCCCGCCTGAAACTCCAAAACCAGTTTTGCGCCTTCCAGTCGGTCGTTCAGCCTTCTGTTGAATTTCAACGACGCGGCCGTTCACATAGTCAGACAAGATTTCAGTCTTTGGTGCGGATTCGTGGTCTCCACCAGAGAGTACGGCATCCAGTTGCATTGAAACCTTGAGGGCTATTAGCCGGTGCCAGCCAGCGCTGCTTCGTTGCCGCCGACTATCGCCTGATTTATTGGGGTGGAGTTGGATGACTGTGTCAGTGGGATTGTGCTGTGGGTAGTGTTTCGTCCCGCACTCTTAGCTTCGTAGAGAAGCTTGTCCGCTCGTTCATACAATGTCGTGAAGCTTTCACCGCCAGAGATCGGCGTGATGCCCATGCTCGCAGTCACGAGCCCTGCGAGACCCGGAACCGCATTGGCGACGGTCGCAGGGATTGCTTGGCGGCGAAACTCCGCCTGTGCATCCACGTCGTGACCTCGCAAGAGGAGCAGGAACTCCTCGCCACCAAGGCGATAGGCGCGCACGTTGGGGCTTGCCTTCAGTGCGACTGCGACAGCCTTGAGCACCTGATCGCCGACGCTATGCCCGTATCCATCATTGATGGCCTTAAAATGATCAAGGTCTATGACCGCGAGCGCGGTAAAACTCTCATCGAGAACTCGCTCGAACTGCCGCTCTATCGCCCGCCTGTTGAGTAACCCGGTTAGTGGATCAGTTTCAGACAGGCGTTCAAGCAGCTCGGTCTCGTTACGAGCGCGATCTCGCTCTTGCTTGATGGACATTAAGCGTTCCGCCACCCCAAGTGTTGTGAAAAGCACTTCAAACATGCAGCCGAAATAGAACAGGAGCATGGCGTCTGCGCTGTTCAGTCCGGGAGCCAAGCCAGTCACCAGTCGTATCAATCCGACCAAGGCCAATGGTGTGTATCCGATGGCCTGAAACCGAGCCGCACGGCTTCCCCGACACAATGAATTGATCAGCGAAACAACGAAGATGACAAGAACCGGTGCAAACGCCGCCGTATAAGCTGTCGATTGGATCGGGCGAGCAACGAAGGGAAAGGTCGCATGAAAGACGCTCAGAAAGAGCGCCCACGCAGCACAATAGGGTAGAAGGCGCCGCAGGAGGGGATGCATCTTTCCCGGCTCGATGAAGCTGTAGGTGAACATCGCGCCCGAGCTGATCGTAATCCCGAAGATGAGTGTCGTCATCCAACTCAGCGCCATAGCCGGAGGATCGAAAAACACCACCGACAGACCGGATGTAACGAAGATCGTCGTCAGCAGCGAAAAGGTGAAGACCGAGTGCCAGAGAATGAACGTTTCACGCAGGGCTCGGTAGAATGCAGCATTGAATATGAGCGGCATGACCAGCATGCCGGCGAGCCCACCTATGATCAGCAGGAGCCGAAGATCGTCGACGCTAGCGCCTGCGTCAACAGGTGAAAGATATGCTTTCTCCAACGTCATCCGGTGGCTCGGCATATCAACGACAGCGACGATCTGCCGAGTCATTCGAGTTACGTTTGGTAGTTCTGCCTTGAAATATCCGCCGCCCATGGAACTGTGCAAGGCGGCGGCAGGAAAGGACGTCTGCCGAACCGTGCCGTCCTGGTCGATGGCCAGCAGATGCACCGCTTGAAGCGCGCTCCGCCTTGAAAGCAGATATCGAGGAAGTTCTTGACTGGGTGTGATGTCGAAGCGGAGGAGCACTCGTTCGGCATCAATGGAGAATTGGTGGTCTGCATCGGAGCAGTTCCATCTGGGTTCATCGCGAGCGAGTGCGACGATGTCTTCCGATAGCGTGGCGGCCGCCCAGCATGAGGTTCGAATGCTGGTGTTGTCGCTGGCGCTGGCGACGTTGGCCCCCAATTGGGTGAACATCACCAGAAGCAGATATACAGCTAGATGTTTAAAAAAACCGCCCGATGTCATAGGCTTTGGCATAGCGTAAAATACTTTTAATGCCGTTGAGGGCAGCAAGGTGAGCATCTGCAATTTGGCGAACGACACGCACAAGCTTCAGGCAGACGCCGCGCACGGGTTTCCTATTCGCAAAGGCCTATCCTAAACCTCATCCTTTGATCAATGACTTCTTTTGTAGACGCCAAATTTAGAGCGGACTTTTACCTGCTGCCCCAAGTCGGACAGTGCCTAGATTGAAGCGAATATCTGGTCTTGGCGCATTGCCGCCAAAGCTGCTGCAAACCTCAGTGGTGCCTTATAGTAGCGACTTGAATGCGATCGGAGCAGGCTAAAATCTGTTCGCAAATAGCTTTCGACATTTCAAATTTCTGTGTTATTTTCCACTGCAAATTGCTGCCGGAGGACTCCGCATGGTGTTTTCATGCAAACCAATCGCCGCGACAGAACAGTCTAATTTCGGTTGCCTCTGCCACCATCCAGCGTTTGCACGAGTGAATGCGATCGTCTCACAGAAGGTCTCGCGTCGTTCGTTCTTAACGGGTGCTGCAGCAATGGCGGCCTTCCCACTTATCCCGACCAATGCGTTCGCCACCGCGCCTCCAGCTCCTTCGGAGCCCATAGCCTTCACCAATGTGAAGGTTTTTGATGGAAAATCCGATACCTTGCGCGACGGCCTTACTGTTTTGGTCGAAGGTACCAAGATCAAACACATCGGACCCAGCACGAGTTCGGTTGAAACACGCATTCAGGTTATCAATGGCGGTGGCCGAACTTTGATGCCGGGTCTTATCGACAACCACTGGCATGCCATGATGGCGGCCATCGGGCTGAACCAGCTACTGACTGCCGACGTTGGGTACATCAACCTCGTCGCGGCAGATCAAGCAGAAAAAACGTTGCTCCGAGGCTTCACCAGCGTACGGGATATGGCAGGCCCGGTCTTCGGGTTGAAAAGGGCAATCGATACGGGGCTGGTTTCCGGCCCGCGCATCTGGCCATCGGGGGCAATGATTTCCCAGACTTCCGGGCATGGTGACTTCCGCTTCCCTTACGAGGTTCCCGCTGCCTATGATGCTCCAATGAGCCGTGGCGAGGCGGTGGGCGGCGGCATGATTGCCGATGGTGTCGATCAAGTTCTCAAGCGCGTCCGCGAGCAACTGATGCTGGGGGCTTCCCAGATAAAGCTGTCGGCAGGAGGCGGGATTGCCTCAAACTACGACCCACTGGATGTCAGTCAATACACGGAGCCCGAGTTCAGAGCCGCGGTGGAGGCTGCCGAAAACTGGGGTACCTATGTCTCGGTTCACGCTTACACGCCACGGGCGATCCAAATGGCCATTAACAGTGGGGTGCGCTGCCTGGAACACGGGCAACTGATGGACGAAGCGACGGCCGCCCTCCTCGCGGAAAAGGGTACGTGGTTCAGTTCACAACCATTTTTGGACGACGACGACGCGAACCCTCAGCCGGAAGGCTCGCCGAACAGGGCGAAGCAGCTTGAGATGTCGGCGGGAACCGATACGGCGTACGGTTTCGCGAAGAAATATAAGCTCAAAACTGCCTGGGGAACGGACACACTGTTCGAACCTAAACTGACGAGCCGCCAAGGTGCACAGCTAGCGAAGATGAAACGGTGGTACACGCCAATTGAAATTCTGAAGATGGCCACGGGCACAAATGCAGAATTGCTGGCAATGTCGGGTCCGCGAAATCCATATCCCGGTAAAATCGGTGTTTTAGAGGCTGGCGCTTTTGCTGACATCCTTCTCGTGGACGGCGACCCGACAACAAACATCGATATCGTTGCCGATCCTGTCCAGAACTTCAAAATTATCATGAAGGACGGCCGTTTTTATAAAAACGAACTGCAACAGTGACAGGCGGCTGCGCTGTGTATCAATCGCTACATCATCTCACCATCGCGCTCAGCGCTTCTACTCTTCTATTAACGCCAACAATTGTTCGGAGCGGGGATTTCGATGAGTTGCGAATGGCACCCGAAAAGGAATGGACAGTCGTCGTCAGTCCATATGCTTGGGCGGCCTCACTGAAGGGTAATGCGTCGCTCGCCGGGTTCGATACTGATGTTGATATTCCGTTTTCTGAAATTCTCGGCCATCTAGACTTGGCAGTCTTGGGTAATGTCGAAATCACAAATGATCGATGGGGCGTCTATTTCGATGGCCAACATGTGAAAACAACCCAAGAAGAGCACATCCTCGAAAACGAGGTAGGACTAGGCATTAAAACCACTACGCTGTCGACAGGCGCTTTCTTCGTGGCTTACGAGACAGAGCTTGGTGGTGATACGGTATTCGGCAAACCACGGACGCTAACCATCGAGCCCACCGCTGGTGTGCGATGGACGCAACTCAAGGCGGAGGTTTCAGCTCTCGGTATCCGCGCAAAGAAAAGCGCCGACTGGACCGACCCGTTCATCGGTTTGAGATTGAATGCAGATCTCACGGATCGATGGAACCTCTTTTCTGAAGTCGACGTAGGAGGGTTCGATGTCGGATCAAAAATCAGCGTCAACGCGCAAACTTATCTTGGCTATCGGACATCCATGTTCGGTAAACCGGCGATCATGAGGGTCGGGTATCGACTTCTGTACCAAGATTATGAAGGTGATGACTTTACAGGGGCCAGTAAATTTCGCTGGAATGTGACCCAACATGGCCCCGTCGTTGGATTTTCAATGCTGTTTTGATCAACGAGTGATCGGCAAATCCAGTGACCTTAGCTGCCACATGACCGCCTTTACCGCACTGCTGCCAAAACCGCATTGGCGGCTGTTGGCCCTAAGCGGACAAGCGTGTCCAAAGATAATCTGTCCTTAAACCTACGACAAACTGTTCAAAGGTATAGGCCACGAAACCTACCTGATCCCAACCATATCCTGCAGAGCCAAAAGTCTCAGCCTTAATTTTGAGGTAGAGCATTCGACCGTAGCTTCGGCTGTCCAGTGAACTTCAGTCCTGCCCAAGCGGTGAAACTGGGCACTCCCAGCGAACCAAGCGATGTCGTGATCGGCGCGCCGTGCGTCGCGACGACACGGAACTCGTCGCCTTTGATCACAGCGTGACTGCTCCAGCCGGTCCTTCCCCGGACGAGATCGCCCGGCGAAAAACCGTTGTGTCGTGACTTGACCACTTCGGAAATCGCCTCGCCTTCCATAACGCCGCCAATGGGCACTGGTGCAGCATAGGACTTCGCATCGCTCATGCGACCACGCATGTAAGGATCAAGCGAAAGATACAGCGACCTGACAGTGACCTCCCCCTCATTTGCCTCTAGCAATTCAAAGTCTTCAATACGGAAATTGTCCTGTCCAGGCTGACCTGTTGGTCTGCTTGCCAGGAGGATGCGACGCGCGCACGATTTCTAACGCATCTTACGTTAGAAGACTGTGTGTGCTGCGCCGTTGACGCGCACACCAAATAGGAACCGGACTTCCGGTAGTTCAGGCAGCAAGCGAGTCACTTTCAGAAAAGATTATAGCCACAGCAGCGTCGAGGTCGTGCGCACTAATGGCGACTTGATCGCTGTCATACCAGTCTTGTCAGTCCTCATGTTTAAGTGGCAGAAGGCGTAAATACTTGGCGACTGATCTCAAAGCGCTACCTACACGTCAGCATCGCGTGTATTCACTCCGTGCAATCTTCACCCATATTCCCTCCTGCCATAAGAGCTTAAACGGAAAAAGATGACAGTTGTCGCATCCTATCTATACCGCAACGGTAAGCGCACTGATGAGGTCACACTCTCCTCGCAGCCTTTCGACACGAACGCAGGCGACTTTGTCTGGATCGGGCTGACCGATCCGATCGTCGAAGAGATGGCATGTTTGAAGGCGATGTTCAGCCTTCATTCCCTTGCTGTCGAGGACGCGCTGAATGGCAAACAGGTCCCGAAGGTCGATATCTATGGCGACCAGCTATTCGTCGTCGCCAAGACCGCGTATCTCGAAAACGACAGGATCGCCTATGGCGAGACCTGTATCTTTGTCGGCCAGAACCATGTCATCACCGTGCGACATGGGTCGGCACGATCACACCAGAAACTACGCGAACAACTCGAGCAGGCACCACAGCTTCTATCGCATGGTCCCGACTACGTCCTCCACGGCATCCTCGATTTCATCGTCGATGGCTATCTTCCCTTGGTCGAAACGATAGAAGACAGGGTTCTGGAAATTGAGAAACACGTTCTCATATCTTTCCTTGAGCCGGAGCAGATCCGCAGGATCTTCCGAATGCGTAGGCAGGTCATCAAGTTCCAGAGGGTGATGGGGCCCATGGCCGAAGTTGCCAGCAAACTTGCCCACCTTGAACTGCCATGCGTCGACAACAATGCCAGGCCGTTCTTCAAGGACGTCCATGATCATGTCCGTCGTGTCGAAAACATGGTGATCGGGCTGCGTGAGATCGTAACATCAGTATTCGAGGCCGCAAATCTTCTGGAGCAACAGCGGCAAGGCGCAATTACTCGACAGCTTGCCGCATGGGCGGCGATCCTGGCGGTGCCAACGGCAATTGCGGGCATCTACGGAATGAACTTCGAAAACATGCCTGAATTGAAGGCGCAATACGGGTACTACATCGTCTTGGCAGTCATCCTCGTTCTCTGTGGTATTCTGTATTACCGCTTCAAACGAGCCCGGTGGCTCTAGTCCAGATAGCCTACAACCGTCCGCTATGGTAAGGCGCTGACCTTTTCTAGCTCCCCGGCGCCGCGGCTGATCCAGCATGAATACCGCCATCGATGGTCAATTCGGCTCCAGTCATATAGGCGGCTTCGTCCGAAGCCAGCAACACAGCCAATGCGGCGATTTCCTCCGGCCTTCCAAACCGGCGCATCGGTGTGTCCCTGACCAACGCGGCCTCGCGGTCTGGACGATCCGGGCCTGTGCCCAGCATCGGCTCCCACATAGGAGTCATCACCGCGGCCGGGTGGATCGAATTGCAGCGGATGTTCAAGCCTTGACTAGCGCAATAGAGAGCGACGCTCTTGGTGTGGTTGCGCACCCCCGCCTTGGATGAGGCGTAGGCCGCAGCCATCGGAATTCCAACCAAGCCCGAGCGGGACGAGATATTGATGATCGAGCCCGCTCCATTTTCGCGCATGGCCCCGATGGCATAACGGCAACCGAGGAAAGTGCCATCCAAATTCACGGCATGGACGTCGCGCCAATCAGAAAGTTGGGCGTTTTCCGGATCATGAGCAGGCGGAGTGCTGTCGACTGGTACCTCAAACCCCGTGATCCCGGCATTGTTGACAACCACGTCAATCCTTGGAAACTGACGGGCGATTTCCATCCAATCGTTTTCCGAAGACACATTAACTCGAATGAAGGTCGCTCCAATGGCTTTTGCTGTATCTCGGCCACCTTCCACATCGATGTCAGTGACAATGACGTTCGCCGCTTCGTCAGCGAAAGCGCGGCAAATAGCTGCGCCAATGCCGCGCGCAGCCCCGGTTACGAGTGCGGTTTTCCCCTCAAGTCTGGGCATGAGTAGATCCTTATAGTGTGAATGAGAACTCAAGATTCACGATGTTGTAAGACGCGACATCAGTGGTGCTGGTCCGGACTACCGGTGAGCAATGTCCATGGTCATAGACTCCTGTGAGCCAATGTTTTCTACCCGCGCCCGGATAACCAGTCAAGAAATGGAGGGCGAACCTACATCCTATGATACTACCGTCACGCTGCTATTTGAAACGGACGCGAAGGAAAATTACGGTGTCCCTTGCCTCCTCTGATGAAATCGTGTGACCGATCTCTGGATAGATTTTGGACGATACGTTCAAGCCCGAAGATTGCAACTGGTTCGCCGCAGCCGTTGTCGCGGCGGATGGTATGGTCCTGTCAGCAGAACCATGCATCATCAGAATATCTGTTTGGGTCGAAGGTGCAGTCGGCGGAAGGGGCAACAGTCTTGCAAAGGTCACGAGAGCGCCGACATGGAACCTCAGCAGAAATAAAGAGAAAGCGAGCCTCCTGAATCGGTTAGTTACTGACAGGCTTGAAGCTCAGTTCAGAAATTTGCGTGTTAGGTTCAGATTAATTGCTGGCCGTCACGGTATCCAGATTTGGTAAACTGCAGCGTCGAACGTCAAATGATATAAATGACATAACCTTATAATCTTTTAAATTGCACTGCCCTCTGTCCTGTGAGATTATTTCGAGGAAGGACACAACGTAATCCCACCGCGCGAATGAACGACATGAAGGAAGATGGCAAGTCGGCAGCATTGATAGAGGCCGAACTTCTCAAGTCGTTGTCTTAAACGCGCTTATTTTCTGGATTTCATAATAGATGGCAGATCGACACTCCCCGACCCCGCTCTACCATCGAGTTTACGCGGTCATGCGCGAGCGCATCGTCAAAGGTTATTACCCGGCTGACGTAGCGGTTCCGAGCGAGGCCGAGCTTTCCGAGAACTTTTCGGTAAGCCGCATTACCATCCGCAAAGCCATGGAGATGTTGACGGCGGAAGGACTGGTGACGCGTACTCGGGGGCGCGGTACTTATGTTACCGATCGCACAAAGGACAATAAGCTCAACCGTGTCGTCGTTTCAAACATAAACAGCCTGTTCAGCTACCTGAATACGGTGGGGAAAAGCACGCGCCTGAAAGTTATCAGCCTCGATCTCGGCGAGGCGCCTCCACGCATTTGCGAGCAGATGGGCGTGTTCCCCACCACAGAACTGGTTCGCGCTGTGCGTGTACGCTCGCTGGACCGCCGCCCCTACTCACTCTCGACGGCTTATCTGTTGCCGGAAATTGGCAAGACGTTGGAGCGACAGGATCTAGCGACGACCAATATGATTGATCTGGTTCAAAAAGCTGGCGCTGTTGTGGAACAGGTTGAACAAACGCTTACCGCTACATTGGCAGACGATTATGCCGCAAAACACCTCGAAATACCCATCGGCGCACCGCTGATGCTGGTGAACAGGCTGTTTTTTAACGCGGAACTGAAGCCTTTCTATGCCGCCGAAATATTCTACAGAGCTGACCGCTACGAATACCGGGTCTCGCTAAAGCGCGAAGACGGCAAGGATTTTTCACTCGGCAATTGACGTCTCCCCGAAATTTAAGACGTTGTCAGGCAGAAATTGCACTTGTCCTACCTTTGCACGTTTCCCGAGCCACCACTGTGTGACTAAACCAGCCAAACAATCGCCCCGACGATAACCACCCACATTATGAGCGACACGCATAAAACAACCACATAATTTTTAAATCGCTTCGTCATGAACGCGACTATGCCTCAGCATTGGCACTGGTTAAACAGCCAATAAAAAGCATAGCTTACACTTTGCTAAATTCCCCATGCTAATATTGCATCGATACGAGAAAGTGCGCCAGGATGAAACAATGACCTGTGCATAAGTGAGGTGATCAGCCTATCACCCTTAGGCGTCCAAGCAGTAAGAGTTCTTACGTTGTGGGAAATGGCGAAGGAGGTTAAGACCACGCACCTCTGGACCAATGGTCAGGCTTAACGAATGGCCAGAACGATCAAAGAGGCGACCGTCGAATCATTCTATCACGCCTCAATCGCGGACTTACGCAGTTGGGACTGCTGGCGCTTCAAAACGCATTTCGAACCGGTACAGGAACTGAGCGTGAAAACCTGAAATCTTCACCGAAACTCCGTGCAGGCACATGCTGGGACCAAACAGCTGAGAGGCTTGCCTGCCGGTTCGAATAAGCCACCCGATCGGAACCATCGTAGTGGCCGCGCCTATAGACGATTCGAAGAGCACGCACGATTTGCTACAACCATGCCAAATATCCACCAAACCAAAGAGGGCATAGAAAGTGTAAACCGCGCTGAAATCAGCGTCGGCGACAGTATGCTCGCGGAGCCAGTCATGATTATTCGCTTGGGCGCAACCATTCACAAGCAATAGATAGATTATACAATCATCGAATGTACATATTAAAGATTATGTTACAATCTCCTCAGAGACGCCTCCATGATTAACCTTTCATTAATATTCTTAATGACTCTGTCTTTAAATTGTACTAAGGAGACAGGGCATTTCGTAAAAGTATATTCAAAGGTTGATCTAGATGAGGATATCGGAACTAGGACAAAACGTGGAGTACGCGAAATCTAGCGGATTAGAGCGCCACTTGTACCAGTCTGCTAAAGTTGTTGGAGCAGGTCCATCGTCGATTTCTTATTCCCCTGTTCAGCTCGCGACGAAACGTTCATTAGATGTTTTTATCGCCGCATCTATTCTTCTCGCACTTGCTCCAGTCCTGCTGCTCATAGCATTACTCATTAGGCTTGATAGCCCCGGACCTGCTCTCTTCACGCAAGTACGCTGGGGGCAGAATTGTCGCAGGATCCGAATTTATAAATTCCGATCAATGCGGGCTGATGCGGGAGATGCGAGCGGTGTAGCCCAAACCGTTGAGAATGATCCGCGCCTGACCCGTATTGGCGCATTTATTCGCAAGACCAATATCGATGAATTGCCGCAGCTTCTTAACGTATTACGGGGAGACATGTCACTTGTCGGCCCGCGGTGTCATGCTGTTGGAATGCTAGCTGCCGGGGTTCGGTACGAGGATCTTGTTCCTCACTATCACGATCGACATGCCGTGAAACCAGGGCTGACGGGTTTAGCTCAGATGCGAGGCCTACGTGGACCAACTGATAGGCCAGGTAAGGCTCGTGCTCGTATCGCCAGCGACTTGTATTACATCGAGAACTTTTCCATTCGTCTGGATCTTTGGATCATGTTCGGCACTGTGATTTCGGAACTTAAAGGTGGCAAAGGGTTTTGACACCGCGCTTAAAATTTGGGTCAGCGGCTATCCGCTGACTTGTAGCACCTCTCGATTGTCGCTGAGTGGCTTTGCCGCGTAACAAGTTGCACGACTGTCTTTGCAACGGTCGGCGACCACATACGACGGTTGCGTCCAAATTGTTAGCCATCTTGTTAGTAACGCGCCGTTTCTGCTTATAGGAAAGCATGCGACGGGCGTTCCTTTGGAAGATATCCGCCCTTAACCATGATGCTGCAATGTTTAATCCTATATCGGTGAAAACGAATGCAGACGGTGCGAGGAAGTTTCCCCTGGCGGCCTCTGCTAGGATCATCTTGGCTAGGGTTAGATCGGAAAAAGCGCGGCGGAGGCGAGCGTTGTCGGCCCACAAGTCGTTAAAGCATTTTGCCTGATCGCCTTTGAGGCCACCTTATTCTGCTGACCAACGGTAGTCTTTACCTTCCGTCACCCCTATCGAACGGATAATCTGCGCCACAGAATTGCACTGTGCATTCAGCACGTCAACCTGACGACGCTTTGTGACGATATCTTTCGCCTCGTGTGTTTTCATTGCTACTTCAATGTCCCACTTCGGCTCATAGCCATACTTCAAATCGGAAACATTTTAGGTATGCAGACCAGCTCCGCGGATCCAGGAAAAGACCGGTTGCTGTATACAGGTTGGTCGCGATACAGCGTCTAAGGAACGGCATTCGGCCTTCCAGCTTTCTCCGCAGTCTGTCGCCTTACAACGCCAACAACGAAATCAAAGGCGGGGAGCCCCTGTTTCCCATATCACGTTGGCAAGATCCGTGTTTCCTCCGATGATCGGAGTCCCGGCCGGAACTTGGCACGTGTAGCTCCGAATTCGAATTTCTACAGGAACTTCTTCAACCACAATAAGTGGGACAGGCATATCGGCAATGAAGTCGATATGTTCGATCACTTGAACGGACAGTTCTTTATCGCTGCCTTTGGCGAAATAGTGTGCGGCGCGACCGTTTCCGGTTTGCCCCGGATTGATGCTGATGAGGTGAGTTGAACGCTTGTCGTACCACATTTTGAAATTACGCCGCGCACCTTCCGCTGTGCAGCGATCAAGCACGGTATTTTGGCTTTTCAGGTCGAAGATAGCGTCGGATGCTCTCTTTCCGTAACAATTCCGATAGACAACGCCACTCCAGCCCGCTTCGTCTGCGAATATATCTCCGTTTAGAAATCCGTCATAATCAGAGATCATGCCTTCGGCATAGACGCGTTCTATAAGGATGTTCTTCCCGATATCTTGATCCGACTTTCCGCCTAATTGTATAACGGCGCCGATCTTCTTGCGGTCCGTATTAACCGCGCTGGACTGATAGCGAACATCTTGGATGATAACGTCGTCCGAGCGCCCGCGTAAACGAATGAGCCCACCGGATCTTGCATCCATAGAGCGGACCCGATTGACGCGAAGGCCCGGGGCACTGCTCATTATCTCATGCCCTTTATCGCCATCACAGCTTACCAAGCGGCCGGAGCGAAGCAATTCGACATTGGTTATACTAACACCTTCGACTACGCTCCCAGGACGGACCTTCAGGATAACAGGGCTATCGGCAAACTTTTTGGACGCAATCCTCTGCGCAGGTTGCGCAGCAAAGCCTTTGCTGATTTGTGGCTGCGCGGATTTTGGTAGATTGGGTGCGGAAGGCGCCGCCTGCTCCACTTTGTCGTCTGTAGCCAGCGCTGATCCATAGGGTAAGACCGCAGCCGCGAGAACTCCCAGAAAATCACGTCGAAGCAGTTTATCCATATCCACCGCCACCTTCGTTTGTTTTGTAATGCGAGGAAGTATCAAACCTATGTAGAAGCAACCCAACCTCAAGTTGGATGAAATTTAGCGACCCTAATCCTCTGCGCATCCTGCATCAATGACAACAAAAGCAAATTCCGTCGATACAACGGTTCCTCCCAATGCTACTTAGAGCTCGCTCTCTGCGTTTTTACAGGGAGGCCAGTCCGTTCTGCAAACGAAATCAGCCTTACGGATTGCTGCACGTAGATATGGCGTCAGTGCTTTGCTTGGCTTCTCTAGGACCTCACGCAGCAGCTTGGGCTCCTGCTGAAGTGAGATGGCAATATCCTTCTCCACCACCAATGACGTCTTTTCCAATGTGCTGGCACCGAGTGAGTTGTAGAACCTGACCCTGTCCATCACAACCGAGATTTCTGCTGGTGCCAAGTTCTGGGACCGTGTCATTAACTCGGCAATGCGTTCCGGGTCTTCCGCACCCGCACGAGTTACCATTGCCATCCGTAGCCATAAATTTCCGTCTGTCGGTGTGCACCGGATTGCGTGAGCGATATAGCCGTTCGCATTGGAAACCGCCTCAAGCCAGGAATCATAATCCTGCGGAGCAAGATTGATCTCTATCCGGCTCAGCACAAGGACAAGACCAGCCTTCAGAATATCAGATCGACAGACATTTTCAGACACGATCTCATTAGAGATAGTGCTTAGCTTTACCACGTCTTTGCGCGTGCGCGGTTCGCCCGACAGCACCGTACGCGAGTAAAACTTTACCCCGCTATAGTCACTATCTAACATCAAGGAATTTGACGCTAGAACGACGATATAAAACGCCGTTACACCGAATAAGGCAGACCCGAATAAGGTGAATATGTTCAGCCTAAGCTTGTTCAATATAATACTTTTGATAGCGTGAATTATAAAATTCCAGTGAGCCAAACGACCTGTAAAGGCGCAGTTTCTGCTCATCGACCTTATTGAGTATTACACCCAGGCATTTCGAAGCTATCAGATTCTCAGTTTCCAATGTATGGCGGACGACTCGCCGCGATGTTTTGCCCCACTCGGCAACATATACAAATGCATCGATTTTGCGCGCCATCGCTCGCGCATCCACGACTGGGCCAAGCGGTGGTAGATCGAGTATGATATAGTCGTGATCGGCCGCGAGCGCGGACAATGCTTCAGTCATTCCTGCAGATGTAAGAAGATCCGACGAATGGAGCACCCGCTGCGAAATAACTGCAGGGATAAATCCTAGATTGGTTTTGCTATTGCGAACCAAAACCTGCTGAATCGGCATCTTGCCCAGAATTACTTCCAACAGGCCATAGCGAGCGTTGCGCGCCAAGGAGCGGGTTGAGCCTGGGTTGCGGAGATCGCAGTCAACGAGTACCGTCCTGCTTCCCTGCTTTGCCAGCAATTCAGCAAAGTTTGCTGCAATGGTGGATTTGCCTTCTCCTGGAAGAGTGGAGATTATCCCAATCGTTTTACAGCCGTCCCCCGGAATAGCGAGGTCAGCAGCAATCTTCGCACGGCGAAGGGTTTCGGCGAAACCTGACAGGGGATGCTCAACGACGTAGTTTGTGACTGAACTGACTTTTTCAATCTCGTTTGCGGACGGGTTAGCTAGTGCTTTCTCGCCCTTGGCCGGCGTCAGCAAGGGCGCAGCGCCCAGAAACTGCAGTCCCAGTTCAGCCGTCACCTGCTCACCAGTGCGGAAATAACGGTCGCGGAACTCCTTAAATGCAGCAAGACACAAACCAACCGCAGCTCCGGCCATCAGGAAAAGCGCCAGCAGGAGTGGCTTGCGTGGATGGCTTGGAACGTCAGACACTTTCGCCTTGGCAATAATGCGTGCATCTGTGACGGGAAAGGACTGCTGCTGAAGAGCTTGCTGATAGCGCTCAAGGAAAAGCTTCAGTAGGTTGCTGTCAGTTTCTGCGGTCCGTTCGAGTTGGCGTAGTTCCACCTGCTTTTCGCCAGCGACAGCTGTCACAACCTTGGCTTTATCCAGGTTTTCTGTTGTTATCCGCTCCTGCGCCTTTGCGACTTCGAGTTCATTTCGGTATGAGTTCGAAATGCGGCGAAGTTCACCGAACATTTGGAGTTTGTATTGCTCCATCTCCGCTCGAAGCCGTATTGCCTGAATATGGTCGGGTCCGAGGCGATTGGATATTTCACTCTCGCGCTTGGAAGCTTCCAGATATTTCTTCTGCAGATCGTTGGATATGTTGCTGTCTAAGGAATCGGCAACAACAGCGTTGACATCGCCTTTATCCAGCACTTCCATGATACGGCTGTAGCGCGCCTCTGCTTTTGCCGCAGCATCCTGTGCAACGACTAGAGCACGGGTCAACTCATCGAGTTGCTGATCCGAGACCAAAACACTGCCTGCAGAAAGGAGATTGTTATCGCTCCGAAATTTCTGGACGGCCGTATCTGAAGCACGTGACTGCTCGCGCAGCTCTGCAATACGGCTATTGAGCCAGCTGCTGGCGCGTTCTGTCGTCTCGAAGTTCGAATTGAGCTTATCGAGCAAGTAGCCTTGCCCAATTTCGTTCGTAATCTGTGCGGCGAGAACAGGATCTGCCCAAGTAAAGCTTACGTTCAAGACATAGGTGCGAGGCACGCGTACAACATCTAGATTCGCAACAATCTGATTAATTGCTGCCCTCCGCCGTGCAGTAGCGGTGTCACCGGTCAATTCATCAGGCACAAACCAATTTTTTACATCAACGAGCTTCCGCATCGTCTTGATTGCATCAGATAGAAATCCATCCGATTTCAAAAACTTTTCGTTATCTGCCAGTTTCAGGCGATCAACTGCGCCGCCGATAACCGCATCCGATTGCAGCAACTCCACCTGACTTAATATGGAATTTTCGTTGTCTACCGCATCCTGTACCGTGCGCAGCTCGTTTATCACGCTGGCGTTGCCATCATCCATCAAGATGGTGACTTCAGATGTGTAAAGTTGCTGAGCGGCGAAAAGATAAACCAGCCCTAATGCCAGGCCAGCGCAACATGCGGCACCGAAGATTTTCCATCGTCGAGTCGCAATCTGAACCAGTTTCTCGAAATCGACTACCGGCATTTGCGGCAAAATCGACTTCTGATCCAACTGGTGACGCGTCGTATCGCTGTGGCTCTGGATATTCAATTTTGAACCTCTCTGGAGGCCGCCAGCCCTCTGTGCTTAATGAAAAAGAAGGTCGCGCGTAAACGCGGCCTTCAATATGTTCGAAGAAGCAAAAAATCAGTTATGGCGTAACATCGCTCGGGCTGACAGAAGATGTGGTCACAACATTGCCGGAATATTTGCGAGATGTGAACGAAAGCGGATCATCACCGTTCGTATAGACATCATCTGGAACAATTCCTCGGGTTCCACCACCGGCATCTCCGCCGCCGCCGATTGATGATGCGGAGGGTCCTGCACCAGAAGCACCGGCAAGAGCAGACGTCTGGACGTCATCAAGACCTCCGGCGAATGCCTCAGCAAGGACCGGACTGTTGAGTTCGGCAACAGCAACCTGAATTTTCGAAGCATATTCTGCATTTGCCGAAACACACGACGTTGCCGCACGTGCGAGCCCTGCGCCAATTGCAGCTTGCTGGCTGGGGGTCGCGGTTTTTGCCAACTCAAGCAGCGGGATCAGGGTATCTGAAGAAGATGCCGCTAGCGATCTGATGCGCGAAGATAACACGAGTGCATTCACGTCCCGATCACCGGCAACATCACGGTATATATCTTCTGGAGCAGCTAGAAACGCAACAATACTCTCATCTGACACCCGGGCCGGGGACACTAGGCAGCTCACAGCACCTGCAGGACCTGATGAGGCTGGCTGAGTGGAATCAGTGACCGCCGGAGCAGAAAATGCGCTTCCCGCTACAAGGCAAAGACCAATGCTCACACTTAAATATAAAACGTTCGGGCGCATGTCTTATCTTCCAGTTCGTTGAATTGGACACTACATACCATCGCCTAACGTGCCGGACAAATACTTAAATCTCAATGTTGAAATTTCGTTAATTTGTCCGCGCACCTAGTACACAGCAATTAGAATGAGCGCACTGCATCCTTCGCATTGGCGGCATCGATCGGCACACCTGATACAGTCGTTGATACAGAGTTCACGACGTTCAGGAACTTGAGAAGTTCAACAGAATCGGAGTTCGTCGTGTAAAGGATATCCTTGTCCTGCATCGGGAACTTCTGCATTGCAAAGAAGCCAGACGGATCACGAACATTGGCACGGAAAATGACAGGAACCGAGTCGCCTCTGAACTTGGACGTATCTATGCCCAGACCCGACAATGACTTACGGTCAACCTCACGATAGACAAGAACCTGAGATGGGTTGGCGCGACCATCAAGAAGGCCTCCAGCCTTACCCATTGCTTCACCAAGCGTGAGGTTGGCATCCTCGAAGTCCAGACGACCATTGATCCCCGACGCCCCAAGGGCAATAAAGGTCCGGCGTTCACGATTCACGATCAAGGTATCATTTGGCGCGAGATAAATGTTTTCTGCAGGCGTGTTGATAAGGTGATCATAAAGGATTGTCGCTGAACGACCGCCACGCTGTAGTGTAATGTAAGTTTCCACGCCTGGCGCATTCAGGCCGCCCGCTTGGGAAATAGCATCCAGAACCCGATCACCCGCCTCGGTAAGCTCGAATTTTGCTGGCGTGTTAACGTCACCGACAACGGCCACCTGAGCCGAACGATTGCGAACTTTTGTCACAACGACCTGAGGCTCGATTGCACGGTTGGCAAGAGCATCTTGGATTTCGGATTGAACTTGATCGACAGATCTGCCCGCGACCTTGATCCGACCTGCATAGGGCACATTGATCTGCCCATTCCGGTCAATTGTCTGCTCTGGTAGCGTGATAAAATTACCGGGACGGCTACCCGCATCCGACGGAATGAACAAGCCACCAGCCTGCGATTCAAAGATAGCAACCTGAACCACATCCCCCGCACCAAGCGGGATGCCCGGCGCACTGCCGCGCCCACCACCAAAGCCGCCAGCGAGAGAAGTAACGCCTTTTTCCTCGAAATAATTCAGCACACGCTGATCCAAGTCTATCAGAGCATAGTCTACTCCAACAACCTTATTGACTGAATCTTTGCTGGAAACCTTCAGTGAAGCGCCGCTCTCAATATCGCGAAAGGTGGGACCGGAACTTGGTGTAGATGTACACCCCGACAGCAGGGCAAGTACAAGAGTTCCCGTCAAAGCTGAGCGCATTATTCACGAGTCCATATATTAAGTGTTCGCCAAGTATGGCAGAACTTGATTAAGAAATTCTCATTGCAATAACGTTAACTGAGTGTTTAGCTTGTTTCAGGCTGAGACCCCTCATCAGCACGTTACTTGGTACAGTCTCTAGCCGCAATTGCGCCACATGGCAAGCGCGCTATGTGGCATTGTACACATCCTGTTCTTTAGTTGTTGTTTTGAAGCAACAACGCCGATGTAGGCGATCATCTCTTTGATAAATTGGAAAAGCGGAAATTCATAAAATTCGATCTAAATCCTTAGCTTCGGAGCAATTCAGCCCTGCTAGCTTGTCCCACAGTAAGACACCGAGCCAACGCTTATAGATCGTTACGGGAAGGGCAAGTAGAAATGGGCAAGCTTTCTATTAAAACTGCATTGACAGCTGGTGCCGTGATAGCAAGTTTGAGTGCTGCGAATGCCGCCTCACCTAATGCCATGCGTCGTGTCGGCACCGCAATTGAAGGTGCTTTCGTTTCCGAAGGGCGCCCGACACTAGCTCCATTTGCCCAGGTTCGCTTTTGTCTTAGTAATCCCGTTGATTGCGAGAAAAGCGACGTCGAGCCAGCCGCACCTGAAGATAAAACAGCGCGACAGATGTTGCAGCAGGTGAACGTTCAGGTGAATTCATCGATCATAGGTCGAAACGACAAGAAGAACGGAAAGTCGGTTGACATCTGGCAGGTCGGCGCCAAATCGGGTGATTGCGAAGATTACGCTTTGACCAAACGGCGCATTCTAATGTCCAAAGGCTATCCGGCAGCAGCACTGCGTATTGCAGTTGCCTACACATCTTCTGGCGAAGGTCATGCGGTTCTTATTGCAAAGACCGCGACCGGCGACGTGGTTTTGGACAACCGGACGAACGTTATAAAGTCCTGGAGAAATGCGGATCTACGCTGGGTCAAGATACAGTCGGGCTCGAACCCGCATCTGTGGTACACGATGTAACCTTTCAGGACACGTATCAAACTTCTAGGCAACAGACCAAGTTGGACATCTGATTAATCCAGCCCTTCAATTTTTTTGAGACTGTGAATACTTTCTAAACCTTGAACAGCGATATTGTGCTCTTGCGTTGGTGTATTATGCCTGTCTGGAGCGTGCGAAATGTCAGTCGGAGATCGGTCCCTACTCACCTCAATCTCCCATTCGAAGGGTATGAGGGGTGGCGTTTTCTGGATGCTGCTGTTTACGACCTTCACAAATCTACTGCTTCTTGTCATTCCGCTTTACATGACGCAGGTATACGATCGTGTGTTACCAAGCAGTAGCGTGGAGACACTCGTTTTCCTGACTATTATCGCCTGCGGAGGGCTTTTTGTTTTTGGCTGTATTGAATCAGTCAGACAAATCATTGCCCAGAGATTGAGTTCCCTTTACGAATTCTCGGTCATGCCAAAGCTGATTATGGCCGCGTCGGATGGGCATGGCGCTCAAATCCTGTCGGAGACCTCCGGGTCGATAGGCAAGGTGGGAATCGTCAAGCGTTTCATTGCGAGTGGCAGTTTCACCGGTTTGTTCGATCTCCCTTTCGCACCGTTATTTTTGGGCCTCATGTTTCTTGCTCATCCTGTCATTGGTTGGGCGACGGTCGGCGGTATCGTTCTGCTGGTTCTTGTGACCTTCGCCAATCAGCGCATTGCAGACAGAGGCTCGCGCAATCTCTCATTCCTGCAAGGCAAGGCCATGCGCCATGCAGGGGATGCCCTGCGCCAGAGCGAAGAAATTCGAGCTATGGGAATGGGGTTCAACATGGTTCAGCGTTGGAGCAACGCTGCCTTGGCCGCATCAAGGCCGATCGACTCCTTGGCCAAAACAAACGCCAGCTTTTACGGTATGTCCCGATTTGTAAGGCAAAGTATTCAGGTGCTGGTGCTGGGTGCCGGTGCATGGTTGGTGATCACAGGCAAAATGTCTGCTAGCCTGATCTTCGCAGCGTCGCTGGTATCTTCTCGTGCCCTCATGCCCGTCGAACAAGTTGTCGGGTCATGGCGCCAGATCAATGAGGCGCTGATGGCGTTTCGGGAAGTCGACCGCTCGTTTACAAAACTCGAAACAACGGAAAACGCGCGACCCCTCATGACGCTGCCTGAGCCAATTGGACGTCTTGAAATCCGCCAGGCCGCATTTTCTTTCAGCCGCGACGCGTCGAGTCCCGCTCTCTTTCAAGATGTAAGTCTTGTTCTTCAACCGGGCCAGATTGCCGCGCTTGTCGGCCCAAGTGGCTCGGGGAAATCCACGCTGGCAAGGATTGCCGCAGCGACGATGCTTCCAACCGCAGGAGAAATACTGCTTGACGGATTTCCGCTACGTCATTGGCCAAGTGCCCAGCGCGGCGCAAGTTTTGGCTATATGGGACAAGAAAGCATATTGCATGAGGGGACGGTGGCCGAAAACATTGGTCGCTTTGGGCCGTCTGTGACCGACGAAGCCGTTCTGGAAGCGGCCATGGCGGCAGGGGCCCATAGTTTCATCGCAACATTGCCGGACGGTTATAGTACACGCGTTGGGGCCGGAGGTTTGCGGCTCTCTGGCGGGCAGATCCAACGCATTGCTTTGGCACGCGCATTTTTTGGTAGTCCCAAGGTTCTGGTGCTGGATGAACCGAACAGCCACCTGGATAGCATGGGTGAAACTGTTTTGACCGAGGCGCTGGTAAAGCAGCGCGCTAGAGGTTGTGCAATTTTGATGGTGACCCACCGGAATCGGATTCTCTCCGTGGCAGACCAAGTCTA
Source organism: Rhizobium sp. CFBP 13644 (assembly GCF_014842165.1). Classification (NCBI taxonomy): domain Bacteria; kingdom Pseudomonadati; phylum Pseudomonadota; class Alphaproteobacteria; order Hyphomicrobiales; family Rhizobiaceae; genus Rhizobium; species Rhizobium sp. CFBP 13644. Next base: position 21,111 of record NZ_JACYVF010000005.1, read on the forward strand.
CATGATGGAAAAGGGCAAATTGACGGCGATTGCACCCCGCCCGACACCGGGCAGAGTGGCGGATGTGCATATGGTGCGGGCAAAGGCTTTGCCTGCAAGTGGTGCGCTTTGATGAAGAAGGGTGGCATTAAATCTCGCGGGGCGAACCGCTTGCCGGGCTCCATTGACGCAATCACCTCTATCCGGGGACCTGCAATGGCAGGTCTTGGGGTTATCGCGCTCCTTCTAGGCGGCTTTTCCGCCTGGGCTTTCAGCGCGCCGTTGTCGGGGGCAATTATTGCAACGGGCAAGATTGTTACAGACAGCAATGCCCAGATTGTTCGACATGAGCGAGGCGGTGTACTGGCGGCGCTGCTGGTCCGTGAGGGTAGCCATGTCCAGGAAGGCGACATTGTTGCGACGTTGCAGCGCGCTCAGGAACAATCCGCGCTTCAGGAGCTACGGGCGAGGATTGCCGGCTTGGCTGCACGACAGCAGCGACTTACCGCTGAGCAGCTTGATCGCAATGATCTTGTCATATCGATAGATACCCTTCCAAAATCTGTAGAGGGTCTCGAAGCAACCCTAATCGATTATCTCATCAATGACCAGATGACCGAATTCCGCGACCGTCGCACACAGCTTTCGGATACGCTTGGGGTTCTTTTGGCGCAGCGTCGGGCTTTCGAGGAGCAAATGCTCGGATCTCAGGGGCAACTTGATGCCCTTAACGGCCAGCTCTCAAGTCTTGCCACCGATGTTGAATTGCGACGTACAGCGATAAAGGATGGCTTCGGGCGTGAAAGCGCCTTGCGGGAGATGGAGCGGCAGGAGGGCTCGGCCCGCGGCGAAATCGCAAAAATGAACTCAACGCTCGCGGCATTACGCCACCAGATTGAGGAGATAGATCAGCGCATCGGCTCGACCCGTTCGCAATTCAAAGAGAAGGTCAGCAATGAACTATCCAAGACGCGTTCGGAATTGATCGAAGCGATTGAAACACTCGCCGGCAAAGCGGAGACCGCTGCCCGTGTCGATATCAGAGCGCCCGTTACCGGTGTCGTAAAGACACTGCATGTGAACACCATAGGCAGCGCGGTAGAGCCTTACCGTCCTCTGCTTGAGATAGTGCCGGAGGGTCGCCCCCTCCTCATCGAGGCGCATATACAGCCTACCGATGTGGACAATGTGTTTCCGCAACAAAAAGCGAAGGTTGTCCTGTCTGCTTTCAATCGCCATTTGTTCGACCCTGCCGACGCGCACGTCGAGTTTGTGGCAGGAGACGCGACAAAAGACGAGGCGACGGGGCAGAGCTATTTCGTCGTCCGTCTGGCGGTAGATGCAACGGGTGACAAACCGTTGCCACCGATTGTACCCGGCATGCCAGCGGAGGCTTATCTGGTCACGGGTGACCGGACATTTGCTGAATATATCGCTGAACCCTTCGTGCAAAGCTTCCGACGCGCGTTTCGTCAGTAAACCGAGGCAAGTCTAATATTTCAATCAAACGTTTGATTGTACTCAGCTCTAGGCGACGCCTTACGCTTCCAAGGGAGCGACCGACCGGATAATGGCGGAGTAAGCCTCTACAGCTTTCTCCATGGAAAAATCCTGCGCGCGCTTTGTTGCACGCAGGCCATAATCTGCTCTCAATGACTGATCGGACAGTTTCCGGATACCATCGGACAGCGCCTCCTCGTTCAGGACCGGCACGAGAAGTCCGTGGGGAGCTTCAGTACAGCTGGTGACCTTTAAAGTGGCGCGGCCGTCGAGAATTTCCGACGGTCCAGAGTCGCAGTCGGTCGAAAGAATGGGCCGCCCAAGACACATTGCTTCCACAAGGGCATTGGGAAAGCCTTCTGCAAGCGAGGAGGAAACATAAGCCTGCGCATTCGCAACAACAGCATAAGGATTCGCAAGATGACCGGCGAATTGTACGCGACTGGCCAGACCAAGGTTGCGAGCATGTGCCTCGAGGGAGGAACGCTCCGGCCCCTCGCCCAGGATCACAAGGTTGAAATCGGTCTTGGACCTGGCAAGTGCGCTGATGGTCAGCGCGTGGTTCTTGTTGGGCATAAGCCGACCGACGGACACTAAGTAATTTGATGGAAGAGCAATGGCGGGCTCTTGCGAACCCAGCAACTTGATCCTTTCAATATCCAAGGGATTGAAAGCGGTTACCAGCTTACTCCGGGATATGCCAAAATTGATGGCTAGATCCTCGCTCACTCCACCCGAGACACAGATGATGCGCCGGGAGAGCGGATAGATAAGGCGAATGAGAAACTTAAAGATACCCGCAGCGCGCCTCGTCGAGAAATGGCTCGTCGTATTGACGCGCTCACTAATCAATGTGGGGATACCCAATGTCTTGCCAAGAAGGGCGGCAACAAGGTTGGATCGAGTCAGAAACGTAACGACGGCATCCGGGCTTTCCGACTTCAGCACCCGGCGCAAATTTGTCAGGCTCGCCAGCATCGCGCCTTTAGAATCCAGACGGTGCCGCTTTATGCTGTCAGGTACGCTGTATTTGTCTTCTACGTCATCCAGCGTTGCAATATGGACATCGACGCCAGGGTTAGAGGCTGCAAATTCGCGCGCAATCGTGCACAGGACGCGCTCGGCGCCGCCACCCTCCAAAGAATTAATAACAAACATCAGCTTTGGCGATCTGGCGATAGTCGTCATCTTCTTCTCAATCGTACTGGAATGGCTGGAGACACGAGGCAGGGGCAGTGAACGGTCACGGATTGGCAGCTGTCGTTGCATAGATTGCAGGCGGCGGCTCCATACTCAACAGATCAGCATAAAGGGCAGCTGTCCGGCTCGCGATAAATTCCCAGCTGTAGTTGTCAAGTATCCGTTTGTCGGCCTCGTATGTTTTTGGGTCGTCACTCAAGCGGGCTGTGATCGCTTCCATATCCCCCGGGCGAAAATAGGCATGCTCTGCCAACCCCAATTCGCGATTTCCAGGTATATCGCTCAACGCAATAGGCGCACCGCAGGCAATGGCTTCCAGTGCGACAAAGGGAAGACCCTCATGATAAGAAGGAAGAACGAACAGCGATGCAGATTTGAAAAGCGCCAGCACCTTTGAGCGCGGCTGCCGTCCAGTAAAAATGATGTCCTCGCTGGCGTGAGACAGCAACTCCAGAGCAAACTTGTCCTGATGATCGGCGTCACCAGCTATGACCAGTTTCCTCGCGCGGTTCCGGCCTCGCCCGTTGGCCCAGGCTTTGACCAGATCCTGAAAGCCTTTTTCCGGTACGAGTCTCGCAACGCCCAGCACGTATTCGCCACGACCCAGGCCAAATTCCTCGAGAATGCTTTCATCAACGCTCACATCACCACCGATGGAAACGCCGTTTGGAACGTAAGATATCCGCTGACCCTTTATTCCGTACTCGGATTTCAGCCGATCCTTTATGTTGTGCGTGATGACGATCAGCTTTGAAGCGAATCGCACGGCCATCGCCTCGCCCTTCATCAACATTGTCTTGGCAAACCAGTTCCACTTTGCCCTGCGGTAATCCTCACCATGGTGTGTGACCACAACCTTCATACCTAGAAGCCGGGCAAGCGGAGCCATCAATGCGGGGCCTATAGCGTGGATGTGGACAGCATTTGCCTTGTGGCGGAATTTCGCATGGATGATCGCCAAAGCAGTATGCACGATCGTTTCCAGATATTTGTTGGCCGGGGAATAGATCGGAACGACCTCTACACCTTTATAAATGCTCGGTGCACTGACGTAACCCCGCCTTGCCAGGATCTTAACTCGAATTTTGTCCCCTAGAATTTGCTTGAGACGGGGATAAAGCTCTTCGCAATGCGTTTCCACACCGCCCATTACATTTGGAATTCCACGCAAGCCTACCACACATACGCACATCGGCTCATGAACTGATGTACTGGAATTTTCGGGTCGGTTCATTCAGAGCCATTCCTGCGGTAAGGTGGCTGCGATGCAGAACGAACGGCAAATCCGACCATTGATCGCGTGTCATTGTCTACGCACTGGCCGAATTACGCTCCTGCCGAACCCGCAGGCCAGGATTGAGATGGAAGTGGTTATATTCGGATTTAAGAATTGCGTCGATTGGAATCTTTTTATATCGTTAAGGCTGATAAGTTGTGCCTGCGATTTCGTCAAGCATTCAGGAAGATTAATAGAAATATAAACCAGACGGATATGAAATCACTACGCTGGCGCTTTGATTTCTGCGGGCAAAGCCCTATGGAATTTGATTTGTTTGCTAATGCTATAGAGAGACCGGAGAACAAGAATGTCCGATATGCAGACCACCACAGCTACCGGTTCCGAAAATAGCACCTCCATACCTATGGATGAACCGGAAAAGGTCTGGGGTAAAGCACATACTGAAGGGTGCGCGAGATCCTTCAGGCAGCTGAAAGATCTGCTGGCTGCCGACCTCACACGTTATTCTGGTCGCGCCGATACAAAGTCATTCCTGAAGCATTTTATTGCGACGCCAGGCTTCAAATATACAGTATGGATGCGCCTTTGTGGATATTTGAAGGTAAACCCAGTGACACGTCATTGGCTTTACTATTTTGTGAAGTATATGCTTTTGCGTTGCCGTTATAAATTCGGGATTGCTATTCCTGAATATACAGTCATCGGACCGGGCTTATTTATTAACCGATTTGGCGGCATCTACGTTCACGGCGATTCAGTAATCGGTTCGAACGTGAATTTTACGCATGGCGTTGTCTTGGGATATATGAACAGAGGCGAGCGCCAGGGTGCGCCGATCGTGGGAGATGAGAGCTTCCTCGGATCTGGGGCTAAGGTTATTGGACACATCCGTCTGGGCAAACGTAGCGCGGTCGGTGCCAATGCTGTTGTCACCAAGGATTTTCCGGATGACTCGGTAGTCGGCGGCATACCCGCCAAACTTCTTTCTTCGCAAGGTAGCGAAGGCTATATCAATAACAAGGCCGGACCAGTAGCTGATTACCCTCCCCGTTTCCGGTGACAATATTCTGATTGCCAGACAGGCAAACCTTACTCATTGCTAGTGCCGATTATTGATGGCGAGAAAGTAGAGCTATGGAAGTCGGCGTTATGCGTGTGCTGCCCCCCCACGTTGCATTGCTTGGGCTCTGCGTGGCATTGGTCTGCTTCTTTTTAATCATTCGGACGGAGCGAAGCGTGATGCTTCGTTTTCTCGCACTCGCCCTGTGGGCTCGATTCATTTCCGCAGAATTCCCGATCTACACCTTTCGCTCGGTTGGCGGCGCTTCCATAATATCCCTGGTTTCGCTAGCCACCATTGGCATTGGAATTTTGCTGGTCGGGTTCCGGGCCTTTCGGTCGCCGATGGCAATCCCCTGTTACGCGTTGATTTTCGCAAATCTAAGCAGCGGCATTCTCAACGGGTTCATGGGAGGAGCAATAGATGGCTCGATCAAAGCCGTTTACTTCCTGGTGATCGCCACGGCAGCAATGAGAGCATATCTGGAGGTCGGAACCTATCGCGTCGCACGCGTTCTGATGCTGGCACTTGCAGTGCCGGTCGCTTTCCAGTTTATTGGATTCGTGTTCGGTGTTGCCAAGGCCAATGAAACCGATGGTTCGGCCAGCGTCATTGGCGGCTTCAATCACGAATCCGGCTTCTCAATGGTTTCACTGACATTCATTCTCGTGGCGGGAATCTTCGCAGCCAACTGGAAAGCGCGTGGACTGGGTCTTCTCGCTATCGGCGTTGCATCAATCGTGCTGGCGAACTATCGCACAGCCTTGATCGCAGCTTTACCAATCGTTGCGGCAATTGTCCTTGTCACCACCTCGCGCGGAGTCAGAAACGAGCAGAAGATCCTACTGTCAATCATCATGCTGCCGATGATCGGTCTTGTGATACTCGCAGGCATCCATTTCCAGGACCGCTTCGTGGATTTGTTTGCGTCGGCAGGAGAGTTCGACCGCCTTTTCGTGATTCCCGATCATTATACAACTGACGCAAGGCGCCTGATGAGCGGTCGCCCCTATATCTGGAGTCAATATCTCAGCGCGTATTTGCAGGGAAGCAATATGCAATTGCTGTTTGGCTTCGGGCCTTCATCCTGGGAGGGGAGCTTCAAGGTATATGCACACAATACCTTGGTATCAGCGCTTTACGACACAGGGATTTTCGGTTTCCTTGCATCGTTGTCCTTCTTGTCGCTATTTCTCGTGATGTCCATAAGAAGTCTTCAGGGTAGACACAGCATTCTCATACTGCTGGCATATGTAGGGTTTTTCGTTCTCAACATGTCCACCATGCCCATATGGAGCATCGAAGGGCTTATTTTCTACTCATTACTCGTCGGACTTTCCTTCAGTGAAGCCGTCCGTGTTCCTGCACAGAAAAGACCCTCTGTTCCCATCGGCCCACGCCTCCCCGGTTTTCGGGACGATTTCGCATCCCAGGAGAATGTTCTACGGCGCGATGCTTGATCGCGCCGAGACAGTATAAATCAGGCGATAAAATCGCTAGCTGATAGAGAAGCGACGTTCTTCAAGAGAATGCTGTCTCCAGAATTGAACAGCACAAGCGCGCCAGCGGCTCCATAGCTGATGGAAAGATCGCTGTAGTGAAGGCCCGTACCCGAGATATCGATATGGTCGTGATTGCCGTTTGCCTGACTGAAGTCATAGATGGTGTCATGGCCAAAGCCCTTGCCTGAATAGACAAAGGTATCATCGCCACGTCCCCCGAACAGGTGATCGTCACCGGCACCACCGGTAATCGTATCATTGCCCCCGCCAGCCAGCGGAGATCCATCCTTCATGTCGCCGTAGAGCCAGTCGTTGCCAGTTCCGCCATCGATCACATCATTCCCGCCTGCCCCGATGATGATATCGTGGCCTGCGCCGCCAGCAAAACTGTTGTTCTGGGCGTTTCCGATTGCAACGTCATCTCCGGCACCAAGATCAATCGGGCGAGTAATTCGGTCTATGACCGTATTGGAGAAATCAAGATAGTCCGCGTCGGCAGAGCCCATGATACGAATACCAGCCTTACCGCCGCTGGAGATAACCTCAATACCCGTGAAGGAATGCAGGCCGATGACCGCGTTGTTCTTGTCCGCGAGAATGGTGTCGCGCCCTGTACCGCCGTCGATTGTGTCGAACCCGTTGCTCTGTAGGCTAAACGTAATTGTGTCATCACCGCCGCCCGTGTTGATGATGTCGTCACCGCGCCCGCCTTGAACACGGTCAACGCCATTCGATGTCACGATCAAATCATTGCCATCACCACCATCAATCGTCCAATTGTCGGCCGAAGTGAAAATCATGCGATCGTTTGCACCCGTGCCGATCACTCTCTGGTTCTCAACGACGTTCGTCAACTCCAGCATGAAGGTGGCAGTTGTTGATGCGCCCTGAGCATTCGATGCAACGACAGAAACTGCAAAAGAATGTGCCTTTTCGTAATCGAGACCAGCCGAATTTGCCACAAAGATTTCGCCGGTACGGGAATTGATGCTGAACATGCCGCCAGCGTCGTCAGAAAGCTTGAAAGAGCTTGCCCCTTCGGAACTGACCTTGGCAACTGATGTGCCAGCCGCAGAGTTTTCGAGGATAGCATTCTTTGCTGCATGAAGTTCCGCTGGCTTGGCCAGCATTTGCTCCACGCTTCCGATCAACGACGCGGTCTTGCCCATGATGACCGGATTTGTGAGCTTCGAGTTGCCGGTTGCCGACTGGTTGCTCTCAACGCCGCCGATGGCGAGTGACGCACCGTTTTCAGCGAGATCGAACAGGAAACCGAGACCGTCATCATCCAGGAATTGAGAGTTTGTGATATCTGCATGCGCACCGGCAGCAAGCCAGACATTGGCGGGTTTGGTGCTGCTACCGCCGTGATAAGTGGGGTTCAACCCGACAATACCGTCGGCCACTGTATCTGTTGCCCAGATACGGAAGTTTCTGCTGTTACCGTCGGCAACGGCACCGATCAATTGCGTTGACGTCGATTTGATATCGTAGCCTGCGTCGGTATTGTTGTAGGCCCGTGTATTTTCAAAGACGACGTTATAGACTCCGCGCTCTGTGGCAAATCCATCGCCATTATAGTAGCTGCTCGTGGTGTCAGTGATGTTGCCAATCTCGGTATTGCGAACAACGATGTCATGTGCAGTTCCATCGATGTGGACGCCGATCGCGAAACTTGCTCCGTCGATATGCTGGCTGTCACCTTTGACATTGTCGATCACGACATTCTGGCTGTCATACTGCAGACGGACAACACCCTTGGCGAAGCCATCAACCTCGACATTGCGAATGGTAAGCCCGTCCACGGACGCAGCGACATTCTTGCCTGTGGCCAGGTTTTCAACATATCGGCTCACATTCTCTGCAGAAGAGTCCTGGATCGTAATGTTTTCCAGATTTCCGCCCAGGCGGAATGCGGTTGCTACATTTTTGAAATTGACATTGTCGAAGACGAGGTTGTTGGAACCTTCGTTGAGCCGAAATATCTCGATGCCCTGTTGGGCAGTCGGAGAATAGACTTCAGCCCGATTGCTGACGAAAGTCGCGTCCATTTCCTGACCGGTCGATGACATCCCGACAATGGTTATGGGCTTACCCTCGTCACCACCGCTGTAAATATTGATCGACTTCGCAATGTTATAGTCACCTTGGTCAGCAATCAGCACAACCCGATCACCACCGGATGCCTGCGTAACCACAGTATTAATGCTGTTGATCGATGCCGCGTTCTCAATGCTGCTTCCGCTTTTGTCACCGCAACCTGTCGGAGAAATATAGAAATCGGTCATTGGGGCTTCCTTCTGGATCTGGGCCAAATATCCCATGAACATCCAAATGAATTCCTCCCAATATATTTCGAATTTTACCATGTCTCTAAAAAACACGGGGTACGGTGCAATGACAGTCAAGGTTTACTTGCGTTATTTGCTTAACGAATTATTAATGGAATGCTCATTCACCGCAGTGCAAGATAAACCGGACCGTCGAGGATTTCTGACCATGGCTTCATTTTATGTTTCCCCGACTGGGGCGGGACTTATGGATGGGTCTAGCATCGAAAACGCGGGCAGCCTTTATGATATCCCTGCATTTGTAGCAGCGGCAGGCCCAGGCGGCGAAGTGCGCATGATTGCTGACCAGGGCGACTACAAGCTTGACTCGACCCCGATTGTGATCACAAACGGCGGCGAGGACGGTCAACCCGTATGGATTCACGGCGTTGACAGCAACGGCAACGCGATGGAAGCCAACATAGTCGGCACACGGTCCGACCCTTACGATCCCGCTGGCTTTGCAGGCGAACAAGGCTTTCGCCTGATCGCTGGCGCCGATAACCTAACATTTTCCGACCTGGGCTTTACCAATATCGGCTATGGCGCGATCCGCGTTGGCGACGATATCAAGAACCTGACAATCGAACATATCACCGCGACCAATGTGCAGCGGTTCTTCGAAAACAATGCTTCCGGCGACGCAACATCTGCGACGATTTCAGGACTGACCATCCGCGATGTCGATATTAATGGATTCTCTAAAGCCGCTATCAAGCTTCAATACGACACGCATGACGTGGTGATTGAGGACGTAAAGGCCGACAGCCAATTCCAGGACGGCGACAACTTCGCGGTCGGCGTTCACATTGATGGAACCGCGCATGATATCATTGTCCGTCGCGTCGAAGTTTCAAACACGCTTGATACCATCAACACCTATTGGAATGGAGACGGGTTCGCGACGGAACGGGGCGTCTACAACGTTCATTTCATTGACACCGTTTCGGCAAACAATTCGGATGGCGGATATGATATCAAGTCGCAATCCACCACGCTGACCAGAACGATATCGGAAGGCAATGGCCGCAATTACCGCCTCTGGGCAACTGATACCGTGCTGGAGGATGTGGTCAGTCTCGACCCTAACCTTCAGGGCGGAGCAAGCAACCAGAACCATTTCTGGCTGGCCAAGGGCGCAAAGGCGACGATTAACAGCGCCCATATTTCAGATACCGATCCGGCGACCATAGTATTCAACCTGACTGAGAAAAACGCCACCTTGACAGTAACGGACCTGACTTCCTCGGTCAGTTCAACCAGTTCGTGGCTGCGAAAAGGGTCCGGTTCGGTCCTGACCGTAAACGGCCAGGACAGTGGCATCAATGCTGCGACACTGTCTGACCCCTATATCTATTCAGGTTCTACGAAAGACGTTTACCTCTACAGCAACGCCGGCAATGCGATCCTGGTCGGCGGCCATGGGGAAGATGTGCTGCGCGGCTCCGATGGCAATGACCTTCTCGAGGGAGGGCAAGGCGACGACCTTCTGATCGGTGGGGCCGGAAACGATGTTCTGGATGGTGGCGCCGGCGCAGATGTGCTGATCGGAGGCAAGGGTTTCGATTTGGCGAGCTACGCTTCGGCCACATCCGGCGTTACGGTCGATCTGGCCGGTGGAGCCCCTGGCGGTGCCGCGGCGGGCGACTTTCTCGTCGATATAGAAGGGCTTGTCGGCTCCAGTTACGATGACCAACTCTTTGGATCGGACAACACCAATTATTTGATCGGCGGCGCGGGCAATGACGTTCTCGAAGGCCGTGGTGGTGATGACACCTTGAGTGGTGGCGAGGGTGCAGACGTTCTGAACGGCGGCGAAGGAATCGACACCGCAGATTATACGGGGAGCGCGGCTCCGGTCACTGTGAACCTTGAACAAGGGACCGGCAGCGGTGGCGATGCGGAAGGCGATTTGCTGAGCGGCATAGAAATCGTCGTCGGCTCTGGTGGCAATGATACGCTCATAGGCGGCAACGCTAACGAAACCTTTATTGGCGGCGCAGGCGCAGATTCCATCGAAGGCGGAGGTGGCTTGGATTATTCCGACTACACCTCCAGCCAGTCCGCCGTAACTGTAAATCTGGAAACCAATGTCAATCTTGGTGGAGACGCCGAGGGGGACATTCTCACAGGCATCGAAAATCTGCACGGTTCGAACTTTGCTGACAATTTGACAGGTGACGACAGTGCCAACCGTCTGGAAGGTGGCTTGGACGGGGATATTTTAGACGGCGGCAACGGTGACGACATCCTTGTCGGCGGAGAAGGCGCAGACAGCCTGAATGGCGGCGAAGGCCTTGATACCTCCGACTATTCGTCAAGCAACGCGGCAGTCGTCATCAATCTTGCTCTTGGAACAGGTCTGGGGGGCGACGCACAGGGTGACGTGCTTTCGCAGATAGAGCGCGTCATAGGCACTGCACTGGATGATGTCCTGATCGGTGATGCTGCCGACAATGCCCTGGAAGGCGGACGCGGCAACGATCTGCTGTCGGGAGGTATTGGCGCAGATACTCTCATAGGCGGTGAAGGCATTGATACGGCAGACTATTCGACGGCAGAGGCTGGCATCACAATCGATGGCACACTTGGTGCAGGCACAGCCGGAGAGGCTGCTGGCGACACATTGCAGGGCATCGAAATTGTTTCCGCTTCAAATTATGATGACACGATCCGGCTTGGCGGCAGCATTATTGAAGCTCGTGGCGGCGCAGGCAACGATACGTTGATTGGCAGTAGCGGCGATGAAACTTTCAGCGGTGGAGCGGGGGCTGACGTTCTTGAAGGAGCAGAAGGTCTCGACACCGCCTCCTACGCGGACAGCGCTTCAGGCGTCACGGTCAACCTGCTTCTGGGTGTAGGTTCCGGCGGCGATGCCGAAGGCGATACGTTAAACGGCATCGAGCGGGTTATTGGTTCGGCGTTTTCAGATAACCTGACCGGTGATGACGAAGCCAACATATTTGTCGGCAGCGCAGGGGCAGATGTTCTTGATGGCGGCAATCAGATCGATACCGTGGATTACGGCGCCAGTGCGGCCGCTATAACGGTGGACCTCGCTCTCGGCACAGGTCTCGGAGGGGATGCAGAGGGCGATCAACTCATCAGCATCGAGAAAATTATCGGCACGCGTTATGACGATAGCCTGACTGGCGATGATGGCGACAACATCTTCGCAGGAGGCGCCGGCGCTGACAGGCTGGATGGCGGGGCCGGAAATGACACCGCAGACTATCGCAGCAGCAGTCTGGCCATTACCGTCAATCTAGCAAGTGGCGTCGCGACAGGCGGCGATGCGACGGGCGATGTGTTCAGTTCGATAGAAAATGTGATTGGCACCGCCTTCAACGATGTCATTACCGGCAACGGTGCGGATAACCGGCTGGAGGGCGGGGATGGCAACGACACGCTCGATGGCGGCGCAGGCGCGGACCTGCTGATCGGTGGCCTGGGGAATGATACTTATATTATCGATTCCTACGATGATGTGGTTGCAGAGCAAATCGGCGGTGGAACCGACCTCATCTCAACCTCGCTCGAGAGCTATACGCTCGGTGCGAATGTGGAAGGCATTTCCTATACCGGCACACAAGCCTTTGTCGGGTACGGGAATAGCGACAAGAATACGTTTTCCGGCGGCAGCGGCTCGGAAACTTTCTACGGTTACGACGGGGCTGACAAGTTCAACGGTTCTTTGGGAGCTGACACCTATTACGGTGGCGAAGGTAACGATTACGTCGATTACTCTAAGGCTGCGACAGCAATCACGGTTAACCTGACCACGAACATCAATCTCGGCGATACGGCCGCAGGAGATCTGCTCTACAGCATTGAAAACATGGGTGCCAGCAACTACGCCGACATGCTGACCGGCAACGAGTTTGCGAATACCATTTATGGACGGGGTGGAGCGGATACCATTTACGGCATGGATGGCAACGATGTGCTGGACGGCGGTGCCGGCGCAGATACGCTGGTCGGCGGCACTGGCGATGATACATATATCATCGATGATGCAGGCGATGTTGTAAATGAGTTGGCGGATGAAGGCACCGACTCTGTCAAGACAAACCTTGATAACTACAGCCTGACAAGCAATGTCGAAAACCTTACCCATACCAGCACCAGAACCTTTACCGGCACCGGTAATAGTCTCGATAATATCATAACCGGCGGCGCAGCCGCTGATCACCTGATGGGTATGGATGGAAATGATCGCCTGATCGGTGGTGGTGGGGCCGACATTCTTGACGGCGGACAGGGAATCGACACCGTCGATTATTCTGACAGTCTCTACGGGATTTCCGTCAATCTGGCTGGCGGCAAGGGCGTCGGCGGCGATGCGCAAGGCGATGAATTGATTGCCATCGAGAATATCGTTGGCACCAGATATGCGGACAGAATCATCGGAAACGCTTCCGATAATGCTGTGTACGGTGGCGGTGGAGACGACGTTATCACTGGCGGCGGCGGCAATGACTTTGCTGACGGTGGAAGCGGCAACGATACCTTCGTTCTGGGTGGAGCCTTTTCAGATTACGGCTTTGCCATTGTCGATGGGCAATTGCACATAAATGATATCCGTCAGGATTCGCCTGACGGAGCCGACATTATTGTAGGGTTCGAAACGGTCCGCTTCGCTGATGGTGATCTTACCGTGGCAAATGTTGTGGGCGGATTGGAACTGCCACCGACCGATGTTCAGCTGTTTCCCACAGTCATCGCGGAGAACAGCGTCAACGGCACACTCGTTGGAACTGCGCTTGGACAAGATCCAAATCCAAACGATATCCTCTCCTATAGTCTGAGCGACGATGCTGGTGGACGCTTTTCAATCGATCCGACAACTGGTGCCTTGACGGTCAAGGACAGCACGCTTCTCGATTACGAGACCTCGCCGAGCCACGCGATCATCATCAGAGCTACAGACCCGGCGGGCCAATTTGTGGAACGCACCATCACCGTTGAGGTCAGCAACATTAACGAGGCCCCAAGCTCGGCTTCCCTCGTTAGCGGCCATGTGGCGGAAAATTCCGAAATTGGAACCGTGGCCGGTGTCATTGTTGCCGCGGACCCGGATGCCGGTGATAGCTTGTCGTACACCATGGTTGACGATGCTGGCGGACGCTTCGCGATAGACGCGGCAACGGGCCTCATCACTGTGGCGGGAGTTGGTCAACTAGATTATGAAACATCAGCGTCCCACGACATTGTTGTCAGGATAACCGATACCGCCGGTAGCTTCATCGACAAGGCCTTTTCGATAGGCGTTGATGACGTTGTCGAGGCTCCAAGTGCAGTTGGTTTCATTGGAGGAAGTATCGCAGAAAACTCAGCTGCGGGTACCGTTGTAGCCACCCTCTCCGGCTATGGTGCGACCGGCTATGAAATGATCGACCCTAGCGGGCGGTTCACTCTTAATAGCGCAACCGGCGTCATCAGCGTGGCAGCAGGGGCAGTGCTGGATTTCGAGGCCCAGCAAAGCTACACGCTCTCAGTTGTGGCATCGAACGATCAGGGGCGCTCCGCACCGTTAGAGGTGGTCGTCAACCTAAGCAACGTTGTCGAAAACCAGAACCTTGTCGGCAGTGCTTTCAATGACGTTATCCAGGTGCCCTCCTCCGATCACTGGACGATTGATGGCGGCGACGGGGACGATACGATCACCACGCTTGGGGGAAATGACAAGATCAGTGGTGGCCGAGGTCAGGACATCATAAACACGGGCGGTGGCGACGACTTTATCTACTACACGTTCCAGAACAACGGTTTCGACCGCGTGGACGGCGGCGAGGGTTTCGACACGATCATGAGCAATATGAACAATGCCACGATCGGCCTGACCTCTATTTCCAACATCGAGCGGATTTCGAGCGGCGGCAAAGCTGGCATACAGATCAAGGGGTCGGCCGATGCAGATTACCTTGACTTCTCATCGGTCTCTTTCGACAGGATCACACGCGCGATCGATGCTGGTGCTGGAAACGATACAGTGATTGGAAATGGTCAGGACAACGGCATCATCGGTGGCGATGGAAATGACGTCATTTCCGGCAAGGGGGGGCTTGATACACTCACCGGTGGCAAGGGAGCCGACCTCTTTGTATACAATTCTGTTAGTGACAGCAGCGCTGCAACGGGCATCGATCTGATTACCGACTTTGAGAAAGGTGCGGACAAGATAGATCTCCGGGATATCAACACATCGTTGCATCAGGCGGGGGAGAGCCTGACATTTATAAACAACGCTGCATTTTCCGGCCATCAGGGCGAAGTGTCGGTCCAAGCCAAATCAGGCTATTTCGAAGTCAGTGCCGATGTAAACGGCGACAGAACTGCGGATCTGATAATCAATGTGATATCACTTAATGCACCCGGCCACGATGACTTCCTGTTCTCGTAAATCGTGGGGTTACCAAAGTTCTTCATGCCTTAACAACGTGAGGAGTATAAGTTGGAAGCTCAACTTCTACTCGTCGCGATGATTTCAGCCGAAATCTGCAAAAAATTGCCGCCATACCTTACCCAAACATAACCGATTTTCCGGAAATCTCATGTCACGAACATTGTTTAGTGCCGTCAAAAGGCGGTTGAGCGGCTTGCTGGGCAATGACGCCCACGGAATGCAAAAAGGGTTTATTGTACTTTTATTGGGTGCGACATCTGCCAAACTCATCACTATCCTTGTGATGCCCATTCTGACACGCATGTACACGCCAGAAGATTTCGGTCTCTACGCAATCTTCAACACTGTCGTGAACTTTCTTTATCCATTCGTGACCCTGAGATACGTCTTGGCCATCCCGCTGCCCAGGCGCGAAAGATCAGCATTTCTGCTTCTGGCGCTTTGTCTCGCAATGACGCTGCTATCTGCGCCAATCATTTCTGTGGGACTATTGATCTTTGGTGAACATCTGGGGAATGCGCTCGGGGCGCCGCAGATCGGCACATACTGGTGGATTCTGGTACTCGGAACCACTGGAGCGGGTCTTTACGAAGTCGCCCTTCAGTGGGCCATCCGCGGTCGCAGGTTCAAGAATATCGCAGGCTCTCAGTTTAATCAGAGCATCTCGGGCGCAGTCATCAAGATAGCATTGGGTTGGTGGCACCCGGCTGCATTGAACTTGCTCATCGGCGGCGTGGCAGAACGCACCATGGGAATTCTGTCGCTGCTGCGCGGAATGACCAAAATGGATATCCCATCTTTGTTTACCCGTGCGAGCCTCGGCCGTTTGTTCTTCTTTTTCCGCTATTACCGGGAAATGCCAACATTTCGCTTGCCCGCCCAGATTCTCGCGGGGCTCGCGACGCAAATCCCAATTTTGATGATCGCCTATGCGTATGGCTCGGAAACAGTTGGACAGCTAAGCCTTGCATTCTCGATTCTTTTTGCGACCGTAAATCTCATAGGACAGACAACGAGCAAGGCCTTTATCGGTATCCTTTCCAAAATCGGCAGGCACCGTCCAAAGGAAATTCTCTCGCTGTTGATCAGCACGTGCAAGAAATCCGCAATCATATCTGCCGGTCCCGTTCTTGTGCTTCTCATTGGCGGCAGGCCGCTTTTCGAGTTTGCTTTCGGAGGACAGTGGTCTCAGGCCGGCACCTTCGCTCAATATCTGGCACCACTCCTTTTCGCGCAGTTGCTCGTATCTCCTACCGCCTCCGTCATTTCAGTGCTCAACAAAAACAAATATAACCTGCGTATAAGCTTTGAGCGCTGCTGTCTCTCAGTCATCCCATTTGTCTTTGCCCTCTACTATGCTATGGACCCAAAATACGTCATTGCGTTTTATAGTCTTCTCCTTGTTGTCCATTACGGTACAATCTTGTTGACGACGGTGACGATGTTGAAGAAGGAGATTACACGCCATGCTCTTGAGGGTTGATACGAAAGTGAGACGCGAATCTTCCAACGTTTCCGGCGTTTCTTTATTGCAGAGCGTGTGCGTTTGCGGTTTTTTTAACTGCGGCAAAGGATTTTGAGCTTGAAGGATATCGCAGTCGTCATTCCGCTATTCAACAAGGGACCTCATATCGCGGAAACCTTGGAGAGCGTGCTGCAACAGACACTAGCCCCTAGGGAAATCATCGTGATCGATGATGGGTCTTCAGATGAAGGGCCTTCGATTGTCGAAAGCTTTGTAGCGCGGGATAATCGTATCCGGTTGCTGCACCGTTCACCTCCCGGGCCAGGCGGATATGCAGCGCGCAACTTCGGCATCGAGGCATCAACCGCCGACTGGATCGCTTTTCTTGATGCGGACGACGTATGGCATAACGATCATTTGCAAACTCTCTCGGCTGCCATTGTGGCGGCGGGGCCAGATGTTGGCTGTGGCTTTTCAGGGGTCAAGATAGTAGAGGGCGGCAAGCAGCGCAGCTATGCCGGCACTCTTGCGCCGATCCCTGTGGGGAAGGCACTCGCACTCCATGACATATTACAGCCTTGGCTCCAGACGGGTCTCTGCCCCATATGGACGGGCGCATCGGCATTCCGCCGCTCTGTATTGATCGAGGCTGGCTTGTTTCCTGCTGGCAAGGCACGACGCGGCGGTGACAAGGATATGTGGTTGCGTGCGACTGCACGCGCAAAAACTGCATTCAGCGGCAAGGAAACTGCAGAGTTCCGTCAGGATACGGTAAACCGCGTAACGCGTACGACACGGCATGGGGCTGTGCCTATCGTAGTTACGAGTGCGCTGGAACTGATCAAGGATACCCCGGATCCTTCGCTGAAGCTGCTAAAGCGGCTTATAAATCTTGAGCTTATGCAGTATGCGCGTTACTCGGCGGGTGCCAAGTCGCACGTCAACCCGCGATTTTTCAAGGCTTATCGGTACGACGGTGGATTGAAACCCTTCGTCAAAATGCTGACATTTGCAACTATAGGGGCGACGCGCGAAGTGATGTCGCGGATTGTCAACAGAACAAATGCCCGTCCCTAATCTGAAATCGACAAGCTCATATCTTGTTGGCACTAAATTAAAACTTGCAATGATAGGCGACAATTGCTGCATTGCAGAAACAATGACCCGTATGGTTTTAAGAGGCAGAGACCCGCTATGAAGATTACGATGATTGGTGCAGGCTACGTTGGCCTGGTGTCCGGTGTTTGCTTTGCAGATTTTGGACATGACGTCATTTGTTTGGATCGAGACGAAAGTAAGGTTGAAGCCTTACGGAACGGCAAGATTCCGATTTTTGAACCGGGCCTGGAGCAATTGGTCGCGGAAAACGTGGCAGCAGGACGACTGAGTTTCTCTACGGATCTGGCAGCAAGTGTCAGCGGAGCAGACGTGGTGTTTATCGCAGTGGGCACGCCTTCACGCCGCGGCGACGGACATGCAGACCTTTCTTACGTTTATGCTGCAGCACGTGATATCGCGCAGAACGTAAACGGCTTTACCGTCATTGTAACCAAGTCAACGGTTCCGGTCGGGACCGGCGACGAAGTAGAACGTATCGTGAAAGAAACCAATCCGAATGCGGATGTAGCGGTGGTTTCAAACCCCGAATTTCTGCGCGAGGGCGCCGCTATCGAAGATTTCAAGCGCCCCGACCGAATTGTGGTCGGCATGAATGACGAGCGAGCGCGTCCGGTTATGACGGAAGTCTATCGTCCGCTTTATCTCAACCAGTCTCCGCTGCTGTTTACAACTCGCCGCACATCTGAGTTGATCAAGTATGCTGGCAACGCCTTCCTGGCCATGAAGATCACGTTCATCAACGAGATGGCGGATCTGTGCGAAAAGGTCGGCGCGAATGTTCAGGAAGTTGCGCGTGGTATTGGTATAGACGGCCGCATCGGCTCCAAGTTCCTCAATGCTGGACCCGGCTACGGCGGTTCCTGCTTTCCGAAGGACACTCTGGCGCTGGTCAAGACGGCTCAGGACAACGACAGCCCGGTACGTCTGATCGAGACCACGGTTGCAATCAATGACAACCGTAAACGAGCCATGGGTCGTAAAATCATCGCCGCAGCCGGCGGTGATGTACGTGACAAGACCATTGCTATCCTCGGGCTGACATTTAAGCCGAATACGGACGATATGCGCGATAGTCCGGCTATTACCATCATACAGACGCTGACAGATGCCGGCGCCAAGGTTGTTGGTTATGATCCCGAAGGTATGGAAAACGCGCGTAGCATGATGAACGACATCTCCTATGCATCGAGCCCCTATGCCGCTGCGGAAGGCGCGGATGCGCTGGTCATCGTGACAGAGTGGAACCAGTTCCGTGCGCTGGATTTTGATCGCCTCAAGACAATAATGAACCAACCCGTGCTTGTGGATCTGCGCAATATCTATCGTAGCGATGAGGTCACCAAACATGGCTTCACCTACAGCAGTATCGGTCGCCCTGAATAGGGATTAGCGGCGTGAATGGCGAATGCGAAAGGCAGTAACATGAGATATCTGATAACTGGAACGGCCGGATTTATCGGTTTTAATGTTGCAAAGCGGTTGCTGGATGAAGGTCATTTTGTGACCGGACTCGATGGGATGACGCCGTATTACGACGTCAGGCTCAAAGAGGCCCGCCATTCGATACTTGCGCGCTCTAACGGTTTCCGACCCGTTATCGGGATGCTGGAAAGCAAGAAGACACTTGCTGAAGCCGCGGACGCTGGGGAGCCAGATGTCATCATCCATCTGGCTGCTCAGGCTGGCGTTCGATATAGCCTGGAAAACCCAAAGGCATACGTCGACAGTAATTTGATAGGTTCCTGGAACATACTTGAGCTGGCGAAGACGGTTGGCGCCAAGCATCTTTTGATGGCATCAACGTCCTCTATTTATGGCGCCAACGAGCAGATTCCGTTTGCGGAAACCGATCGCGCAGATGAGCCCATGACGCTTTATGCTGCCACCAAAAAGTCGATGGAAGTCATGGGGCATAGCTATGCCCACCTTTATAAGATTCCTACGACGTGTTTCCGGTTCTTCACTGTTTACGGACCATGGGGCCGGCCGGATATGGCCCTGTTCAAGTTTGTCGATGCCATCGAGAACGGCAGGCCAATCGATATCTATGGTGAAGGCCAGATGAGCCGGGACTTTACGTATATCGATGACCTGGTAGAAGCCATCGTCAGGCTGGCCAATATCCCGCCCTCCCCTGAAAACCGCGTCGCAGGAGACACGCTTTCGGCTCAAGGACCGTTCCGGATCGTGAATATCGGCGGCGGACAGCCGGTCGCCTTGCTTGATTTTGTCGACACGATCGAGGAGGCGTTGGGCAAGAAAGCCATTCGAAACATGTTGCCAATGCAGCAGGGCGACGTTCCTCGAACTTTTGCTGCAACAGAGTTGCTACAGTCACTTACCGGCTTCGTACCGCAAATCGATGTAAAAACCGGTGTTGGTAGATTTGTGGATTGGTACAAATCTTACTTTAACTAGTTTCGCGGCCGCCATGTCGATTGATGTGAGACCAGTGAAGAGATTTGTCTTCCGGCATTTGCGCAATTAAATTTTAACAACCTCGCCCTTGCTTAAATCGCTGCAGTTGAATTGACGGAGCAGAGGCGGTGAGGAGTAGGTATGTTGAAAGATCGTCAGTCGACAGGCCCGTCCGCGCCGCTAGAGCCGCTATCTTTGCAGCGAACTAAAGACGTCGAATCCGCGGGGACGCAGCAATCGAAAGACCTTCTATTCCGGGTTATGGAGGTCGGTTACTGGCTGATCATCTGTTTTTCACTTGTGACTTATGGCGCAGTGGATACCACTGCGGTCGCCGCAGTCACCATTTTTGCCTTTCTGTACCTTCCAGTTGTTGTCGTCGGCAATCGAGGCATACCTGAACATATCCGTGGTCTGTTCTTCCTCACGACCCTGACCCTTGCAACTGGCGTCGCATGGGCTCATTTCCAAGCTTTGCCCAGCTACAGCTCCGCCTTTGCAGACCTGGTATGGAATCAAACCGGCGGGCTTCTGACCAATGACATTCAGCGCACAGTAAGCCTGACTCCGGGCGATGCACAAACGGGCATAATGAAACTCGCACTTCCTTTTGCTGTATTCATTCTGACTTTGCTGCTCTTCAACAATGATGACCGCGCGAGCCATGGATTGAGAATGCTGGCGTTCGGTGGCGGAGCCCTGGCTATATTTGCAGTCCTACAATTCACGATAGCGCCGAGGTCGCTTCTGTTCGGACAGAAGGCCTTTTATCTCGACAGTTTGACGGCACCGTTCGTGAACCGAAATACCGCAGCAACATTCTACGGCATCCTACTGCTCATTCTCACAGCTTTGCTGCTGAAATGCTGGCGCTCACTTGACCTGAGCCGCGGTCGGGTGCTGGCGACAATTTTTGACCTTCAGCACAGCTTTATGGTCCGGCGAACATGGCTAATCGCATTTCTGACACTCGTCGTGCTCACTGCCTTGCTTCTGACGCGATCACGCGCAGGCATTGGTGCTGCCGCAATTGCAGTATCGTTCTTTCTTGTCATTTCAGCACTGGTTGATACGCGTAAAAGAAAAACTGCGGAAACCAAAGCTCCATTAAACACCTGGATGAAACGCTCGTTGGTAGCCGCTTTGATGCTTCTGATCGTCGGCGCTGTCTTCGGCACGTTTTCAGGGCAAGCAGTGTTGCGCGCCAAGGAGAGTGGTCTCACCGATTCACGCTTTTGTATATTGCCCGGGATCATGAAGATGCTGTCTGACACCTGGCCAATGGGTGCTGGATTAACGAGCTTTCGAGATGTGTTTCCCGCCTATCGCGATCCGGCCTGCGGCTTGGGTGGCGTTTTTGACCGCGCGCACAACGTTTATCTGGAGGCCATAGTGGGTTTCGGCGCGATGGGGCTGGCAATGATCGTCACTACGATTACCGTTCTTGCATCAGTATTCATACATGGTATTCGCAAACGTCGCAGATTCCGCTTCGCTGGCATTCTGGGGCTTTCAGTTCTGCTTCTGGTGATGCTGCACAGCGCCCTAGACTTCTCATTACAGATACCTGGATTTGCGGTCTGGTTTGCATCAGCATCCGGCATCCTGGCAGCATTGTCCTCCCTGCCCCCGAATAAGACGCGGCGCCGATAAAGCCCCGGCGCCATTTAGGTGAACGGCGGGCTAAAGCGGGCCACTCGGCTGCACTATTGTCGCAATTTTACGCGCCCATGAACCGCAGGAGGGTGTAGCCCGAGCGGGGTCTCATGCGCGCGCTACGATTTTCAAAGGGTTTCAGTTAGCTTCACGTGCCCAGCTGTATTCACAAACACAGGGACTGATCCAGATGGAAAGGACCGCAATATCTAATAGATCCAAAAGATTCTAATTAGAGCCCCGAAATTTGAACGGCTTGGCTGATGGAATCGTCACTCAGTAGGCCGCATTCCGCTGCGATGGTGAGACGAGCCATGTCGGCCTCATAACGTGCATTATTCACTGCTAGTTGCGCGTCCGCAATATCCGAAATGGCACGAATTTCGTCGAAAACGCTCCGCTCACCCAGTTCTCTTTCTGTTTTCACGCCGACCGACCTCATTCGCGCACCATTCTCTTGCTTTTGCGCAAGTGCAAGTATCGCACGAGCGGTCTCGAGACGTTGCATGGAAGCGGCAAGTGTGGTTCCGACATCTTGTAAAATAGCGTGCTTATCGAACGTAGCCGCCTCAATTTCCTTTTCGCGGCTGCGAAGGGACGCCTCTCGTGCACCTCCGGTGTAGAGAGGCATCGAAAAGTTTAAGGTTGCACTGGCATCTGTGGAATTGTCTGATTGGCCGTAGTTCTCACGATCCAAACCCGCAGAAATTCGAAGGCCAAGGCGCGGCTTATAAGCTGCATCGGCCTGACTCAGCCGAGCATATGCTGCCTCTATCTCGGCTTGCCTTGCAGCAATACGAGGATTGTTCGCAGCCGCGAGCGATTGCAACTCCGCTATCGCTTTTGGGAAACGGGACTCCAGTTTCGCCAACATCATGCTGGCTTCAATCGAAGCCGGGGCGCGTAGCCTTGCCAGGGTCCGTTCTGCCTCAAGCCGCTGCAAGCTGGATTGGCGTTGGTTCAGCTCGATCTGAAGTAATTGCCTGTCAACATCCGTAATATCCACGCGCGTTGCAGATCCTTCAGTCTGCTCCGAAGCAACCGCACGGCGCAATTGAGCTAAAGCCTTGCCGTGCTGCGTCAGAATGGCCTTCGTGCGATCTTGGCGACGCAGTTCGAGGTCAGACGATAATATGGCTACCGAAACTGAGAGAAATGTAGTCGCGGTCGTTGCGCTGGACGCACGATAGTTGGAGTAAGCGAGCGCTAATGCGGCGGTGTCCCTGCCACCTTGATAAATCGGGATATCCATAACAAGCGCCGTACTCTGCTCGTTTCCGCTCAGATTGCGTGTCCCGTTTTGTAATGGCGTCAGTTTGTAATTTGCTTCCAGAG
Organism: Rhizobium sp. CFBP 13644; assembly: GCF_014842165.1. Taxonomy (NCBI): domain Bacteria; kingdom Pseudomonadati; phylum Pseudomonadota; class Alphaproteobacteria; order Hyphomicrobiales; family Rhizobiaceae; genus Rhizobium; species Rhizobium sp. CFBP 13644. The sequence goes on from NZ_JACYVF010000005.1 coordinate 44,321, forward strand.
AAACGGTCGGACGTGACATCGCTCGCGCTGAATCAATTTCACTGCTTGCCGCTCCCTGACGCGCAAGCGATGCTCGAACCTCCGCGGTCTGTCCGGCCGATTGAGAAAGAGGGCCAAGGTTCGCCAGATCTCGATTTTGAGCTGGAACGCCGCTAGCGCACGTCCTGTCTGGAGCCGGGCACGACGCCTGTGAGGCCGTCTGAGAGCAGCCGGTCATCAGCATCAGTGCCAGCAGCAGAACAGGCGCCAGGGTCAACCCCAAGTGTCGCATCGATAACCTCCGGATGGTTACCGAATATTAAACAATATTGCTTAATGAATTCTTAAGAAAGAAGATAGGCATAGTCATCAACTGGCCTCCTCGTAGTAACTTGAATAACGGGAAGCGTAGTATTCCGTATCCCCGTGTAAGCTATAAAGACGCATTTTTTTCTGGTCGACCTTGCTCAAAATAACGCCTGCACATTTACGAGAGATCTGTTCTTCGGTTTGAAATGCATTCCTAACAGCACGTCGCGCTGTTCTGCCCCATTCCACGACATAGACAAAGCTGTCGATTGTGGATGAGAGCGCTCTGGCATCCACCACCGCCCCAACAGGCGGAAGATCGAGCACGATATATTCATATTTACTAAGAAGATTGGCAAAGACACCGCGCATTGCTGGCGAAACCAGAAGTTCGGCAGAAAAAGGAAGTCGCTCGCGCAGGACCGTTGGCATAAACTTCATGCCGCTCAGGGGATCTGTCATCAACGCATCTTCCACAGATACCTCGCCCAGAAGCACTTCAACCAAACCGGCCTTGGCGTGTGGAGCAATCATCCGCGTTGCTCCCGGGCTCCGAAGGTCTGCATCTATCAACACACACTGATGACCCTGGCTCGCCAGAAGACGTGCGAAGTTGACGGCAACAGTGGACTTACCTTCATCTGGCAATGTGGAAGCAATGCCTACTATGCGGTTTGCATTTGGGCTCGTGCTGAAGTCGACGGCAATTTTTGCGCTTCTCAGTGTCTCCGCAAACGAGGACAATGGGTTGCTGAGCGAATATCGAGAGGTCAGGCTTCCTGCACGAACGCAACGTTCCGTTGCTTGTTCGGAAACCACAGGCAGAGCGGTATTATCGCGATCATCAACCAACGGCAGCATGCCGAGAAACTCTTTGCCCAAGTCCTCTCTGATGCCATCGCCTGTCCGGTAAAAGCGTTCTTGAAATTCACGTAATGCGCCGATTGCGCCGCCAAGGATGCCGCCGAGAAGGAGGCCTCCGACAATGCTCAGCATCAATTTCGGAGAAGAAGGAATCAACGGAGGGGCAGCGCGCGAAATAATGCGAGCGCCGGTCGCTGAAAAGGACTGCTGCTGGATAGCTTGCTGGTAACGCTGCAGGAATGATTGGTAGAGGTTGCGATATGTCTCCGCTTCGCGCTGCAGTTCACGCAGCTTGACCTGACTTTGATCTGCAACAGCGCTTTGCGAGCTTGATGTTGCTAGACTGGCCAGTAGGCTTCGTACGCGTCCGTCCGCCACCTGCGCTTCGTTGTTATAACTTTGCGCGATACGACCGAGTTCACCAAAAAGAAGGGCCTTGTACTCCGCCATGTTTCGGCGGTGTCGAACTGCCTGCTCATGGTTTGGCCCAAGTCGAGCCGAAATTTCCGCCTCGCTTTTTGCAGACAGCAAATATTGTTCGCGGAGATTATTAGCGATCGGGCTGTCCAGAACCTCCTTGACCACGGCATCGACGTCGTTTGCTTCGATGTTTTTCGTGATCTCCTCGTAACGTGCCCTCGCTGTGGCCGCTTGGGACTGCGCAGTGCCCAAAGCACTGTTTATCTGTGCTAGGTTCTGGTCAGTGACGAGACCATTGCCCGTGCTGAGCAAGCCATTCGATGCCCGGAAGCGCTCAACCGCGAGATCAGATTGTAGGGCCTTTTGCTCCAATTCGGCTATGCGTTCCTGCAGCCACTTGCTTGCACGACGGGTCGCCTCATATTTTGAGTTCAGCGAATCCCTGAGATAGGCTTCTGCTATACCTGTCGCAATTTTCGCGGAAAGTTCGGGCGAGGGCGACGTGTAGGAAATATTGATGATGTATGTCTGCCCAACGCGCTCTACATCCATGCCTGCCTGCAGCCGAGAAAGCGCGGAATCCCGAAGCTGGTCCGCATCCGGCGAGCCTTCGGTCTCATCCGAGCCAAAAATGCCCGCTAACCCGCTTTTCAGCACGTCGATGATCGAACGGTCTTCAGCCATGAATTCGGCATTATCGACGAGTTTCAGCCGATCAACCACCTCGTAGCCAACCGCTTGTGAGCGAAAGACTTCGATCTGACTAAGAACGGTCGTTTCATCATCAGAACTGCCCCCAAGGTCGGTGAGTTGCTGGAGAACCAGACTCCGTCCCTTGTCGATCATGACACTGGAAGTGGCCGTGAACATGGGGACGGCCGTAATCGCATAGATGCCTGAAACAACCATCATAAAAGCGGCGACCGCCGCGACAATGACCCGCTGTCTCATTACGGCCTTGAACAACCGTTCGAGATCGATCACCCCGTCACCCTCGACATCTGTATTGTCGTTGAAAGCAGGCCTTTGCTGAAACGTCGGCATTTCATTCACCACGGTCGCCCTCAATGGTTAGGCTCTCGAAATCCAAATGGCTTTCTCAAGAGTATCTTTTTAATCATTCAGAATAAGTAACCAGACCAGAGCTACAGTATTCTCGCTTCTCCATTACGATCAGCATCGAGTCCTGATAACAAGATTCCTGTCACGTGTCTCAATTATGATTTATCGAAGATGCCTCTGCGCTGATTTTTTTACTGCCGGAAAGCTCTGCGAAAGCTTTGCACGAAGGGCTCGGCCAGATACTCAAAAAATGTCCTTTGATGAGTGGCCAAAAACACTTCACTTGGCATGCCTGGCACGATTTCAGGAATCTTGGCCCGTTCCCCATCATCCACTGCCAACCGTATTGTATAGTAAGGCGGCAAATCGGCACGATCCTGACGTACATCCGCACCGACAAAGGTAATATGCGCAGAGATCTGATCGTAAAGATGCCGGTTGAATGCAGAAATGACGACACGTGCGTTCTGGCGAAGATAAACATCGTCAACATCTGAAGGATCAAGCTTGGCCTCAATGAGCAAGGGCTGGTCCACTGGCACGATTTCGAAGAGCGGACTGAATGGCTCAACCGCACTTCCGATTGTATTGACATGCAATTTGTTGACCACGCCCGTAACTGGCGAACGAATTTCGATACGAGCAGTCGCATCCAGTTTGCCCTTGAGGCCTTCGCTGATTTCCAGATAGTCGGAGCGGGTTTTTGACATTTCATCGCTGATCTTCTGGTAGAAAACCGAGCGCTCTGCTGCAATGCGGTTATCAGTTTCACTGATCTGGTGATTGATCGCCTCAATTGCCGCTTCTGTCTTAGAGACATTGCCGGACAATGCATCGGACTGGCGCTCAATTTCACGCAGCAGGCTTTCACGGCCAAGGCCGTTACGAATGGCTTGTTGCCTGAGAGCAATGTCCGTTGCCATGCTTTCCCGCTGCTTACGAAGGGAGTCAAGCTCACCCGACAAGCCAGCGATTTGACCCGTCAACGCCCGCCGCTGCGACTGGAAAATCTCCAGCATATCGTCTAACTGCGTCCGTCTGGTCGTGAATTCCCGTGTCTGGTCCTCCAGCAACTGCTCAACTTCTGCCGGATTGATTGCAGGCTCAGCCTCCATCAAGGACTTGATATCCAGATCAAGACTCTGCTCCTGACGCATTTCCGCATCCAGGCGAGCCTGCTTCAGACGCAAACCAACCTTTCGCGTTTCAAGCTCCTTTACCGCAGCCTCATCTTCTGCACGCGAGAGGACTGCAATAACGTCACCCTGCTTGACTTGTTCCCCCTCACGAACCGACAGGCTGGCCAGAACACCGCCGCGCTCGTGCCTTACAACCTGGACATTACCATCCGTAATAATAGAGCCCCGGGCTATGATTGCACCAGAGAGTGGAACGGTGAACGCCCATGCAGCAAAGCCGCCAAGAAAAATCGCCGTCATCAACGCGCCAACCAACATTGTACCATTGATGGACGTTACACGGTGCCGGATTTTATTGAGATCTCTTTGGTCCATGTTACGTTCCTGCTTGCGCTCCGCCACTTGGGGTGGCGGAAACCGTTAGCATCTGACCACGCGCAAGGACTGGTGAGTTTGCGAGGCGGACCTTGCCCTTTTCCATCAGGTAAACCGTGTTGGCTATGGCAAGCAGGCTTGAGCGATGTGTGACCGCGATGATCGTACGACCAACTGCCCTTTCCTTTACCAGAACCTGAATCAGGGCGTCTTCACCCGCGCTGTCCAGATTTGAATTCGGCTCATCCAGCACCAGTACTGCGGGTTGGGTATGTAAAGCGCGAGCCAGTGCAATGCGCTGAGCCTGGCCACCAGAAAGCCTGACGCCGCGCGGCCCAATGCGGGTGTTGTAACCCTGGGGAAGAGTGGAAATGAATTCATGGGCGTGAGCGCGGCGCGCAGCCTCTACAATAGAACTATCGCTGGCTGCCAAATCAAAGCGAGCTATGTTTTGCGCTACGCTTCCTTCGAACAACGTTGTCTGCTGGGCCATGTATCCAAATGCTTGCCCTCGAGCTTTGGTAGGCCACTCAGAAAGCCGGAATCCGTCCAACCTTATTTCACCACCAGTTGGAAGGCCTGCGCCGCACAGCAACCTCAAAAGTGTCGATTTTCCTGAGCCGGAAGGGCCGACGATAACGCTGATCTGACCTGGAGCGAAATCAATGGAAACATCGTTCACAATGAGCGGGGCGTCGGCCCCTGCTCCGAGGGCGAGTTTGACATTGCGCGCCGAGACATGCCCGGCCGGTGAAGGCAAATCGACTCGAGCATCTGTTGTCACACCAACCTGATTAATGACCGTATCAATGTCGCGCTTGGCCTTGCGAGCTTCCGAAATGACCTTTGACGCCCCTACAAGTTGCTCGATTGGCATGAGGGCGCGTGCTGAGACGATGGAAGATGCAAAAATAAGACCTGGAGACATATTACCGCGGATAACTAGCCAGGCGCCAAAACCAAGTGTGGCCATTTGTAGTGTTTGGCGAATAAAGCGAGATAAGCCATAAAATCGAGCCTGCACCGCGCCTGCACGGTCTGTAGCATCTGCGGCGTAAAGCGCGCTGCCCATCCAGCGGGTTACCATTGCTGGCCCCATTCCCATGGCCCTCAAATCTTCATGCGCACCAAGCGCTTCCTCAGCGTATCGTGCCGCAATGGATTGCTGCGCCGATGCTGCAGCCGACGCCCGACGGGAAAGCCACTCGTTCATCAGAGTGACCAATGCAAGCAAGACCATGCCTCCAGCCGTGAGAGCGCCCAGCAGCGGGTGGACGAGAAACATCAAGAGCAGAAACAATGGAGCAAATGGCAAGTCATAGAGATTGATGTAGGCGCTTGAAGACACGAAGCGCTTGACCGCTCCAACTTTGCTTGCCAGTTGCGGATCAATAGCGGAGACCCAACTATCTGAACCGCTGATTAGATATGGCAGAACGGTCAACTCGTACCGTGCGGCAAGCTTCCGGGCCAGGGTCTGCCGAACCGTTTCGATAAGGCCGAAAAGACCAAGCGCTGCGCCGGCCATAATACTCAGATAAATCAGCGTTTCCACACTGTGTGTCGGCAGAATGCGATCGTAGACCTGGGTCATGTAAAGCGGCATGACGAGCAGAAGCACATTGGTGAGAACAGTGAAAACGGCTAGAGCAGAGGCTGGACCAAGCAGATCCATCTTCACAGATTTCTTATTCATATCCAGGTATCTTTACCGTTATAAGACCTCGGACGTATGAAGCTTATGCTCTACGCATTCAATGATATAATTGATTTATCATTAACGCTACTCGGATCACAGAAAAACCTGACGCCCAAGTCGAGTAATTCCAATTATCGATCTGTATTTATCATAAGAGACACACGTTCTGGCCGTCGATTTTAAGGATGGTCAGACTGCCGGTTGAGTAAGCTTGGGTATCGATCCCAATTCGACTTTGTGACATGAATGGCGCTGGGCTCGGAGTGTGGCCATGAATGACTGTCAATGGCAGCCCTGAACCCTTCGATAGGAATGGCTCCCGAATCCACATCAGGTCTTCGTCACTCTGATCTCCAAGTGCGATGCCGGGACGAATGCCTGCATGGACAAAAAGGTACCGCCCGATTTTCAAGCTCACAGGCAGATTCCGCAAAAAATTAATGTGCTCATCGGGCACAGCTTCCCGCAAAAGCCTACCAATGATTAGGGGCATGTGCTGCCGGCGCTGACGCATATGGTCGATATCTATGCCATAGGACAGCAGGGTTTCCTTGCCGCCAAAGCGAAGCCATTCTTCAATGGTTTCCGGATGCTCTATCGCATAGAGGAACGCCTGATCATGGTTGCCGCAAAGTGCGATACGCCGAAACGGCTTAACGTCTGGCGATGAGAGATGGGAAATTACTGCCGAAGACTTTCTTCCTCGGTCAACGTAGTCACCAAGCGTAACAACCAACCCCTTACGGCCAGTATTTCTGATATCGTTGATGATCTTTTCTTCACCCGCCTCAAGCAAATCCATGCAGCCATGAATATCACCTATGGCGTAGATGGGGTAAGCAGGATCGCTATCTCCGAGATCAAGGCGCCGACGCGCGGGTGCGACGAACGAATTAGGATTCGATCTTCGGAAAAAACTCCAGAACTTCTTAATCATGGATGACCGCTTATTGCCTCACCGTGCGCCTTGTTGAAAGCAGTGTTTGAACTGCCGCGATACGCATACACAATAGTTGACAGATTCGTCTTAAGGCTTTGGCAAGATGTGCGACGGATTTCATGGAGTTATTCAACCTTGCATGTATGTCCGCCAAATGTTGCGGCGGTGACGGGACGAGACTAAGGGGGTCAGCCTTGCGCAGGCTTTTTCTCGTCACGGACAGATCAAGGCCAAGCAGATTGAGATGGATAGGCTTCAGAGAGAAGTGGCAACGCAGAAGGCGGAGCGTGACATCTTAACTCGGCGTCCGAAAAACCGGCAGCATCCATAAGCCAATATATTAGTTTTTCATAAAAATAGGAAGCCCATCCGCCTTCTTCGGTAGACCCATCTAATGCTTCATGTCGGTTCGGAAACAACTTTACCCATTTTTAGGTTGTTTCCGCTTATCAACAAGAATGAGTAATTGGAGGTATCATGTCCACACGAGCAAAGGCTTTTGTCACGGTGTTGTCGATATCCACCATCATGTGGGCCACGATAATCTATGGTGTCGCAGCATTGTATGGAAGTGGATACCAGGGCATCGATAATTTCAACACAGCGAGTACTCGATAACGGGAGCCTTGTGGACCGAACCGGGTTTGCAGGAGGCCATTTCGTTTAAGTTATCAGACCATCGCTGATGCGTCCCAGTCGCAGCGCCTCTAGACGTTCTCACTCTTTCCCCTTCCGCTCGGCCTCCGCTCCCGCCTTCATCATGGCGTGAAGCATATCCAGTCTTGGCTCAACCGGCGGCGGATAGACATCTCTGCCGTGGGTGAGACCAAGGGCGAGAAAGGTCTCGACCAGTTTGTAAGTCAGTGGACCTGGATTGACGACGGGTACCGGGAGGTTGGCAGCGAGATATTCACCTGCCTGGTGCATGGTGGTTGAACCCAGGCAGATGACCTCCGCGCCATCCTCCTCGATGCAGCGCATGGCGACATCGCGCATCCGGGGAAAGACGCTGTCTTCCTTGCCGCCCAGCAGGTTGGAGAAATCCGGCGGCTGATCGAAGCTGCGCACCGAGGCGCATTGCCGGTCGAAACCATATTCACGGATGGCCTTGCGGTATCTCGGTAACGCGGGTGCCCATTGCGCGAGTACCGAGAACTTGCCACCGAGTGTAAGCGCATAGAGCATAGATGCCTTGCCTGCGCCGATGACGGGAATGGAGAGCACCGAACGGAGCATGACCATGCCGCTATCCGACATCGTATCAATGCAGACCGCATCAAACCCCTCGTCTTGCGCGTTGCATCCTGCCTCGAAAATGGCGAGGTCCATCAGGCCCCAATCATGAGGGGACATGAAGGAGGTCGGGCCGCAGGTGACGGGACGATAAGTCAGTTCCCAATCCGCAGGCAGCGGCACATATTGCGATTGCGCTTCGCGGTTACGCACGCCCTCGGCATCCAGCGCGAAGGGAACGATGACGAGAATGCGGGTCATTGGCTGCCCTCCAGATAGGCTGCACCGGCAGCGCCAATGGCGCGGATCATGTCATGCTTGGGCGAAAGTGGCGTCGGCCATGTCGCCTTGCTGTGCGTGAGGTTCAAGTCCAGGGCAATAGACGCCAGCTTGTAGGTGAGTGGGCCGGGGTTGATGACGGGAACGCCGATGCGGGAGGCGAGCCAGGAATGCGCTTCGTGCATGGTGGTGGAGCCAAGGATCAGAACCTGCGCTCCATCCTTCTCGACGCATTTTTTGGCGGCGTCCAGCAGAAGAGGAAATACCTCATCTTCCTTGCCGGCAAGCAGGCTCTTGTTATCAGGCGTAACGCCAATCGAACGCATCGAAGCGCATTTATGCTCCATTCCAAGCTCGCCCAGCGTTTTAGTGTAGAGCATTTTCCAGCGGTCCCACATCATCAGGATTGAGAACTTGTCGCCCAGCATCTGCGCCAGCAGCATGGAATGACGACCCGGCGCGATGACGGGTATGGTCAGGACGGAGCGCAGCATCGACATGCCGCTATCGGACATGGTGTCGATGCAGACAGCATCAAAGCCTTCCTTCTCGGCATCGAGACCCGCGTCGAGGATCGAGAAATCGGCGAGCGCCATGTCGTGCTGGCTGGAATAATTCTTCGGCCCAACCCGCACCGGGCGATAGTGAAACTCGATGCCGGGACCGAGATCGACCGCCTTCATCTGCGCTTGGCGGCGGGCGATATCGTCCTGCCCCATGGGAAACGGTACGATGACCACAACCTTCTTCATGACGTCCTCGTCTTGTTTTTCATCTTTCAGCAGCAATCCGGGCAGCCGTGATGCCAGCCAAGCGGCCGAAGCTTGTCGCCGTCAAAAGACCATTGCCGGAAAGATAGCCGTAGTTGGAATCTCCAGAGACACCGCGCGCAGCACCACCGCCAGCCAGCAGGTTTGGCAAGGCCGTTCCATCTTCGCGCAGCACACGGGCCTCAGCATCAATGACAAGGCCACCTTGAGTGTGGAACAGTGCGCCGTTGACCTTGACCGCATAATAGGGCGCAACCAGCACCTGATCCTGGGTAAAGCTGCGACCGAAACGGTCTGGCTCGCCGGTGCGTACAGAGGTCTCGATGGCCTCGAACTCCTCACGGATGGCGGCGAGCGAAAGACCCGTTACGGAAGCAAGTTCCTCCAAACTGTTTGCGGTTTTGACGGCACCCAGCTTGCGGATCTCGCGGTAATCGTAAAAGCCGATTGCCGCCTCTTCACCCTTGGCATCATAGACGTCCCAGGCAATGTTGTCGGGCTGGGCGGCGACTTCAGCGGCGTGTTCGGAATAACCGCGCATCTCGTTGGAAAAGCGGTGTCCCTCCACATTCAAAAGAATGCCGCCTTTGGTAATGACAGCCCATGTCAACGGCAATGCGTGCGGGTAAGCGACGGACCCATGGCCCTGATAGGCTGCCATATCGGCCACGGCAGCGCCGATCTCCAGCCCCCACTTTACGGCGTCTCCGGTGTTGGAGAGGTGGCCGCAACATTCGGCTTCAGCAATCTCCGGAATGTATGTCTGCACCAGCGCGACGTCTCCTGCAAAGCCACAGGAAGCGAGAACGAGCGCCTTGCAGCCCAGCATTTCCAGTGCGCCATCGGGCCTGCGGAAGCGAACACCGGTCACGCGACCGGCGCTATCCACATAAAGGTCTTCAACCGACGCTTCGGTGACAAGATCGATATTGGCACTGGACACGGCTGCCAGAAGCGATTGCTCCAGGTCAGCGCCGGTCCGACTTTTCGGCCCATGCATGCGAAGACGGGAGTGGCCGGGGTACATGAAGCCCGTGACCAGTTCGAACTCGACCTTATGGCTATCCATCAACCAGTCGATCATCGGACCGGCTGTCCGGGCCGCTACCAGTGCCATGTCGTACGGCGTGTGGTCGTGGGTCTTGGCGACCAGATCCTGTGCAAAGAGCTCCGGGCTGTCTTCGATGCCCGCGTCCTTCTGCAGCCTTGTGCAGGGTGCGGGAATGAGACCGGCAGACAGTGAGGTGGAGCCGGTGGGGTTCTGATCCCGCTCCAGCACCATGACCTCCTGCCCCGCATCATGGGCGGCAAGGGCTGCGACAAGACCGCAGGCCCCGGCCCCAACGACCACGACAGGTACTTCAAAATCGAACGTCACGCCTTCGGCTTGTAGCACTGCCATGGCTCAAATCTCCTGCTCAATAGGTTGTGCGGTTTGCGTCCGGCGTGCCGTAGCGGGCTTCCAGCTCCTGAATTTCGGGCATCCGCGCCATATCGAAGAATTCCTTGAAATTCATCACGTTGGGCGCGACAGACGCGATGGTCTCCTCCGTCTTTAGAACCTGAAGCGTCTTGCGCGCCGCTTCGCAGGCGGAGAGTAGCAGCCAGTTGGGGTAGATGATGAGTTTGAAACCCAACGCTTCGATTTCCGTGCGGGTCAGGAAAGGCGTCTTGCCGGAGGTTGCCATGTTGTAGAGCAGCGGAATGCCGGGAAAGCGCGGTGCAATATGGGCCAAGTCATCCGGGCCGGGGCTTTCGATGAAGATCACGTCGGCGCCCGCCTCGCGGTACATTTCGGCACGATCGAATGCGGCGTTTCGGCCATGCAATGCCAGCGCATCCGTGCGGGCAATCACGACGAAGTTCTCGTCAATACGGGCATCGACTGCCGCCTTGACCTTCGCCACCATATCTTCGACTGGCACAATCTGTTTGCCCGCCAGGTGACCGCAGCGCTTCGGCAAGACCTGATCTTCAAGATGAACAGCTGCCACACCGCCGCGCTCGTAAAGCTGGATGGCACGCCGCACATTAAGCGGGCCGCCGAAGCCATTATCGGCATCGGCAATCAGGGGGATATCGGAGGCGTCGGCAATGCGTGTGGCGTTATCAACCATCTCGGTCATGGTCAAAAGGCCGACATCCGGGTAACCAAGTCGCGTGGCTGAGGTGCCAGCGCCTGTCATATACATGGCATCGAAACCGGCTTCCGTGACAAGGCGGGCGTACATGGCATCAACGACACCGGGAGCCATGAGGGCTCGTTCGCCTGCGAGCAACTGCCGCAGACGTTGGGTACGTGTTAGGGACATTGTATTCTCCATTCTCCGTAAATTGGCTGCGCCCCCGGCTTATGTTGTCCGGGGCGACTTTTCACATTCCGAGATAGGCCTGGCGCAACTGCGGATCGGCCAGCAGGGTTGCGGCTTCTCCCTGCATGACGAAGCGACCCTGCTCGATGACATAAGCGCGCTGGGCGACGGTCAATGATTGCATGACGTTCTGCTCGACCAGCAGCACGGCAACGCCATCAGCATTGATCTTGGTGATCAGGCCGAACATCTCCTCCACCATGATGGGGGAAAGACCGAGGGACGGCTCATCCAGAATGAGCAGTTCCGGCTCTGACATCATGCCGCGACCAATCGCCAGCATCTGCTGTTCACCGCCAGACAGCGTGCCCGCCAGTTGGTTCATTCTTTCGCGCAATCTTGGAAAAATCTCGCAGATCTTCTCGAAGTTCTGCTTGGTGTTTTTGCTCGCACGGCGAAACGCGCCGAGTTTGAGATTTTCTGCCACCGAAAGGTTAGGGAAAACCTTTCGCCCCTCGGGCACATGAGCGATGCCGAGCGCCACAATGTCACGCGCATTCTTGCCTGTAATCGTCACGCCCTTGAAGGAAATCGACCCGGCGCTGGGCTTGATGAAGCCGGAAATGACATTGTTGAGCGTGGTCTTGCCCACACCGTTCGAACCGAGGAGAGCGACGATTTCGCCGTTGTTGACGCTCATGTCGATGCCTTGCAGGACGCTCATCGAACCATAGCCTGCGCGGATACCGGAAATCTCAAGCATGGTTTTCCTCCTGCAGGCGTGCGGCCGCACCGTGGCCGAGATAGGCTTCCACCACGGATGGGTCCTTGACGAGTTCACGTGGTGTTCCGTGGGCAATCATCTTGCCCTGGTTCAGCACATAGGCCGTTTCGGCAAGCTGCATGACGGCCTGCATGACGTGCTCGATCATCAGGAACGTATGCCCCTCTTCGCGGATCTTTCTGATGATGCCGACAATCTCGGTGATCTCCGATGGGATCAGCCCCGCCATGACCTCATCAAGCAGCAGCAGCTTCGCACCCGTTGCCAGTGCACGTGCAAGCTCCAACCGCTTGCGTCCGGCAATGGTCAGCGAAGACGCGGGCCGATCCAGCATCGCGCCCATGCCCAGCCGCTTGCCGACATCTCGCGCCACTCCCATGGCTTCGCGCCGATCGTGGTGGTGAAGATAGGCACCCACCGCGATGTTTTCCTGAACGGTCAGACCCGCAAAGGGCTGAACGATTTGGAATGTGCGGATCATGCCCAGCGCGCAGATGCTGTGCGGGGCGAGCCCGACAATGTCCTTGCCCTGAAAGCGCACTGCGCCTTCATCGGGCTTGGTAAAACCGGCAATCATGGTGAAGCAGGTGGTCTTGCCCGCACCATTCGGTCCCAGTAGGCCAACGATGGAGCCCTCGGGCACATCGAGCGAGGCATCGGTGACGGCTTTCAATCCGCCGAAGCTTTTGGAAAGATTACGAACCTCAAGCATTGTCGTCCTCCTTCTTTTTGAAGGTGCCGAGCTTGCCAGCGAGGCCAACAAGACCGTTTGGCAGGAAGCGCAGCGCGCAGATCAGCACAATCGCGTAAAGCACGAAGTTCAGGCCGGGCGCATTGGGCAGCAGGTGTTTCGCACCTTCGCCAAGAAGATGCAGACCGAGTGTGCCAAGAAGCGGACCCCAGATGGTTCCGGTACCGCCGATGATGGGGCCGATCAGCGCTTCGATGGAAACGGCGCTGCCATAAACCACGTTGCTATCGATGAAGAGCCAGAGCTGGAGGTACAGCACACCAGCCAGACCACCGAAGGCACCTGATATCGCCATTGCCTGCACCTTGATTTTGTAGGTGTCGATACCAAGGGCGCGTGCAGCGTCTTCATTTTCCCTGACAGCGATGAGATAGGCACCGAAGCGGGAGTATTTGATGAGCGCCGTCAGCGCCATGACCAGTGCCACCACCACCAGAAGAGCGGTGTAGGCAATGGCGCGGTCGTTGAATTGCAGGTTGGCAACGCCGGGGTCGAGCTTTAACTGCAGCCCACTGCCGCCGCCTGTAAAATCAAAGGACGATGCGCAGATGCGCAGCACTTCGGCGAAAGCCAGCGTGACGAGCGCGAAGTAAGAGCCCTTCAGGCCATAGCGAAACGCCAAGGCTCCGATGAAGGCACCCATGAGGGCACCGGCAAGAATGCCAGCACCGAAGCCAACCCAGGCGTTGACGCCGTATTGAACCTGAAGGATGGCCGACGCATAGGCCCCAGTGCCGTAAAGTGCTGCATGACCGAAGGACGACAGGCCGCCGAAACCGCCGGTGATGTTCCAGGAAAGGGCGACGACCGCCACGATCAGCGCGTTGATGGTAAAGCCCATCCAGACTGGCGACGACGCAAAATAGACCCCGAAGAGATAGGCAAGAGCCGCGGCAATAAGGGCAATCTGCCCGACAGATTGAGGTCTCATGTCTTTGCCCTCCCAAGAAGCCCTGATGGTTTGAAGAGAAGGATGAGGATGAAGGCGAGAAAGATGCCGATCTGTCCGAGGCTTTCGCCAAGGAACAGGCCGCACAGCGACTCGATGACACCGAGCAGCAGACCGGCGACCAAGGCACCCAGAAGACTGCCCATTCCGCCCAGCACCACCGTCGTGAAGGCGACCAGCACGAAGGTGTAGCCAACCTGCGGGGTGATGTAGAAGGTTGGCAACAGCAGGCAGGCGGCAAGTGCCACGCAGGCGGTGCCGATGCCGAAACAGACGGCATAGGTGTGATTGACATCGATACCGGCCAGTTCAGCTCCACGCTTTTCAATGGCAACGGCGCGAATGGCAGAGCCGGTGCGGGTATAGGCCATGAAGCACCAGAGCAGCGGTGCGACGGCAAGGGCTGCGCCGAACGCGATGACGCGACCGAGCGGCAGATAGGCACCCAGCACTTCAACAGTGTCATAGGCATAGGCAATATCTGCCGTGCGCGTATTCGATGTCCAGAAGTAGAGTGCCAGATTGTCGATAATCATCGATACCGCAAGGGTAATGAGAAGCACGTTCTGTTCCGAGCCGCTGCTCATCGGCGCAATCAGAAAACGCTGCAAGACGTAGCCGAGTGCGAAGAAGGCCGGAAGAACGAGGGGAATGGCCAGATACGGATCAACCCCCAAATAGAAATACAGAAAATAGACGGCATAGAGCGCCAGCATCAACAGGCTGCCATGCGCAAAGTTGATGATGTGGAGCACGCCATAAATGAGGGTCAATCCCAGCGCCACAAGCGCATAGATGGCTCCCATCATCAGGCCGCTCAACACGGCAGGTAAGATCAGACTTGACATCAGGGCTCGCCTCTCTGTCGTTTGAAGAGCGCCCCCATGACCATGGGGTCATGGGGGCGAGACCGTGTCACTTCTTGGCAGGGATCGGGAAGACCGCCTCTGCGGTAGCATATTCCTTCGGGAAGACCAGCTCGATCTTTTCGCCACGGATCTGGGTATTCACAGGCCGCGAATTGACATTGTCGCCATTGACGAACTTCGTCGGTCCATAGGGCATGATCGACTGGTCGAAGGTGGAGGCCGACAAAGCTTCGATCATCTTCTGACGATCGGCAGAGCCGCTGCGTTCCAGCGCATCCGCGATGACCTGTATTGTCGCATAGGACACCATAACGTCATAGGTCATGTCGAGCTTTGCAGCGGCAACGCTGGCGGCAAGCGCTTTGGACAGCTCCTTGGAGGGATCGTACCAATGATTGCAATCCATGACGTACTGCGCGACCGCATTGTTTTCGCGCACGAATTTGATGTTGGATGCAGCACCGCCAAGAATGGAATAAATCGCCTTCAACTCCACACGCTGCTGGTTCAGCGCACGGGCCATCAGGGTGTATTCATTGATGTAGTTGGACGGAATGAGGATGTCGGCCTTCGATGCTTTCACACGCAGCGCGATGTTGGAAAAGTCGCGCTGGGGCGTCGGATGTGAGATCGTCTCTACAACCTCGATTCCCTGCTTGGGCAGCTGCTCGGCAAGGATTTTAGCCATGTTGGAACCGAAAGGCCCATCTTCATGCACGATGGCTGCGGTCTTGACCGTGCTGCCCGTTCCTTCATTGAGAAGCTTCAGGTTTTCAAGCGCAACGCTGGTGCATTTGTTGACGCCCGGCGTGAAGCGGAACACGTTTGGCAGGCCGCGCTGGACAACAGTTTCGGCTGTGCCGATCGAGAAGACCTGAGCGAGATTGTATTTTGCCGCGGCCTGAGAGGATGCAAGGCCAAGCGCAGAAGCCGTCGCGCCGGTGAAGGCACAGGCATCCGCCTGAATGAGCGTATCGACGGCGGAAGCGGCTGCTTCCGGGCGGCTTTGCGCGTCAACTACCACGAGTTCAATCTTGGCGCCGCCCATGCTTTTGATGCCGCCTGCTGCATTGATCGCTTCTGCGGCGAACTTTGCACCGGCCGCACTTTGCGTACCGTTATAGG
This sequence comes from Rhizobium sp. CFBP 13644, assembly GCF_014842165.1. Lineage (NCBI taxonomy): Bacteria > Pseudomonadati > Pseudomonadota > Alphaproteobacteria > Hyphomicrobiales > Rhizobiaceae > Rhizobium > Rhizobium sp. CFBP 13644. Next base: position 60,180 of record NZ_JACYVF010000005.1, read on the forward strand.
CGAGATTGCCGGTCAGCGGCTCAATCACGCCCACCTTTACGGTTGGCGTCTGCGCACGCAGGATGGAGGGTGCGGCCAGGCCGACAGCCAGCGCTCCCGATACTTTTAAAAGGTCGCGTCTTTCGATTTTGAATGTCATTTTTTATGCTCCCAGTTTTTTTATGAGACGGCTAAAGAAACTCGCTGGTCCGCCCGTCAACGGCTCAGCCAGGAATGCGACGCCATTCGATCTGTTTCGAAGGCGGTGATCTGCTCCATGAAAGTGAACGTCATCTCGATCTCATCAAGACCGCGTAAGATACAGTCCCGAGCGAAGGGATCGATGGCAATGGGATGAATGCCGAGATTACCCGGCAAGACAAGCTCTGCAGCCTCCAGATCAACTGTGACCTCAGCGTCAGGACAACGAGCGAGATAATCCGCCAGCGCCTCACAGTGTTCCGCAGCCAAACGGACTGGCACCAACCCGTTTTTCAGAGCGTTGTTGAAGAAGATGTCGCCGAAGCTTGGGCCAATAAGCGCCCTTATGCCATGATCCACAGGCGCGTATACGGCACCCTCGCGGGATGAACCGCAGCCGAAATTGTCCTCGACAAGAAGAATGGTCGCGGCATCGGCGCCGGGCTTATTGAGCGGAAATGCAGGATCGATTTCCCCATGCTCATCGCGACGGATGTCATGAAACAGGAACTGGCCGTAGCCCTGCGCGCGGTCAGCTTTGAGGAAGCGGCCGGGAATGATCTGGTCAGTGTCGCAATTGACGCCAGGGATCGCAATTGCCGTGGACGTTTCGCGTGTGAATGCTCTCATCATCCCGCCCTCACATTTTTCTGACGTCGGTCAGACAGCCGCTGATGGCAGCGGCGGCCGCCATGGCTGGGCTGACGAGATGCGTACGTGCACCAGGGCCCTGGCGGCCAACGAAATTGCGGTTCGAGGTGGAGGCGCAACGTTCGCCGGGGCCAACCACATCGCCGTTCATGGCCGCACACATGGAACAACCTGACTCACGCCACTCGAAACCGGCCTCACGCAACGTCTGAGCAATACCCTCGGCTTCCGCCTGTGCCTTTACCTGCGTCGACCCTGGCACGACGATGGCCGGGATTACGGCCTTGCGGCCCTTGAGGATGGAGGCAGCAGCCCGCAAATCCTCGATCCGGCTGTTGGTGCAGGAACCGATGAAGACCTTGTCCAGTTTCAAGCCATCCAGAGGCGTGCCGGGGGCAAGCTCCATGTATTCAAGCGATTTCGTCGCGGCCTTGCGCCTGTCGGAGCTTTCGAAACTTGCCGGATCGGGAACGCGCCCGTTGATGGAAACGGCATCTTCCGGGCTGGTACCCCACGTCACCATGGGCGCAATATCAGCACCGTCCATTCCCACTTCCGCATCAAAGAAAGCGTCACGATCGGTGGCGAGCGTGCGCCAGTGGGCAACCGCACCGTCCCATTCCTGCTCCGATGGTGCAAAATGGCGTCCCCTGACATAGGTAAAGGTCGTTTCATCGGCTGCCACCATCCCGAAGCGGGCTGCGGCTTCAATCGACATGTTGCACAGCGTCAGCCGCGCTTCGATAGAAAGATCGCGCACCACTTGCCCGGCAAATTCGATGGCATGACCACCGGCACCGGCTGCCCCGATTTTCGCAATCAACGCCAGCATGACATCCTTGGCAGTCACGCCCTGCCCCAGCACACCATCAATCACGACCCGCATAGTCTTGGGGCGAGACTGCCATAGCGTCTGGGTTGCCAGAACATGGGCATTTTCGGATTGGCCAATACCGAACGCTATCGCGCCTAGCGCGCCCTGCGTCGACGTATGACTGTCCGAACAAACGATGGTCAGCCCTGGCAGCGTGATACCCTGTTCCGGCGCAACCACGTGGACGATACCCTGCTCACGGCTGGACAGGCCGAAATGGCGCATGCCGCCCCATTCCATGTTTTCATCGAAAGTATCGATCATGTGGGCGATGGCAGGACTTGCCGCATCGCTCGATGTTCGCCCCAGTGTGGGCACGTAGTGATCTGCGACACCGAAAATCTGTTGCGGACGCCGTGGCTTCAGGTTGCGTCGCTTCAGATCGGCGAAGGCATGGAAGCTGCCTTCGTGGATCATGTCACGATCAATATAGAGCAGCGATGGGCCTGCCGGATGGCGCAATATTTCATGCTCATCCCAAATCTTGCCCAACATTGTGCGCGGTGCAAAAGCTTGCGCCATGACCTTGTCTTTCTGTTATCAGTTCGACGTTCGGCTTTAGTCAGCGGCGCGGAATGCCGCGCAAATGTCGCCTGTGGGTGCATTCCACACACCTTCATGCGACAGAATGTAATCCAGCGCCTCGCGCAGATACTCCACGCGATACGGCATGCCCGAGACCCAGCTGTGCAGCGGCAGGCTCATGACGCGACCGCCATATTGCGCACTTTCACGGTACAGCACGTCGAAGCGGTCCTTGACCTGCTGCACCCATTCCGCTTCAGAGTGGAAATACTCGTCGGCAACCACCCGGTCGTCCGTCTCGTAGGCCATCGGCATGGCCAGCAACGAACCATTGCGAGTTTGCATCTCGTAAGGAAGGTCGTCATTGGCCCAATCAAGGCTATAGGCAATGCCATTCTTCGCCAGCAGATCAGGCGTATTGAAGCCCTGCGCACGGCCAGGCGAGAGCCAGCCCTCGACCTTCTGCCCGCTTGCTTCGCGAAGCAGCGTCAGAGCCTCGGCAATGATGGCGTTTTCCTCGTCTTCACCAAGCCCGGAGTGATGGACTTTGCCCATATCCAGTCCATGCGCAATGATTTCATGGCCGCCTCTGACCACAGCGTCGATCAGCGCCGGATAACGCGCAGCAATCACACCATTGATCGCGAAGCTGGTTTCAAGCTCTTTTTCGGCAAGAAGCTTGAGGACGCGGAAAATGCCGATGCGATTGCCATAATCGCGGTTCGTGTAATAGCGAAAATCCGGGTAAGGCATGGACAATGCGCCGGGCGCCTTGAATGGCTTGGACGGCATATCAAGCGGGAAATGCTGGACATGGGTCACGATCGACAGCGCAATGCGCGCGCCATCTGGCCAGGCAATCGGCTTGCGAGAGAACAGATCGCTCCACTCATAGCGATCATGGTCCATGCCATACCGACGGTTGGGATAGTTGAGATAGTCTTCAGGCATAGACATCAGCGCGCCCCCTTCCCGGAATTGTGGGTCGCCATCGCGGCACTCATGGCGTCATAAGCGCCGGTGGCGTGATAGGCTGCGGCGATTTCGCGGCCAGTCGTCTGCCACACGCCGTCGTGCCCCGCGATGTATTCGATGGCTTCTGCAAAAGCGTCGATACGATGTGGCTGGCCGACGAGGTAGGGATGCAGCGGAATGCACATAACGGTGCCGCTTTCATCGCCTTCTTTGTAAAGCTGGTCGAACTGCCGCTTGATAATTTCGCCGTAATGTCGCGGCGTGACCTTCTGGCTGTTATAGACGATGACGTCGTTCATCTCGAGCGAGTACGGCATGGAGATGAGCTTGCCTGTGTTGACCTTGACCGGCATCGGCTGGTCGTCATGGAACATGTCGCAGGTATACTGAATGCCCGCTTCTGAAAGGATATCCATCGTCCAGAAATTGTTGGACAGCGCCGGCGAAAGCCAACCAGCCAGTTCCTGGCCGGTGTGTTTGCGCACCGTATCGAACGCATCGCGGATGATGGCGCGCTCCTGCTCTATGTCGAGATTGTAGACATAACGCGTGTTGTAGATGCCATGGGAAAAGAATTCCCAACCGCGATCCGCGCAAGCCTTGATGATCTCAGGATGGTGATCGCACAGGGCGACGTTGAGAGAGACAGAGCCGCGAAAACCGGCCTTGTCCATCGCCGCCATCATTCGTTGCCAACCGGCACGATTGCCATAATCACGATGGGAATATTGCAACACATCCGGATTTGGCCGCGCCCACGGCGTGCGGGTTGGATTGTTGGGCGGATTGTATTCGTAAAACTCGATATTCGGAGCAATCCAGACGGCGATCTTCTTATTGCCGGGCCAGACGATCTTGGGACGGTTGGGCCAGGGCAGGTAGTCGTAAAGCCCCAGATCCGACTTCATTGCGGTACCCTCAGCGGCCATCTCAGCGAACCTCCGGCTGGTAGGCCTCGTACCAGGCAATGGCATCCGCAACGGGGATCACATCGCCATACTTGACCGAGATATCGTAGAGATTGGCGAAATGCGGGCTCTCATGCTTGTCCGCCACACATTCCTCGGGAACAATGACCCGGTAGCCGCGCGAGATTGCATCCACCACGCAGGCGCGAACACAGCCGGATGTCGAGCCACCGGTCAAAACAACCGTATCGCACTGGTGCCAGACCATCAGCGACTGAAGATTAGTCTCATGAAACGGCGATGCCATGCGCTTATTCATGACGATGTCTTTGACATGATCAATCTCCAGGCGCGGATCGAACTCGGCTCTGCGCGAACCGACCTTGATGTTTTGCAGCGAGTCCGGCGTGTTGGTTCGCGTACCCCACACACCGCAGTCCTCACCCGATTCCATGTAGGCCACATAGGTCCACGTCACCGGAAGGCCCTTAGCGCGAGCGAGATTCGACAGCGTATTGACATATTCCAGCTGCCGAGGATCGGTTTCGTAAGCGGAGACAAACTCGCCCAAAGACGTGTAGGCACACTGCAGATCAATGTTGATCAGCATTGGCTTACGACCGAATCCAAATCGCTTGCGTGTTGGATTTTGCTTGGCGTTCTCGTAAATCTGACGCGCGGTAAGCGATGACATTTCCATGACGACCTCCAGTGCATGACGACCCTTCACACGACCGAAATACAGGTCGCTTCCTCAGCAAAGGCATCGCTTTATTATTTCTATTGTTATCACTTTATATCATTTGTAAAGCCCAATCTCGCAAGCGTTCCGCTCTTTTTAGAAGACGCTTTTTGACTGGGCAATTGCCTCGGAAATGACTGTCTTTTTGCTGATAAAGTGAGCAATAAATGCTATTTCAGAGATGAGAGCGACGGGTCTTTCACCCGACACATCAAACCAAGAAGCGGACAATGACTGGACTATATCCAAGTGAAAACCGCCAGTGATGCAACACATCATTGCCAGATAGCCGCAACCTTCATTCTTATACTAGAGGCGTACTCTGGGGTGATGACGCTGCAAATTGATTATTAACAATTTTAGGATATTAGCATGTAGAAACAACGCCCAAGGGATGAATATGCTCTGGTTTTCTTCTTCTGACCGCTCAGCAGTCTCGCATTACAATGCAATATCACAGTCGCACGCAGTGATTTGGTTCACCCCCGAGGGCGTTATACGCGGCGCTAACGCCAATTTTTGCAAGGCGCTGGGATATGATCTAAAGGAAATCGTCGGTCAGCATCATCGGTTGTTTGTTGAGGCAGCAATTAAAGATTCTGATGAATATGTTTCCTTTTGGCGTGACCTTGCCGCCGGAAAGCACAATCGTGGCCAGTTCCGCCGCATTTCAAAAAACGGTGACGATGTCTGGATCGAGGCATCCTATGATCCGATCGTCGAGAACGGCAAGGTAGTCGGCGTGGTCAAGATCGCCGCAGACATTACCGCCACCAAAATCGCTGCACTTCACAATGAAAATATTCTGAGAGCGCTGGAGCGTTCTGTCGGAATGATCGAGTTCGACCCTGAAGGTGTAGTCGTTGAAGCCAACTCCGCGTTCTGCAAGGTCATGGGCTACGAGCGCAGTGAAATCATCGGACAGAAGCATAGGCTGTTCTGTGAACAGAGCTATGTTGCTTCGGAAGACTATACTGAATTTTGGAATAAACTCCGGGCGGGCGTTTTCTTTTCAGACACCTATCGTCGCGTGGGCAAGAATGGCCGTGATGTTTGGATACAGGCGACATACAATCCTGTTTTCTCTTCCCGCGGTGTCATCTACCGTATCGTGAAATTCGCCACAGATATCACTGAACGCATGAACGCAGTTGGTATGTTGAGTTCTGCAATCGGTAATCTTGCCGACGGTGATTTGAACTCGCAACTCACGACCCCATTAGATCGCTCGATGGAGACGACACGCCAGGATTTCAATACCGCCGTCGTCAAACTCGACCGGGTCGTCAGCGAGATCGCTGGCGCGTCGCATGACATCGCAGAGACTGCGAAAGAAATGCTGGATAACGCCGGAACGATTGCCAAGAGAACTGAACAACAGGCCGCAGCGCTTGAAGAAACGTCCTCAGCACTCACGCAGATCACGCAGACAGTGCACGATTCCAGCCAGCGCGCCTCGGAAGCTGGTGATCTGGTACGTCAGACACGCCAGTCAGCGGAGGAGTCAGGCCAGGTCGTCTCTGCTGCGGTTGCCGCCATGGGGCAGATTGAGCAGTCTTCGAAGGAAATTTCCAATATCATCAGCGTGATCGACGAGATCGCGTTCCAGACCAATCTTCTGGCGCTGAACGCAGGCGTCGAGGCTGCACGCGCTGGAGAAGCGGGCAAGGGTTTCGCAGTCGTCGCCCAGGAGGTGCGTGAACTTGCTCAACGGTCTGCAAAGGCAGCCAAAGAGATCAAGGATCTGATCACGACGTCGTCCAACCATGTTAAGTCCGGCGTTGATCTTGTCGATCGCACAGGAAAAGCCCTTGAGACTATCGTCGTTCGGGTGATGGAAATTGACCGCAACGTATTGGCAATCGTGGAGGCGAGCCGCGAGCAGACCATCGGGATCAAGGAAATCAATCAAGCGGTCAATGCGCTCGATCAGGGAACGCAGCAGAACGCCGCCAGCGTCGAGGAGCAGAACGGTGCAAGCCATCAGCTTGCAGCCCGTGCTGACAGCCTTGCCGCCCTCATCGGACAATTTCGCACGTCAAAAGCAACCAACTCGCCTTCGACAGCACGCAATTCCAGGCCCGCAGACCTTCCCAAACCCTCTCGGCCACAGCTTTCGCGGGCCACAGCCGCACCGATCAAGAAAGTTGCGAATGGTGGAGAGTGGCAGGAGTTCTAAACCTAGCTATTGGCACTCGCACCTGAAAGATCACAATCAGACAGGAATCAGAAAGGGCCGGAGGCATTTGCCTCCGGCCCTTTGTTTTATCTGTCGATGATAACACCCGCGTTTCCTTGAAGACGCCGGAAAGGACATGCCGGGTTTGCAGCGCCGAGGCGTCGAATATGCATGGCGTCACGGCAAACGTGATTGAGACACCGGCAAGGGTCAGCCACTCTTTGATTTTGAAGGTCATGCTATGCCGCTTTTGATCGGTTGATGAACCAGGCCTCCAAACAGTGGCGCGACTGAACGTGAGATTATGTCGATCCCCCGCCACACGACTTCCAAAGAGGTCACCAGATACACGAAAGCAGCAAATCAGAAGACGCCGGAGGGTATTCACACGAGAAGGTGCCGGTCGGATTTGCAGATACGTCTTTAATAAATTCTTTAGACAAGTCTCAATCGTTGGTGAATGTGATGTCCGAATCTTCACACGACCGTTTCCGGTTGGCTGAAACTTTGCCGCAGAACCGATTGCCAAGCTAAAGCATGGTTAAGTATTTAAATTCACATACTTATATCATCATCTCTACAAAACATGCCATAAACATAATAATTGCTGTTACGGAAAAGCATACTACGATCTTTTAGTGTCTCATTATGTAGATATCACTCATATTATATAATATTAAAAAACAATATTCTGATGCAAGCTGATAACATATACAATTGAATGCGTATTTTTCTATCAACAACGCACTTACATTACTTTACATAGTCTAAAATTCGATATTAAAGCTTCCCGAGGAATTAAGGCGACGCTGCCGCAACTTAACTTTTCCATGGGGACCGACATGCCTGTCAGCAATTCGCCGAAGTCCCGGCAGCGGTATTGGGATACGTCGCGTGCATTCTTAATGCTTTTAGGGATCCCTCTGCATGCGTCTCTACTTTATGCGGTCCATATAGACTGGGCCGTTTCAGCCACATCCAGCAACGTCTTGTTCGACTGGATATATCTCATTATCCACTCGTTTCGGATGCAGGCGTTCTTTATCGTTGCTGGTTTTTTCGCCGGAATGTTGCTCGTCAGAAAGGAAGCGGGCGCCTGGCTCAAATCCCGAGTCATTAGAATAGGCGCACCACTGATTGCCGGAGTGATCCTAATCAACCCCTTTCAGATGCTGATCACAGCAGCTGCTGGACTTGATCTTACGCTGGCGACTCTCGGAGACGTGCGAGCGGAATTGCTGAAAGAAATCACCACATCTGGAATACACTGGCTCCGCCATTTTTGGTTTCTTGTCGTACTTCTTGAACTATCAGCGCTGCTAGCGTTCGCGCATTCTGCCTGGCCGAAGCTTGCTTATTGGCGCCCGGAAGAGAGAGTTTCGTCGCTGGTCAGCAGGACCCCCCTCCCTTCACTCCTCGTCGCGGCAGTATTAATCGCGGCGGTATCCATTGCGTCCGTCATTGGGATGAGTTTTACCGGGTTTAATAATCACCGAATTTTGAGCATGCTCCAACTCCGAAACACGCTCATATTCGCGCCGTTTTTCCTCCTTGGCGCGTTCCTTTCCCGTGATAGTCAAATACTGGAGCGCTTTGTGAAGCCAATTCCGGCAGTTTGGTTGGGAGCGGGAGTAAGCATCCCGGCCTACGCGGCGAGTACCCTCCTTATCAAAAACCAACATATTCAGACTATTGCCGAACTCGTCAGTAGCTCCTTCGCAGGGCTGTTTATGGCACACGTCGTGCTCAGCGCCTGCAAAAAGTGGTACGATAAGCCTAATCCAATCATTGACCGCCTAGTGCTGGGCTCTATGGCAATATATGTTCTGCATCAGCCAATCATCGGCGTGCTAGGGATGATGGCATTTTATGTAGACGCACCAATCTTTGTTGAATTCTTGGCTATCTGCCTTCTGACGCTCGCTCTGGCTTACGTCGGATATGTCGTTGTCGACAAGTCTCGAATCCTTAGCCTGTTTTTCAATGGGTCGATTAAGTCGCGTGCACCTATTTCAAAGACTTGATTGCGGTGAGGAATTTCCCCTTCAGATCGCATAAAGCGAAAGAGAAAGCGATAACGATAGCGATAACGATAACGATAGGAATGAACAGATAGCTCTGGATATTGTGGAAGGCAAACTTTGGAAATTTACCCGACACGCAGACGTACGCAAAGAACAACAGATTCAATGCGCAGCCAGTCAACAGCATCGGGGTGCGGTCGCGCATCTTGATGAGGACGGAATAGGTAATAATGCCTTCAAAAAAGAAGAAAATGCACAATCCAAACAGCCACAGCGGCGTCCCCTGGTTCTTAATTGCACCTCCCAATCCTAAAAACAGCAGCGGAATGACGACCCCTAAAGAAAAAATACGATGTGCTAATAAGAAGAACAGTGCGTAAACCGCCAGCTCAATTGAAACAGACCAAGACGGCGGGTTGAAGGCATTCCCCATATGAAAGCCCCAGCCCCGACGAAAAACACGTTCAGAATAAAATGATACAAATCATTGTAACTGACGATCTGGAAGCCTCCATCAAGTTTCTTGCTAAGGAACTGAGCAATGGTCACAGCCAGCAAAGTTATCAAATGAAGCGGATAGAGGCGTGCAAAACGTGCGATTGCAAATTTACGCCCATCAACCTTCCTGCCAGCATAAACTTGAGGGAATACGAAGCCTGAGATAATCGAGAAGGCTTGCACGGCCCAGAAACCATGCTCGTAGATCGGCCATAAAATTGAATATGATGGCTGGTCTGATCGAGGAATTATCATCCCAGGAGGTGGCGGCCCATGCAGCAAACTGCCTCCCATAAAGAAATGCTGGTAATGCCAAAATAAAACAGCGACGGCAGCAATACCCCTGAGCATATGCACGCCGTAGAAATGCTCCGTTTTGCTGATTTTTTTGTATTCCTATGCTGAAGGCGGGGAGAAAAAGTTCCATCCTAAGTCTTTACTTTGCGCGTTCTTTTGTAACATTTGCCGCCCCTGCCAAAAAGATAGCCACGTCTTTATCGATGCAATAGAGCTCGCGCAACCTAACGGCGCAGCGAAACACATTCATTGCACCACAAACAAAGCCCTGCCTCTGTCGCTTCACGCTTTAAAAATCGTGAAATTTCAAACTGCAGTAGACAGCGTTGTCACAATCTGCGATCGCGGAAAGATATGTTGATTGTAAAACAGTCGACATACCATGCTCGTGAATATATGCGTGGCTGCTGTTGTTCAGTGTTGGAGGCAAACGAGTCAATGATAGATGAAAGTAAGCAAACCAATGTGGTGTTCGTTCATTCATCTTTTCGCACTGGCAGTACCTTTGTCAGGTCATGTTTTCGCAGAGATCCAAGAGCGTTAAGCTTCCAAGAGGTGTTCAACGAAAATCTTGCTGACATGACCCCAGAGATGATTGGACATTTCAACCCTGGCGGTTGGCACTCGAAGCACCCGTCCATGGCCCCATATTTTCTAGAGTTCCAGTCATTGCTTTGGGACACTGGAAACGGGGTTAAGCTCTATGATCGCTCGATGTCTTACGGGACCTTTTTCTCTGGGAGTGAACTCAGAACGGAAGAAGCCGCTTACATCGGCCAGTTGATCGAGCTGGCACACAAGCATGATCGTGTTCCAGTTATCACCTGCACACGAAGCCTCGGAAGGCTGCAAGCGCTCAAAAACGAGTTTGGAGGGCTACACCTGATGATCTACAGAAACATCTTCGATCAATGGTGTTCGTACACTGATCAGTGGTTAAAGGGTGACAGCGGGTTCATCCAAACCATCTGGCTGGCTTTGAACGGCAGCCATGGAGACGAGCTGGCAAACAAGATCGGGCGCGTTTACGCCACAGAATCTCGCTCCCCAACTGACCCGAAGAACTTCTTAGCCTTCTGCCTGTTACACCTCTATCTGTACGCGCGCGCTGCAGACCATGCCTCAGACATCGTCGACATTGACAAGCTCGCCGCTGACGACGATGTCCGCAATAGAATTGAGAAGCTGATCAAGGATTCAAGCGGGCTGGCTGTTGACTTCAGCAGTGCAAAGCAAACCAAGTCGTTCTCCTTGGTGGATATCGGTGGAACTGAAATACTCAGAGATACCCTGAGTGCATTCCCCGAAATATTCGCAATTCCGCAGACCGAATCTGGCAAGAAGCTTGTTGAGGAAGCACAAGAAACTCTCATTATGTCTTATGAGAATTTCTGGCGCTTCTCTGGAAAGTTAGCCAACGAGTTTAGCAAAAGCCTTTCAGAACTTGAGACGGCAAAGGGTCGGATCGCAGAAAGCAATGCCCTGGTGCCGTCGCTTCGTGCGCACATCGAAATGCAAGATGAAACAATACGTTCACTCAGAGCCCATATCGCTATGCTGGATGAAAAAAACATTGCCCTTAAAGAGCAGCATTTCAGTAGCAATGCGAGCAAACCGAGACGGAACTTTCTGTCGTTTTTGAAACCTCGTTGATCCGAGATTAGATTATGAAATTACGAATTCTGAGCAAGATATTCAGAGCTGCCAAGTGGAGGCTGAATGCACGAGCTTATCAACTTCAGCTTATGGAGACCTTCGCAGACCGGTATGGGATCAAGCACACTACTTTGCTTGATCGATCAGTTATCTCGGGGCCGCAACCAAAATTCTTCGGCGGCATCGATAGTGTTGACTTGACCCTATACGAAGGCCAGCAGGTTGCTCCAAGGGTTACGCTTACAGAGTTCGAAAATGTAACGGCAATAGGGCGGTCTGAGCTCGTCTTGCACGGCAGCAATGCTCTTTACCCCAGCCCATTCGATCCAGCGCTTTACGCATTCATGCTTGAGGGGGAAAAGCGCGCGCGCGTAAACCTAAAGCGCGGTCGGGTTAAAATGCTCTTCCGAAGCAAGACGAGAAAGGTAGACACTGCCATCAGCCTGTTAGGCCAGTGCAATGGGAACTACGCGCACTGGATCCTCGAGGTATTGACGCGGCTTGCGATCATCAACACGCTTCCAGAACTCAAAGGCCTTCCGCTTCTCGTAGATTCACCCATACATGAAAAGATGATGGATGCCTTAGACGTTCTCAATGCCACCGGTAGAGAAGTGATCCCGGTTCGTGATGCAGAACGGGTCAAGCTCAAAAGACTGTTTTCCGTAACGTCGCCAAGCTTTACCCCACCAGAAACCCGCCAATTTTTTGCCACTGGTAAAATCGCGCCTCCTGATAGAGACCAATTCCAGTTTTCGCCTGATGCTCTTGAGGTTCTCCGCAATCTCGCCCTTTCCGAATGCTCGCAGTACGTGGCACCGAAATCGACACAGACTAAGCCAGTCACTCGCGGTTCTAAACCTGTCGATCCACGGCTTGTGTTCTTGCAGCGACGCCAAGGAACAACAGGCAACGGCAGGCATATATCCAATGAAGCAGTTATTGAGGGGGAACTGCGCAAGCAAGCGTTCGATGTTGTTGATACCTATGCGCTGTCGTTCGAAGAGCAGGTTATGGCCCTCCAAGATGCAGAGATAGTTGTTTCAGCCCTCGGTGCTGCGTGCGCCAACCTTGTTTTCTGCAAACCCGGCCTGTCCGTGATTATGCTTTCGCCACGCTATCCAAACGCAACTTGGTTCTATTGGGTCAACTTGATGCTTGCAGCTGGGCACAAGCTTTATTTTGTTCTCGGCCCCCAGGTTGCGAGCAGCAGCGGCACCATTTATCATAAGAATTTCAAAATCAGCCTCAAGCTGCTGAACGAAGCCGTCGAGGCGGCAAAATCCGAAAGGTCCCATCATGATAACCAACGCCCTCTTGGCGATCATCGCAGTTCTACTCGGGATCGGCGCTTTCAAGATCAACCGGCTGTCTAAGGCTTCGGGAATAGAAGACACCCTCACGAAACGCGAGGATGCCTACTACTCTTCTAAATACCTTGATTGATCAGCTCGCAGGGCGAATTTCAAAGTTGATGAATACTGGATCACCAAGCGCACCGGCGGTCTCATTCTTCACTGCAACACTAATCACGCCATTCGCGTTGCCGCCTGCACGAGCGAAATCGTTCAGATTGTTGGTGCTAACCACAACAACGTCGCCAACCAAATAGCGAGAATTATTCAACGTAAACACAGCAGAAGCGCCAGCCGCCAGAGCTGCAAAGTTTGTTGGTATGACACCTTGGCGCTTGTTGAGCGTGACGGCCGTTGTCTTCGAAGTAAGCTGCATTACCGCGCCTTTGTCGAGCTTGGGCGGCACTTGGTTCGCCCTAGCGGTGCTACCGTCTATGCCATTGTAGGAGTTGGGGCCAATCACGATTGAGTTGAACTTTGTGTTAATGTACATCGCGTCAGAAGCGCCACCCGTATCGGCGTTGAATTTAACGCCCGAGACTCAGACCCAGCGCCACTAGACGCGCCTGTGTTGGTTTCAAAAATGATGCCATTTTTGCCAGAGACGAAGCCGATATAGCCACCTTGAACGCTTAAAGCGGAAACGCCGGAACGCAACCGTATCGAGTTGCCTTTGCCAGATATCGTAACGTCTGTAAGGTTGATTTGACGGACTTCTGTAACGCCGGGGAGGACTTCAAGCACCGTATAACCAATCAGCATTTTGGATCCAGGGCCAAACGACACGTCCTGAATGCCCTTACCAATTTCGACGGCCAAGCCCATTAAATCGAAATTCATAACGATGTCATACTGAGTGCCATAGCCCGGTTCTGTTGAATTCGGGGTTGCTGGATTGTTGTCTGGATCTGTATCGCTCGCCAAACGAAGGCCGACGCCAAAACTCTTGTAGTTCGCATCGTTCGCATCAGTCGCAGCGCGTACCGTTCCAGAGATAGAGCCCCGGCCTTTAACCTTGCTGACGTTAAAAAAATCGATAGCTGTTCCCGCGAATTTCTGGTTCCCCATGCCGTCAGCGCCGCGAAGATCGATATCAAAATTGTTCTTGTCGTTATACTCGCCAAAGTAAGCAAAGGTGTTCCGCACTTTCAATCCCGTGCGCGTTCCCTCTGAGCCAGCCAACATAGAAAATCCTGTCAGGTTAAAAGTGTGCTGAAATGACGAAGCGTCAAGCACGATCCCATCACTAACAGGGAAGATAAGTCGCGAAAGTCCAAGATAACCAACGCACTTGAAGAAACCGGAATAGAGGTCGTTGCCTGAATTGAATTGGCAATACCAGCGCTAGGGTTTGAAGCGAAGATGAATGAATAAGGCAGATCACCAACACGCACCCACGAACCTGTGCCAGCGCCCCCCCACCTTGCGATAGACACCATTGTTTGCGACAACACCATCTTGCATTACCCAGGCAATCGAATTCGCCGCGGGCGTGAGATCAGCGTTCATCAGCGCACGCGTTTGATAAATCTTGCCGCCGGTGGAGAAGAAGGCTGAGATAACGCCTTCCACCCAGGGTCCCCGTCCACGGACGTCAGATTTGTTCGGTTTCCATTTACCGGAGCTGGGAACTCCGGAAGTCACGAAGTCTCGCCAGACGTCTCCAGCCCTCATCAAAAATGCCATGAAATTCTCCATGCAAAAGCGGCCCGCATGCAGGCTCGCTAGGTCTTCAACGGCGCACATATGCGGTCAGGTTATGGTGAAGGGTCCGATTGCTACGGGTGCTGCGGCACGGCCGGAAGGGTTTATCGCAAGAAGCCACCCGTAATACGCCCAAGCAGAGAGGCCCAGCACAGTGCGGTTATCGACGGCGCTGGGTGGCCCATACTCGGTGGCAACCAGATTTGACGAGTTGATATTATTGGTCGTCCCAATGCGGATTTGGCAAGCGTAGTAATTTGCGGAATTCGGCGCACTCCATTCGAACATTGCACGCCCCACGCCTTCCGTAACCGTTGCACAAGAAACAACCGCAGGTGCGACGGGATCAGACGTAGCAGTCGCAAACTGGTAATCAGTCCACGCTGATGGCGTGCCGCCACCCCAAGCCCTCAAGCGAAATCGGTACGTTTCGCCATCGACCAGATATGACGAAAGCACGGAGGGGATCGTTGCCAAACCTGCCTTGGTCGAGCATGGAGGCTCACTTTGGTTTCCATACAGCATTGTCCACGCGGAAACGGGGTAGTGCTGTGATGGCGCAAAAAACAGAACGCATCACTGCTTGCCCGTTGCCCTTGGTTCTTGGGCGTAATCGAGAACAGGCGGCAGCAATGGTCGGGATTTCGCCAACACTGTTTGACAAAGCCGTAGAGGCTGGAACAATGCCGCAGCCTCGTACCATAGCGACACGTAATATTTGGGATGCCGATGAACTCGTTGCGAGCTTCAAAGCCATTCCGCATAAAAATCAGTCGAGAATCTTGACCTCAGTAGGTCTAACGGGAACGCATGGGACAATGCCAAGGAAGTATAACAACCTGCCGAAGGGCGTTAGCGTTGACCGTGGTTTTCGCAAGAAGCAACCGCGCTATTATTTCAGGGCGCTGGGCAAGCCGAAAGTAAGATTACGTGAAATACCCGGCACAGCCGACTTTGAACAGGAGGTGGCATGCGCTCGCCTTGGCATTCCTTACATTCCGGCCAATGAAGTTGAAGAACCCCCGGTTCTTGTCCGCGCAGCTTAAGAGGGCACATTCGAGTGGCTTGTCACCGCATACAAACGCCGCATCGGAGATAAGATCAATCCGGGGCTCTACGGTCGTCGTGCACGCATGTATGAAGAGATCTGCGAGAGCAAGCTGGGCAAGACGCGCCGGCGCGATCTACCATTTGCGCAAATGGAACGCCGCCATGTGACGGAAATTCGTGACGAACTGAGAAATACACCAGGCGCACGAAATAACGTCATTAAGTCGTTATCCGCTCTTTTCACATGGGCAATCGAGGTGGGGCTTGCTGAGACGAACTCAGCCACCCGCTTTAGAAGATTGAAAATCGATAAGGCAACACACACTTTGACGATCAGCAAGATCCGCCAGTACGAAGGACATCACCCCGGAGGCACCCGAGGACGCCTCATGTTGCATCTCGCGATGTACACAGGCTTGCGGCTGGCAGACCTCTCAATTGTTGGGCGGCAGCACGTCAAGGATAACTGGCTGACGATCAGGCCCGGAAAGAGACGAAAATCAAGCCGCGCACTTGTGGAGATTCCAGTCTTGCCGGAACTCCAAAAAACCATTGAGAAAGCCCGGTCGAAAATCTCACTTTCCTTGTGACTGAGTTCAATAAGCCATTCACTGTAAACGGGCTTGGCAACAAGATGCGTAATTGGTGTGATCAGGCTGGCCTCTTTCATTGCTCGACCCACGGATTGCGAAAAACGGGCGCAACAATAGCCGCAGAAAACGGCGCGACCGACGAGGAATTGATGGTGATTTATGGCTGGGTAACGAAAGCGCAGACAACAACTTACACGAAGAATGCGAACCGAAAACGCACCGCCAAAAAATGCTGTAACGAATCTGGTGCCGGAACAAATCATCACTGAAAATGTCCCACGCGATCAGGGGTTAGTAAAAGGTGGGGCAAAAACACCTTAAAAGCTCAACGATTTCAATTAATTTTAAGCTGTAGTGGTGCCCCTTGCCGGAATCGAACCAGCACTCCTCTCGGAACCTGATTTTGAGTCAGGCGCGTCTACCAATTCCGCCAAAGGGGCAACTTTGGAAATCTTGTTCCTTGGTATGCGGCGGGACTATACGAACCGATGGTGTCAGGTCAACAGATTTTTGCGAAAATCTTGGTTTGGTGAAACTTTGTTGAGGCTCTCGGGTGCGGGTGATTTGCAAGCGCGTGGAGAGTCGAATAGAGGCTTTGCGTGTTAATTCGAAAATACCCGGTCCCGCCTTGTTTTTCACCTGATCAGGTGCTTTTAAATCTCGCGTCGAATATTGAGGAAAAGATCATGGCAAGTTCAGTCTCACCTGAGAAAAACCGCAGCATGTCGGCGATTGCGGTGACAGCGGGGATGATCTTTACCGTGGGGTCGGCGCTCGGCTTTCAGCATATTGGCGGCTATACGCCTTGTGCGCTTTGCCTTTTGCAGCGAGATCCCTATTATTACGCCATACCAGTCGGCATTTTGGCCATTGCGGCCAGCCTTTTCAAACTGCCTGTCTGGATCACGCGCGCGGCACTCATACTCGTTGGCATTGCCATGGTGATTGGTGCAGGACTTGGTGTTTATCATTCCGGCGTGGAATGGGGCTTCTGGGCGGGGCCGATTACTTGCGCTACCGGCGCGCCATCGATTACCACCAATGCCGGCAGTTTACTGAGCGACCTTAACGCCGTCAAACCGCCATCGTGCAATGACGCGGCGCTTCGTGTGCTTGGCCTCTCCTTTGCCGGCTGGAACGTGATTGCAAGCGTTCTGCTTGCGGGCATCGCCTTCTTTGGCGCGACCCGCAAGGCTGCTTAAGCCGATCACGGCTGCAATTCGGTATCCCAGTAGAGATAGTCCACCCAGCTTTCGTGCAGGTAGTTAGGCGGGAATGACCGGCCATTATTGTGTAAGTCCTGCACCGTCGGCTGGTATGGCTTCTGATGCGGTATCATGCCTGCAATCTTGGGCAGCTTGCTGCCTTTTTTGAGATTGCAGGGCGAGCAGGCCGCAACAACGTTTTGCCAGGTCGTTTCCCCACCATGCGCACGAGGAATGACGTGATCGAACGTCAGGTCATCATGCGAGCCACAATATTGGCACTCGAATTTATCCCGCAGAAACACGTTGAAACGTGTGAATGCGGGATTTCGTGTGGGCTGCACATATGTCTTGAGGCTGACGACACTCGGCAACCGCATGGAGAAGCTTGGTGAACATACCGAGTGATCATATTCTGCAATAATGTTCACGCGGTCAAGAAACACTGCCTTGATCGCGTCCTGCCAGGACCACAACGACAAGGGGTAATAACTCAGTGGCCGGTAGTCTGCGTTCAATACGAGCGCAGGCAAAGCCTGTGGTGAAACGGCAATCGTCAAGGGCGTCTCCTGACCGATTCTGCATCTACATCTTGTATATTAGGTCTGTTGTTACAGGATTGTGAAGCCCATAAATGAAGCTCTCAAAGAAAGGCTTATTTCAGGCGATTGGAACCGCTTCTCGGCGCGTTGTGGATGCATAATAGGCCCAGAAAAGCCGGGCTGCGATGGATTTGTAAGGCGACCAACGCATCGCGATTTCTGCCAGCACTTTTTGGCTGGGGCGAGCATCCATCTGAAACGCTCCAGCAACCGCAGCCTGTAACGCCACATCACCGGATGGAAAGATATCGGCATGTCCAATGCAAAACATCAGATAGACCTGAGCAGTCCACGGGCCAATGCCATCAAGCGCGGTGAGCCGAGCAAATGCTTGGGCTTCATCAAGAGCATCAAGGCTGCCGAGATCCAGCGAGCCATTGGCTATGGCGCTGGCAACACCATGCAAGGTTTTCGCTTTTGCCCGCGAAAGCCCGAATTGCGGCTCGATGCCGGTTACTGCCGCAAGATAATTTTGCGCAGTCACCACCTCCATATTTTCCAGCATCCTGCGCCATATGGCGTCCGCGCTGGCGCGGGATACGACCTGCGAAACGATGATGTGCGCCAGACCGGCAAATCCAGGTTCGCTCAACCGCAAAGGCAACGGCCCCGCTATTGCGGCCACGCTTTCAAGGCGGGGGTCGATTTGCAAAAGCACCGCCAACCCCTCTTCGATATCATCAGCATTTCGAATGATCTTGACCAAGGCATCTCACCACACAGGACTTCATCTTGGCGAAGCACCAGAAACCATGGCAGAAGAAACCATGTCTTTGCTTTCAGGTCAAAACCCGGTTTTTCGTTTCGCGCCCAGCCCCAATGGGCGGCTTCACCTTGGCCATGCGTTTTCTGCGATTCTCAATCACGACATGGCAAAGGCCACGGGCGGACGGTTTCTGCTGCGGATTGAGGATATTGATCTCACACGGTGCACGGCTGAGTTTGAACAAGCGATCTATACGGACCTTGAATGGCTCGGTCTTGGATGGGAAATGCCTGTGCGCAGGCAATCCGATCATTTCGAGCATTACAAAGAAGGGCTCGAACATTTGATCGAGGCGGGACTGGCCTATCCTTCCTTCTTGAGCCGGCAGGAAACGAAAGCCTTTGTGGCGAGCTTCGAGGCTGGCGGCAAAACGTGGCCACGCGACCCCGACGGGGCGCCTCTATACCCACCGCTGGACAAGCAACGATCATCCGCGGAAGTCACAAGGCTTCTATCTTCGGGTAGCAAACATGCCTGGCGGCTGGATATGGGCAAGGCGATTTCGACGCTTCAGCATCCAATTACCTGGAAGGAAAACGGCACAGGGACGATGACGACTGTTCAAGCGCAACCTGCGGCATGGGGCGACGTCGTGCTCTCTCGCTCTGACGCGCCGTCGAGTTATCATCTGTCTGTCGTTCTGGATGATGCGTTGCAAGATGTTTCTGACGTGGTTCGCGGCATGGATTTATACCACGCAACATCCGTTCACCGGTTGCTGCAGGAGTTGCTCTCACTGCCTGCCCCAAAGTACCATCATCACGGCCTCATCCTTGATGATGAGGGCAAGAAGCTTTCCAAGAGCATTGCGAGCACCTCGTTGAATGCCCTTCGCGACCGCGGCCTGCGGCCGTCAGATATCCGCAGCCTCCTCGGCATCTAATGCTTCTCGCAGGCTGCCGCTGTGGTAACCCGCCTTGATGATGTGGCGAACGCGGTACTTCATCAAGGCCGCGTTGACCTCCGCGCCCAGCATGAAGATGACGCCGACCATGTAGAGAAAGACCAGCACGATCATGACCGATGCCAGACCGGCATAGGTCGCGGCGTAATTGGCGAAGGTGGCCAGGTAATAGGCGAATATGGCGGCACCAATAACCCAGAAGAGCAGTGTCAGGACGATGCCGGGCAAAACATCCCATATCCGCCGTCTTCCCGCTGGAAGCCACAAATGCGCCGCCGCCAGCCCCACAGCCAGCACGATGATCGTACCGTAAAGTCCGAGATTGGAGACCGTTTCCAGGAAGTCTTTTAAAAGCGGAAAGCGGGTTTCAGCGAAAGACAGCGCCACGGGAACGGCAACGAGAACAATGCTGATGACCGTAAATATTGTCACGGCGATGACGACATAGAACAGGCTGAGCAGACGCGTGACGTACCACCAGCGCGTCTCGCTGACCCGATAGGCGCGATTGAGTGAAATTCGGATGGCTTCGACGCCGTTGGACGCAAAATAGGCTGCCGCGAGCACCGAAATCGTCAGCAATCCACCACGCGGAATGGTCAGGACCTGCTGGACCTGTGCAGCAAGAGGGGCTGCAATGGCCTCCGGCCAAGTATCGAAGATGATATGGACGGCCGTTGCGGCAAACTGATCGGCGCCCAGAAAACTGGCAAGCGCTGTTCCGAAGATGAGAAAGGGGAACAAGGCGAGCAGGATGGACAGTGCCACATGGCTCGCCATTGCCCAGCCGTCGTCCTCTGCAAAGTGGATATAGGCGTCCCAGGCGACCTTACGGACGATGTCCAATGCGGCGACCATGTCACCTCCTAAATCGACATTTCAATTGTAACCCACGGCAATATATGGGAAGGCAAGCATCGCTTGTACAGCGCGTGAAACCGTGCGCCGGTTCCAAAGATTCAGAAAAAGAATTGCGCGCTACGGAAATTTGCCCGCTGATATTACCGATGTTTTATGCGATGTTCGTTCTGAAGAAAGACCTTCCATGACTGAAAAACCGGTCATCATCATCACCGGCTGTTCATCTGGGATTGGTGCATTTTGCGCGCAAGCGCTTCACCATGACGGCTGGCGGGTTTTTGCTACCGTGCGGCGGCTGGAAGATGCGCAAGCGCTTGAGCAGCAGGGCATAGAGACCGTGCTGATGGACTATACAAAGCCGGAAACCATCGCCGCATTGGTCGACGAGGTCGTTGCAAAGACCGGCGGTAGGATCGACGCGCTGTTCAACAACGGAGCCTATGGCCAACCGGGTGCTGTCGAAGATCTATCGGTCGATGTGCTCCGCCAGCAGTTTGACACCAATGTCTTTGGTTGGCACGACCTGACATGCCGAGTCATTCCCTTCATGCGCCAGCGCGGCCAAGGCCGCATCGTTCATTGCTCGTCCATTCTCGGCCTCGTACCCTACCGTTTTCGCGGTGCCTATACGGCATCGAAATTTGCGCTTGAGGGCTTGGGCGTGACATTGCGCATGGAACTGCAAGGCAGCGGCATTCATGTCAGCCTGATCGAACCGGGCCCTATTGCCTCGAAATTCACGGCAACGGCGCTGGCCCATATCAGGGGAAATATCGATCTCGAAAACTCCGCCCATGCGCAAGACTATAAGCGACAGCTGGCCCGGCTGGATGGCAGGGGACCGCCGAACAAGCACAAGCTTGGACCGGATGCGGTTTACAAACAACTGAAACATGCTTTGACTGCACCCAACCCCAAGCCGCACTATCTGGTCACCACACCGGCCAAGCAAGCCATGATCCTGAAGCGGCTTTTGCCTGCCGGATTGTTTTACCGTCTGCTGCGCAAGTTCGACTAGCATTCGCGTAATCCAATCAGCTACAACGCACGTAATAGGCACAGGTGGCATTTTCGGGAAGGTAGAGCATGTCCAGTTTCGCAACGGTTCTTGCAGTCATCGTGATGGGTCTGGTTGTGCTTGTGTTGATACGCGGGCTGTTCAACATGCTCAAAGGTACCGATGCCAACAAATCCAACAAGCTTATGCAGTTGCGACTGCTGTTGCAGGCGATTGCCATCATACTGATCATGTTCGTGCTGTGGCTGACAGGCGGCGGGCGATAGGATCGCAGGAGTAAAAAATGGTCAAGCTGAATAAAATCTACACCCGCACCGGTGACGACGGCACGACGGCGCTGGTTTCCGGACCGAGACGCACAAAATATGACATGCGCGTCGAAAGCTACGGCACCGTGGACGAGACGAATTCCGCCATCGGCGTTGCGCGTTTGCACACATCAGGCCTGCCTGAACTCCATGATATGCTGTTTCGCATCCAGAACGATCTGTTCGATCTTGGTGCTGACCTCGCAACGCCTGAAACCGGCGAAGTTCTTTCCTATGAGCCTTTGCGAGCCGTGGAGACACAGGTCACGCGTCTGGAAAATGAGATCGATGCACTGAATGCCGATCTTTCACCGCTCAAATCATTCGTTCTGCCCGGCGGCACCCCAGCAGCGGCCTATCTCCATCTTGCCCGAACCATGTCGAGACGGGCGGAGCGCCAGATGGTGGAGCTTTCGCGGATGGATGGTGAAGTCGTCAGCCCTGCCGCGCTGAAATACATCAACCGGCTCTCCGACTTTCTGTTCGTTGCGGCGCGATACGCCAACAACGCGACGAAATCGGATGTTCCTGACATATTGTGGGTTCCAGGTAAGAACCGCTAATCGACAAACAGGGCATATTCGCATGTTCATTCCATTGCACGATGCGAATTCGCTCAAGCATATCAAATTGCAATGGGTCACCCTGTCGCTGATTGCAGCAAATGTCCTCGTCTGGGTGCTGGTAGATGTATTTGCCAGCATCCAGGACGGGAATGCCGCGATGCTTGGGTTCGGGTTCATTCCCGCTGTGATTTTTGACGGCGCGCAACTCGATCCCGCACTTCAAATCATTCCAGATCAGATGACAGCCGTCACCTATGCTTTCATGCATCTGAGCTTCTGGCATCTGGCCTCCAACATGCTGTTCCTCTGGGTCTTCGGGGATAATGTGGAGGATGCGCTGGGGCATTTTCGCTTTCTAGTCTTTTACCTGGCCTGCGCGGCTGCGGGCGCGCTGTTCCACGGAGTTGTTTCACCGTCTTCGCAAGGTCCGCTGATTGGTGCCTCAGGTGCGGTCTCTGGCGTTGTCGCCGCCTATCTTTTGCTGCACCCCAGGGTGCGTGTGTGGATTTTAGTATTCATGCGAATTCCGATTCCCCTGCCCGCATACATTCCGCTTGCGCTTTGGATCGGTCAGCAATTCTTTATGCTCGCCTTCGGACTGCAGGAGCAGGTATCCTGGGGCGCGCATGTGGGCGGTATTCTGGCGGGTGCCGTTCTCGTCATCATTCTGCGCAGACGCGATGTTCCGCTGTTCGATCGTGAAATTGTCACACCACGCGCTGTCGAGCATGTAAATAACCGGCCGTAGGTCTGCGTCGTGTCGCAAACGGGACGGCGTTGCGATGGTAATCCATGAAGATTGGAACGAGGATTGATATTTACGTTCACGTTAACGTAAGATATCTCCACAGCGCATGAGATCATGAGCATTGCTCCGTTGAATTCACGGAAAAAATGCGTATCCATGTCGCAACTTGATTGTCAGGAGGACCATGCGGTGTTTACGCCTGTGGTCAGGAGTTGAAGGAAGGTTATCGATGAAGATCCTTGTCCCTGTAAAGCGTGTCGTGGACTATAACGTGAAAATCCGGGTCAAGTCGGATGGTTCAGGCGTAGAGCTTGCCAACGTCAAGATGTCGATGAACCCGTTTGACGAAATTTCCGTTGAAGAAGCGCTTCGCTTGAAAGAAGCGGGCAAGGCAGAGGAAGTCGTCGTCGTTTCGATTGGCCCTGCTAAAGCCGAAGAAACCCTTCGCACCGCGCTTGCCATGGGTGCAGACCGCGCCATCCTGATCGAGACGGATGAAGCCGTCGAGCCGCTGGCCGTTGCAAAGCTCCTCAAGGGCGTCGTTGAAGCGGAAGCTCCGGGTCTGGTGATCGTGGGCAAGCAGGCCATCGACGATGACAGCAATCAGACGGGCCAGATGCTGGCCGCTCTTCTGGGCTGGGGCCAGGGCACCTTCGCCTCCAAGGTCGAACCATCGGACGGTAAGGTCGCCGTCACCCGCGAAGTCGACGGCGGTTTGCAGACGGTTGAGCTGAAGCTTCCCGCAGTTGTGACGACGGATCTTCGTTTGAACGAGCCGCGTTACGCATCGCTGCCCAACATCATGAAGGCCAAGAAAAAGCCTTTGGACAAGAAGACACCGGCTGATTTCGGAGTCGACATTGCCCCACGCCTCAAGGTTTTGAAGACCGAAGAGCCCGCAGGCCGCAAGGCTGGCGTAAAGGTTGGCTCTGTTGCCGAACTGGTGTCGAAGCTCAAAGCTGACGGCGTCATTTAAGGATAAGCGAAAGGGAGATTATACCATGGCCATTCTTCTTCTGGCAGAACACGACAACGCGACCCTTTCCGACCAGACAGCAAAAACGCTGACGGCGGCAACGCAGATCGGCGGCGACGTGACGATTGTCGTTGCTGGTTCCGGTGCACAGGCTATCGCCGATGAAGCTGCCAAGCTTGCCGGTGTTTCCAAGGTCCTGCTTGCGGATGACGCATCCTATGCCAACGCGCTGGCGGAGCCGCTGGCTGCGCTGATCGTTTCGCTTGCTGGCTCCTATGACGTCATCATCGCACCAGCGACAGCATCGGCAAAGAATGTTCTGCCGCGCGTGGCTGCACATCTGGACGTTGCGCAGGTGTCTGAAATCATCGAAGTCATCTCGGCTGATACATTCAAGCGCCCGATCTATGCTGGCAATGCCATTCAGACCGTTCAGTCGACAGACGCGAAAAAGGTTATCACTGTGCGCACGGCAACATTTGCCCCCGCATCATCAGGCGGTTCCGCTCCGGTTGAAGTGGCAGCCGCTGCAGAAAATCCAGGCGTTTCCTCGTTCGTATCGGACGCCTTGGCATCCTCTGACCGTCCAGAGCTGACATCTGCAAAGATCATCATTTCCGGCGGACGTGCCTTGGGTTCGGCAGAAAAGTTCAAGGAACTGGTGCTGCCCGTCGCAGACAAGCTGGGTGCTGCCGTCGGCGCATCCCGTGCAGCTGTCGACGCAGGCTATGCACCCAACGACTGGCAGGTGGGCCAGACCGGCAAGGTCGTCGCGCCGCAGCTTTACATCGCGGCTGGTATTTCCGGTGCCATTCAGCACCTCGCCGGCATGAAGGACAGCAAGGTCATCGTTGCCATCAACAAAGATGAAGAAGCGCCAATCTTCCAGGTCGCGGATTACGGCCTCGTGGCTGACCTCTTCGACGCCCTACCCGAGCTTGAAAAAGCACTCTGATCCCGTCTATTTTTGAAAGCGGCGCGTTTTTCCAACGCGCCGCTTTCGTTTTTCGGCAATATGCGTAACATCACGGCCGAGCCGCAGTGCCCAGACCATGCCCTACAGGAGAAATACACCATGACAGCCCCAATCAAGAATGTCGGTATTATTGGAGCCGGTCAGATGGGGTGCGGCATTGCGCATGTTTCGGCACTGGCCGGTTACAAGGTTCACATTTATGACCTTGCCAAGGACCGCATCGAGGCAGGTCTCGCAACCATCAACGGCAATCTGGCTCGGCAGGTCAGCAACGGCAAGATGCAGGACGAGGAGCGCAAGACAGCACTCGCGCTGATCTCCGGCTCTTCCGACGTCAACGACCTTGCGGCGATGGATCTGGTGATCGAAGCTGCAACGGAACATGAAGAAACCAAGCGCAAGATCTATGCGCAGATCTGCCCGGTGCTGAAGCCCGAGGCGCTGTTGGCAACGAACACGTCCTCGCTTTCTATCACACGCCTTGCCTCTGCCACCGACCGCCCTGAGCAATTCATGGGCATCCACTTCATGAACCCAGTTCCGGTGATGAAGTTGGTGGAGCTTGTGCGCGGGATCGCCACCGGCGAACAGACCTTTGAGACAGCCAAGAACTTTGTTCGCTCGCTCGATAAGGCGATTACGGTGGCGGAAGATTTCCCTGCCTTCATCGTGAACCGTATTCTTCTGCCGATGATCAACGAAGCGATCTATACGCTTTACGAAGGCGTCGGCTCGGTCGAAGCCATCGACACGGCCATGAAGCTCGGCGCAAACCACCCGATGGGACCGCTGCAACTGGCAGACTTCATCGGCCTCGACACCTGCCTGTCGATCATGCAGGTGCTGCATGATGGCTTGGCCGACAGCAAATATCGCCCCTGCCCGCTGCTGGTGAAATATGTCGAAGCTGGATGGCTTGGCCGCAAGTCTGGTCGCGGCTTTTACGATTACCGTGGCGAGACACCGGTCCCGACACGGTAAATCGAACCAGACTTACTTTGCTTTCGCAAATTCCACGAGTGCCTTGGCGTCCTGGCTGTCCCATGCAGCTGGACCGTTCATGGAGCCGAGCAGGCATCCACTTTCATCGATCAGCAATGTAGCGGGAAGGCCGAACGCAAGGCCTTCCTTTTTCAGGGCGTTGAACACGCCCATTGAACTGTCGCGGTAGAGCTTAAGCGAATCGATCCCGTATTCGCTCATAAATGTTTTTGGCTTCTCATCGTCACCCGTATCGATGTTGATGGTGACGACCTCGAAATTATCCGCCCCCTTCTCCTTTTCCAGAGCATTCAGCGCTGGCATTTCCTCGCGGCATGGTACGCACCACGTGGCCCAGAGATTGAGAAGAACGGTCTTGCCCTTGAAGTCTGCCTGGGACATCGCCGCCCCATCCGGCCCCTTGAAGGACAGGGGAACGACGCGAGGGCGTTCGCTTGCCGACATGGCCGCGACATCACCCTTCAGAAATGGCTTCAAGGACGCAATCCGCTGTGCCGCACCTTCACATAAACCCGATTGTGCCGCGACTTCCCCTTGAACCTGATCTTCAGACCCAATAAGCCTGAACATCACGACGCCCGCGCCGCAGACGATGCCGGCCAGGGCAGCAATTGCAACAAGTCTGGCGGAAGGAAGCCTGAAAGGCCTTTTTTCTGTCATTGAATACTCCAGGGCAGGCAAAACATGGCTGATGGCACCGAACAGAAATCTTCCAACCAGATGTGGGGCGGACGTTTCGCTTCCGGTCCCTCTGCCATCATGGAAGAGATAAATGCCTCAATAGGCTTCGACAAGAAGCTTTATGCGCAGGACATCCGCGGCTCAATAGCGCATGCCACGATGCTAGCCGCAAAAGCCATTATTTCTGACGAAGATAAAGACAAGATCATTCACGGCCTCAACACGATTATGTCAGAAATCGAGGCCGGTTCCTTCGTGTTCTCGCGCAAGCTCGAAGACATTCACATGAACATCGAGGCGCGCCTCGCCGATCTCATCGGCCCGGCAGCTGGACGTCTTCACACGGCCCGTTCGCGCAACGATCAGGTCGCGCTCGATTTCCGCCTTTGGGTGAAAGAAGAGCTGCAGAAGACCGAAGCCATGTTGACGGGACTGATCGAGGCGTTTCTGGATCGCGCCGAAGAACATGCCGACACCGTCATGCCGGGCTTTACCCACCTCCAGACCGCCCAGCCGGTGACCTTTGGCCATCACTGCATGGCCTATGTGGAAATGATCGGCCGGGACCGCGCGCGTGTTCGCCACGCCATCGAACATATGGACGAGAGCCCGATTGGCGCTGCCGCACTGGCCGGCACCGGTTACCCCATCGACCGCCATATGACGGCAAAGGCGCTCGGTTTCCGCGAACCGACCCGCAACTCGATCGATACTGTATCCGACCGCGATTTTGCGCTGGAGTTTCTGTCGATTGCGTCGATCTGCGCTACGCATCTGTCGCGTCTGGCCGAAGAAATCGTCATCTGGTCGACACCGCAATTCGGGTTCATCCGTCTGTCGGATGCCTTCTCAACCGGCTCCTCCATTATGCCGCAAAAGAAAAACCCTGATGCTGCAGAGCTGGTTCGCGCCAAGACCGGTCGTATCAACGGTTCGCTGATTGCTCTTCTGACCATCATGAAAGGCCTTCCGCTGGCCTATTCCAAGGATATGCAGGAAGACAAGGAACAGGTCTTCGATTCCGCTGAAAGCCTGGAGCTTGCCATCGCCGCCATGACCGGCATGGTTCGCGACCTGGAAGTGCGCGCCGACAAGATGCGCCAAGCGGCGGGTTCCGGCTACTCGACCGCCACAGATCTGGCCGACTGGCTGGTGCGTGAGGCAGGCCTACCCTTCCGCGATGCCCACCACGCCACCGGCCACGCCGTTGCGCTAGCAGAAAAGAAGGGATGCGATTTGAGCGACCTTTCGCTGGAAGAATTGCAGTCCATCAATCCGGCGATAACGGATGGCATTTTCGATGTCCTGTCGGTTGAAGCCTCTGTGGCCAGCCGCACCAGCTTCGGCGGCACGGCACCATCGGAAGTGCGCAAACAGATCGCCTGGTGGCGGACCAAGAACTGATACTGCCCAACGTGCAGGGCAGCGGACAGCCGCAGATGCCCAGCACGGCAACGTTATGCCAGCATCAAAAGAAACAGGGTGCACAAGTGCCCTGTTTTTCGTTATCAGGAATGCAGAGATTTCCTTTGGATAGGCCCATGTTTTTAAAAACCTTGCGTAGTTTCATTGTTCCAGTCGGCATGACGCTTGCCGTCGGCCTCGTTCTTTCAGGTTGCGGCCGCAAAGGCGATATCGATCCGCCAAGCACGCCCCGGGAACAGCGCAACATCCGCTCGACGGATGACAAGGTGCAGCCAACACCAGAGCGGCCGTTTATTCTCGACAAGCTTCTTTAAGGTCCATCGCTGTGAACCATTTTCACTATATCGACGGCGTGCTTCACGCCGAAAACGTTGCTGTGCCTGAAATCGCCAAGGCTGTCGGAACACCGTTCTACGTGTATTCCACAGCGACGCTGGAGCGGCATTACAAAGTGTTTTCTGATGCTTTCGCCGATGTGGATGCGATGGTTTGCTACGCCATGAAGGCAAACTCAAACCAGGCCGTTCTCAAAACGCTGGCAAAGCTTGGCGCTGGCATTGATGTCGTTTCCGGTGGCGAGTTGCGCCGTGCGTTGGCGGCAGGTGTTCCAGCAAACCGCATCATGTTCTCAGGCGTTGGCAAAACCGTAGCCGAAATGGATTTCGCGCTGAGTGCAGGCATCTACTGTTTCAATATCGAGTCTGAACCCGAACTGGAGGTTCTGAACCTGCGCGCCATCAAGGCCGGCAAGAAGGCTCACGTTTCCTTCCGCATCAACCCCGATGTCGATGCTGGTACCCATGCCAAGATTTCGACGGGCAAGAAGGAAAACAAGTTCGGCATTCCCTATGAGCGGGCCCGCGCGGTCTATGCCCATGCGGCCTCCCTGCCCGGCATCGAGGTCAGCGGCATTGATATGCATATCGGCAGCCAGATTACCGAATTGCAGCCGTTCGAGGCTGCGTTCCGATTGCTCCGTGCGCTTGTGGAAGCGCTGCGCGGCGATGGCCACACGATCAGCCATGTGGATATTGGTGGCGGCCTTGGCATTCCCTACCGAGACGACAACAATCCGCCACCCCTGCCAGATGCCTATGCCGACATCGTCAAGAACGAGCTGAAGAGCCTGGACTGCAAGATCGTGACCGAGCCCGGTCGCCTGATTGTCGGCAATGCGGGAATTTTGGTCACAGAAGTCATCTATGTGAAGGATGGCGGCGAAAAGACATTCGTCATCGTCGATGGCGCGATGAACGACCTCATCCGTCCAACTTTGTATGAAGCCTATCACGGCATCCGCCCCGTTGTGCAGCCCGCGCCCGACGCACCGCGAATCAAGGCTGATATTGTCGGCCCTGTCTGCGAGACAGGCGATTATCTGGCGCTCGACAGAGATATGGCGGCACCGCAGCCGGGTGATCTGATTGCTGTCAGTTCCGCCGGTGCCTACGGCGCCGTTCAGGCCGGAACCTACAATTCTCGCCTGCTGGTGCCTGAAGTTCTGGTCAAAGGAAGCGAGTTTCATGTCGTGCGCCCTCGCGGGACCTATGAGGAACTGATCGCCCTGGATTCTGTGCCCGCCTGGCTTGAGTGATCACAATTGAGCGAATAGGCCTTTAATAACGGGGGTTAGTGTCGGCTTCCCCTCGTCTTCGCCATAAAGAGTGTTATCCTGACGCTCGTTGCACGGAAATGTTTTGCTGTCTCGGGATGGTGAAATCGGGTGGCCAGAACCGGGAGAACGGATTGATGACCACATCGGGAAAGGGCGGAAAAGGGGCTTTCGAAAACAGGCCTGACCTTGCGCGGCGCGTTGCTTCCAAACGTCTGATCGCAAAGCTGGTCATTGTTTCAGAGCGGATCGCGCCCAAAACCCTGCTCCCGCTTTCTATCGCCGCGCTGTTCGTCTCCCTGTCATGGTTCGGCCTTTACCGGCAGATGCCCGATCTGCTGCGCCTCGCCATCGTTTTCGTTCTCATCTTTGCGTTCATCAGTTCACTTCTGCCGATTGCTCGCCTGAAATGGCCGACGAAGGACGAGGCCTCCCGCTTGCTGGAAGAGCGCAATGGCCTGGCTCACCAACCCGTCGGCGTTCAGGAAGACGAGCCCGCATTCGATACGCCATTTGCGCGGGCGCTTTGGAAAGAGCATCAACTGCGCATGGCAAAGCGGATTGCGGAGCTCGATGCGGGGCTGCCAAAGCCTGACATCGCCCGCCAGGACCCTATGGCGCTGCGCGCCATTCCAGCGCTTGTGCTGTTTGGGGCTTTCGGCTTCTCGTTCTCAAATGGTGCCGGGGACTTTATTGATGCTTTTCGCAACCGTCCCGCAGGCGGACTGACCAATCCGGATATTCGCCTAGATGCCTGGGCCACTCCGCCCTCCTATACTGGACGCGCGCCGATCTTCCTAACAGGCACCAATGCCGCAACAAATGATGTCGTGTCTCTTCCGCAGGGATCGCGGCTCACCATTCGCATGACAGGCGGCAGTGGCGAAGAGGTCATTACCTTTGAGCCGGATGTGGGTGGAGAGGTGAAAACGCTTATCCCCGAAGGCGCTGAAAAGGCCGATGCGCAAACCGTCGCGACAGCTGAAACCAAGGACGCCTCAGCGCCACGCGCACCACGCACCTACGGCATGGATGTGTCGGAAAGCGGCTTGGTGGAAGCGAATGGCCAGCGTTGGCAATTCAATATTATCCCGGATCAAACTCCGACCATTGCGTTTGATAATCTGCCGCGCCGTGCGGTGAATGGCGCATTGGAAATCGGCTTTACTGCCAAGGATGACTACGGCATTCGTGAGGCCCATGCGGTGATTGAACCCCTTGGCGTCGAAACAGGCGCCACGCCGCTATATCCCCCGCCAGAATTCAAATTGGACCTGCCGCGCCAAAATCCCCGCGACATGAAGGGTGTGACCAGTCGCAACCTGACAGAGCACCCGATGGCCGGCAAAAGGGTCCGTATAACCCTTGTCGCGACAGATGGTGCCGGACAAATCGGTCGTAGCCCTCCACAGGAATTGACGCTTCCCGGCAGGAATTTTTCAGAGCCTCTGGCCGCATCCATTGTGGAGCAGCGCCAGATCTTTTCACTCGACACACGACAGATGCCCAAAGCCGTCGCCTTCAACGAAGCCGTGGGCATGAGACCTGCCGAGACAATTCCAAACTCCACGCATTACCTTCTGCTGCAGTCTGCACAGACACGCATGAAGCTTGCGTATAATGAGGAGATGCTGAAAAACACCGCCGATTACCTGTGGGAAATCGCACTCGGCATTGAAGACGGTGATCTTTCACAAGCCGAGAAGCGACTGCGCGATGCACAGGATGCCCTCGCGGATGCCATGGATCGCAAAGCGGGCGACGAAGAGATCGCCAAGCTGATGCAGGAGCTTCGCGACGCCATGAACGAGTTCATGCGTGAACTTGCGCAACGCATGCAGAACACTCCGCAGAACAACATGAACCAGCAGGCGCAGAACGTGCTGCGTCAGCGCGATCTGGAAAACATGATGAACCAGATCGAAAATCTGGCGCGTTCCGGCAACCGCGAAGCAGCACAGGAAATGCTCTCGCAATTGCAGCGCATGATGAACAATCTTCAGGCCGGTCGTCCACAGCGCGGGCAGCAAGGCCAACAGCAGCAGCAAAACAGCCAGTTGCGCCAGCAAGTCGACAAGCTTGGGGAGATCATGCAGCAACAGCAAAAGTTGATGGACGAGACCTTCAAGCTGGATCAGGCACTGCGTGATCGCATGCAGCGAGGCGATCAGCCTGGGGCGCAAGAAGGTGGCGATCCACAAATGGGTGAAAATGGCCAACAGGGCCAGCCACAGCAGAACCCGACAGACAAGATGACGGCCGAGCAATTGCGCGAAGCCTTGAAGAAGCTGCGCCAGCAGCAGGACGGACTTGGAAAGCAACTCGGTGAATTGCAGAAGGGTCTGCGCGATTTGGGTATGGAGCCCGGCCAGAACTTCGGCAAGGCCGAACAGGAAATGAAGGGCGCAGGCCAGGCGCTTGGCGATGGACAGGGCGAACAGGCTGTCGAAGGACAGGGTAACGCCATGAATGCGCTGCGTCAGGGCGCGCAGGATATGATGGGCCAGATCATGCAGGCGATGCGCCAGCAGGGTCAACAGCCCGGCCAAGGCCAAGAAGGCATGATGGGACAGGGCGGCCAGAACGGTCGCGATCCGCTTGGAAGGCCGCGCGAAAGCAACGGCCCGGATTTTGGCGATAATCAGGTCCGGGTTCCCGATGAAATCGACGTTCAGCGTGCCCGCGAAATACTAGAAGCCATCCGAGAGAAGCTGGGCAACAACCCGCCCGGCGAGATCGAGCGTCGCTATCTGGAGCGCCTACTGGACATTCAGTAAGCTGTACAGCGGAGTGCCCGACGGCGACAACCTGGTCTCCTGCGCAAACATCTTGCTAGATGATGAGAACGGTGCTGTGTCTGTGGCAGTTGCTCTATTTTCAGTATAGAACGCAGCATCAAACAGCTCAATCATGCCGTATGCCCTGCGCGCTCGACACAAGGATCACGATTTGGCCCTTTCCAACCCGCCATTCTCACTGGAAACGCTGGGATGGTCAGATTTCTTCGCAGATCAGGTCAAGCAAGATCAGGTGGACCTGGTACCCGCGCGCATTGCCTCTGTTCACCGCGCCCGTATTGAAGCTGTCAATGTCAACGGGCAAGTCGAGCTTGAACTACCTCCCAATTCCAACACTGCAGACTTCGCTGTGGGAGATTGGGTGCTGACTGACCCTGCAACGGGCATGTTTGTCTTACGGCTACAAAGAAAATCCGTGTTTCAACGTCGGCTGGAGGGCGGTCACGGCCACCAGCTCGCCGCAGCCAACATCGATACGCTGTTGATTGTCACGTCATGCAACGCAGATTTCAACCTCACGCGGTTGGAGCGCTATCTCGTTATGGCCAATCAGGCCGAAACAAATCCTGTCATCGTGCTGACCAAGGCTGATACCACTGACGACGCAACAACGTTTCAGCAACAAGCAGAGGCGCTGCAGCGGGATCTGCCCGTTATTGTGCTGAATGCTCGTTCAGCCGATGCGGTCTCCGCGTTACGGCCGTGGTGTGGTGAAGGTCAGACTTTGGCTTTGGTTGGCTCGTCGGGAGTCGGCAAGTCAACGCTTGTCAACACGCTTTCAGGCCTTGGACCAGACGCAATGCAGAAGACTGGGACCATCCGCGAGCAGGATGCGAAGGGACGCCACACGACAACGGCACGATCACTGCA
Source organism: Rhizobium sp. CFBP 13644 (assembly GCF_014842165.1). Taxonomy (NCBI): domain Bacteria; kingdom Pseudomonadati; phylum Pseudomonadota; class Alphaproteobacteria; order Hyphomicrobiales; family Rhizobiaceae; genus Rhizobium; species Rhizobium sp. CFBP 13644. The sequence continues at coordinate 93,709 of NZ_JACYVF010000005.1, forward strand.
TGCCATGTCCAATGGCGGCTGGATCATCGATACGCCGGGCATCAGGACACTTTTTGTCAGCGATGCCAGCGACGGTATCGATACGCTGTTTGCAGAAATCACCGAGCTGGCCCCCTCATGTCGATTTCGCGATTGCACTCACGCCCATGAGCCGGGATGCGCCGTTCAGGCCGCGGTCGCGCGTGGAGAACTTGATGGCGAACGTGTCAAACGCTGGCGCAGCTTGTTGTCCGAAAATCGCGACAGGACACCCGTTGCCACCGGGGCCAAGGGCAACAAAACGATCAAAAAAAAGAAATACTGAGTGCCTGCAATTGATCGACCGGCAACATGCGGTGGCGTGCGGCACACGCCGAACTGTGGGCAGGTAAGCGATTGTAACCTCTCACCAATAAATCCGTTGTTTAGATCGCAAAAAGCTTAGGCCCTCTCATCCCGTTCGGACGGAGCTGTTGATGAAGATATTGCTGATTGAGGACGATACCGAGCTTGCGGAGTGGCTTCTGAAAGCATTGGCTCGCTACAACTTCATGACGGAGTGGTCGGAAGATGGGGCCATCGCCAACCAGCGTCTCCAGACAGAAGAATTTGACGCTGTTATCCTCGATCTGGGACTTCCGGAAATGGAAGGTCGATCGTTGCTATCGACCATGCGAGCGCGTGGAGATGCCACGCCAACGCTTATCCTCACAGCAAGAGACACACTGGCTGAACGAATAGAGAGCCTCCATCAGGGCGCCGATGATTTTCTTGCAAAGCCTTTCGCTGTCGAGGAGCTGGAGGCGAGACTGGTGGCTCTCGTGCGCCGCTCGCATGGTAAGAATGCTGGCACATTTTCATCCGGTCCGCTCAGCTACCATTCTTCCGAACAGCGTTTTTCCCTTCATGGCGAGCCACTGGAACTGACACCGAGGGAGCATTCGATGCTCCGTATTCTTCTTCAACATGCGGGAGAGCCCATGTCGAAACAGAAAATCATCGATCGGATGTTTTCCTATGACGTCGACATCCAATTGGATGCCGTGGAGGTCATCGCCCACCGCCTTCGCAAGAAGCTGGGCGATGATATTCACATCCGTACCCTGAGGGGCCTCGGATATGTTCTCGAGGTCGACCCGACGTGAGAGGGCAAGCGCGGAAAGACCAGGCCGGTCGCCGACTGATTGTCACGCTGGTCATGTGGACTTTGCCAGCATTGATGCTTGGCATGATGTCTACGCTCTGGTTCAGCGCCACCACAATCAACGAACTTGCAGACAGCGCCTATGATCGCTCTCTGGCCGGTGCAATACGGGCCATCGACGCCAATATTTCCACCGAAAGCGGAGGGGTGGGCGTTGAACAGCCCTACCAGCTTTTCAAATTCTTCGAGCTGACGGCTCAGGGCGCGGTTTATTTCAACGTCTATACAGATGATGGTCTGGTTCAAATCGGTGATGTCCTGCTTCCACCTGCTCCAGCCCTTGCGAAAGGCGAACTGCGGTTTCAGGATGAGACCTATCTTGGTCAGCAAATCCGGCTCGGCTCACTGAAGCGCCCTCTTTCGTCAAAGGCGCCGGACGGTACGCAGATCATCATTCAGGTTGCCGAAACGAAAGGATCGCGCATCGGCTTTCAGAATGAATTGATCACGCGCGCCATTCTGCGCGATCTGCTGGTCATAGTGGCGCTGTCCGTTCTGCTGGCTGTTGGTGTCTATGTGGCAGTAAAGCCACTCAACCGTCTGCGTGAAGCAATCGACAAGCGGCAACCGGACGATCTGACATCCATTGAAGTCGCGTCTCTGCCGCTTGAAGTGCGCCCATTGGTGGAGGCGGTCAATCGGCTGATGCAGCGCAATGTCGAGCAGGCCGATCAGCAACGGCGATTCCTAGACGATGCCTCTCACCAACTCAGAACGCCAATGGCGATTTTGAGAACACAGATCGATGTTGCGCTTCATCAGACGGAACTGGACGAGGTTCGAAAGACGCTGACATCATCACGCGATGTGCTTGACCGCTCTGTCCGCACGACAAACCAGCTTCTGGCACTTGCTCGCGCACGAACATCCCATGGCTATGACACATATCCACAGGAGCGAATATCGCTTGAAGAGACCATAGCCGACACAGTTCGAATGCTGTGGTCTCGCATCCGCGCCCGACGCATGGAATGTGTGTTCGACCCACCACCCCACACTGTGCATGTTCGCGCCAATGCCGGGCTTTTGCAGTAGGCACTCGTCAATATCATCGATAATGCTATTGCTTATTCGCCACCTAAATCCGTCATTTCCATTCGACTGCTGGCGGACGAAAAACATGCCATCATCGATGATCATGGACGAGGGTCCAGGGATGAGCGAAGAAGAGATTTCCCATGCCGGCACCCGTTTTAGACGGGGTTCCACAAAGAGGTCTGGCGATGGCAGCGGCCTTGGTCTGGCAATTGCCTTGACCGTGGCGCGTGCATCCGGCGGAACGATGGAGGTGCGCAATCGCGCAGATAAGAGCGGGCTCATCGTCCGCATCTCCTTGCCAAATCTAAACTCGTCCCCGCTTTGAAAGCTGATTGAAAGCTGCAATCGGATATAGCGGAGGCAATGCGGATGGAGGTCCGCATTCTTGATTTCCGGAGGAGATTTTTATGAGCGCCTATATTCGCGCAGCGTCCGCGGCCGCTATTCTATCTGCTGTTTTCACTATTCCAACTATCGCGCTTGCGGAACCCGCAAAACCTGAATGCATCGCACCGGCACAGCCTGGCGGTGGTTTCGACATTACCTGCAAGCTCGCCCAGGCATCCCTGCAGAAGTCTGGCGCACTCAAGGCACCGTTGCGCGTCTCGTATATGCCGGGCGGAATTGGCGCGGTTGCGTATAATGCCATCGTTGGCCAGCGCCGCGCAGAACCCGGTACCATCGTTGCCTTCTCTGCCGGCTCGCTTCTCAATATTGCCCAAGGGAAATTCGGCGCATATTCCGAAAAAGATGTTCGCTGGGTTGCCAATATTGGAACCGACTACGGCGCTGTCGTCGTGCAACAGGACAGCCCACACAAATCCCTCACCGAGTTGATGGCTGCCATCAAAGCCGATCCGACATCTGTCATCATCGGTGCAGGCGGCACTATCGGCAGTCAGGACTGGATGAAAGCGGCCATGGCAGCACGGGCTGCGGGCGTTGATTACAAAGCCATGCGGTTCGTCGCGTTCGAAGGTGGCGGTGATTGCGCGACGGCTCTTCAAGGCGGCCATGTCCACGTCTGCATGAACGATGTCGGTGACAGCCAGGCGGCAATCGATGGCGGCGCACCGCTGAAACTTCTCGCCATCTTCTCTGAGCAGCGCCTTGCCGGGAAGCTCGCCAATGTGCCGACCGCTGTCGAGCAGGGTTTTGACATCAAGTGGCCCATCGCACGCGGCTTCTATGTCGGACCAGAGGTTAGCGATGCGGATTACAAATGGTGGGGTGATGCTTTTGCCGCGACCATGAAGTCTCCAGAATATGCAAAGCTGCTTGAGGAACGCAATCTGTTTCCATTGCCGATGACGGCGGACGAAACCACTGCATTCGTCAACAAACAGGTCGCCGCATATAAAACACTTGCCGCCGACTTTGGCCTGACGACAAAGTAGGATTGCAACAATGACACAGGATCGCTTCCTCGGCGTCGCAGCGCTAGCGTTGGCCGCTTTCATGATAGCTAATGGCTATAATCTGCAAGCGCCATTTGCCTACGAACCGGTAGGACCACGCGCATTTCCATTGATGGCCGCAGGCGTCACTGCGATATGCGGGTTGCTGCTTGTGCTGAAACCCGGGCAAGCTGATACGACAGACGGATCGGGCATCAGTCGCCCGATCCTCGTTCTTGCTGTTTGCCTTATGTCCTACGCTCTCCTTTTCCAGCCACTCGGCTTTGTCCTATCGACAACGGTGATGATGGTTCCGATTGCGATGGTGTTTGGAGCGCTGTGGTGGCAGGGCGCGATCACAGGTGTGCTGCTTGCCGTTTCATCCTACCTCCTCTTCGACAAAGTCCTGGACGTTATCTTGCCCGTTGGGCCCTTGGGGGGAATGATCTGATGGAAACCCTGTCTTATCTGGGCCATGGCTTCGGCATTGCGCTGCAGCCAACCAATGTTTTCCTGGCTGCCATTGGGGCCGTTGTCGGGACCATGGTTGGCGTATTGCCTGGTCTTGGCCCGATCAACGCCGTTGCCATGCTGGTTCCCGTTGTCTTTGCACTCGGTCTCACACCGGAGTCATCCCTGATCCTGATGGCCGCAATCTACATCGGCTCGGAATATGGCGGCAGAATTAGTGCAATCCTTCTGAACGTTCCCGGCGAAGCGTCGGCCGTCATGACCGCCATAGAAGGATATCCGCTGGCTCGGCAGGGTAAGGCGGGTATCGCTCTGTCGCTATCTGCCTGGACGTCCTTCGTCGGGTCAGCGATCGCCACCGTCGGCATCGTACTGGCGGCTCCCGTTCTGGCGCGCTGGGCGCTCGCCTTTGGCCCTATAGAATATGTTGCGCTGATGGTGTTTGCCTTCGCATGCCTGACAGGCCTGCTGACGGACCAACCCGTCAAGGCACTGCTTGCCATTATGCTTGGCCTTGCAATTTCGACAGTGGGCATTGACGCAAATTCCGGCGTCTATCGCTACACCTTCGGCTCACCCAATCTCGTGGATGGCGTCCAGTTTGCCACCGTCGTCATCGGTCTCTTCGCCATCAGCGAACTCCTGATCATGCTTGAGAGCATGAAAGGTGGAGCCGCCCCGCGCATCAAGCAGCTTGGGCGACAGCTTTTCAACCGTGCAGAGATGAAGTTCACCAATGCTGCGACACTGCGTGGATCTCTGATTGGTTTTTTCGTGGGTATCCTCCCCGGTGCTGGAGGAACGGTTGCCTCTGCACTCTCCTACACCACCGAAAAGCGCGTGGTTGAGCGGAGTGATCCTGAAGGCAGCCTTTTTGGCAAAGGTGATATGCGCGGCCTCGCATCTGTTGAAGCCGCCAACAACAGCGCTTCGAACAGCAACTTCATCCCTATGCTGACGCTGGGTATTCCAAGTTCGGGGACTACCGCCATCATGCTCGGTGTCCTCACGCTCTACAATATCACACCCGGACCTGCACTTTTTCGCTCGCAGCCGGATCTGATATGGGGCCTGATTGCATCACTGTTCATTGGCAACATCATTCTGCTGGCAATCAACATTCCCTTAGTCGGCCTGTTTGCAAAAATGCTCTCCGTGCCAGCCTGGGTGCTTGTGCCCTTCATCGTAATCATCAGCACCATCGGCGTCTATTCCGGCAAGTCGACCACTTTTGATCTGGTGGTGATGGTGGTGCTTGGCGTGGGAGCCTATTTCCTAAGACGGTTTGGCGTACCCATGGCACCGCTCATTCTCGGGCTCGTGCTTGGAAAAATACTGGAGCAGTGCTTGAGGCGGGCACTCTCCCTCTCTGCGGGTGACGTGGCGATCCTCTGGTCTAGCCCAATTTCTATCGCTCTTTGGGTCATGGCTGTCGCTGTCCTGCTCACACCCCTTCTGATGCCACGGTTTAGAAAATGGCGGGAAAAGAGCGCGGTGGAAACCGACTGAGGACGCGCACATCCTCGGTCCCATCTCACCGGAGAAGCAAAAGCAGGTACGACTTGTCAGGTGCGCTGCGCATCCATACGCAACACCTTGTCGGTGGCAAGTCGCCCCTGCTTTAGAACTTCAAAGGATGGCTCCGCAGACTTTATAAACGTCAGCCACAGCACGTAGGTATATCCAGCGCCCGGCATGGCGGAGCCGGGCAAGGCTTGAAAAACAAGGATATAAAGCCCTTTTGGCACGAAGACGTCACGCATATTTGTGACCGTACCGATCTTCAAAAGTGCACTCACCTCGAAAGGAACCTGAACCGCCCACTCAGCGCCAGCATCCAGTTTCAGTTCATCAGAGACATTAACGCGAAGCAAGCACTGCCCATCGTGATCCGGCACTCCGAAACTGACTATGCCGTCCGACCAAGCAAAGCCTTGATCTACGTGATCATCATCCCAAAGCAAGCCCGGCAGGTGCAGCTCAGCGTGATGAACGACAAGTTGGGTGTACAATATTGTTAAATCGAATTCTGTAAGCACAGCAGAAATCTCGCGGCTAGAAAATTATATTCAGAATATAAGAACATGAATTTTCCAGATCAGCCAGAGACATCTATTCCGCGGGCTGAGCCACCAACTCCAATTCGGACGACACATCCATTTCGTTGTCTGCTTTGCGAATTTCAAATACAGGATTATCGTCTTTTACAAACCTAAGCCGAATGCCGTGCTCGAACTGCTTCCACTCGTGAACGCCGCGAGCCAGCAGTTCAAAAAACAATTGATATTTCGCGGCCTCTCCAATCGAGACCCTTTTTTCTTCCGTGATAGAGCCAACAGTAACGGAATTGTCTTTGATCCGAACAAACGGCGTCAGAATGATCCGCGTCGGTTCACCAACGAGGGCTGACGCCTCCGAATTCTGAAGCACTTCCACAATGTAGTTCTCACCTTCGGGCACTCTGAACGAGACGCTCTCGGCGCGCCAGGAAAACCCTTGCGAGACGTGACGCGGTTTCCAATCATTAAATGGATTGTCGAGACCGTGATTGAAAACTGCCAGTTGCTGGTGGCTTATAAAAAGAGGAGTAATTTTCGTGATTGTCATCACCCTGCGCACCGGCCTCAAGTTTTTCCGGAGTGTTTTTACCGGAAAACTAAAGCCTTTCTTGGTCATGCTGGCGCATTTCTCAAGTAATTCACGACTCATATCTCGCAATAATACTTTGAATCATCACAACACCGGTGAAAATATTCAACATCAAGAGACTTCAACATTGAAGGTGCGCCAATGATCGAAAAATTCTTTAACCTGTTTTTTGGGAGAATTAGTTCCGTTTTTCACCAGTGCCGAATACGTTACACCGCCCTTATCCGATATACTCGAGATTAGCTTACCAATTCTCTCTGGAGATGAGGCGACGACGAATATATCCCTGTCGTCACTGACGTAGATGCACGCGTATCCGGGAGAGAAAATGAATTTGTCCTGATCTACAAATTCGCTTTCAGTTTTTACAGCTTCTGAAAAGGATTGTACTTTTACGTGGTCGTCCGGCTTTCCAGCGACCGTAATAAACAGGTCGCGACCCGCAAAGAACTCATCGAAAGACTCATATTCTTCATCGCTCAACCAATCAACGCCGAAAAAAATCTTGTAATCGTTCTCCGCGCAGAACTCTTCATCGATACCAAAGCGATCAAATTTCATCGTAAACCTCAACTCGACGGGCTGCCGGGATATCTATATTTCCGGAAGGGTCTTCCGTTCGGCTTTATGATATCCAGTGTAGGGCCGTTGCTTTTACTATTGGGCCTGACCGTCACCGTGCGGCCATCAGTGAGCTTACCAATTCGTACACCGTTGCCCTTGTCAACCTCGTTGCCTTCTACGAGGTCATCGAAGTCTTTATTTGCATCATCGAACGTGCCGGCCCGGTCCTTGTTGAAGTCCTTATCACCGGGCTTTTGAACCGAATCTGCATCCATCTCAGCGATTTTTTCTTCTTCTTTCTTTGCTTTCTCCTCGGTGCAATCTCCCGTGCATTCAGATGCATCACTGTTATTCAACGTGTTGCTCGCGTCACTATCAGCCTCTGACATTTCGCTGACGATATAGATGCCGCCAATGGTGGCGACGGCGAGGAGACCATAAGCAACCCAGCCTGGTGGCCCACCTGCCAGAAGTGGAGCGCCTAGCGCAAGTGATGTCATGAAGACACCTCGCTGTTGCTTGCTGCGGTTTCCACCGACCTGAATAACAAGCGAACCTTGGTGTCGGGCGCGTGTTCACCGCCATTTCTCATGTACTCGACGACACCGGGCTGGCGCATGAGCTGGCCCTTAGCGATGGCCTGCAAATAACACCAACGACCGAGATCCGCTTCAGACCGCACGCCGAGCGATCTCGCTTCTGTCATATGCGATGCTATCCAGCGGTCACGATCTTGCTGCTTGAGGTGACGCAGGTGGCTTGAAGCATTCCGCTCCAGATAGTGTGAAATGCGTTGGGAGGATACTTCATCTCGCAGCAGAGAGATATTCTTAATCTGAACTGGGGAAAGCCTCAGTACGTCTTTGCCGTGATGTTGCGCAGACGACGCTTGTCTTGCCCTCTTGACGCCGCCGCCCCAAACCTTATCCGGCGCGAAGATAATCTGCGTCGCGGGGCCGAACAGACGCGCGAGTTGAGCCTCATCCAGAGCCGGGATCATCTGCATCATGACATTTGCGTCCGCGTGTCTGAAGATGACCATTTCCTGCCCGGCGGATGTCAGGTGTTCTGACGGCCACACATCGCCTGCGGTGGCAACCTCCTCGTCATTCCGGACGCGCGACACTTCGTTTGGAGACTGGTTATCTTTCCAGTTTTTCGGCACGGATATGCGGTTGAGGCCCCGCAGGTGTTTATAGAGGTCCTCGGAATTCAAAGATCTTTCACCCGACCAGAAAACAGCCGCGGGCTTTCCATCGCAAAGCGCCACGATTTGCCGAAGACGCTCGATGACCAAACCCGGGGCATGGCTAAACTGTGCAGGCAGCATTCCGCCGCCGGTCGCATCACCCGCCTCAAGCGCCGAGACCATGTTTGCAGAAAGTGCGGCAGAGTGTGCCTCGAGGTCCTCATCAGAAATGTAGTCTGCGCCCTCATCGACCAAGGTCTGGTCAATCGTTTTGGGGAGCGCGGCTTGATACGGGTCGATCAGCCATGGACCTCCGACGATAACCGTATAGTCACCACCTCCGTAACGATAGAGCGGCCTGTGAGAGACATTGGCTGCCTTCAACAGCTTGGGAAGATCATCAAATTGGGATCCGTCCATTGCGACGTAAACGCGGTGGTCTGGATCGGACACAAGTTCTGAAACACTTTTCAGCAAAGCCTGAGCGACTGAAGACAGTTGGGTCTCGTCAATAGCATCAGGTGTCATGAAATCTACCCTCGCACCATCGGCATCGACTGAGACGCCATGCTTTTCTGACACTCCGTCCCGCCCGCACCACCGGAGCCGGAACTACCCTCATCACCGATGAAGACATTGCCCGAACCCGTCTGCGCCTGCCCGCCACAATCAATAGCATCACCGATACGCCCGGCAGGCTTGCCGTTGATGAAGACAGTGGATGACCCAGCAGCCAACTTGCGCCCATGGACAGGCTCCGGGCACACCGGGCAACCATGCGGCACATAGGCATCACCCACACGCATCAACGGCTTGTTGTTGACGAAGACATTGGGGCTCCCGCCAGTGGCGAGGGTTGGCGGGAAGTGGCAGGAGTGGCCGGAGCCTCTGTCAGTGCGGCGGTGGGCTGGGGGCAAGTTGCATCCTCCTCTCATTGATACTCATCGATCTCTCACAAAGAGCCACCAAAATGCGGTCGCTACTACACAGGCGCAGAAAAGTTGCATCGCAACATATGGATACAAAGGAGTGATAGTCGTCGACGGATTATTCTGGCCCAGAACAAATGCCCCTGGCAGTGAAAACAACAAGACGATATTGAAGACAGCCTTCAAGAATCCATATTTTTTCATTTTACCTCTACCAGTAAGGCTCTAGACCTCGGTTGATTATGTCTAGGAACGATGTGTTCTGTACTTTTTCCAACTCTTCATCTGAAGCTTCCCCTTTTCCATGGCGCTCGGTTATTTCTGACCTGATTTCCTCGAGGTTACTTACCATTACTTCATGAGCGATAAGTAAAGCTGCAACGAATGCTGCCGCCCAGATACCCAAAGCCGCCCCCCATCTTATGGCGGCGGCTTCCAAGACTGCGCTTCCAGCTCCCAAAAGCATCCGCCGTTTTGCGGCTTCAAGTCCGGCCCGAAGACTGTTTTCACTGATGGCTTTCGCTGCACCGGCGTTAAAGGAGCCCCGAACCGCCCCCCCAAGCCCCCCCACTCCTATGACTTCCAGAACTATCACAGCGATCAACTGGTATCCGAACTCTTCTATCAGTTCGTCGTTACTCTTGTGGCGCCGTACATAATATTCAGCTTGGTGCATAGAGAGCGAAACAATCCGGATGACGTCGGCAAAGAAAAGCGAGTCTTGTCCCCATACGCGTGCTGTTTCTTGAAGCGTAGCATCCCGTAGTTTGTGTCGGTCAGACTGACTGCGAACAGATGGATAAGCATACATGGCGCCAAGAATTCCGAAGGCATGTTTTCGGTTGTCAGCAATGTGCGTCTGGTCAACCGCGAAAATCCCGCAGTACCTCACCAATACTTTATTTTCTTCGGCCGATAACGACATAACTACCTCAATTTAGATTGATTCTCTGACCGTTAATCGAGATCGTCACGCCGTCTAACGTAATCGTGCCATCTGCTTTCATTGAAAGCCTTGCTTTTCCGCATCTGAGCGTGAGTGATTTGGCTGAGGAAAGGTAGTAAGCTCCACCTGATGTCACAGTGAAATTGCCGTTAACGTTCTCACTTTTGTTTTTTCTCGTTACGATCGAATAATTCATTCCAATGTTCTCGGTCTTATCACCCTTGATGAATTCGAAAGCTCCGCGACCGACCGAAACCGTGTGGCGACCGTCTATTCCGACGGTGTAATCTCCTGGATCGGATATTGGCATCATGTTGTTGACCAAAGTGTAAGCTCCGGCCGATACCTTATTTGTCAAGTTTCCCAGATTATGAACAGCGGATGATGCGAATTGGCTTGGGCCAATGTTTAGCGTCATAGATCCGCCTACAACATTGTATGCCGAGCCAGCTGTTTCACTCATCCTGTTTCGCCCAACGGTATCAAGTGAGTTCTGTTCGACTACAGCGGAACGATGATTCTTCACGATAGTGTTCATATCCTTCTGGGCGTGAACACGAATTTCTTCTTCATTTGTCGCATCCTCAAATCTTAACTCGTTGAAGCCATGCCCTTTGTGCGTCTTGGTTTTGAATGTTGAACGCGTCTTGTTAGCCGGCAAATCATACGGCACCGTCTGACGCGCATTCGGCACCACCCCCGTCACCAAAGGCCTATCCGGATCACCATCCACAAACGCAACCATCACTTCCATGCCGATGCGCGGTATGATCTGGCCGCCCCAGGTAGAGCCTGCCCAGTTTTGGGCGACGCGGACCCAGCAAGTATCGGTGCCATCCTTTTTGGCCTTGCGGTCCCACGGGAACCACAGCTTGATACGGCCGTATTGATCCGGGTGGATTTCTTCATCTTCGGGACCGGCGACGATGGCGACCTGCGTGCCTTCAATCTTCGGGCGTTTCGTCGAGCGGTGCGGGGTGAGGGGTACGCGGGCGGGGATGGCTTCGAAGGTGTTGCGGTATTCCGGCTCGTTGCTGTTGGTCTCATAGGAGCGATCCACAATGGTGTGGCTCGCTTTTAAGATGACGTGTTCTTCGTATTCGTGTTCGGGGTGGGCAACCTCGTATGGGGTGAAGCGGCGACCGGCTTCGAGAATGCGGGAGGTCGATCCGCCGAAGACGCGGTCGTGGTCGGCTTCGATCGATTGCGCACGCAGCTTTTGGGCGCGCTCTGCCTCTTCCACGGTCTTGATGCGGGCGGGATATTCATAAAGCTCACGCTTGGTCGCGTCCGGCATCTGTACAAGTGACGGCGTCATATTGCCTGGCACCATTCCAGGTGTCTCGAAATTCCAATCTGCACCGGCGCGCTGGCCCGAGACATAGGAAAAGCGGCGTGCCCAGTCATTGATATGGTTGCGATCCGAAGAACCCTGTGCCAACCTCACCTTGCCTTCGCCTTGTGCTGAAGGTGATGGTCCAAGCCATCCATTGGCGGTATCGGCCACATGCAGCTTGTGAGAACCGTCCTCGTGGCTAAACCAGTAAAACAGCCCATCTTCTTCGAAACGTCTCAGTAAATAAGACAGGTCATCTTCGTTGAACTGCACGCTATAGTGTTGCACAGGCGGAACTTTGATGATGCCTGAAGTATCCGGGGCGGGAATGCCGTGCTCGGAAAAAAGCGTTTCAACGATATCAACCGATGTCTTGTCCATCCAGATGCGGCAATCGGAGCGGCGGGATAGAAGCCACATTTGCGGGCGGATGGTCATGGCGTAGGAACGAAGACCACGAGTGATCGGCGGCCCCTCATGCAGGTCGGTCACCAAACCGTTGAAGGGGCGGCGGATGCCGCTTCCTTCTTCGCCATCGCCCTGTTGCACCTCGATTGACACATCGACCAAGCGACCGATCAGCTCTTCCGGCTTCACTGCTTCCTTCTTGGCACGGACATTCAGCTGTATCTCGAACAGTTGCGAAACACCCTCGTTGATGACCATCCGCTCGGGCAGCAGTTGGTCTTCGCCGAGCGGCGACTTGACCTTCAAAACACGACTGGCCTGGATGAAATCGGACGACGATGGTTGTTCGGTCACAGTCTATCTCCGCTATACATACGCAAAAATCTCGAGCTCAACGCAATTAGAGACGCTCTCCGACGAGATATGCATATTTGAACTTCGTCGCGTTGTTTGGGACGTCATCGATTTTTGGACCGAACATCAGCTCAGGCGTCAAAACGGTGCCGATCTCTTTTCCCGATTGCGCAGTTCCCAGCAGGTAGATGTCTCGCGACATGAACACCTGATTACCGAAGGAATTGCCGATCGCGTAATTGACCTGCAAGGCGAATGCACCGTGGCCTTTCTGGAGAAGGGCTTGCTTGATCTTGGCATCATTCGCCTTCAGCCACTTCTTGAGCCAGACCGATAGCGAGTATTCATTGACCCCACCCGAGATCTGGCTGAAAACTGCAGCGACAGCACCGCCAGCGGCCATCCGCGAATTGAATTGGCGAGGCCCATCCGGCAGAGACATATAGGATGAGTCAGGACCCTTACCCATGCGTTGAACAGGTACGACCTCATCCTGGCGCACCGGGCGCACGACGAAAGAGTCCGTTGAAACAGCGAAATTTGGCATTGATAACTTCTCCCAGCAGCGTCCGAGAGCGGACGGTAAACACCTGGCACAAATGGAACCTGCGCGTATCCGAACTGTCGGAACTGCGATGACGCAAGAGCTGGCCCGGCGCCCTATGGAAGCGCCGGGCCAAACCGATTTGTTAGCCGGCCTTGGTTGTTGCCAGATCGTAAGAAGCGATCATTGGCGCCTGCTGCGTGTTGTTTTCATCGGCAGGCGTGTACTTAACTTCCATTTTGGTGAAGTTGAGCTTGATGGTCTCCACGGGGCGATCACCGCTGGAATCGACGGAGTAGCTGGCGATCAGTGTGTTCGTCAGCAGGTACTGGATGTAGGTGTTGCCTGGGTCACCCGTGGTAACGAGATGGATCGTTGCAAGCTTGCCCTGACGGCCAGAGCACGCTTCGCTGAAAAGCTTTGTGGAGGACGAGTCGCTGACTTTCGTGAGAATGACTTCCGAAATGGTGGGCTCGGAGGCTTCACGGTTTGCAGCAGAACCAGCAGAGGTGTTCATGTTGCGGGAAACATTCCAGTGAATGGCCTCGATATCCATCCACTTCCGGTGTTCTTCGTGAGTCGCATCACCCTGAATACCGTCGATCTGCAAATAAATTGGCATGCTTAATGCTCCTGTAGCTAATGAAAGACCTCTTGCTCCGAGGTCGTGTTTGCCTCTCAACTACTGCCGCATGCGCCGGGACTTCCCATCCGACGCGGCAACTTTATCCACTGCACCCTTTTTGGCTGCTGCGAATTCATCACTTTCCCCAGCCGCTCCGACAATGATGTCGAAACCGCTTTCACCAAAATCGACAGTAATCCGCTTCACCTTCTCACCAGCGATGACCTTTTCGAGGAAAAAACTGGAGAGTGGCGGCAACAAATCCCTGCCAATCATGATTTCGATGGCGCGTGCGCCAATTTCGCTCGAGCCCGCCCGTCCGACCAGCGCATCACGGGCGCGATCTGAAAGAGCCAACTCCGTGCCGTAAGCATCGTGAACGCGTCCGCTGACCTTAGCGATCTGCATATCGACGATACGGGAAAGCTGCTCCGGCCCTAAAGGCATGAACGGCAGAATGACCGTTCGTCCCAGGAATGCCGGTTTGAACTGTTTCGTCAGTTCCGGCATGAGCAGCGCTTCAAGCGCCTCTCCATCCGGCATCGTATCCGGGTCGGCAGCGAGCGCAGTCAACAGTTCCGAACCTGTGTTCGCCGTCATGAAGATGGTCGTGTTCTTGAAGTCGATGTCCCGGCCCTCGCCGTCCTTCAACATGCCCTTGTCGAAAACCTGATAAAATATATCCTGAACGCCGGGATGTGCCTTGTCGATTTCGTCCAGCAACAGGACCCCGAACGGGCGGCGGCGGACCGCCTCAGTCAACACGCCGCCTTCACCGTACCCGACATAACCGGGGGGTGAACCGAGAAGGAGCGAGACCTTATGCTCTTCCTTGAATTCGGACATGTTGATCGTCGTAAGGTGGCTGTTACCGCCGTAGAGCATGTCAGCTAGCGAAAGCGCGGTTTCAGTCTTGCCCGTGCCTGACATGCCAACCAGCAGGAACACTGCAGGCGGGCGACGCGGATCAGACAGACCGGCGCGGGCGGCGCGCATGGCATCGGCAATACGATCAATCGCCCAATCCTGACCCACAACCCGTTGTTTCATGCGCTGGTCAAGCGATCTCGCACTTTCGATTTGGTCCGCCAGCAACTTGCCGAGGGGGATACCAGTCCAGCGCGAGACGACAGCGGCGATCATTTCCCTATCAACAACGGTCGGGACCAACCTCTCGTCACTGTTGTCAGGGGCGATTGCCAAAGCTTTGCGCTTCTTTTTGGCAGAACTATCGGGCGCCCTGCCCTTGTCGTCTTCTTGAGCACTCAGCACGGCGATTTCGGCGTCGTAGCGCGAGTGCAGCCCTTCAATAGCCGTGTCCAGATTTCCAATTTCGGACTTAGTCGCATAAATGCGGGCGGTTATGTCCTCGCTTGCTGGTTCACGCGCCAGCCATTCCAGTTCGGTGGAAAGGAGTGTTCGTTCATTCTCCATGGATCGCAGCTTTTCAGGAAGCGTCTGGCGTGCCAGCGACACAGCGGCAGATGCCGTATCCAACAAACTGACGGCCTTGTCGGGCAGTTGGCGGGCGGGCATGTAACGAGCGGACAATTGCACCGCGGCGACAATCGCCTCATCGCGGATAACGACGCCGTGATGCTGCACAAAACTATCCGCAACACCACGCAACATCCGAATGGCCGTCGCTTCATCCGGCTCGCGCACATGCACAGGTTGGAACCGCCGGGTCAGAGCCGCATCCTTCTCGAAGTATTTCTTGTATTCAGCCCAGGTGGTGGCGGCGACAGTCCGAACTTCACCTCTGGCAAGTGCAGGCTTTAATATATTTGCTGCATCGCCCTGCCCGCTGGCGCCACCCGCACCAACCAGACCATGTGCTTCATCGATGAAAAGAATGATGGGATCAGTTGAACGCTTTACCGCGTCAATCACCCCGTGCAACCGCCTCTCAAACTCTCCCTTAACGCCAGCCCCGGCCTGAAGCAGCGACAGATCGAGGCTCAACAGCCGAACATTTCGCAATTTTTCGGGCACGTTGCCTGACACGATTTCCAGCGCCAGAGCTTCGGCGACTGCGGTTTTGCCAACGCCAGCCTCTCCCACCAGAATAGGGTTGTTCTGCCGACGGCGAGTCAGGATATCAACCATCTGGCGAAGTTCGTCGTCACGGCCAATGACAGGATCCAGCTTTCCCGTCCGCGCATCGTCCGTCATGTCCTGCGTGTAGAGGCGCAAGAAATCATTCTGCTCTTTGCCAGCACCGCCGAGCGCCGGATCTGTCCGATTCTCTGTCGGTTGCGACACATCTTCGCTTCGCAAACGCTCTAAAGCGCCGCGATCCATGAGTTTAAGCGACGGAAAAGCGGCGCGGACCATGCTGCGCAGCGATGCGTCCTCGTCCAAAGCCAGCAAAAGATGCAGCAGCGCAATCTTTGGGCGGCCATCCTGCAGGGATGCCAGAAGCCAGGCCTCACGTCCTGCAGTCAACACGTTTTGCGAGAGCGCCAGCGCTTCTCCATCACCAATCGCAGCCTCATCGAGAGCACGATCAATCTCGGATTGGAGCTTGTCTGTCGGTATCTGAAGTTGCTGGAAAAGGTCAGCGTTGGTGTCCGATTCCACAACTGCACACAACCAGTGAGAAATATCTACAAATTGATGACCGCGCCGCGCAGCTATAGATGCAGCGCTTTCAAGCGACACGCGCAACCCCGGCTCAAGCGCTTCTACAAGGCGATTGAGATCAATTTGCGACATGCAGCGAGCCTCCAGTTTGGATCATTCCACAACGTGACGTGGCATAGTTAGGTTGCTAAAACTCGCTTGTCTAGCCGAAAGTTGCATTTTTATTTGGCGAGTTTAAAAAAGGGTGGTCACAATTATGCCTCATTTTCCATAAGTCTGTTCAGTGAATAACCTTACGTAACGGAAGTAACTGTCACAGAACTATCATTTTTTACGGGGGATAAACTGGCTTTGGATCTCAATGAAGACATTTCAGTTAAAGAATACCTTGGCGATTGTGGAGAAAATATTCGCTCCAACCAAAGAACTCGCGAACTATATTACAAAATTAAAGACGAAAGAAACCAAGCAAGAGCAGAAGAGCGCACTGTCTCACCACAAGAAGTTCTTCGGGTTTCTAATAAATGGATAGAGGTCAGCAATCTCGGATTGCAAATTATATATTCGGAAAGTCGCGACGTTGAAATATTAGCATGGCTTGCTGAAGCAGAACTACGCTTAAAGGGCTTTCTCGGGCTGCGTGAAGTTTACCGCGTTACATATGATATATTTTGCAACCAGTGGGAGTCGGTTCGCTCTATCAGCGACGAGGATGATGACGAAAGATTTGCACCCTTTGCCGGTTTGAACGGCATTGGAAGCGAGGGAACGCTCATTCAGCCTCTGCGCCTCAGCTCTCTCATTCCTGGCGGCAAATTCGGTGAGAACACGCTGTGGGATTTCCAGCTGGCGCAAAGGTCATCCGAAACCAAACGCAAGGAGGAGCTGTATAATGCGGCGTCCGAAGCAGGCATTGCGGCCATGTCGGCCCATCTTGCGCAGGTCAATGCGTGTCTGTCGCTGTTTGATGAGATCAGCACGATCCTGTCGCAGAAATGCGGGGCGAATGCGCCTGCCAGTTCCAACATTCGCAACGCCCTGATCGAGGTCGCAGCCGCTATCCGCGCGCTTGGCGGGCGCGACGAAATTCCTGCTGCCGTCGGCGAGATTGCACGGATAGCGGAGGATGGCGGCGCACCAGCACAGCCAGCGGTTCAGAAACCAGCGATAAAAAATCCAGAAGAAATCGCTTCACGGGACGACGCGTTTGAAACTCTTCTTACAGTTGCGCGTTATTTCCGCCGAATGGAGCCACATTCTCCAATATCGCTGGCCATTGAAACACTGGTTCGCAGGGGGCGCATGGATTTTTCAGAATTGCTCGCGGAGCTTTTACCCGAGGCGCAGGCACGCAACGCTGTGCTGACGGCTGCGGGCATCAAGCCCGGCGGCGAGAACAACGGAAAATAGTGAAACCACGGGAGCGTGTGCGCTCTCTTCAGTCAGCAATGCCCAAAAGGCATCAAGGAGGTTTGAATGGCAAGTGTGCACGAAAAGCTGGAGCGGGTTCGCAAGCCCCGCGTTCACATTAAATACGAGGTGGAAACCGAAGGCGCGATGGTGGTGAAGGAACTGCCATTCGTGGTTGGCGTTCTCGGCGATTTTTCCGGCAACCCGACGCAGCCGCTGAAGCCATTCGGCGAGCGGAAATTCGTTCAGATCGACCGCGACAATTTCGATGAAGTCATGCGCCGTATGACACCTGGTCTGAACATTGCCGTCCCCAACACGCTGCATAACGATGGCACCGATATACAGGTGAACCTAAAGTTCGAAAGCATGGACGATTTCCTTCCGGCATCGGTTGTCGACCAGGTGCCTGCGCTTAAAGCGTTGCTCGATGCGCGCAATGAATTGCGTGACCTTCTGTCGAAGGCGGACAGGTCCGAAGACCTTGAGCGGCTGTTGGAGGACATCCTTCAGAATAAGACGGATCTCGGCAAGCTCGTATCCGAACTGAAAGAGAAAAATGGCGCACCACAGTAATTCGCTGCGGTTCAACTTGTCTTTGATGGCCCCGGCGCACGGGGCTTCACCTGTTCTAGCGGCGAAAGAAGCCGCATTTGGAAGGATTGAAAAATGAGCGCTGAGAGCCTGCTGAAGAATGAGACACAGGCAACAACCGAACAGGACGGCGGTCTGCTGTCCAAGGTTGTCGCTGCCACTCGCCAGACCGAACCGGATCGCGCCCAGAATCTGCTGCGCACGCTGACTGACCAGGCGCTGAAAGGCACCGTCAAATATGACCGCAACCTGACCGTTACGTTGAACCAGGCCATTGCCGAAATCGACAAGGCCATATCCAGTCAGCTTTCGGCCATCATGCAATCCCCGGAATTCACCAAACTCGAGGGCACATGGCGCGGGCTGAACTACCTCGTCAAAAATTCCGAAACCAGCGTGAACCTCAAAATCCGCGTTCTCAACGCATCCAAGCGTGAGTTGGGACGCGATCTTGAAAAGGCTGTGGAATTTGATCAGTCACGGCTGTTCAAATCCATCTACGAAGACGAGTTCGGAACACCCGGTGGCGAGCCTATGGGTGCCATCATCGGAGATTACGAATTCGACAATTCGTTCGATGATATCCAGCTGCTCCAGGGCGCGTCATCCATTGCCGCTGCCGCCTTTGCGCCTTTCATCTCGGCTGCGAGCCCGCACATGTTCGGCTTTGACGATTACCGCGACCTGGCACGGCCGCGCGATCTAGAAAAGATCTTCGACACGGTGGAATATGCGAAATGGCGTAGTTTCCGCGAGAGCGACGACTCACGCTTCGTCACGCTGGCCCTTCCACGTGTTTTGGCGCGCATGCCCTATGGCCCGAAGACAAATCCTGTGGACGAGTTTGCCTATGATGAGACGAATGGTTCCCCGAATGGTGACCTGCCGCACGACCAGTATTGCTGGATGAACGCTTCCTACGTCATGGGAACGAAGCTGACAGACGCCTTCGCCAAATATGGCTGGTGCACGGCCATTCGCGGGGCCGAAAATGGCGGCAAGGTTGAAAACCTGCCTATGCATGTCTTCTCCAGCGATGACGGCGATCTGGATCTGAAATGCCCGACTGAAGTTGGCATTACCGACCGTCGCGATGCTGAACTTGGCAAGCTCGGCTTCCTGCCGCTGTGCCATTACAAGAACACGGATTATGCCGTCTTCTTCGGAGCGCAAACGGCCCATAAGCCGAAACTCTATGACCGCCCGGAAGCAACTGCCAATGCCGCAGTTTCCGCACGCCTACCCTATATGATGGCGACCTCTCGTTTCGCGCATTACCTGAAAGTCATGGGTCGCGACAAGATCGGCTCCTTCATGGAAGCATCCGATTGCGAAGTCTGGCTCAACCGCTGGATCTCCAACTACGTCAACGCCAATGACGAGGCGGGCGAAGAGTCGCGGGCGAAATATCCTCTGCGGGACGCAAAGGTGACCGTTCAGGAAATTCCGGGCAAGCCGGGTGCGTATAACGCAGTCGCATGGATGCGTCCGTGGTTGCAGATGGAAGAACTGACCACATCGTTGCGAATGGTTGCTCGTATTCCAACCAAGAACTGAACCAAACAGGTGATGGGGGCTTTCCCGCCCCCATCCCGGCCTTCTTGCCCGGAGCCCATTCATGCCGCCACGGTCCGTTTCGGACATTCGCAGTCAGGCCGATCAGCTCATCGCGCTGATCGACGACGCGCTGAACCGCCAGGTTAACGCTATTCTGCACCATGCCGATTTTCAGGCCATGGAAGCACGGTGGCGTGGCCTTGCCATGATCGTGCGCGAGGCGAGCCGTAGCCCTGAGGTCAAGATCAAGCTTTTGAATGCCAGCTGGCGTGAACTGGCGCGCAGCATGGAGAGAGCGACCGACTTCGACCAGAGCCATCTTTTTGAAATTGTCTACAATCGTGAATTCGGCATGCCGGGTGGAGAGCCCATCGGCCTGATGGTGGGTGATTACGCATTTTCCCCTGAGGATATTGATGGTGTAGACGGCATCACCACATTGTCGCAGATCGGCATGGTGGCTGCTGCCGCGTTCTGCCCGTTCATTGCCGGTGCCTCTCCGTCCACAATCGGATTAGAAGATTTTTCGGAACTGGCCCGCGTGCAGGATTTCTCATGGCTGAAGCAGGAGAAATCGCGCCTGCGCTGGAATGCCTTGCGCGCCCGTGATGACAGCCGCTTCATCGGCCTCGTTGCGCCGCGCATCCTGCTTCGCTCGCCCCACAAACCCTTTTCCCGCCGACGCGAAGACCCGTTTCCATTTCGCGAACACATTGGCGAAGACGGAGATACGTTGCTGTGGGGCAACCCCGCTTTCGCCTTCGCCTCAGTGGTGGTGCGCAACTTCATCGATTCAGGCTGGTTTGCCGATATTCGCGGCGTAACGCAGGATGAGATCGACGGCGGAATGCTGTCGTCCTGGCAGCTGCCACCGCTTGATCTGGGCATCGAGAGCAACGGCCTTTCCGCCCAGCCGCCGGTGGAAATGCAGCTGACCATGGGACAGGAGCAGCAATTTTCCGATCTCGGCATCGTGCCTGTCTCAACGACATATCTGTCGAGCATGGCGATTTTTAATGCCAATCAGTCCCTTCACGCCCCCGGCCACTATTCCAAGGAAAGCGCCCGTCAGAACGCGCGGCTGGCCGCCATGCTGCAATATGTGCTCTGCGCCTCGCGCTTCTCGCACTACCTCAAGGTCATCATGCGCGACGATATCGGCCAGCTCAGCGATGCCCTGACGATTGAGCGCAAATTGGAAAACTGGTTGTCGTCCTACACTTTGGGCAACGACGATGCCGAAGCTTCGCTTCGCATCCGTTATCCGCTGCGCTCAGCAGGCATCAAGGTTTACGAAATCCCCGGAAAGCCGGGGAGCTTTTCCTGCACGGTGCGGCTGCAGCCGCATTTCCAGCTGGACGACGTATCCACCAGCTTTCACCTCATCGCCGAGACAACCACGCCAACCGCATCGATTACGCGGTCTTCGCCTGAGCCACAAAGGATACAAGCATGACACTTCGCGACGACATCACCCGCCTCATCGATGCCGACCAATTACAGGAAGCGATTGCCCATGCTCGGGACCATGTGAAGAAAAACGCATCCGAGAAAGAGGGGCGCTATCTCTACATCGATCTTCTGATACTGGCGGGTGAACTTGAGAAGGCGGACGCCCAATGCAATGTGGCCTCGACCTTCTCCCCTCAGGATGCCGTCGGCTTTTCCCTTTTCCGCCAGCATTTGCGGGCCATGGCGGCGCGGGTAGCGTGGTTCGAGAAGGGTGCCGTTCCGGACTTTACACATGGACCATCCGAGCTGGACCAGCTTGCCATCAGGGCCAATATCGCTACTCGTGAAGGTCAGCTGGAAGCCGCACGCAAGGCGTTGGCCGAGCTGGATGAGAAGCGTGCCGAAATTTCCCTCACCGTAAACGAGGGCAAGGCGGGCTACATCCGCGACCTCGACGACCGTGTACCTCACGCGCTTGAAGTGCTGACCAACGGCGGAAAATATCTCTGGATCGATTATGATCGCATCGAAAGCCTCGCTATAGAACCCATGAGCCGTCCGCGTGATCTCGCCTACCGGCAGGCGGAATTGACCCTTCGCGATGGCGCTATCGCCTCAGTCCTGCTGCCTGCGCTCTACCATAGCAATGACACCAGCACATCACTGCTGCTAGCGCGCGAAACAGTCTGGGACGAGGACGCGGCGCTTGTGACTGGCAGCGGGCAACGCTGCCTGATTGTTGGCGATGATCTTGTGCCTTTCCATGAAATCTCCAGCATGTCGGCACCGGCGCATGAACAAGAAAGGCAGTCTGCCCTTGGTTGATCCGCTGGAACAGTACCGCCCCAAGCAAAGAACTTTGGCTCGCTCGGTTCTCGACCGGCTGCTGGATGACGCGCCGGATATGGAGAGCGATCCGCCGACAAGTCTTTCCGACCAAGTGCGGGAGATGCGCGAAGTCATCAGGCGCGATCTTGAGCAGCTGCTCAACACCAGGCGCAATCCGGCAGGTCCGCCCGCTGTATTGAAGGAGCTGACGGACGCGCTGGTGAGCTATGGCGTAGACGGCATTCTCTCGGCAAATCTGGTGACCGACCAATCCAAGGCAAAGCTGGCGCAGACAATCGAAAGGCGGATTTCGATGTTCGAAACGCGCCTGTCCGACGTGACGGTGACGATCGTAAAAAACCGCATTGATGGAGACCGGGCTTTGCGGATGCGGATCAACGCGACCTTCCGCCTTCATGAAGGTATGCCGCCGATCAGCTTTGAGTCCAAGATTGATCCATCGACGCAGCGTTTCCTTGTGGAGGCGGGTCATGGCTGAAGGCTTTCTCGAAAAATACAATGACGAGCTCTTTGCACTGCGAAAGCGCGCGTCTCGCTTCGCTGCCGCTTTCCCGAAGATTGCAGGCCGACTTCGGATGACCGGCGAGGTTGCCGATGATCCGCATGTCGAACGGTTGATACAAAGCTTTGCCTATTCCGCAGCCCGCGTGCGCCAAAAGCTGGATGACGAGTTTCCGGAGCTTTCCGACAGCCTCTTGGAGACGTTGTACCCGCATTATCTTGCACCGCTGCCCTCCATGAGCGTCGTGCATTTTTCGCCCAGCCCCGCGCTCGCAACCCTGCAGACCCTGCCCCGACATAGTGAAATTCTGGCAGAGCCGATTGGCGGTGAAAGCTGCCGGTTCCGCACCACACAGGACGTCCACATCGTACCTCTGGAGATCGCCTCTGCGACGCTTGCCAGCCAGCCGATCGATGCGCCCTTTTCGCCCTCATCCGCTGGAGCCGCATCGTGTCTGCGCCTTTCATTGCGAACCACCTCGCCCCGGCCCACAAGCTTTGGCGAAATGGGTCTGAATTCATTGCAGGTCTTCATTTCCTCGGCGTGGCAGCAGGCAACGGCGCTTCATGAACTGCTGACCAACCACTGCATCGGCCTTGCGCTTGCGCAGCATTCCGAAGACCGCAACGCCGTGTTTCTACCGCCGTCGAGCCTGAAGCCATCGGGCTTCTCGAAGGACGAGGCGATGCTGCCCTACCCGGCAAACAGCTTTGATGGCTACCGCCTGCTGACAGAGTTCTTCGCGCTTCCGCAAAAGTTCCTGTGTCTCGATATTGCCGGGCTCGATCAATGGGGCGGGAGCGATTGTGAGCTCTACATCTATCTTGATGCCGCCGACTCTCGCCTCGAGAGAATGGTTGCCGCGAAGGATTTCGTGCTCAACGCGTCACCCGTCATCAATCTTTTCAAGCAGAGCTGTGAGCCGTTGACGCTTGATGGCACAAGAACGGAATATCGCTTGCTGCCGGACGCAAGACGGCAGCGGACCCGCGAGATTTATGGCGTGGAAAACGTACAACTGACCACCCGTTCCGGCCAGATCGGGAAGACATCACCCTTCTTCGGTCGCACGCAACGCAGCAACGGCTCCAACGTGTTCTGGCAGACCTATCGCCGTTTTGATGATGATGACGGTTCGTCCGATACGGATATTGCGTTCATCGATCAGCAGCGTGGCCCTCTGGGGCCGCTTGATGTTGTCGCAAGCGTCGATACGCTGTGCATCAACCGCGAACTGCCAAGCCAGCTTCCGTTTGGTGGCGGGCATCCCTTTCTGCAGCTTTCGGCAGGCAACGAGGCCGTGGGCTCGATCCAGGCCTTGATGCCGCCAACGCCCGCCATCCGCATGAGTGAACGTTCGGCGCGAGAATGGCGGTTGGTCTCGCACCTGCTGCTCAATCACCTTTCGCTATTCGATAATGGTGGCGCTCCGCTGAAGGATATTCTCTCCCTTTATGCCTTCCGCGACTCGCCTGAAACGCGACAGCTGGTGGACGCGATTACATCAGTCGAAGCCCGTAATTCCCATGCGCGCATTGGCTCTGCCATGGTTCCCGGCACTGACATCACGCTCGAATTCGACCCAGCAATGATCGACAGGCCTGCGGCCTACATCTTCGCCAGTGTGCTCAACCATTTCTTCGGGCTCTACACCTCGATCAACAGCTTCACCCGCCTGACCGCGACAATGCGGGGCCACTCCGAACCTCTTGCCCGTTGGCCTGCCCGTGCGGCGGACCGACCCCTGTTGTAGGAGGAAGACGATGCAGCGTGAGATGCTCGACATTGAGAAACAGCAAGCAGAGCTTCTGGCAACGAACCCAGGTGGCTTCGAGCCTGCCACGGCATTCCGGGTTGCGCAGCATCTGGCCTCCGATGATGAGCTGACGATCGGATCGCATAACGGTGCCCGCCCTACCCCCGTTGTTATCAGCGGTTATCGCAGGAAGAATGGCACGCTCGAACTGCGCTCTGCCTTTGCCCCTATCATCGGGCCGCTGGGTTCGTTGCCGCCTAGCTATTCGGAATTGCAGCAGCGCGAGGAGCGCAATCGCTCCAAGGCGTTGACGAGCTTCTTCAACCTGTTTGCCGCCCGTTTCAGCGAACTCTTTGTTTCGGCGACCGAAAAATACCGGATGGCGCGTGGGCTGCGCTGGTCGCAAGACCGCGAAAACAATGCTTTCCGCAAGACCTTGCTGGCCCTGACAGGCTTTGGCACTGCAGGTTTGAGTGATAACGCTGGCGTCAAGGACGACGTTCTCCTTCGGTTCAGCGGCCTGTTGGCAAATCGCAATCGCAACACGACGGCGCTGACTTCGATGCTGCAGGAATTCACCGGCCTGCCTGTAACCATCGAGCAGTTCTGCAGACGCTGGGTGCCGCTGCCTGTCCACGAGCAAAGCCAGCTTGGGCAAGCCGGTGGCTTGTGTCTGGGCCAGAACGTGACAGCTGGCAGTGCCATCGAGGATTTCAGCAGCCGCTTTCGCATCGTTCTCGGCCCGGTTGGCTATGCGGATTATCTGGCGCTGACGCCCGGTTCGAAACGTCTTGCCGAAATCTTCGCCGTGGCACGCCTTTTCGTCGGCAGCGGTTTCGATTTCGATGTTCAGGTCATTTTGAAGAAAGAGGACATTCCGTTTTGCCGCCTTGGCCAGGACGCCTCCCCGGCAAGGCTTGGTTGGAACAGCTGGGCACGGGTGGCACCGGCAGGCAAGGATAGCATGGATGCAATCGTAACCGAGCGCGAAGGCTCGGCGGTCTCAAGCGTGAGGGCGCTATCATGAAACTTGTGCTGAAGGACACACAAACGAACGGCACAGCCAAGCCTAACCAATGGAGCCTCGAACACGGCAGTCGCATGATTGGGCGTTCCAGCGACAGCGACTGGCAGGTGAACGATGATGCAAGGCGAGTCTCCAAGCATCATTGCACTATTTCCCGGGATCAGGCCGGGTTCTTCATTGTCGACCAAAGCGCCAATGGCACGCAGGTCGATGGGCGGCAGCTGCTGGAGGGAGAGACGAGCCGCCTGCAAAGTGGCTCACGCATCGGCATCGGCACGCGGACTTTCGAGGTCGTGATTACCGGTGAGGCAGAGGCGGATTTTAGTGATCCCGACCAGTCACTGCGCATCAGCGACGAGACAATGACAATCTCGGCAATCCTCTCAGACATTGCCCCGAGCGGTCGTGCCTCACGCGGGCCGATCGCCGCAGGCGCTTCCAATGACGGCTGGCCTGATGCTGAACCAAGCCCATCGGGGAAGAAGACAAAGACCATCTCGCGCAATGTGGAAGTGGGCTGGGATGCCCCGCCCTCCACCAGTGGCGTTGGCACCGTGCTGCCAAATGACTGGAACGAGGAGCCGGTCGAAAGCAGCAAGCACGAACATACCGATGCAATGAACATTCCCGTACTCGTGTCCCGCCCTGCAAAGCCGAAGCCGGACGCTCAGGATTTCGACGCGATCTTCACACCGGAATCGGAAACGCAGGAAAAGGAGCCGGAGGCTTTGAACAGCGCGCCGGGTCATGACCCGGTCGATGATCTTCTGACGCAACTGGAAAGAGAAACGGCAGAATGCCTGGCCGTTCTGGATATCGACCCGGCCGACCTCGTGCATGAGACCGATGCAACGACCGACAGGGCGCGACTTGAAGGCCTCATTCGCCAGCAACGGCTCCTTGCGTCATCGCTCGAAACGCTGATCCGTACCTCCACGCTCAAGCTGGAGCCGAGGCTGATCGAAGCGAAGGCAGACGCGCAGAACGACTGGCGCACCCTGCTTGCCCGCAAGCAATGGCGGCAGATGATCAGCAGAACGGACTACTGGTCCACATTCAAAAAGCAATTCGAACAGGGTGGCCGAGCTTTATCGGTCAGGGAGTTTCTTCAACGGGCAGCGCGTGGAGACGCCGGACCTGAAGAGGCTCTCAACCCACGCCAAACAGACACCAAGGGGGTAAGCAACCAAGATGAGGCATGAAAACCGGGTCGCCTGGAGCGAGGGCATGTTCCTTCGCGTTCAACATTTTCAGCAATCCGACCGCTGGACGGAACGACTTGTGCGCAACACGACGCGCAATCTCTCGCCCTACCCTTGGGGTGTGGCAGAGATTGGCATAGACCGAAGCGCACTTGCCATCGGGCAGTTCGCCCTGTCAAATCTGCGCGGTATCCTGCCGGATGGAACGCCGTTTGAAGCCCCTGAAGATACCGACCTTCCTTTGCCGCTCGATCTGGATGAGAGCGTCAAGAATGCCATTGTGTATCTGGCGCTTCCCGCCCGCCAACCCGGCAAGGCTGACATGTCCACCGGTGGAAAAGCCGATGTCAACAGCGTGCGGATTGTTGCCACGACCTATGAGGCCACGGACGCCAATGTTGATACCGATTTCGTAGCACCCATCGAAGTTGGACGGCTAAGCCTGAAGTTCCTGAAAACCGGTGATGATCTTTCCGGCTATGACCTCATAGGTTTGGCTCGCGTTGTTGAAGTCAGGTCTGACCGCGCCGTAATCCTGGACCCAGATTTCATCCCGCCGGTGCTGAACTGCGCCGCGTCATCTCGGCTGAGCGAACTTTTGACCGAGTTGCTTGGCATCGTCAGGCACCGGGCACAGGCCATTTCGGAGCGGATCGGTGATCCGACGATCAGAGGCACGGCGGAAGTGGGGGATTACTTCCTTCTGCAGATACTCAATCGCGCCGATCCGCTGCTTGCTCACCGTTCCGCCAATGCAACGCGCTTCCACCCCATTCGCTTTTACGAGGATTGCATTCAGCTGGCCGGTGAACTTGCCACATTCACGACGGATAAAAAGCGCGCAACGGATTTTCCGCCCTATCGGCATGACGATCTGAAGACCAGTTTTGCCGCGGTATTCGATGATCTGCGCACATCGCTCTCAGCCGTTTTGGAGCAGGCCGCTGTAGCCATCGAACTGGTGGAACGCAGGCACGGCGTTCGCGTCGGAACCATTCATGATCGCACCCTCCTGCGCGACTCCGGCTTCGTTCTCGCCGTGCGAGCTGACATGTCCGCCGAGGACATTCGCCGCAAACTGCCAGCGCAGATCAAGGTCGGTCCGGTGGAGCGCATTTCAGAGCTGGTCAATGTGGCGCTTCCGGGCATCCCCGTCCGCTCTCTGCCAGTGTTGCCGCGTCAGCTCCCCTATCGTTCGGGCACCATCTATTTCGAAATCGACACCAAGTCACCTCTTTGGAAGCAGCTTGAAACCTCTGGCGCAATTGCGCTGCATCTCGCGGGTGAGTTCCCCGGCCTTGAGATGGAAATGTGGGCGTTACGCGAATGAGCAACGACAAGCCTTCTTCATGGCAGGATTTGCCGACAGTGGTGGAAATCACTGACGAAAGTCGGCTTCGAAACAAAAATGCCCGCAACATGGCTGCCATTCTGGATGACATCATCGAGACTGACATCGTGCCCCCCCGTGCGGGACGCGGCGATAGTTCGCTGCCGATCGACGCTTTGCTCTCCAATTTCCGTTTCGGCGGAGAAGAGGTGCCAACGCTGGTGCAATCGGCAGCGCCGTTGCTCAACCTCGCGCATGTGCTGCGCTTCAGCGATGTTGAGCCGGACCCCGAACATCTGCGCCGTGCCTGCATGGAGGCCATCACGCGTTACGAGCGCGACCTGGGGTCAGCCCGTATCAGCCCGGAACGCGCCAGAGCCGCTCATTACGTGGTCTGTGCGACCGTGGATGACGTTATCTTGAGCAAGCCCTGGGGCGTGCGTGCGGGATGGGCGCGCTCCGGCCTCGTTTCCACCTTCCATAATGATGTGACCGGCGGTGACCGCGTATTCGACATTCTCGACCATTTCCACCAGTCGCCGGGTGCCAACAAGGACCTTCTGCTGCTCCTCTATCTCAGCCTTTCTTTGGCGTTTGAGGGGCGCACGCGCGTTTCCGCCAAGGGAGCGCTCGAGCTTTCCCGAATTCGCGACAGCCTCTATAAAACGCTGATTGGCCAATATGGCGTGTTTGAGCGTGAACTGTCTCCACACTGGCAGGGTGTCCAAGCCCGCCACACGCCGCTGCGTACCATGGCAGCACTCTGGACGCTGCTCTCACTGATCGCACTGGCCTTTGCCTTTGGCTATCTGTTCTTCACCCTGTCTCTGAACAGCGCCTCCGACACAACCTTCGAGCGGCTGGCATCGTTGCCGCCAACGGATACGCCGAGTGTGCTGATCACAACACCGCCTTCCCCACCCGAAACACCCACAATCGCCGCGCAGCAACCGAGAGCCGAGCCACCAAGGACTGTCGAGCCGCCAAAACCGACGCGACTGGATAATCTGATGGCTTTCCTCCAGCCAGAGGTTCAAAGAAATCTGGTAACGCTGGCAAATGTGAATGGGCGCCTTCGCGTGCGCATCAACAATTCCGGCCTCTTCAATGTGGGAAGCGCCGATGTCAGCCCGCAATTTCGTGATCTGATCCAACGAATTGGCGGCGCACTTGCGGCCGACAAGTTCCGTGCGGTTGTTATCGGCTACACGGACAATGTGCCGATCAAAACCATCCAGTTTCCATCAAACTGGCACCTTTCGGAAGCTCGTGCCAAGGCGGTGGGCGATATTCTCTCCACCTTCACCGGTCCCGATGCCATCCTGACCGAGGGCCGCGCCGATAGTGACCCGATTGCCGATAACAACACGGCGGAAGGTCGCGAGAAGAACCGCAGAACTGAAATCATGGTGCTGACCAATCCCGGCGAGCAACTGAGCGAAGCGGGCATTCTTTCCCCCACAATTACAACGACAACCGGACAGCAACCAGGTGAGGCCCAGCAATGAACCCGCTGAGTTATTTTTATACGATCCGGTCATATGTCGATAGCTACGCTTCCATCATTGGTAGGCGTTTCATCTCCTTGCTGTGGGCCGTGGCGCTCTGCGTCGTCATCTGGTTTTACGGATATCTGGTCAGCTTCGGCACGTTCAAGCCATTCGGAACAACCCAAGCGCGGTTGATCGCCATCGGCATTATCCTGCTGATCTGGATCATCTACATCGCCGTCACACTTTTCCGTGCCCGCAAGCAGGACAAGGAACTCGTAGACAGCATCGAGCAGGAGGCGCTGAACAACCGGAATGCAGAGGTCGGGGAGATACAGACCCGACTGAAGGAAGCGCTTGCCCTCTTGCGCCGCGTTACAAAGAAGCGGTTCGGCTATATCTACGATCTGCCCTGGTATGTGATTTTTGGCGCGCCCGGTTCCGGCAAGACCACGGCGCTCACAAATTCCGGCCTGCAATTTCCGCTGGGTGACGCTCTGGGCGAAAGCGCTGTGAAGGGGATTGGCGGCACGCGAAACTGCAATTGGTGGTTCACGGACGAGGCAATCCTCATCGATACCGCCGGTCGCTATACAACACAGGACGATCTCGACGGCTCATCCAAGGCTGGATGGGAGGGCTTCCTCAATCTCCTTCGGCGCTATCGTCGCTCCCAGCCTATCAACGGCGCCCTCGTCACTCTATCCATCCACGACCTTCTGACGCGTGACCCGGAAGAGCAGCGGCAAGAGCTTCGCTCCATCCGGCAGCGTCTGTCGGAACTGGACGAGTATCTGCACGCCCGCGTGCCTGTTTATGTCGTGTTGACAAAGGCCGACCTTCTGGATGGCTTCATCGAATTCTTCGATGGCTTCAACAAGACGGATCGCCATCAGGTCTGGGGCACGACATTCAAGCTGGACGAAAGCTATTCTGGGCAGGACCTTCCGCAACGCTTTCTCGAAGAATTTGAACTGTTGCAGCAGCGTGTCGATGCGATGCTGATCGAACGGTTGCAACAGGAGCAGAATGCCGAGATCAGGGGGCGCATTTTCCGCTTCCCGGCAGAACTTTCCAAGCTCAAGGACAGACTGCACGAGGCACTGAGCGAGCTTTGCGCCAGTTCGCCGCTCATCGAATCGCCGTTGCTCCGGGGTGTCTACTTTGCGTCGGGCACACAGGCGGAAGCTGGCACAACAGCGCCTCGCGCCCACCGCAGTTACTTTCTCGTGCGCCTTTTCAAGGACGTCATCTTTCCGGAAGCCGCACTCGTCATGCGTGACAAGCGCCTTTCCGGCAGACAGTTGCTGGTCCGGCGCCTAGCATACGGCGTATGTACGGCTGTCGTCGCCATCGTCTTTGCTGGCTGGATCTTTACCTATTTCGCCAACACGCAGGCGCTGGCGGAAGCAGACCGCAAGCTCAACGCCTATCAGCAGCTGGTACAGGGCATTCCGGTCCGCAATGTATCCGATGCAGATTTTCTGCGCATCCTGCCCGCTCTCGACAATCTGCGCGACGTGAATTCCGGTTTTCAGAAGGATCGCGTCTGGAACGTTGGCTTCGGCCTGGATCAGGAAGAAAAGATCGCGGGACGGCAGCGGGACGCCTACCAGCGCGCGCTGAATGCACTGCTCCTGCCACGCATGATCGTGCAATTGCAAAAACAGTTGCAAGATGAGAACGATGTGACCCGCACGTTCAACTCACTTAAGCTTTACGGCATGCTGGGTGGTCTTGGTAATCTCGACCGCGATTTCATGACTGTGCAGTCGCAGGATATGTTTGCCTCACTCTATCCGGGGGATGGGCGCGCTGCTGCCCGCGATGCACTCAATCGACACGCTCGCGCTCTGGCAACTGGTGCACTTGCACCGATTGAACTTGATGCGAGGCTGATTTCTAAAGCGCGCGATACAATCCGGAATCAGGCCATAGGTGCGCGTGCCTATGATATTCTGGCCGGCCTTCCGCAGGCACGCGAGCTTGCGGAGTGGAACCCTTCTGGTGCGTTCGGTCCGCTTGGCGAACGTGCCGTGGAACGTGAAAGCAAGGCACCGCTGGTGGATGGTATCGAAGGGCTGTTTACCGCCAATGGATATCGCAGCGTCGTCATTCCACAGGTCTCCTATGCCTCTCGCGTCGCATTGTCTGAGGCCTGGGTTCGCGGGTCTGACGATGCCATTCGTGGTGCAACGGTTGAAACCGTGGCGCAGGCCGCCCTTCAGATATACTTCGACCGATTTGAAAAGCGCTGGAACGACCTTCTCACAGATGTCCGCATCAAGCCTTCGCAAAGCCTTGGTGACGCGGTGGAGACCACACGTATTCTGGCCAATGATCGCAACATTGTCATTGAAGCCGCCAGATCCATTGCCGATGCCACAGACCTGCGCCCCAATGCGGGGGCAAGTTTGACGACACTTGCCTCAACCGCAGACGGCGACAATACCGCTGCGATTTTATCTGCGACCGTCGATGCCTCCGACCCCTACGGCCCTCTGCGCGACATGCTGGCGGTGAAAGGTACAGGCAGTGCCAACCAGGAGAATGGCAGCAAGGACGCTGGTTCACCATCCGAACAGCTTCTGGCAAATATCAAAGAACTGCATGAGCAATTGGCACGCTCCTCAACCACATCAGATGAGGTGGCGAAGGTGTTCGATGTGGACAGCCAGCTGACGAAAGCCAATCAGGATCTGTTGCAAGAGGCCCGTCAGCTTCCGGCACCGCTTGATATATGGGTTGCTGGGCTTGCCGCCGATGTCGGCTCGCTAGCGGTCAAATCCGCCCGTGGCCGGATTGCCGACCTTTGGGCGGCAGAGGCAGCTTCACTTTGCTCATCCATAGTTTCTGGACGCTACCCATTTGATCGGGCATCGCCGAGAGATGTTGCGATGGCGGATTTCACGAGGCTTTTCGGCCCGACCGGCACCTTCCAGACGTTCTTCAAACAGCGCATGGAGCCATTCGTGGACAAGACGACAAACCCATGGGGTTGGAAGGGCACATTTGGCGCGACGAGCATACCGAGCGACGCCATTGCGCAGTTCGAAAATGCCGACAAGATCTTCCGCGCATTCTTTCCCAATGGAAGTGAAGTCCCAGCCGTTTCCATCAACGTAAAGCCGGTGTCGCTGTCTCAGGCATCCAGCGCGGTGATGCTGGAAATCGAAGGCGAGCGGGTCGTCTATTATCATGGTCCGGTTCAGGCGAAATCCATCACGTGGCCATCGGAGGCCAACTCCGCCAATCTTTCGCGCATCGCCTTCCAGCCAGGTGGTTGGCAGCAGGCGAAAACAGAAAACGGAGACTGGTCTCCTTTCCGCCTGCTCGATGATGCTAAAATCGATAATCAAGCCGGTGATCTGTTGCGAGCGAGGTTTGAGAATAGCGGTCAGGTGGCAGAGTTCGATATTCAATTTGGATCAGTGCTCAATCCTTTCAGGCTGGACGCGCTTGCGAAGTTTAGCTGCCCTGCTCAATTCTGAGCGACAGATGTCACCTTTAACGGAGGGGATGATGACAATGAAACTAGACCGACGCCGCAGAGCTGACTTGTCAGTCTGATGGCAAAGCAAGTCAGCACTCCCGCAAAAGCAGCGGTCGAAAGCGACCGGATTGGCTTTTTCGGGAAAATCCAGAGCCACGGAGATTTCCTCTCCGAGGGTCTGGACCGCGATCTTATCGGCGCCCTCGATGGCTGGGTACAGGCCGGAATGCACGCCTGTGCTGATGCATTCGCGTCGCGCTGGAATTCCGTATTTTCCGCATCCCCGCCATTGCGCTTCATTACCGAGCGCGGAATTTGGGGCCCCAATGCCTATGTGGGTATTCTTTTGCCCAGCCGGGACAGGGTTGGTCGTAAATATCCACTGGTCGTCTTGGCGCAGATGGCAGACTTCAACTATCACCCAAGAACGATCTATCTTGATGATACGTGGTTCATGGCCGCAGAAGCGGTGGCCGAAACATCCATGACGCAAGACTTCGACATGCAACGTTTCACCACCGCGATCAAACGGTTGCGAATGCCTAAACCGAAGGGCGAAGATGAAGATATCAGGTTTTCAGCCCGCTCCGGGGAACCGATAAGCCTGTGGTGGTACATCGACGCCGACACGCGCCGCGCCCGCGGTATGAAATTCGAAGGAAAGCCGAAGGCAACGGATTTCGTGAAGCTTTTTCGTGAGCAGATTGCCACGGACGAGGCGGCCACGGATGCAGCCCCTGCCTCAACACCGCCTCAAAAAGCGACGACCGAAACCAAATCCGCGGTCCCGCCAAAACCCGCCGCCGCGCCAACCCCACCGCAACAAGCTGCACCCGCGGCTTCACTTGTTTACAGTTATGCCACCCATCCAGGAACGCGCCTCAGCGCCAATGCGGATGCACTGTTCGTCTCAAAGAGCCCTCCTCTCTTTGCCATTGCCGACGGTGTGGGAGACAGCAATGCAGCAGTCGAGGCTGCAAGGCTGACAATGAATGCGCTAACAGACATAACCAGCACCGACCATGCTGAATTTGTCGCGCAGGATATCAAAGGCAAACTCGGCACCGTCAACAGCCTGTTGCTATCACGCCGGGTCGGCACGGAAGCACCACGCCCGATGGCAAGCGTGATTCTGGCATCTCTGGTTGAAAACACTCTGAGAGTTTTATGGTCAGGTGATGCGCGCGCCTATCTGATGCGGGATGGCACCATGCATATGCTCTCGCGCGATCACGTCAGCGTCGGCATAAGGAAGCAGCTGTCGCAATGCCTTGGGCTTTCCCAACAGTTCCGTCCAGATACACTAAGCGAAGAATGGGGCTTGCGCGACCGCCTGCTGCTTTGCAGTTTTCCGCTGATACAGGCATTGAAGGAGCGCGTGGTGGCCGAGATCTTGCAAGAAACGCGGATCGAGGATTGCGCCAATGCTCTGATACAGGAAGCGCTTATCGAGAATATCAGAGAGAATATCAGCGCGATTGTGATCGGAAACCGGCTTGAGCAACAATGACGAGGTTGCAAGACGTTTTGCCGATTTGTGGGCCGCCATCCGACGGTCCGAAACACCGGACGACATGATAGATCGTATTCGTGATGCGCTTGACCGCAAGGCGAAGGCGCTGGCTCGTCAAAATCCTGACTTTATCGAGAACAGTTTCACACTTGAGGCCGTGGTCCACGAAACGGAAACCACACAAATCCTGCGCGTCACGCATCGCGACCTCGGCACCTCATTCGCCATCAAGACGGTGCCGGAAAAAGCGCGTGATGATGCCTTTCTCGTTCAGAACCTGCGAAGAGAAGCTGAGATCGGGCTTTCCATTCGGCATCCATGCCTTCAGGAAAGCTCGGCGCTGCTGCGGCTGACGGACGGGCGGCCGGGCCTGTTGCAGCCATGGACACCTTATACGTTGGCATCTCTACTGAGCATCAGAAAACTGACGCCGCATGAGATCAACAGCACCTTGCAACGGCTTCTTGGCGCTGTGGCTGCTCTTCACGCTGCGGATTTCGTCCATGGCGATATCACGCCCACAAATCTTCTCGTTCCAGCCGGAGAACTCGACAAGGCTCGGCTTGGTGATTTCGGGATAACGTTGAAAACAGGCGAGTTCCACCATATGCACGGTATCAAGCAAGCGGGTTCACCCGCGTTTTCAGCGCCAGAGCAAATGGCGGGCGAAGCGGCACACCCGAAGCACGATATCTATTCGGTCGGAAGGCTCGCAGAGCGGATGCTGAGTGCCGTCGATGGCGAGGCGGATGAAAAGCTCATGAGATTTGTGCAACTATGCACCTCACCAGACGCATCAGAGCGCCCTCGTTCTGCTACAGATGCGGCTCTTCTTCTCAGCGGCGCGTGACGTCATATCAACGCCGCCTCGCCTCGGCAGAAATCAGTTTGAACCGCCGGGCGGCGGCGCTGCTGCGGTTGGCACGCTCTTCTGGAAGACCGTCAGCAGCTTGGCAGAATCCACCAGCGGCGCGTTGCTCGCATAGAGAACATCGCCCTTCTGCATCTGGAAGAGCTGCATCAAGGCGATGCTGGACGCATCACGCATATTGACGTGATAAATCACCGGCTTCATCGTTGATGTGAAAGCGATCGGATCTTTCGAGCCCGCAGGTGCCCGGGTCGGCACATTCACAATCTCATTGCGGAAAACATAGACATTGCGGGCGTCAGCACGGTCATCCAGCAAACCACCGGAACGGCCAACGGCCTGGGCAAGCGTCATCTTTCCAGTTTCGAACTGGAACTCGCCTGCGCTTTTAAATGCGCCCAGCGCAGTGAAGCTTGAGGCATCGCCATCGATCATGATCTGGTCGTCTGGTGACACACGAATATTCTGGCGATCTTCCCGCATGATGCGATCCAGAGAGGCGCTGGCGCGCTGGCTTCCACGAACAACAGTCACCTGCGCTGCAGCCGGCGCTACTGTTGGCCCTCCAGACTGGTTGATAACATCCAGCACCCGCTCCTGTCGGGCAGTCAGGGCAATCTTGCCTGGCGTCTTGACTGCTCCGCTCAGCATAACCGCGCTGGTCGGCTTATCGACAACTGTGACAACAGCCTGGGGATTGACTGCAGAGCCCTTGAGACCGGTCACGACCTGCGACTGCAAGCCCTCCGGTGTCGAGTCGATCACGCGCTTTTTGCCGATAAAGGGCAGATTGACGCTGCCGCTCTGATCAACCGTAAAGCGTCCGAGGTTAAGGGTCTTGCTCTGCGTCGACGAGAAAAGTCCATCCTCGCCTGTATCAAATACAGTGATGTCAATAACATCGCCGCGACGGAGCCGCTGAGAATTATAGCCAGTATTGCGCAAGGCAGTCAGGCCGGGGCCGTTCGCGGTTTCCAGCGAAGACTGCAACAATGGCGCTGCAGGCGCATCCGCCAACTCGATAACACGAATTTTTTCGTTGGTTTTGGGAAGAGTTGCTGACCGGATATTTCCGGCAGTCGGACCATCCGAGGGCTTTGCACAACCGGCCAATAAAGCCAAAAGAAGTACCGACGCAACCTTCTTCATCCGACATCCCCGCAGCAGAATCACATACACGCAGGAATAGCATCAAAGCGATTACGGACAATAACAGTGAAGCTGAAAATTGAAAAGATGAGAACGGTAACAAGCGTGCTGTTGCCTTTCAGCAACCACTTACGTAACGTAAGGCATTGAATTTTATAGTACTTGGCGATGCACAGCTCGACTGCGGAGCGCATACCCTTAAAATTCACCCCTCATTGCCGACGGATGCGGCCTGATGGCTCCGTTGCGATGTCTAAGCATATTGCTCGGCTAGGCAGCTAGAAGGCGGCGGAACTGGTCCGCCGCCTGTCTCAAAATTAGAAGCGGTAGTTCACGCCGCCTTTAACAACGTGGTCGGTCAAATCCGTGTGCGAGGTGACGCCGTTGGAGAAGGTGCGAACATCGTCTGTTGCTACATAGTTGTATTCAACCTTGGCAGATACCTGTGGCGTAAAGCGGTGCTCCGCACCTGCGCCAAGCAGGTAGCCTTCCTTCATGCCGTCAGGGCCTGTCACACCGCCGCCATCACGCAGGCTGGTGACGGTCAGACCGGCTGTGCCGTAGACCAGCGTGTCGTCGAGCTTAACACCGGCGCGAACTTTCGCGGCTGCGCGCCAGCGTTCCTTGAGGTTACCATTTGGCACTTTGGCACGGGTGTCGCCCAGATGCGTCGCTTCAACTTCACCACCAACGACGGCAGATCCGAGATCATAGTCGTAACCCGCCTGCGCGCCGAGCGCCAAGCCCTTGCCGCCCTTGAAAGGGTTGGCGCTTGGCATAGCCGCGCCGAGGTGGCCGCCGACATAGGCACCAGTCCAGGAGGTCTTGGGTTCCTCGGAATAAGCAGGCGCCGGCGCCTCGTAGGATGATAGATCTGCGGCCAACGCCGGTACTGCCGCAAAGGTTACAAGGGCTGCAGCTGCAACAGATTTCAGGGTCTTCGACATAGGTTTACTCCACACTTTGTTCTTACACTGTGACCCAAGCTGGCCACTAAATTCTAAAACACATCCTGGACTGTGCGTCTGATTGCGGTTTTGGCTAAGAATGGCACAAAGGTAAGGCACGTTCCGCAATTCCGTTAGAATTTGCCTAAAACTTTAACTGTATGGATAACAAAGGGTTAACTGGCGGACCTCGTGCCAAGCTGCCGGGCGTTCCACGAAATTACGTATCATCCGCAAACGCCTGCCGGACGCGGCGTACTGCTCATCAAAGACTGCTTATCGCCCGAATTGGAACTGAAACTGCTCCGAAATCATTTCTGTCGGAAATCATATAAATCATTTTCCTCAATATCACTGATGATGACGTCAACAATAACGTGGCCAACACAGGAATAATCATGCGAGAAATCGATAGCAAAGCGACGACGGGCGTTGAAGGACTGGATGACATTTTATCTGGAGGTCTGACACGGCGTCACGTGTTTTTGCTTGAGGGCTCTCCCGGCACCGGCAAGACGACAATATCGCTGCAGTTTCTGATTGAGGGAGCAGTGAGGGGTGAGCGCTGCCTCTATATAAGTCTTTCGGAGTCTGAACAGGAGTTGCGCGACAGTGCGGCGTCTCACAATATGGTTCTGCACGAGAACATCGAAATTTTCGAACTGGTGCCGCCGGAAAGCCTGCTCGATGCGGACCAGCAGCAGAGCCTGCTGTATTCCTCCGACCTAGAACTCGGTGAAACGACGAAGCTGATATTTGACGCCTTCGAGAGGATAAAACCTGATCGAGTGGTCATCGATAGCCTTTCGGAAATTCGATTGCTTGCCCAGAGTTCCCTACGCTATCGGCGCCAGATATTGGCACTGAAGCACTTTTTCTCGAAGTCGGGCGCGACGGTTTTACTACTGGATGACCTGACCGCTGATACTCTCGACAAAACGGTTCATAGCGTCGTGCATGGCGTTATTCACCTTGAAGAACTCTCCCCGAACTATGGTTCGGAACGTCGGCGAGTGAGGGTTTTGAAGTATCGTGGACAATCCTACCGTGGCGGCTACCATGACTTCGTCATTCGCACGGGTGGCGTCGCGGTTTTCCCGCGTCTTCGGGCTGTCGAACACAAGACGACGTTTATGCGAGATACGCTCAGCAGTGGCATTGATAGTCTCGATGGGCTCCTCGGTGGCGGCATTGATCGCGGATCGAGCACTCTCCTCATTGGGCCTGCGGGCACAGGGAAAAGCATTTTCGGCATCCAGTTCGTTGCCGCCGCCCTGGCGCGTGGGGAGAAGGCAGCGATGTTTATTTTCGATGAAGAACTAGGCCTGCTCTTCAATCGAATGAGACATATTGGCATCGATCTGGAGGCCATGCGCGACGAAGGCAGCCTCTACATCGAGCAACTTGATGCAGCCGAACTGTCTCCCGGTGAGTTTGCCCAACGCGTGAGAGAACAGGTCGCAAAATATGATGCGAAAACCGTTCTGATCGACAGTATCAACGGGTATCAGGCATCAATGCCCGAGGAAAATGCCCTTATACTGCACATGCATGAGCTGCTACAGTTCTTGAACAGGCAGGGGGCAAACACTTTTCTGACGGTTGCTCAGCACGGCCTTGTCGGCGACATGAAATCACCTGTCGACGTAACCTATCTGGCAGATACAGTCATCCTGCTTCGTTATTTCGAGGCTGTCGGCCGCGTCAGAAGGGCCGTGTCAGTGATCAAAAAACGAACCGGCATGCATGAAGACACGATCCGCGAATACAAGATCAACGAGAGCGGTTTGACGCTCGGAGAACCGATTTCGTCCTTCCAGGGCGTGCTGAGGGGTGTCCCGTTTTTGATGCCCGAAAAGTCTATCGACTCTCCAGATTAAGAAAGCTCGGAAAATTATTGATCCCGGACACTTCGCGCTCATCTATACGCCAAATGGCAGAGATGCTGACATAGCAAAATCTATCCTCGCGGAAGCGGGCATAGACTCACGATCGGTCTCCTCTTTGCCCAGCATGGTATCAGCGCTGGGCGAGGATGTGGCATTCGTCGTCGTAACAGAGGACACTTTGCGCTCCGCAGACTTGCGGGGCCTTTCTGAATGGATCGGCGCGCAAGCCGCGTGGTCCGACCTGCCCTTCATCGTTCTGACCCATCGTGGTGGAGGGCCAGATCGCAACCCGATAGCTTTGCGGCTCTCGGAGATTCTCGGCAATGTCAGCTTTCTGGAACGACCGTTCCATGTCACCACCTTCATCAGCGTCTCCAGAACCGCATACCGAAACCGTCTTCGCCAGTTCGATGCCAGAGCCAAGATCGAAGCTTTGGCAGATAGCGAATTGTGGCTTCAAACTGCGTTGAGTGCGGGCAGGCTCGGCTCGTGGCAGCTTGAACTGTCGTCGATGTGCTTTATCAGCTCTGCGGCGTGCAAGACCATCTTCGGATTTGAGGCGGATGCGGCTTGCACGTATCAGGACCTTCTAGCCAAGGCCCATCCAGACGACCGCTTGCGCGTGGAAGCTGCGGTTCACGATACCGTCGAAAATGGTAGCGAATATGCCATCGAGTACCGGATTAGCCGGCCCGATAGCTCTGTGCGTTGGGTGGAAACGAAAGCACAGCTTTATCGTGATAGGCGGGGCGTACCGAGCAAGCTGGTCGGTGTCGCGGCTGACATAACCGAGCGCAAGGAAATCGTTGAGCGACAGCGCCGCGTGAACGAAACTCTGGAGCTACGCGTAGCCGAAAGAACGGCGGAATTGCTGAAGGCCCATGAAACTGTCATGGCCGAGGTGGATCATAGGCAAAAAGCCGAAGAGCAATTGCGGCAAGCGCTGAAGATGGAGGCCATCGGCCAACTCACCGGCGGTGTGGCACATGATTTCAACAATCTGCTCATGGCGGTAATGGGAAATCTCGAACTGCTGGCAAAGCACGTCTCCGGCGATGAGAAAGCCACCCGGCTTATCGATGGTGCGCTGAAGGGTGCAAAGCGTGGCGCGTCGCTGACGCAGCGGCTTCTGGCGTTTGCCCGCAGGCAGGACCTGCAGGTCAAACCGGTCGATATGCCCAAGCTTGTTGAGGACATGGATGAATTGCTCCGTCGGTCCGCCGGCTCGCGTATTTCGCTTGAGCGCGCGATTGATGCGGATCTGCGTTTTGCTTTGGGCGATGCGAACCAGATCGAGCTCGCTCTCCTCAATCTCGTCGTGAATGCGCGAGACGCCACTCCTGATAGCGGCACCGTGACGATCAGCCTGCGCGAAGACAACATTGAGCACTCGACGCCAGAGCTTTCTGCA
Organism: Rhizobium sp. CFBP 13644; assembly: GCF_014842165.1. NCBI lineage: Bacteria > Pseudomonadati > Pseudomonadota > Alphaproteobacteria > Hyphomicrobiales > Rhizobiaceae > Rhizobium > Rhizobium sp. CFBP 13644. The sequence goes on from NZ_JACYVF010000005.1 coordinate 134,370, forward strand.
GGAGACTATATCGTTCTCTCCGTTGCAGATACAGGCGTTGGCATGGACGCAGAAACCTTGAAAAAGGCGATTGATCCTTTCTTCTCGACCAAGGAGCTTGGTAAGGGCACCGGCCTTGGCCTTTCCATGATCCACGGACTGGCGTTGCAACTAAAAGGCGCACTCATTCTGCAAAGCACGAAGGGAAAAGGCACCACAGCTGAGCTATGGGTGCCGGTCTATGCCGATGATGCGGGCTGCCCCGCGGAACCAGCCGCGCCCGCGCAAGCAAACAACTCCCCTGTCGACAGATCATTGAGGATTCTGATGGTGGACGACGATCCGCTGATTGCCATGAGCTCGGTCGACATGCTGGAAGATCTTGGACATGAAGTCGTTGAGGCAAATTCCGGGAAACAGGCGCTTGAATTGCTGGCCAGCGACCGCCCCTTCGATCTGCTGGTGACGGATTTTTCGATGCCGGGCATGAATGGTGCAGAGCTATCCCGCAGGGCGCGAGAGTTGATCCCCAATCTTCCAATCCTTATCGCAACTGGTTATGCCGACCTGCCGGAAGGCACGGATCTGGAAATCAGCAGACTGGGTAAACCCTACACGCAGGATCAGCTTGCAAGCGAGATATCGAAGGTGATTGCTTCCCACCCTATATAAGAGACTGCCAAAACATCAGACAAATAATGAATTGATTGGCAAATTGGTTAAATCATCATATGTATGTGATGATATCGATGTCGTTCTTATCCATGAGTCACCGAAATGCACCTCAATCGAAAAGAGCGCCCGAAAAACGGGGCTTCGCTGGTTAGCCAACTCAGCGGCATTCTGCGGGACGTTATCGCATCCGGTCGATACAGCCCGGGAGACCGGCTGCCCAGTGAGGTGGAACTGACAGAAGAGCATGGCGTGAGCCGCACTGTTGTCCGTGAGGCCATCGCTGCGCTGCGCCACGACGGTCTAGTCGAAGTTCGGCAAGGGGCGGGCATATTCGTTTTGAAAACGGAAAAGGACGTCCGACCGCCCGTCAACGTCGATAAGGCGAGGCTTTCTTCGGATCTGGAGGTACTGGAAATCAGGACCCCGCTTGAAATTGAAGCCGCCGGCCTTGCCGCTCTTCGCCGCTCCCCCTCTCAGGAAGAAGCAATCTTCGATTGCCATGCCAGGGTGCTGGATTGCATCGAAAAGAACCAATCCATCCGCGAAGCCGATCTGGCACTGCATTTCGCAATTGCGGCAGCAACGAACAATCCCCTGTTCACGCAGTTTCTCCAACTGCATGGCCCAGCGGCCATTCCGCAATCCAGGTTTGTTCCGAAACTGGAGGAAGTCGACCAAACCGCCTATCGCCGCCTGATCCACAGGGAGCACGAGGCTATCATCGTTGCAATTTCAGACCGCGACGAACAGGCCGCGAAGCTTGCCATGCAAGAGCACTTGCGTGGAAGCCAGCTCCGCTATCGCGAGATGATGCGCGATCTGCGCGGAATTTCAGCCAACTAAAAGCTCACCACTTCAAGCGACATCGGAACCCCATATTTCCAGCTGCGTGAGCGCCGGAAACGGTGAAGGATCATCTGCTTTTTTCAGGTCATGCACCCGCACCCATTCTACGATCCTTGGCGACATCGCAAAGACCTGCGCAGAGCCGGATTTGAGCAGTGGAACGGTCAGTGTATGGCCATCAGAAAATGTCAGGCTGGCCTCATTCCACCACGCATCATGGGGGAAATCGGCTCGAAGATACAAGGTGACCTGATCGATTTGGACAGGCCGTGCGAATTCGAGCGTCAGCGCCGCCGTCTGGTCCTGATTGATGCCCCAGCTCGTATAGGGCCAGAAGCCATGGTCCGTATTGGCTTTTTCGCCATCAATGGCATTGCGGGCTGCAAAAACAGCCTCTCCGCGCGTTTCCACATTGGCGCTGGCATGGGGAAAGAGCGCCTTGTTTTCGTGGTGGTCAAACGGGTTGAGGGCCAGATTACGGCGTGTCTTTGCCTCTTGCTGATCAAGATGACAGACCGAAATTCGGTGCAAATTTCCTAGAAAGGCCTGGGGTGGATAGGTCTTGCGGGTCGCCCCGAAGGGAACAGGTAGCGAAAAATCGGTTCCAGCCATGAAAACACGCGCTGACGGCATTCCCGCATCAAGGCTGACATCCAGATGGCACGGCTCTGTTGCCTCAATATTGATCATGTCACCTTGTGCATATTCGCCGCGATAAACCAGAATGGCCTCACCGTCCGCGCTCGCTTGCGCCAAGACCGTTCCCATAGCGTCCACGACTTTCAATGTTAGCTTCATTAGCATTCTCCCTTAGCGGATGACAAGGCGAAGGCGATTGCCTTTGATTGGAATGAGTGTGCGGTAGATGGTTTCTGGCCAGGACTGGCGCAAACGCTGATCATCGATCTTGATCGCTTCAACGGTCGGGATACCTCCCCCCTCAACATCAACAGATGCGATGCCACCAATGACCAGAGCATCTCCATCAACAATTGGCATCTCTGCTGTCATGAGCGACAAAACGGCATCGCTGCCGCGCTTATGTTCATCGATGATCTCCACGTGCTGGCCGCGGACAAGCCGAACCGTTCTGGTGTAGCTTTGCACACCAGCCTCAAGCGGATAGGCCGCAGCAAGATCGAGCGATATTTCGGCGCAATCACCGCCGAAATCGACATGGAAATTTCTAGCCGAAAAAGCCGCGCCATCGGCCTGCATGACGCCGCCGAAGGTGGGAACGTTGTGAAAGGCTGACTGCATCGTCCAGATGTCATAGCGCTGCGGCGAGAAAGTCTTGGCCGTGTAGGTCTCCACTCCAACATCGATGAGAAGCGGTCGCCCATTCTTGTAAAGTGTGATGCTACCGACATCATTGTGGTTATGGCTCTCACCATTATTGCCGCCCTTGACCGCAAGATCGTAAGCGTCATCACGAGCAATCGCGAGTTCAATGCCGGGATAAAAAATGTCATCCTTATCAGGCGGCGTCAGCGAAGACTCTGTCAGCTCCTGACCCAGCAGGACTGCCTGCACCCGATACCAGAGGTTCCACTCATCCTGCATCAGCCGCTTGGATGATGTCCGCCACCGCTCTGCGGCAAAGGCTTGAAGCTGGGGGGATTCGATGGCTTTGCCGACCCAGTATTCACGCAGGCCACAGGTTTCAAACCGTGCCGGAGCATCTGCAAAGTTGAAGAACCTGTTGTCAGCGACGTACATGTGACTGATGAATTCCGCCATATTTCGAAGCTTGTCGTGCCTGAGAAGGGGCAACATGACGCCGGATGCCGCCTCGTTGAGAACAGCGATAGCACCGAACATGCACAGCGTTGCATGCCCATAATACAAAGCACCCTCCTCGCAGGCACCATCAGCGGCATAGTCCTTTTGAAACGCATCGAGGCTTTTCAGTGATTGCTCCGGAACGGCGCGGCGCGTAGCCTGCCCGGTGGGGCGCAGATATGTGGCAAGCAGCACATTCTGCGTGATCCACGCCGTCCAGTTGTTCATTCGTTCAGCACCATTTCCCATCCACCAGAAGTGCCGCGTGAGGTAGGGATCGGTTATGCGACTGTCGATTTCGGCGGATATCCGCGCAACCAGCGTTGGATCGAGCCTTTTGTGAAGAAGGTGCGATACGAGTGCCAGGTTGGCCGCAGTTTCCGCCGCGAAAAGATCAATGACAGGGTTTTGCGGATCAGGAAGTGGCGTTCGCGAGCCACCCCTCACATGGGCATTGTGCGCTGGCAACTGCCAGCCACTCTCTTCGCATATGAGCCATAGGCCATCCGTTATAGCGGCCAAAAAACGGCCTTCGCCTTCGATACATTCGCCCAGAACCAACGCATTGAGCTTGAGCCGACGGGCGAAATAAAGCGCCTCGAAGCGCGAGCGATTTCCGCTGGATGTATATTCCAGATAATCGCTTGCGAGGATGACAGACCATGGCTCATCCATTGCCTTCACAGCCAGATCGACAAGCTGCGCACGGCTTTCATCAGACGCACAAGCGCGAATGCGGTCAACGGTGACATCCGCGGCAAAGTCTTCGAGCCGTTCTGGCAAGAGCGGTATCATTTCTGCAAACACGCCCTGAACCTCCCGCGCATCCGATGTCAGATGCTTGCTCCTATCATACGTCTTTTCAGATCTCCAGAGAATTTGTCTGATGTTATGTGAAGTTGTTTGACCAATGCATATTTTATGTTATCAAAACGGCAGGAGGCGTCAGGCTGAAAAGCTGATCGCAGGAGATGTTGCAGCCGGTCTACGCCGATCATGATGACGGTTGGCCGACAATGGGAGAAGTGCCGTGGCCATTACGACCGCGTCTGACACGCAGGCGGCCCCATACCGCAAAAAGAAAGTGCGTATCGTTTCAAGAAAACGACGCAGCTTAGAAAATGCGTTGATCGCCTATTCCTTCATCGCCCCGAATTTTCTTGGCTTTGCCATCTTCACACTCGGCCCCATCCTCTTTGCTTTCGCACTGGCGTTCATGCATTGGGATGGCTCGAATGCGATGAGCTTTGCGGGGCTCGATAATTTTTGGCGCTTGTTTGAAGACAAGGCCTTCATTTCCGCCTTCTGGAACACGATTGTTTACACCGTGGTTTCTGTGCCGGCGACGCTGGCCTGCGCGCTGGGGCTTGCCGTCCTCCTCAACCAGAAAATTCTCGGGCGTGATTGCTTCCGCACGGCGATGTTCTTTCCCTATGTCGCTTCACTGGTCGCGGTGGCAGTTGTATGGAACATGATTTTCAATCCGGAAATGGGTCCGGTCAACATGCTGCTTTACACGCTTGGCATGGACCCTGCCGATATGCCCGGCTGGGCGGCAGACAGGCACTGGGCCATGGTCACGGTGATCCTCTTCGGCATCTGGAAGAGCATGGGTTACTACATGGTGATCTATCTGGCCGGGTTGCAGGGCATCAATTCTGAGCTTTATGAAGCGGCGGGGCTGGATGGTGCCAATGCCTGGCAGAAATTCATCCACGTCACCTTGCCACAGCTGGCACCGACCACGTTTTTCGTCACCGTGATGCTCACGATCCAATCTTTCAAGGTGTTCGATCAGGTCTACATGATCACCCAGGGCGGACCTGGCACGTCGACGCTCGTTCTCGTCTACCACATCTATAACGAGGCCTTCATCTCCTGGGATCTCGGCTATTCCAGCATGATTGCTCTGGTGCTGTTCTTCCTCGTGCTTGCCGTCACCGTCATCCAGTTCAAAAGACAGCGGGAGGACTGAAGCGATGCGCATTATGGGCAAAAAAGTCACGCTTGGAACGATTGCCGTCTACGCCACCATCATCGCCATCACCGTCGTGATGTTGCTGCCGTTCGTGTGGATGCTGTCTGCATCGCTCAAGCTCAGCCGTGATGTTTTCGCCTTTCCCATCGAGTGGATACCGTCACAGCCGCGCTGGGAGAACTACACCGAGATCTGGACAAAAATCCCGCTGGCGCTGTTCATCTACAACACGTCAAAACTGACGATCATCGTCACGATCATGCAGCTGCTGACGTCAAGTTTTGCGGCCTATGCCTTTGCGAAGCTGAACTTTCCCTACAAAAACACGCTGTTTCTGGGTTATATCGCCACCATCGCCATGCCGTGGCAGGTCTATATGGTGCCGCAGTTTTTGCTGATGCGTGAGTTCGGTCTCAACAACACCCACCTTGCACTGATTTTGCTGCAAGCCTTCACGGCCTTCGGCGTGTTCCTGATGCGGCAGTTCTACATGTCGATACCCAACGAACTCTGCGAAGCGGCGCGCATCGATGGTATGAACGAGTACCAGATTTGGGCGAAGATCATGCTGCCGCTTTCCAAGCCTGCGCTATCGACGCTGACGATCTTCACCTTCGTCACCACCTGGAACGACTTTCTGGGACCGATGATCTATCTGACGAAAACCGAGCTGAAGACCATCCAGATCGGGCTTCGCATGTTCATTTCACAATATTCCGCCGAATACGGTCTGATCATGGCCGCATCGGTTGTGGCGTTGATCCCGGTGCTCATCGTTTTCCTGGCGCTGCAACGTTTCTTCGTCGAAGGCGTCGCTTCATCCGGGATCAAGGGTTGAAATCATGCTGCAAGTTCAACACACCCAACCAAACCCGATCAGCGACGCCGAAATCAGTGCCGCGATGGCGACCGCTGTGGAGCAGGTGCGACGCAATCTGCCGGGGTTTACCTACAAGGCGCAGAATCATTCGAGCGTTGGCAACGTCTATCCAGCCGTTGAAAACAACCAGTGGACTGCTGGTTTCTGGCCCGGCCAAATCTGGCTTGCCTTCGAGCATACGGGCGACAAGGTCTTCCAATACGCAGCGCAGATACAGGTACAGAGTTTTCTCCACCGTATCGAACATCGCATCGAGACAGACCACCACGATATGGGTTTTCTCTACTCGCCCTCCTGCATCGCCGCGTGGAAACTTGTGGGCGATGAGGATGGCGCACGAGCAGCGCTGATGGCAGCCGACCAGTTGATGGAGCGGTTTCAGCCTGTTGGCCAGTTCATTCAGGCGTGGGGCGCCAAGGGTAACCCCAATGAATATCGCTACATCATTGATTGCCTGCTCAACCTGCCGTTGCTCTACTGGGCAGCGGAGCGGACGGGTCGGGAAGACTATCGCACCGTTGCCTTGGCGCATGCCCGCACGACGCTAGCGCATTCCGTCCGTCCAGACGATTCCACCTACCACACCTTTTACATGGACCCGGAGACCGGTGCGCCAGTGCGTGGTGTAACGAAGCAGGGTTACAGCGACGAAAGCTACTGGGCGCGGGGCCAAGCCTGGGGTATCGCCGGCATGGCGTTTTCCTATCGCTATGAGCGCCTGCCAGCCTATCGCGATGCCTTTGAGCGGCTGCTCGCCTTTTACCTGAAGCGTCTGCCAGACGATCTTGTGCCCTATTGGGATCTGGTCTTTTCAGACGGGGACAATGAGCCGCGTGACAGCTCGGCAGCGGCCATCGTTGCCTGCGGCCTGCTGGACATGGCCGATCTGGAAGAGCCTGAAAAGGCTGAGCAATATCGCGATCTGGCCCGGCGGATGATCAAAAGCCTCGTCGATATCTATTCAGTCAAGGACCCTGCGATATCCAACGGACAGCTTCTGCACGGCACCTATTCGAAGAAGACACCGCACAACACCTGCCGTGGTGAAGGTGTCGATGAATGCGTGTCCTGGGGTGATTATTATTATCTGGAAGCACTGACGCGTCTTTCGCGCAAGTGGGCCTCCTACTGGTGAGCGCGTGAGGGAACAATGGCAAGCATTTCTCTAAAAAAACTGAACAAGACCTTTGGCGCGCTCAAGGTCGTTCACGATATTGATCTGGAAATTGCCGATAAGGAATTCATCATTCTGGTCGGCCCCTCCGGCTGCGGCAAGTCAACAACCTTGCGCATGATTGCCGGGCTGGAGGAAATCTCCGGCGGTGAGCTTCGCATTGGCGATGATGTGATGAACGACGTGCCGTCCAAGGACCGTGACATTGCCATGGTGTTCCAGAATTATGCGCTTTATCCGCATATGACGGTCTACAAAAACATGGCGTTTGGTCTGCAACTGCGCAAAGCTCCACGCGATTTCATTGACGAAAAAGTCAAGGAAGCGGCCAATATTCTCGATATTACCCATCTCTTGAACCGCAAACCAAAAGCGCTGTCCGGCGGGCAGCGCCAGCGCGTGGCGCTGGGCCGTGCGATGGTGCGCAACCCGGAAGTCTTTCTTCTGGACGAGCCGCTGTCCAACCTGGATGCAAAGCTGCGTGGCACGATGCGCGCTGAAATCAGCAAGCTGCACAAACGGCTGGATGCGACGTTCATCTATGTAACGCATGACCAGATCGAAGCCATGACGATGGCAGATCGCATCGTGGTGATGAAAGACGGGCACATCCAGCAGGTCGACACGCCACAGCAGCTTTACGACCGCCCCATCAACATGTTCGTTGCCGGTTTCATCGGCGCTCCGCAGATGAACATGCTGCCGGTAACGTTAAAGCGCGACGGAGAGCGTTTCACGGCAATCTTCGACAGAAAGCCTATGCCTCTGCCCGCTAATATCGATGCTGAACGGCTGCGGCCTTATGAAGGCAAGGATGTGATCCTTGGCATCCGCCCGGAGAATTTTCACGAGTTTGCGCCAGCCGATATCAATGCGGCCAATACCGTGCCGTTCAATGCATCACTGGAACTCGCCGAACCAATGGGGTCGGAGGTTCATCTCAATCTCGTGGCCAGCGGGAAGGCACTTATCGCGCGTGTATCTCCGCGTTTCCGGGGCAAAATTGGCGATGACATCACACTCGTGGCAGACCTGACCGGCGCGCAGCTGTTCGACCCGGAAACGGAACGTTCCATCCTCTACTAAACCGCTGGGAGGCGCATGATGCAATGGCTTGAAGGACTGTGGACGAGGGAGGGAGCCGGGATCGACAAGGATGCCCCGCGCGCCACTGGCCTTGCCCTGTTCTTCGACATTCTCAAACGGGAATGGTGGGAACTGGTGAAGCTCAATCTGCTCTTCCTTATAGCCAGCCTGCTTGTGGTAACGATCCCGGCGGCAACGCTGGCCATGGCACGGGTTTCACGCTCCATCGTTGCGGATGAAAACACCTATTTGCTGCGCGATTTTGCCGAGGCTTTCAGGCGCTACGCGTTTCGCGGCACTCTTCTTGTTGCTGTCTGCGCGTTGGTGATGGCTGCTGGCATATGCGCCGTCATGACCTATGCAAGATTGGTTCAGGATGCGCTGATCTACAGCATGCCATTGGCGATCAGTATCATCATGACCCTTTTTGTCACCTTGGCCTCAGCCTATGCCATCGTGCTCACTGTCACGCACGAGCTTTCGCTTGCAAGCCTTTTTCGGCGGGCCGCTCTTCTCGCATTGGTAAAACCTTTGCCGATGTTTGCAGCTCTGGCATTCGTGGCCGCGCTCTGGCTCGCGCATATCCTGCTTTATCCGGTGTCGGTCTTCATGCCCGCCACAATCAATTTTTCGCTTGGCATGTTTGCGGTCTGCTTTGCCGCAGCGCAGGCGCAGAGCTCTCGCGTTGCAGGGACACGTTACTCACAAGACCACTAAAAATCGAACACAGTCCGGGAGGAAACCGACTATGGGATTCAACACCACACGACGTGCATTCGCTTTGGCCACAGCAGGCATCAGCCTCGCCATGAGCATGGGCGGCGCAGCCTTTGCTCAGAGCGATGCACCCGTTACCCTTAAATGGGCACTCTGGGATCTTGATAAGGGCGCTTATTTCAAACCGCTGATGGATGCCTACAAAGCCAAGCACCCCAATGTTACCTTTGAGCCTGTCGATCTCGGTTCGCAGGACTACACCCAGATGATCTCAACGCAGCTGACCGGCGGCTCCAAAGACATCGACATCGTCACCATCAAGGATGTTCCGGGCTATGCCAACCTTGTGCGTGCCGGAAACATCACCGATCTCAGCAGCTATATGAAAGACCAGAAGATTGACCCCGCCGGATATGGTGGTCTTATCGAGGAGCTGACGGTCGACGGCAAGATCTACGCCCTGCCCTTCCGTTCGGATTTCTGGATCGTCTATTATAACAAGGACATCTTCGACAAGGCAGGTGTGCCTTATCCAACCAATGATATGACCTGGGCACAGTTTGATGAGATCGCCACCAAGCTCAAGGGCGGCATGGGGGCAAACCGCGTTTATGGCGCGCTGCTTCACACCTGGCGCTCAACCGTTCAACTGCCCGGCATTCAGGATGGCAAGCAGACGCTGGTGGATGGAAATTACGCGTTTCTGAAGCCCTGGTACGAACGCGCGCTTGCGCTGCAAAAGAGCGGCTCAATTCCCTCTTATGCATCGCTGAAGACTTCCAACACGCACTACTCCGCGCTGTTCTTCAACGGCACCATCGGCATGCTTCCCATGGGAACATGGTTCATGGGAACGCAGATCGCCAAGGTCAAATCGGGCGAATCCAAGAGCGCCAATTGGGGTATCGTGAAGTTCCCGCATCCTGAAGGTGTTGAAGCAGGCACGACGGCCGCGCAGATATCAGGCCTCTCGGTCAATTCCAACTCCGCGCATAAAGAGGCCGCGCTTGATTTCATCAAGTTCGTTACCGGCCCGGAAGGGGCAGCCATCGTGGCCTCGACGGGCACATTCCCGGCGCTGCGATCTGACACTGTCGCACAGACCATCGCAGCCCTCCCTGGCTTCCCACAAGACCAGAATAGCAAGGATGCGCTGAAGGCGGGCAAGGCCTATCTGGAAATGGCCGTGAATCCAAATGCCGCAAAGATCGAGGTTGTTCTAAACCGCGTCCATGATGCGCTGATGACCGACAATATCTCCATCGAAGATGGCATCAAGGACATGGACGATGGCGTAAAAGCCATCAAGTAACCATCAGGCGGTCGCGGGGGGCCTCTCGCGACCGCCATTTTCATGATCCCAATTGGAAGATTTGCCGTGCATCACGATAGCGCCAAGGCCAACCCGCTTTTTCACAATCCGCTACAGACGCGGGACGATCTTGCAAAAGCGGTGATGGATCTTTTCAATCCGCTTCTGCCGTATTTCTCTGAGGGTGGCGCGAGAGTGCGGCTGAGTGCAACGGGGGCAATATTCGATTTTCCTGCTGCCGAGCTTGAGGGTTTTGCACGGCCGCTCTGGGGTATCGTTCCCCTGGCCGCAGGCGGATACGACTTTCAGTATTGGGACCTCTACCGGCGCGGATTGGCTGCCGGCACCAACCCTCACCACGACGAATATTGGGGCGATGTCTCAGACAGAAACCAGCGACTGGTGGAACTGGCGGCGATTGGTTTTGCGCTGGCCATGGTGCCGCAGCACATCTGGGAGCCATTGAGCGAGACCGACAAGCAGGTTGTTTCCGCCTATCTTCTGGCTGCGCGTGAACGCGAATTCGTTGATAATAACTGGAAATTCTTCCGCGTGCTGATCGATCTCGGTCTCACACGGGTCGGGGTCAATTTCGACACGTCCAAAACCCACGCCTATCTCGATGAACTGGAAACGTTCGACATCGGCGATGGCTGGTACCGCGATGGGCCGGTGCGTCGGGTTGACCACTACGTCCCCTTCGCCATGCACTTTTACGGCTTGATCTATACCGTTCTTGCCCATGGCGATGATGAGCGAAAGACGCGATTGCTTCAGCGTTCCAGAACCTTCGCCAGCGACATCCGCCACTGGTTTGGCCCAGACGGCGCATCGCTCGCATTCGGGCGCAGCCAGACCTATCGTTTCGCCGCAGGCGGTTTCTGGGGCGGGCTCGCCTTTGCCAATCTGGAGGCTCTGCCGTGGTCTGAGACCAAAGGCTATTATATGCGCCACATCAGATGGTGGTCAAAGCTGCCGATCTGTGAGCGCGATGGCGTGCTATCCATCGGTTATGGCTATCCCAACTTGTTGATGAGTGAGAGCTACAACTCCCCCTGCTCGCCTTACTGGGCGCTCAAGTTCTTCCTGCCTCTTGCACTTCCCGCCGACCATCCGTTCTGGACAGCGCCAGAAGCCGAGCCTGAAACATTTGCCGAACCGGTTCCCTTGCCAAAGCCCGGCATGGTCGCATTCCACACATTAGGCAATGTGGTCGTTCTCTCTTCCGGCCAGCAGCATGACAAGATGCGCGGGGCGCAGGAGAAATATTCAAAATTCGTCTACTCCACACGCTATGCTTTCAACATCGAGGCAGACGACCGCCATTTTGCAACGGCGAGCTTCGATGGCATGCTGGGTCTATCGGACGATGGCATTCATTTCCGCACACGCGAGACGATGGAAGAGGCACTCATCGCAGGCGACCACCTCTATTCCCGCTGGCGACCGTGGCGGGATGTGGTAGTCGAGACATGGCTCATTCCACAAAACCCGTGGCATCTGAGAGTTCACCGGATCAGAACTCCTTACGCACTGAAAACATCTGAAGGTGGTTTTGCCATAGAACGCGCCGACTTAAATCGCGATACGAGCGAGATTCCCCGTGGCAAGGCCGTCTGCTTTGGTCAGCAGGATATCAGCGTAATTGTCGATCTATCGCCTGGATCGCTGCGCGATGGCGTGGCTCATCTGGCGATTGCCAACACCAACCTCATCCATGCCCGCACTTTGGTGCCGCAACTGCGTGGCAGTCTACCACCGGGTGAAACTCTTCTGATTACGGCTGCCATGGCGTTGCCTTCGGACGACCAAGCCAAAGCGGCTCTGGCAAAAGCCCCGCCTGCGCCTGACCTCGCCGCGTTGGAAAAGCTCTTCCGCGCAGAGGGCAAGCGCGTGGATGCATTCGCGCTCTAATCGCTGATCAGGCGGTATCCGACACCGGGTTCCGTCTGAACGATCTTTGGCTGCGTTGGGTCACGCTCGATCTTCTGACGAAGCTGGCCAATGAAGACACGCAGATAATGCAGGTCTTCTTCATGGGCAGGTCCCCATACCGATGTCAGAAGTGTTCGGTGCGTGACGACGCGTCCGGCGTGCTGCGAAAGCAGGGTCAGCAGATCGTATTCCTTGGGTGTAAGGCGAATGGATTGGCTGTTTCTCGAGACCATCCGCTGCACCACATCGATCAGCAACCCATCCGCATGGACGACGGTTGGCGCTTTTCCGGCATTTGCCCGGTGGCGCATGGCGGTCCTGATACGGGCAGTCAGTTCGCCAATTCCAAACGGCTTTTCGATGTAGTCATCAGCGCCCAGGTCAAGGGCAGCGATCTTCTCCACCTCGCGGTCGCGCGCGGAAAGTATAATGATGGGAATGTCAGACCAGCCGCGAAGGCTTGTTATCACGTCCTTGCCGTCCATATCCGGCAAGCCGAGATCAAGGATCACGGCATCTGGCGCAGCGGTTGCAACGGCTTTTAGCGCATCGGTACCATTCTCGGCCTCAATGACATCATAACCTGCAGCAACCAGCGCTGGCCGCAGAAATCGCCGGATTTGCGGTTCGTCATCTACGACGAGAATACGGGCAAGTGTCATGATGATCCCAAAGTCTGTTCTTTTTCCTCTATCGGGAAACGCATGACAATACGAGTGCCTCTCTTTCTCACAGCCGGGCTTTCAGCGTGGATGCGTCCGCCAAGCGCCTCGACAAAGCCACGCGCGATAGAGAGGCCGAGGCCCGTTCCGGGTGAGCGTCCATCCGTTTTGGAGCGGCGGTAGAACTTTTCGAAGATGCGGTCGAGATCAACGGCTGGAATGCCTTTGCCCTGATCAGTCACCGACAAAACCAGCTCTTTGCCATCCCTGCGCGCATAGATATTGACGGGTTCCCCGCCACCATATTTCGCCGAATTATCCAGAAGGTTGAACAGAACCTGCTCCAGAAGCACGCTGTCGCCGCGCAACAGCGGCAAATCCGTCGCGATGCCGGTTTCGAAACTCTGTGCGGGGAAGTATTTGCGCGCACGCTCCGTTGCCGAGCGCACGACATCACTCACATCAACCCATTCGCGTTTGGCCTGAAGTGTCCCGGTTGAAATTCTGGTCATATCCAGCAGATTGGCAACGAAACGGCTCAGCCGCGCGCCCTCCTCCTCAATCGATTGCAGGAGATCGTCGCGGCTTTCCGGGGTCATCCGTTCGCCAAGTTCCCGAAGACTGGTCACGGCACCGGTAATGGTGGCAAGTGGTGTGCGCAAATCGTGCGATATGGAAGATAAAAGGGCTTCGCGATACCGTTCGCTTTCCAGCCGCACCGCCTGTTTTGCGCTTTCCGATGACAGTCGCGCACGGTCTATGGCGGTTGCGGTCTGGTCTATGATGGCAGAGAACATGCGCTCTGCGTTGGAATCAAGCGGTTCGATGCTAATCTCATAACCGCAGACACCGACAACACCATGCGGACTGGTGAGCGGACGGAACTGAAACCGGCAATTTGGCAATGTGCCCGTGCCAGCGCCCGCTGCTTCCTTTCTGGAATTGGCCCATCGTGCGGCGGCTATCTCCGAGATGCCAAGTTCCGTATCGGGGGGCCAGGCGGCTGCCGTTTCCAGCGTATCGCCGTTCGGTCGCAGAAGCACGATGTTGCGATTGATGCCTGCATGCAGCTGGCTTACGGAAGCCCATAGCACCTCGTCGACATCGGCCGTGCCGGAAAGCTTTCGCGCGAAATCATAGAGCGCTTGCATTGCCGCTGCCCGCGCCCGCGCCGTTTTTGCCTGATCGCGAATGCGCGAGCCAAGACTGCCCGCCAGCACAGCAGCCACAACGAAGATAAAGAGCGCAAACACCTCATGCGGAGACGCGATGGTAAAGGTGTAGAGAGGCGGAATGAAGAAGAAATTGTAGGCAAGCGCCGAGAGCATTGCGGCCATAAGGGCTGCGGCAAAACCGGCATAGGTGGCAGCACCCAGCACCGCGATCAGGAACAGGAGCGAGATATTAGGAAGGTAGACAATGCGGTCAATCAGCGCGCCAAGCAGCACCGCTGGCAGCACGCATGAAAAGGCGATGCCGAAAGGCTTCGCGAGGGTCGGCAACGGCGGAAAGACAAATTTTCGACCGGTTATACGCGACGTCTTATCATCCGCAGTCACAAGGTGCAGACCAATGCCGCTCGTTTCCTGCGAGAGAGCGTCGGCGAGACTTGTGCGCAACGGATTTCGCAACCACCGTCGGCAATGCGAACCGATCACGATCTGCGTTGCATGTTCGCGTTTGGCAAGCTTCATGATCTCGGTCACGAAATCACTACCGGTCACCCGGCGCGTTTCAGCCCCCAGCTTCTCCGCGAGACGGAACGTGTCATCGATGCGCCGTAAATCGTCATCGTCCATCGTCTCCCGGTCAGAATGGGAAATATTGACGACCAGCCAAGGGGCATTCAAGCCCGAAGCAAGGCGGCTCGCCACCCGTACGACCTTTTCGGAAAGCGCATCTGCACCGATGCAAACCAGCAGACGCTCGGCGGTCGCCCATGGGCCTTCGATAGCGTTTTGCCTGAGATAGTCGATCATCTGATCGTCTACCCGGTCGGCGGTGCGCCTAAGCGCCAGTTCCCTCAGCGCCGTCAGATTTCCCAGACGGAAAAAGCGGTCGGCAGCACGCCTTGCGCTGGCTGGCAGATAGACCTTACCGTCTTGCAGGCGCGTGATCAGCTCCGCGGGCGGCAAATCAACGAGCAGCACATCATCGGCCTTTTTCAGGACGGTGTCGGGAATTCTCTCGCGCACATTGACGCCGGTGATCTGGGCCACAAGATCGGACAGACTTTCCAGATGCTGGATGTTGAGCGCGGTCCACACATCGATGCCCGCTTCGATGAGTTCGTCTATGTCCTGATAGCGTTTGGGATGCCGGAAGCCTTCCGGGTTGGAGTGGGCAAGCTCATCCACGATGATGATGGCGGGCTTTCGGGCCAGCGCACCATCAAGATCAAATTCCTGCAAATCCTTGCCGTGGTAGGAAACCGAAAGCCGGGGTAATATCTCAAGCCCGTCCAGCAGGGCGGATGTTTCGGTGCGGCCATGGGTTTCGGCAAGCCCGACGACGATCTCCGCTCCGTCAACACGTAGTCGCTGCGCGCGGTTCAGCATCGCATAGGTTTTGCCGACACCGGGGGCGGCACCTAAAAAAATCGTCAGCTTGCCCCGGCGGTCTTTCTCCGCCAGGGCAAGCAATGCATCAGGATCGGGACGGTTGGTCTCGTAAGGCTCGTGTGTCGGCATCCGTATCAGCTCTTGAGCGCATCCAGCGCAAGGTTCAGCTCTAGCACATTCACGCGCGGCTCACCGATAATTTCAAGAGCCGCTTTTTCGGTATGCTCAAGAAGCAGACTTTGCACCTGTTCGGGAGTCAATTGGCGCGAAGCAGCCACGCGGGCGACCTGCGCCTGCGCAAATTCCGGCGAAATATGCGGATCAAGACCCGAGCCGGAGGCGGTGACGCCGTCGGCAGGAACAGCGCCTGTGATACCTGCCGATTTAAGCCGTTCGATATCGGCGGCCACACGGTCCTTCAGCTTGGCCGATGTCGTGCCGAGATTGGAGCCGGAAGACGCCGCAGCATTATAGGGATCAGGCGAGGTTGCCGAAGGGCGCGGCCAGAAATAACGCTCGGACGTGAAGTTCTGGCCAATCAGGGCAGAGCCGACAACAGCAACACCCTGACGAATGACGCTGCCATTCGCCTGCTGCGGCATGACAAGCTGAGCAATGCCGGTGACCGCCAGCGGATAGGCAACGCCGGTCACCAGCGTCAGGAGAACAAGAACGACAAATGCGGGTCGAAGAAATTTAAGCATGATTACACCAGGTGCAGGGCCGAAACGGCGAGATCGACAATCTTGATTCCGGCAAAGGGCAGAAGCAAACCGCCCAGGCCATAAATCAGGAGGTTACGGCGCAACAGGGCGGCCGCGCTGGATGGCCGGTATGCGATGCCCTTAAGCGCCAAAGGAATGAGCGCGATGATGATGAGGGCGTTAAAAATGACGGCGGACAGAATTGCCGATTGCGGCGAGGACAGGCCCATGATGTTGAAGGCAGCAAGCGCTGGATAGGTGGTGACGAACAAGGCCGGGATGATCGCAAAATACTTGGCGACGTCATTGGAGATGGAAAACGTCGTCAGCGATCCACGCGTCATCAAAAGCTGCTTGCCGATTTCAACGATCTCGATGAGCTTGGTTGGGCTGGAATCGAGATCGACCATGTTGGCGGCTTCGCGTGCGGCCTGTGTGCCGCTCTGCATGGCCACGCCCACATCGGCCTGCGCCAGCGCTGGTGCGTCATTGGTGCCATCACCACACATGGCAATCAGGCGACCGCCCTGCTGTTCGCGACGGATATAGGCCAGCTTGTCTTCCGGCGTTGCCTCAGCCAGAAAGTCATCGACACCGGCTTCGGAGGCGATTGCCGCGGCGGTGACTGGATTATCGCCGGTGACCATGACGGTGCGGATACCCATGGCGCGCAAAGCGGCAAAGCGTTCCTTAATGCCTGGTTTCACCACGTCCTTCAGGTGGATGACTCCGAGCAGGAGTTTGCCGTCAGCCACTCCCAGCGGCGTGCCGCCAGATCGAGCAACGCTTTCAACCGCCTGCAGAAATTCACGCGGAGCGTCCTTGTCCGTCATGCCAGTGAATTTCAACACGGCATCAATGGCACCCTTGCGCAATTGATGAGCGCCCATATCCACGCCGGAAAGCCGTGTCTGCGCGCTGAAGGCGATCGTATTGTCAATCACGGCCTTGGGTGCAGCAAGCCCGAACTCGCCTGTGGCAAGTGCTGCAATAGAACGGCCTTCCGGTGTTTCGTCAGACAGGCTGGCGAGAAGCGCGGCTTCTGCCAGCTGATGCTGGGTCACGCCGGGTGCCGGGATGAAATCGGCGGCCATACGGTTGCCGAAGGTGATCGTACCCGTCTTGTCCAGCAGCAGCGTATCAACATCGCCAGCCGCTTCGACAGCACGTCCAGAGGTGGCAATAACGTTGAAGCGAACGAGGCGATCCATGCCCGCAATACCAATCGCCGACAGCAATCCGCCAATCGTCGTGGGAATAAGCGTGACGAGGAGAGCTGCCAGAACGGTGACAGAAAGGACAGTGCCGGAGTAACCCGCAAGGCCCCAGATCGTAATCACGACGATGAGGAATATTAGCGTCAGACCGGACAGCAGAATGGACAGCGCAATTTCATTCGGTGTCTTCTGGCGTTCCGCACCTTCGATAAGCGCGATCATCCGGTCCACGAAGCTTGCGCCCTGCGGGGTGGTGATGCGGATTTTGAGCTGATCGGACAGAACCTGCGTTCCGCCCGTGACAGCCGAACGGTCACCGCCGGATTCACGAATGACGGGCGCGGATTCGCCGGTGATGGCGCTTTCATTAACGGAAGCAACGCCTTCGATGACCTCACCGTCACCGGGGATAAGCTCGCCAGCATCAACGACAACGATATCGCCCACGGCAAGCATGGTGGCGGGAACAGACTGCGCCACACCATTGGCATCCAGCCGACGCGCGTTGAGATCCGAGCGGCTGCGCTTCAGGCTTTCGGCCTGTGCACGACCTCTGCCTTCGGCCACGGCCTCGGCAAAGGTTGCAAACAGAACCGTAAACCAGAGCCATGCGGCGATCTGACCGGAGAACCCAGCTGTGCCGTTGCCGGTTAGCAGGTCGCGAATGAAGATGACGGTCACCATGGCGGCCACGACTTCGGTTACGAAGATGACAGGTGTGCGGTAGAGTTGTCTGGGATCGAGCTTCACGAAGGCCTGCCGAATGGCGGGGACGACGATTGCAGGATCGAAAAGACCAGATTGTGCTGGCTTTTGTAACATGAGTGTTTTCCTTTAGAAGGTCTGGCCAGCGAGCATCGCGAAATGTTCAACGATGGGGCCAAGTGCCAGAGCCGGGAAATATTGCAGCCCGCCGAGAATGATGATGATGCCGATCAGGAGGCCGACAAACAGAGGGCCATCCGTCGGGAACGTACCATTGGAGGCGGGAACCTTGACCTTTGCAGCAAGCGAGCCAGCAATAGCCATGACAGGAATGACATAGGCAAAGCGACCCAGAAGCATGGCAATGCCAAGCGTTGTATTGTACCAGGGCGTATTGCCGGAGAGGCCGCCGAAAGCCGAGCCGTTGTTGCCAGCCGCAGAGGTATAGGCATACAGAATTTCAGAAAGCCCATGCGGACCCGCCGTGCCGACACTGGCAACTGCCATGGGCAGCATGGCCGAAACCGCTGAAAAACCAAGAATGGCTACCGGCAGAATGAGAACCGCCAGCATGGCGCATTTCATTTCCCGGCCCTCGATTTTCTTGCCCAGAAATTCCGGCGTTCTTCCCACCATCAGGCCAGCCACGAAAACGGCCAGAAGCGCAAAGACCAGCATGCCGTAGAGACCAGAGCCAACACCGCCGGGCAGAATTTCACCGAGCTGGATGAGGAACATGGGCACCAAGCCGCCAAGGCCGGTGAACGAGCCATGCATGCCGTTGACGCCACCGTTGGAAAGGCCTGTCGTAACGGCTGCATAAAGGGCGGTCATGGCCTGACCGAAGCGGACTTCCTTGCCTTCCATATTGCCCTGAAGCGCGTCCACGCCCAGCGATGTCAGGATGGAGTTGCCCGAAGCTTCCGCCCAGTAGATTACTGCCACACCCGAAATCAAGAGAGTGGCCATGGCCGACAACAGCACCCAGCCCTGGCGGCGGTTGCCCACCATTTGGCCGAAAGTGTAGACGAGCGCGGATGAAACGCACAGCATGGCAAATATGTTGACGTAGTTTGCAAATGCCGTTGGATTTTCAAATGGATGAGCCGCATTGGCGTTGAAGAAACCGCCGCCATTCGTGCCCAGTTGCTTGATAGCCTCCTGGCTTGCGACAGGCCCAAGAGAAATCACCTGCTGTGCACCCTCAAGCGTGGTTGCCGTAACACTGGCATCCAGCGTCTGCGGCACACCCGTCCACACGAAAACAAGCGCGATAACGATGGCGAGCGGCACGAGAACGTAGAGCGTGGCGCGGGTCATATCGACCCAGAAGTTTCCTAGGGTTGTGGCCTGCGAACGCATGAAAGCACGCGTGAATGCCATGGCAAGCGAGATGCCGACGGCAGCCGACAGGAAGTTCTGAACGGTCAACCCAACCATCTGGCTCAAATGGCTCATGGTCGCTTCACCGGCGTAGTTTTGCCAGTTCGTGTTGGTAATGAAGCTGACAGAGGTGTTGAAGGCCAGATCCGCCGGTACGTTTGCAAAGCCCTGCGGATTGAGCGGCAGATAGGCCTGGAGGCGCAGGATCGCGTAAAGAACGAGAAAGCTCGCCAGTGAAAAGGCAAGCATCGACAGCGTATAGGTAAGCCAGTTCTGTTCTTTTTCCGGGCTGGCGCCAGCGGCGCGGTAAATACCACGCTCGATGGGGCTTAAGACCGGCGACAGAATGGTTCGTTCACCTGAAAACACCTTCGCCATGTAAAGTCCCAGCGGTTTGACAACGCAGAGCACGGCGAGGAAAAGGAGGCTGATCTGCAGCCACCCGAGAATGGTCATGGACGTTCTCCCGTAAGGTCAGAAGCGTTCGGGACGCAAAAGCGTCACGACGAGGTAGACGACAAGAGCGCCGGCAACGGCCAGCGCGAGCAAAGCTTCAATCATGTCGCCCTCACAGCTTGTTCAGCGCACGTGCATAAACGGCAAAGCCGATCAGCAAGGCACTGCCTCCGAGGATGAAGAAAAGGTCAGACATGTGGGTCTCTCCATTTGTTGAGAAACCCACCCTACGCCCTGACCACGTCAGGGTTCGATTGGGAATGCAGGCCCGCTACATAAGGAAAAAATAAAGATTCCTTACAGCTGCGATCAGACCGGGACACCATCATCCAGCTTTTGCAGAAAGGCTTGCGCGCTGTCGGTATAGTCTTTCCGTTTTTCCTCGCTCATACGCCGCCACGTGGCGTAAGGCTGAGCAAGCCTGTGATTGCCGAACAGTTTTTCAGCATTCCGATCCAGAAAAGCCCAGTAGAGCGCATTGAAGGGACAAGCTCCCTCACCGGTTTTGCGCTTCACATCATATTGACAGTTTTCACAATAATCCGACATGCGGGAAATATAAGCGCCGCTGGCGGCATAGGGTTTCGAGCCCAGCAGACCACCATCGGCAAACTGACTCATGCCTATGACATTTGGCATTTCAACCCATTCATAGGCATCGGCATAGACTTCCAGATACCACTCATGAAGCGCATGGGGATCGAGCCCCGCCAGCATGGCGAAGTTGCCGGTGATCATCAGGCGCTGAATGTGATGGGCATAGGCATTTTCAATGGTCTCACCAATCACCGTCGCCAAACAGGCCATGTCGGTTTTTGCCGTCCAGAAGAAATCCGGCAGCGGCCGCTTTGCGGCGAAGAAATTGCGCTGCGCATATTCAGGCATGAAGCGCCAATAGATACCCCGCATATATTCCCGCCATCCGATAATCTGGCGAATGAAGCCCTCGACGGCGTTGATCGGCGCATCGCCTTGCAAATAGGCACGTTCAGCGGCCTGGCAAACCGACAGCGGATCGAGCAAACCGATATTAATGTAAAACGACAGCAGGGAATGATTGAGAAACGGATCACCAGTGACCATGGCGTCCTGTGTTTCTCCGAATTTGGGAAGAAAGTCTGAAATAAATGCGTCGGCAGATGCCTGCGCATCAGCCCGCGTCACTGCAAAGGCAAATCCATTTGATGAACCCATATGATCGGGAAAGCGCGCTTCGATGAGGTCCATCACGGCACGGGTCGTTTCGTCTGGTACAAACCGCGGATGACGGGGGCGAAACAGATCCGGCTTGGCCGGGGATCGATTTTCGCTATCGAAATTCCAGCGCCCGCCTGCAGGAGCCTCTCCCTCCATCAACAGCCCGGTTTTGCGTCTCATATCACGATAGAAAAACTCCATAGTGAGCTGCTTTCGGCCATCGGCCCAACGGGCAAACTCCTCATGCGAGCAGAGGAACCGGTCGTCCGCGCGAATGTCGACATGGACATTGGTTTCTGCTTCCCAGCGTTTCATCTCGTTCAGGACGCGCCACTCACCGGGTTCGGTCACCACAATTGCCTGGGGATGCAGATCGTCGACCGCTCTTTTCAACTCGCCTGTGAAAGATCCCGTGTTGTCTTCATCATCCAGTCGCACATACCTGACCGTGAAGCCGAGACCGGCTAGCTCTTCGGCAAAATGGCGCATAGCCGAGAGAATGAAGATAATTTTCTTGCGGTGATGCCGGACATAGATGGTTTCCTCAGCAACCTCGCACATCAGGATCACGTCGCTCGCTGGATCTGCCCCGCGAAGGCTGGACATCGACGGAGAGAGCTGATCCCCCAGAATAAAGACAAGGTTCCGACAATGCGTCATGCAGAAATTTCCTCATGTTGTCTGGATATTACGATCACGATCAGCAAATGGATGACGCCAGCGGGTCGAATATGAGTCCTTAGCGCATTTGCTTGCATGTGAGCGTCACCATCGCTTTTCACACGCGATTTGCGGTCATCAAATTGTGCAGAAACCCGCCTCGACCACAGTGAAAATGACCGTGACGTATCGAAATCCGTCTCGCTTGACAGATTTGAACTAACTGGTACAAACATTGTGTTGCCGATGGATTGATGCGCGGGAGGCGCTGGTTTCGGCAAGATACAAGGACGGTGCAAAACGTCCCGCAAAATGGCAGGAGCAGAGCAAATCGACGCTTTGCGGGATTGGGAGGACAGATGTCATATACGCTGGATTTCTCGGCAGTTTACGACCGCCTGCCGGAATTGCTTTTGGCGTGCCTCGCAACAATCGGCCTCGCGCTTGCGGGCATGTTTCTGGCAACGATTATCGGGGTACTCGGCGTTGTCGCCCGTGGATCTTCCGTCAAGCCGCTGCGCGCACTCGTCATTGCCTTTGTCGAGATCATCCGTAACACGCCATTTCTGGTCCAGATTTTCTTCATCTTCTTCGCGCTTCCGCAGATGGGCCTGCGGTTGAACCCCACGACAACCGCGATTGTTGCTCTGGCCTTGAATGGCGGCGCATATGCCATCGAAATCATTCGTGGCGGTGTGGATGCGGTTCCCAAGGGGCAGATTGAAGCAGGGCTGGCGCTCGGATTGCGCCGCTCGCAGATCTTCCGCCACATCATTCTGAAGCCTGCGCTGCGCGCGGTCTATCCCTCTCTGACCAGCCAGTTCATCATGCTGACGCTGACAACATCGGTCTGCACATCGATTGCGGCCTATGAATTGACGTCCGTTGCTCAGCGGATCGAAGCTGAAACATTCCGTTCATTCGAGGTCTATTTTTCCATCACGCTTCTCTACCTCGTCATTTCGTCTCTGATGATGGCCGTTTTCGCCCTGATTTCGCGCCTGTCATTCAGCTACCCGGTCAAGTGAGGCAAAGGCGATGACATCTATCGGCACCAATGAATTGTTCTTCCTGATGCAGGGTCTGAAATGGACCGTGGCATTGGCGCTCATCGGCTTTATCGGCGGCGGAGTCTTTGGCCTTTGCGTTGCCATGGCCAGAACAGTCGACAACAAGATCGGCCAGCGTGTGACCGCCGGTTACATCGCCATCTTCCAGGGAACTCCGCTGCTGATGCAGCTCTTCGTTGTCTACTACGGCGTGGCACTGGTGGGTCTGGACATCGATGCGTGGCTTGCGGTGGCCATCGCATTCACGCTGCACGCCAGCGCGTTTCTGGGCGAAATCTGGCGCGGCGGCATTCAGGCCGTGCCGAAGGGCCAGACAGAGGCCGCAAAGGCACTCGGTCTGCACTATGTTTCGCGCATGAAAGACGTCGTCCTGCCGCAGGCTTTCAAGATATCGCTGCCAGCGACCATCGGTTTTCTTGTCCAGCTCATCAAAGGCACGTCGCTTGCAGCAATTGTTGGCTTCGTTGAGTTGTCGCGTGCCGGACAGATCGTTTCGAACCAGACATTCAAGCCACTGACGGTCTTTGCCATCGTTGGCCTCATCTATTTTCTGATCTGCTGGCCGCTTTCCCTGTGGGGCGCCGGGGTGGAAAAACGCCTTCAAACCGCATCACGCTAAATCATAAGATCTGCTTTGTAAGGAGGAGCAAACTATGAAGTTCATGAGCAAGACAATCAATCGCCGTATGGTGCTTGCGCTGGCCGCAGCCACCGTAACCCTGCCACTTATGGCATCGAACAACGCCTTTGCCGGCACGCTTGAAGAAGCAAAGGCCAAAGGCACCGTCGTCATCGGTATTCAGGGCGACAACTCACCTTGGGGCTTTGTGAATTCCAGGGGCGTTCAGGACGGACTTGACGCCGACATCGGTAAGGCATTTGCCGACCACCTAGGCGTCAAGGTTCAGTTTGTGCCGCTGGCGGTCGCAAACCGCATCCCTGCTCTCATGACAGGCAAGGTAGACGTGCTGTTTGCCACCATGGGCATGACAGCAGAACGCGCAAAGACCATCCAGTATTCCCAGCCATACGCGGGCAACGTTCTCTCGGTCTACGGACCAAAGGACAAAAAGATTGCTGGCTACGATGACCTGACAGGCGTTTCTGTCGGCGTTCCCAAGTCGAGTGCAATGGATACGTCCATCACCGCTGGTGCTGGCTCCAAAGCCAATATCCTTCGATTTGATGATGATGCTGCCAATATTCAGGCTCTGATCTCAGGTCAGGTCGAAGTGGTCGGTGGCAACCAGTTTTACGGTGATCGCCTCAACGCGGCAGCTGCCGGAAAATACGAATCCAAGTTCGATCTGACCACGCTTTACAATGGCGCTGGCACGCGTCCTGGCGAAAAAGACTGGAACGCCTCCGTCAACGAGTTCCTGGTGAAGATCAAGGGCAATGGCGAACTGGCGAAGATCTACACGAAGTGGATGAAGCGGGACGTTCCGGCCTTCCCGGAATCCCTCCCTGATATCCCCTTCACCGTAAAGTAAGCTGGAGGCTCCCATGCTGCAAACCACCGATACACAAGTTCCGTTGATCGCTCTTGAAGCGGTGGAAAAGTGGTATGGATCCTTTCATGCCCTGAAGAATATCAATCTGACGGTTCGCAAAGGCGAGAAGATCGTGCTTTGCGGGCCGTCAGGCTCAGGCAAATCGACGCTGATCCGTTGCATCAATCACCTTGAAGACATTCAACAGGGCACGATCACCGTCGAGGGTACCAAGCTGACATCATCAGCAAGTGCCATTGACACGGTCCGGCGTGAAGTCGGCATGGTGTTTCAGAACTTCAACCTGTTCCCGCACAAGACAATTCTCGAAAACTGCACCCTTGCGCCGATGCGCGTTAAGGGCCTGTCGAAGGCAGATGCCGACCAGACAGCGCGCAAGTATCTCGAACGTGTTCGCATCCTCGATCAGGCAGACAAATATCCGGCCCAACTGTCCGGTGGCCAGCAGCAACGCGCAGCCATTGCGCGCGCGCTTTGCATGGAGCCCAAGGCCATGCTGTTTGATGAACCGACATCGGCTCTTGATCCAGAAATGGTCAAGGAAGTCCTCGACACCATGATCGGACTTGCCAAGGACGGCATGACGATGATCTGCGTGACCCATGAAATGGGATTTGCCCGGCAGGTGGCAGACCGCGTTGTGTTTATGGCTTCCGGTGAAATCATTGAAGAAGCGCCGCCGGAAGAGTTCTTCAAGAACCCTCAACATCAGCGGACCCGCACCTTCCTTGGTGAAATTCTTGCGCACCATTAGTGGGCAGCGCCTCCGCCTCTTCCAAGCAGCCTTTCCCTGATGAGAATACCGACATGACAGACAGAAAAACATTGAAAGTCGGGCTGATCGGTGCCGACATCCAGCTTTCAAAAACACCGGCAATGCACATGCGTGAAGGTGCCGCCCACGGCATCGACTACGACTACGCGTTCATTGACATCATCAGCCGGAACCTGCCGGAAAGCGCCTTGCCGGATCTTCTTGATGAGGCGGAAAGCCTTGGTTTTGCAGGCGTCAACATTACCCACCCCTTCAAGCAACGGGTCATTCCCCTCCTTGATGATTTGTCGGAAGATGCGCGGATGCTGGGTGCCGTTAACACCGTCGTGTTTCGCGATGGCAAAAGAACCGGCCACAATACGGACTGGTACGGCTTCCATGAAAGTTTCAAAGCGGGCCTGCCCGAAGCAAAGCGCGACCGCGTTTTGTTGATTGGCGCTGGCGGCGCAGGCGTTGCGGTGGCGCACGCCGCTTTGAAGCTGGATATTCAACGTCTCGATATTCTCGATCAGGATATAGACCGCGCGGCGCAGCTTGCAGAACAGCTCAATCATCGGTTCGGGGCAGAACGCGCTTTTGTCGTCGAGAAGCCGGAAGACTCCTTGCCGCACGCAGACGGCCTGATCCACGCAACACCCACCGGCATGCCTGCGCATCCCGGAATGCCGGTACCACCAGCTTTGATCGAGCCCCGCCATTGGGTTGCAGACATTGTCTACATGCCGCTTATCACGCAATTGCTCGCCGAAGCGGTCAGCAAAGGCTGTCAGGTTCTGCCCGGCGGTGGCATGGCTGTGTTCCAAGCCGTGGGTGCTTTCCGGTTGTTTTCGGGTCTGGAGCCAGATCCGACCCGCATGCGTGCGCACTTTGACGAACTTTGCATGGATGAGGCTGCGACATGACATCGTCTGCGCGTAGTGACCACAAGATGTGGACCGGCTTTACCGACCGGTCTTTTCGGTAGCCCCGATATGTTCAACCCGAAGCACATAGCGCAGCACCATTTCCGCGACATGCTTCGAAAGGGTTTCCTGACCATCGTCGGTAAACAGGTTGCCACCGAAAATGAACGAGAAGGTCGCAGCATTCGAAACGTTGAAGAACGACAGCGCGCTGATCTGCCAGTGCAGTTCAAGCGCGCCGACGCCCTCACGAAAGACGCCCTGCTTTTGGCCACGCACGAGAACATTCTGCAGGGCATCGATCGCGGGGCGGTTGAGTTCTCGGATCGTTTCAGAAGCCTGCATGTGACGGCCATGGTGAACGTTCTCGATCATGACCATTCTTATGAAGGCAGGGTGACGACGATGGTGATCGAAGGTGAACCTGCAGAGCTTGTCGAGTGCTGCAACCGGTTCCATCTCGTCCAGTTCAAGGCCGCTTTCACCGCCGCGCACCTGCGCATAAGCAGCTTCAAGCGCCTGTTGGTAGAGGCCCTCTTTGTCTCCATAGTAGTAGTAAATCATGCGCTTGGATGTGCGGGTACGCGCAGCAATCTCATCGATGCGCGCACCAGACAGGCCGTTTTGCGCAAACTCATCCATGGCAACGCAAAGAATATCGCGTCGCACACCCTCCGGGTCGCGCTTGGCTTGCCGAGGCGCAAGGGTGCTGTTCGAAGTCGCCGCTTTCGTCATCATACACCTATCAATAGTCCAATCGGCCCGAACTGAAACCGTCACTATTAACTAATTAGTACATAATCACGGAAAGGAAGGCAATATGGTCATCTCCGGCATCGATACGCAGAAGCAGCCCATGCGGACCTCCATCGCGACCGTTTCCATCAGCGGCGAGTTTCCCGAAAAGCTTGCGGCAATAGCCAAGGCGGGTTTTTCAGGGGTCGAAATCTTCGAGAACGATTTCCTGACCTATGATGCCTCCCCCCGTGAAGTGCGTGCGATGGTGAAAGACCACGGCCTGGAAATTACCCTCTTCCAGCCCTTTCGTGATTTCGAAGGCATGCCCGACCAGCACCGCCAGCGTGCATTTGAACGAGCAGAACGCAAGTTCGATATCATGGGAGAGCTGGGCACCGAACTCATGCTGATCTGCTCCAACGTCTCGCAGATTTCGTTGGGTGGAATAGACCGGGCCGCTGCCGATTTCCATGAGTTGGGAGAACGTGCCGCAAAGCACGGTCTGCGCGTCGGCTACGAGGCTTTGGCCTGGGGGCGTCACGTCAACGACCACCGCGATGCCTGGGAAGTCGTGCGCCGGGCCGACCACAGCAATGTCGGCATCATTCTCGAC
Source organism: Rhizobium sp. CFBP 13644 (assembly GCF_014842165.1). NCBI lineage: Bacteria > Pseudomonadati > Pseudomonadota > Alphaproteobacteria > Hyphomicrobiales > Rhizobiaceae > Rhizobium > Rhizobium sp. CFBP 13644. The sequence goes on from NZ_JACYVF010000005.1 coordinate 161,891, forward strand.
AGCTTTCACACCCTGTCACGCAAGATCGACCCGAACTCGATCCGCTCCATTCCCGGCGACAAGATATTCATCGTGCAACTGGCGGACGCGCCGCTGTTTGACATGGACCTCCTCTATTGGAGCCGCCATTTTAGAAACATGCCGGGCGAAGGGGATCTTCCAGTCGTTGACTTCATGCGGGCTGTCGCCGCAACCGGTTATGCCGGGCCTTTGTCACTGGAGATTTTCAACGACCAGTTCCGTGGCGGCTCCGCCCGCCTGCTCGCAGAAGATGGCCACCGCTCGCTCATCAATCTCATGGACAAAGTTCACCGTCTGGAGCCCGATATTCGTATTGACGTGCCCAATATGCCCGCGCCTGTGGAAACAAGCGGTGTGGAATTCGTGGAGTTCACGACGGGGCAGAACGAGAAGGCCGAGCTTGAAACGCTGCTGACCACGCTGGGTTTCTCGAAATCTGCCCGCCATTGCAATCGGGAGGTTGAGCTCTACACGCAGGGCGATATTCGCATCGTCATCAATACCGACAGCACCGGCGACAGCTTTGCCGGCGCGTCCTATTCGGTGCATGGCACGAACGCCTATGCCTTCGGCCTGAAGGTCGATGATGCGAAGGCAGCACTGGAGCGGGCGGCTGCACTGGGTGCACCCACCTTTTTTGAGCCGCGCAAGAGTGGCGAAGCCTCAATTCCAGCCATTCAGGGCGTCGGAAATGGCGTGATCTATTTCCTTGATGGATCGCCTGACCTTGCTTCCATCTGGGACAAAGAGTTTTCGCAGCTTCCTTCGCAAACCACTGGAGATGCCGGACTGACCCGCATCGATCATCTGGCTCAGACAACGCGCTACGATGAAATGCTGACATGGCTGCTGTTTTACACGTCGATTTTCTCCATGCGCCGCACCCCCATGGTTGATGTGGTGGAACCGGGCGGCCTCGTGCGCAGCCAGGCCATAGAAAGCCTCCCAAAACCCGATTTCCGCCTGACAATGAATGGCGCTGACAACCGCAAGACGTTCGCTGGAAAGTTCTTGGCAGAAGGCTTCGGCACCAGCATCCAGCACATTGCTTTCTCGACCGACGATATATTTGCAACGGCGCGCGAACTGCACGCACGCGGCTTTCAAGCCCTGCCTATCTCCCGCAACTATTATGATGATCTAGAGGCACGTTTCGGGTTGGAGCCAGAGTTTTCCGACGCGCTACGCGCTTCCAGCATTCTCTACGACCGTGACGACCACGGGGAATATTTCCAGATCTACAGCCAAACATTTGGCGAAGGCTTCTTCTTCGAAATTGTAGAAAGGCGGGAGAATTATGCGGGGTACGGCGCCATGAACGCACCATTCCGCATCGGCGCACAACGTCGGTTGCTCCGTCCAGCGGGAATACCCCGAGACTAAGCGTTAGATGTGGTCAGGCGTATTCTGTGGATCGCCGACCCGAAAGCCAAGGCGGTCAAGGCCGCGCTGGACTTCCGGTGCGCCCATGAACAAGGCCCAGATCAGCCCGGAGCGATAGTTCGCCATCATTGCCACGATGGGTCCCTGATCGATGGCCAGATGCGTTTCGCCAATCCAACCGGTGACCGGAGAGAAGGCATCGACAAAGCCGTATCGCCCCAACAGCTTGCCACCGTCATAGCTCAGAAACGCACGGGCCGCAGCCATTGCTTCGTCGGGGCAGACAGGAAAACTGGAGAGAGCAGCGGTCGGGGAGATGATGTCATCATCCTGCGTTGGAGAATGGACGCGGTAGCCCTTCGGGCCATCGCTGGCGGTCATTCCCCAAATATCCGAACCTGGATATTTTGACTGACAATAGGCATGGTTGATCCGCGTATGCGCCTCCACCTGCTGCCAATAATCCGCATAGGTATCGGAAAGGCCCCTCGGGTCCAGCGTACAGAAGGAATATTGCGAGAGAAACAGTGGCCCGCCATAGGGTTCGCCCAGCGGCAAGACCGTTCCCAAATAGGAGTTGCCATTCACCATGTCACCCGACCGTGCCCATCCCTTGTGGTAGTGGACCGGATCAATCGCGTGTTTCTCAGCGCCTGCGGCCAGCACATAGCTAACCAGGGCTTCATTCCAACCGGTGATGGTCAGATCCAGCGACCATCGCCGTCCGGGGCTCCAGTGCCACCACAGCGGGCCATCCGTTGTCCGCGTGTACCAGTCCCACTCGACGGATCCGATCAGGTCATTTGCAAGGGCGCGAAAGCGGGTTTCAGCCAATGTGGAACGGTAGAAATACTGCCGGGCGCATATCAGACCCTGCAGCAGCAAGGCCGTTTCGACCAGATCGCCGCCATCATCTTTCGGCCCGAAGGCAATGACCTCGCTGGTTTCACCATGAATGAAATGAGCAAATGCACCGTGAAAACGCTTTGCCTTATGCAAGGCTGCGACCATTCGCGTGACACGATCCAGCGCCTCGTCACGGGTTATCCAGCGCCGTTCCGCGCCCACGACGATTGCGAGAAATGAAAAGCCAGTGCCTGAAACGGATGCAATTTCGTTGATGACCGAGCCATCAGAGCGCAGGCGGTCTCGTGCCAATCCAGAAATCGGGTGGCTGCCAAGCCAGAAATAATCAAAGGTCCGTCGCTGAATGTCTTCAACATCGTCGGGCAGTGATCTTTGAGGGACAAGACCCTGCCCGATGAATATCTGATTTTCGGTATCCAATATGCTGCCCGGCGTCCATGATAGGTTCGCCACCCTATCCCAAACAATGGGGCGATATTATAGCCACTTGCGCCGACGGGGGCCGTTATTGACGGCTCACAATCGACGCAAGGTTCCATTGCCATGACGTCTGATCGGGTTGAACGGCGCCTAGTCGAACACGAACAGCGTATCTCCGGCCTGAAGGTAGTCACCTTCCTTGACACGCAAACGAACCGTGCCTGCCTTGGGTGCTGTAACCTGCGTTTCCATTTTCATGGCTTCCATCACGGCAACCAGATCGCCCTCTGAGACCGCAGATCCATCTTCCACCTTGAAAGACTGAAGTGTTCCCGAAACGGGCGCGACGATACCGGCGTTTTCGGAATGCGTTTCCGATGCGGGCTTACCCGCACCGCCTGCGGAACCGAGGCCAGCCAACAACAGATGCGGAAGGCCAACGGCGACGCGCTTTCCGTCTATCTCCAGCCATGTGCGTGTCATCGCAATGTCGTCAACAGGCTTTTGCCGTTCCATCGCATCGGGCATGTCGGCAAAATCCGTTTCGATCCAGCGTGTATGAACCTTGAAACCATCAGTCCCGATAAAATCTTGCGTATCAATCGCCGCACGGTGAAAGGGCAGAACTGTCGCCACGCCCTCAATGCGGAATTCCTGCAGCGCACGGCGTGCACGGCGCAGCACCTGCTCCCGGTCCGTGCCAGTCACAATCAGCTTTGCCATGAGGGAATCGAACACGCCCGGGATTGTCGATCCGGTGACGACACCGCTATCCAGACGAATGCCGGGGCCGGATGGCGGATCGAACACGGTAATTGCGCCGGGCGTTGGCAGAAACCCGCGACCGGGATCTTCTGCGTTGATGCGAAATTCCATGGAGTGTCCACGTGGCTCAGGCGTTTCGAGGATCTGGAGCGGATGCCCCTCAGCCACACGAAACTGCTCGACGACCAGATCGATGCCCGTGGTCTCTTCCGTCACAGGGTGCTCAACCTGAAGGCGCGTATTGACCTCCAGAAACGAGATGGTGCCATCTACGCCCAGCAGGAACTCCACCGTTCCCGCGCCGGAGTAACCCGCCGCAGCGCAAATGGCCTTGGCAGAATCGTGGATTTTCTGACGCTGCTCAGGCTGCAGGAACGGCGCTGGCGCCTCTTCAATCAGCTTCTGATTTCGGCGCTGAAGCGAACAATCGCGCGTGCCAAGCACCACGACATTGCCGTGCTTATCGGCAATGACCTGCGCTTCGATATGGCGCGGGCGATCCAGGAACCGTTCCAGAAAACATTCGCCACGGCCAAAGGCGGCTGTGGCCTCACGCACGGCGGAATCATAGAGATCGGCGATCTCTTCCATCTTCCACGCGACCTTGATGCCGCGCCCACCACCGCCATGCGCCGCCTTGATGGCAACCGGCAAGCCATGCGCTTGCGCAAAGGCGGTCACTTCGGCAGCCGTTGCGACGGGGCCGTCACTGCCCGCAACCAAGGGTGCGCCGACGCTGTTGGCAAGGCGTCGTGCCTCGACCTTGTCGCCCAGCATGGTGATGACCTGAGGATCAGGCCCGATCCAAATCAGCCCTGCATCGATAACCGCCTGCGCGAATTCCGCCCGTTCAGACAGGAACCCGTAGCCTGGATGGACAGCATCCGCGCCCGAACGCTTGGCGATGGCGATGAGTTTTGCAATATCGAGATAGGTTTCCGCAGGACGGACACCTTCAAGCCCATAGGCTTCATCTGCCAGCTTGACGAATAGCGCATCCTGGTCAGGATCCGCATAAACGGCGACCGAACCGACGCCGTAGTCACGGCATGCGCGGATGATGCGCACTGCGATCTCGCCACGATTGGCAATCAGCACTTTTTTCATGGCTTGTCTCCCGAAAGCTCTGTGTTCTTGCTCGCCGATATCTCGGCGAAAGGCCCAAGCGGGCGAAACTGGATTTTGGCGTTAACCGGAATTTGCCCCGCGAGATCAAGATGATGCTCGGCAACGGCAGCAACGACCGGATAACCACCCGTCAGGGGGTGATCGGCCAGAAACAGAACCGGCTGACCGCTGTGGGGTATCTGGATTGCACCGTTTGCGGTGCCTTCACTGGGAAGCTCCGCGCTGTCTCTGCGCTCAAGCGGCGTATCACCGGCAAGGCGAATGCCCACGCGGCTGGATTGCGGTGTGACCTGCCAAAGCTGGCTTGTCAGCGTCTCTAACCCAGTCTGCGTGAACCAGTCGCTGCGGGGACCCATGACGACATCGAGCGTGACAACATCATCTTTACCCGGAAGGTCAAAGGCAGGTGCTTCATTGATCGAGACGCTGGAAAGGCCTGACGTCTCGTTTCGTAGATGAATCACCGAACCTGCCGTCAAAACCTCTGGCCCAACCATGGCCAAGGTGTCGGTTGCAGCACTTCCGAGAACCGCCGCAACGTCAAAGCCGCCACGGACGCTGAGATAACAGCGCATGCCTTTGACGGCATGCCCAAAGGTCACCACATCACCCGGTTCAAGCGCCATCGGCACGTAGGCAGAACTCTCGAAGCTATAGGCTTCTGATTTAACCGTAATAACGCCAGCGGCACCGGCAATGCCGATAACGGCGCGGCTCGTTGCTCTGAAGGAGAAGCCTCCCAGCGTGATTTCCAGACAGGGCGTATTAACAGGATTGCCGACGATGCGGTTCGCCGCATTGAAAGCGGATTGATCCAGCGCGCCGGAGGCCGATACGCCCTGCCCCGTTTGCCCGAAACGTCCACGGTCCTGAAACAGAACCGGCATGGGCGCGGCCAGAACCTCGAACCGGGCCGCCTCTGGTTTGGCGGTGGCCTTGGTTGCAGCAGGCTTTGATTGGGGAACAACGACCTTGCCGCTTTCCTTATCCATATCAAAAAAGCGCACGCGGTAACCTGGCTGGAACAGCGCACCGGGCTCGCGCTCAATATCCCACATTTTTAGGGGTGTTGTGCCAATAATCTGCCATCCGCCGGGACTGTTTTGCGGGTATACGCCGCTGAAAGCTCCCGCTAGCGCTACCGAGCCTGCCGGAATCCGCGTGCGCGGACTTTGCCTGCGCGGCACATGCAAGGTGGGATCACCACCAACGAGATAACCGAAGCCCGGCGCAAAACCGCTAAAGGCAACGGTGAATTCGCTCTGCGTATGCCGCTTGATGACTTCATCAACGCTGAGGCCAGTCAATTCCGCAACATCAGCCAGATCTTCACCATTATAACGCACCGGAATTTCTATCAGCTGGTCGGAAGGCGCTATCTTTGCGGAGAGATCGCGGGTCGCGATGTCCGCCGCCAGCGCCTGCGCGGAGATGATCTCGGGCCGGAAACGGATCATTAGCGTCCGCGCGGCTGGCACCGTCTCTTCGATGCCTTCAACGGGATGGGCCTGAAGCGAAGCAAATAGCGCCAGCGTTTGATCGAGATCGGCAAGCTCAACAAGGATCGTCGTGAGACTGACCGGTAAAAAACGCATCTTGTCCTCACGCATGATAGGCAGAATCCGGAATGTCGGTAATGAACATATGCCCCGGAGAATGGGTAATCGCAAAGGGCACGCCTGACGCCATCACGGCCGCCTGAGGCGTGACGCCACAGGCCCAGAATACTGGCACTTCGCCGGGTTCAATGCGCACGGCATCCCCAAAATCAGGCTTTGCGAGGTCGGCAATGCCAATCTCTTGCGGGGAGCCAACATGGACAGGTGAACCATGAACGGCGGGAAACCTGCCCGAAATCGTTGCCGCATCGGCAACGCGAGCAGCAGGAATAGGACGCATGGAAACGACCATATTGCCCTTCAAACGTCCGGCGGGACGACAAGGCTGGTTGGTCAGATACATCGGCACATTGGACTTATCCGTCATGTGGCGGATTTCAATGCCAGCCTCCACCATGGGTGTCTCGAAGGTAAAGCTGCACCCGATCAGAAACGCGACGAGATCCTCGTGCTCTGCCCAGGCCGCCGCGGCATCTGCGGTTTCTTCTGCCAGTTTGCCATCCCGCCAGATGCGATAGAGCGGCAGGTCCGTGCGCAGATCGGCATTCGGTGCCAGCAAAGTCGTCGGTGAGCCGGGATCGGATACATCCAGTACCGGGCAGGCTTTGGGGTTGCGCTGCGCATAGAGCAGAAAATCATAGGCCCAGTCTCGCGGCAAAACGATCATGTTGGCCTGTGTGAAGCCCGGTGCGATGCCGGGTGTCGGCGCGACCAGACCATTGCGATACTGGGCGCGTGCAGCGCGCGCCGTATCTGCATTGGTATGCTGAAGATAAGATGTCGGAATGGTCATCGCTGGCCCTTTACGGCTTTGAGATGAAAGAACGGATATCGATGCCCTCGGCTTCGAAACGCTGCCGGATCTGTTGGGCAATGGCGACCGCGCCAGGGCTGTCGCCGTGAACGCAGATCGATTGCGCTTCGATGCTAATCACGCTGCCATCAATGGCTTCCAACGTGCCGTTCCGGGCAAGCTGCACCATGCGTTGGGCGATCTTCTCAGCATCATGCAGAACAGCCCCCGCTTCTCGGCGCGACACGAGTTGGCCATCCGGCGTGTAGGCGCGGTCCGCGAAGGCCTCGGCAACAACAGTAAGGCCTGACTGACGCGCAAGTTCGAGAATAGGTGCGTTCGCAAGCCCCATCAGAACAAGCGCCGGATCAACTGCCTTGATGGCATCAATAACGGCCTGACCCTGAACAGCATCATTGGCGATGCGGTTGTAAAGCGCGCCATGCGGCTTGACGTAACGAACGGATGTGCCCGCCGATTGCGCCAGACCCTTCAACGCACCGATCTGATAGATAACGTCGGCCATCAGGTCTTCGCGCGTAACATCCAGATCGCGGCGGCCGAAGCCGACGCGGTCCGGATAGGAGACATGGGCTCCCACGACGACATTTTTCTCGGCAGCGGCCTTCACCGTGCGGAAAATGCCCGCCGGATCGCCCGCATGAAAACCGCAGGCAATGTTGGCACTGGAAACGACTGCCAGCATGGCTGCATCATCCCCCATGGCCCACGCGCCGTAGCCCTCGCCAAGATCGCTGTTCAAATCGATGGAAGCCATGTTTGTGTTCTCCTTATGCGGCTGAGAAGAGCAGGGCGAAAATCGGCCCGATCGACTTGTAGCCCATATACCAGGTCAGTGCGCAGACGATAACGCCGAGTGCCAAGAGCCAGCGCGGATAGCGATAACCGGCCATAAGATCAGAGCGCGCCCAGGCAGCATAGACAAAGATCGACAGGCCGATGGGCAGGATGAGACCGTTCAATCCGCCAACGAAAACCAGCATCTGCGCTGGAGGTGTCGTTATGACCACATAGAAGAACAGGGAGACCGCGATGAAAATGACAGTCGCAATGTTGCGAGCGCGTTCACTGATGTCCTGCTTGAAAACGGTAATGAAGGAAACCGACGTATAGGCGGCACCGATCACCGAAGTAATGGCCGCAGCCCACAGAACGACGCCGAAGATGCGCAAGCCGATATCGCCCGCAGCGGCCTGGAAAGCCTGAGCAGCAGGGTTTGCACCCTTGCCCGACACATCAATAACAACGCCGCTAGCGACCACACCAAGAATGGCAAGGAACAGAACGTAGCGCATGACGCCGGTGACCGCGATACCCGTGAGTGCTGCACGGTTGACTGCACCGAGATTTTCAACGCCGACCATGCCCTTATCGAGCAGGCGATGAGCGCCGGAATAAGTGATGTAACCACCGACAGTACCGCCGACAATCGTCGTGATGGTCGCGAAATCGATAGTGGAAGGCAGGAATGTCTGGAAAAGGGCATCACCAACAGGCGGGCCAGAAACAAAGGCAACATAGACCGTCAGAACGATCATCAGGATGCCTGCGAAAATGATGAACCTGTCGACAGCCATGCCTGCGCGTTTCGACAAGAATATGCCGATGGCCAGAAGCGCGCTCAGCGCACCGCCAAGTTTGGGATCCAGACCAAGCATGGCATTAAGGCCAAGACCCGAACCGCCAATATTGCCGATATTGAAAAACAAGCCACCAACAATCACGAGAACAGCGAGCACATATCCCGAACCCGGTATCGCAGCGTTCGCGATGTCGGAAGCGCGCATCCGCGTCAGTGTGACGATGCGCCAGATGTTCAGCTGGACAACGAAATCAATCACGATGGAGGCCAGAATGGCAAAGGCGAAAGCAGCGCCGAGCTTGGTTGTGAATGTTGCGGTCTGTGTGATGAAACCGGGACCGATGGCCGAGGTCGCCATCAGAAAGACAGCTGCGGTCAGAGACGCTCGTCGGGATTTAACGAACTCGGCACTTTGAGCTATTTTTGTAGGCTCCATGGATTTTCTCCTTAGCGCATCCGCCCCTCGCGGATACTTTAAAGCAACTTTGGCGGCATCTACAAAATTGTCAACATTGTTGAACAATAAAATTATATCGTTCTTTCATTCTGCGCAATTTTTGGCACCATTGGCGCGAAACTAAGCATCATTTTTATCTCCGTTGCCATGTTTTTGTGATATTGCAGCCGGCATCAGCAACACCGCCATCGGGACAATCGACTGCGAATGAACGGCCACCAGGACAACACCGTGATGGAATCACTGCCGCTAGCGGATCGGGTAGCGCGGGATATCCGCGATCTCTTGATCACGGGGGCATTGGTGCCAGGGCAGAGGCTTTCCGAGGCAGCCTTCAGCGAACGCCTCGACGTCTCCCGAAATTCGCTGCGCGAAGCCTTCCGGCTGCTGACAAAAGACGGCCTGTTGCGGCATGAAGCCAATCGCGGTGTTTTCGTTTCGACGCCTAGCACGGACCAGATCATCGATATCTACCGCGTCAGACGCATGTTGGAATGCGGCGCACTGCGTCAAGCTTGGCCGAAACATCCTGCGACCACCACGATGCGTGATGCGGTCGAGGCAGCCAAGATCCACCGCGAGCGGCAGGAGTGGCGGGAAGTTGGCAGTGCCAACATGAAATTTCATGCCGCCGTCATTGATCTTTCCGACAGCAGCAGGCTCAGCGATTTCTATGCGCGCGTTGCCGCCGAACTGCGCCTGAGCTTTGGGCTGTTGAACGACCCGGAGCAGCTGCATTCTCCCTTCGTGGACATGAATGAGCAGATACTGGGCCTGGTGATCAAAGGAAAAGTAGAGGATGCGGCCACGCAAATGGACCTCTATCTGAACCTTTCCGAGCGCACTGTGCTGAAGGCACTGGAGCGCGCCGGGAAGTGACCCGGTAAAAACCGCACGTGGATACCACACTAACAGTGGAAAGCCGCGCAGCATTGTGCCATGACGAAACCAATTACGCGGCCGAAGGCGCCAAATCTGCGTCATGACCGCTGCCATGTGGAATGAGTGCATCATGCAGGACAATACCAACGGCTCCGTCATCGTCATTTCCAGCCACGTGATGCGTGGTTCTGTCGGCAATCGTGCAGTTGTGTTTGGGCTCGAGACTTTAGGCTTTCCAGTCTGGGCCGTTCCCACCATCGTCATGCCCTGGCACCCCGGCCATGGACCATCTACCCGTCTGCGGTTCGACAATACCGAATTTGATTCCGCGATGAAGGATCTGGCAACATCGAAATGGTCAGGTGAAGTCCGCGCAATCCTCACCGGTTATTTCGGAAGCGCCGAGCAGGTGTGTTCGGTAGCGCGGCTGATCCGCGACATGAAGCAGGCCAACCCCGAGCTCATCTATGTTTGTGACCCCGTTATGGGTGACAAGGGTGGACTCTACATACCCAAGGAAACAGCACAGGCCATCCGGGATGAATTGATACCGCTTGCCACAGTTTCCACGCCAAACCGATATGAACTTGCGTGGATGAGCGGTGCCGAGCTTGAGACGAACAATGAAATCATCGATGCGGCCTTAGCGCTCGGTCCGCCAAAAATGCTTGTCACATCGGCTGTCCCGATGACGGTGGGCGGGATAGGCAACCTTTTCCTCAGCGGTCGTCATGCGCTTCTTGCTGAACATCGTGCCATTGAGAACGTTCCGAACGGTCTGGGCGATCTCCTTTCGGCGCTTTTCCTCGCTCGGCTACTGCAGGGATTAGACGATGAAAAGGCGCTTCAACTGGCAACTGCAAGCGTGTTTGAGGTTCTCGCCCGCACGATGAAAAGAGGATCGAACGAACTGACGCTGGAGACCGATGCGTCCAGTCTTTCCACACCTATGGCCATGGTGCAGATGCGCCATCTCTTGCATCCATACCGCAGCAAGCGCAAATAACGGATCATAACGTCGGATTTTCAACACGCCGTGCTCATTTACGAGCCTGGCCCAGCACAACGGTACTGCGATATCATGAAAGATTTTCCAGACTACCTCCTTAACGGCTACAAGAACTTCATGAGCGGTCGTTACACCGATGAGCGTGAACGCTACCGCGCATTGGCGGACACCGGCCAAAAGCCGCAAACGCTGATCATTGCCTGTTGTGACTCCCGCTCCGCGCCGGAAACCATTTTCGATTGCGGCCCGGGAGAGCTGTTTGTCGTGCGAAATGTCGCCAACATGGTTCCGCCCTACGAGCCTGACGGTCAGTACCATGCCACATCTGCCGCCGTTGAATATGCGGTGCAGGTCCTCAAGGTAAAAGACATTGTCGTCATGGGCCATGGCCGTTGCGGCGGCATACAGGCGGCGCTCGATCCGAACCTCGAACCCTTGTCGCCCGGCGATTTCATTGGCAAGTGGATGAACATGGTCAAGTCCGCTGCCGAGCAGATCCAAAGCAACGACGTGATGACCTCGGGTGAAAGACAAACTGCAATGGAGCGGGTTTCCATTCGCAATTCCATCAGCAACCTGCGCGCATTTCCTTTCGTCAAGGCTCAGGAAACCGCGGGAAAGGTCAGGTTGCACGGTGCATGGTTTGATATTTCGACTGGGGAATTGTGGGTGATGGACAGCAAGACAGGCGACTTCCGCCGTCCGTGACCTCTGAAACAAAGTCAGAGGCACGCTCGGACTTTAAGCCTTGATGGCACTCCAAAACGACGAATGACCGCACACATGCGCGGTCATTCCTTTCTCTGAGGCGATGAGATCGCCTTGATATCTCTAAGGATTATTGGCCGTCGATGGCCTTGCCGATGAAGGCGATGGACTGCTGATAGACGCTTGCAGCGTTCCATCCCTGAATGGCGGTGTAGTTTGTCTGGCCCTGCTGGTAACCAGCGCCACGCTGCCAACCGTGACCGACAAGGAAGTTGGCGGTCGAAGCAAGAGCGTCGGCGCGCGAACCAACCAGATCAATGTGGCCATTGCGGTCGAAATCGACGCCATAACGCACGACGTTGAGAGGAAGGAACTGAGTCTGGCCGATTTCGCCATGTGCCGCACCCTTGGCGGTGGAGCTCAGATCACCGCTTCCGACCAGTTTCAACGCAGCATAAAGCTGTTCGGTGAAATATTCGGAACGACGGCAGTCATAGGACAGCGTCGCCACGGCGGACATGGTGTGCTGGTTTCCAAGGAAAGCGCCGAAGCCGGTTTCCATGCCCCAAATGGCGAGCAGCGGGCCAGCCGGAACGCCATAGGCACGCTCAATATTGGCAAAAAGCGCTGCGTTGTTCTTCTTCATGGCCTTGCCACGCGAAATGATCGCCTGACCACCGCGTTTTTGCATAAACTGATCGAACGAAAGCTTGAAACTGTGCTGACCTCGGTCTGCACGGATCGTTGCCTGATTGTACGAGACACTCGAAAATGCACGATCCAGAACCGATGGGCTGACACCCCTGCCCGCAGCTTCCTGCTTGAATGCGCCGACCCAGGCATCAAAGCCCGCAGAAGTATTACCGCACTGCGCCGCCATAGCCGACGTTGCCGCCATTGCGGAAACCATAACTACGCCAACGGAAAAAGCTTTTAGTGCCCGCATCAGAATTTGCCTTCAAAGTTTTTGGGTTCGCGCCCTAACTCGGTCACCACTTGACTGAGATGTATGGCTTTCAGCCTGCCTGCTGACATCAAAACCGGCAAATAAACAGCCCGTGATGAACAGTTTGTCTGAAAACCCGTCCATTCCCACAGTGGAATGGGCGGGTTATAGTTAACATTTGTTAAAAAATAGTATCAAGCCGCAGTGCGTGGCTTGATGAGGCCACGATTGACGAGAAGCTCGGCGATCTGGATAGCATTCAGAGCAGCGCCCTTGCGCAAGTTGTCGGATACGACCCAGATGTTCAGACCGTTTTCAACAGTCGCGTCTTCGCGAATGCGCGAAATGAACGTGGCATCTTCGCCAGCGCATTCAACCGGCGTGATGTATCCGCCATTCTCATGCTTGTCGATGACCTGGCAGCCGGGTGCTTCACGCAGAATATCACGCGCCTGATCCGCTGTGATTTCGTTTTCGAACTCGATGTTCACGGATTCAGAATGGCCGATGAAAACCGGAACGCGCACGGCTGTGCATGTAACCTTGATCTTCGGATCTAGCATCTTCTTCGTTTCAGCGAGAACCTTCCACTCTTCCTTCGTGTATCCATCTTCCATGAACACATCGATATGCGGAATGACGTTGAAGGCGATGCGCTTGGTGAACTTCTTCGTTTCAACAGGATCGGCAACGAAGACAGCACGTGTCTGCTGGAAAAGCTCGTCCATGCCTTCCTTGCCGGCACCGGACACCGACTGGTAGGTGGAGATGACGACGCGCTTGATTGTGGCCGCATCATGCAAAGGCTTCAGGGCAACAACGAGCTGGGCCGTGGAGCAATTCGGGTTTGCAATGATATTGCGCTTGCGGAAGCCTTCAATAGCGTCAGCATTCACCTCTGGAACGATCAGTGGAACGTCCTGATCATAGCGCCATGCGGATGAGTTATCGATGACGACGCAGCCCTGGGCGCCGATTTTGGGGGACCACTTCTTGGATACGTCTCCACCAGCAGACATCAGGCAAATATCGGTGTCGGAAAAGTCGTAGTTCTCCATATTGGAGACCTTCAGCGTGCGGTCACCGTAGGACACTTCCGTGCCCTGGCTGCGAGCCGACGCCAGGGCGACGACTTCATCGGCCGGGAACCCGCGCTCAGCGAGAATATTGAGCATTTCACGACCGACATTGCCGGTAGCGCCTGCGATTGCAACTTTGAAACCCATGATCAAGCTCTCTTTCTACCTCTCCTCGTTTTTGGTGAGGGGGAACCCGCAATCCTGCGGCTTCCTTCTTCCCCGACCAAACCGGGGAGAGAGCGGTGGGCCAGAGACGTCAGACGGTTTTAATCGTCGTTTTGGCCGTAATTCGGATGGAGTAGGCAAGGCGCGACCGATCACCGGCAAACTCTGCCGGGTTATGCATGACAGTCATGTCTGTGACATGTCTCATCAAAATCGTGCTCCTTTTCTCGGCAAAGCTATTATGGTGTTTGCATTTCCTGTCAAGCGCAAACACGCTGCAATTTGGCCTTCCGAGGCGTAGCGCGACCATGTTGCGAAAAATTTCAGGCCCGCCCGGATTAGACTAAAGTCATAAGCCAAAAGGATCGCTCTTCCTTTCGTTCATTTTCTGCCACTCTGTGTTCAGGTGCATCGTGCCGCAAGGGCAGTCCGGGGGAGTCGGACTGTTGCGATGTGTCACTCATCGATCTGTGGAGGACAGAAAATGGCGAACGTAGTAGCCGCGGGCAACGAAAAGGCCCGCCCCATGACGGGTGAAGAGAAGAAGGTGATTTTCGCCTCTTCTTTGGGAACGGTCTTCGAGTGGTACGACTTTTATTTGTATGGCTCATTGGCCATCTACATTGGCGCGAACTTCTTCAGCCAATATCCTGAAACAACACGCAACATCTTCGCGCTGCTGGCATTTGCCGCAGGCTTCCTGGTTCGTCCGTTCGGTGCGCTGGTGTTTGGACGCCTTGGCGACCTCGTCGGCCGCAAATACACCTTTCTCGTCACCATCCTCATCATGGGCTTCTCGACCTTCCTGGTCGGCGTGCTCCCCAACGCATCGCAAATCGGCATTGCTGCGCCGATCATCCTCATCATCCTGCGCATGTTGCAGGGTCTGGCACTCGGCGGTGAATATGGCGGTGCGGCAACCTATGTGGCCGAGCACGCGCCAAATGGCCGTCGCGGCTATTACACATCCTGGATCCAGACGACCGCGACACTTGGTCTGTTCCTATCGCTCATGGTCATTCTCGGCGTTCAATTTGCCGTCGGCCGTGAGGCATTCGCCGATTGGGGCTGGCGCATTCCGTTCCTGCTGTCCGTCATCCTGCTTGGTGTCTCCGTCTGGATCCGCTTGAAAATGAGCGAATCGCCTGCCTTCAAGAAAATGAAGGAAGAGGGCAAAACCTCGAAGGCTCCACTCAGCGAAGCCTTCGGCCAGTGGAAAAACGCCAAGATCGCGATCATTGCGCTGGTTGGTGCCGTCATCGGACAGGCAGTCGTCTGGTACACCGGTCAGTTCTACGCGCTCTTCTTCCTGCAGAGCATTTTGAAGGTAGACGGCCAGTCGGCCAATATTATGGTTGCCTGCGCTCTTCTTCTCGGCACCGGCTTCTTCGTCCTGTTTGGCTGGCTTTCTGACAAGATCGGCCGCAAGCCCATCATCATGGCAGGTCTGGTTCTGGCCATGTTGACCTACTTCCCGCTGTTCAAGGCACTGACATGGGCAGGTAACCCTGCGCTTGCACAGGCTCAGGCCTCGGTTCGCGCAACCGTCTCCGCCGCACCTGGCGACTGCCGCTTCCAGTTCAACCCAACCGGCACGGCGAAATTCACCACATCCTGCGATATTGCGACCTCGTTCCTGACCAGAAACTCCGTGCCTTACGATGTTGTCGAAGGACTGGCAGGCCAGCCAGCAACGGTCAAGATTGGCGAAAAGACCATCACCAGCTATGATGCCGCCGCTGCCGGTGCAAATGCCGCAGCAAACGACCGCGCATTCCAGAAGCAGATCAACATGGCTCTTCAGGACGGTGGCTACCCACTGGTGCGCGGCGCCGCACAGGTTCCCGCAGCAAAACTTGATGCTTTCATTGCTGCAAACCCGGAACTTGCACTGAATGCCGACACCGTGCGCGCAACACCTGCCAAAACAGTGCCTGCCGAAAAGCTGGTGGCAGACAAGCTGATGACAGCGCCAGAGTTGAACGGCGCAACTGAGATGGCCGTCTATACAGTTGCTGGCGGTGGCGCATTTGCCATGGTCGCCGACCCAGCCGCTGTGAACTGGATTGCCATCATTGCGGTTCTAACCGTCCTCGTCATCTATGTGACCATGGTCTACGGCCCGATTGCCGCTCTGCTGGTGGAAATGTTCCCAACCCGCATCCGCTATTCCGGCATGTCCCTGCCCTACCACATTGGTAACGGCTGGTTCGGCGGTCTTCTGCCCGCAACCGCATTCGCTATGAGTGCTGCCAAGGGTGATATCTACTACGGCCTTTGGTACCCGATCATTTTCGCAGGTATCACACTGGTCGTCGGCATGCTGTTCCTGCCGGAAACCAAGGACCGCGACATCCACAAGATGGACTAAGGCTGAGCAATCACCGCAAAACAAGAACCCGGCGAGATCATCGCCGGGTTTTCTCTTTGGGGGGGCTGCGACAAAGGTCAGAATGACAGACCGGCCAGTTCCTGATTAACCAGATCGCGCCAGGCACGATTCTGCACCAGTTCGGCGAGAAACAGGCCTTCGACGGCGAAAAATGCAGCCGATGGATCAGTTTTCTCCTGATTATTTGCCGCAGAGAGGATTTCATCCTTGCGAGGATCATTCAGGTTGCCGCGCGTGTGAACAGACGCAATCCATAGGGCGACCACATAGGCAAACTCGGCGGCATCGTGCCCCGCAGCCAACGCCTCAACCGCGGCAGCCATGATCCGCTGGGGCAGCTTCTGACTGGTATCCATCGCAATCTGCTCATTGCGGTGGGCAATCGTCGGGTTGGCGAAGCGTTCAAGCAATTCGTTTTGGTAGTAAGGAAGATCAATGCCCGGCACTGATGCAAGCGTGGCAGCGGCTGCCTTCATGTGCCGCTTCACCTTTTCCACAAACTCCGGCACCGCCATTACATCGCGCACGAACTCCAGATCATGGAGAATGCCCAAATGTGCAATAAGCGTATGCGAGCCGTTCAGAAGCCGAAGCTTCATGTTTTCATAAGGCTCAACCGCCTGCGTGAACACGGCACCTGCCGCATCCCACGCCGGACGACCAAAAACGAAATCATCCTCGATCACCCATTGCAGAAAGGGTTCCGTTTCAATGGCGAGGCGGTCCTCGACACCCAGCAGCTGCGCCGCACGTTGGCGGGTTTCATCCGTCGCTGCGGGTACGATGCGATCGACCATGCTGCAGGGAAATTTGCCGTTCTCGTTAATCCAGCGTGCCAGTTCCGGGTCACGTCGCTCTGCCAGTTCCAGAACGAGGCGGCGAACAACATGGCCGTTGGACGGAAGATTGTCGCAGCACAGGACCGTAAACGGCTTGAGACCTTGCGCGTGTCGTCTGGCAATACCTTCAACAAGATAGCCTATTGCACCCGCAGGAGCATGCGGATTGGCAAGGTCTGCGGCGATTGACGGGTGCTTAAAGTCCAACCCTCCTGTCACGGGGTCAAGGCCGTATGCCTTTTCGCTAACAGTCAGGGTGACGATGCGGATATCCGGACTGGCCAGATGGCCAAGAACATCCTCTCTCTGTTCGGCTGCACAAAGCCAGTCCACTGTTGCACCGATGATTTCAGCGCGATCTCCCTCGGCACTTCGAACGATGACGGAGTAGAGGCCATCCTGTTCTGCCAGCGCCTGAACAGGCTCGTTCGAGCGCAAGTTGACGGCGACTATGCCCCAAGGGCCGAAGCTGTGCTCAAGTGCTTTCTGGGTGAAGACGGCTTGATGGGCACGGTGGAAAGCACCCAAGCCGAAATGCAAGATGCCGGGCTTCAGTGTCTTGCGATCAAAGGCCGGGACGGTAACGGTTTGGGGCAAAGAGGTGGAGGCAGTTAATCTGTTCATAATGCTATACTCGACCGAACTGTGGATGAAGAAGTGTGCGCTCGATGCCACGCAATTCGGCCAATCCCTTCAGGCGACCGATGGCGGGGTAGCCGGGCTGGGCGCCGCGGGCGATATCGTCAAGAATTTCCTGCCCGTGATCTGGCCGCATGGCGATGCGATGGTCCTCGCGCCCCACGTCACGACGGCGCTTTTCTTCTTCCAGCAACGCAGCGATGACGGCCACCATATCGGTTGCGCCTTCCAGATGTTCATCCTCGAAGAAGGAACATGGAACCGTATCGGTATCACGCGTTACGTTGCGCAAATGTACGAAATGAATACGGTCCGCAAAGGCCTTCGCGATCATCGGCAGATCATTATCCTTGTGCGCACCCAGCGAGCCGGTGCAGAGCGTAACCCCATTTGCCAGACTGTCTACCTGATCCAGCATATGCGCATAATCGGCCTGGGTAGAGAGAATGCGCGGCAGCCCGAGCAGGGGCCAGGGCGGATCGTCGCCGTGGGCGCAGAGATTGATACCCACCTCTTCCGCCACCGGAACAACCTCCGACAGGAAATCAACCAGATTGGATTGCAGCCGCAAACGGTCCACGCCACTATATGAGCGCAGCTTTTCCAGAAGCTGGTCAAGCGTGTAGCCATCAGCAGAACCCGGCAGGCCCGCCCCGATGTTCCTGCCCAAATCGATGATCTTGCTATCCGGCATTTCGGAAAAGCGTCTGGCAGCATCATCGATAAGCCATTCAGGATAATCGGATTTCGCGTCGGGCCGTTTCAGGATGTGAATGTCGAATGCGGCGAAATCCACCAGATCGAACCGCATGGCCTTTGCACCGTGACGCGTTTCCCAACGCAGATCCGTGCGGGTCCAATCCAGCACCGGCATGAAATTGTAACAAACAGTACGAATACCGCTGGAAGACAGGCGCCGCAGGTTTTCCTGCCAATTGGCGATATGCTGTTTCCAGTCGCCCGTCTGGGTCTTGATGTCCTCGGAGACGGGAACGCTCTCCACCACGTCCCAATAAAGGCCACCGGCCTTGATGGCTTCGTGCCGCTTGGCAATTTCATCGACAGGCCAAACGGAGCCCGTTTCAATGTGATGAAGCGCGCTGACAATGCCCTCGGCACCTGCCTGCGCGGCATCCCGCACCGAAACCTTGTCCACGGGGCCGAACCAGCGCCATGTGTGCTTCATATTTCTATCCTTCAAAACTTAGTGAGAACCACCAAAGGTGATCTGCACCTTGCAGGCAACGGAGCGATCACCGGCCTGCTCGAATGCTTCGATAGCCTGTTTAAGTGGGAACTCATGGGAAATGATCGGGCGAACATCGATCCTGCGCGACGAAATGAGTTGCACGGCCACGGCAAATTCCTGATCAAAACGCTGGGAGCCTCGCCAGACGATCTCTTTGCCAACGAGGCTGTTCAGTGGGATTGTGATATCGCCTGTGACGCCGACCTGAACGAGAGTGCCGCGCGGCTTTATGGCTGAAAATGCCGAGCGCAATGCGGGACCGGCGGCAGAACAATCAAAGACGATATCGAATGTGCCTTTATCTTCCTGATAGGGTGCAAGGCCATGTGGGTCTTTGGCGACATTGATCGTCCGGCGGGCACCCATGGACGGCGCTCGGGAAAGGGCCGCATCGGCAAGATCCGTAACAACAATCTCTGCCGCACCAGCATGTTTCGCAGCCGCAACCGTCAGCAGTCCGATGGGACCAGCGCCGGTCACCAGAACACGTTTGCCCTTGATATCACCAGCCTGCGCCACCGCATGAAGGCAAACCGCAAGCGGCTCGGCGCATGCTGCCTCAGCGGGAGTAGTATCGCCTTCGAACGAAAAGCACTGCTTTGCCGGAACGACAAGCCAGTCGCGGAACATGCCCTGCTCATGGGGAAGACGCATGGCGCTGCCCATGAAGCGCATGTCATGGCAATGAATGGGTTGGCCGATGGCGCAGTGGGGGCACGCGCCGCAGGGTTGTGAAGGGTTGACCGCAACGAGTGCGCCGACCTCAAGACCCGTTACACCATCTCCCAAAGCTTCGACATAACCCGATGCTTCATGGCCAGATATGATTGGCTCTCGCACCTGAACAGGCCCGAAGCCACCATCCTGATAGTAATGGAGGTCAGACCCGCAAATGCCGCCCGCAGCCATGCGCAGGAGCACCTCGCTCGCGCCCGGCTGCGCGAAATCCTGCGTTTCGACCTTGAGGTTCTGCTTGCCATAAAGACGCGCGACGCGTGTCGACATGAATGTCTACTTTCGTTTTTCGAGATGAGGTGAGCCCGCGCGGAGAGCCGCGCGGGTCCGTAGTTTAGCGGATCAATCCCATCTCCGTTGGCAGCCACAGGGTGACCGCAGGAATAAAAGTGATGAGAATGAGGGCGATGAACAGGGGCACCAGCCAGGGAAGGATCGCCATCGTCGTGCGCTCCACCGACAGTCTCGCCACCCGCGACAGCACGAACAGCACCATGCCGAGTGGCGGATGCAGCAGGCCGATCATCAGATTGAGTGTCATGATGAGGCCGAAATGCACCGGATCGATATCAAACTGCAGAACCAGCGGCAGAAGGATGGGCACGAGGATGGTGATGGCCGCAATCGTATCAAGGAAGCAGCCGACAAACAGCATCAGCAGGTTGACGAGGATGAGGAATATCCACTTGCTGTCTGTGATTGTCAGGATTGCCGCTGACAGCACTTGCGCGGCCTGAGACACCGTCAACAACCACGCAAACACCGATGCCGCCGCCACGATGAAGAGCACGGACGCCGAAGTCTCAATGGTGTCAAATGTCGCTTTGGCCAGTGTTTTGAAGGTCATGGTGCGATAGCGCACGAGACCGAGGAACAGCGACCACAGAACAGCGGCAACGGCTGCTTCGGTGGGCGTGAACCAGCCCATGGTCATGCCGCCAATGAGGATGACCGGTGTCATCAGCGCCATAACGGCGGAGAAGTCGAAGTACCAGTCGCAGGCAACCAGCACGACAAGCGCAATGACAATGGCCCAGTTGAGCGACAGGCCGAGCGAGGTCATGAGATAGACGCTGACCGGCACCAGCATGACGACAAGAACTTCCAGCGACGCGCCGAAGATGGTGCGCAGGCTGAATGGCGTATCGGAACCCCAGTTCTTGATATAGGCGAAAACCGTCACCGTAATCATCATCAGCAAGGTCATGACGACGCCCGGAACAATGCCCGCCATGAAAAGCGCGCCAATCGAGACATTGGCCATCATTCCGTAAATCACGAAAGGCAGGGATGGCGGAAAGATCGGGCCCAGCGTGGCAGAGGCGGCTGTAACGCCAACGGCTGCTTCGACCGGATAACCGTGATCCTTCATGGCCTTGATTTCGATGGTGCCGATGCCAGCCGCATCTGCAAGGGCCGTTCCAGACATGCCAGAGAAGATGACCGAGCCGATGATGTTGACCTGAGCAAGACCACCCTTCATCCACCCAACCAGTGCGACGGCGAAGGAATAGATGCGCCCGGTTACGCCAGCGGAGTTCATGAGGTTTCCCGCCAGAATGAAGAACGGGACGGCCAGAAGCGGAAAGCTCTCGATACCCGCAATCATGCGCTGTGCGGCAATGATATCAGGCGCGACATTGAAGGCCAGAATATAAAGAAGCGATGCTGATGCCATGGAAATGGCAACCGGCAGGCCGATGAGCATCAGAAGCAGGAATGAGCCAATCAATACCAGCATATCAAACCTCCTCCACGCTCTGGAACTCTTCCGGTCTCTCAAGAACGGAATAGCCACGCCTGATATTGGCGATGAACACCTGTATGGATCGCAGGAACATCAGCACAAAAGCTGCAAAAACCGTGTAGAAAACGATGCTGCGTGGCAGCGCCACGGTGACCATTTCCTCACCCTCAACAATCTCTAGATAGCGCCACATCAGCCATGATGTGTAGGCGAAAAATCCGATGCGCAGCACATCTACAGCCAGAGACATAACGCGCGTCACATGCGGCGGCAGGTAGTGGTAGAGAACATCAACCTGAATATGGCGCGACATGCGCACGCACATGACGGAGCCCATGAAGACGACAGCGATCAGGCAATTGACGGCAATCTCTTCTGTCCAGGCGTAACTGTCGTTCAGCACATAACGGGTAAAGAACTGCAGGAAAACGCAGCCTGTCATGATCCAGAAAAGAGCGAGCGTTAGCCAGTCCTCGAAAGCATAGACCGAGAGATCGGCATTGGGTGGTGGCTCATCGAATGTGAGGGCAAGTTCCTCAGGCGTGACCTGAGTATGAATTTCCTGCGACATTGATTTATCCCGACTGAGAAGAAAAGGCGGCGCGGCTCATAAAACCGCGCGGGGCACGGGCTTACTTGATGGCGCGGATGGCTTCCCAGTCGGCCTTGTCGTAACCAAAGTCCTCGAACTTAACCTTCTCGATCACGTTCTTTTCAAAGTCGGCCTTATCAACCTCAGTCACCGTCAAGCCACGCGACTTGAAATCGTCGACCAGCTTGTTTTCACGCTCCTCGATGATCTTCGTGGTGCGAGTTGCGGCTTCCTGCATCACATCGACAAAGATTTTCTTGTCCTGCTCGGAAAGGCTCGCCCACCGGCTCTTGGAAATCACCGTATTGAGGTGATCGACGATGTGGCCGGTCAGCACGATGTTCTTCTGCACCTCGAAGAATTTCTTCGCCTCGATGGTCGTCAGCGGATTTTCCTGCGCATCGACAGTTCCGTTCTGAAGCGCCAGATAGACCTCGGCGAAAGCAATAGGTGTCGTATTAGCGCCGCATGCGCGGGGCATGGCAAGATAGGCTGGAACGTCAGGAACGCGCATTTTCACGCCGGCCAGATCAGCACATGTCGCAATCGGCTTGTTGGCTGTGGTGTGGCGAGTGCCGTAATAGCTGACGGCGGCAATGACGTTGCCCGTCTTGTCCTCGTAACCCTTTGCAAGGCGCTTGAACACGTCGCTCTTCGTGTAAGCGATCAGATGTTCAGGACTGCGGAAGATGTAAGGGAAGTAAGTGACGCCGATAGGCTTGTAGTCACGGGCGGCAAAACTGGAACCCGAAATGATCATATCGACCGTTCCCAGTTTCAGGCCCTGGTTGATATCAACCTCCTTGCCGAGCTGCGATGCAGGAAACACGTCGATCTTGTAACGGCCTTCCGTACGCTTTTCGATTTCCTTCGAAGCCCAGACGGATTCGGTGTGGAAAGGCTCACTTGTTTCGTAAACATGGGCCCATTTGAGCGCGGTCTGCGCCTGGGCTGCAAATGCGGATACAGCGACGATCGCCGTTGCACCCAGCAAGCTGATGATTTTGAATGACATTGTTTTCCCTCCCGGATTGATGTCAGATTCTCTGTTTTCATGCTCCTCCCTCTCGGAACGAACATACTTCGCCTACGGCTCCTCCCCGAAGCTTTCGGAAAACCTTTTCTGCGACAGCATCAGATGGCGCCGCATGGCATCGCGCGCACCTGTCGCGTCGTTTTGGGCAATCGCATTTCGAATGACCCGATGTTCATCAAGAGCCAGACGCCATGTCTGCGGACCTTCAAAGTGGCTGGCCAGCCGTTCAAAATACGGTGTCATGCGCCGGTCAAAGATCTGGCCGGTAAACCGATGCAGCGTAGCGTTGCCGATGATATCTGTTATGGCCGTGTGAAATGCGCGGTCCTGAACCAGCATGTTGACGGGATCGCCAATGGCATTCTCCATCTGCCTGAGACAATCGTCCAGCCGCTGAATACCTTCAGCCGTTGCAACCCGCGCCGCTTCCTCCGCAATTGCACTTTCTAGGATGCTGCGCGCCTGAAGAATTTCAAACGGGCTGTCATTATCGTCGACCGGCAAGGCCTTGGGAGCGTGGTTCGTGCGCTGACTGACGTAAACGCCGGAACCCATCCGGATGTGGATATACCCTTCCACTTCCAGAACAATCAACGCTTCCCGAACCGTCGGCCTGGACACTGCGAACCGCTCGGCAAGATCCCGCTCAGATGGAAGCTTTGCGCCCAAGCTCAACTCGCCCGTTTCGATCAGCGAACGGATTTGATCCGCCACCTGCCTGTGCAGACGGCGTGGTTCCAGGGCCACAAACATGAAATCCTCCCAGATCCCATCTGGTCAATTGGTCTTACCAGTTACAACTTAGTAACTATGACCGCAACGCAAAGTCAAGCCTTCACTGCTATCAATCCGGCAGTGTTTGTTCAGCAGCGGAGTTCATGAGGATGACGCTTGGAACCTGCAAACCGGCACGATGAGACGCGACCACCTGCCCGAGCTGACAGCGCGTCTCGACGTGACAAACAATCCAACCACACAGCGTGGGCTATGAGCGGGAGTTGCGATCAACCAAAAGCGACCCAATCACCAGATCAATATGGGCATCGATGTAGGACTCAAGATCAAGTTCTCGGCGGTCCTCATAGATGAGCGTTTCGATGCCGATCGCAACGATGGGCGCGAAAATAAGACAAGCGTTTGCCCTTGGCCCGCCGACAAATTCTCCCGCTTCAACCCCCTCGTCGAGGATGGATTGTATACGGGCGTGAATGGGCTCGATGAGTTCGTCGCGGTGGGTGTCTATAACCTCGGGAAAGCGCGCACCTTCGGCTACAACAAACCGCAGCAACTGTCGCAGTCGCCTCTCCCTGAGCAACCGATGATAAAGCTCCCGTAGAAGCGTCTCAAGGCGCGTTGCTGCATTGCCCTTCAGCTCTCCAATATCGCCAATGACATTTTTCATCGGAACGGCAATATATTGGATCATCGACGAGAAAAGTTCATCCTTTGTTGGGAAATATACATACACTGTACCCTTGGTGACACCCACACGCTCAGCGATGTCTTCCACGCGAGCGGCGGTAAAGCCGTGATCTACAAACTCTTGAAATGCCGCTTCCAAGATTTGCGTGGGCCGAAGTGCCTTCTGTTCGGCGCGTGTCAGACTTGCCATAACTATCCTTAACCATGTGCGCTCGATCAATTCGAGACACAATAATTTCATTGACTACCCAGTAAGTCAAATGTATCACCTATTCATTATGGTTCAAGAGGCAATAAATGAGACGGTACGCAACAATCGCCTTACTGGCGGCAGCACTGCCAGGGCTTTCAGCCTGCGAGCCTGAGAAAGAAGCGCAAAAGAAGCCACCGCGACGTGTAGAAGTGGTTCAGGTCAAAACGCTTCCCGTCGCCGATGTCATCACGACAACCGGTGAAATCAGCGCCCGGGTACAGTCCGATCTATCTTTCCGTGTCAGCGGACGCATCGTCGAACGGTTCGTCGACATTGGTGACCATGTCACCAATGGGCAGGTTCTTGCCCGCATCGACCCGCAAGAGCAGAAGGCGGACCTCCAGGTCGCGCTGGCCACGCTTCAATCGGCACAGGCCCAGCAGACTCAAGCGCGGCAGGCCTATGACCGCCAGCAAAGTCTTTTCAGCACCGGCGTCACAACGCGAGCAGCGCTGGATCAGGCGCAGGAAGCATTTCTGACTGGTCAGGGCACAGTTCAGTCCGCACAGGCGCAGGTAGACACCGCGCGTGATGCTCTGGAGCAGACCGAGTTGAAAGCGGACGCCGACGGCATCATCACCGCCCGCAATGCGGAGGTCGGCCAGGTTGCCCAGGCAGCCCAGCTCATTTTCACGCTCGCCCATGACGGCCCACGCGATGCAGTCATCGAGGCCGACGAAACGAGCCTGCTGGGTGGGGAAATTCAGAACGATATCATCGTCAAGCTGCTATCCGGTGGCAATGAGATGAAGGCATCGGTGCGCGAAATTTCGCCCACGCTGGATACCACCACAGGCACGATACGCGTCAAATTGACCTTGGATTCAAAAGCTGATGTCAGGCTCGGCAGCCCGGTTGTTGCCATTGCGCATTACAAACCCGTCGATACCATCGAGCTTCCATCATCTGCGATGACGTCGCTGGGAGGCAAGACTGCAGTCTGGGTCATCGATCCCAAAACTGCCGCGGTATCCGTGCGCGAAATCAAAGTTGGAAAATATGCGAATGGCCACTTCTCGGTCCTGTCAGGCCTTTCCGAAGGTGAAATGGTTGTCGTAACCGGCACGAAATTCTTGGCCCTTGGAGAAACTGTGACATACGAGGGAGCCGCTCAATGAAGACGTCCTTGACCGCGGCAACGCTTTTGGCTGCCGCAACATTTCTGACTTCCTGTGAACAGCATGAGGAAACGGTGGAAAAGCCGAGACCTGTGCTGTCCGTTGTCGTTCAGCCCGCCCCTGCAGCGACGTTGACGCTGCCGGGAACTGTCACCGCACGCATTGAAACCCAATTCGGTTTCCGCATTCTCGGACGCATCGTTGCGCGTAACGTGCAGGTCGGCGATATCGTCAAGAAGGGCGATGTCCTCGCAGCAATTGATCCGCTTTCTCTGGAGCTTGCTGTCAGGAGTTCGCAGTCAGATCTGTCCAATGCGCAGGCTCAGCTTGCCAATGCCGTGACGAATGAGCAGCGCCAGCAAACCCTTTTCGAGCGCCAGTCTGCTGCGAAGGCAACCTTCGAAAGCGCGCAGCAGGAACGCGAAACCGCGGTGGCGAACGTGAACAAGGCTCAGGCAAATCTGGACAAGGCCAACGAGCAATTGGGATATTCCCGTCTGCTTGCCGAGTTTGACGGCGTTGTTACCAAAACGTCTGCCGAGGTTGGACAGGTCGTATCTGCCGGACAAAGCGTTATAACCGTGGCGCAGCCGAAAGAGCGAGACGCAGTCATAGATGTTCCCGAGACGGCCGGAGCATTGCTCAAATCAGGCGCCGCCTTCGATGTGGCTCTGCAGCTTGACGCCAGCTATCACGCAAAAGGCGTGGTTCGTGAAATCGCGCCAGAGGCTGACGATGCAACACGCACCTTCCGGACGAAGCTGACATTAATCAACCCGCCTGACGCGCTCCGTCTCGGTGCGGTCGTAACAGCAACCGCGACTGCCGACGCTCAGTCCATCATTCGCGTGCCGCCATCGGCAATCAAGGTCGACGGCTCCAAAACCAGCGTCTGGATTGTTGATGAAAAGGCCGCAAAAGTCTCATCCCGTGACATAACTGTCGATCCAGCATCCGTTCCAGGCGGCCCCGTTATCGTATCCTCGGGCATCAACCCAGGCGACCGTGTGGTGGTGGCCGGCGTCAACCAACTGAAGGACGGCCAGGCCGTACGTATCGAGCAGGAGAATGCCCAGTGAAATCGTTCAATCTTTCTGACTGGGCGCTCGATCACCGTTCGCTCGTTTGGTACTTCATGATCATCTTCATGATTGCCGGGACTTTTTCCTACATCAATCTGGGACGCGAAGAAGACCCTGCGTTCACGATCAAGACGATGATCATCAACGCACAGTGGCCGGGAGCTTCTGCCGAAGAGGTCGCAAAGCAGGTTACCGACAGGATCGAGAAGAAGCTTCAGGAGCTTGATGCTCTCGACTATACGCGAAGCGAGACCAAGGCCGGTCAAACGACCATTTACCTTGAGCTGCTGGCGACCACCCAGGCGAAAGACGTGACCGGAAACTGGGTCAAAGTTCGCAACATGGTGAACGACATCAAGGGTGACCTTCCAAGCGGTGTGATTGGCCCATTCTTCAACGACACCTTTGGTGACGTCTACGGCAATATTTTCGCATTCACTTCGGATGGCCTGTCCCAGCGGCAATTGCGTGACCTTGTGGAAGGCGCCCGCGAAAGGCTGCTGACCGTTCCGAATTCTGGCAAGATCGATGTTGTTGGCGAGCAGGATGAAGTCATTTATCTTGAGTTCTCTACCCGCAAGATTGCCGCACTCGGAATAGACCGACAGGCAATCATTAGCACCTTGCAGGCACAGAATGCGGTAACGCAGTCCGGCTTTGTCGATGCAGGACCGGAAAGCATCGCTTTGCGAGTTGGCGGAGCTTTCCTTTCAGAAGAGAGCCTGAAGACCATCAATCTCCGGGTCAATGATCGCTATTTCCCCTTGACCGACATTGCAACAATCAAGCGCGGCTACGTGGACCCGCCATCTGCGCTTTTCCGCTTCAAGGGCAAGCCAGCCATTGGTCTTGCCATCGGCATGAAGCCCGGCGCAAACCTTCTGACATTCGGCAAGGATCTTGACGAAGAACTGAAGCGTGTGGTGGCGGACCTCCCCATTGGCGTGACCGTTGAGCGTGTATCCGACCAGCCCGCCGTGGTTGAGGAAGCTGTTTCCGGCTTTACGACCGCGCTCTTTGAAGCCATCGCCATCGTTCTCGCCATCAGCTTCATCAGCTTGGGCGTGCGTGCAGGCCTCGTCGTTGCCGTATCCATTCCACTCGTTCTGGCCATCACCTTTGTGTTCATGGAGTATTCGGGTATCTCGCTTCAGCGAATCTCGCTCGGTGCGCTCATTATCGCTCTTGGCCTGCTCGTGGACGATGCGATGATTGCCGTCGAAATGATGGTTTCACGGCTGGAGGCTGGCGATAACTTGAGAAAGGCCGCCACCTACGTCTACACATCGACTGCATTTCCAATGCTAACGGGTACTCTCGTGACGGTTGCCGGTTTTATTCCGATCGGCCTCAACAACAGCGCCGCTGGTGAATTTACATTCACGCTCTTCGTCGTCATTGCCGTGTCTCTTGTGGTATCGTGGATTGTCGCGGTCGTGTTCACGCCGCTGCTCGGCGTGGTTATCCTGCCGAAAACCATGAAATCCCACCACGACAACCAGGGACGCTTCACGCGTGCCTTTGCATGGTCGCTCCGGCTCGCCATGCGCTGGCGGTGGGTCACCATCATCACGACAATCGTCATTTTCGGCTTGTCGATTGGTGGATTGGGCCTCGTCCAGCAGCAGTTCTTCCCGGCATCCGACCGTACCGAGCTGGTGATTGACTGGAGCCTGCCGCAAAACAGCACGATTGCCGAGACCAACAGGCAGTTGACGCAGTTCGAGACCGAAAAACTCGTGGGCAATGGCGACATTGACCATTGGTCAACCTATGTCGGCGAAGGCGCACCCCGGTTCATTCTGTCCTACGATGTGCAGAGCCCTGCTCCATGGTTCGGCCAAGTCGTTATCGTAGCGAAGGATATTGAAGCCAGAAACCGGCTCCGGACCGACATTCAGGCCTATCTGTCAACGACCTTCCCTGGCACAGATGCGTTTGTGAAACTTCTCGACATCGGCCCGCCAGTCGGAAAACCCGTTCAGTATCGCATCAGCGGCCCTGACATCCAGAAGGTGCGTCAATTGGCGCAACAGTTTGGGACCATCATCGGCGCCAATCCACTTCTGTCCAACATGGCGTATGACTGGAACGAACCGTCTCGCGTAGTGAAGGTAGATGTCCTTCAGGATAAAGCCCGCCAGCTTGGCGTCTCGTCTCAGGATATTGCGACCTTGCTGAACGACGTGGTCAAGGGCACAGCTGTGACCCAGGTCAGAGACGATATCTATCTGGTCGACGTCGTGGGCAGAGCTGAAGATATTGAACGCGGTTCAATCGATACGCTCAGAAATCTTCAGCTTTCGGGATCAAACGGAAAAGCCGTGCCGCTTTCAGCTGTTGCCAAGTTCCGCTACGAACTGGAACAGCCCATGATCGGTCGTCGTGACCGCATGCCGACGATCATCATCAAGGCAGCCGTTGTCGGCCCAACCCAGCCAGCGACGATTGTCGAGCAGTTGAAGCCTGAAGTCGAAAAATTCACCGCTTCACTGCCGACAGACTACAAGATCGAAATCGGTGGATCCGTCGAATCGAGTGCAGACTCGCAGGGACCCATCGCGGCCGTGGCTCCGATGATGCTATTGGTCATGGCGACGATTCTGATGTTCCAGCTTCAGAGCTTCAGCCGACTGTTCCTGGTCTTCGCCGTCGCTCCGCTGGCCCTCATCGGGGTTGTCGCAGCCCTCGTGCTCAGCAATGCTCCGATGGGCTTTGTGGCGATCCTCGGGATTCTCGCACTCATCGGAATTCTGATCAGAAACTCGGTGATCCTTGTGGTACAAATCGAGCAACTACGAGAAGAAGGTGTCAGCCCCTGGCGTGCCGTTATCGAGGCTACCGAGCATCGTATGCGGCCGATCATGTTGACCGCAGCAGCCGCGACGCTTGCGCTTATACCGATCTCGCGCGAGATTTTCTGGGGGCCGATGGCCTACGCCATGATGGGCGGTATTGTCGTCGGAACGGTCTTGACCCTTCTGTTCCTGCCGGCACTCTACGTCGCCTGGTTCCGAATTCCGCGTGAAGACGATAACCAGAAACCGCACGAACCGGCAACGGCTTGATCTATAGGAGGGCGCGCAAGCGCCCTCTTTTTCCATCTCATCAGCAAGGCAATATTGAGCGTGACGATTCTTCACTTCTGCATGGGCGAACTCCCACGCCGCATTTTCATAGTATCCGCCCTTGCCTTGGCATTGTCCGGCTGCGTTTCCCGCCCTGGTACCGAGGTTCTCAAGCCTGTCGTCCTGCGCACCACGCCTGCACAAACGGTTGATGTGCTTGCTGTTACGAACCGCGTTTTCGAGCCAAAGGACCACTCGTTTGGCAACCGATGGGGGAACGACGTTCAATATGATCGTTTTGTTTTTTCAGTCCCGCCCGACAGAAAGGACATTTCGATTGCATATCCTTCTGCAAAGCCCAACCCGAAACAGCAATATATCGTAACGAAGCGAGAGAGGCTGACGCTGGATTCTCTCGTCAAGGATGCGACGCATTCTACCAGATTTGACGGCACAGTTTCTGTCTTCGTACATGGCTACAATTACTCCTATCAGGAGGCGCTATATCGAACCGCGCAAATGGCGGCAGACGCCACTGCCATCGGCTCGCCAATCATGTTCTCCTGGCCATCTGCCGCCAGCGTAACAGGCTATGTAGCCGACCGGGACGCTGTCCTGTATTCTCGCTCGCAGCTCAACTCTCTCCTGAAGGCAATTGCGGAGGCACCAAAGGTCAAGCGCATCGTTCTGTTTGGTCACAGCATGGGCGGCTTCTTGTCGATGGAGGCAGCAAGACAATTGAGGCTTGAGGGGCAGGGTAATGTTCTTTCGAAACTCCAGATCGTTCTGGCAGCGCCCGATATCGATGCAGACGTGTTCAAATCACAACTCGCGGACATTGGCCACATCCCCACACCTGTCACGCTGCTGGTATCAAACAGCGATAGTGCCTTGAAAATTTCCAGCTTTGTGGGCGGCGAAAGGCCACGCGTTGGGATGCTGGATATCAATGACCCTCTCATCCAGCAGACAGCCAAGGAAGAGCGCCTGACTGTCATCGACATTTCGTCCCTGAAGTCATCCGACGGTTTGGGCCACGATCGCTATGCGGCCCTCGCCCAGTTTTCGGGCGACCTTGCCGACGCGGAAAGGCGCATGCAAACAAAGGGCACAAACATCGGTGCTTTCGTGTTTGATGCAGCCGGTGCGGTCGTCTCAAGCCCATTCCGATTGGCGGGCGACATAGCACGCCGGTAACGGCACAATGTGGCTGTGCCGGATCATATCCGGCACAGTCCCGACGACGCCGGAACGAGTGAGACGCCTCAGCTCCGCGTTTGCAGCAACGCAGCGATGTAGCCATAGCAGAAGCCAAAAGCGACCTGTTGCTGGTTGTCGCCAGACAGCGTCGGCGCGTGGTCTGGCATGACCATGTATTTGTAGCCCGTGTCGCGAAGCGCATCGATCACGGCAGGCATATCGATATCGCCTTCTTCTGGAAAACTTTCCCGGAAAGAGTATCGCTTGCCGACAATGTTTCGGAAGTGAATATTCATGATCTTGCCACGCTCGCCAAACCACCGCGTGATCTCAGGCACTTCGGAAACATCCTCGACCATTTCACCTAGTGTGCCGATGCAGAAATTAAGGCCGTGGACGGGGCTTTCATGCATTCCGACGAAACGCTTCATGCCTTCAACGGAACCCAGAACGCGTGTAACGCCCATATAGCCTGGTGGCGTTGCAGGATCGTGAGGGTGGCATGCAAGCCGAACATTTGCCGCTTCCGCAACCGGCACTACTCTCTGCAGAAAATAATCGACCCTCTCCCAGATTGTATCTTCATCGAGTGTGCCGACACCATTCGGCGCAGGCTCATTGGCATTGGCAAGCTCCAAACGGAATGCTTCGGCCATGTACCCACCGCGTCCGGGCTCCATGGGCGTGCGCGGAATGCCGATGTAATTAAAATTGTAGCGGACAGAGGGAATGCCCGCAGCGGCGCAGTTTTCAATAAGCTTGCAGATACCTTCGATCTGGCTGTCGCGGTCCGGGCCGGCGAGCATGATGTCCCGACATGGGGAATCGCCATCAACATGGTTCGATGGCATCGGTAGCTGCGTCATATCGAGTGTAAGACCGAAGCTTTCAATTTTCTCGCGGAATGCTTCAAGCGTTTCGCGGTCCCACTTGCGCCAATCACCCGGCGGCGTTGCCGAGACATTGTTGACGCCGAGCTGCTTCATCACTCGATAATCGTCATCGTTGCGGGCCGGTAATTGGGTTCCGAGATACATCTGCGCTCTCCGGTTTCTCATCACAGGGTCGCGTGCGACCCCGACAACCGAATAGTCTCATACGATATGTTGCGCGTAAACATATGATAAATTGCTTTTATCGTTTTGTCAGGCGTAGCCAATGTCTGCATCGCGGCAATAAAAAAGGGCCAGGTCATCCAACCCGGCCCCTTCTCTTGCGATCGATATCGAGCGTTACTTACGGATTTCCGCAAGTTCCGCAACGATGGAATCAACCACACCAGCACCGATCTGGTCCTTGTGCTTCTGGTAGACGACCATCGACTTTTCACGAATACGCGCCTGCTCTTCCGGTGACAGCGTGTTCACCTTCAGTCCGGCTTCCTTGATCTTTTCGAGGGATTTCTTGTTCAGCTCTTGAATGACCATACGCTCCTTGTCACGTCCGACAACAGCGCATTCACGAAGAGCTGCCTGCTCTTCCGGCGTGTAGGTATCAAAGATTGCCTTGGAGAAGAGCAAGAGGAACGGCGTGTAGGCGTGATTGGTCTCGGTGATATACTTCTGGACTTCGAAGAACTTCGAGGTGTCGATCGTCACGTAAGGATTTTCCTGCGCATCGATCGCGTTGGTTTCCAGAGCCGAGAAGACTTCGCCGAATGCCATCGGGGTTGGGTTCGCACCCAAATTCTTGAAAGTATCCAGGAAAATGTTGTTCTGCATGACGCGAACCTTCATCCCTGAAAAGTCTTCCCACTTGGTCACGGGTCTGACGGAGTTCGAGAGGTTCCGGAAACCGTTTTCCCAATAGGCAAGATTAACCAGTCCCGCTGCCGCGAGCTTCTCGTTCATCATATCGCCGAACTTGCCGTCAAGCACGGTGTAGGCTTCCTGCGGTGTAGCAAACAGGAATGGCAAGTCGAAAACACCAAGCTCGGGAATGATGCCAACGAGAGGCGATGAAGATGTAACGACGCCTTCTTGAACGCCTGAGCGCAGAGCCTGCGTGGCCTGCAAGTCACCACCGAGGGCACCGCCCCAGAATGCGGTAATCTTTAGCTTGCCGCCGGACTTTCCGTCGAGGCAGGCCTGCATGGCCTTGATGCCATCACCGACGGGGTGATCGGCATTGATGCCGTTGGAAATACGGATGTTGCGAGCGTTGTATTCCGCAAAAGCCGGCAATGCCGACACCATGCTGAAGGCAATTGCTGTGGTGGCTAGTAG
This sequence comes from Rhizobium sp. CFBP 13644, assembly GCF_014842165.1. Taxonomy (NCBI): domain Bacteria; kingdom Pseudomonadati; phylum Pseudomonadota; class Alphaproteobacteria; order Hyphomicrobiales; family Rhizobiaceae; genus Rhizobium; species Rhizobium sp. CFBP 13644. The sequence continues at coordinate 195,333 of NZ_JACYVF010000005.1, forward strand.
CAGTTTTCTCATTTTATCCTCCCAGGATCGATTGAAAACGACGTGTAGATTGCGAAGCGCTAGCGCAGCCAACGGGCAGGCACGAGCACGATGTCAGGGAATATGACCAGCAGGAACAGAACAATCGTCTGGGCGAGCAAGAACGGCCAGACGCCGATCGTCACCTTGCCCAGCGGGATCTTCCCGACGCCGCTGACGACATTCAGCACCACGCCTACTGGCGGCGTGATCAACCCGATACAATTGTTCATGATGAACATGACACCGAAATAGACGGGATCGATGCCAGCCTGTTTGACGATGGGCATCAGAACCGGTGTCAGGATGAGAATGGTTGGCGTCAGATCAAGAGCAGTACCGACCACCAGCACGAGCGCCATGATAACGAACATCAACAACATCGGCCGGTCAATCAACGGCTCGATATAGCCCGCGATCTCCGCCGGTATGTTGGCAGCCGTGATAAGCCAAGCCGAAACCAGCGCTGCACAAACCAGAAACATGATGACCGAGGTGGTCTTGGCAGCCCGCAGAATGACACCAGCCAAATCTCGTGGTTTCAATTCGCGGTAGATCACCATGCCAACGAACATCGCATAGGCAGCGGCGATTACGGCAGCTTCAGTCGGGGTAACCACACCAGCCTTGATGCCACCGAGAATGATGACAGGCATACCCAGCGCCCAGGCCGCACGTCCCGTTGCCGTCAAACGCTCCGACATCGGCGCCTTTGGCAAAGGCTCAACCTTGTCTTTGCGCACGACGATCAACCAGGCAACGACGAGCGCGAGCGCCATCAGCAAACCGGGGACAATACCGGCCATGAAAAGCTGCGTGATGGAAACGTTTGCAGAGACGCCGAAGACGATGAACGCCATGGACGGAGGAATGACGGGTGCAATGATGCCACCGGCGGCAATCAAGCCACCGGCGCGCGGCACATTATAACCAGCCTTTGCCATCATTGGCAGCAGGATGGCAGCGAGAGCAGCGGTGTCGGCTGCGGCGGAGCCCGAAATACTCGCCATGATGATCGCGGCCAGAATGGCAACGATACCGAGGCCACCACGAATATGCCCGACGCAAGCGATAGCAAAATCGATGATGCGGCGGGACAAGCCGCCAGAATTCATCAATTCACCGGCCAGAATGAAAAACGGGATCGCCAGCAGCGTGAAGGTGTCAGCACCCGCAATCATGTTCTGCGCGATGATTTGCGTATTGAACATACCCATAAACCACATGAGCATGACGCCGCAGAACATCAATGCAAAGGCAACGGGCACGCCAATAACCATGGCGCCCAAAAGCGATGCGATGAAGACAAGAAGGGTCATCAGGTACGCTCCGCCAGCTGCTCAATCGTCAGATTTTCACCGGCGAAGACAGCAATCTCCTCGTCCGTCACGCGCCCTGTCAGCAATCGGAACAATCGCTCGCAGGCGATCAGTACCATTCCGGCGCCAGTGAAGAGACCGACGCCATAGACCCAGATCATCGACATGCCGGTTACGGGAGCAGACATGCTGGCGTTAATCGGGAACTGCTTCCACGTTCCCCAGAAAAATATGCCGGAACAGGCAATGATGACGACGTTGGCAAGAGACATGCAGATAATGCGTCCCCGGCGGGAAAGGAACATAACGAGTGTCTCGATGCCGAGATGACCATGTTCCCTGGAGGCGACGACCGCACCTATGAAGGTGAGCCAGACGAAGAAGTATCGGGACATTTCTTCGGATACGTTCAGGCCGGAGTTGAAGCCGTACCGCATGACGACATTGACGAACACCATGATCGCCATGCCGGACAGCAGCAGGATCAACAGGAGTTCAAGGAAACGAAAGAAGAGATCAATGGCTCTTTGCATGGGTCACACCTTCTCCAGAAGGCCGCGCTCTGCCAAATTACGAATGAGGGCGCTAACGCCAAAAGTCCATTCCGGGCACGCATCGGTCCGCTCGACCCAGTTCACCAGCCGCCCGAGCTTTGCAGTGGAGATTTCCACCCGGTCTCCGACTTCGTGCGTAAACCCCTGCCCCGCACCACGACGGTCCTTGACGGGCGCGAACATCGTACCGAGAAAAAGGACAGCGCCATCAGGATATTGGTGGTTGCGGTTGCGCAACTGGGCCGCAAGGCTTTCTGGCGAGCGACTGATGGCCTCCATCGGGCTTTCGCCTGTCATCTCGAACCCATCCTCACCCTGCACCTTCAGGCCAACCCGAACCCGGCGCAGGTCTTCCATGGTGAAGCCGTCGTCGAAAAGTCTGATGAACGGGCCGATAGAGCAGGAAGCATTATTGTCTTTCGCCTTACCCAGCAGCAGAGCCGACCGCCCCTCCACATCACGCAGGTTCACGTCATTGCCGAGGGTCGCGCCGAGGACCGTACCATCGGATCGCAGGACAAGAACGACCTCAGGCTCGGGATTATTCCATTGCGAGATGGGATGAATGCCGACAAGATCGCCGCAGCCAACAGATGACATGGGCTGGGCCTTGGTAAATATCTCAGCATCCGGCCCGATGCCGACCTCCAGATATTGCGACCAGAGGCCCATATCCTGCAACAAGGCCTTTACCGCCGCGGCCTGTTCGGAACCGGCAACAAGGCCACGAAGACTATCGCCGAGAACCGGCGCGAGCTTGGCGCGAATATCCTGAGCGCGGCGCGGATCGCCCTTCGCCTGCTCTTCGATGACTCGCTCCAGCATGCTGTCGGCGAAGGTCACACCGGCGGCCTTTACGGCTTGCAGGTCGATGGGAGCTAAGAGGTAACCTGCTTCTTTCGACAGGAAACTCTGGAGATCGCCAAGGTCCAGCAGATCACGCGCTTGGCGCAAGCGGGCAACGATGTCAGCCGTCTCAAGCAGGCCCGTCATTGTCGCGGCAATATTGGTTAGGTCAAGCACACGCTCGTTCGATATGAGAACCGGGCATGGTCCACCGCGAGCATTGGACCAAACACGGCCGACAAGAAGAGCGCTGGCAGCATCATCCGGCAAAATGGACTCTGCGCTTAGTACACGATCGCTTTTCACAGGTGCTCCTCCCATTTCCAAGCAAGCCATGCCCTCCAGCACGTACTTGCCTTCTTGTCAGGATGTCTGACAATACTCCTAAACGTTCTCTAGTATGACTTTTGCATCATGTCCAGCAGCTAAGAAGCGGCAATACGATGCAAATGATTGTTGCCCACAGGGCGGCACTGCTTGTCAGTAAACCTCAAGGGTGAGATCGATGCGCTCCGCCGCACCAATCAGATGGTGGCGCATCGCGGCACGCGATTTGACGGGATCACGCGTTGCGACAGCATCCCGGATGGCCACATGCTCGGCAATTGTGATTTCCACAATCTCCTCAAGAACCGCAGTAGCGCGAGCGGCGTTAATGGTGAGGCTGATCCGCTCAGCGATGAAGCCGATAAAAAGCGGAAAATATTCATTGTGGGTGGCCGCAGCCAATGCCCTGTGAAAGGCAAGATCTGCAACAATTCCCTCTTCCGTCCATTTCGCGGCACCGGTCATAAGGACCAGCGCCTTGTCCAGTTGCGCCAGATCATCAGCGTCGTGGTGGATCGCGGCGAGCCCTGCCGCCTCAATTTCCAGGGGAATACGAAGCTGGAAAAGACTGCGGAAGCTTTCGCGATCATGAAGAGCCGCGTGCTCGATCCGAATGGAGCCGCGTGTTTTCGCTTCAGTCACAAAAGCGCCGATGCCCTGCCGCGTTTCGACCAGCCCTTCATTGCGCAACTCTGCGATTGCCTCACGCACAACGGAACGGCTCACACCAAAGGTTTTGGCCAGGATGTGTTCCGTCGGCAGTTTTTCTCCGGGCATGATTCGACCATCGGCAATTTCCTTGCCAATATGTCCCGCGATGCGCGCCGGGAGATGCTCATTACGCTTTATCTGGCCAAAATCCGCCACCATTCACTCTGCCTACCTTTCATGGTGCCGGATTATTCTATGATCTGTCCGGAAAATTCAATTGGCATCCGGGATTCATCACCATGGATGGATCAATGGCCCGCTTCAACGCCGCCAGCAAGTTGCGATGCGCAGGCTCCAAGCGCTCCTCGAAGTCTGCACGCTTCAGACGACCAATGCCGTGTTCGGCGCTGATGCTGCCGCTGAAGCGGTCTACGACACCATTCACGACTGTCTTGGCCTGATAAATCATCGCAGCAGCCTCCTCTTTGGAGGAGCCTTGCGGCGGCAGGACGTTCAGATGAACATTGCCATCTCCCACATGACCGTAAGACACGCTCACGCATGTTGGGAGCGCCTCACTCACCGCCTTTTCAGCTTCCTCCACAAAATCAGCGAGACGGGAAAGGGGAACGGAAATGTCCGTGCGCATGTGCTGACCACGCTTGGCTTGCCCCTCGTTCATTCCCTCCCGTATTTTCCACAGGTTTCGGGTCTGCGCCTCCGACGCTGCGATAACTCCATCAACGACCAGACCGTCTTCCATGACACCAGCCAGAAAGCGCTGCATCAAATCGGAGATATCAATCAACCCGGATCCGGAAATTTCCATCAGCACATAGGCCGGATAGTCTGCCGCCATTGGGATCGGCAGATCAGGGATCGCTTCCTTGGCCAGCGTGAACGCAAGTGGCGGCATGAATTCGAACGCCGACATCAGGTCACAGCATTGTCGCCGTGCACGACGATAAAGGCTCATCACATCGTTGAGGGAATTCAAACCGAGCAACGCCGTTGCAATCTGGTCGGGTAAGGGCGTCAGCTTGAGAGAGACGGCGGTGATAATGCCAAGGGTGCCCTCAGATCCGATGAAGAGCTGCTTGAGATCAATGCCACGATTGTCTTTGCGCAGGGTCGAAAGACCATTAAAAACAGTGCCATCCGGCAACACAACTTCTAGCCCCAGAACCAGTTCGCGGGTCATGCCATAGCGAAGTACGTTGATGCCGCCGGCATTGGTGGCAACATTACCGCCAATGCGACAAGAGCCTTGCGCGCCCAGCGCCAGAGGAAAAAACATCCCCTTTTCGGCAATTCGATCTTTTAACTCCGAAAGCACACAACCCGCCTCGACCACGGCGGAAAAATCATCCGCATCAATCCTGCGCACCGAGTTCATGCGCTCCAGGCTCAGGATGGCCTGTGCTTCTGGCTGATCGGGAATCCCGCCGAGCACGAGACCCGTGTTGCCGCCCTGCGGGACAATGGAAATTCCCAATTCACGGCATAGCTTGACCGCCGCACAGACATCTTGGGTAGAGCGAGGGCGCAGAACGGCAATCGCGCCGCTTGTCACATCCCCATGCCAATCCCGGCAAAACCGCAACATTTCTACGGGGTCAACGAGCACCATATCGTTGCCAAGTGCCGCAGACAAAGAGGCTTGGCGACGCCCGACTGAAGTCCCGACATCTGCACTCATGGTCCTGCCTTTCAATTAAATCTACGCCGACCCACCACGTTAATTGACGCATGGGAGCCATTTTCGATGGGATATGGCCAAATCCCTGTTTTCAAGCCAGCAATATATGGTTATCAGACAACCTTACAATAGAAATGTTCGGCTGCATTGTGAATGCCGTTGGGCATTGAGCATATGTGTGGAGGAGGAAACGAAATGCATGTTCTGATCATAGGCGCGGCTGGCATGGTAGGCCGCAAGCTCGCGGCCAAATTGGCAAGCGAAGGACATCTGGGCGGAGATCAGGTCTCCAAAATGACATTGGTCGATGTCATCGCGCCGGAAGGTCCCGCTGGTTTTGATGGCGTTGTCGACGCGCGAGAAACAGATTTGTCCACGGTGGGCGAGGCCGAAAAGCTCGTAGCAACGCGCCCCGATGTGATTTTTCATCTGGCGGCCATTGTATCTGGCGAAGCAGAGCTTGATTTCGACAAGGGCTATCGCATCAATCTGGATGGTACCCGCTATCTCTTTGACGCCATTCGCCTTGCCCATGGCGTCGATGGCTACAAGCCCCGCGTCGTCTTTACCTCTTCCATCGCAGTGTTCGGCGCACCCGTGCCCTACCCGATTTCAGACGATTACCACACGACGCCGCTGACGAGTTACGGCACCCAGAAGGCAATCTGCGAACTCCTACTGTCTGATTACAGCCGCCGAGGCTTTTTTGATGGTATCGCCATTCGGCTACCAACAATCTGCATTCGCCCCGGCACCCCGAACAAGGCTGCATCCGGCTTCTTTTCCAACATATTGCGGGAGCCTCTGATCGGTCGCGAAGCCGTACTCCCGGTTTCGGACGACGTGCGCCACTGGCATACATCGCCCCGTTCTGCCGTGGGCTTTCTTCTGCATGGCGCAACGATTGGCCTCGATAAGGTCGGCCCCCGCCGCGCACTCTCCATGCCGGGGCTGAGCGCCACCGTGGGTGAACAGATCGAAGCATTGCGAAGGGTTGCGGGAGAGAGTGCTGTTGGCCTAATCCGCCGCGAACCGGATGAAATGATCATGAAAATGGTTGCCGGTTGGGCACCGGGATTTGAGGCGACACGCGCCAAGTCTCTAGGTTTTACGGCAGAGACCTCGTTCGACGAAATCATCCGTGCGCATATCGAAGATGAGCTTGGCGGGACGTTGTAACGCCTCGACCCTGGCAGCACCCTCGCTGTCAGGGCAAAAAATCATCTAACATCAACATCTGTATCAATTCACCATAGCTTTTGCGTCGTCGCTATGGCAGTTGATTGATGGGCAATTGCATTATAAAAGTCCGCAGCGAAGGCAATCGCTTCAGGAACTCGAAAGGAACTGTCATGCCAACTGGCACTGTAAAATTTTTTAACGACGACAAGGGCTTTGGTTTTATCACGCCAGAGGATGGCGGCACGGACGTATTCGTTCACGTGTCTTCCTTGCAGCGCGGTGGATCGCTGAGAGAAGGCGACAAGGTCAGCTTTGAAGTCGGCCAGGACCGCAAGACGGGCAAGTCTAAGGCTGAGAACGTTAGCGTACTTTAATCGTAACGTTTGCTGCCAGCCTGAACGTGTTTCAGAACAGGTTGTTCCTTTGGATTGAGTAGCTGCCGGAATTGNGTCAGTCTGGCGGTTAGCCGTGCTGGCATGGCGACCCCCATTTGTCCTTGCGAACAAACGGAGGACGCAAACCAACGCTTTAGCGGCCTGGCAATTATGCACTTCGCCTGTATTGAACGGCCTGACGCTCCATTTGGCCAGCCGATGAGCTCATCCTGCCTGTTGTTCCGAGCTTGAACTGGGAGAGTAGCTCGCTCAGCGAACCACTTTCCTGCGCCAACGCGGCACCGGCAGCATTCATCTCTTCCACCATCGCAGCGTTTTGTTGCGTGGCCTGGTCCATGTGGTTGACGGCTGTATTCACTTCGGCAAGACCCAGCGACTGCTCTTGAGCGGCCGTGGCAATAGCATCCATGTGGGCCGTCACGGTCTGGACGAGGTCCTTGATGGCCGTGAGCCCCTCACCCGTTTCACTAACAAGCTTCACGCCTTCCGAAACGGCGACAGCTGAATTTGAGACAAGCGTCTTGATTTCCTTGGCCGCTTTCGCCGACCGCTGCGCCAATTCACGAACTTCCTGAGCAACAACAGCAAAACCCTTGCCTGCCTCACCTGCTCGGGCAGCTTCAACGCCCGCATTCAGAGCCAACAGGTTCGTCTGGAAGGCAATCTCATCAATGACACCGATGATCTGACCGATCTGCTGCGACGACGTTTCAATACGTTCCATGGCCGCAACGGCGTTACGCACAACCAAGCCTGATTCATCTGCACGAGACCGAGCGTTGCGCACAACATCGCGAGCTTCTGATGTGCGGCTTGTTGTGGCGACCACGTTAGAGGTGATCTCTTCCAGAGCCGCCGCGGTCTGTTCCAGCGACGCAGCCTGCTGTTCTGTGCGCTTCGCCAAATCGTCGGATGCGTCCGAAATCTCTTTCGAGCCGCCGGCTACCGTCGTGGCAGAATTATTGACGCTGAGCAGCGCGTCACGCAGTTGGCGAACGGACGCGTTGAAGTCTTCGCGCAGTGTTTCGAACTGAGGCGCCAGCGCTTCACGGACCTCACACTGCATATCACCGTCGGCAAGACGACGAAGGCTGGCAGCAAGCGATGCCGTTGCCTGGTTGAGGCGTGCTTCGGCATCGGCTTCTGCCTGCCGCTGAAGGTTCAAACGTTCACCTTCAGACCGGCGACGACTATCTTCAGCTTCGGCTTCAAGCGCCTGATTGCGAATTGCGGCATCCCTGAAAATTTCAACAGAGCGTGCAATGTCCCCAATTTCGTCTTTGCGGTCAGCAAAGGGAATGTGATCCTGTGTGTTGCCAGCGGCAAGATCAGACATGCGAGAACTGACGCGGCGGATCGCGCTTGAGAGCCACCGCGCGGTCGCTACGGAAAGACTGATCGCAACGATGATGAAGGCTGCGAGGATAGACAGGGACACAAGAAGAGATTCATAGGCCTTGTCGAGCTTCGACGTGACCGTTGTCCTAACGTTTTTGGAGGTTGCGAGCAGCAGGTCCTTGACCAGATCGCGACGCTCAACCATCGCCTTTGTCCAGTTTTCCAGGTCAGCCGGCACTGGAGTGAAGGTGGTGTTCTTCGACATACCGTCTATGGCCTTTTGGATCATAAGTCCTGGAGGGGACTGCATGAAGGCATCGAGACGACCAACAACTTCAGGGGCGACAAATTCCTGGACGCCTTGATTAAAGATGCGAATTTGAGTGGTAGCTGCATGGACCCGCGCATACTCATCAAGCGAAAGGGTTCCATTTTTCGCATACTGTATACCGAGGCGGTTCAACACAAGGTAACCTTCGTTGTATTGCGAAAACGCATTATAGCCGGTCACACCATGCAAAAGGTCGCGGTCTTCCATAAGGTTACCGGCACGGCTTGCCAGACGGATCGAGGCTGAAGACAGCGGCTGCATATATGCCAGACTTGCCAGTGGTTCGGCAGTTCCCGTGTCTACTTTCGTTCGAAATTCGGCAAGCTTGGCGTATCGTTCATCAACGTTACGCTTGATCTGAAGAAGCAGAGGATCCGCATAGCCTACCTCGACCACTTTATCATAGCTCTGAACAACTGCGTTGTAGGCGTCATCCGTATTCTTACGCGCCTGGGAGCGCTGCTCAGCAGACGCTGCACTTTCTACGGGTAGATTAATCATTAGCCGACCGCCATTGGCAGCGAGACTTTCAAGCACCGAAGCGTCCAAGAGCTTCTGGTACGCCCGATATGTATCCAATGTGACGATGGCCCCTAGCACCGCAACGGCTGCTAGCGGCAAACTCGCCAAAAACGTGAGAAGTAACCTGAAAGAAAAGTAAGAAAATATGCGCGCCATTAAAATTCCCCCGAATAAACGCACGACCGTGCCGGGCCCATCCAGCATAGAAGTAGTTATGAAATAGCATTATATTCTTACTCATTGATTTAAATGCTGCGTCGGGGGACGCATGCATCTAAATTTACTTCAAAAAAATGACAGACTAGGTTAGCTCCGTCAGGCCCATCAAAATTGCAGGGGAAAGGAGTTGGGGTCGATGATTGACTACGAGGAACGTGAGTCGCTCACCCGTCCATGCTAATTTTATAATAAAGAACTACCTAAGGTAGCGTTGGCATGAACCAGCCGACGGATTTCTGAGGGCGGTTCCGCCCCATGTAGGAGTGTGAAAGCCTATCGGAAGCGCGAGGTTGGCGAAGGCGCGAGCCTCCGCCAACCAGAATGCTAAAGTTATTGAAAATCTGAGATTTCGTGAAACCCTACATTTCGACTTTTGCGTTCTCACCCATGTCGGGACGCGTGTTGCTGACGGCGGCTGCAGCCATTTTAATATAGCTGATGACAGTGCCTGGGCTGTCCCAATATTCTGCGAAGGATGGCGTCACTTTCAAAATCCGAATGGATGGATCTTCTGCGCTATCCCACCAGGCCTTTGCGGGCGTGGCCCACAATTCCTTAATTTTCTCACGGTCATTCTGCACCTCTGCGACGCCGGAGATAGAAACATATTTCTGACCTTTGGAATCGGCAAATGCGAGGCAGACATTGGGAGAGCGGGAAATTTCCTCATCCTTGTGGCTTGCAACATCTGTGAGGAAATAGAAAGCGTTCTCAAGCTGTTCGGAATAGGCCGACATGGGGCGGGCACGCAAATCCGTGCCGGTCTGGGTTGTCAGCATGCAAAACCCGATTTTGTCAGCGAGTTCCCAAACTTTACCGATATCTGTGTCTGAACTGGTCATATCTGTCTCCTGTGTGTGTGCAGCAAACGATATGGGCGGGGCAACGTTCCCCGCATTGATGACTTATTCAGTGGATGGCACGTCCATCTTTGCCGTCAGCATCTAAAGTGCGCCCAAGGCATTTCTGTTGAGCAACTTGGCGGCCCAATCCACGAAGACACGCACCTTGTTGGTCACATGCCGTGTCTGCGGGTAGACAATGTAGATGGGCACTGGCTTATGGTTCCACTCAGGCAGAATGCGCACAAGGTTTCCCTTTGCCAGCTCGTCGCGGATGGTAAAGGGTGCAAGCTGACCGATGCCCAGACCGGCCAGCACCGCATTCTGATAGGTGCGGCTGTCATTAGCGGCAATGATGTAACGCGGATTGACCTCAATTGAGCGCGTGCCGTTATCGAATGCGAAATTCATGATGTGTCCGGTGGTCGCGTTCAGATATCCAACGCTGTAGTGATCGCCCTCCAGCTCCTCCGGTTGCAACGGCATACCGAATTTTTCGATGTAGCGCGGAGCGGCGCATGTCACGAAATCCAGATCAGACACCTTACGGGCGATGAGCGACTGGTCGCGCGGCGTTCCCACCCGCAAGGCACAGTCCACGTTTTCGGCGATGTAATCCACAAGCCTGTCCCCAACGCCGAGGTCGAGCCGGATGAGAGGATAACGCTCGTGGAAGTCACACAGGTTGGGTATGATGACATTATCGGCGAATGCACCTGCCATCTCCACACGCAATCGGCCCGAGGGCTGAACATTGGCGCTCGAAAGGCTTGCGTCCAGCTCGTCCACTTCGGATATGATCTGGATCGCCCGTTCGTAATAGAGGGCACCATCGGTCGTGACCATCACCCTGCGTGTGGTGCGGTTCAAAAGGGTGGTTTGCAGATGCGCCTCCAGACCCTGCACCATATTCGTCACGGTCGTCTTTGGCATGTTCAACGCCGCGGCTGCGCGTGTGAAATTGCCCGTTTCCACCACGCGTGCAAAGACACGCATTGCCGAAAGCTGATCCATGACGCCCTCCCAATCTTTATTATCCATATTTTTGGAATAGTGTTTCCATTTTTGCGTACTTGCGCATTTTCTTCCGAACAATAATATCGATTTTGGAAGTGACGGCAAGAGCGGTTCTTTCGAACAACCTGCCGAGGGCAAGAGATGAACACGCAGTGGCATACTATGGAAAGCAGCGGCTCAAAGCAGCCACCTCTTTCCGTGCGTATCTACAGGAGCGAAAGTGAAAACCGCTCTCCGCCGCTGGTGCTTTATCTCGGCGGCGGGTCGTTTCAGGAACAGGGCTGCCAGCGACTGGAACTACCGGTCGCGAGAGCACTGGCAGATCAGGGTGCGGTTGTCATCGAGGCCGACTATACCACGCTGTCGGGCAACGAATTTCCGGCCGTGATCGATTGTGCTTTTGAGGCGCTGGATTGCTTGAGCAGCGCCCGAAAGCAATATGGTGGTGCAAAGTCGCTGTTGTTTGTGGCCGGTGAAGAGGCCGGAGGCAACGTTGCTGCCGGTCTGGCGCTGAAGGCGCGGGATCGGATGCCGGGAAAGGTCGCAGGGCAGATTTTGCTGTCACCGATGATCGACCCGTTTATGGCATCGATCTCTTTTCGCGACGCCGACAAGATTGGCATGCGCCAGCGGTGGGCCGAGGGATGGAGCCGTTATCTGGCAAAGGCATGTGGTTCTGTGCACCCTTATGCCGCACCGTGCCAGTGCACGCGGCTCGACCGTGTCGCACCGGCACTCATTTTTACCGCGCAGGATGATCCTCTGCACGATGAGACCGTCAACTACGCAAGTCGCCTCATCGCGGCGGGAGTGACGGTTCGGCAACATGTTTTCCCTTCCGGCGATGGCTGGACGGGACTTTATCGCGGGGAAGGTGGCAAGTGGCTCTCTGCTGTTTGCACCGAATTTGCGGATTTTATTCAAGACCTTAAGAACTAGCAGTCAGACCCACAATCACTGATCGGCTTCAGACGAAGCCAAGGAGTATCCCATGACGCTCAAGAACAAGCGCCGTGCCCTTGCGGGTGCCGGCTTAGGCCTTGCCGTGTCCGTAGCAGCGGCCGCATTTCTCTTCGATCTTCCCATGAAAAACGATGCCATAGCTGCATCCGCACCGGCTGAAACGCCTGCAATTCCCGTGACTGTCTCGGTGGTCGAAAGCCGCGATGTGACGCATTGGCAGCAATTTTCCGGACGGCTGGAAGCTGTCGAGCGCGTCCAGATCCGCTCTCGTGTCGCCGGCCAGATTCAAGCAGTTCATTTTCGTGAAGGCGCATTGGTAAAGGCCGGTGATCCCCTGTTCACAATTGATCCTGCACCTTACCAGGCAACAGTTGCCGGTGCGGAAGCGCAGGTTGCCTCCGCCGAAGCCAAAGTCAGCCTTGCAAGAACCGAACTTGAACGTGGTCGCCGGATGTCTGAGAACCGGACCATCTCACAAAGTGATCTCGACCAGCGGCTGAGCAATGTTGCTGACGCTGAGGCGCAGGCACGGGCCGCAAAGGCGGCACTGACAACAGCGCAACTGGACCTTGACTATACGCAACTGCGCGCTCCTGTGTCTGGGCGTGTCGGAAAGCTCGAAATTACCGTTGGCAACCTTGTGGCCGCTGGCTCAACCTCGCCAGCACTCACCACCCTTGTCTCCGTTGATCCAATCTATGCGGGCTTCAACGCAAGCGAAGAAATGGTCTCAAAAGCCTTGTCACAATTGCCCGTATCGGATGGGGCGCTTCAGGCTCTGGAGCAAATTCCAGTTGAAGTGGGCACGCTGGCTGATGAAGGCACGCCGATCAAGGGCACCCTGCACCTGATCGACAATCAGGTGGACAGCGCAAGCGGCACAATTGGTGTTCGCGCCGTATTCGCCAATGCGGATGGGCGCCTGATCCCCGGCCAGTTCGTACGGGTTCGCATGGGTGAGCCAAAGTCCGAAAACCGCATCGTTATCAGCGATCGCGCCATCGGCACGGATCAGGACAAGAAGTATGTCTTCGTCGTGGATGGCGAGAACAAGGTGGACTACAGACAGATCAAGCCCGGCCCATCTGCGGATGGCATGCGGGTCGTTGAAAGCGGTCTCGCCGCCGGAGACAAGATTGTCGTCAACGGTTTGCAGCGCATTCGCCCCGGCGCTGTCGTAGCACCACAGACCGAAGACAAGGTCGCGGCCTCGCAATAAAAAATCCGGCGGGCCTGCTCCCAAGGGGTCCGCCGTCCCATTGATCAGAACAGGACACGAAGACCTGCCGGTGACTATTGCCACCGGAGCGGTCCTTTGCGTCCAGATTTTCACCCGGAGAGGGCTAAATCATGAACATCTCCAGATTTTTCGTAGACCGGCCAGTTTTTGCTGGCGTTCTATCGGTCCTTATCGTCGTGGCAGGCCTCATCGGCATGCGCGCGCTTCCGATTTCCGAATATCCAGAAGTCGTTCCACCTTCCATCGTGGTTCGTGCCACCTATCCAGGCGCAAACCCGAAGGTCATTGCTGAAACGGTTGCAACACCGCTGGAAGAGCAGATCAACGGCGTCGAGGACATGCTTTACATGTCCAGTCAGGCGACATCTGACGGCGTAATGACGCTAACTGTGACGTTCAAGCTCGGAACGGACCCCGACAAGGCGCAGCAGTTAGTGCAGAACCGTGTTTCGCAGGCAGAGCCACGCTTGCCCGCGGAAGTCAGAAGCCTTGGCGTCTCCACCGTCAAGAGCTCGCCAGACCTGATGATGGTCGTGCATCTGGTCTCGCCCGGCAATCAGTATGACCTCACCTATCTGCGCAACTATGCCGTCCTCAACATCAAGGACCGTCTGGCGCGCATTGAAGGCGTGGGACAGGTGCAGATTTTCGGCGCTGGCGATTATTCCATGCGCGTCTGGATCGATCCTCAAAAAGCTGCTGAACACAATCTGGCTGCCAGCGATATCAGCAATGCCATTCGCGAACAAAACGTGCAGGCTGCTGCAGGCACCATCGGCGCCTCGCCAAGCCTCACGGGCGTCGATCTTCAGCTCAACGTCAACGCGCAGGGCCGCCTTTCAACGCCGGAGGAGTTCGGAAACATCATCGTGAAGAGCGGCACGAATGGCGAGATCACCCGCCTGCGTGACGTGGCTCGCGTCGAACTCGGCGCTGCGGATTATGCCCTACGCTCACTGCTGGATGGTGAATCGGCGGTTGCCATTCCCGTCTTTCAGGCTCCGGGCTCCAACGCAATAACCATTTCCGATCAGGTTTCCGCAACCATGCAGGATTTGCAGGCCGCGATGCCCGATGGCGTGAAATACGAAATCGTCTATGACACGACTCAGTTCGTGCGCGCCTCCATCGACAAGGTCATCGATACCCTGCTGGAAGCCATCGCGCTTGTCGTGATCGTCGTTATCCTGTTCCTCCAGACATGGCGCGCCTCGATCATCCCGCTGATTGCCGTTCCCGTATCCATTATCGGTACGTTTGCGGTCATGTATGTCTTCGGCTTCTCGATCAATGCGCTGAGCCTCTTCGGGCTTGTGCTGGCCATCGGTATCGTCGTGGACGATGCCATCGTGGTGGTGGAAAACGTTGAACGCAACATAGAAAACGGCCTCTCTCCGCGCGACGCAACCTATCGCGCCATGAAGGAAGTTTCTGGCCCAATCATTGCGATCGCGCTGGTGTTGGTCGCGGTCTTCGTACCGCTCGCCTTCATCTCAGGCCTGTCGGGCCAATTCTATCGCCAGTTCGCGCTGACGATTGCGATTTCCACCGTCATCTCCGCCATCAACTCCTTGACCCTGTCTCCAGCACTGGCTGCCTTGCTTCTCAGGGATCACCATGCGCCAAAGGATTGGCTGACACGGGGCATGGACAAGGTATTTGGCGGCTTTTTCCGGGGCTTCAACCGCGCCTTTGGTGCCGCCTCGAATGGTTACGGCAAAAGCGTGGGCGGGCTGCTCAATCGCAAGAGCATCGTGATGATCGTTTATGTCGTGCTGGCGGGCGCTACCTATGGCATGTTCAACGCGGTGCCCGGCGGTTTCGTGCCCGCACAGGACAAGCAGTATCTGATCGGCTTTGCGCAATTGCCGGATGCGGCGAGCCTTGACCGCACTGAAGACGTCATCAAGCGCATGAGCGAGATCGCCATGCAGCAGCCCGGCGTCGAACACGCGATTGCGTTTCCCGGCCTCTCCATCAACGGCTTCACCAACAGCTCCAATGCGGGCGTCGTCTTCGTGGCGCTCAGCCCGTTCGAGGAGCGCACGACACCGGAACTTTCTGGCGGGGCCATTGCAATGGCGCTCAACCAGAAATTCGGCGCTGTTCAGGATGCCTTCATCGCCATGTTCCCGCCACCACCGGTCAACGGTCTCGGCACCACGGGCGGCTTCAAGATGCAGATCGAGGACCGCGCTGGCTTCGGATATCAACAGCTTGACGAGGTGACCAAAGCCTTCCTTGCGAAAGCCTATCAGACACCGGAACTGGCAGGGCTGTTCTCCAGCTTCCAGATCAATGTGCCGCAACTCTATGCCGATCTGGATCGCGCAAAGGCTGAGCAGCTCGGCGTATCCGTGACTGATGTTTTTGAGACATTGCAGATCTATCTCGGCTCTCTTTACGTCAATGACTTCAACGCCTTTGGCCGCACCTACAGTGTGCGGGTGCAGGCAGATGCGAAGTTCAGGGCGCAGGCAGACGATATTGGTCAGTTGAAGGTGCGATCGTCCAACGGTCAGATGATACCGCTTTCGGCCCTCCTGAAAGTTGACGCCACGACCGGACCTGAACGCACCACGCGATACAACGGATTTCTCGCCGCCGATATCAACGGTGGTCCGGCTCCGGGCTTCTCATCGGGTGAGGCGCAGGCTGCCATAGAGCGCATCGCCAATGAGACGCTGCCAGCCGGCATCGCCTACGAGTGGACCGATTTGACCTATCAGCAAATCCTTGCCGGAAACTCGGGTTTCCTCGTCTTCCCGCTGGCGCTTTTGCTGGTCTATCTGGTGCTGGCCGCGCAATATGAAAGCCTCACACTGCCCTTGGCGATCATCATGATCGTGCCGATGGGTGTGCTGGCGGCGATGACGGGCGTCTGGCTGACAGGCGGTGACAACAACATCTTCACCCAGATCGGCCTCATCGTTCTTGTGGGTCTCTCGGCAAAGAACGCGATCCTCATTGTGGAATTTGCCCGCGAACTGGAGTTTGAAGGCCGAACGCCTGTGGCTGCAGCCATCGAAGCAAGCCGCCTTCGCCTGCGCCCGATCCTGATGACATCGCTCGCCTTCATCATGGGTGTCGTTCCCCTTGTCATCTCGACTGGTGCCGGTGCGGAAATGCGCTCGGCCATGGGCATCGCGGTGTTCTCAGGCATGATCGGGGTCACGATATTCGGCATCTTCATGACGCCAGTCTTCTATGTGCTGGTGCGAAAAATGTCCGGCAACCGGCCGCTCATCCAGCATAAGGAAGAGCCTGCGAATACCGACTACAAGATGGAAGAGGCTGTATAAGCCTCATCCAGAGTTCAAACGAAAAAGCCGCAGGGTAGCCTGCGGCTTTTTGTTGTTCGGGGATCGCTCGTTTAATTTGCCAATCGGGCTTTCATGGCGCGAACGATGGCAATGTCGGTGCCCTTGATATAAGTATCTGAAAAGCCGAAGGCCGTGACAGCGGGCTTTTCGACAGCCACACTCGAAGAGCACGAAGAGTGCACCTCTTTAATCGTGACGCCATCCAGCAAAGCATCGACGGTTTGAAGATTGACGCCAGCGCCAGGCATGATGGAGATGCGATCACCCGCAATATCCAGAGTGGCTCTTAGATCGGACAATCCTTCGATAACGGAAGGCGCGCGGCCTGATGTCAAGATACGCTCAAACCCACAGGCAACGGCGATATCAACGGCTTGCGGCAAATCAGGAACTAGATCGAAGGCCCGGTGAAGGGTACGTGGCATGGAGTCGACCAAATCCGACAGTCGTTTCAAAACCTCTTCGTCCAAACGTCCATCGGCGTGGTTTGCGCCAAAGACGATGCCGGAGATACCGCATGTCGCGGCAAATCTAATATCGTCCTCCATCACGGCCAGTTCATCCTCGCAGTAGACGAAGTCTCCCGCGCGCGGTCGGATCATCGCATAGCACGGAACGGTGCATCGACCCGCAAGGCTCATCAGCCCGACCGAGGGCGTCAGCCCGCCCACCGCAAGTGCACTGCACAGTTCAATCCTGTCCGCGCCACCCTCGATGGCAGCGTGGAGCCCCGCAACGTCATCGACGCAGACCTCAAGCAGAATATCAGCCATGGACCAGAGGCCTCACTATGGAAGGGTGATCAGGAGGCGACGATATTGCCGTCTTCGCCAAAGCGATGGGTAGCACCGCCGCTGGGCGACGCATGGACGATATCATCTGGAGCATAGGCGTGTTCGCCGAACAGGCGCACGGTCAGCAAGCCAATGGTTTCGCTTTCCAGATAGACAATCGTATCTGCGCCCAGATGCTCGACATGCACGACTTTGCCAGACCAGGTCCCGCTATCACGTGACAAGACGAGATGTTCCGGACGGATACCAAGCGTCTTGTAGCCGGTTTCACCGAGGCGATCAGCGTCGATGAAATTCATCTGCGGAGAGCCGATGAAACCCGCGACGAACAGATTGGCTGGACGATTATAAAGCTCCATCGGCGAGCCAACCTGCTCGATGCGACCGGCGTTCAGAACAACGATCTTGTCGGCCAGGGTCATGGCTTCGACCTGATCGTGGGTGACGTAAATCATCGTCGCCTTCAGGCGCCGGTGCAGGCGCGCAATTTCAAGCCGGGTTTGAACACGCAATGCCGCATCGAGATTGGACAGCGGTTCATCAAACAGGAAGAGCGTTGGCTCACGCACAATCGCACGGCCAATAGCCACGCGTTGACGCTGCCCGCCAGAAAGCTCCGCCGGGCGCCGCTCAAGATATGGCCCGAGCGACAGCAAGTTGGATGCATTCGCTACCCGCGTCTCGATCTCTTCCTTCGGCGTTCCCGCCTGTTTCAGGCCGAGGCCCATATTGTCTTTGACCGTCAGATGCGGGTAAAGCGCGTAGGACTGGAAGACCATGGCGATGCCGCGTTTGGCTGGTGGGACAGCTGAAACTTCGCGCCCGTCGATGACGATCTGGCCAGAACTGATATCTTCAAGCCCCGCAATGGTGCGTAGCAGTGTGGATTTACCGCATCCCGATGGACCGACAAAGATGACGAATTCGCCGTCCTTGACCTCCAGATCAATACCTTTCAGCACCTCGACAGTGCCGAAGGATTTGGCGACGGATTTGAGTGTCAGATTACCCACGGATGCTCTCCAGTCTCACAGGTCGACCATGCGGCCGGTTCGCGCGCTCTCATCCGCCGCAAGGCAGATGCGCAGCGATTGAACGGCGTCGGTCATGTGTCGGTTCAGATCGATGTTTTCGCGAATGGCCTTCAGCACATAGGCTTGCTCGCGGTCGCAAAGCTCCTGATGCCCCGGCTCACCTTCCATCTGGAGGAACTGGTCTGGCTCCTTGAAGGTGCCATCCGGGCCGGTCGCGGCCTTGTGCAGGCGGATTGTCGAGGTTTTCGTGTGGGTGTCGATGTCGTCGGATTTTGCGTTCGGGTCCATCACGATGGACACGCAACCCTTGGGCGACATCACGTCCTTTACGAAGAAAGCTGTCTCCGAAATCATCGGCCCCCAGCCCGCCTCATACCAGCCAATCGAACCGTCATCGAACGTGACCTGCAAGTGGCCGTAATTGTACATGTCTGGCGCAATCTCGTCGGAGAGGCGAAGGCCCATGCCGCGCACTGAGACCGGTTTGGCGTCCGTGATCTGGCACATGACATCGACGTAATGCACGCCACAATCAACGATGGGCGGTGTCGTCTGCATCAACGCCTTGTGGGTGGCCCAGGTCTTGCCCGAAGACTGCTGGTTGAGGTTCATGCGGAAAACATAGGGGCCACCAAGGTCGCGTGCGAGCGAGATGAGCTTCATCCACGATGGATGGTGGCGCAGAATGTAACCGACGACAAGCTTGCGGCCATTGGCACGGGCGCATGCGACCACGCGCTCCGCATCTTCCACCGTGGTTGCCAGCGGTTTCTCCACAAACACATGGCAGCCTGCTTCCATCGCTTTGATGGCAAAGGCCGCGTGACTATCGGAATAGGTATTGATCGAGCACAGATCCGGCTTCAGTTCCGCCAGAGCATCCTCAAAGGATGGGAGGATTTGATAGTTTGCCAGTGGTTCGGGCAAGGGGACCGCAGAGCGATTGACGAGACCGACAATCTCGAAGCCCGGATTAGCAGCGTAGGCAAGCGCGTGGCTCATGCCCATATTGCCAAGACCGGCGACGAGAACCTTCAGAGGTTGCGCGTTCATTTGACCGCTCCTGCTGTGATACCACGGATCAATTGCCGCGAGAAAATCGTGTAGAGAACAAGAACTGGCGCGATTGCCAGCGAAAGCGCGGCGAGCACGGCGTTCCAGTTGGTCACGAACTGCCCGATGAAGATTTGCGTACCGAGCGTGATGGTTTTCGTTGCCTCACTGGGGGCGAGGATGAGCGGAAACCAAAGATCGTTCCAGATCGGGATCATAGTGAAAACGGCAACCGTTGCCATGGAAGGGCGGATCAGCGGCAGGACAAGGCGGAAGAAAATCTTGTATTCCGATAGCCCATCGATACGCCCGGCATTTTTGAGATCATCGGAAACGGTGCGCATGAACTCCGACAATATGAAAATGGCAAGCGGCAAGCCTTGTGCGGTATAGACCAGAACAAGGGCGGTTCGGGTGTTAACCAGTCCTGTTGCGACCATGCCCTGCAAAATGCCGATGGTGCCCAAACGGATGGGGATCATGATACCCAGCGCCATATAGAGGCCCAGCAACGTATTACCCCTGAACCGATATTCCGAGAGCGCAAATGCGGCCATGGCACCGAAGAGCAGCACAAGCGCAATCGACACGACAGTTACGATCAGCGAGTTCTGCATGTAGTGCACGAAATCTCCCTGCCCCAAGACTGTTGTGTAGCCCACCAGATCGAAGGTCGAAGGAAGCGGCGGATGCATCGGATTGCGGAAGATCGCATTTCGCGACTTGAACGAGTTGATGATGGTCAGAACCACCGGAAACAGTGCGATGGCCGTATAGGTAATGAGAACTGCGTGGGCACCGAGCGTGCGAGCTAAAGATGAGCGGGCTTTCGACATGGCTTTTCCCCTCAGAACTGATAGCGGCGCATGCGGCGCTGAATGGCGAAGAGATAGAGGCTGACACCGGCCAAGATGATGAGGAACATGACCGTTGCAATCGTCGCGCCCATGGAGCGATCTCCAAGCTGCAACTGAAAGCCGAAGAAGGTTCGGTACAGCAGCGTGCCCAGAATATCCGTCGATCCATCCGGCCCGGCCAGCGCGCCTTGCACGGTGTAGATCAGGTCGAAGGCATTGAAATTGCCGACGAAGGTCAGGATGGAAATGATGCCGATGGAGGGAAGAATCAGCGGCAGCTTGATCTTCCAGAACTGGCTCCAGCCCGTAATGCCGTCCATTTCCGCAGCCTCGATCACCTCATCGGGAATGTTCAATAGGGCCGCATAGATCAGCATCATGGGAATGCCGACATATTGCCAGACCGAAATCAGTGACACCGCAATCAGTGCCGAGCCGGGCTTGCCAAGCCACGGCGCAAACAGCGATTTCAGGTACACAAGATCAAGCAGGGTGGGCGCAACACCCCAGAGCGGCGATAGAATAAGCTTCCAGATGAAGCCGACGATGACGAAAGACAGCAATGTCGGCAAAAAGATTGCGGTGCGGTAAAAGGCAGAGAACCGGAGTTTCGGCAGCGAAAGCAAAGCTGCGAGCGCCACGCCGATGGGGTTTTGCACCAGCATATGAATAATAAAGAAGATCGTGTTGTTGAGGAGCGCATTCCAGAGATCGGCAGACCAGCGCTCCTCTCCAAACAGCGTTCTGAAATTCTGCAGGCCGACGAAAATTCTCTGACCATCCACCTGATTGAAAAAGGAAAGCCAGAGCGTGCTGCCCAAGGGAATGATCATGACGGCGGTGTAGACAAGAAAGGCCGGCAGCATGAACACGAAAATGTGCCAGCGCACGGGCCGCTTAATCGGTCGTTGATCGTCTGAAGTCATATCGGCGCTCATGGGACCAGTCCGAACTCTTGGAAAAAGGAAGCCGTGTTACCCGGAACCATGCCCGCGCAATCGATGATCCGGCTATAATATGCGACAAAGACGATGTTCCAGAGCATGGCGGCTTCTGAACCGCCACGCCCTGAACAAATCGACTTATTTGGAAGGCTTGTACCAGCCGTCGAGGCCCTTTTGCAGCTTTTCAGCGGCGACAGCCGGTGTATCCGTACCATTGATCACATTGGCGGATTCAACCCAGGTCTCGTTTTCGAGGTTAGGCGTGCCGCGTGAAAGGATCTGGTAGGTGGAGCGGATGGTTGGCTTGCACTTTTCGCGCCAGGACACGAATTCCTGCGCAACAGGATCAGCCATCTTCACGGCTGTCTTGTTCAGGCTGAAGAAGCCCGGCAGGGCGTTCGCGTAGAGGTCGGCAAATTCTGCCGAAGAAACCCATTCCAGAAACTTCGCGGCTTCAGCAGGGTGCTTCGACTTTGCATTCATGCCCATGCCGATATCGGTATGGTCTGAGATGTAGCAAGTATCGCCTTCCTTCTCGACCGGTGGCGGGAATGCGCCCATCTTGAACTGCGCCTGCGCGTTAAAGCCAGAAATTTCCCAGGAACCGGCCGGGTAAATCGCGGCGCGGCCCAGCGTGAACATGTTCTGGCTGTCAGGATAGGTCTGCGCTTCGAAACCGTCGCCGAGATAATCCTTCCACTTGGCCAGCACTTCGTAAGGCTTGACCCAATCGGCATCGGTCAGCTTCTGCTCACCCTTGATCAGCGCAAGACGGCCTTCTTCGCCCTTCCAGTAGTTGGGACCGATATTCTGGTAACCCATGGTCGCGGCTTCCCACAAATCCTTGGTGCCCATCGCCATCGGAACATAAGTGCCGTCAGCCTTGATCTTGTCGAGAGCGGCGAAGAACTCGGCCTGCGTCTTCGGCACCTCGATCTTCAACGCTTCAAAAGCGTCCTTGTTGTAGATGAAGCCATGGATAACGGAGGCCATCGGCACGCAAAATGTCTGAGCGCCATCATCCGTAGACCATGCGGTCTTTGCCACGTCGGAGAAGTTCGCCATGCCGGCATTCTTGGTCAGGTCACCGAGATAGCCCTTCTTGAAAAGCTCAAGCGAAGCATCGAAGGGGCGGCAGGTGATGAGATCGCCAGCGGAACCGGATTCCAGCTTGGCATTCAGTGCCGCATTGTATTCAGTCGGTGCCATAGGCTGAAACGAGAGCTTGATGCCGGGGTTCTTGGCTTCAAACGCTGGAATAAGCTTGTCCTTCCAGATCGCAAGATCGTCGTTGCGCCAGCTTTCGATCGTCAGCGTCACGTCCTGCGCAGATGCGAGCCCTGCATAGGCAAAAAGGCTTGCGCCCAGCAGCAGGGCCTTGGTGATAGTGCGGGTCATCTTGTTCTCCCTCTTGATGTAACGCCCTCAAGGCGCTCAACAACTGTGATTTTTGCCAGTCTCATTCGCCGATCAGCTGAAGTGCGCGCCGCACATTGTGGCCGCTTTCCTCCAGCATATGCTCAGCTGAATTCTTCGTCTTCGCGCCTGCTGCAAGCAGGATTGCGATCTTCACAGAGCCGGACGCCTTTTCCACCAATCGTCCAGCTTCGCTTATATCTACGCCGGTCACGCCGGATACAATCCGTGCAGCGCGCTCGACGAGTTTCTTGTTGTCCGCCCGCAGGTTGACCATATAGCCGTCATGCACATGACCGAGGCGAATGGCCATCAATGTCGAAAACATGTTGAGCGCGATTTTTTGCGCCGTTCCAGCGCCCATGCGGGTTGAACCCGATACAAATTCCGGCGGAGTTTTAAGAAGAACCGAGACATCGGACATATCGAAGATTTTTGCGCCGACATTATTGGCAATCGCTACGACTTTCGCGCCTCTTTCCCGCGCGGCCTGCACGACAGCCAATGCATAAGGCGTCGATCCGCTTGCCGTGATTGCAATGACACAGTCACCTTCACAGATGATCTCAGCGTCGATCTTCGCCTGCTCGACATCATCCTCGGGCGCGCCGGGCATATCAGAGAGATTGCTGGCGCCTCCGGCAAACAGGATGGCGATCTGTTCGCGCCCGATGCCGTAAGTGCCGGGCAATTCCAATGCGTCGGCCATCGCCATCAGCCCTGAACTGCCCGCGCCGACATAGACCAGCATGCGCCCAGCCGCGATTGCATCTGCAGCAAGTGCCGATGCACGCGCAATGGCGTCATGAGCGGCATTGACAGACTGCGCCGCCTCCTGCTGGCCCGCGCTCAAAAGCGACAGGATGTCACCCGGCACCATGGTGTCGAGGCCCTTCGCCTTTTCGTGCAAACCTTCAGTTCCGCCAGCGCTCATCGAAAAACTCCCTGCCGCCGAATTTAATGCCAAAAAAATACCAATTGTCCAGCATCTTTTCATATTAGATTTACTTTTGAGGCCAGGAAGCGAGAAACGTCTGCTTAATTGATTGGTTTTTATTGCTTATTTAGATTTTAATGGAAATCAATTTTTCCCTCTTGGATATTGGTATTTTTTTGGTATCTTCTTTTCAGGAGACAGTTTCATGCAGCGATATCTCGTGGGAATCGACGGTGGCGGCACAAGTTGCCGGGCGGCAGTCGCTGATGCATCAGGCCGAATTCTCGGTCGTGGCAAAAGCGGCGCATCCAACATCATGACAGCGCCGGATACTGCCGTCGCAAATATCGCGGATGCTGCGAAAGCAGCTTTTGTAGATGCTGGGCTCGATGCAAGCCTCATTGAAAATGCCAGTGCCTATCTCGGCCTTGCGGGTAACCACGTCGAAAACACCGTCGCCTATGTGATGCCACGCCTGCCCTTTCGCCGTTCTGTCATCGAATCAGACGGGCTGATTGCGCTTCAGGGCGCGCTGGGGGACGGAGATGGGGCGGTGGCTATTCTCGGCACCGGGACGATCTATATCGCCCGCAGCGCAGGCGTTATCCACTATGTGGGCGGCTGGGGCTATCATCTCGGAGATCTGGGAAGTGGCGGACGTTTGGGCCAGATGGCATTGCAGGAAAGCTTGCTCGCCTATGACGGCATCGCTCAGCAAACGACAATGACGCGTGCGCTTCTTGACGAATTCGCCAATCAACCGCGCAAGATGGTCGCATTTTCGCAGAGCGCAAAGCCCGGCGATTATGCGCGCTTTGCACCCCGCGTGTTCGATTTTGCCACCGCTGGCGATGCGGCAGCACTCTCCATTTTGAAACAAGCCGCGGGCTTCATCGACGCATCGCTTGATCGCGTAGCCGAGATGACGAGCGGTGGCAGGCTGTGTCTGCTAGGTGGCTTATCGACACTTTATGCGCCCTATCTCTCAGACCGTCACCGTGAACGACTTGCACATGCGGTTGACGATGCGCTAGCAGGCGCTGTCGCCCTTGCGAAAGCAACCTTCGTGAATGCGATGGAAGGGGCTGCATGATGGAAAGCCTGTCGCAGTTTCTCTCTCCCGATGATCTTCAATCCAGCGGATCGGGACCGCTGTACATGAAGCTCCGCCAATCGCTGGAGGATGCAATCCTGTCTGGCAAACTCAGCCACGGACAGGCGCTGCCGCCGGAACGCGATCTTGCAGAATTTGCCAATGTAAGCCGGGTTACCGTGCGCAAGGCCGTCGATGATCTGGTGAAGGACGGATTACTGAACCGCAAGCACGGCTCCGGCACCTTCGTCATGAAACCCGTTTCGCGTCTGCAACAACCCTTGTCACGGCTGACCTCCTTTACCGAAGACATGGCGCGGCGCGGTTATGTGACCCGGTCTGAATGGCTTGGCCGGGGGCTTTTCCATCCTTCTTCGGACGAGATGATGATGTTGGGTCTTAAGGTCGATATGATGGTGGCGCGGCTGGAGCGGCTGCGCATTGCCAATGAATTGCCGCTTGCCATCGAGCGGGCGAGCCTTGCTTCCGATATCCTGCCTGACCCGCATGCGGTGACATCATCGCTTTACGCTGAACTGCATCGCACAGGTTTTAAGCCGGTTCGTGCCGTACAGCGTATTTCAGCCTGCAATGTGACACGCGAGGATGCCGCCTTGCTGGCGGTGCCGGAAGGCTCTGCGGGCCTTGCCATCGAGCGCATTTCCTATCTGGATTCCGGCCGTGTGGTGGAACTGACGCGCTCGCTTTATCGCGGTGATGCCTATGACTTCGTTGCGGAAATGACCCTGACTGACGGCTGATGCGGCCATTGAACTGACAGAAAAGAGAATACTATGCCAACGCATATGCGCCAGGAAATTGATGAAATACCCGAGGCCGCCAGCCGTCTTCTCAGCCACTCGCATGATGCCTTGCAACGGGCTGGCAAAGCATTGCGAGATCGCAACCCTGATTTTCTCATTACCATCGCCAGAGGGTCGTCAGACCATGCGGCTCATTTTCTGAAATATGCGATTGAGCAGCAGGCAGGCCGTGCCGTGGCCTCGATTGGGCCTTCGCTAGCCTCGATCTATGGCAAATCGCTGAAACTGGATCGCGCAGCGGCCATCTCTATATCGCAATCCGGCAAAAGTCCCGATATTGTGGCACTTGCCCAATCAGCAGCCGCATCTGGTGCGCTGACGATATCGTTGACGAACACCCAGCCCTCGCCTTTGTCAGATGCGTCAGAACATGCTGTCGATATCAATGCAGGCCCTGAGCTTGCCGTTGCGGCGACCAAGTCCTTCTTCAATTCCGTGTTGGCGGGCCTCGCCATTCTCGCTGAATGGACCGCAGACGCTGAGCTACAACGCTCCATTCAAGAATTGCCGGAAAAACTGGCGCAGGCGATAACGCTGGATTGGCAGGCTTTGGCGGACGAGTTGGGCAATGCTGAATCGCTATTCATGCTGGGCCGTGGCCCATCTCTGGCCATTGCCAGCGAGGCAGCGCTGAAGTTCAAGGAAACTTCGGAAATGCATGCGGAGGCCTATTCCAGCGCCGAGGTTCTGCATGGCCCGGTAGCGCTTGTCGACCGGAGATTTCCCGTGGTGACATTCGCCGCCCGCGATGCCGCGTTTTCCTCCGTCCTTGCGACCGCAGACAGTCTTGGCGAGAAGGGCGCACTTTCCTTCATCACGGCTGATGGCGCATCCCATGCGCGGCGTCTTCCCTTTGTAGCGACAGGTCACCCGCTGACCGACGCACTGTCTCTCATTGTGCCATTCTATGGTTTCGTGGAAGCATGGTCTCGGTCGAGGGGCTTCAACCCTGACGCGCCGCCTGCTCTTAAAAAAGTCACGGAGACCCACTGACCATGGAAAGAGTGCTGACAAACGCCCGGATTTTCGATGGCTTTTCCTGGCATGTGAACAGTGCCCTTTTGCTGAGCGGCGGCAAGGTTTCCGGCCTCGTACCGATGGCAGAGACGCCATCAGGGCGTGAGCGGATTGACGCCAATGGCGCGACCATCATTCCCGGCTTTGTCGATTTGCAGGTCAATGGCGGCGGCGGCGTCATGCTCAACGACGACCAATCCGTCGAGGGCATACGCCAGATCTGCGCGGCCCATGCCAAATTCGGCACCACAGCACTTCTGCCGACGCTGATAACGGATACGCCCGAGATTACGGCTGCGGCAATCAAGGCTGGCCTTGACGCGAAGACGGCTGGTGTTCCAGGCTTCCTTGGCCTGCACCTGGAAGGGCCACATCTTTCCGTGGCGCGCAAAGGCACGCATCATCCTGCGCTGATCCGGCCGATGGAGGATGTTGATCTTCAGCGTTTGCTCGCTGTCGCAGACAAGTTCGATGCGCTGATGATTACGGTCGCGCCGGAAAACACAACGGTTGAGCAAGTGAAGTCACTCGCAGAGGCCGGTTTTATCGTCAGCCTGGGTCACACCAACGCGACATACGAGACCGCCAAGACCTATGCCGATGCTGGCGCGCGCGTGGTGACACATCTTTTCAATGCCATGAGCCCGCTGGAAAACCGCTCGCCCGGCCTAGTTGGAGCCGCGCTCGATCTGGGTGAGCTTTCCTGTGGCATCATCGCAGACGGCTTTCACGTGCACCCTGCGTCCTTGGGTGCCGCGATCCGTGCAAAGCGCGGCCCCGGCCATGTCTTCCTCGTCACCGATGCCATGTCGACGATTGGAACGGATCTTGACGGTCTTTTGCTGAACGATCGGCAGATTTATCGGAAAGACGGACGCCTGACGCTTGCCGACGGGACTCTTGCCGGTGCCGATATCGACATGTTGTCCTCCGTGCTCTTCATCCACAAAGTGCTCGGTATCGAGTTTTCGGAAGCCATCCGCATGGCGACGGTCTATCCGGCGCAAGCCGCAGGTGTCGGCGACACGAAAGGATCGTTGAAGCCCGGATGCGACGCTGACTTCGTCGTTCTGGATGAGGACCACGCCATCATCAGCACATGGATTGGCGGCGAGCAGGCATTTGCGGCTTGACCAATGATGTGATCGGATTTTGAAAGCCGCCCCAGCATAATTTCAAACGAAAAAGCCTGCCGCGGGAGGAGGTGCGGCAGGCTTTTCGAAAAGAACCGAACAACGGCTGGGAGGAGGAGTGCCGCTGTTCCGACAGACGTGCCCTGGGAGGAGGAGTGGGCCGCCTGAATTCGAAGCTTTGCGGGAGGAGGTGCATCGCTTCGATGAAAACAACATACCAAATTCGAGCGCACAATAAACAGACGACATTGCACCGCAGCCATGCAAAAAGACATAGCTTGCTCAGGACCGCTCGCCTGTTGCGAAAGGTTGCGCCAGCAGCGCTTGCAATTCTTGCAATGCGCTGGGTGAAAGATAAGGCCTGAAGAGGCTGGTTACCTGGTTTAGCCCCCAATCGAGATGGTGCGGACGCAAGTCCTCAACACCTTCCTGCAGGCTGAGATAGACCGCCCAATAGGTGGATACGATCCAGACATTTGCCAAGAGTGCGGCGGCCTCACCCTCCGGAATGTCGATCAGACCGACATCCCCCATTTGTGTGATCCCCGCTTGCACAGCAAGACGTATGGCACCACTCAAAACGCCGATTGGCTCTCTCAGGGAAGGCGCGTTGGCCATGACGCCGGGAAGATCACGGAACATGTAGCGATGCGTCCAGACAATCGAAAACCAGTCGCGCATGAAGGCTGGATAGGCGCCAGCCTCGGTTATCTCATTGGCACCAATGGCTGATGAAAACGCGATCGCATCGGTTTCGAGTTGCTGAAACAAAGCGACCAGAAGAGCCTCTTTTGTCTTGAAGTGATAATAAAGGTTCCCTTCATTGATCCCGACCGTACGCGCAATTTCCGCCGTCGTCACTCGATCCGGCCCTTTTTCATTCAACAAGGCAAGGCTCACTTTGAGAATACGATTTCGCGTGCTTGGTTTTTTGTCGCTCCCCCCACGCATCGTCGATTTCATCGCATTCCCTCTTGCAGAATTAAGGTGTGCACCTTACTTTTGTTTGGGTGAACACCTTAGTGAGTTATAGCTGTTGCCGCCCGCAATCAAGGAAAGATGCCATGGACATGACGACCGGAGCTGAGGAACAAACGGCGAAGCGTTTTCCTGTCACCCCGCAATCAACGCCCAGAATTCTTGCGGCCATCATTCGCAATCCGCTCGACGCCATTCCTCCGTCGATTTTTACGGAACCCGTTGTCTTCTCAAAGACCGCCGGACAGATAACCGTGCACATTGCCGATCCGGTCCTCATCCATGAAGCACTGGTCAAAAATGCGGACGCCTTGTGCAAAGGCGATCAGGTTCGACGCGCACTGGGGCCAGCCCTTGGCCAGGGCCTGTTGACGGCCGATGGTGCCCATTGGAAATGGCAGCGCCAATCCGTTGCTGGCGCATTTCGGCACGATAAGCTTCTGGAGTTGCAGCCGGTGATGATTGCGGCAGCACAGCGGACGCGAGACAAGTGGCTAGCGAACAGCTCGAAGAATATCGATATCGGTCACGAGATGATGCACACGACATTCGACATCATCGTGGAGACCATGATGTCCGGCGGCCATGGCATTGACGTCGAGAGGGTGGAACGCAGCATTTCCGATTTTCTGAAACCAACGGGCTGGACCCTTGCTCTTGGTATATTGAAAGCACCGGAGTGGCTGCCCTATCCCGGCCGCCGCAAGGCAAGGGCGGCTGTTGAATTCCTGCGTTCAAGCCTCATGCGCGTTGTCGAGACACGGCGCGCTGCGCCCGCGGAACGGACCGATCTGGTCTCAATGCTTCTCTCGGCAGCGGATCCTGAGACAGGCCGAACGATGACCGACATGGAAATCGTGGACAATCTGATGACTTTCATCACCGCAGGCCATGAGACAACGGCGCTCGGACTGGCCTGGACATTCGACCTGCTGGCTCGCCATCCAGAGATTGAGGAAAAGGTTCTGAGCGAGATCGACGGGTTGACGGAAGGCGAGGATCTGACTGCCGAACACATCTCAAAGCTGACCTATACACGCCAGGTCTTTTCCGAGGCAATGCGGCTCTATCCACCAGCACCTGTCATCACGCGCACGGCCTTGCAGGATTTCCGCCTCGGTGAATATCTCATTCCCGCCGGCACCGTCCTTATGGTGCCGATCTATGCGGTCCATCGACATGCCTCGATCTGGCCTGACGCCGAGGTCTTCGATCCGGAGCGTTTCAATCCAGAGGCCAGCAAATCAAGGCATCGATACGCTTACATGCCGTTTGGCGCTGGACCCCGCGTTTGCATTGGCAATGCCTTCGCCGTGATGGAGGCTGTGGCCATTCTGGCGGTGCTTTTGCAGAAGGTACGCCTTGCAACCATTCAAACACACGCTCCAAAGCCGATCATGCGGCTAACGCTGCGCCCTGAAAAACCACTCAACATGCAGCTCGTTGCGCGCTGACACACGGGAACCGTTATGGCCTTAGCGGGCCAGAAAGCTGCCTTTCATGCGCAGCGTTATCAACACGCCGCCATCGGTCCAGTTATACTCGATAGAGCCGCCGAGTTGACCTGTGACGGTGCGGTTCAGTAATTTGCTACCATATCCTTCAGTGGTTTTAGGAGGAGCTGCCTTTCTACCCTGTTCGGACCAGACAATCTCAATGTCGTCATTGGTTTTGCTTCCCGAAATGTCCAGCAATCCTTCCGCGGTGGAAAGCGCACCGTATTTAAGGGAGTTGGTGGCCAGTTCGTGGATCATCAAAGCGATGCCCGTTGCTGCCTTTTCCCCAAGGCCCATGCGCGGCACAGCCACGCGCACCCGGCCGGAAAATGCACCCGTGTCATCGTAAGGTTCAAGCAGCACGGCAAACAAATCTCCCAGCAACGCAGCACTTCCCTGCCCATCGGGCAAAGGCCGCACGAGATCATGTGCGCGCCCAAGCGCGGCCAAGCGTTGGGTCAGCTGCAGCGCCATCTCCTCTTTCGTCGCGGTTGAGCGGGAAGTGATGGTCGTCAAGCCCGATGCGAGTGCCAGCAGATTTTTAACGCGGTGGCTCATTTCACCGGCAAGCAGTTCATGACCTTCCTCTGCCTGTTTGCGGCCTGTCACATCCAGAAAAATTCCCGACATCTTGTCGGAGTCGGCGCCACCTTCGTTCCCCTCGCCGCGCGCAGAAATCCAACGCACCTCCTCATTGCTCGTCAAAATGCGAAAATCGATTTCGAATGGCCCATCAGAGGCTTTGACAGCAACAAACGATGCCCTTACTCGGTCTCGATCGGCAGGGTGAACCTTGATGGACAGGTCTTCAAACTTCAACGACGCCTTCGCAGAGAGGTCCCACAGCTCATAGCCCTTGGCATCCATCACGAAATTGTCGTCACCCACGCTCCATGTCCAGAGTGCAACACCCGCTGACTTGATGGCATTGCGCAGCTCCCTTGCATTCCACTCAGGCTGGGCTGGTCCCTGGATCGTCATTGAAGCGTCTCCCTCTCGAAACTGACCGCACCGGACATACGTCCGGGCGCTCTTGGCATTTGCTGGCGGGGTCACCGAGGCGCTGTGTCAACATGGCAGGCACATCGCAAAGGCACCCTCTTGTCGAAAAACGACATGGAACCCATCCAAGCTCTACGGGTTCCTGCACAAGACTTCAATGGAGGTGACGTGTGCGTACAGTGCTGGTGGTGGAAGACGAGCCTTTAATAAGGTTGACGCTGATTGATGCCCTCGAAGACGCTGGTTTCAGCATCATTGAGGCTGAAACGGCTGACGAGGCGATGGTTCTCATCTCCGAGCACACCGTGCACTTGCTGTTCACAGATATTCAGATGCCAGGAGAACTGACCGGCATCGACCTGGCCCACGTCGTGGCTGAGCGTTTCCCGGAGGCGGGGATCATCGTGGCATCAGGCCGACTGACACCCGATGATATCGACCTGCCAGAATCGGCAGAATTCTTCTCCAAGCCCTATGATTTTTCCGCCATCATCGGTCGACTGAACGCACTTGCGGACGCAAAATCCGACTAGCATTCACGTCAAGCATGGGGCGCAGCGAGTGCGCGTGCGACCGCCTTGCGAATATCAGGCAGCGCGAAAGGCTTCGGAACAACGTCGATGATCTTTTCCATCAGGTCATCGGCGCGTTCACGCTGTTCGGCATAGCCCGTCATCAACAAGATCTTGAGGTTCGGAAATTGCGATGAAGCGCGATGCGCCAGCTCGATCCCGTCCATGACCGGCATGCGGATATCAGAGAGCAGAAGATCGAACGTATGTTCGCTCAGCTTCTCGAACCCTTGCTCACCATCAGCGGCTTCGTGGGTTTCGTGGCCATCCAGGCGCAATGCGCGGGCCACGAAGACGCGCAATGCGTCTTCATCTTCGGTAATCAGAATTTTCGCCATTTTCCATTGCTCCTGGTATTCATTCCAGCGAGCCACAACCTCGGTCATTTCTCTTTGCAAGAGGTAAATGGTCGGGGCGATCACGTTGGCATGGTTAATGATCCATGCTGTTATGCAGCGATATCAGGGTGCCGGGCATTACGCTGAATGATTGTTGGCTGCTGGCATGAGGTTATGGATGCGGAACACTTTGTGTGACCGTAAGGCTTTCGCGGACATCGGTTTGCCCAGCAGATAACCCTGCCCAAGATCACAGCCCAGCGCCTCCAGCTTTGCGAGTTGACCCTCGTTCTCGATGCCCTCAGCCGTCACCTTCATTCCCAAGCCTGCCCCCAGGGCAATAATCGCTTTCACGATTTTGTCCTGCTTCTCACACACTTCAAAACTCGAAATGAAGCTACGGTCGATTTTCAACGTATGGAACTGATAACTCGAGAGTTGCGAAAGACTGGAATACCCCGTGCCAAAATCATCAAGAGCAAGCTTGATTCCTGTTTGAACAAGATTGTTGAGAACGAATTGCGCGCTTTCGGCATCCAGAATAATCGCGCTTTCCGTCACCTCAAGTTCAACGCGCTGTGGCGCCAAGCCCGTTTCATTGATGATTTTCAGGATCTTAAGGCCTAGGAGTCGGTCTGCCAACAGGGAAGCCGATAGATTGAAGGCGAGGATCGTGTGCGGGGGCCACGTCATTGCATCCTTGCATGCTTGCAGGAACAGGCGTTCGGTCAGCGCCGAGATCAGTCCAGTCTCCTCAGCCAAGGGAATGAAATCGCACGGCGGAACAAATTGAGCAGGCCGAATTTCCCACCGGGCCAATGCCTCGTAACCCACAATCTCTCCGGTCTTCAAATCTATCAGCGGCTGATAATGGGGAGAAATCGTATTGGCTTGAATTGCTGCTTTCAAATCAGCCAGCATTTGCGCACGTTCACGGTCCTTCCTGTCCATCGCAGGCGTAAAGGCCAGTATCACATTGGGACCACTTTTCTTGGCCGCGTACATGGCGCTCTCAGCAAACCGCACGAGACCCGAAAAATCCTTCGCGTCGTCGGGGAAGGATGCGTAGCCGAGGCTTGCGGCGATCTCTATCGAGACATCCTGAAACTCAATCGGTCGACAGATAGCGAATAGGATCCGTTGGGCATAAGCTTCAGGATTGGAAAAACTTGGGCTGTTGGTGACGAGCATGAAGCGATCACCGCCAACGTGGAATACCTTATCGTCAGGCTCCAGGTGCAGCAGCCGAATAGCAATTTCCTTTAGAACAGCATCTCCGCCAGCCTGCCCCAGTTCGCTGTTCACCTTCTTCAGCCCGGTCAGGTCTATGGAAAAAGCCGCATGCTTGGATCGCTTGGACTTTCGCGTGTCAAATTCACTGATGGCGGCGTCGAGTGAGCGTCTGTTGGGCAGACCCGTCAGACCGTCGTGGTAAGCGGCATTTGCGGCCTTTTCTTCGGCGAGACGACGTCGGTTGCCTTCGACCCACAGGTCTTTCAAGCGCAGAACGGAATAAGCAAGGCCGAAGGCACCAGCGATAGCAAGCGCAGTGACGATTTCGTCCAATTGATAATGTTCGTGAGATCTAAAAAACGCATCGATCTCCTCGTGGGCATCGAGCATGACTGCAAAAGTCGCAATGACAATAAAAGCCACGATCCAGACGATAGCTTCGATGCGGGATCTGTCTCGAAAATTGAACATGATACCTTCCAGGAGAAGTTGGCATCATGCCGCCGGCAGCAAGGTCTACATCGACCTGCACATATGCGGCGCACTGCACCTCTTCCACCCCTGCCCGAAAGTAAAAGGCCGAACCTCCAATGAGAGGTAAAGTCAGTCACATGCCATCCGCAAGGATATTTCGACCATGGCGAGTATCTGTTTCCGCCAATTCATTCTTAGGCCGGATTGTAAAAATAATCTTAATTGAAACGTTCAAAATTTATTTTTTATAGCAATAAGCGCAGATTATACGCTTTTTATCGATATTTTATACTGATATATTAGCTTTATATATTTCAACATAAACAATACTGTAAAATTCTACATTACCTATGAGCGGCGGCGCACGCAGACCACTGCGTAGATGGATAAACGCCGATCAGGTAAAGACATGCGAGTGGAAATAGGCCTATAAACGCTCACATGAACAGATTTTCTGAAACAGAAGTCGCTTTGCTGGAGCGTCTGCGTACGCTCAAGGCATCACCGGAAATGTCGTTCAATTTGAACGACATCGCAATGCCAATGAATGCGGCAGGCTTCTCGCAAAGCGAGATCGTTGCCGTTTTGGATGCGTTTGAGCAAGAAAAGGTCGTGGCCTACGCGCCAGGCAATCGGCTCCTGATCCTTAAAGACCTGCCGGACTAGAAGCAGGTTGCGCGAGCCGCTCTTTTGACAGGCTCGTGGCAGAGCGTGGCCATCAACCCTGCTAATCCGATGCGGCAAGGACAGCGTTCAACAAGCCGGGAAAGCGCTCATCGATCTCTGCACGACGCAACTCATTCAAGTGCGATGGCCCGTCCGTGCGCGTGAAAACAAGGCCACCCTCGCGCAAGACTTTGAAATGGTGGGACATGCTGGACTTCGGTCTTCCCCCATCAAGGGCAGAGCATGTGGCCTGCCCGTCATTCGCCAACTGACGCACAACGCCCAGCCTTACAGGATCGCTGAGAGCGTAGAGCACCTGAGTGAGCGTGACGTCTTTCATGCAGGGATGTGGAATTGCGCGCATGACGTAACCTAGCATTTGAAAATCTTATTGGATAGTTCGATTGTAATCGAAATACCGAAAGCATATATGATGGTTCCTGATTATCAGTTGGAGCAATCATGTCATCCCTTTTTACCCCCTTCACCCTTAAAGACGTGACATTGCGAAATCGCATCGTCGTATCGCCAATGTGCCAATACTCGGCCGAGAACGGCACGATCAATGATTGGCATTATGTCCACTTGGCTGGCCTGGCGCGCGGCGGCGCAGGTTTGATCGTTGCCGAGGCCACTGCCGTCTCACCGGAAGGTCGTATTACTCCCGGCTGCGCAGGCATCTGGAGCGATGAGCAGATCGAGCCCTGGAAAAAAGCCGTGGGCCTGATGAAGGCTGCCGGTGCGGTTCCCGGAATCCAGATTGCACATGCTGGCCGCAAAGCGAGCGCCAATCGTCCATGGGAAGGCGACGACCACATTCCAGAATCCGATCCGCGTGGCTGGGAGACCATAGCGCCATCCGCCGTTGCTTTCGGAGCAAACCTTGGCAAGGTGCCACAGGCAATGGAGATTGCCGATATTGAGCGGGTCAAGGCAGACTTTGTCGCTGCCGCCAAGCGGGCGCTAGCCGCCGGCTTCGAATGGCTTGAGCTTCACTTCGCGCATGGTTATCTCGGCCAGAGTTTCTTTTCGACATGGTCCAACAAGCGCACAGACAATTATGGCGGCGACTTTGACGGAAGAGCGCGGTTTCTGCTCGAGACGTTGGCTGCCGTGCGCGAAGTCTGGCCAGAGCATCTGCCGCTCGCTGCCCGCTTCGGCGTGACCGAGTTCGATGGCTCCGACGACCTGGAAGAAGGGATCGAAATGGTTCGCCGCTTCAAGGATGGCGGCCTCGACATTATTGACGTCAGCATCGGGTTTTCCACCCCAACCGCGAATATTCCGTGGGGTCCCGCCTTCATGGCACCCATCGCTCAACGCGTAAGGCGTGAAGTTGGACTGCCTGCCACGACAAGCTGGCTCATCAGCGAGGCGAAACAGGCCAACAGCCTGATCGAGGATGACGTTATCGATCTTGTATCGCTTGGACGCCCGCTGCTCGCCAACAATCATTGGCCATATCAGGCAGCACTCGAACTCGGTATCGAAAAGCCATCCTGGACGCTCCCAGCGCCATACGCCCATTGGCTGGAACGCTACAGAACGGCCTGAATCGGAAGGTCCTCTTACAAACGCCACTGCAGATCGCGGTGGCGTTTGCTTTTCCGCATCAGTTCATTGTGCCGATTGAGGAAACTGAGCAATTTCCTCCTTCAGCCAACTCACAAATTGCTGCGTCTTCCGCCGTCCGGGCCGCTCGACCTTCACAGCGTATTGAAGGCCGCTCTGCAGGAAGCCGAACGGCGCAACGAGGCGGCCGCAATCGATGTCTCCGGCAACAAGATGCCACGGCACGATGGCTGCACCCAGCCCGTTCAACACAGCCTCGATAGTCAGGTGATAGTGATCGAAAATGCTGGCCCGCGTCCCATTCCCGTGGTCCTTCTGGCCGGTCAGATGAGCCCATTCTTGCCATACATGCGGGCGCGTTTTGGTTTCTAACCGGGGCAGCGCAAAGGCTTCGTCATGGTCAAGCGGCTCCCTTCCACTTGCAATGGAAGGCGCGATGATGAGCCCTAGCTGCTCCTGAAAAAGCGGCGAGCAATCCTGTGGCATCTCGGCATCGGGCGACAACACCAGAATCTGCACATCGACCTGGGTTCGCGGCATGCGATCGTCTGTTGCCAGACGCACATCATAGCGGGGGTGCTTTGTCGTAAAATCATGAAGACGCGGAATGAGCCAGCGCATGGCAAATGTGCTGAGACAAGCGACATCCAGAATGGTGTCGTCGCCGCGCCTGACAATCCGCAACGCATCCTCGATCTGGTCGAATGCAGAGGTGAGCGCAAAGCCCAGCACCCGCCCTTCTGCGGTGAGTTGCGGACGATTCCTCGGCCCCTCGAAAAGCTGCGTTCCAATCATTGTCTCGAGAAGGCTGACATGGCGGCTGATTGCACCATGCGTAACAGACAGTTCCTCCGCAGCGGCCACAAGCCGACCGTGACGTGCCGCGGCTTCAAAGGCCCGCAATGCGGCAACGGGTATATTCTTTCGGTTTCTCATGTGAGCAAAGGTCACATAGGCACGGCTATCACGTCAATATGGAGAGCGATTTCCATCTGATAACAAATGCCGATCGATTTAAACGAAAAGCGAGATCAAGCATGCCATTTGTCAAAACAGCCATACCCTCGGGAACAGCACCATCAAGGAAGCATGAAATCGTCCGGGGCATTCACGATGCGCTGGTCGAGGCTATCGGCATGCCAGAGGACGAATTGTTCAATCTGGTCAGCGAGTACCAGGGTAGCGACTTCTTTTTTGACCGGAGCTTCAACGGCATTGCGCGTTCAGACAATGTGATCGTCGTTGAAATCACGATGCGCAGAGGCCGCAGCGACGCGATGAAACGCGCACTCTATGCAGCCATCACCAGAAATCTGGAAGCAAAGGCAGCCGTTTCTCCGAAAGATGTTTTCATATTCATGCACGAAAACGATTATTCGGACTGGAGCGTCGGAAACGGTGTCTTCGCCATGGCGATAGCCCAGCAGCGCGGAACGGATAGCTAGAAACGCATGTGTGAGAACCGGGCGGTCAATCGGATCGACTGCCCGAGTTCACACGATGAGTTCGCGAACCTGAGCCGCGAGCGTTTCCACGGCAAAAGGCTTGGTCAGCACAGCCATACCAGGATCCAGCTTGCCGTCCCGCACAGCGGCGTTTTCCGCATATCCAGTCACAAACAGAACCTTCAATCCGGGACGGCTGAGGCGCGCGGCATCTGCCATTTGGCGTCCATCCATCCCTCCTGGAAGGCCGACATCGCTAATCAGCAGATCGATACCGACGTCAGACTGCAAGATCTTCAAACCCGTCGCGCTGTCTGCGGCTTCGATGACGGTGTAACCGAACTCCTGAAGCACATCGGAAATCAGCATCCTAACTGTTGGTTCGTCGTCGACGACCAGCACGGTTTCCTCTGCTCTCGCCCCACCGGGCGTGCGTGAATCGACGGTCTCATGGGCTATATCTCCTTCCATCATATGGTGCGGAAGATAGATGCAGACTGTGGTTCCAACATTCTGCTCGGATGATATTTCGACTTTTCCCCCGGACTGTTTTGCAAATCCGTAGATCATCGAAAGGCCGAGACCTGTGCCCTGCCCCAGAGGCTTGGTGGTAAAGAATGGCTCGAAGACCTTGTCGATCACATCTGCGGGAATGCCCGTGCCCGTGTCTGTAATTCGCAGACAAACATACTCGCCAGCGGAAGTGCCGCCTTCATCCGTCGCCTGCGCTTCAATTGTTGTATTTTCCGTTCTAATGATGATTTTGCCACCATCCGGCATGGCGTCCCGCGCATTGATGCAAAGATTGAGGACAGCATTTTCAAGCTGCGACTGGTCTACCAGCGTTTTCCATGTTTCGGATGCCTTCGTGACCTCAATATCGATAGACGGGCCGACGGTACGCTGTATCAGGTCCTGAAGGTCGACAATCAGCTTGTCGATATCGGTTGGCTTTGGATCAAGCGTCTGGCGTCTGGAAAAGGCCAGCAATCGATGGGTAAGCGCAGCCGCCCGCTTGACCGCACCCTGTGCCGCCGAAAGATATCGATCCAACTCGTTCGCGCGTCCTTGAGACAATCTGCGTCCCATCAGTTCGAGACTTCCCGAAATGCCCGCCAGAAGATTGTTGAAGTCGTGCGCAAGCCCACCGGTCAACTGGCCGACGGCCTCCATCTTCTGGGACTGGCGCAAGGCGTCCTGCGCTTTCAGCAACTCGGATGTGCGATCTGAAACGCGTTGCTCCAACTGGTCATTCAGCGCACGCAACATGGAAATGGCCCGGTCACGTTCGGCCTCTACAGCACGGCGCTCTTCGACATCGATCAAGACGCCGGGAAAACTGGAAGGAGAGCCATCTTCGGCAAGATCGACACGCCCATTGGCTTCGATCCAGTAGTATTTCCCGTCACGGCGCAGGACACGGTATTGATGTGCGTAGGCACCCCCACGAGAAATGACTTCATTGATGGCTGTGATCAAGCCGTCGCGATCATCGGGATGCACAGTCGATATGATCTGCTCCAACGGTATACCCGTCCTGCCGAGTGCCGGGTCGAGCCCGAAACTATCCGCAAATGCAGCATCGATGGTAAAGCGGTCCGTTGGTATGTCCCAAAACCATGTGCCGATAATTGCGCCCGCGCCGAGCGCCAGTTGCACCCGCTCAGCGTTCACCCGGTCACGGTTTTGCGCAAAGACGAGGGCCGTCGTGTCGTGAGCGACATTCAGGAAGCCAGAGATCACGTCACCATCACGCAAGGGGCTGTAGGAAAACGTCCAATAGGTGTCTTCCTCATATCCGTTACGGGTCATCGTCAGATGCAGGTTCTCGAGGCGAATGGTTTCTCCCGCCATGGCGCGATCAATGAGTGGTTTGATCTCATCCCATACATCAGGCCAGACCTGCATGATCGGTTGCCCAAGAGCCTGGGGATGGCGGTCGCCGAGAAATGCTGCGTAGGCGTCATTATAAAGGAAGGTACCTTCCGGGCCCCATGTAGCGCACATGCCAAATCCGGATGCCGTGATGAGATCGTAGGTGGTCCGCAGAGCAACTGACCATTGGTCTTTTGGTCCGAGCGGGGTCTTTGACCAGTCGAAATCATCCAGGAAATTCAAGTGCATTTACTCCCAAGGCGACACCGCAACGGCGCCAGCCATTCGTATCAGAGACGCGACGATTAAGATAATGCGGTAACAAGCTCAGACCCGCTCAATGGTTCCAGCCACATACCAATCGTCCGAGAGTGGTAGCTTGATTTGGCTGAACAGGATCAAGCTTTTAGCTTATAATTTTGCCATGGATACCAGTGCAGGATCATTGGTGCCATCCCGTTGAATTAGGCCTGATCCCACGTCTGCCAGTCAAGCGAGAAATATGGATCTTCGCACTTCCGAAGGCAGGAAAGTCGAATTTGGTAAGGAAGCGTTCAGGTCGCTATTTTTCAGCGTTGCTGAACGCCTCGATCAACAGTTGACGTAGCTCGCTCATCGACCTTTCTCCAGTCGCATTGACAGGTGTCATTCCGCTGGTGAAACCATCTTTCTGGAAGCGGGCGAGAAGCTGTGCGTCGTCCGTAACGATATGCACCGGCACCGCTCTCGAAGCATCAGGACCGGTGATGATGGAGGCGGGCTGATGGTCTCCGAGGATGATGTAGACCGCGCCCTTCCCCTGCCTTGCCATGAAGTCCCCGAGTGTCGCCAGCGAATAATCGATGGTTTGAATGTACTGGCTACGAACGCGCTCGGGATCAGCCCAAACGACAGAGGGAGGATCACCGCTGGTGGCTTGACCATTGAAAATCGAACCATCGCCAACAGCATCCCAGTCAACCAATCTTGGCACAGGCGTCCAGGGTGCATGGCTGGAGATGAGGGCAATTTCTGCCATGACATTTTGACCGCGCAAAGATGCAGGCTTCAATGCAAGTCGATCGAAGGCAGACAGGGTGTACTGATCCGGCATCGTGACCCAGTTGAATGGCTTGCCACGATATTCCAGGCCAGTTGCGGACAGGATCTGGTTGTAGCCAAAATAGTCGGCCTCAGGCCACGCCATCGTGATGGCAGGCATGACCGCAACCGTTTGCCAACCAGCCTGCAGGAACAGCCGGTTCAAGCTCGGCTGGCGGCTGATCATCAGACGGTCATAGCGCGCCTGGCTATCGACCCACAGGCCGGAGAGCAACGTGCCATGGGCCAGCCAGCTCAGCCCGCCGACAGTGGGCGATGTGGCCCAACCGCTTGCCGCCTGCAGGCCTATCGCCTCGATCTGGGTTTCCATTGCCGAGAGCCGGGGTAAGGTCACGCCTGAGTATCGGGGGTCATCCACTGCCGAACGCCCGTAGGACTCCACAAAAATGAGAAATACGTCCTTGCCTTTCACCGCCTGAAAAAGACCGGTTCCATCCCGCGGACCAAGGCCTGCCCCTAGTTGCTTTTCGAACACCTGCATATCAGCGAAAGAGCGGACAACGAGGCCAAACCGCCCAGTCAGATAGGTGGGTGTAGCCAACTCCACACGCGTCCTGTCGATCAAAAAAAGGCTCCCAGCTCCTGCGATAATGCATGCAAAAACGCCGATGAGCAGTCTGCGAAGGCTTGCTTGGGTCTCAGCCATTTGCCGCAGCGAGTTCAGAAAGATGATGACGACCAGTAGGACCATAAGGACGCCGCCGGTCAAAGCTATAAGGGCAGCAGGCGTTCCGATGGTACCCGAAATTAGATTCCAGCCATCGGCCAGCATCTTCAAATCCAGATAGGGATTGAACTGCCGCTGGAACGCTGTCTGCACACCGATATCTGCGATTTTCAGAAAGAGAACAACAAACACCAACAAAGCACAGAGATAGATGATGAGACGCCTGAGGAAACCCCGCGTCATCAGCACGAGGATGGCGATGACAGGCCACTCAAGCGGCAAACGCAAAAATGCATCCATTCCCAGAGCGTCCGGGTGGTCGGGAAGCGTGAAAGCCAGAAATGCGGTGAGGGAGAAAAGAACTGCGCCGACCACAGCTTTCAAGTTAATGTGTTTGAGATCCACTCGGCTTTGGCGCATCACTGCAATCTGCTCCCGTCTCCTGCACGTAGGATTCTATTGGAAAAACAGGCAAAATACAGAGGCGCCCGCGCTTGAACAAACTGCGAATATTCGTGTCCATCGCCACGCTGGCGTTCCTTATCATCATAATCCTGCGCGCCGATCTGGCGGGTCTTGCACAATCGCTCTCGCGCATCTCCTGGACCGCGATCATATGTTGCCTCGCGCTGGTACAGATGCAAATCGTGCTCTCGGCGTTGAGATGGCGCTTCACTGCGAGACGTCTTGGCCAGGATATCGCGCCTTTCACGGCAATTCGGGAATACTACGTCGCCAGCCTTTTGAACCAAACCCTGCCGGGCGGCATGGGTGGTGATGCGTTGAGAGCCTGGAGAATGCGCAGCGATGAGCACGGTGGGTGGAAACAATCCGCCAAGGCCGTTATCTTCGAAAGGCTTTCCGGACAGATTGCGCTTTTTCTTCTGGCATTGATTGGCCTGTCCATCTGGCCCTTCGTGTCGAACAGCGACAATGTTCAGTCTTCGTGGCATTTCATCATCCTCGGCATAGCCGCAATCGCCGCCGTCATACTGATCACCATATGGATCAAAAGGCGAAACGTGGAGAGCAACCTTTTTGAAAGCCTGCTCAACGTCTTCGTCCGGCGCAAGGCATGGCTGTTTCAAATCTCAACAAGCGCAGCTATTCTCTTCGCCTATGTCGCCGTCTTCCTGATAACGGCTCATGCCATGGGCTCCAGCCTGCCGTGGATTGCAGGCCTAACGATTATACCGTTCTGTCTGGTCGCTATGCTGATCCCCACCGGCTTTGGCGGCTGGGGAACACGCGAAGCTGCGGCGATGGCACTTTGGCCGTTGTTGGGCGCGCCTTCCGCCGATGGTCTTGCCGCGAGCATTAGTTATGGCTGGCTGTCACTTGCGGGTGCGGCACCTGGAATAGTTTTCCTCGTCGCGTTGCGCAGGAGATAGACGACGTCGATGGCGAAGGACATGACAAGCATGGCAAGCGAAATAGCCGCGAGATAGCTCGACAGAGGAACGGTGACAAAAGGCACGAGGATCAGGCAGAGTGCTGACACCTGGACCACACACACAAATTTGCGCCTGAACGAGGTTGGCAAATCGGCGGCCAAAGCGGTGAAGAACCAGCCAGCAGCGACAAATCCATAGCGCATCAATCCAATGAGAAGGACCCAGGCCCCAGCCTTCGCCAGTATGGCAGCGGCTACGGAAAGGATGAGAATGAGAAGCGCATCGACTTCCATGTCAAAACGCGCCCCCAGCTCAGATTCCTGGCGATATCTCCGGGCGAGATAACCGTCTATACCATCAAGCGCCAGAGCGAGGGCAAC
Source organism: Rhizobium sp. CFBP 13644 (assembly GCF_014842165.1). NCBI lineage: Bacteria > Pseudomonadati > Pseudomonadota > Alphaproteobacteria > Hyphomicrobiales > Rhizobiaceae > Rhizobium > Rhizobium sp. CFBP 13644. Next base: position 238,414 of record NZ_JACYVF010000005.1, read on the forward strand.
GACGCCGACCAGTACCCAGAGAACGGTATCCGCCTGATGCAAACTCTCAAAGCAGATCACCGTCGCGCCGGTCAGGCTGACAAGCGTACTGCGAAATGCCGTGACAAAATTGGCATAGCCAAACCTGCGGTGGGGATAATCCGGCAAGAGATACATGACGAAGCCGAAAATGAGGGAAAGGGACAGGACCGCAGCCGCCACGAAATCCCAACCCAAGGCCAGTTTTGCGCGCAACACGATTGCAACGATGATCGTGCCGAGCATGAGACAAGCAAGGTTCGCCAGCGTGCTATGAATGAGGGGCCGTCTGCCCCCCAATTTTTCAGCGGCATAAGTTGGGATCAGCGCCATTCATTCCTCCTTGCGGCCAGACATCACTCTGCGGCAACCAGCGCCTTCAAGTCCATGAGATGCCCGGCACGAAGTGTCTTCGTGCGGAGGTAATTCTGGTTTTCCATTGTCACAGTGCCGTTGACCGGCGCACGCGCATCAACTTTGATGCCTCCTGCCCTCAACGCGCTGATCTTGGTTGGATTGTTGGTATAGACGGCGACATTCGAAATTTTCATTAGCAACAGCATCGCAACGGCTGCCTCATATCGGCGGTGATCCTCAGCAAGGCCAAGCTCCGCATCCGCATCAATCGTGTCTAGACCGAGGTGCTGATATCCATAAGCGCGCATTTTCGCGCCAATACCCGTGCCTCGGCCTTCCTGATCGAGATAAAGCAGAACGCCACCACCGGCTTCCTTGAGAAGAGCAAGCCCGTTTTGAAGCTGATCACCGCAATCGCACTTCAGCGAGCCACACAGATCGCCGGTGATGCACGATGAATGGATACGGATCGGCACGGTGCGGGATGTATCAGGCTTGCCGACGATAATTGCGACTTGGTCCTTCTGCGCGAGCCCGCCACGGAAAACGACGAATTCGGCATCTCCCAGGTCCTTGAGGGGAACGCGGGTGCGGGCAACCTGCTGGAAGCGCTGGCGGGCAACATCTGCACCCTTCAAATTAACGGCATTCAGTTGGCAGCATCCGGCGAATGTATTGCTTGTCGCAGGAATGTCGGCGACGATCATTGCAGGCAGTAAAAGAGCGATCCGCGCAAGCTCTGCCGTCTGGGAAGCGAGAGTATCCGCCTCGACCCAGTTGGAAGGACGCTTGGCGCCGAGAACGTAGGATAGACGCGAAGCTGCCTCGAAGTTCACGCCCGCAAGTGGCGTCAAGATATCCTGTTGTCCTGCGATACCAAGGCGTGATGCCCGTGGGGCGGTCAGCAGCAGCGAGTGAGTTTGATCGCATGCGGCTGCGAATTGGTCATAGATAGAGGGTGCAACGGCATCAAGAGCAAGAACTGCCATCTTCCGTTCGTTCGATGACAATACGACGGGGCGTCCATAACGCAATTCGGAAACTGCGCGTTCTACGTCGATTTCCGGCGTGCTGAACTGAAAAGATGGCTTGGAGGCATTCAACATCGGACATAATCTCCCTGTGCGTTTTCTGTTTTTACGATGAAATTCGCAGGCTGGTTTTGTGTGAGCCGTAAATTTATTTTGATTTACTCACGGAACAAAACGTGGCTCTGCGTCATACGCTCCATTGAACACGCACATACGGGATCACTCTTTTGGCATTTGCGAAGAACACCGCGACAATCGCCGCACGGCGCCCAGCTCGCGCGCTCTGGATAGAGAGCGCAGGCCAATGTGCGATGAAGGACGAAAACCTGAGATCGGCCCTTGAGCCCCATGAGGTCCTTGTTCGCAGTCTTTACAGCGGCATTAGCCGGGGAACGGAGTCTCTGGTATTCAATGGTGGCGTTCCACAAAGCGAATTCGACAGAATGCGCGGGCCGCATATGATCGGTGATTTCACGTTTCCGCTGAAATACGGGTACTCCAGCGTTGGTATGATTGAGGATGGGCCAGCGGAATTGCTGGGCCGAACGGTGTTCTGCCTCCACCCGCATCAGGATGTCTTCATCACAACGCAGGATATGGTCACACCTCTGCCGGAAAATCTTCAGCCAGAGCGCGCCGTGCTCGCTGCGAACATGGAAACCGCTCTCAACATCGTTTGGGATGCTCTCATTCAGCCCGGAGACCGGGTTGCCGTTTTCGGAAGCGGCGTGGTGGGAACGCTCGTAGCAAGCCTGTCCAGCAGAATTGCGGGAACAGAAACCACCCTCGTTGACGTCAACACGGATCGTCGCAAGCACGTTGAAGCCATGGACATCCGGTTCGCAGAAGCTGGCAGTCTGGACGGCGAGTTCGATGTGCTCATCAATGCATCAGCATCATCAGCAGCTCTTGCCAATGCCATTGAACATGCCGGAACGGAAGCGCGGATCGTGGAGGCAAGCTGGTACGGCGAAGGCACCGTTACCATCCCGCTCGGCGGCGCGTTTCATTCCAAACGGCTTTCCCTCGTCAGCTCACAGGTCGGCTCCATCCCCGCAACTCGCAAGGCGCGCTGGACGTTTGGGCGGCGTATGGCAAAGGCTCTGGAGCTTTTGCGGGACGACCGCCTCGATCACTTAATTTCCGGTGAAACGACGTTTGATGATCTGGCCGCCGATTATCCACGTATCCTTTCATCAAAGGACACACTTTGCCATCGCATCCGCTACCCATGAAAGAGAGACCATGTTCGCAGTTGAAGTTCGAGACCACATCATGATCGCCCACAGCCTGCCGCGCCCGGTCTTCGGTCCCGCCCAAGGCATGCACGGCGCCACCTTCGTCGTGGACGCGGCGTTTTTCACGAAGGATGTGGACGAAGATGGACTGGCGGTTGATATCGGCGCAGCAACGACTGTCCTATCGGAGGTTCTCAAGCCGCTGAATTATCAAAATCTGGATGAGGTCGATATCTTCAAAGGTAAGATCAGCACCACAGAAGTCATCGCAAAACACATATTCGATGAGCTTGCAGCAGCCGTGGCAGCCAAGCGTTTGGGTCCCGGCAGCCACCGGATCTCGCGCCTCAAGATTACGCTGCATGAATCCCACGCAGCTCGCGGCTGGTATGAGGCAGACCTTTGACGCCAAGCCTCACATTCGCCTACCCCGGCAACCTTGAACTGAGGACCGGGGGATATGGCTATGATCGGGAAATCATCAAAGGGTTACGACACCTCGGCTGGGAGATCGACCTACTACCGCTCGGAGATGGCTTTCCCTCACCCACTCCTGACACACTGGCAGAAGCGGGAAAGAGGTTGTCATCCCTGGACGATGGCGCGCTCGTAGTCATAGACGGGCTGGCTTTCGGTGTCATGGATGCCTGGGCAAGCCGTGAAGCTCAGCGCCTCAGAATAGTGGCGTTGGTGCATCATCCGCTAGCGCTGGAAACAGGTCTGAGCGCAGAACAACAGGAACCTTTGCGGCGAAGTGAAATGGTAGCCCTGCGGGCAGTGCGCCATGTTCTTGTAACCTCGCCGATGACAGCCAGCGAACTGACGAGAAACTTCGGTGTTTCGCCTGACAAGATCAGCGTCGCAGTACCTGGGACGGTAAGGCCAGCCGCATCGCGCAAGGTCGTGAACGAAATCCCGCAGATCCTATCTGTTGGTTCTTTGACAACGCGCAAGGGACATGATGTTTTGATCAATGCGATGGCCAGTATTTCCGAGCTTGATTGGCAGGCAACGATCATTGGAAGTCCCCATTTAGACACGACGGTCGCCAATGCTCTGGAAGAGCAGATCAGAAGGCTTGATCTTTCAGCGCGCATTAATCTTGCTGGAGAAACCGATGATTTAACCACGGCCTATGCCGAAGCCGACATCTTCGCGCTTGCAAGCCGTTATGAAGGTTATGGCATGGTCTTTGCCGAGGCTCTGTCTCACGGCCTGCCTATCATTGCCTGCAAGGCGGGCGCGGTACCAGACGTCGTTCCAACTGAGGCTGGATATCTCGTTCCGGTGGACGATGTCGAGGCGGTCGCCTCAGCGCTGAGGACGTTGCTGACCGATCATGAGGAACGCAGTCGGCGGGCGGAAGCAGCCGCGAGAGCGGGCGCTTTACTCCCGCAATGGGAAGACACATCGAAAATCATTTCGATGGCATTGAAAGAGTTGGCATGAGCGGGTTTGACAAGGATTGGCTGAAACTTCGTGAACCGGCAGACCGTGAAGCAAGAGCAGCGCCGATGCTCGAAAAAGTGCGTCAGTACCTCGATGCCCTTCCGCAGCCGCATGTCATCATGGATATAGGGTGCGGCACAGGATCGACCTACAGGACGCTTTCGCAGAAACTGCCACACTGCGATTGGAAGCTTCTGGACTATGAAACCGTGTTGCTGGATGAGGCGAAGCGTCAAATTGGTGTGCATGAAAACATCGAGTTCCACCGCCAGGACCTGAACGATCTTGACGACACACTTCTCGATAATGTTTCGATTGTCACCGCATCGGCTCTTTTCGATCTGTGCTCATCGGAGTTTTGCGACCGCTTCGTAGAAAAGTTATCTCATCGCAACATAGGCCTTTACGCAGCGCTGAACTATGACGGCATCATGGAATGGTCGATCAAGCATCCGCTGGATGAACAGATTGCCGCAGATTTTAACCTGCATCAGAGATCTGACAAAGGCTTTGGCCCAGCTCTCGGACCTAGCGCTTCCGCCCATCTCTCTCACCGATGTGAAGCATTGGGATTTACGGTTGAGATTGCCGATAGCCCCTGGCGCCTTGGGTCGTCTTCAGCCGAGCTTCAGAAAGAGTTTCTTGCGGGACTTCATCGGCCGGTGCAGGAAATAGGCAATGTCAGCGATCCGGCATTCAATGAGTGGCTCGAGTTCCGCCACTCACACATTGGCCGGGACGGCAGCCTCTGCATCGTTGGACATACGGACTTTCTGGCCCTCCCCAGCACTTAGGCACGTATCTGCTTTCATGCGACAGTCAAACAACACATCGCCTCCCAGCACGTAGACATCTGCTGATGGGCGCTGAGCGTTGCAGAGTTCCGTGATAGGTGCCAGGGAGATGCCGGATGGTCCGGAGCCGATGATCAAAGGTGAGATCGTCACGTGAAGGCGATCAACCAGCCCATCATCAATGAAGCGTGCAATGGTTCTAGCGCCACCTTCCACCAGTATCCGCTTCAAGCCGCGCTCAGCAAGACAGTCGAGGATGTCCTGAGGATCGAGGCCATCTGGGCCGCGTTGAAGTCTCACCACATCGAACCGGCGTGAGGACCTCGGCGCATCATGCCCTTGGATGACGATAACCGGTGCAGCGCCATCTTGAAACAGGCGCTCATCTCCGGTCAATTCGCCGCGACAGTCTATGATGACCCGGGTCGGACTTGGACCTGAGACCTCTCGTACGGAGAGGCGCGGATCATCATTCTGGACGGTTCCGATACCAACGATGACCGCATCGACGAGGGCGCGGCAGCGGTGAAGATGCGCAAGCCCTTCAGGTCCTGAAATATCGCGAGCATCCCCGCTTGGCGTGGCAACGCGTCCATCAAGAGACTGACCGACCTGCGCAAGGACAAACCCATCCTTGGCCGACGCAATCGGACCGTAAAGCGCAAATGCGGGATCCACATCTTGCCTGCCGATCAGGCCATTCCCACTGCGTAGTGAAAGGAGCCGCGTCCAAAGCCTGTCATTCATATGGAGGTTTTGCATCGACGTCCCTGTCTAAAGAATTCGGTAAAGCGTGGCATCTCGGCGTATGAGGTGATGGAATATCACTGCCAATATGTGTAACGCGAAAAGCCCTAAAACGATCCACGCGCTCCACTCGTGGATGGCTGAGAGCATCTGCGCGATCTCCGAAGATTTGCCAAGCGGACTCCAGATCGTCACCAATCCAAACCATTGCAGGGGGAAACCGTGGGCATTTGTGGCTAAGAAGCCTGAAACGGGCATGATGATCAAAAACACGTAGAGCAACCCGTGAACCGTATTGGCCGCAATACGCTCTAGCGCGGATCTCTCCACTGGAGGCGGTGGTTGAAAAAGCCGAAATCCAACTCTGAGCAACATGGCCCACAGCACGAGAAAGCCGAAGCTTTCATGCACAAGATAGAAATCCAGCTTGACGTCATCCTTTACGAAGCTAATCATCAAGCCCAGAGGCCATGTCGCGAAAACAAGCAAAGCCACGATCCAATGCATGGCTTTTGATATGCGGCTGTAGCCCGGAAAATCTCGCGTCGAGCGATCTGTCATCGGCATCCTCCCTCCTGATGTATATAACATCTTCGAAAAGTAACAGCTATGAGCATGGCAAACATCGCGCTATCGTGATGCAAATCTTCGAGGGTTAAGACGGCTACTGTTACGAGGCAGGACAACATCTGCCCCGAAGTGGCAAGGTCCACGGCTATCGCGCTTGACCCGCCTCAGGCGATCACTGGATGTGACCGGGCGCATTCGCCATTTCGCCAAGGCGAGTGACACTGTGAGAATTGTCACTGGAAAGATCGTTGAAAAGCGGCCCCTCGAGGTAAGGACTGAAAATCTCTTTTCGATTCCGTCCCGCAGCCTTTGCGGAATAGAGCGCCTGATCTGCGTTCCTCATCAAGGTTTGCATTTTCATTCCACTTGTCGCGGTCGCGAGACCAAGACTAATTGTAACGGGGACACGCCTTCCCTCAAAACGCAAATCAATTGCCTCAACGGCGCTCCTCAGACGCTCCGCTTGTCGTTCGGCTTCATCCAATGAAGAGGATTTGATGTAAAGACCGAACTCTTCGCCGCCGACCCGGGCGAGCATATAGTCTCCCGATAGGCTTTCAGCCATTGTTTTTGCCGTCGCAACGAGAACATGATCGCCAATCGCGTGACCGAATTCATCGTTGACCTTCTTGAAGTGATCGATATCGATCGTCACAAAAATATCCCCTGGCGAGGGATTGGCAGGCAGATTTGAAAAGAACCAGTGGCGGTTGTGGATCTGGGTGAGCGGATCGGTTTCAAGGAGCTGGATCAACCGCATTTCCGCGCGTTCCTTGGCAAATATCTGCACGAACATCGCGATTAGGAACTGGCATAGGATCAGCATAAAGAAAGTTTCACTGACGGAAACCGACACATGTTCAGGGATCGTAATGCTTGCAATCGCAATCAACGCTAACACCGCCTTCGCGGCGAATGACAGCGCCAAAGGAAAACGAGCCCGGACAATGGCTCCACGGGTGCCGCGTAGAACGATAAAGGCGCAGGACACCATGAAGGATGCCATCACAGTCAGAAAAATAGTTGCTCTATAAGAGTTTTCCAAATGGAAATCGGTCGCAACAGCAATGGCAAATAGCGCAGGCGCTATTGCAAGCACGATCCAGTCCCGGTGACAGACGCGCTCATGGATGAGACGTCTAATTCCAATCCAGAACAGTGCGTAAGCAAGGGGTCCAGCCGTGAAACTCAAAAGTGTCCAGGCATAAACGGGGAGTTCTCCTCGCTCCCCGGCGCCCGCGATTGTTGAGCCGATGGCGAGTATGATGAAAGAGATGGCCATAAGCCTTAGACCCAGGCTCTTTCCAGATTGCCATCTTACATAGAGGAAACAGCCCGCCCCAACGAGCAAAGAAGATTTATGCAGCAACAGGGTGGTAGAGAGTTCCAATATGTTGACCTCGATATTTCCACATTGGGAGGGCGCCTTTCCCAGAATGGACCAATTAAAAAACTTAAATTTTTTCTATAGTACGTTGGTGGTCTGTAAATTCTCTTAAATAAGAGCGCTGTTCTCTGTGGTGGGATCTCGGTGGCTTTGGGCAGAAAAGGCTGGCGGTACAGTCAACTCCAGAAGAACCTGATGGTCTTGGGCAACCGTTTGCAGATCGGAACAATGCGCTGGATGGCAGCTGTAGTAGATATTGCTTACTATAGCCTCGTAGCGCTGCTCAGAATAAGATATGGTAGCTCGATCCGAAGTCGTGGGCCGGGAATTGATGCCTTACGCTGCTGACAAGACAGGCTGTTATGTTGATTATTAAAAACCACCTCTATGATCACACTTGAGCAGGTCGCTTTCCGCGCAGGATGCTCCATCAGCACTGCAAGCCGTGTACTGAACCGCACTGGGCCAGTTAGCGCCGAGATGGTGCGTAAGGTCCGCCGTGCGGCGGCGGAAATGGGTTACAGGCATATCGCAAACAAAGCTGGCGATACCCGTCGATCACGCGCTGTCGTTGGCGTTCTTGTTCCGAGCATTTCCAATCCGGTGTTTGCCGCATCTCTTGCGGGCATTCAGCGTCGCCTGCAAGCCGCAGGGCAAAGCGTGTTGATTGCACAGTCCAATTATGATCCGTCCAGCGAGGCTTCGGCTGTCGCATCCCTCCTTGAAGAACACCCGACCGGGTTAATCCTGACGCTTTGCGATCCCCGTTCCAGCGATGTACTTTCGGCAGCATTGCCACCCACCGTTCTGCTGAACAATTTGCCACTGCCGCGGTTTCAAGCGGCGGTCACCGTCGATAATTTTCAGGCAAGCTACGAGCTTACCCGTTTCTTGATGGATAAGGGTCATCATCATATCCTGTTTGTATCCGGGTATTTCACCTCCTCTGACAGGGCACGGCTACGTTACGAGGGGCACTGCAAGGCGCTGGCGGACAGCGGGCTTAGATCGCTCGAAGCGCTGCAGATTGGCTTTCTCGACGGATACGAAAACCTTGATCTGTTGGACGTTGTAGAGAATATCAGGCCAAGTGCCATCATCGCCTCCAATGATCTTCTGGCGCTTGGTGTGATCAGCGCTCTGAGACGACATGGGATTTCGGTTCCGGGTCATATCTCCGTCTGCGGTTTCGACGGCATTTCCATCGGGCGTATGCTCGAGCGGCCGTTGACCACGATACGGATGCCGGATGCAGACATGGGCACCGCAGCTGCCGCATTGTTGCTGGATATTGCGCAGAACGCAGCACCACCAAGGCATCTGCGAGTTGGATACCAATTGTTCCCCGGCGCAACAGTCGCCTAGCATGACAGCCTGACGCCAAAGGCCCGCTCCATCCTAACTATCTGAAAAATCAAAAAAGGAGGTGACAAAGCCACCTCCTCAACGTCGTGCTTGGTGTCTTCAAGACCTGCGCGGCAGAAGTTTTTTCACTTCATCGGCAGCGTCATTCAAGGCTTCGTCAGGCTTGGCATTCTGCTCGACGATGCGTGACAGGTTTTCAACGATGGTCTGAGTAACCTTCACACCGTTTGTGCCCGGGAAAGCGTACCAAGGAATCATGCGCGACATCTGTGAAAGACCAGCTTGGAACAGCGGGTTTTCCTTGTAGAAATTGCCGAGATATTCCGGCGACTTTGCAGCCAACTCGTTGTTTGGAACATAACCTGTGCCCGGCACGACAACGGACGCACCGTAAGGCCCGGCTGCGAACTTTGCGAAGGTCCATGCGGCCTTTTGCTTTTCGGCATCCTTGGTCAGGATAACCACAGCATTGCCGCCTGTTGGCAGCTTGCCATTTTCTGCGTCGATCAGCGGAATTTGTGCTGTGCGTAGATCGAACTTGTCTCCAACGTTCTTGATGGTGTTGCGAAGGGCGCCCGTTGTCTGAAACGCAAAGCCGATCTTGCCGGCTGCAAAGGCCTGTTCGCCAGCCTGTTTGGTCAGAACCGGAAGGCCGCCTTCCTTGACCATCTTGTCGAGAACGGCAACGGCCTTTTGGCCTGCCTCACCATTGAATGTCACCTTTGTCTCGTCAGCACTCAGCATGGTGCCGCCTGCGCCGAACAACAGTGCGGAGAACATCCAGTCATCACCCTGCCAGCGGAAATCGATGCCTTCATTGCCGTCGCCGAGCGCCTTGATCTTCCCGCCAAGTGCAATCACCTCATCCCAGGTCTTTGGCGGAACGTCCGGGTTGCCACCGGCTTTGCGAACCAGATCGGCGTTGTAATACATGATCGGGTTCGAGGTTGCGAAGGCGAGGCCAACCTGCTTGCCGTCCACCTGGGCAAGCTTCAGAATATTGTCTGAAAAGCCTTGCTCAGCCATGTTGCCATCGGCTTTGACGAGCGGCCCGAGATCAACAGGAATGTCACGCTCGTTGACCATGCGCAGACGGTTAAGACCGATGAAGGTCAGATCAGGCATTTCGGCCGTTCCGGCCTGCCGCATTATGGTCTGGATGCCTTCCTCGTAGGTTGCGGAAGGATTGGCGAACTGGATTTTGATCTCCGGGTTCTCTTCCATGAACTTCTTCGAAATGTTGTCCATCACATCCTTGAAGAAGCCCGGCATTGGATAATGCACGGTCAGCACTGTCTCTGCCTTTGCGGGCATGGCAGCAAAGGCAACCGAGACGGCAAGCGCCGTCAATGCGTGTCTGATAAGATTCATGGCACGTTCTCCGTTAAATGGTGAGGCTAGTGTTTATGCTGTCCGGCTCAACCTTTGAGGCCGGTCATGGTGATGCCTTCGATAAAGCTCTTCTGGGCAGCCAGAAACGCAAGAACGAGGGGAAGAGTGATGATGAGCGTTGCCGCCATCAGTGCGCCGTAATCGTCTCCTGCTTCCGCAGCACGGAAGTAGAGAAGGCCAAGCGGCGGTGTTGCATAGGTCTGGTTCGTCACGACGATCAGCGGCCAGAACAGATCATTCCAGTGGGCGACGACCGAGAAGATCGCAAAGGCCGTGACCGCTGGCCAGGCATTGGGCAAAATGACACGGCTGACGATCCCAGCTTCGCTCATTCCATCCAGCCGGGCTGCGTGGATAAGATCGTCCGGCATTGCCCGAAAGAACTGCAGGAACAGGAAGATCGCGAACACCGAGATCGAGAAAGGTGCGACCAGCGCCATATAGCTGTTGAGCACCGACATGCGGTCGAAGGCGACATAAAGCGGCAAGGCGGTGGCGTGGATCGGCACCAGAAGGCCCAGCATGACGATGATCATCAATGCCCGCGCCGCCTTGAATTTCAATTTTGCCATGGCGTAGGCGCAGGGCACTGCGACGATGACCTGAATGAACAGAATCAGTGAGCAGACGATGGCACCGTTCAAGAGAAGATGCGGCATAGAAACCCGCGTCATGGCCTTGGTGAAGTTGGCCATGTAGCTCCATGTCTGCGGAATGAGCGACAGAGACGAGGAAAAAATCTCGCTTTGCGCTTTGCCAGCCGTCGAAATCATGAAGATGTAGGGCGACAGGAAGATGAGCGCGCCAATTTTCAGAATGCACAGGCGGATCACGCGGCCCAATGTCATCGTTGGTGGGAGAGTGGCGGACTGCGTCATGAGTAATGCACCTTGCGGTCAAGAACGCGGTACTGGAGGAACATCAGGACCACCAGAATGGCGAGGAAGATCACAGTCATGGCTGACGCATAGCCGACGCGCAGATAGACAAACCCTTCCTGATAGATCGTGAAGAGCAGCACTTCGGATGCCTTGTTCGGCCCGCCTTCGGTCAAGGCTTTTACGGTCTCGAAGACCTTGACCGAATTGATGATGCTGATCGTCACCACAAACAGCGTGGTTGGCGCCAGCATCGGCCATGTGACAAGGCGGAAACGCTCGAAACTGGAGCGGACGCCATCCATTTCCGCTGCTGCGTAAAGATCACGCGGGATGGCCGTCAGGCCTGCCAGAAACAGAACCATATTGAAGCCGACCGACTGCCAGATGCCGATAATGGCAAGGCTTGGCAAAACCGTGCTGGACGAGCCAAGCCAGTTGGGTCCAGCAATGCCAAAGACGCCTAGCATCATGTTCACAGGGCCGATGCTCGGGTGCAGCATATATTGCCAGACCGTTGCCATGGCCACCAGCAGAGAGGCGACCGGCAGAAAGTAGACTGTGCGGAAAAACGCCTTGGCCCGCGGCTCAGCTTCGATAAGCATGGCAATGCCAAGGCCGAAGATGATTGAGAAGGGCGTTACGATGGCCGTATAGACAACGGTATTCCAAAGCGATGTGCGGAACGTGCGGTCACTGAAGAGCTCGACATAGTTCTCAAATCCGACAAAGCGGAAATTGGAATAGCCAAGTTCGAAATCGGTAAAGCCCAGCACGATGACGGCGGCCGTCGGAACGATGATGAACAGCATCATGAGGACGATAGCCGGTCCCGCAAGCAGCCAGGCGGTGCGGCTTTCGCGCCTGGCGGCGATCTCTGCCTGCGTCGGTGTCGGAGCGGCGAAAACGGATGCGGTCAACTCAGCCATGGAGCAGCTCCGGCGCACCAACAATGGAAACCTGCGTTGTGACGCGTTCACCATCCGCACCGAAGAGCAGCGCCTTGTCCGGCTGGATTGCCAGATGAACCGGCTTGCCGGGGCCTAGATTTGCGGCGTCGGACGGCGTGAGCTTGACGACGACAGTTTCGCCCATACCGTCAAGGCGTGCAAAGAGAATGACTTCCGAGCCGAGGAACTCAAGACGTTCCACCGTTGCAGCCATCGTGTCTCTGGATTGCGATGCCAGCCTCACAAACTCCGGGCGAATGCCGACGGTGATGTCGTCGCCACGCGACAGGCTAGACGCTGCGATGGTGATACCACCGAATTGCACCATGCCATTGGCAGTCGCTTTTGTCGGCAGCAGGTTGATCCGGGGCTGGCCGATGAACCGCGCAACCTCGATATGGGAGGGGTCTTCATAGATCGTCTGCGGCGTGGCCAGTTGCAGAAGTCTGCCGCCAATCATAACCGCCACACGGCTTGCCATGGACAGGGCTTCCGACTGGTCGTGCGTAACATAAAGTGCCGGAACGCCTGACTTGCGGTGCAGCTCGACGATTTCGCCACGCGCATGGACACGCAGGTTGGCATCCAGATTGGACAGAGGCTCATCCATAAGGAACAATGCTGGATGGCGAACCATGGCGCGAGCAAGCGCCACACGCTGGCGCTGGCCGCCAGACATCTGGCCGGGCTTACGATTCAGCAGATGGCCGATCTTCAAGGAGGCAGCCATCGCCTCAACTTCCTTGAGTATGCCTTGGCGGATTGCTTTCTGACCGGGCAAGACATTGCCGATAATCGGCAGGCGTTGCGTGGCAGTGAGGCGACGCATGGCAAGCGGCACTGCGATGTTCTGGCCAGCTGTCAGATGCGGATAAAGCGCATAGGATTGGAACACCATGGCAATGTTGCGATCGGCGGCTGTCAGGTTCGACAATGTCTTTCCACCAAGGCTGATCTCACCTTGATCGGCATGGTCCAGACCCGCGACGATGCGAAGAAGCGTGCTCTTGCCGCAGCCGGACGGGCCGACCAGCGCGATGAATTCGCCAGGCTCAGCCTCAAGGCTTACTCCTTTGAGAATATCGTTGGAGCCGAAAGACTTTGTGATGTTGGAGAGAGACAGCACGCTCATTCCGCCGCTTCCTTCTTCTTGAGAGCGGATGGATAGACCTCTGCCACCACGTCATCGAGATAATAGGGCTTCAGCCCTTCCACGGACACCAACTGGCTTTCCACCGTTTCTCCGAGATGGTGAACCGCTGCACCAAGCAGACGCGATCCCGGCATTTCGCGTTCCATGTCTCCCAAAATGAAGGAGGACGGTGGCGCCCAGACGAGGGTGGTGTTGTCATGACGGCCTATCCAGCTCCAGTGCAGATGGCCGGAACCGACCAATGCAACATCATGCCTGGCGATAAGCTCCAGCAGGCGCATGCGCGGCTCAAACGGTGCGCTCCAGTACCCTGCTTCCGGCTCGTTGGCGTCATCGACAAAAAGCGGTTTGTGCGTGAAGATTGCGACCTGACGGCCGTCGCGGCTCTCAAGGGTTTGTTCCAGCCAGCGTTCCTGCGCCTCTTCATCTGCGCCACCAAGCCCGATCAGGAGACTGTTGAGCCCGATTATGCGCCAACGATCCGTATCTTCGACCCAGTAGTCGGGGCCGACGAGGCGATGCCAACGGTCCAGGCGCTCGGCATTGACCGGCTGTGCCGACCCATGGAAATGTCCAACATCGTGATTGCCAGGAACAATCAGCATCGGCATGGACAATTGCCGCATCATGTCCATGGCAAAAGCGATGTCTTCTTCGAAATCGGCACCGTCGATGCTGAGATCACCGGTATGGACGACCAGATCAGGCTTCTCACTTTCGATCCAGCGAACCAGCGGCTCCCAATTGCCATTGAAATGCGGCTTGGTGGGGCTCAGATGGGTGTCTGTGATCTGGATGATTTTCAAGGTGCAACTCCGGTAACTCACATTGTCCGGAGAATGCCTTCAAGCACGACCCGCATTGTGTTGCCGCCGTGTTTAGTCACTGATGATGTCAGTATGGCTACAGTTTCTTTCAGTGGTTTTTCAGTTTTGTTGCAAAACCTTCACACGTTCGATGTTCGTCGGGACAACTCCCACCACTGGGGGCGACGCAACGTTTAAATGAGCTATCTGACCTGATGTCCTCAGGTCGGATCATCCACATAATCGCTGCGTCGCATGCATAACGAAGAGGTCCTGTCACCTCACATGGCAAAACCTATGCTGTAGGCAATGGGAGGCGACTTTCTTCGCCAGAGATGACGATCTGCTCTTCGACCAGAAAAGCCTTGATGCTGCCGATGAAGGTTGCACCATGTGCACGAAAACGCTTGAGCGCTTCCGAAGCCAGAACGTCCTTCATCTGTTCTTCGTCATCGAACCAAATCTCGGCAATTCCGTCGCAGGTGAAGGGGTAGTCCGGCACATCGGCACGACTTGGCTCTTTCAGGATGATATTCAACACGAACTTGCGGATACCGGGGACAGAGAGCGCCATTTCAGCATGCTCGACGCGCCAGGCATAAAGAAAGTCGGCCTTCGTCATTTCCGACGGTCGAACGAGCAACGAAATGAGTTTGATCATGTAAGGGCCTCAAAGGTTTGGGTAATTTTGAAAAAGCCCGTCATCACGAAAGGCATCTTCAACTTACGTCCAATCAAGGCGCACCTTGTAATTGAAGTTCGAAATACGGCTCATTACCAGCATTAATGAAGCCTTTGCTCTTTATTCACGAACATGATGTGGCGCATTACGAGAGGAAATTTGTGTCATCCGCCCCGATCTTAAACTATCCATTTGGGCGGAATGGTTTTGGAACATTACCATTTCTAACAGGTCTGAAAAAAAGATTTCGGAGGGACAATGATCAAGACTGTAACCCTATTGGCAAAACGCGATGATTGGACCCGCGAAGAATTCCTCAAATACTGGCGCGAAGTTCATGGTCCGCTGGCAATTGATGTGAAGAATATTCTCCGTTACGTGCAGTCCGAATGTCTCGACAACATTGTGCGCCAGGATATCGTGGAAATGGACATCGCAATCGACGGTGTCGCCGAGGTCTGGTACGAGAGCGAAGAGGCAATGCGCGAAGCGCGCGTTTCACCAGAAGGTCAGCGCCTTCTCGCCGACGGTGCCAAATTTATCGGACGTGCCCGAACCGTCATTGTTCGTGAAGATGAGTTTATCGCGCTCAGGATCCCCTGAATATCTTCAGTGTGTTTCCGCACGGGAAAAACAAACCTGAACACGCTGACCACTTTGCGCAGGTCGCTCCAGCGAATTCTCGCTTCGCAGCTTTCATGTCCGAAAGAGACTTTCTGGAGCGCTCACTCGTGACAGATCCCTGTTCGGAACAGGTGCGCATCCATGTTCTCATGGCAATGAGTGAGGTCAGTATTTGATTGGTTTCCGAATGGAACTCTGACGTATCTCTCGCAAATATCGGATCGGTGACTGAGCATATGACGCAGCAATCAACAATCACAACGCCAAGCCGAGGCGGCCCTGAAGACACGCAGCGAGCTATTCCGTTGGTGAATCTTCATTCCACGTGCCTTACCCTTGGCGGGCATGAGATCTTGCGCAACATCGAACTGGCTTTGAAGCCAGGCGAATTTGTCAGCGTCGTTGGTCCGTCGGGCTGTGGAAAGACGACGATGTTGCGGCTGATTGCGGGACTGTTTGCTCCGACGGACGGGCGTATTCTTTATGAAGGCAAGGAACTTCGTGGCCCCACCCGCGAGATTTCCGTCGTCTTCCAGGATTATGCCAAGGCTTTGCTACCCTGGCGGACGGCTGCAGAAAACGTGTCGCTGGCATTGGAGGCTGCGCGCGTTCCCCATAAGAAACGCGCTCCGATCATTCAGAACCTGCTGGATAAAACCGGGCTTGGTCAGCACAGCCATAAATTTCCCGGCCAGATGTCGGGCGGCATGCAGCAGCGCTTGCAGATAGCCCGTGCGCTGGCGCAGGAACCGAAGCTCTTGCTGATGGATGAGCCCTTCGGTGCACTCGATGCAATGACCCGGCAAAACCTGCAGGACGAATTGCTTGCCATTCTGGCAGTGAACAAAGCCACTGCATTTTTCGTGACACATGACCTGGAAGAAGCAATCTATCTCTCAGATCGTGTGATCGGCCTTCTGCCGCACCCGGGTCGGATCGCGGAAGTGTTTGACGTGCGTCTTCCGCGCCCCCGCAATCAGCTTGAAACGCGCGAAACCGAGGAGTTTGTTCGTCTGCGGCGA
This sequence comes from Rhizobium sp. CFBP 13644, assembly GCF_014842165.1. Taxonomy (NCBI): domain Bacteria; kingdom Pseudomonadati; phylum Pseudomonadota; class Alphaproteobacteria; order Hyphomicrobiales; family Rhizobiaceae; genus Rhizobium; species Rhizobium sp. CFBP 13644. The sequence continues at coordinate 254,877 of NZ_JACYVF010000005.1, forward strand.
GAACTGACACGGTTTATTACCATTGCGGAGAAGCAAGGTTGATGGGCGCGCCCAAGATCAACGCGCTGCGCGCTGCCGCACTGCCTATCGCAGCGGTGGTGATTGCAGAAAGCTGGGCGCGATTGACCCACATGCAAAGCTACACGCTGGCGCCCCCAAGCCAAATTCTGGTTGCAGGCGCGGGTGCTATCATCGATGGCTCGCTCTTCAAAACGACATGGGAAACACTGGTATCTGTTGTATTGGGCTTCCTGATCGGGGCTGCGGTCGGCATTCCCGGCGGTATTTTCCTCGGCCTGTTGAACAAGCTCGACCGGCTGTTCGAGGTGCCTGTCGAGTTCATTCGCGCCATGCCTTCCATCGCGCTGCTTCCGGTCTGGATGATCATCTACGGCCTTGGCTTCAAGATGGAAATTGCCGTGATCGCCTTTACCACGATCTGGCCAAATCTGATCATGGCGCGGTCTGCCGTTCAGGGCATTACGCCGCGCCTCAATGAAGTGGCAATGGTTCTGGGATTGTCCAGACTTCAACAAATCTGGAAAATCGTGCTGCCAGCAGCGCTGCCGGGTATCTTTGTCGCGCTGCGTGTAACGCTTGGTTTTTCACTCGTCGTCGGCGTCACCATCGAAATTGTCGGCAACCCGCAAGGCCTTGGCTCAGCCATCATGCTGGCACGCGAAGCGATGAACCCGGCGCTGATGCTGGCAACACTCGTCTGGATCGGGCTTCTCGGCCTCCTGCTCAATATAGCAATGGCCTCGGTCCAGAAAACCTTCTTCGGCCGGTTCTACACAAAGGAGCAGGAAGAATGAACATCAACCGTTTCGCATGGGTTCTGGCCAGCGGCTGCATGTTCCTTGTCCTTATCGGCATCTGGAAGCTGGTCACGGACGCAAATCTTATCACGCCCGTTTTCCTGCCATCGCCAAGTGATACATTCGCAAGCCTCTGGGCTGGTTTTTTTGACGAGGACATCCGCCACAAGTTTTTCGCGACCGTTATGCGCATGTTTTATGGCTGGGTACTGGCGTCCATCGCAGGGATAGCGATCGGTGCTCTGGTTGGAAGCTCGAAAGTCGCGCAGAGCTATCTCGGGCCTTCCCTCGAGGCGTTGCGCCCTTTGCCAGCCTCGGCGATCATTCCGGTTGCCATGGCATTGTTTGGCCTCAGCGATCTGATGGTTTTGAGCGTTGTCGCCTTTTGCGCATTGTGGCCAATGCTTCTGTCCACCATTCATGGTTTCCGGATGGTCGAGCCCCGCCTTTTTGAGGTCGCGCGGGTGTTTCGCATGTCTCGGACCGAGTTTGCCTTCAAGATCGCGCTGCCAAGTGCCATGCCCGATATTCTTTCTGGAGCCCGAATCAGCTTGACCGCCTCACTGGGGATGGCGGTCGCCGGGGAAATGCTGGTCGGTGTCGACGGAATAGGCCAGTTCATGCTTGCGGCGGGTCGATCCTACCGGTCAGCCGATATGTTCGCAGGCCTTGTGATGCTGTCGATGATCGGCATGGGGTCTGCGCTCCTTCTCGGTTTTGCCGAGCGAAAAATCCTGCGGTGGCGAAGTTCACAACAATGAACGCCGCCTCTTCAGCGATGTAACAACAAGAAAAACTCAACGTTAAGTTAGGGGAACTAAAATGACATCGAAAATAACACGCCGTTCCGCACTTGCACTGTCAGGCCTTGCGCTTGGCTCGCTCGCGGCCCCGTCACTGTTGCGCGCGCAGGACCTCAAGCCCATCCGCTTTGGCTTCTATCCTGCTGTCGACTTCGTCGGAGCCTTCCTTGCGAAAGACAAGGGAATCTTTGAAAAGAATGGGATCGACTTTCAACTGACGCCAATGTCAGCGACCGCAATCGTACCGGCGCTGGTGACCAATTCCATGGACATCGGCACGCTCAATATGATCCCGACGCTTCAGTCCATCGATGCAGGGCTTCCGATTTCCATGATTGCCGGAGGGCAACGACTTCCCGCCACCGGCAATATCGGGCTGATGGCGCGCGCAGGCGCAGGCCTGAAGGAACCGGCTGATCTCTACGGTCGCCGGCTTGCCACACCAGCATTGAACAACATCATGTTGTACATGTTCAATTACTGGTTCAAGCAGAAGGGCCTTGATCCCAAGAAGCTCAAGTGGATTGAAGTGCCGCCAGTCAACTACAGCGATATGATGAAGCGCGGCGAGATCGATGCCGCACTCAACTTCGACCCATTTTTCTTCCTCATGAAAGAGGAAGGCGTCGCAGTGCCCTTCGTAAACTTCTTCGAGAACGCACCTGATGGCGTTGTCGTCGGTGGATATCAGGCCAACGCCGGATGGACAGCCAAGAATCCCGAGCTTGTTGCGAAGTTCCGTGCCTCTCTGGTGCAGGGTTCTGAACTGGCCATGGCAGATCATGATCTGGCCTATGAATCCATCGCGAAGTGGACGAAGATGGACATATCACTGGTCAAGAAAATGGCCGTCCCAAATCTTTCGCCGAGGGTCGAGCCTACAAATCTCGACTACGTGTTCACCGTTATGCGTGACCAGGGACTTTTGAAAACCGGCCTGACAGCCGACAAAGCACTTACGCCCTGGACATAAGAACGCATTGAAGGTGATGGGGGCGATCGCGTCCATCACTTCCACGAACAATGCCTGACATGCCAGCTTGCCGTTGCGGGCAAAGGACCGGTTCACGCCCTCGGTCTGACCGGGGTCTATATTTTTACGGATGGTGATGAGAATGACCTACACGCCCGAATCGCTGGTTGGCGAGTTCGATATTCTGATGCAGCGCGCCAAGCTCGATCTTGATGAGGGCTGGCGCGAACAGATGCTCGTCGAATTTGCGCAGATGCGTGAGGAACTCGATACCATTCACGCCTTTGCCAATCGTGCGAGCGGTCCCGCGGATCTGCGCCAGGTGATTACCTTTGGGAGGGTCGAAAAGTGACATTCACAGATCTCTCCCTTCGCTCGCTTGGCCAAAAACTGCGTGAGCGTGCCTTTTCGTCCACAGAACTGACCCGCTGGACGCTGGACAAGGCGAAGGCCGCCAATGACACGTTGAACGCCTTCATCAGCATTCTTCCCGAGCAGGCGCTGGCTGCGGCGGAGCGTGCTGACCGGGATTTTGCCGCTGGCGTGGATCGCGGCCCGATGCAGGGCATTCCTTATGGCGCCAAGGACTTGTTTGATGTAGCCGGTCTGCCAACAACCTGCCATTCGCGCATCGGGCTTGATACCGTTGCGTCTGGCGACGCGGCCATCGTCGAAAAGCTTTCCCTCGGTGGCGCGGTGCTCGTCGGCAAGATGGCGACGCATGAATATGCCCTTTATGGCCCGGATGCTGAACTTCCCTTTCCGCCTGCCCGCAACCCGTGGAACCTCGATCACATCACTGGTGGTTCTTCGAGCGGCTCGGCATCCTCCATTACTGGCGGCATTCTGCGCATGGCGCTTGGCACAGATACCGGTGGCTCGATCCGGTCGCCGTCATCCTGGTGCGGAACGGTCGGCCTGAAGCCGACCTTCGGGCGTGTTTCGCGCCGTGGCTGCTTTCCGCTGTCATGGTCCCTCGACCACTGCGGCCCTCTTGCGCGGACGGTGGAGGACGCAGCCGTGGCACTCAACGTGCTGGCTGGTTATGATCCACTCGACAATGACTGCGCCAATGTGCCCACAGAGGATTTCACCGCAGCTCTCGGACATTCCGTCAAAGGTATGAAGGTCGGGATCGCAAGGTCGCTGCTGGTCACGGCATCTGGGCCGGTTCTGGCCGAAATCGAGCGGGTCGCGGATCTGCTTCGTGCAGAAGGCGCGGAAGTGTTCGATGTGGAAACCCCACCGCTTGCCTTGTTTGGAACCGTCATCCGCGCTTTGCTTCTCATCGAAGGGCACCACATTCACGAAGCCAACCTGCGTTCACGGATAGGCGATTTCGGCCCCCTTTCAGCGCGCCGGCTGGCGCTGGGTGCCGCCTATACCGCGACAGATTACCTTGCTTGCCTGAAAGCACGGCGCATTCTGGCTGAACAGCTGTCGGCTGCGCTGACTGGCTGCGATGTTCTACTCTGCGCCACGACGGCGAATGCCGCACCCCGCTACACACCAGTACCAAATCCATTCGATCCTGCCGGGCCTTCCATGACAAACCCGTTCAACGTGACAGGCAATCCCGCCATCAGCGTTCCAGTTGGGCTTAACGACTGCGGTCTGCCTTTGTCCGTGCAACTGGTCGGCAGGCTCTTCGACGAAAAAACCCTGCTCACGGTCGCTCATGCCGTCGAAAGCCTGAGTGGGTGGACAGACATATCACTGCCTGACTACGCTCGGTAACCAACTGGACGACGCTGCCGCAATGAGGAAAGTGGACGATGAATGGTATTCATGACATGGGCGGAATGCACGGCTTCGGCCCGATTCCAGATATCGAGAACGAAGAACCGTTTCACCATGAATGGGAGCGCCGCATCTTTGCGGTGAATTTTGCGATTGGTGGGCTTGGGCTCTGGTCGATCGATCAGGTCCGCTCCGAAATGGAATCCCTGCCGCCTGACGAATATCTGCGCGGCGATGACTACTTTCGCAGGTTTGTCCTTCGGCTTGAGCGGTTGGCCATCAAACATTCGCTGGCCGATGCGAGTGAGATCAGCGCCGGCGCGGCCCTTCATCCGGCGCGTACAGGCCTCTCTGCCCTCCCCCCTGAGCGTATTCCGATCATGGCCGAAAAGGGCAACTCCTCGATGCGCCCAGCGAAGACGGCCCATCGTTTTAACATCGGGGACAGGGTGATTGCACGCAAGCTTAACCCGTCCACCCATACGCGGCTGCCTCGCTACGTCCGGGGCCATCCCGGCGTGGTGACGATGGTTTATGGCGTCCACGTGTATCCCGACCATAGCGCCCTTGGTAACGAAGATCCGCAGTGGCTTTATGCCGTGCAGTTCGATGGACGGGACCTCTGGGGCGAGGGTTGCGAACCTGGCTGCGAAGTCGTTGTCGATGCCTTTGAACCTTATCTCGATCCTGCCTGAAGCATCTACCGCCTTTAGCAGCTGCCTCAACCTTTCAAGCCTTGGAGTTTGCCATGTCCGGCAACCATGACCACGACCATGATCACGATCATTCTCATCTGACTGACACGGAGTTGCGCGTCCGGGCCTTGGAAACTCTGTTCACGCAGAAAGGCTATGTCGATCCGAAAACGCTGGAAACGATTCTGGAGACTTACGAGACCAAGATCGGCCCTCGCAATGGCGCGCGGGTGGTAGCCCGGGCCTGGAGCGATCCAGCCTATCTGGAATGGCTGAAGACCGACAGCAGCGCTGCCATCGCTTCTCTGGGATATACAGGCCGTCAGGGTGAACATATCGTGGCGCTCATCAATACGCCCGAGGTCCATAACGTCGTCGTCTGCACGCTGTGCTCCTGCTATCCTTGGCCTGTGCTTGGCTTGCCCCCTGCATGGTACAAGTCCTCAGCCTACCGCTCACGCGTCGTGATCGAACCGCGCGCCGTCCTTGCGGAATTCGGCCTTGTCCTTCCTGAAACGACGCGCGTGCGTGTCTGGGATTCCACGTCCGAGATGCGTTACATCGTTATTCCGATGCGCCCAGAAGGAACAGAGGGATGGTCGGAAGAGGAACTGGCAGAACTCGCAAACCGCGATTCCATGATCGGTACGCGGATCGCAACCGCTGCTTCCGAGCGGCCCAGCGCAACGGCATGAGGCAAACAGCATGACACAGGCGCATACTGATATCGATCTCGCTCAAACCTGCGGTACAGACCCGCGCATCTGGGATGAAGAGACTGGCATGCTCTTTGGCGAACCGTGGCAGGCGCAGATTTTTGCCATGACGGTTGCGTTAAACGAGGCCGGACAGTTCGAATGGAGCGAATGGGCCGGGGTGTTTTCAAAACATCGCAAGGCGAGTGCCAGAAACGGCATGCCCGATACGGTCGATACCTATTACGACGACTGGCTGAACGCTCTGGAAGAAATCGCCTCGATACGATCTTTGGCGACGGGCGATGAGCAGCATCTTTATAAGCATGCATGGGAACACGCAGCCGAACGAACACCGCACGGCCTGCCCATCTTTCTGCAGGAGGCAGATTTCGAAGAGGCACGCTCGCATCATCGCGCTTGAGGGCCCCTACACGATGGGTTGGTCTCTGGGGATCCGCGTGAGTTGATCGTTCTGGCGTCGGCGCGGATTTCATCTTCCTTTCAAAACTATGGGTGATGCGGCCCATCACGAATAATGACTACCTCTGAGACGTTCAGCTTCTTAGCCTCAGTCCCGGCGCAAACCGAAAGCGGTGTGGGAATTGTTTGTGGCCGACGTTCTTCAGCGGCATGCAGGGAGGCTTGTCGCGCATGAGGATGGAGCGGGCAATGCCAAGTCAATTCGGGAGGACTTCATGATATTTGCAAAACTGGCGGCGGTTGCGGTTGCCGCTGCCTCTGTACCTTCGATGGACATATCCAGCGTCTGTCCACCTACGCGCCCAGAACACTCAATCGATCTGTCACACGACAGGCTGTAGGAAACCGACATGCCCGCCATATCTCCAATTTATACGATTGATGTCAAAAACAAGCTCGGCGAAAGCCCGGTCTGGAGCGAGCGGGAGCAAAAGCTATATTGGGTGGATAGTCGCGGCCCGACGATCTATCGCTTCGATCCGGTGTCCCGCAACGTCGAAAGCCTTGCAATGCCAGATATTATCGGCAGCATAGGATTGCGCAGTGGTGGGCCAGGCGAGCTTGTCGTTGCCATGCAAACTGGTTTGCATTTCGTGAATTTTAATTCGAAGCATTGCGAGCCGATTGCTGATCCCGAAAAAGACCTCCCTGACAACCGCTTCAACGACGGACGCACCGATCGGCAAGGCCGGTTCTGGTCGGGCACAATGAGCGACGTCAGACGCGACCCAACCGGATCGCTCTACCGGCTTGACGCGGATAGAACGGTTTCTTGCCTGCGCGGCGATGTGATCGTTCCCAACAGCATCTGCTGGAGCCCCGCCAGCCGGGTCATGTATTTCGCGGATACCTACCGCGATCGGATCATGGCCTATCGTTTCGACGCTGATGCGGGCACAATTCATGACGAACGGCTGTTTGCGGATACATCGGATCGTCCGGGCAGGCCGGATGGCTCGACAGTCGATGCCGATGGATATCTCTGGAACGCGGAATACGGTGGCGGTCGTGTCGTGCGCTATGCGGCAGATGGCCGTATCGACCGGGTTGTTGATCTACCCGTCACCCAGCCGACGAGCTGCACGTTCGGTGGCCCAGACCTGGCCACTCTCTTTGTCACATCGGCACATCAACGGCTGGGCCTAGACGACCTCGCGGCGCAGCCATTGGCTGGAGATGTATTTGCCTTCGATATCGGCATCAAAGGCTTGGCGGAGCCAGAATATGCGGGCTGAATTTCCATCCAATATCTTTCGTCATCATCGTCAGGCAGGCACACCATGATAATCGATCATCGCACCTATACCGTCAGACACGGTCACATGAAGCAATATCTTGAGCAGTTCGAGCGGGTCGCGCTGCCGATCCAGTTGCGTCATCTCGGCAAATTCATCGGCTCCTTCGTGTCCGATATCGGGCCGCAAAACCAGGTCGTGCATATCTGGGCCTACGAAGACATAACTGACCGGGAAACACGCCGTGCCAATATGGCCGCAGATCCCGAATGGCAGGCGTTTCTGACGCTAAACGCCGGCAGCTTTGTCGCTCAGGAAAACAAGATCCTCAAACCGACCACCTTTACCAAGCTCTAAGCCATAAAGAGCGGGTTCGTTTTAAGAAAGCACCCCAATGGACCAGAACAACCCGCAGATTGAAACGCTGGGACGGCTTCCGCTCGAGGCATTCGGCATATTCACATTGCCCAAAATCGACCCCGACAGCCTTGCGGGCTTTCGCGCTTTGCCGGACCTTACCGGAATGACATCAGATGCAATGGACGAACTGGGCATTGCAGGTGCCGTTCCCGGTGGAATGCTGCGGCCAACAGATGCATCCGCCCGTGTCGTTGGCCGGGCACTGACGGTGAAGAATGTCTTGCGCGATGATATGAGCCCTATCGACGTGTTTAAAACAGGCAATCCGGAGCTGGCAGATGTTGAGGCACATAACCTCGCCGAACCCGGTGATGTGCTTGTGCTGGAGGGCGTAGACAAAATCTCCAATATGGGAGGGCTGCTGGCCAGCATCGCCAAACGGCAGGGTGAGCTCGGAGCCATTGTGGATGGCGCAGTCCGCGATATCGGTCATTCGCGCGATATCGGTTATCCCATCTGGTCCCGGAGCGTCAGCCCCATCACAGGCAAGTGGCGGGTACGCACTGTCGCTATCAACACACCCGTTACAATCTGCGGCGTGACCGTCAGCCCCGGCGATCTCGTCCTGGCCGATGAGGTCGGTGTGTGCTTCGTTCCATTTGATAAAATCGAACAAGTCCTCAAACATGCGCAAGACATTGCCGAGAGCGAAGAAATGCGTCAAAAGGCCATCAGCAACGGTGCGCCGATCCGCGATGTCATGCGACGCAAACCGAAGGCTTGAGGGCGACCGCCGCAAGCGTGCGGCTTGCATGTCACATTTAAGGATAGGGCTATGCAGGAAAAACGGATCGACCTGAACCTGATGAATGTCCTTTACGCTGTCCTTGCCGAAGGCAGTGTGACACGCGCCGCCAACAGACTCTCGCTCACCCAGCCGGCGGTATCCAATGCGCTTGGGCGGCTTCGGCATATCATGCAGGACGAACTGTTCATCAAGGTCCCCGGCGGCATCGAGCCAACAGCCAAGGCCCTTGAGATCTGGCCGGACTTGCAGGCCGCGATGGACAAGATCCGGGAAATTGCTGTGCCTCAGGCTTTTTCTCCGGCCCAAACCAGTCTGACGTTCAACGTTGCGCTGACCGAGACGCTGATCTCACGCATTTTGCCCGATTTCACAGCCCGTTTTCTGAAAGAAGCGCCACAGGCGAAACTGCATTTCCATGTCCACTCCAACCCCAGCTCGATCAATGGTCTAGAACGCGGCGTATTGGACTGTGCGGTCGGCATGTTTCCAACCTTGGATGCCGAGTTGGCTGTGGAACCGCTTTTTACGGATCAATATGTCTGTATTTTCCGCCACGACCATCCAGACCTCGTCGCCCCCGTATCAAAAGAGGCGTTTCTTGGCGCGAAGCATGTTCTGGTCAAGCAGGCAACCGGGCAGATGGGTATCGTTGATAAATGGCTTGAGCAAACCGGTGGGGCACGCGATATCTCACTTGTCGTCAACAAGGCGGAAGAGGCCATCGAGATCGTGCGGCGCTCGGATCTCGCCGCCGCCGTGCCGCTGAGTTTCGTTCAGAGTTACCGGAACGGACAAGACCTGACCGTATCGCCCTTGCCCTTCGTCACGCATGATATCATCTACAAAATGGCCTGGCACAAACGAACCGAACGGGATCCTGCCCGCTCTTGGCTGAGGAGGGTTCTGCGTGAGACAACCCTCAACGTTTAGAGCCAGCCGTTAACAGTCCAAGCATGCTCCGGCCTATCGCATCCCCATGATGTTTGGATTCTCAACCAAATCTGGTGCCGTCAGATCATAAATGCCGTGGGGTCGCCAAGCTACCCCTTCTGGGTGACACTAGTGTCATGCAGGGTGCCGCTGTTGCCGCAATTCGCCCGCAATATTCAAGGCGCCCATTTAAAACTACCGCTTTCAGAACAGTAGAGTTGAGTTGAGGAAGCATGGGCGCTACCGAAAGAAAAGCCGAATCCAACATCACTCGCCTGATCTGAATACAGCGTGTCGCCGTAATATGTCTAAGACATCATTCAGGAAACTCGCTTGGCCCACGCGTGTCCAACAAGATTCCAGCACTCATCAGAACTGGAGACCATCGTCATGGCTGAGCAAGTGACAGTCTGGTTCGACAGCAATTGCCCGTTGTGTCAGAGAGAAATCGCATTGATGAAACGGCTCGATCGGCGCGGGGCGATCTTATTTATCGATGCTTGCGATCCTTTGACGGTCTGCCCCATTGATCGCGCAGACATTCTTGCCCGCTTCCATGCGCAGGAGGGCGACAGGTTGCTTTCGGGTGCGGCGGCATTTGCGGCCATGTGGCGGGCCATCCCAATCTTGCGCCCATTGGGAAAGATCGCTGGCTGGCCTGCAGTCACACCCTTGTTCGAAGCGGCCTATCGTGGCTTCCTGCGCGTTCGTCCCCGGCTGCAGAGGCTTTTCCGATGAAGGACCGTTTTCACCCCGTCCCCAAAAGCCGTCTCGGCCGGCTTGCGGCGTTAGGCCAGCTTGCAGGCGGCGTAGCAACGGGGATGGTCGGTGAAGGCTTGCGCCGGATGGCGCAGGGAGAACGCCCGCATCTTTCCGATCTGCTCCTGACACCATCCAACGCGCTTAGGGCTAAAGAGCAATTGTCGCGCCTGAGAGGTGCCGCAATGAAGCTTGGACAGATGCTGTCACTCGATGCGGGCGACCTTCTGCCCCCAGAACTCGCGGTCATCCTTGCCGACTTGCGAGAGAGCGCGCATTTTATGCCGGATCGTCAATTCCAGCAAACGCTGACGGCAGCCTGGGGTCCAGACTGGCAAAGGCACTTCTCTCGATTTGATATGACACCGATAGCAGCGGCCTCGATTGGGCAGGTTCATCGCGCCGTTCTTTCATCAGGGCGCGAGTTGGCGGTCAAAGTGCAATATCCGGGAATTTCGGCCAGCATCGATGCCGACATTGACAATGTTGCAGCACTTTTGCGGATCACGGGCCTGCTACCATCAGGACTTGACCTGGCACCCTACCTGACCGAGGCCAAAAGGCAGTTGCATGAAGAGGCGGACTACCTGCGGGAGGCAGAGCAGATGCGCCGCTACCGCAGGCTTCTTGCAGATGACCCGCGTTTCGTTGTGCCTGAGCCTGTCACAGATCTTCTCCATAGGACTGTTCTGCCGATGGACTACATTCCGGGCGGCCCCTTAGAAACACTGGCCGCGGCACCGGAAGCAGATCGCAACCGGGCATCGCAAGCACTGCTCGAACTGCTCCTAAAGGAGCTGTTCCAATTCGGCCTGATGCAGACAGATCCTAATTTCGCCAATTATCGCTGGCAGCGCGACGGTGGTCGCATCGTGCTTCTGGACTTTGGTGCCACACGTGCGGTAGCCCCTGAGATTGCTAATAAATATTGCATTTTGCTGCGCATCGGGATGACGGGCGATGTCCCTGCGATCCGTGATGCACTCGTGAAAATGGGTTTCATCTCCCCAGTCCAGGTGCTGCGACACGGTACGACACTGGATGCCATGATTGGCCTTGCGGTTTCCCGTATTGAGACGAGCCGAAATGGTCTTTTCGATTTTGCCGACCGCGATGTCATTGCTATGATCCGCGAACGTGCAATGCCGATGATGGCCGATCGTGCAAGCTGGCACCTGCCTCCTGCTGATACGCTGCTTATTCAACGCAAGATCGGCGGTATGGCGTTGCTACTAACCAACATGCGCGCGCGTCTTCCACTGGCCGACACGCTTGCGCGCTTTTGCTAAGGTCGCCTGAACCACGAATGGATGAGCGGCCTATTAGTTCAGTAAATTGTGTTCTATGCGCCGGGACTGGCGCATAGAAAGAGCTTCGTTCATCCCTGCTCGGTATGAAGCCATCGCCAACGGCGATCGCTCACCAAAGCTGATGGACGTGAGGAGCAATGCGGTTTTCGTAGATAGCTTTCAGCTGCTCCATCATGGACGGCGAGATTTCCTCGATACCGCTTGCCGAAGCATTGCCATTCGCCTGATCGGCGTTCTTCGCCCCTGGAATGACCGTGCTGACAGCCTCATTCATAAGGATCCAGCGTAAAGCGAACTGGGCCATTGTCACGTCACCGGGAACAAGCCTGCGGATATCCTCAACAACTTCAAGCGCAACCTCATAAGGGACGCCGGAGAATGTCTCACCCTTGTCGAACGCCTCTCCATTGCGATTAAATGCCCTGTGATCGTCGGCTGCAAAGGTTGTTCGGGCATTCATCTTTCCGGTTAACAAGCCGGATGCAAGCGGAACACGAACGATGACCGCCACGCCCTTGCGCTTGGCTTCACCAAAGAAAAGATCGGCAGGGCGCTGCCTGAGGATGTTGTAGATAATCTGGACAGAGGCTACGCCCGGATATTCGATCGCTTTCAGGCCTTCTTCGACCTTCTCGACGGAAACACCGTAGTTTCTGATCTTCCCCGCCTTGATCAGCGATTCCATCGCCTCGAAAACGTCTGGGCGATAATACACCTCCGTTGGCGGGCAGTGCAGCTGAACAAGGTCCAGGCAATCCGTTGCGAGGTTTTTGAGCGACCTCTCGACGAACATGGTCAGGTTGTCTTTGTTGTAACCCTCGGATATGTGCGGCGACAGGCGACGGCCTGCCTTGGTGGCGACGAACGGCCGTTCACCACCCCGTGCCTTCAACACATCAGCGATGATCTTCTCGGATCGGCCATCGCCATAAACATCGGCGGTGTCGATGAATGTCGTGCCTGCATCCAAGGCAGCGTTCAGCGCCGCTTGAGCATCCGCCTCTGACACATCGCCCCAGGAGCCGCCAATCGCCCAGGCACCAAATCCGATCTCCGAGACAGACCGTCCCGTTCTATCAAACTCTCTATAGTTCATGCATCATCTCCTTATGGCATCAATTGTCCGCCGTTGACCTCAATGACCTGCCCGGTGATGTATCCGGACATAGCCTCCGAGGCGAGGAAGAGGAATGCTCCAACGCACTCCTCCGGCGTCCCCTCCCGTCCCATGGGAATGGTCATTCGCTGGGCGGCCATGATCTCCGCCGACGTATACCGATCGTGAAATGGTGTCTGGATCAGGCCGGGGGCCACCGCATTCACGCGTATTCTGTCCTTGACGAATTCCTTGGCCTGGCCTCGGGTCAGACTGCTGACGAAAGCCTTTGCAGCTGCATAGAGGACGGCGCCACCACCGCCACCATTTCTGGCCGCGATTGACGTCGTGTTGATAATGAACCCACCCCCGGACGCCACGAGATGGCGATGAGCTGCGACGCTTGCTTCCCAGAGTGACTTCGCATTGAGGTCCAAAACACGGTCGAAATGTTCGGCGCTGACTTCCGTGGTCGGTACTCTGCCCAACATGCCACCTGCATTGTTGATGATGCCGTCGAGTCCCCCGAGAAGACGTGATGCTTCGTCCACCACCTGTGCGCCGACACCCGGCGCGCCAAGGTCCCCATGAACCAGCACCGTGTTTTCGGAATGCTTGCCCTGAAGCGCGGCGGCGGCATCGTGGCTTTCGTTAAAGTGAATGGCAACCCGAGCACCTTGCTTCGCGAATGCCGATACCACCGCAGCGCCAATTCCCGTCGAGCCTCCCGTTACAAGGACACGCTTGCCCTTGAGGTCGCTAAAAACAAACCCGTCGAACATTCTACTTCCTCCTCAAAGTCCTCAGGCATTGTCATAGCAATTGCCCGCTTCAAAGCCTCATGCTTTATGATGAACTTGGTTCACTCTTACGATGAAAGAGAAGCATCATGGATTTCTTCGAGCGCGTCGATCTTGCGGATTTGAGACTTTTCACGACCATCGTGCGCCGGCAGAGCTTCAAATCCGCAGCCATCGAGCTTGGGATAACCCCTTCGGCCGCTAGCCATGCGATGCGGCGGTTGGAAAGTCGTCTTGGCGCAAAACTTCTCAACAGAACAAGCCGGGCCGTGGCCCCGACGGATCTGGGCGTGGAACTGGCTTCCAGGCTTACTGAAGGATTTGATGTCATCGGCGCAGCACTGCACTCGCTCCGCGTGCCCGGTGCTGCGCGGTTTGGCGAGCTTCGCATCAACGCCTTCGCTGATGCCGCCCATTTGCTGATCGCTCCTGCACTACCAGAGTTCGCACGCATATGCCCCGATGTCAGGATTACAGTCGTTGTGGAGGATCGTCCGATCGATATTGTCGCTGAGGGTTATGATGCGGGCTTTCGCTATGGCCATAACGTACCAGAGGACATGGTTGCCTTGGCCCTATCAGGCCCACAACGCTGGGTGGTCGCGGGATCACCGGCATATCTAGAGGCCAACGGGACGCCAAGTTCTATCAACGACCTGGCCCAACATAATTGCCTCCAACTGCTCCTTGGAGATAACTCTGCATATAAGTGGGAGCTGTCTGAGGGCACCAGGAATTTAAGGCTGCGAGTACCAGGTTCGATAACCATCAATGACACGGCCACGACAATAAAGGCAGCAAAGGCTGGCCTCGGATTGGCATATTTGTTGGAGGCGCGAATTGCAGATGAGATCAGGGACGGCGCGTTGAAGGTTGTTTTGGCTGACCATGCCTCTCCGGGCGAACCATTCCATGTCTATTACGACAGTCGCCGCCACGGCCACCCGGGCCTGCGATCCCTGGTCAACATCATTCGCCATCAAAACGGGTTGACCCGAGTGTTCGATGAACATGGCCCCGTTGCCCATCTCTCAATACCAGCCGGTCAATGATGGCGCGACAATCCAAGATGGCCGGGCTTTAATCCGGGCTGAAGGACATCATGAGAGGCAGGTTAGTTAGACTGCTCACCAATGGTGTCCGCGACATGGGCTCCCCGTTCCCCCATTGGCACTGGCTTGCCAGTGGTAGAATCGATGGTTGTCTGATGTTCGAGTTCGGCATTGAGCTCTGCGCCCAAGATCAGGATGATCACCGATATCCAGGTCCAGACCATTAAACCGATCAGAGCACCAAGCGTCCCATAGGTCGCGTTGTAGTCGGCAAAGTTTTCAAGATAGAGTGAAAAAAGGACCGAGGCCGCCAGCCAGAGAAAGGTCGAAAAGGTCGCACCCCATGTGATCCAGCGAAGCTTGGCAGCTTCCCGGCTCGGCCCGTAGCGGTACATCATTGTAATGCCACACCCGACAATCAGAAGCAGAAAAGGCCAACGGGCTATCTTAGCTAGAAATTCGGTCCACTGGTCCAGCCAAAGGTAACCGAGAACGGCTGGCACGACACCAACGGCTATAATCAACGCTATGGCAACGAGCAAAGCGCCAAAGGTAAAGCCCAACGAATTCAGATTGAGCCGGATGATCCCGCGCTTCTCTTTCTCACCATAGGCAACATTCATGGCTTCAAAGAGTGCCTTGATGCCGTTATTCGCACTCCATAGAGCAACCATGAAGCCGGTAATCACACCAAAGCTCAGAGTGGAGTTCTTCTGTTGTGACAATGCATCGAGCTGGGAAACGATGATGTCAAAGCCACCTGGAGGCAGCGTCGTGGATAGAAATGCAATATGCTTCGCGATGGTCAAAGGGTCGGAAAAGACCCCGTAGAGCGAAACCAGTGCAGCCAAAGCAGGAAACAGAGCCAGCAAAAGGTAATAGGTGGCGCCAGCTGCAACCAACGTAACGCGATCTTCCGTAAATCCTGCGAAGACGCGCCAGAACACGTCCCGATAACCGAGAGATGTGATTTCGCCAGGCGTTGCCGCCATACGGCCTCGGTTATCACCAACCTCAGTTGACTTGCTATTGTTCCTGTCCAAGCACCCTACCCTAGCCATTTCGACCCGCCACGTATCGCATAAGCATATTAGCATTCAAGCTGAAACGGATGTGAATGCGCTCTCATCCACGGTGAGGTTTATCGAGCGCCAAGGTGTGACGGAGCTGAGTCAGGCGGATGGAGCGCACCCGCCTGATCCAGGTGCTAATAGACTTCATGTCGTCGGCACCGTTCCTCCATCGATTGTGTACTCGGTCCCGGTGATAGAGGCCGCGCGGTCAGAGGCGAGGAAGGCGATCAGGTTCGCGACCTCTTCCGGTTTTGCCGGACGCCCCAGCGGAATACCGCCCAGCCCGTCCATGATGATCTTCTTGCCACCCTCAATATCTGTCCCGGCCTGTTTCGCCAGGCGCTCTGCCAGGTGGACCGAGGCTTCCGTTTCGATCCAGCCCGGCGACACCCGAACGACCCGCACACCCTTTGGCGCCACCTCCTTGGACATCGCTTTGCTATAGGTTGAAAGTGCTGCCTTGGCCGCAGCATAGGCGGTTGTCGATTCCGGAAGCGGCAATACCCTTTGGATCGATGTGACATGCACGACGACGCCACTTCCTTGCGCGACCATGTCCGGAACGAGCAGCCGATCCAGTCGAACAGCCGGAAAGAGATTAAGCGACAGCTCCTTGTGCCAGTCATCATCCGACAGGGCCGAAAAGCCACCACCGGCCGCTGAAGATCCACCCAACATATGAACAATGACATCGACGCCGCCAAGGCGCTTGCGCGTAGCATCCGCGACCATTGCACATCCCGCTTCGGTGGTCAGGTCCGCTTCAACGAACAGCTCTTCCGGCAGGTATTCAGGATGCGCCCGCGCTGTCGTCAGAACCCGCGCACCAAGTTCGCGAAAAAGGCTGACGGTTGCAGCACCTGTGCCTTTGGTTCCGGCGGTGATGAGCGCGCGCTTGCCTCTCAGATCGAGAAAGTCGGTCATGAGTGAATCTCCAGTCTGACGATCTTGTCATCCCTTACCGTGAAAGCGTGGGTGAGCATCACCGGGCTGCCCGCAAATTGACCACTCACCCTGGCCCGAACCAGTGCCTTGTCGCCCTCAACCTTGGATTCCACTGGCTCTGCAAGGTATTGGGTCGCTTTCTTGGCGGCCAGCCACCACTGGCGGATTGCCACATCTCCCTGGTGGCGCGCATTCTCGTCCTCGACCACCGCGTCGACCACAAAAGTTTTGAGGAGTGCATCGATATCGCTGCGGCTGTCGGCGCCGAAATAGTTCTTCACAATTTGGGGCATATCCATCGTTTTTCTCCTGCTCAACGACCCCTAACTTAGCCCTCGACCAGTATTTGGATAAGTGGGATAAAGCGGCATGCGGTATTGAACGGATCGGGACAATGGATCACGCCAGTCTGAAGGAACTTGAAGCAGCCATTGCGATTGCCCGTCGCGGAACATTCCGCGCAGCAGCCATTGATCTGGGCATATCGACGACCGCACTGAGCCACACAATCGGCAGGCTCGAGGCAGGGCTGGGTGTGCGACTGTTCAACCGCACCACACGCAGCGTGTCGCTAACGGATGCCGGCAGGCTGTTTGTGCAGCAGGTCGCGCCATCGCTTCAGGATCTCCATGCCGCATTGGATCTGGTTCGCTCGCAACGAGAGACACCCTCCGGAACGATCAGGATCAATGCTGCACCCTTTGCGGCACGCGCCATCATCTCACCACTCGTTCTTGAGTTCCTGCGACGCTATCCCGATATGAACATCGATATCGTCACCGAAGGAAAAATGGTCGATATCGTCAGAGACGGTTTTGATCTGGGCGTCAGGGTTGCAGGTCTCGTTCCCAGCGACATGATTGCCGTTTCGCTCGGCCACCCTCAACGACACGCCGTGGTCGGTTCTCCTGAATATTTCGATCAGCATGGCAAGCCCATCGTTCCTCCTGATCTTCTGGGTCACAAATGCATTCGTGTTCGGTTGCCGGACGGCTCGTTGTTTAGATGGCGTTTTGAAAAAGACGGCGAGCAGGTGCAGATCGATGTGCGGGGCGCGATTTCGCTCGATGAAGCCAGCCTTACGCGAACCGCTGTCATCGAAGGTGCCGGTCTGGGCTACCTTTTCGAGCAGGATGTTCTTCCAGATATCGAAGCGGGACGCGTCATCCGTGTTCTGGAAGATTGGACGCCACCGTACCCGGGGCTCTGCCTTTACTATCCCGGCCGCCGAAACCTGTCGGCGGGCGTGAGAGCGTTTCTGGAACTCGCTCGTGAACTCTCAAGATCCGCAACTGGCCGACATTAGGGCCAGTCGTTTCGTTGCAATCGCTGTTCAAGTATGAGACCCGCAAGTAGGCACGGATGTTCATAATTTATCAAAGGGTTTTCCCGCCATGGGCGCTGTCTTTGTGAAGAGCAAATCCTGACTTTGCCACTGCTCCTCGAAATTTGCGATAGACCTAGCGCTCATCTCTGGATCAAGGGCACCGAGCTCTGCTGAGATCGCCTCCACAAGGCTGATACCGGGTAAAATCGTGGTATAGAACGAAGTGCTTTCTGCTGGGGCTAGAAGGAGATAGTCAGCATTTTCCCTCAGGGCATCGACGGCAGCATCCGTGATTATACACGTCGTCGCACCGCGCTCTTTAGCTTTTCGAGCTGCCCGAATGGCGGAGTTATAAAGCCTCCAGAAGGTGATGATAACAACGACATCACCTTCTTTCACATCGCCCAGTGCGTTAGCGATCATCACACCATCCGTGGCCAATTCCATACGATAACCGCAAAGCGTGGCGTGGTGCGCAAGGATGTTGGCTATGGATGCAAAGCTGCCGGACCCAACCACAATGCGCCGTTTGGCGTCTGCAACAGTTTTTGCAACGTCACGGACAGACTGTCTGTCCGTGCGCCTGCGCAAGGCTGTCAGTTGCTCGATCTGACGGTTCAATGCAGCATCGAAGGGACGCTCGGAACCGGTTTCCTGTTGATGCACAACACTCACTTCTGGGGCCGACAGCTTGCTCATAAAGCGGACACGGATTTCCTGTCTCAAGTCAGGCCATCCAGAAAAACCAAGGCTTTGAGCTGTTCGCGTAATAGTCGCTACGTTGACGTTGGCTTTTAGTGCAAGCTCTGCTGCAGATGCAAAAGACGCATCTCTGGGATCGTTGATCACCGCTTGAACAACTTGGTGCGCGGCTGGCGTAAGCTCATGCTTTTCATCGAGGTTGCGAAGCCAGTCTTCCAGTGACTGCACAAATTCGTCTGCAGCGTTTTTTGCATATTGCATTTTTAAACTATCCTGTGCAAAAAATATTGCGTGGCAAAACATTGCGCACGCAATCTGCATAAGCGCGGCAAGCAATCGCACTATATAATGGGAACTGGAAATGTATAACACTGCTGCAAGACTGGAGAGGCTGCCTGTTGGCCGCTTCCAATACAAATTGTTGATGATGGGCGGCCTTGGCTACATGTTCGAGGCATGGGACGCGGGTATTATCGCGTTCCTGCTTCCTGCGTTGCGTGCGCAGTGGCAGTTGACGAGCCTTCAGGTCGGTTATCTGGCGAGCAGTACCTATGTCGGATTTCTCATCGGTGCTTTAATCGCAGGAGCGATTGGCGATCGGTACGGCCGCAAAAATGTCATGCTCTGGGCTCTGGTGCTGTTTTGCCTTGCTAGTCTTGCAGGTGCTGCGGTTAATGATTGGCATCAGTTTTTCGCAATTCGTGTCATCGGCGGTATCGGCATGGGTGCGGAAGCCGCGATCATCGCGCCGTTCCTTTCGGAATTCGTTGGCGCCAAATATCGCGGCAGGTTTACCGCGTCGCTTGCAGCCTTTTTCTCCTTCGGCTTCGTCATTTCGGCGGTGCTCGGCTATTTGCTGGTACCGACGTCCGAAGATGGATGGCGGTATGCCCTGATCGTCACGGCCATGCCTGTCATCATCGTTTTATGGTGGCGCCGCAGTCTGACAGAATCGCCACGCTGGCTTGAGAGCCAGGGCCGGCATGACGAAGCCAACGAAATCGTTACGGCGATTGAAGAGGACTACCGCAAACGGGGTGTTTCCCTTCCCGCAGCCGCTTCCGTGCCACAGGTTGCAGCAACACCGAATACGTCCCTGTTCGCCAATTTCAAGACACTTCTGTCACCGCGTTTCTTACGGATCACCATCATGACCTGGCTTTTGTGGGTCTCGGTCACCTTCAGCATCTATGCGTTCATGACGTGGATTCCGAGCCTGTTGGTAGAACGCGGCATGACGATGACGAAGAGCTTCTCCTTTTCGATCCTCATTTATGCGGCGCAAATTCCAGGCTATTTTTCCGCAGCATGGTTTTGCGAAAAGATCGGTCGCCCCTACACCATCGTTCTTTACATGGCGTTGGCCGCTGTATCTGCTCTATCGCTTGCTTTCGCCAACGGTGACACTCAGGTTATCGCGCTCGCGATGACGCTTTCCTTCTTTATCAACGGCGTTGCGGCTGGGGAATATGCCTACACACCAGAAGTGTTTCCCACCCGTATCCGCGCGACGGGTGTTGGTACCGCATCGGCAATTGGGCGAATTGGCGGCATCGCAGCACCAATCCTCGTGGGCGCAGTTTACCCTATCGGTGGTTTTGTGGGCGTCTTCGGCATGACGACAGTCATCCTGGTGATCGGCGCTGCGTCAGTTTTGATCCTGGGAATTCCGACGAAAGACCGCTCGCTGGAAGAAATTGAAGCTGAAGAGTTCAGTGGAAGCTCCAAATAACACGCCGTCTCATCGGGAGCGACGGATGTCGCTCCCGGCTTGGGAAAGGAACAGACATGGAAAATGACATCTCGCTTTACGGGGCAATGAGAAAGAGCAATCAGCCTCAGCCCTTCTTTCAGGCGCTGGACGCGCTTCTGCAGCAGCAGGTGGGGCATATTCTCTTCACGCTTCTGGCGGTGGATGGCGGTGAAGTTGTGCGCATCTATTCGTCCGATGTTGACCATTATCCCGTATCCGGGCGCAAACCCATGACCGATACGCCATGGGGGCGTCATGTGATTGGCGAACAGAAGAGCTTTCTCGCCAAAGACATGGATGACTTGAAATGGGCTTTTTTCGATCACGAACTGATCGCGAGCCTCGGCGGTGGCACACAGATCAACGTACCCGTCGTGTTCAATGGCAAATGCGTCGGGACCATCAATCTTACCCACAGGGCAGGTCACTACAACGAGAGCCATCTTGCTCGTGCAGAAGCCTTCGCGCCTTGGCTCGTCCCCTATTTTCTGCAAGCCGCGCGGTAATTTTAAAAACCATGCCGTATTCACAGCGGCTCGAATGAAAGCAAAGACTGATGACGACGATTCTTCTAAAAAATGCCTGCATCGTTGACGGCTCACAGAGCAAGCCAACTGCTCCGGTCGATATCTTTATCCGGAACGATCTCATCGTTGACGTAGGCAACACTATAACAGAGCCAGCAGACAGGATAATCGATCTTGCAGGCAAGACCGTCATGCCAGGCCTGATCGATGGGCATGTCCATGTCATTGCTACGAAGCTTGATCTGGGTGCGAACGCAGATTTGCCCAATTCATTGGTCGCATTGCGATCGGCCAAAATCATGAAGGACATGTTGATGCGTGGCTTTACCACGGTCCGTGACCTTGGTGGTGCCGATCATGGTCTGGTCGAAGCACTGGAAGAAAAAACAATCGTCGGTCCACGATTGATCATTTGCGGCAAGGCACTGTCCCAGACTGGTGGTCATACCGACTACAGAGGCCGGTTCAATCGTCGTTCGGTTGAGCACTATCCAGATCAACTGGGAGCTTTGGGGCGTATTTGCGATGGTGTCGATGCGGTTCGTCTAGCCTGTCGTGAGGAAATCAAAGGGGGCGCACAGTTCATCAAGCTCATGGCAAATGGTGGTGTCTCATCCCCGACCGATCCTATCGCCAACCTTGGCTTTTCGCGCGATGAAATGCTTGCTGCTGTCGAAGAGGCAGAGAATGCCCAGACCTACGTCGCCGCTCACCTCTACACAGATGCTGCCATTCGCCGTGCTGTCGAATGCGGTGTTAAATCCATCGAGCATGGCAATCTGATTACGCCTGAAACGGCGGAACTGGCGCGCGAACGTGGAGCATTCGTCGTGCCGACCAACATCGTTTATGATCGGCTTGCCAAGGATGGCGCCTCACTCGGGCTTCCACCCGTTTCTGTCGCAAAGATTGAAGACGTGCGAAGCGCGGGCTTCAACGCACTCAAGGTTCTGCATGAAGCAGGTGTAACGATGGTTTATGGCACCGACCTTCTCGGAGAGATGCATGAGCATCAGTCAGAGGAATTTGTCTTGCGGGGTCAGCACCTCCCCGCTGCAGATGTCATTCGCTCCGCTACACTCGATGCCGCAAAGGCCCTGGGTTACGAGGGCAAGCTTGGAACCGTCGCTGCTGGCGCATTTGCGGACCTTATCGTTGTCGATGGCAACCCGCTTGAAGACCTTTCTTTGTTGACCGGCCAGGGCCAGCATATGCCATTCATTTTAAAGGGCGGCGAATTCGTCAAAGGTTCTTGATTTCAGGCGCAGTGCTTGTCTTTATTTGCTCCGAGGATGACTAACCGGTAACGAGCACTATCGAAGAGATAGCTCATGGATTTCGTCTCAATAGCTTAAACTGACCGCCAGCATTGTAGAGCAATTTTGCCACCTCAACGCCGCCGCGGAATATGGAACGGGGAGATTTTCATGAGCATCGATTTCAACAACGGTATGTGGCTAAACGAGCCACAGAGCTGGAAGGCGGACGACGGTGGCTTGACCATCGTGACGGACGCCAAGACTGATTTCTGGCGCGAAACCTATTACGGCTTCACCCGCGACAGCGGCCATTTTCTAGGCTTTACCACTGGCAGCAGCTTTACCGCCGTTATCCGTATTCGCGGCGAGTTTCGCACTCTTTACGATCAGGCTGGTCTGATGGTTCGCATCGATGACACGAAGTGGGTAAAGACCGGGGTTGAGTTTACGGATGGCGAGCTTTTCCTCTCAACAGTCGTAACCAATGGCAAGTCGGACTGGTCGATTTCGCAGCCATTCAAGGAACTTGAGGATTTCTACATCCGCGTCACCGTCAACAATGGCGCAATGCGGATACAGGCCTCCAGAGACGGAAAATTCTGGCCCCTGCTGCGGCTGGCGCCATTCCCGATCGCGGAACGCTATCAAGTTGGGCCGACCGCCTGCACGCCGGAACGCAGCGGCCTTTCTGTAAACTTCTCGGAGTTTTCGATCGGTCCGGCAATCACCACCGATCTCCACGATCTGACCTGATGATAGCCAATGGCGATGGGCATCGAGCCGATTTTGAAGGCTAGTATTTTCTTTGTCTCATGAAGTGCGACGGGCTAGCCTCTTCAGATGCCGAGTAACCATTCTGTGTTGATCCTTATCTGTGCCTACACGAATGCCAGCCCGCATCGGACTGCTTTCACCGGTTCGCACATTATTCTTGAAATCTCTTTCGGCTCCAATTAATAACATGACAAATTTTGTATAGATTGTTATTCCTTCATAAACTTGCAGGGCCGAAAGATCGAACTCGAATGGGCAATAATACCAATCAGCTCGATACTGCATTCCTCAGAATTCAAGACATACTTCGTCATCGCATCCTTCGCATCGTCCACGAGCACGCTCTGGCTGAAGAGATCGTTCAGAACGCCTACCTGCGCGCTCGGACCGCCTCAATCCTACACCCGCTGGAAAACGCAGAAGCATTTTTGTGGCAGACAGCGAAAAATCTGGCCATTGATCATTGGCGTAAGGCCAAGGTCAGGTCGATTTACGAAGCCCGGAATCTTGATGAAAATGCGCTACACAATGTTGCTTCCACAGAGCCGTCTCCCGAAGCTATTGTCATTCAACGAGATTTGCTCCGCGCATTTTCCAAGGCCCTGCTGAAACTTCCGCAGCGCACCCAGCAGGTCTGGATATTAAGTCGGGTCGATGGCATTTCCTATCCGGAAATCGCAAAGCAGCTTGGCGTTTCACAGAACACTATATTCAACGACATCAAATTGGCGATGGGCGTGTTACTTGATCTCAAATCAAGGATCGATCCTCCTTGAAGTCGGCACCAAACCTTTCCGTGTGTTTTTTTGTGAGATCGCCAGTTATGAAACGTCTAGGTACATGTGGGAACATCCGGTTCGGAAGGCATAGATGGTTTCGATGAATGACAACCTCTCGGATCACGGTGACTACAAACATGCCGACCCCGTCACGGATCAGGCGTTGGAGTGGTTTATCACCATCAAAGTCGGCGGTGAGCCGACGGCTGCCGAGCTGGAGACGTTCCAGGTTTGGTTGGCGGCCTGCCCCAGCCATGCAGATAGTTTCGAACGGGTGAAAAATCTTTGGACCTTTCCTGAAACACTTGTTGCTTCAAAAAGACTTCAGGACGAGTACGACACGGTTGGATCAACGACTGGCAGCCCTAAAGAGCCGACCAATCATGCAGGCGTTCGACGTCGGTATGCATTTGCCGCTGCAGCTTCGATCCTGCTGATCGCTGGAACAAGCCAGATGATGCTGGTGTTTCTCCGGTTGCCGACAGCCGATTTTACGACACAAGTCGGGGAAATCAGCACCGTCCAGCTTCCCGATGGAACGACCATGCAACTCAATTCAGACAGTGCCGTTGCGCTGGACTTTTCCGCGACGAAGCGTGGTGTCCGCATCATTCAGGGTGAAGCTTGGTTCGATGTCGTCCACAACGAAACTGCGCCATTTCGCGTGAACGGACAATTCTCCACGACAACGGTTACCGGCACGGCATTTGATGTGCGGGTCGGCACGAATAACGATACCGTCAAACTCGAACGTGGCTCGGTATATCTAACCCATAAGCGCGAAGAGATCCGCCCCGTCCATCTTTTACCCGGGCAAACGGCACGGGCAACGGAGCAAGGTATATCGGACGCACTGCCCACCGGCAATGATGAGACGATGGCATGGCGCGAAGGCAGAATCGTCTTCACTGAAAAGCCTCTTCGGGAGGCCCTGGACGAAATCTCCCGCTACTGGAATTCGCAGGTCTTCGTTTTGAACAGATCAATCCTGGATATACCTGTTAGTGGAAACTACAGGGTTGAAAGCGCCAAGGATGCGCTCAACGGCATTGTCAGTGCTGTCGGTGGTAAAGTCACCTTCCTGCCAGGCGGCATCACAATCATTCGTTAAATACTCAACTTTTTTTGTGAGATTCATTCTCCTCTTTCGTCAATCCCATTGAGGCGTCGTGATCAGCGGCGCGCTTGTGGATTTATAAGGGCGCGCGCCTAGCGCCCTGGACATGGGGACGACAGTGAATAGAGGTTTAAAGCGCGGAAAGAGTTTCGCGGCGTTACTGGTTACGACAGCGGTTATATCTACCCAACTGATCCCCACAAACTCTCATGCCCAAGACATCATTACAGAAAATACAGTGGTGTTCGCCATAGAGGCGCAGCCACTGAACGCAGCCCTCAACACATTCATCCGGCAGAGCGGCTGGCAGGTTGGTTATGCGGCAGCTGTCATCAGCGGTAAGCGATCAAGCCCAATTTCGGGCAGGATGGCGCCACTCAAAGCTCTTGAGGCAATGTTATCAGGCTCAAACGTCACGATCCGTTTGACCGGCCCCAACGCGGTAATGCTTGCTGGGGCATCAACTACCGAGCAGGCTTCTGACGGTTCGACTGTACTTGAAACGATTGTGGTCAAAGGCGCGCGCAGTGGCGTGGGCCTTGGCACTGGGAGCGTTGCTGACACAGGTACCAGCACGCTTTACGGCGGCCAGATTACTGCGCGCGCGGAAGGCAACGATGCCAATGGTATCCTTCGCAACCTTCCAAACGTCCAGTACCAGAACGATGTTGACGACGACGCCGGCATCACAGACCAGAGCGTCATAGACTTGAAACCTCGTGAGGTATCGATCTCAGGCGCACGTGTTTATGAGAACAACTTCATCATAAACGGTATGGAAATCAACGACGTCACGGGTAGTCAGGAGCGCTATGGCAGTGAGGAATTTGCAACGACTGAATCGCCGCCAAATGCAGACCGTGTTTATGGGCTGCATTCTCAGACAATATTTGTACCAACAGACTTTATCGAAGAGGCAACAGTCATCGATAGCAATGCGTCTGCCAAATACGGAAATTTCCAGGGCGGTGTTGTTTCGTACAAGTTAATGGATGCGCAGAAGGACCGTTGGATACGGAGTGCGAGCATCGATTACACCTCAAGTGATTGGACGAGTTTCAACCTTGCGACTAAGGACGGCCTGAATCCAAACAGCGTCGCCCGCAATGAATTTATCAAGCGGCGATCATCGATTTCAGCCAGTGGTCCGGTGACAGACAATATTGCCATCCTGGGCCAGTACAGTAGATCGAGCGCCTCCACACAGAAGGACAAGGAATATCGATACACAGAGACTGACCGCGTCGATGAAGACTCTCAGAATGATTTCTACAGAGCGCAAATAAAGGCCGACACGGACTTCGGAGATTTCACTCTGGAGGGTGCCTATACGGATTATGATCAAGCCTGGGAAAGCGCGACATGGCGCAACCTGATTTTGAATACCGAGACCCGGAGCCTGACAAGCAAGTTAGCACATCAATACGAATTCGGGGACGTCAACCTTGGCGGTATTCCTTTCTCCAATGTCAAGCTGGCCTCAAAGCTAACTTATGGAAAGTCAAACACACTAAACGACATGAACGGCAATGTCGCCAGAGCCTTTGTACAACAGACTACGCGAAGCTCAAAAAATGGCGGCGGTATTTTCACCTCAACGGAGCTATCCGACTGGTGCCGGACAGACCCAACCAAAACGACTACCCGCTGCTACGACGGCGCAATCGGAGACAAAGAGCAAGGCCAAGAGCAACTTGGATGGTCCGAAAACCTGACGGGTGATATCTGGAATGGTACGTTTACCGTTGGCACAGAATACACCCATACGAAAGCTTATCGCAGGCGCCCAGAGGACGCTCTATACTATGGCGTATACACCTCACTTGGCGACGTTTCGAGCACGATCCCAGGATTTACTTGCAACACCAATGAAGAGTGCAGCCGCGAGCAGTTTGCAAGCACCAAGACGGTCTACCAGGCATTTGACATCAGAGCCGAGCTGAACGAGTTCAACACATATGCAGAGATTGAGCAAACCTGGGATTGGCTGAACGTACGGGCTGGAGCAAGACTCTCCTACAACGATTATATGAAAAATCTCGACATTTCACCTCGCCTGGTCGCAACCGTGACGCCCTGGGAGGACTTTTCGCTCTCCGCAGGTGTCAACCGGTACTACAATGCGCAAAGCCTCGCTTTCGCAATCCGCGATCAGCAGCCACGACCACAATCATACACACGCGTTCAAACGGGCGGAGTTGTCGGTGATACCTGGAAACTCGCTGCGATCGCCGGAAATTATAGCAACAGCGCTTCCGATCTAAAAACGCCATACACGGACGAGATCACTTTTGGTCTATCCGGCAAGGATCCAATTTTTGATGGCGATTGGCGGCTGCGTTTCCTTGACCGCCGAGCCAAGGACCAATTCGCTTCAGAGACCAGCGGACCCAGTGGACAAGGCCGTATTCTCACCAACGACGCCTATGGCGCATATCAATCTGCGAGCGCCGAATATTCCAAAGAGATCGACGTCAGCTCCATCAGTAGTATCGAGCGGCTTGGCTTTGACGCGTCGGTGACCTGGTCGAAAAGAGAGGTTTCCAATGACAGCTACTTCGAAGACGATTTCGAAGACGATCATATCTGGTACAAAGGCAAGTCCTACACCCAAGCCGGTTTCGGTGTCGTAACAGGCAACATGGATATTCCGCTCCGCCTCCAGACCGGGCTTTCCAGCACTTGGTTGGATGACAGCCTTCACATAGACGTTTCTGGCAATTACAATCTTCGTTATACCGGCGCCAAAAATACCGACAAAACCATTATCGTCGATGGAATGTCTCACGACATTTACGAAGACTTCGAGTTTGACGCAGCATTAACGGTTGATCTGTCAGCCGACTACACCGTCTATAAGAAGGACGATGCCAGCCTCGTCTTCAATGTCAAAGTCAACAATCTGTTCGATGAAACAGGCAACGCCACTAGCTCGAAATCGAAGCCCTGGATAATCGGTCGTACGGTCTGGGTCGGCGCCAAGGCGACGTTCTGATGATGAAAATTGTTAGTCTCGTTGTCACAGCGATCAGCCTCACTCTTATTTTTTCGCAGACCACTTTTGCAGATGAGCCAAAATGGGATCCCCGCCTGACACGGGGAACGCTCGAAAACGGACTATCCTACATCATCTATGATAGCGAAAAGTTGGAAGATCCCTTCAACATCCGGCTGATCGTGCATGCGGGTTCCGTCGATGAGGAAACGCCAAGCGGCGTTGCGCACATACTGGAACACATGGTTTTTCAGTCGAGCGTGGCGCATCCTGAAACATTGCACCGTTACTTCCAGCATCTCGGCTGGCGGACAGGCGTTCAGGTCAATGCTGTTACCCGAGAGACCGAAACCCAATTCATGCTGCGCACACGCCCAAACGATGCGCTCGACCTCGAGGGCTCTCTAGCGCTTGTGTCTGACCTCGCATTTGGCTCGAAATTGCTAGAAGCAGACTGGGAAAAGGAACGATCCGTCATCCTCGAGGAACTGCGTCAGGGCAATAGCGTTGCTGACCGCATAAGCCGCCAGAAGAAGGCCGTCTTGCGCGCCGGGTCACGTTATGTCGACCGCCCGACAATCGGCACGCGTGACGGCATAGAAAAGGTTTCCATTGCCGACATCCGTGCATTTCACAAGCGATTTTACGTAGCCGCCAACATGACTCTCATTCTGTCCGGTCGCATAGACAGGCAGATTGCCGTGAATGCCATCGAGCGGCTTTTCGGTTCCGCGCCAAAGCAGCCACGCCCGGATCGCCCCTATGTCAAGCTTCCGCTTAGGAATGGTATAACGACGGGACTGGTCCAGGATGAAGAGGGCTCCTCGTCCCAGGTGACCTATGCGCTGCGCATACCCATGCCAGATCGCAAAAGTGAAGATGGCCAGATCGCGTATCTACAAAACTATTTCCTGATACGCCTCATCCGAGACGCCGTTCAAAGCCAGGGCCTTCACTTCCGTCATGCAGTCGATGGTCTCGCATTTGTCGCGCAGGAGACGACCGAAGAACGGTTGATATTGGCTTTCGATGCCCGCACGCACGATCACGAAACAGCGTGGCCAATCCTGCTAGAGACGGTCGAGCGGTTGCGCCGAAACGGGGTTTCCGGTGATGGCTTCAATTCATTGATGGCGAATGCGCGGCGTATCAACACAAACAATGTTGATGCCGCGCGAAAAAGAACTTTCGCCGAATGGGAGGATAAAATTGCCTCCGCTGTGCTTACCGGGTCCGTCCTTGAAGAGCCGCAGGCGCGCACCGCGAAAACGGACACCTTGTTAAAGCGCATAACACTTGAAGGCCTTAATCGAAGGATGCAGGACATGCTGTCTTCGCCTGATAAGGTCCTATTTTATCAGGTTCAAGGTAACGTCACGCGGGTACTGCCCACCGTTGACGAGATCACAGACGCAAACACACGGCTGAGAACACTCGATTCACTTCCAGATTTGCCAGCCATCGTAGAGACACCGAACGCGGCAAAAGCGAATGAGCCGCCAAAATGGCCACAAGAGGCTCAACTGCCACGGAACGGCAACATTACTTCTGAAACCCACAACAAGGTTCCATCTATCATTGAATGGCATCTTTCAAACGGCGATAGAGTCATATGGCTGGAGCGACAAACTCCGGATGGCAAGATCTACGTGTCGGGGCAGTCCCATCCAGGTTACATGAACGCCGAATTCGGCAGCATCATCTCACAAACCGCCATCCAGTTATGGCAGCAGAGTGGCTTTCACTTTTGGTCACAAAGAGAATTTGATCGCTGGCAACAATCACAAAAGCAAAGCTGGAGTTGGGTTCTCAAAAAGGGATCGCTCGATATCGCAGTCGCTGCTCAGACGGACCAATTGCCTTTGCTTCTCGAACAATATGCTTCGAGTGTGGCATTCGGCACGGTTCGAGACGAAGCATTGGACATATTTCTTAAACAGGCAGCACCCCTCGCACACCCCGACGACTACACGCAGCTATTGTATGGTACCGCTGCTAAAGAGCTGTCCGCCATCGACATCAACACCGTGACGACAGAGGGCCTGGCGACTACCGCTCAGGGTTTTCTATCGGCACCGGTCACATGGTTTGTGGTCGGATCCACTCCGGACGACACCATAAAGACGGCCTTTGCCGAGATAATTGGCGCGGTTTCGCGCGCAAAGCCACTATCCAAGATGCCAGCGCTTCAACGCAATGGAGTTCATACGGCCAACATCGAAACATTTGATACCGATAAGGCACGTGTGAAAATGTCGTTTTTTTCACCGATGAACTGGACACCAGAGGGTGCATTTATCGTCTCGACGCTGACGCCATTAGCCCAGCAAGCGCTGAAGAACAAACTGAGGCTGGAACTGGGCGGCGTTTATTCCGTGCAGTTCGACCTTGAACTTGATCCTGACTCAAACCGGATCATCGGCAATCTGTCATTCGAATGTGCACCTGAAACAGCCAGTAAACTGGCGGACGCCGCTATCGGTGTGATCAAGACGATGCCGGAGTTAGCGTTGAATGCGGATGTCAATCGAGTTCAGGCTGACATTGCGTTTGCTGAACTCGGCCGACTTGACGACCCGAATACTTTGTTACGCAGACTTGCGCTGAGCTATCTCCGATACGGCAATGGGGGATATCTTAACCGGGTGCAAAGTCTTGGTAAGCGCATCACCCCAACCTTGCTGGCAACCCACGCCCGCGGCGCGTTCAGCACGGACAACATCGCAGTGTTGATTCAAATGCCGAAGCGGTAGCGGAATATCAGTGGGGAGATCGAGACATCAATGGAATTAGAAAGAGAGCCATGGCAAGTGAACTCAGCCTCACCGCCAGGCTACGCATACCTGATGGATATGTTGATCCGGGACAGCGGAAGAGCAATGGTGGTCATCACAGCACCTATATTCACACACCTATTCATCTGGTAATCCACCCGTTTTTAATCGGGATCGGCAGTAGAATTCATGCTGCCATTTTCAGCTTTTGCCTCGGAGTGATAACGCCCGTGGCCATATCGGGTAAATCAGGGTTGTATGTCCAGCGCGATCGTGTGGCGTAGTCCTGCGCCTGCTTGATAGTATCAAACTTGAAGCATCCCAGGCATTCATGCCTGACCGTGATGTCAAAGCGCTCGATTTAGGCGTTTTGCGCCGACTTTCCCGGCTGGATATGGGCGATGGCGATGTTCCGCTTCTTGGCTAATGCCAAAAGTGTGCCGCTGATGTATTAGAGCCCATTGTCCGCCCGAATTGTATCCGGCTCTCCGCGCCATTCGATGAACCGATTGAGGGATCAAACGACCCACCCGGCTGCCAAGAGAACTAGACCTCTTTGCCCAGTCTTTGGCTGTCGTGGCCTTGTCCGATGAGCGCTCCGATCCGTCTGGTGCCAGACGATGACACCAGACGGGCTTTTGCGAAAATGTCCCCCCAAGGGCATGGACGCGCTGTTCAGAACTTCGTGGCGAAATTGACCCAGAAGATATCGCCCTGCGACCGGTTTTCCGCCACCACGTCATGCTGCCAGGAGACACCGAGCTGCATGCCGGGATTGAAGCTGTATGTCAGGGACGGACCAACCGCGAAGCCCTTGCCTCTTTTGCCATCGGCGGGGGCCGTCGGTCCGCTATCATCGGTTAGCTGCTGCAAATAGTAGCCGACGGCGCCCACGCGCAGCTTGTCGAAATTCCAGCCGAGAGCATAATCGATGACCAGTTCGTTGCCGGAAGTATAATCTGTATCCGTGTTCTCGGTGTTAAAGATCACACGGGCGACACCGCCAAACTCGAAGCCCTCAGGGTCGGTGTAATGATATGCGACGGTGGGTTGAACCGACCAGTGATTGGTGCCGATATTGACGAGTTCCGATACATCGTAACTGCCGGTGGGCATAGCAATGTCGAGACCCGCGACAAACGTGTTGTAGCGATCCGGATGCCAGGCGAGACCACCGGAAACAATAATATCGGCCAGCGCAGTGGATTTGTCGTGCCCAAACGGCAAGGACATGTCGAGATGGACGACAGGCACGACAAGCTGTCCCCAAACGTCGGCACCAGCGATGTTGATGTCGCTGATATAGAGAAAGCGCGATGTCTCCGCCAACGCCTTCACCTTGAAGTCGATCGGTATCCTGTCACCGTTTGAATCGTTTGTCCGGTCAGCGCTGTAGTAGCTGATCTGCGACACGAAATAAAAGCCGGGAAATGGCGGCATCCCACCGGCAAAGAACTGTGCCGAACCCGGCGAATACTGTGTGTTTCCGTTCTCGGCCGCCTGCGCAGAAAGTGCCGTCGCGGATACGACGGCAGCGAGCCAACATGTATTCAATTTCATTATTCATCCCTCCTCACATGAACAATGACGATGGTCTCCGCGCGAGCGGCTAGTCGGATACAAATCGGCGCACGACATCATTCCCGCGTCATGCGAGTTTGGCCGTACAATTGTCTGCAGCCTGCCCCCTTGGCGTCCACCTCGCCCCGAGCGCCTCAAGTCCCATTCAAAGGAACTGGAAGTCGCCTGAAGCAGCAATTATGGTGACACTTGACGGATGTAAAATGGTCAATCGCAATACGACGTATTCGTTGAATTAATACGCAGGCCGATAATATTGATCAGACGATCTGAACTATCGTTTCGCCCGGTTGATCTTTGCGGGCAAGTCGAACCGACTCGAGGAGTTGCTCGCGAATCCACGCCAACGCTGGGTCACGTGTTCGATAACTGTGCCACTGAAGCGATTGGCACAATGTCGGGAAGGCAAAGGGCGGCTCGACCACCCGAATACCACCAACGTTCAACAAGACATCCGCCAGACTTCGCTGAACCAGCGCAATTCTTCGACTTCCTCGAACAAGCAGTGGCAACGAGGAAAAGAAATAGGTTGTTGCCTCCACCCGGATCTTGATCCCGGCTTGATCGAAGGCGCGCTGTGCGAAGCTCTCGCCGCCATTGGGCGGCTGCATGACAATATGCCCCGCCGCCAGAAAATCCGCCTGCGAGATCTCGCCCTCGCCGAATGGTCCCTGTGCGTCGACGATACAACAGATCTTATCCTCCAGCAGCACCTCCGTCGGGTGACTGGTGGAACAGAATATGGTTGGCGCGATCAAGAAGTCTGCCTCTCCACGCTCCAGAAGAAGATGCGGCTGATTTTGCTGGGGTTTGAGATGGATATGAATGCCGGGTGCCCGGATCGCCAGCCTTTGCAAAAAGTTGGGCATGATGGTGAGAACCGTATAGTCCGAGACGATGAAGCTGAAACTCCGGGACGCATCCTCGGGAGCAAACGATGGCGTCGACACGACAGTAGCCTCGATACGCACAATGATATCACGCAACGGCAGTTCAATTGATGCTGCCAGGGGTGACAACTCCATTGATCGCCCGACCTGGATCAGAAGGGGATCGTTGAAGTAGTCCCTCAGCCGCCCCAGCGCGTTGCTCATCGCAGACTGTGTGATGAACATTTCATCCGCCGCCCGGCTGACATTGCGGACCCGGATCAAGGTGTCCAGCGCGACAAGCAGATTGAGATCGAGATTCTTGAAGCGCATCGCAAACTCCTCCTAGATATTGATACTGTAAATACAAATCATTCATCGAAGCAATTTTGTAAACGGTCTGATTGTCGTTAAATCTTCATCTGGGAGGAGATGTCACCGCGTGCCAAATGCCGCGCCGTGACGAGCCTGCCGTTGTGGAGATCGCTGGAGGCGGCGACGAGGAGCTCAAATGTTTAAGTACTTTCCGACCAATTATGTCTGGAACCTGTCCGTCGATCTGTCGATCGAGATGGGGGCCCGGATGGGGGAAATCGAGGAAATGTGTGCCCCTTTGCAGGAGGCAGCCAATGCGCCGGATGCGGCCGGCACACAAGCCTTCCGTGAAACCTGGATCCGGATGGCGGACAAGCTGATATCTCTTGCCGACGAGGACAAGGAAAAGGACCGGCGGATTTCTGCGGGTGACAAGCTGATCCGTGCTGCCAATTATATGCTGACAGCCGAGCGCTTGCTTGCCCATGGCTCGGAAGGTCGTGTCGCTCTCTACCGGCGTTTTCTCACCGCCTTTGAAGAGGGGCTGTCCCTCACCGGTTCCTCCTGCCGTCGCGTTGAGATTCCCTATGAGGGAACGCATCTTTCTGCGCTCTATGTTCCGGCGGAAGGCGTTGTCGGCCCGGCCCCCCTGCTCGTCCAGGTCAATGGTCTCGACAGCACCAAGGAAATGAAATTTCTGGTTGGTCTCCCGGCCTGGCTTGCCAAGCGCGGCGTCGCATCGCTGCTGGTCGACCAGCCAGGTACGGGCGAAGCGCTTCGCCTGCAGGGGCTGACGGCGCGCTTTGATAGCGAACATTGGGCAAGCCGCGTGGTCGATTGGCTGGAGGGACAATCAGAGATCGACCCCTCGCGTATCGGCATGGAGGGTGTGTCCCTTGGTGGCTATTATTGTCCGCGCGCCGTTGCCTTCGAGCCTCGCTTCGCCTGTGGCGTGGTCTGGGGTGCCAATCATGATTGGCGTGACGTCCAGAAGAAGCGTCTCGCCCGCGAAGGCAATCTGCCTGTTCCTCACTACTGGAGCCATGTCATGTGGGTGTGGGGTGCCAAGGACATGGATGAATTCATGGACATTGCCGAGAAAGTTCATCTGGACGGCATCCTCGACCGCATCCGTGTTCCCTTCCTCGTGACCCACGGCGAGAAGGACAGCCAGATCCCGCTGCGCTGGGCGCAAGCGACCTATGACCAGTTGCTCAACAGTCCGAAGCGCGAGCTGAAGATATTTAATGCCCGCACAGGCGGCGTCCAGCATTCCAGCTTCGACAATTCCGCCAATGCTGGCGCTTATATCGCGGATTGGGTGGCAGAGGTGCTGGGCGGAAATACAAACGGGAGGACGGCTGCATGACTATCAAGGTAATGATGCTCGGCCGCAGGCGGCCAGGACAGACACTGGCTGAAAACCGTAGCCACATGAAAGATGTCCACGGCCGCCTCGTACTCGACTACATGGCAGCTGACGCCGACAACGCGCCGCGTCGCTACGTGCAGAACCACGCATTTGACGGCATTTATGCGGGTGGCGAGGGACAGGTCAAAGTCTTCGCCCTCGGTTTGGACTTCGTGACGGAAGTCTGGTTTCCCGATCTGCCGACGCTGAAAGCCTCACGAGAAACGCAGTTTTATCTGGAGCGCCTGCAGCCCGACGAGCCACGTATGGTGGATACGGCGACTGTGATCGGTCTCCCGGTTATGGAAGAGATCATTGTCGCTCCCGCGTCACGCGATCATCTCATCAAGGTGTTCCTGACCTGGCATGGCACCAAACCCACCGTTGCGGCCTTGGCCGACGCGCTCGGTGCGTCGCTCGACGGCGTTCTCGGGCAATGCCGCAATACACCCGCGGTTCCCGCACAGATCGAGGCGATCGACGAATTCTGGTGGCCAGGCGAAGCCGATGGCATCGCATTCGCAGAGGCGTGCCGCGACGCGATCCACGCACGCCTGCCGAACGATCACGCCAATTTCACACTGACCATTGCCCGCGAATTTGTTCTCCATGCCGGATGAGCGAAACCGACCCAAAAAAGGATTGCCCATGAATATCATCGGTCCCGATTATCTCGTCTTCGGCGTTGACGACATCGCAGCCTGCAGTGAATATCTTACCGCATTCGGCCTCAAGCCGGTCGACGTGACGGACAAAGGCGGTCTCTTTGAAACGCTTGACGGCACGGGCATTGTCATTCGCCACAAAGCGGATCCGTCGCTACCGCCTCCGCTTCCGACCTCCAACATGTTGCGCCAGCAGGTTTACGGCGTTCGCGCTGCGGAGGACCTGGATGCCATAGAAGCGGAATTGTCCAGCGACCGTCGTGTAACGCGCCTGTCCGACGGGTCCATCGAATTGAAGGACGATCACGGTTTCGAGCTGAAGTTCCAGGTGACAATCCGCCGCGAACTGAGCATGCCGGCGGAAAAGATCAATGCTCCTGGTGCACCCGCGCAGCGTGGACCGAACGAAATTGGCGTCTGGGAGGAGATGCCAGCACTGCCGCGTTCGCTGAGCCATGTCGTGCTGTTTGTTCCAGACATTGACATTGCAACAGGCTTCTACTGCGACCGCCTCGGCTTCGTCATCACGGACATTCTATCAGGAGCCGGTCCGTTCCTGCGGCCAAAAGCAAATGACGACCATCACACGCTCTTCTTCATTCGCACACCCGAATACATGAAAGGATGCGAGCATCTCGCCTTCCACATGGGCGGCCCAACCGAGTTGATGGTCGCAGGGACCCGTTTCGTCAAGAAGGGCTATCA
The DNA here is from genome assembly GCF_014842165.1 of Rhizobium sp. CFBP 13644. Lineage (NCBI taxonomy): Bacteria > Pseudomonadati > Pseudomonadota > Alphaproteobacteria > Hyphomicrobiales > Rhizobiaceae > Rhizobium > Rhizobium sp. CFBP 13644. Next base: position 291,005 of record NZ_JACYVF010000005.1, read on the forward strand.
GAGCTTCTGGGGCCCGGGCCGTCACAAATTCGGATCGAACTGGTTCTGGTACTTCAACAGCCCGCTCGGCTGTCACTTCGAATACGACGCCGACATGGACAAGCACGACGACGCGTGGGTGGCCCGGGAAGCCCCGATGGGTGCCGAATCCTCCCAGATTGTGTTGTTCGAGATGCGCGAGAAGTGGGCTCCTTCCGGCGGCCCACCCCCAGGTGCGAAGGGCTGAGCAGGACCGAGAACCCTCATGTCTCGGCACTGGAACCCAGAAACGCCTCGTCCACAAAACACCCTTGTTTGCCATATCGATGAGGTGAAGGAGGGAGATGCCAAGGGGTTCGGGCCCTTGGGAGGATTGAAACGCAAGATCATACTGATCAAGCGCAACGGCGTTTTACATGCCTGGCTCGACGCCTGCCCGCACTACTCCACGGGCACACCAATGTCCTGGAAGACCGATGCCTATTTCAATGGTGACAAAAGTCATCTTGCCTGCCACTCGCATGGCGCCCTTTTCGACATAGAAACGGGTGAATGCGTCCTGGGCCCGTGCCTTGGACAAAGACTAACACCTGTCGAATTTACCGTGAGCGATGGAGGGGAGATTTTCATCGCATCACCTGCAGAGGAGGAAAAACCATGAATTCTGGCATCAAGAAGGTGCTAATCGTCGGCGGCGGCTTTGCGGGCATGACCGCAGCGTTGCAGATGTCGCGCCAGGGCTTCGAGGTGGATCTCGTCGAGATCGATGCGAACTGGCGGTCCTATGGTGCCGGGATCAGCCTGCATGGCTCGACCCTGCGCGTGTTGGAACAACTCGGCCTCATCGGGCGATTTCTCGAAGAGGGGTTTGTCAGTGACGGCGTTGAGATGCGGGGACCAGACGATTCCGTGCTTGTGACGCTGCCCACGCCTCGCGTTGCCGGTCCCGGCATTCCCGGCGGCGGCGGCATCATGCGCCCTGCACTTGCCAAGATCCTGTCGGAAGCAGTGCGAGCGTCGCCGACAAAGGTGCGGCTGGGTGTAACATTCACCCAGATCGTTCAGCATCAGACGGGCGTCCAGGTGACCTTCAGCGACGGCTGTTCGGACACGTATGATCTGGTTGTCGGAGCAGATGGACTGTATTCCTCCGTCCGAGCCAGCGTCTTTCCCGACGCTCCCAAGCCTCGTTTCATAGGCCAATCGGTCTGGCGTGCCGTGCTGCCCCGGCCCAAAGGCATCGACACCGTCGCCATGTGGATGGGGCCGAAGCTGAAAGTCGGCATGAACGGGGTGAACAAGGACCAGGCCTATTTATTCCTGACGGAAGATCGCCCCACGAACGATTTCGTCGCGCCGGAGGTCCTCGTCGAGAGCCTGCGCGGATTGCTTGAGCGGTTTTCCTCACCCATCATCCGCAAGATTGCTACCGAACTCTCGGCCGAAAACCACATCATCTATCGCCCGCTCGAGCAGATGTTGCTGCAACGGCCGTGGTTCAAAGGCCGTGTGGTCCTTATCGGCGATGCCGTCCATGCGACGACGCCGCATCTGGCTGCTGGTGCCTGCATCGGCATCGAGGATGCCATGGTCCTGGCCGACGAAATGGGGGCTAACGATCAGGTCGACACAGCACTTGCCGCATTTGAAGCCAGACGCTGGGAGCGCTGCCGGATGGTGGTCGAGAATTCCGGCAAATTGGCCGATATCGAGATCCATGGTGGCAGTCGTCAAGAGCATGCCTCGATCATGCAGGCATCCATGAAAACACTGGCTGAAGCCATTTGAGACAGGGCGCGGTGGTGATGCGGTTTGGGAGATCGCACACCGGACTCCGCGGTTAAAAAAACACAGGAGGAACATGCATGTCGGGACAGAAATTCGGAGCGGCCGGGGTGGCAGCCCTTGTCATCGGCCACTTCTCGGGGATGCTCGATTTGATAGCGTTGCCGGTTTGGGTGGGCGCACTGGTCGAGCGTTTCGGCTTCAGTCCGCAGCAGGCAGGCGCGCTGGCAACCCTCTTCCTGATTGGGGCGGTCGCAGCCAGCGCCATTGTTGCTCCGCGCTTCAACGACATGAACCAGAGGCTGTCATCGGCTCTCGGCTTTGGAGTCGCTGCCGTGGCGTTCTTGCTGGCTTCGACACAAAGCAGTTTCATTCCGCTCGCCGTCCTGCATTTCGTAGCGGGCCTTTCGATTGGCGTCGCGCTTTCAATGGTTCATGGCACGATGGGCCTCAGCGCAAATCCCCATCGGCTTTTCGCCATGGCAGGCATTGCGCTCGGCCTGCTGGCCATCGTTCTCCTGGCTGTCATTCCACAATTGTTGGTTTCCTTTGGCGGCCCAGTCCTTTTCCAGGTCTTTAGCGGGATCATGACAGTCGCTGCCGTCAGCTCGGCCCTGTTGTTTTGCAATCCGGACAGAAATCTCAACTACCAGAGAAAGCCTTTCAACCGGGCAACATGGTTCACCATATTTGGCATCAGTCTCATGACCTTCAATCAGGCGATGGTCTTTTCCTTCGTCGAGGTCATAGGCAAGTCCCGCGGCTTCTCTGCAGATAACGTGCTTGCGGTTCTCATCGCATTGGGTTTCGTCAATTTCATTTTGCCGTCGCCATCTGCTGCCTTCCTTCAGGCTCGTATTTCTGCAACTCTGGTCACGCAAATCGGACCTGCCGTACAGGTCATTCTCGCTATCATCGTCACTTCGGCCACAGCTTTCACTGTCTGGGCGCCGGCGGCCGCAGTCTTCGTTTCCATCCAGATTTTCACCCACAACTTCGCGTTCGGGCGATTGGCCAAACTCGATCCGACTGGCCGTGCCGTCGCCGCCACGCCGGCAATGTTGATGGTCGGCGCAGCATTCGGGCCGATTGTCGGCGGAGCGCTTGGCCAGAACTTCGGTTATTCGGCGCTTGGCATCGCCGCCGTCGCCGTGGGCGTGATTTCCATAGGCTTCTTCACCAAGGCAAAAACCGCATGACAAACTTTCCCGATATCACCCGCATCGTCACAGGACATGCCCAAGACGGCCGCTCCATACTCAGCGAGGTCGGACCGCTTCCCAAGGTCGTTGAAGTGACGGCGATACCCGGAACCGTCTTCCATGAAGTCTGGTCAACCGCCGAAAGCCCCGCAAGAGTGGGAAACGGTGACGATCCGACGCTCGGTCCATTGATGCTGCCTCCTCCTATCGCTGGCACAAGGATCCGCTTTGTCGACATTCCCCCAGACACAGAGGATTTCCTGAAAACTGGCGCCGGAAGCATGGATGCAGCCTTCGAACAGATCGGCGACAAGGCCGCGTCGACGGTCAAACTAAACTCCCCGCATCCTCTGATGCACCGGACGGAATCGATCGACTACGGTATTGTCATCGAAGGCGAAATGACCCTTGTCGTGGATGATGGCGAGGTCTGCCTGAAGCCCGGTTCCGTGGTCATCCAGCGTGGGACAAACCATGCCTGGGCCAACCGGTCCGGCAAGATGTGCCGCATGCTCTTCGTGCTCGTCTCCGGGACCTACGATCCGGAGATCGCAACAAGCCTTTCCGGACGGTGAGGACAAACAAGAAAACTTGAGGCCAGCAACGGTTGGTATGAGGTCAAAATGAAATTTGCAACCTATCATGACGGCAGCCGCGACGGGCAGCTCTGGGTCGTCTCCCGCGACCTGACATCGGCCGTGCCTGCAACGGGCATCGCGACATCATTGCTCTCGGCAATCGAGCAATGGGATATCGTATCCCCAAGGCTCGACGCGCTCTATCAGCGACTGAATGCAGGCGAAGAGTCATTTGCGACCCGCTTTGAGCCACAACGTTGCATCGCCCCCCTTCCGCGCGCGCCGCAATGGCTCGATGCTTCGGCTTTCCTCAATCATGGACGGTTGATGGACAAGGCGTTCAATAATCCAATCAATCCGGATTTCGAACAGATCCCGCTGATCTATCAGGGGGCCAGCGATGACTTTCGGGGTCCACTCGCCGATGTCGAATTTCAGGACGAGGCAATGCTCATCGATATGGAAGGTGAGTTTGGCGTGGTGCTGTCTGACGTGCCCATGGGGACGACGGCAGAGACCGCTGCACACCATGTGCGCCTGATCGTACAGATCAACGACTGGTCCCTGCGTGCCTTCGGACCACGTGAAATGCGTGCAGGATTCGGATTTGTGCAGGCGAAACCCTCGACAGCTTTCGCTCCCGTGGCCGTCACACCCGACGAACTCGGCTCCCACTGGGCCAATGGTCGCGTCGGGCTTCCTCTGTATGTCTCGATCAATGATCGCGAAGTCGGCCGCGCAGACGGCAGCGAGATGCATTTCTCGTTTGGTGAGCTGATCGCATATTGCGCACGCACAAGGCGCCTGTCTGCCGGAACGATGATCGGCTCCGGCACAGTGTCGAATGCCGATCGGGCCGCCGGATCGTCCTGCATTTCCGAAATTCGCACGATCGAACTCTTGGACGAAGGCGCGGCACGCACCCCCTTCCTGACCTGGGGTGATCGGGTGAGGATGGAGGCACGTCTGCCGGATGGATCCGTTCCCTTTGGTGTGATCGATCAGCGCGTGGTTCAGGTCTAATGCGTATTCTGGTTACGGGAGCCGATGGATTTCTCGGGCGAGGCCTGCTCGCCCAACTGACGACATCATTTTCGCAGGCTCGGCGGCTGGTTCTGACAGATCGCAGCTTTTCCGGTTCGGGGCCGGTTGGCTCGGAGACGATAGCCGGCGACCTCTGCGACCTGGACTTCGTTGCCGACCTCCTGGCGCCGGGTTTCGATCTCGTCTTTCACCTGGCAAGCGTCCCAGGAAGTCTGGCCGAGACTGAGCAGGATTTGGGCCACAGCGCCAACCTTCTGGCCCCCGTTGCACTGGCGCGTGGCGTAGCAGCGCAGTGTCCAGGTGCCCGCTTCATTTTTGCGTCGTCCATTGCGGTCTATGGCGATCTGGGTAATGGCGTCGTCACGACTGAGACACGCCCGGCGCCGCTCCTGACCTACGGCGCCCACAAGTTGATGATGGAAATCCTGCTTTCGGACATGACACGGCGAGGTGCGCTTTCTGCCATGAGCTTGCGCTTTCCGGGCATCGTTGCAAGACCGCCAAGCGAGAGCGGACACGGATCGGCTTTCATGAGCCAGATTTTCCATCGCATTGCAGCCGGAGATGCCTATGACTGCCCCGTGCCCTCGACCAGCACATGCTGGTGGATGTCGCGGCGGGCTGCAACGACTGCACTGCTGCACGCCGCACAGATGCAAGGCCCCATTCCGACGGTCGTCCAGCCTCCCGTTCTCCATGCAAGCCTTGAGGCCGTGTCAGAGGCCATTGTCCGGACAGTCGGAAAGCCGGCGCGCATTGGTTGGGGCGATGACGAGAAGCTGCAACGCATCTTCGGCGCGATGCCGCCGCTTGATGCCGGGGCAGCCCAGGCCCTCGGTTTTCGGGCGGATGCTACTCTCGAACAGCTGGCGGCAGCCGCACTTTCAGGAGAATGAGATATGAAGATCATCGATCTATCGGTTGCCATCGAGAATGATGTCCCCGCCGATCCGCCCGGTCTGGGTCCGAAGATCAGCTACACCAATCATGCCGAAGGCTCGCAAGAAGTCCTGCGTTTTTTCCCCGGACTTGATATCGCCGATGTCCCAGGTGGCGAAGGCTGGGCTGTCGAGCAATTGGCGCTCACAGCTCATGCCGGTACGCATCTCGATGCCCCATGGCACTTTGCATCCACCATGAACAATGGGAAACCGGCCTGGACCATCGATGAAGTCCCGCTGGACTGGTGCATCCGCCCGGGCGTAAAGCTCGACCTTCGCGATCTTCCGGATGGTCATGTCGCAACCGAGGCGGACATCAAGGCTGCGGTCAAGGCAACGGGGCACACTTTGCAGCCTTTCGATATCGTCCTCATCAACACGGCAGCCGGTGCGGCCTATGGCAGACCGGACTATCTCGGTCGTGGTTGTGGCATTGGCCGTGTCGCGACCCATTGGTTGATGGACCAGGGCGTGCACATTGCCGGGACCGACGCATGGTCCTGGGACGCACCGTTCCCGGTCACGGCGAAGCGCTTCGCAGAAACCGGCGATGCTGCGCTGATCTGGGAAGGCCACAAGGCGGGACGCGAAGGGATCTTCATGCATATGGAGAAGCTGACACGTCTGGACGAGCTTCCGGCACATGGCTTCACCGTCTCCTGCCTGCCCGTCAAGATCAAGGGCGGCTCGGCCGGCTGGTGTCGCGCGATCGCCATGCTCTGAAAGTACCGACTGCCGCTGATAAGTCGGAACACAAAGGCGTGGCATGTCATCAATGCCACGCCGATATCCAAGGCGACACGCCTGAGTGGCATCGGTACGAGGAGGGTCCCACACCGAAAGGTTCGCTCCGAGCGGAGCGCTGCCGAAGCATCCTTCCTGCTCAGCTGCTCACAAACCGGGCCGCCAGTTCTGCTCCATTTCTCAGTCCTGTCGCTTTCATCAGACGGGCGCGATGCGACTCGACAGTTCTGGCCGAGAGACCGAGTTCGTCAGCGATGATCTTATTTGTCTTGCCTTGGGCCACAAGCGCGATGATCTGCCTCTGGCGGTCCGTCAGGCTTAGCCGCTCCTTTGCCACAGGACGGGCAATAGGTTGAAAACAATAGAGGGCTTGCGCAAACGGGTCCGATGGATGGCGGGAGCGGCCATCAACACGGCACCAGAAGCGCCGACCATTGCTTGCCGTCATGATTCGCTCGTCATTATAGACGTTCTCACCCGACAGATGAGCCTTCCACATTCGCCCTGCCCTGACAAAATCCGCGTGCTTGGGATAAAGACGCGCAAAGCTCTCGTCGATCAGTTCGGAACGTGAATAGCCGAACAGGCGAGCGAATTCCTCGTTACAATCCCGAATAATACGATGCGTGGCATAGACCATCGGCACGGGAATCTCCGTCAGTGCAAACTGTGGAGTAACAGGTTTAGCCCTCATGAGAACCTCGCGACCAAATGCCGTATAAATACGGCTAACTCAACCCACATTTCAAGGCATAATCTCTTCATCAGCTTCGCCTCTGGCACCGTCAGAGACGAGATGAGGGAGGACAGAATGAGAAAGATAACGTCAACCGCAGCGGAGGCGCTGGCCGGTGAACTGACTGATGGCATGACCATCATGTCAGGCGGTTTCGGCCTTTGTGGAATTCCGACAAGCCTGATCGAAGCCGTTCGACTGTCCGGCGCTAAGGATCTGACTGTGATTTCGAACAATGCGGGCGTCGACGGCTATGGCCTTGGCGTATTGCTGGAAACCCGGCAGGTCCGAAAAATGATTTCGTCCTATGTGGGTGAAAACAAGCTTTTCGCGGCCCAGTATCTGTCCGGAAGCATCGAAATCGAATTCAATCCGCAGGGCACGCTGGCCGAGCGCATCCGGGCCGGCGGTGCAGGCATTCCAGCGTTTTACACCAAAACCGGTGTCGGGACGATCATCGCCGAAGGCAAGGAAGTCCGCCGCTTCGGAGACGACGACTACGTCATGGAGACAGGCCTGTTTGCCGATGTTGCGCTCGTCCACGCCTTCAAAGGCGATACGGAAGGCAATCTGGTCTACCGGAAGACTGCGCGCAACTTCAATCCGATGATGGCGACCGCAGCACGCCTGACGGTGGCCGAGGTCGAGCACCTGGTGCCTGTCGGTGATATCGATCCGGACATAGTCCACACACCTGGAATTTTTGTGAAGAAGATCGTGCACATCCCCAATCCTGAAAAGCGGATCGAGCAGCGTACGGTCAGGACGAGAACGACTGGAGAGGTAGGCTGATATGGCTTGGACACGCGAACAAATGGCAGCGCGGGCTGCGCGCGAACTGCAGGACGGTTCCTATGTCAACCTGGGTATCGGCATCCCGACACTTGTTGCCAATTACATTCCCGATACCATGGAAGTCACCTTGCAGAGCGAAAACGGCATGCTCGGAATGGGAGCATTCCCGTTTGAGGGAGAAGAAGATGCCGATCTCATCAATGCCGGCAAACAGACGATCACCCAGCTACCGAAGACGAGTTATTTCTCCTCCGCAGACAGCTTTGCGATGATTCGCGGAGGCCATATCGACCTCTCCATCCTCGGCGCCATGCAGGTTTCTGAGAGCGGCGACCTCGCCAACTGGATGATACCCGGAAAGATGGTGAAGGGGATGGGTGGCGCGATGGATCTTGTCGCCGGCGTCAAGCGGGTGGTCGTTGTCATGGAGCACGAGGCCAAGGGTGAATCCAAACTGATGAAGGAATGCAGCCTCCCGCTCACAGGCCGCCGCGTTGCCGATCTGGTCATCACCGACCTGGGCGTCTTCTCCGTCGCGCGCCATGGCACACCAAAACTGACGCTGATTGAATTGGCCGACGGAGTATCGCTCGAAGAGATCACGTCGAAGACTGCGGCAAGTTTCACTGTCGAGTTGTCTTGAAGCTGTATACACCCCGCCGGCTTCGTCCGGCGGGGTGATATTTCAGCGACGCTGTTCAGTACTCGGGTAATGGCGGAATTCTGCGAGTCATCTCGAACTAAAGCTCGTGACGGACCCGATCAAAGCTCACCACGCCGCCCCTTGATCTCTCCTTCTCCGACATCGCACGGCTATAGGAGACGTCGATCATGCGTCCCGTTTCCAGCAGCAGGCCGTGGCGCTGATTTGAACCCGCCCTCAACCGTTGAGCATATCGTCAATGACGTTCAGCTTGAGAACAGCCGCGAGAAATATCGCGCAAATATTACGCTGACCTAATAATACCTGTTTCAAAAACAGACCATCATCGCGGACAAATTCCAACTGTTCTATCGTCAGAACGCGGATCACGAGCCGCTAGCCCATCAAGGACACCTCGCCTATCGTTCTCGGTTGGTGCGTTGGCGACACGCTCTGCAAAGCAGAATGCCCACCGCGAACCGTCACCTGCGTCTCAACGCGAAGCTTATCCCCAGAAGGAGCTCCGCCAAGCCTAGGTCTTGAAGGCTGTTGAGCATTACACACTCAGATCAGATGTGAGAGGGTCGCCACTTTTCTGCTCCCTACCTAATCAGAAGGAAAATTTGGGTGGAAGGTCACCGCCAGGACCGAGATTGCTAACCGCAAGTTCCTTTATCTCGCCCGTAGGGCGATGAGCACACAAACAGCGCCTGATGCCAATCGTGCGCGACCTCACCCATACGGTCATCATCGGCCAAGCACCTGACGATTAGCTGGCATCTCTGCAAGTCCACGGCACATTGCGACCATCATGTCGTCGATGGACGTAAAAGACGTCGCGGATTGCCTCTGAGGCCAAACGCACGAAGTTTCTCAAGGCGTATGCAGAGAAACTATTGAGGAGGTTTGCCGAGTGGGAGCTTACCAATAAATTTGGTTGCGGGGGCAGGATTTGAACCTGCGGCCTTCAGGTTATGAGCCTGACGAGCTACCGGGCTGCTCCACCCCGCGTTACCAGCGTAAATCCCGATGGGATTTTCGCGACAGAGCAAACTCGAAGAGTTTGCGTTTCCGGTCCGGTTTTTGCCTTGGCAAAATACCGTTGTTAGAACTCGAGGGGAACGACATCCGCCTATGAGTTGTGCGCTTAAACGCATAAAGGCCGCTTTCGCGACCCTTAGTATCGGCTGGGCCGAAGGAATGTGATTGAGAAGACTGTTTTATGATTTGTTGCGTTTTGCAGACCTGGCAGCGACCTACTCTCCCGCGTCTTAAGACGGAGTACCAT
>NZ_JACYVF010000006.1:0-289893 GCF_014842165.1 Rhizobium sp. CFBP 13644
ACCCGCCGCTACCGCCCCGAATACAGCAACCCAAAACCGCTGGAGCGAACTCAAAACTGGATAAAACTTGGGGGCAAGGTCAACACCGATGTTCAACAGTTCCGATAGAGCAGCAGCGCTTTACTGCCGTGCCTTCAGGCGGTCGATATCGAATGGATCGACTTGTGTGTTGGCCTTTGACAAGTCGGTGTTCAGGCTGGCCAAATCCTGCGTCTGGTTGGTGAGTGTGAGATTAGCCGGTGTCAGGGTTGCCCTGGCGCCACCCGTCTCCTCTTCCTTCGCGGGCTGGCTGACGGATGGCAGAGGGATGCCAGACGGGCTGAGCGTGATGCCGCTGGCCGAGGTGGAAGCTTCCGAGCGGTTCTCGATATCCGAATAGGTCAGATGATCGGCGGTCAGGCTGTTGTTCTTCGCGGCCGATGACGCGATGACGCCAGCCTTCAGATCAACGCCACCCTCTGCCACAACATGATAACCGCCGGAACCGGCGACAATGCCGCTTTGCTCAGAGGCGTCGGCTTAGTCTCACGTCCTAATTGCATCCGACATCACATTGGTTCAGTAAACGGCAGAAAGTTAAAATTGCCTTCCTTGCGCGAGAGAACATGGTCACAATAGCCATCAATTGCCTGCGCAGGATTTGTAAGAATGCGCATGTTTTCGACATCGTTACCACGAATGTGGTAAACGGTACCGTCCTCGCAAAAGCTTTTCACCCAAAGAAAATCAACCATTCCATTCTCGTCAGGGACACTCTCTAACATGCAGCGAAAATCAAAGAACCCGTACTTAGATGGTTTTTTCGGCTGAGTTTCTGGTAATTTTTCAATCAGCCAAGGAATATATTTTTTCTTATAGCCGCGGAACTGCCCTAGATATTGATCCCAAAGTGTCCAATTATTTGTATTACGTGGTAAAAAGCGACCATAGACGGAAACTGTGGGGCGCTCCGGCAGCTTCATTCCATCGAAGGTTGTGTAATAAGCTTCTCGCAAGGGTTCAGGCAATGCCCGCAGAAGTTCTGCACCAGGCTTGTTCTGATGAAACGTAGTATCCGCTGGGTGCATACCATAAAAGCCTCGCTCGATCATTACCATTTGACGATTGACTTCTAGTCCGAAATTTAAAACCCAACTTTCGACAGGGCCGACAGCCATAGTAGGAATCTTACTAGCACGTAAAATAAGCGCCCCCCCCTCTGTTAGCAATTTGGCTGTCCGCGGCTGATGTTGACGAAGCCCAGTAAACAACCCATCTTTTTCTAAATGTAACGGGGTATAGTAGTCAATTTGGGAACCATCAACTAACATTGCCTCAATCAAATCATTAGGAAGCTCACCTGCAGACATCCAAAAACCAATTGTGTTCTCTTCTGAGGTGAACTCGAATTCATCGATAGTTTTACATCTCATTATTTGAATTCCAATTGCATTAAGCTCAGAGTTTGCTTGGTATCATACTATTGATCTCTTGGCTAAGTTCTCTACGAATCGCCTCCTGAGTGACATCCAACCATTTCTGATAATCTGAATTCAAGGGCTGCCCTTTGTAAGTCAGCCAAGGCTTGTCTCCAGACATTACACAGTTGCTTTTCGAGCAGTTCATTGAGCCATTCAATGGCTGAAAATTGGAAGGATGATTGAGTATTTGTTTTTGCTGAGCTGGCGTCAACGCTGTGAACCCTCTGAGCTGACTGATTTCCGATATTGGATATATATGATCACGATGGAATGGAACACCCGTAGGAATTGGCTCAACTTCATTGGTTAGTGGGTTTCTCCATTTGACTGGATTCCCTGCTTCATCGTAGAAGTTCGCGTTAGGAGTTTTGGGAAAGCCCTCGTTTGGTTTTCCTGGTAGTTTGCCTAAACCCGACTCACCACCTCCGCCATTACCATTAGGCTTACCACCCACTACCGATTTTGCGTTTCCGTGGCCTCCATAGAGTATGACACCCAACATAATCGGATCACGAACGATCTTTGCGATTTCCTCTTTCGTTCCCGTAAGAAGCGCTCGGGCCTGCTCACTTCTGAGTGTCGCTGCGAAGTCGGCCAGATCTTGCCTGCTCGTATCATCTTTGGAGTCCGCGTACTTCCAGACAGATAGAAACACCATATGACGTTCAAGCAAAGAAAGTTCATCCAGATCGTCACCACCGCCGGATAATGCAGCGTCAAGATACGTCGCCGCCGCGACTCTCAGATCGGTCCTAGCCTTGACGCACGAGCTTGACGTTTGGCCTACGCAATCATCGAGCTGTTGGTCGCGAGCTGCAGACAGATCACGCAATTCATCCACGCGGTTACAACTCGACGCATCTCCCATGCCGCAAGCTGCCAGAACCTTTTTGAACTCCTTACGTTCAGCGTGCGTTAGATAATTATAATTGACGTTATCGAGCGCCGCCGCCGCCCCACCTTGGCCTCCAGCGGCTGCGCCGACAGCAACGGCGATCCACTGGGTGATTGCGCTCTTCTGCTCATCCGTCAGGTTCGGATCGGCCTTCAGAACCTCCTGCAAGGCTGCATTGGCGATTTCGCTCAACGCGCCCGCGAGGGCACCTGCGCCAACGTCCGTGCCCGCCATGGCGGCAACTGCGGCACCCACCGCTGCATGCAGCGCCACCTTAACCGGTGAACCTTCGGCAAAACCAAGCTGTTCAGATAGGTCGCCTACACCGATGTTCAACAGTTCCGATAGAGCAGCAGCGCTTTGCTGCCGTGCCTTCAGGCGGTCGATATCGAATGGATCGACTTGTGTGTTGGCCTTTGACAAGTCGGTGTTCAGGCTGGCCAAATCCTGCGTCTGGTTGGTGAGTGTGAGATTAGCCGGTGTCAGGGTTGCCCTGGCGCCACCCGTCTCCTCTTCCTTCGCGGGCTGGCTGACGGATGGCAGAGGGATGCCAGACGGGCTGAGCGTGATGCCGCTGGCCGAGGTGGAAGCTTCCGAGCGGTTCTCTATATCCGAATAGGTCAGATGATCGGCGATCAGGCTGTTGTTGTTCTTCGCGGCCGATGACGCGATGACACCAGCCTTCAGATCAACGCCACCCTCTGCGGCGACATGATAACCGCCGGAACCGGCAACAATGCCGCTTTGCTCGGCAACATTGGCATAATCACCTTCGATCTTGGCCGTACCAGCACCGCCGGAAACTTTGACGCCGCCACCCGAAATGGAAAGACCAATCGAAGCGTTTTTGCTCTTCTCATCATAGGTTGCCGTATTTTGGCGACTCTCAATGGAAAGATCACCTCCAACATTGGCAATGATCGTATTCCCTGAAACAACAGCGCCCTTCAGATTCGTGTCTTCGCCGGAATTGAGGGCCACGGTCCCTGTGCCGGTTACTCGGCTATTGATTTCATTGGTGATGGCAGAGTTCGATTTGGCCGAACCATGGGAGGCTTCAGCTTTCATACCGACTGAAGGCCCACCCATGCCAATGTCCACACTAAGGCCGATACTCGCGCCGGTGGAAGAGGAAGAGGAGGTTACGCTATTGGACGCCTGAGCGCTGGACAGCGAAATGTCCTTGCCCGCCGAGAGCAAAACGTTACCGGCCGATGGATCATTCGACGCTACAGGCTTACCGGCCTTGTCGAAACCTGCCGCGATTTGTGCACCATTGCCGGTTATATTGCCCTGCTCGGCAACGACGGCAGTGGAGCCGCCGCTTGTCAATTCGGTGACAACAGGGGCAAAAGCCGATGCGGCTTGTGAGGATTTCTGCGAATTAAAACCAACGTTCAACCCAATCGACGCAATCGGTGATGCCCCGTTATTGACGGCTTGAAGCTCTTTATAGGCTTTGTATGCTGAAAGAGCGGTCGGCGCGACGCTGTACTTCGCATTCTCCCCGCCCAAACCATTCGCTGCGCTAGCAACGTTTTCCGCCGCAGCTACCAGTTTGGAGGTAACGGAAAGGGTGACACCGGCAAACATCTGCTCATGGATGCGAGCATAATTCGTTTCATCCATGGCAGACAGCAGATTGACATCGCGAACCGCGTTTACTGTGAGGTCACGGGCAGCAAATGCCTTTGCTGCTTGGAGATTGGCATCTTGTCCTGGATCTATGGAAAAGTCGCGTCCAGCAGAGATTTTGGCAACAGAATTGATGTTGCCGGACTGAAGAACTTCATCCCTGGATTTCGCGACACCTAAACCAATGGAAAAGCCGCCATTGCCTGAGCCAAAGGAAATACCAAAACCGGATTTTTTCTCCTTTTCTTGAGATGCGTAAGCTTCCGCACCTGGCGTTACACTAACGTCTCGCGCAGCAGAGAGGCGAATGTCACGGTCGGCCTCGAGCATTGAACCAATGACTGCTATGTCGCCTTTCCGCGCGTTGACGTTGATATCTTCCCCGGCTGAAAGAAGGGAAGCGACGTTCTGAGTTGAAGAGCCGATTCGTTCCTTCTGTTCCTTGCCCCAAAGAGAGAAGAAACCGCTACCGGAGCCAGCAAACAGGCCAGACTTCTTGCGCTTTTCTGCGTAGGCGTGTTGTTCTTCTGCGCCCATGATGACGACGCTATTGCCTTCAACAGACACGGATTTTTCGGCATTGAGGCTTGAGCCTGATACGGCAATGTTGTCTTGAGCATTGAGGTTGACGTTGCCAGAGGCACTCAGCTGCGAAGCAACTGTCTGTTCATCGAAACGATTGAGCGAAGATGAGCTCTTTCTCAGGAAGCCTTTTGATGTCGTTTGTTCTTGCAACTCCACGACATTTTTGCCGGAAGAAATGACAATATCTTTGCCTGCCGATATATTCAGATCTGCCAGTCGATCTTTGTCTCCAGTGTCCAGGTGAGAAGCAGAGATAATGGTATCTTCACCTGATCGCAAGCCGATGCCGGAGCCGCCAGAAATCGACGAACCGACAGCGGTCTCGATACCAATTTGACTTTTTGATTTTGTGCGACCGGACTTGAACGCCAGTTTGGCGGACGATGTATCATGTGCTTCTGCGATTGTGAGGTCGCCCGCCGCCTCAAGATCGACTCGATTAACCGCCTGCAGTTTACTACCCACAATATTGATATCGTGGTCTCCGCGTTCTGTGCCAGCCACCGCCGAAATTGAACCGCCCGATGTGATCGAAGATGCATTGTTTGTCTGCGAAACAACGGCGCTCGAGCCAAAACTGCGGCTGTTTGCTTCTTGAGCCGTCGTGATGTTGATGTCATCTTTTGCGCGCAGAGCAACATCGCTGCCGCTACGAATGGACGAGCCAGACAGCAGAATGTCGTCACCGGCGCGGATGTTCGTAGAGCCACCAGCGCGCAGCACAGAATCCTGCTGACTTATCTCATTCATGCTGGTGTAACCGTCAGATGTTTTGCGACTTACACCAGCCGTGACGACGTTGACGGAGCCCTGTTCAGCTTCGATCAAGAGATCGTTGCCTGCTTTCGCTGAGCTTCCAATGATCGAAACATCGTTTTTCGAGACGATGGCAATGTCTGTACCCGCTCTCAACGCGCTACCGGTCGAATTTTGCGAACCCTGATTATTGGCCTTCAGGCTATCAAGAGTGATCGAATTGGCCGCAAGAGTCAGCACTCCGCCAGCTGCCAGTGTCGTTCCTTGCAGTTTCAGGTTATCATTTGCGGATAGAAAGACATTTCCGCCAGCACTGATCGCCGGACCAGGTACGATCATGTTCATGCCGCGCATATCGATGGATTGTGCTGTTAAAGTTATGTTTGCTGCAGACGCCAGGTGAACATTCCCGCCGGCAATAAAACTACCACCATTTAACCGGATATCATGCGCTTTAACCGCAATATCTGTGTCAGCAGCGATCACGCCAGAATTGTCGATCTCACCAACGTCCATGTTGAGATATCCGCCCGCGATAATCGCACCGCCCGCGGACAGCCGCTCCTTATCCACACTGGCCAGGTAGACGACCGGTGCCAAGACTTCGACACCTTTTACCGTGTGTTTTTCGTAAACCACGATGGACGTCGTTAGCTTGATAAGTTGTTCAGGGGAGAGCTTTTCACCAATCGAAAGGTTGTTGGCCTTCGCGTATTCGATGCCATTGTCGAGAAGCAGTTTCATCTCCTCGATGGCGTCTTTACCTTGACTAAAAATGCCCGAGCCCAACCGCAATCCCGTCGCTTGCTGGATTTGCTTGTTAATCAGCTGATTCTCGAAATAGGCGTCACCTAGGAAAGGGATTTGTGTGTCGGGCTGATATCCAATTCGACTTGCATAATAGCCAGAGCCATAGAATTTACTGACGTCAAGGAATTCTGCGCGCGTCTCAAAAAGGAAAACCTGCCCTGGAAGAGTTCCGCCGAAACCGCCTGAATTGGGCTTTGTAATGGCGCTCAATGTGCTCTGCGATAGCGCTAGACCCTGATTTGCCCCGATCGTCTGGGGCTGCAGCATCAATTCAGGTGTTTGTGGGGACGCGGGCACCACACTTACGTTGGCAGTGTCGCCGATGCTTGAGCTGGTAATAACCGAGCTTACATTATTTGGACCACCGATAGGGGCTTGCACCTCAGCGTTCAAACCAAGCAATGCAGCGTTGGGTGTGAACAGTGCCTCACCTGCTGTTAAGCCAGAAAGTGCCAATAGCGGGTTCCCGACACTCGATCCGTTGGCAATCTTTGAACCGCCAGCAATCGAATTCGACGCAGAAGTGTTGCTTACCGTTGTAAAACCACCGATATCCAGATTGCCGCCAGCCTTGATTAGTCCTGCTTCAACTCCAGTGACCGCTGCCTGAGAAAGGACAGATGTGCCCACCGCAATATCTCGGGACGGATCTCTGTTGCCTTCGGCATCATATCCCTCACATGCACCGAGGGCGTTACAGGTAGTCGACGTCGTTCTACGAAGAACAAGACCCTCATTGTTCAACGTGCCACCTCGAAGCTGCGCGTTATCGCCTGCTTCAATGGTGCTGTATGAATTCGTTAGATTATCCGCCGTAATGCTGAGATTGCGGGCTGCACGGATAACGGCCTCTTCACCACCTGATGTGGCGATCTGGTCTTCTCGAATCGTCTGAGTTACTTTGGAATTAGCATCCCAATAATAAGCCGTGCTCGTGTCCGTCTTGCTTCCTTCATATTGAACTACGAAGTACTTTGACGGATTGCTTGGATCCAAAGTCAGGTTTCCGGTTGAATCCCTTGGTGCGACAGATGCGATCCAGTTATAAATATTGTCTGACCACCTCGGACCGTTGCCTGAATGCCACGTCCATGCTCTCCAAGATGTTCCATCTGCAAGTTTTACTTCCGACCAAAGTTTATCTGAATAGTCCTGCCAATACTGTTTGGGTAAGTCCTGGTAAAGCCAACGACCGTCGCCATTGCTTCCATAGAAAAGGTGGGCGAATGGCATGCCGGCCACCTGGGAATTTAGCTTAAAACCCGTTTCAACATTGGTGGCCACCAAAACGTCACGGTTTATGACCGGATTTGATGACCGCTTGTTGGTAAGCATTTTGGTTTTGATCGATAAATCGCCATCGGCTTGAATCAAGCCCGATATATTGGTGAGAGTCGTACTATCGATGCCTGCGCTCTCTCCAGCAATCGTGAGATCGCTGCCGGAAAGAATTGCTCCACGGTCATTTAGAATTTCATCGCTTACAAGCAGACTTGTGTCACGCCCTGAGTACAATAATCCAGTAGAGAAATTACCCAGATTTCTTGCTGAGATGTTGAGATTGCTCCCGGCAGCGACTTGGCCATAATTTTCAAAATCAACTGTATACAGATTGATATCTCTCTCAGCCAAGAGAGAGGTCTGCGCGTTCGTTTTGATGGATTTGGCGTCAATCGTCACATTGCCACCGCTACCGGACCGATTAAGCGCTCTGATCGTGGATCCAAATAGTGTAGCCTCACCGGAAATCTTGAGATCGAAATTGCCGAAGCTATATGTACTATTCGAAAAATCGGCTGTATCCGCCGAAATCGACAATGTGCCATTAGTGGCGACGCGGCCTCTGCTTTCGCGGAAATCAAGGCTTCGTGCAGACAATGAGATGTCGCCAGCAGCGCGCGTAGTATGATTGATACTTATCGTGCCGGCAGCGCTCGCCAAATCTGCGTAATCAAAGCTCTGCAGGCTCTCATACGAAATATTCTGGTTGGCTGATGCAATCAAACCACCGGCACTTAAAAGATTTTTAGCCGCAATGCTGCCGGCAGAAGCAGTGATATTCAGTTGGCCTTGGGATTTGAGAGCTATCGCGCCACTAAGAGAGCTTTCAGTTTTTTTGAAATCAACACCAGCAATTGCTGTGTCTACATCCACATTTCTGGCGATCAAAGACAGATGACCACCAGCGAGTGTCTGGGATGACAACTTTATAGTATTGCCTGCGTTGATTGATACGTTTCCTCGCCCTGTGATTTGCGCGGAAACATCGCCTGTGGACGCCAGAACGGTATTCTCAGCAGATAACAGGCTGGCAGCGACGACATCGCCGGAGCTTGCCGTTAAGTGAATATTTCCACCATCCTTCAAAATTACTTTGCCGGAAGATATTGCTTCCATTGCAGAGAAATCGACGCCTGACACAAGAGTACCGGCATTTATGGCTGCGCCGTTTATATCTAGGTCATTACCCGCCAAGACAGTGCCTTCAATGAACGTTGTGCCCTTGATGGAGACATTGCCACCTGAGTTTATTATCTTGCCTGAAAAAGTGGCCGAGCGGCTCTCAACGTCATTGGCGCTTAGTATACTGCCAACCGACACATGCCCATTGATAGCGTCAATGATTACGTTTCCATTGGCCCCGGGCAGGAGCGAACCTTGAGTTGGAGACTGCGCGGGTGCAAAATCGACGCCGGATGCGAGTGATCCGACATCTATATTGTTGCCGGATATGTAGGTGTTTGATCCGCTCGATATGCGGTCAGCTGTCAGATTTCCTGAAACCCTCGCCTCGCCATGAGAACTGCTATTTGAAGCAGTGACCGTATCCGCTTTTAAAACTGAAGACCCGGCAGACATCAAAGTATCGAACTTGATGTCTCCATATATGGCGGTGATCGTAGCATCACCAGAGTTCCCCAGGAGAATATTACCCGTTGCAGATTGTCGTGTGGCGTCAAAATCCACCCCGGACACAAGTGTCTGGATGGAATGTTTTTCACCCAGGATCTCGACGTTTCCACCTGACAATAAACGGTCGCTAATATATGTGTTGCCAAGCACACTGACATCGCCTTGGCTCAAAATTGATTTGGCGCTTAAGTTTCCAGTCTGCACGTCAAGACGGCCAGCACTCTGGAGAGTGTCAATCTTTATCTCATCGCTTCGGACACCTACGTCTAGTTTCAAGTCTCCTGTATTTCCGAGGACAAGACTACCATCGCTCGCGCGTGTCCTGTCGAAGTCGACCCCAGATGCCGCCAATTCCGCTGTGATCGAACTTCCCGAAATCGACAGGTCTCGGGCGGCAAGAATTTTGCCTGTCACGTTAAGGTCGCCGACAACTTCTGCGTTGCCGTGCGCCGTAATATCAGAAGCAGAAAGCCTATTTACATTGAGGAACATGTCGGAAGCGGACATCAATGCTTCTGTATCTAAAATTCCTGATGCTGCATTTATGGTTAAATGTCCGCTATTCTCTAAAACAAGGTGACCCGCAAGCGCGGTTTCCTTGAAATTCATGCCAGCAATAACGGTTTCTATGGAAAGGCTACGCCCTGCAATATCGATGCCGTTGCCGGATAATAACTGGCCGACATCTGCGACGTCTGTATTTAAGGAGATGTTTGCTCTTCCGGTAACGGCGTCCGCTTTAATGTGCGCGCTTTTAAGAGCAATGTCCCCTCTCCCTTCAAGAGTACCCACTTCAACAAAGCTATGAGCGTTTATCGAAATATTTCCGCGGCTCATATTGCACGCTGTCTGATTGTCAGAATTGGGGTTGCCCGCGAAAATAGAGTTGGCTGCAATTGAAATACCGGTAAAGTCTACATTTCCACCTGCAATGATATTACCCTGCGTTTCGACCGAGCCGTTGAGATCGATGTTCTTGTTGCTGGTAATGTTTCCAATATTGATGTTTTGAGCTTCGGCTGTAAACGAACCGCCCGTTAGAACTGCGCGGGCGTTAAAATTTCCTGAAGCGGTTTGGATATGAACATCACCCGATGCGCCAACGACGATACTTTGAGAGTAGGCATTCGTAAAATTCACGCCAGACGCGAGAGAGCCGATTGAAATACGTTTACCGGAGAGGAAAATATCCCCGCCGGCCAACATTTGTTCTGCAACGGACGCATTGCCTTGGATGGCTATCAGGCCACGTGCTACGATGCTGTCTGACTCTAAGGCACCGGACTTGATATCCAGGTCTCCAGCACTATCGATCGACCGAACGTCAATTTTCCCGCCGGCAGAATCAATCGTGATGTCAGTGGCAGGTACGGAGACGGCAACATTTCTGGCGTTCTGATCCGAACTAAATATAAAGCCAGAGGTTATTGAATCAGCTACAACGGAATTCGCGGTTATTTTAATAGATTTTTGGGCAATAATATCTTCAGCGGCCTCGACATTTCCCTCAATATGTATCGAACCATAGCTGTTGGCGTTTTTGATCTGCGTTTTGGCTGCACTTATATCAAGAGCGCCTGCCGACAACAGAGACTGGGCTTTAACGTCCGCCGTCGCCCTTAGCGTGAGATCGCCATCCTGGCTCACGACAGGTGTTGCTTCAGAATTAACCGAGGTTGCGGCCACATCAAGTCCACTGACCGCAGATCCTACTTGAATAGAGCGACCTGTAGCGCCAATATTCCCGCCAGCCAAAAGGTCCTTAACTATGCCGACATCAAGGCCTGCTTCAATGGTAAGATTACGAAAACTGACGAGAGAGCCCGCCGAAACCGAACCAGATATTGCCCTTACAGAGACATCATCGCCAGCTCGGCCGTCTTGATCGATGTTAATATTTCCATCGCTGCTATGAATGATGAGCGACCCTTGTGCGCTGACACCTCCGGTCGAAATATCATTCTTGGCGCCAAGAAATACTGCTTTGGAGCCTGCTATATCGCCCGCCACAGTCAACAGGCCTGAGCCAGCGTTCATCTCAACATCATCTTCAGCGGCAAGCGATGTGATTACAATTCCGGTATCGGCTTTCACTGCCAAACGTTTTTTGGATGTAATCTGACCCGCTTGTACACTTGCTTTGGACCGGATGTTGACACCGCCAGCGCCTGACGTATTTCCAATGGAAATCTTGCCATCGGCGGAGAGTGACAGTTCTCCCACATTCGCTGCCATCCCGGATTTAACACGAACGCCCGCACCTTTGTCGGTGACAACTATTTTAATCCGGTCGGCCTGCATCGCCCCAAGGGCAGACCCATCCAGTGCAAATTCTGGCGTACCACTCAGTTCTTCTAGAGGTGTAAGCTCTCCCGTCGCGTAGGAAGACTTGTTTGCCCCCAAAGATACGCGCAAGTCTTTGGCAAAGAGAGGCCCATCGATCTTCAAGGAGCGGGAAACGACGTCAAATATATCAACGACGCCTTGGCCGGATGCAAAATTGCCCCCGTTTTTTCCAAATGTAACGTCACCACCTCTGACGGAAAAACCTTGCAATTGACCGTCCGCGCCGACATCTGGATTACCCGTTGTCAAAGTGGCTCTGGGCGTGTTGATGAACCCGCATCCGTCGCAAGTGATCCCGTTGGGGTTCGCAATGATTACGTCTGCACGCCCGCCAAAAACCTCAGTTGGCCCCAGCAACTGGCTCCGATGACCACTGGTGACCTCATTCAAAATGACCGTGGCGGAGCCGGTCTGGCGAAGATTTCGATTGCCTGGCGTGATCCCTCCCAGCATTGATGTCCCGACTTCACCGCTGAAATTGTTCAGGATCAGACCTGGCGTTCCGATATTAAATTGATCGTATTTGTTGTGTGACAGGCCCCTGCTGTTGGGTGTGACGATGTCGATAAGGGGGACGCCATTAGGCGCTGCTCCAATACCGGGCTGGCTCGTCGGTGATCCAGAACTTGCAGACAGCGATTGTGCATTTACCAAGACAGGCTGGAAAAGCAGAACACTGATCAATGTAACGCAGATTGTACGCTCATCCATTTTCACCAAGGAAGTCCGGTTGCGCGCAAACACTTTACTCATCACTGCAATCCACTTACCAAAATGCATCATTTGCAAAGTGGGTTCGACTTTTCGAACCCGTTTAAATCATTCACCATTTGAGTGATGTGACGACAAAGAAAAGGCCCGTGTCATTTTGGGACCGGTTGCTTACCTTGCCGTCAGAATAGCCGATATCGACATTGAGACGTCCCCCGCTCAGACGAGAGCCAATGGTCCAACCGAACATTTCGCCGCTATCGATCTGGTAAGCAGGTTGAGCGAACACACGCCCATGGTCGAGGCCGAGATATGGCTTCCATTCACCAAGGAGCTCGGTCACACGAGTGTTGTTTTCCCACGGAATTGTTCGCCATACCAACTCGTTGCGAACAAAGAAGCCATTGTTGGCGAACAACAATCCTTCCCTACTGCCGCGCACGTTGGAGAAGCCGCCGAGCGACGTTTGCTCCGCACCGAAAAAATTGTCATCAGACATTTGACCGTTGAACAGCGAATTTGCCTCGAAGCGCTGCCCGCCTAACTCGAAGGGGAAGCTGGCATTCACAGTGGCAGAAAATTTTGTAAAATTCGGGTCGGCATCGCCAGCGCCGGGTGCATTTGCGTCCACAGCATTAAACAGGTCGAGGCCTTGATCCACGCTAATGTCGAAAGACCATGAAACTCCTAGAGCCGATCGGGAATGCGATATCCCGAGAGAACCGACGGTGTAACGACGGCTGCCAACTTCAATGAGGTTGCCGAGGAGAAAGTTATCCGTTTCCTTGTAGGTCAGGCCACCTTGAACCTGAGTAATGGAATTTTTTCCACGATGAACGACGCGCTCAATTGTTGCGCCCCACTGAGAAGACGTGCCTTCTGTTTCCATTGAAGTGAAGCTACCGGGAACGCTGCTCGTATATTGATACCACGATCCGTTGATTTCGAAGGTCCAGTATCCATAAGGTATCTGATACGATCCTGAAACGCTGTTACTGCGACCCCATCCGTCACTTTTGCCGGGGTAATCGGGTCCACTACGCTCATAGCTGAGGGCCATAACATCGTTGATGTCCAGCAGATTGTCCTGGCGAAGAGATACGTTACTCTTGGAACTCCCCGTTGATTTTTGACCGAGGTTGTTATTCGCAACCGATATGTGCCAAGGATTTTTCCGTTCAAGCGCTATGTTGAGGATAGACGAACCCTCCGAAGATCCTGGCAGTAATTCTGTCGATGCTTTGCTTGACGGCAGGCGGTTGATTTGATCGAGACCCTGTTCCATATCTCGAATATTGATAGGCGATCCCACCATCCCCGGAAAGGCCGTCACGATTAACCCGGAATGTAACGGCTTTTTCCCGTTGAGATAAATATCAGCAAGAGTGCCTTCAACGACAGTTATCTTCAACGCACCGGATGTTGCGATATCCTGTTCTGGAATATAGGCGCGAGACGCGATAAAACCACGATCAATATAAAGATGCGTGACATCTTTCAAAATGCTATTGATTTCGCCGATACCAATGCATCGCCCCGCATATTTACGAGTAATAGTTGTGACGTCTTTGCTCGCAATCAGGCTCACACCCTCAACCAAAATGGTTTGGATCGAAAAACATGGTCCTCCGGGGCCGGTCGGCGAGTCGGCCTTTGTTCGCGAGATAACAGTCCTGGGTGTCTGAGATTGTAACTCATCCAGCCTCTCAAGACGCTGCTCTTGAGTTTTGATGCGGGAGAATTCGTCAGTCGGGGACTGCGCATACGCGCTCTGCAGCAGAAGAATCAGCCATATACCTGCAGCGGCAATATATCTAAGAAGCTCTACCATACTGTGCATGGTCAGTTGGAAGCGACTTGTTCTTTAAATTTCGCTAAAGCCGCTGTCAGCCCCTTGAGCGAAAACCGGATGGTTACATTCTGGCCGTTCATAAGACGTATCCGCGCCGCACCAGCCTGCCCCACCTGCAAGGCAGCTACCATTTTCGCATCCAAGCGCTGTTGAACCCAGCACCCAGCCTGATTGCAATTCCGGTAACCGCCTTCGAATAATTTCACATTGTCCGAATCCATTCCAAAGCCAGCGGGCAAAAACACATTTAACGGCACAAGAGCAGTGAGCAATAAAGCTGGCTCAGATGCCTTGTTCTTTGCTTCACCTGCGACCGACGCGGTGCGAGCGATGGCAAGCGTGAGAATACTGACGTCCTCTTCACCCTGCTTAACCTTCGCGACCTGAACCACTTCGCATTGTTTCAGCTCTGCGTCACCGGCGGTGTTTGATTCTGCGCAACGGTAGCTCCAGTCATGAAAACGTTCAGTCTGCGGCGTTACGGAACCAGAAAGCTCCCGTGCATTCGATATTGAAGCCAGAACGACAAAAGTTGCTGGCAGCGCGACCCATCCTAATCTCACAAAAACCACCAATAAATAAAATCATCCAAAGATTGAAATTTTTCGTAATTACCGAGTTAATATATGTCAACTACTGATGGATCATTGTTCGTGCGCAAGGCCGGGATGCTTTAAAATTAATTGTGATTTTGATTAGGATACAACCAATATGAACACGACGCTTTGTGGCCTGCTGCCGCTTTCGTGGACATCTAGTTAAAGTGTTCCTACTCAAGCTGGAGAGCATGAATTTAAACACGAATATGCACTCGAGAGTATAAAATTGAGGCGGTGAACCTGAACAGCGAACCTGTCGTCAGGCTGCCCAAGCCGCCCGTGCCCTTAATATGCATCGAATTGTGCTGCGCAAATAGGCTCGGGAAACTCGAATGCAATAAGACCTCAAAAGATCAGATTCCAAGATAAACTTTTACGTGTATATATCACACTTTGCCCAAAACCGTCGCTCGTCGCCATTTCGCCGCCATATGTCGTTGTCGCGTTAGTCGAATAGCTATGTTGATGTTCTGCTGATGGGGTTGAGGTGCATTGTCTTTTGGCATGATCTTTTGAGGAGAAAGAGGTTTGGCTGAGCAGGCGAGCATTTGAAACGTCGTATCTGAACTCGGAGGAGAGTTAGGAATGAGCAGGAACAGAGGTGTAGTGTATTTGCGGCCGGGCAAGGTCGAGGTGAGAGATATCGATGACCCCAGGCTTGAGGCGCCGGACGGCCGTCGGATAGAGCATGGTGTGATCCTCAAGGTCATTTCCACCAATATTTGCGGGTCCGATCAGCACATGGTGCGAGGTCGCACGACGGCCTTGCCGGGTCTTGTGCTGGGCCATGAGATTACCGGTGAGGTCATCGAAAAAGGCATCGACGTCGAGATGCTGGAAGTTGGCGATATCGTTTCCGTGCCGTTCAACGTCGCCTGTGGTCGGTGCCGCTGCTGCAAGTCACAGGATACTGGCGTGTGCCTCACCGTCAATCCGTCACGCGCAGGCGGAGCCTATGGTTATGTCGATATGGGCGGCTGGATCGGTGGCCAAGCCCGCTACGTGACCGTGCCCTACGCCGATTTCAATCTGTTGAAATTCCCGGATCGCGACAGGGCTCTGTCGAAAATCCGCGATCTGACGATGCTCTCCGACATCCTGCCTACGGGTTTTCACGGTGCGGTTAAGGCTGGTGTCGGTGTCGGATCGACGGTCTATGTTGCAGGGGCCGGTCCAGTCGGTCTTGCAGCCGCCGCATCAGCGCGCATTCTGGGTGCCGCTGTCGTCATGATCGGGGATTTCAACAAGGATCGCCTTGCCCATGCCGCCAAGGTCGGATTTGAGCCGATCGATTTGTCGAAGAGCGACCGACTCGGGGAAATGATTGCTGAGGTCACCGGGAGCGACGAGGTTGATAGCGCTATCGATGCCGTTGGGTTCGAAGCTCGCGGACATTCCGGCGGCGAGCAGCCGGCGATCGTTTTGAACCAGATGATGGAAATCACCCGCGCAGCAGGCTCGATCGGCATTCCAGGTCTCTACGTCACGGATGACCCCGGCGCGGTTGATGAAGCAGCCAAAATCGGCAGCCTGTCCCTTCGCCTGGGTCTTGGCTGGGCGAAGGCGCAGTCCTTCCACACCGGCCAGACGCCCGTGCTGAAATACAATCGCCAGCTCATGCAAGCGATCCTTCACGACCGGCTGCCGATTGCAGACATCGTTAATGCAAAGATCATTTCGCTTGAGGACGCCGCACAGGGCTATGAAAGCTTTGATCAGGGGGCAGCGGTGAAATACGTGCTGGACCCACATGGAGACCTGACAAAGGCCGCCTGATCTGCTCGAGCGGTACTCAAAATGGTTACAATTGCCCTCCCACGCGGCAGGGCAAGTGCAGTATTTTCGGCCGAATTGCCATTCCCGGCAATCCAGAGGATGCGAAAGAGGAGAACCCACTTTCGCATCCTGTCTGACGACGCTGGTCAAGCCGAGTGACGGAACTCCTCATCATATGCGTCTGGTCCACCCATCGACATATCCAGCGCGAAGCCTTTCGCACGCGCCTGCTGTGACTGCAGAGAGTGATCCTTGGCAGAAGGGCGTGGGGATACGGCTGGTTTCGCTGTGCTCCGTGGCTGTAGATTTGACCGGGATGGCTGTGCGGAACCAGTGCGATCGACCTTGAAGAAGGAAATGCTCGCCTGAAGTTCTTCAGCCTGTGCGGCCAGTTCTTCTGATGTTGCCGACATCTCTTCGGACGCACCTGAGTTCTGCTGCGTGACCTTATCAAGCTGCTGAATGGCCTCGTTGATCTGGCTTGCACCAATGTCCTGTTCGCGGCATGCAGCTGAAATCTCGGCCACCAGTTCCGCAGTCCTGCGAATGTCGGGAACGAGGCGGTTCAGCATGTCACCGGCTTCGGTCGCAACCTGAACGGTTTCGCCCGACAGCTCAGAAATTTCGGCTGCCGCTGCCTGACTGCGTTCTGCCAGCTTGCGCACTTCAGATGCAACGACCGCAAAGCCCTTGCCATGTTCACCGGCGCGTGCGGCTTCCACAGCAGCATTGAGAGCAAGAAGGTCGGTCTGGCGCGCAATTTCCTGCACGATGGATATCTTTTGGGCGATGGTGCGCATGGCGGTTACCGCACGGCCCACGGCCTCGCCGCTCACTTCCGCATCCTTGGAAGACTGGCGGGCAATCTTTTCGGTCTGGGCGGCGTTGTCGGCGTTCTGCTTGATGTTGGCGGCCATCTGTTCCATCGAAGCAGATGCTTCTTCGGCAGAAGACGCCTGTTCTGTTGCGCCCTGCGAAAGCTGTTCGGAGCTGGAAGACAGCTCCTGGCTGCCGGATGACACATTGCCGGCTGCGGCAAGCGCGTCAGTGACAACACCGCGAAGGCGTTCCACCATTTTCTGGAGAGCGAGGCCCAGTGTGTCATTTTCCGAAAGAGGTCTGGGGGTAACCGTCAGATCACCGTTGGAAATCAGGTCCGCAACCTTGGATGTCTCGCGCAGATTTCCAACCATGCGAAGCATCGCCTGACCGAGCAGATCCTTATCAGAGAGTGGCTTGACGTCCTTAGACAGGTCGCCCTCGGCGATCGTGCTGGCAACCTCGGCGGTTGCGCGCAGATTTCCAGTCATGATGTTGATGCGGTTGACCAGATCCTTGATTTCGTCATTCGTCTTGATATCGACGTCCTGGTTGAGGTCTCCGAGAGAAATAGCTTCGGCAACGACCATGATCTTGCGCAGACCGCTGCTGATACCAAGCGCG
Organism: Rhizobium sp. CFBP 13644; assembly: GCF_014842165.1. Lineage (NCBI taxonomy): Bacteria > Pseudomonadati > Pseudomonadota > Alphaproteobacteria > Hyphomicrobiales > Rhizobiaceae > Rhizobium > Rhizobium sp. CFBP 13644. The sequence goes on from NZ_JACYVF010000006.1 coordinate 17,782, forward strand.
ATCCAGAGAGCCGTGCCGACTGCAATGACGACAGCTGCCAACGAAATGATAATCAGCAACATGCGGGTTTGCAGATAGTCAGCATTCTGAGACGCTTTGGCATTCTCAAGACGTGTGCGGTTCATGGTGACGCCCTGCTCGAGCTTCTGCGTCAGCGCATTTGCAGCGGTGCGGCCTTCTTCCGACGAGTAGGCGGATGCGGCAGATGTGTTGCCTTGACGGACGTATTCCCGAACGCGGTTGTCACTGGCTTCAAACGCCTGGGTAACCGCCAATAGCTCAGCCCAGTAACTGCGCGTCTCAGTGCTGGCTGTGGCTGCCATGTCGTTGATCATCTTGTCCATTTCGAACCGTAATTCGTCGCTTGTGGCGATGTGTTTTTGCACTTCCTCCGGTGTCGCTGCCAGAATGATATTTTTCTGAGCGCGTACCGTGGAAATCGACAGGGCATTGATCTGGTGTGTCTTGTCCAGACGCACGACCGTGCCGTCCACCACATCATCCATTGCGTCCTTGGCAACGCCAAGGCTGTAGGTGCCGTATGCAGCTATTCCGGCGAGCATAAAGATCAAAAATCCGAATGAAACCGCTAGTTTCATTTTAATCGTAAATCGCATTTTAGACTTCCTTAGAGAGGTCGATATTTATTACGAGAAGTGCCGTTCACGTGTGTGTCTGGCTATGGGTCGAACTGGTAAATGGCTCAAACAGGGTTCGACACTCCATTCTCCTAAGAAATCTATTGAACATCGAATAAGTCGACGCGTTCAGAGGTAGATGTTCATTTGAGATTCGACTGCGGCACCTGATCTTTTTGAAAGCTCCCATGAGGACGGGGCGCACCGCGCCTTCCTGTTGGACATAGTATTCCCATCTCAACGCCGTGTACGCAGACCGCCACTCCCAAAGCGGCAAGCACACACGCGCATCGATGAAATCGATTTGCAATTTTCCACAAGGGGGCAGGCTGGCAGTTGCGTAAACGCTCCAGCAGTCAACCAGATTGAAGAACTATTTTGGGAGGGGAACTGCTGCTCTCATCATGTGATCAGCGGGGTGTAGTAACTTCACAAACCATTGAATTTACGAAGTGACTTTCCACGTAGAGGACTAAAGTAGTTACAGTTAACAGGAGTTTAAAAAGCAAATGCGAAACTTCGCCCATTGGCACCGAAGCACTGCGCCAACATGCGGAAATGACGATCCAATCGATATGATAATTCTCGACACGAGCCGACAGTGTGGCCTGTTTTTGGCAGGCTAGGCGAGCTTGCCATCCTGTTTTCGCATCAATTGACGCACTTGCGCCGCTGGCGCATCCGGCCAATAAATCAGGCCGTTGCGGTTGTTATTCCTGCTGGAAAGAATAGGTCCAAGACGAAGGCTGGATGGAGTCTGATCGCTATCCACTGGGTTTTCGATCAGCTGGTAATTGGCCGACCTGAACAGGCTTTACAACTCGGTTGGACATGTTGACCGACAGATTTCTGTCTAAAAAAATAGAGTTTTGAAACTGACTGGATGACCGCCATTTACGCCGAAATATGACGTAAATGGCATGATGTCTTTTGCCTCTCAGAGTTGTTTATTTCTCGCAACCTGAGACAGCATGCGCTCTGCTTCACGCGTGCGGGCGCAAACGAGCGCGTCCCAGATCTTCTTTCCAAAAGAGCTACGTGCGTGGTTTGAATTGCGGTTCATTTGATTGCTTTCCGGTTTGCTTTCTGAGCCTATTGATAAATCAGGCAGGCGGAAAGTTGCAGTCGAAAGCTTGCATCGCTGCATTGCGTTTTTGCCTTGATGAAAGCTTCAACAGCTAGGACGATGCAGTAAGGTGAGGTCACCCCGCAAAACCTTGCCGCAGATAAGGCGACCGAGAGAGTTCGAGAAAGCATGCAACTTCCCATTAAATCGATTCTGGTTTTTCATGCTGCGGCAAGAGCTGGAAGCATTTCACGCGCTGCGGAAGAACTGAGTGTTACTTCGTCGGCTGTCAGCCAGCAGATTCAGGTGCTTGAAGGCCAGCTTGGGGTAACGCTGCTTGCAAAGGCTGGTCGCGGCATCATGTTGACAGAGGCGGGCGAACGATATTTTTCGATGATTGCCGATCAGATCGAACGTATCGAAGAGGCCACAGGGACTATCAGGGGCTTCAGGTCAGTCACGACACTGACCGTGCGGGCCACACCCACTCTCTCCAACAAATGGTTGCTGCCACGGCTCGGCACTTTGCTTGATACGCATCCCGACCTCGAACTGCGCCTTGATGGCACCAATGAGCCAACGGATTTCAATCAGGAAGCAGTCGACATCGAAATCCGGCATGGTGATGGGCGTTGGCCGGGCCTTTTCGTGGAGGGCATAGCGGAAGAGCAGTTTTATCCGGTTTGCTCTCCGGATTACGCGGAAGCTGGCAGCTTGAGCGCGCAGGACCTACTCGAACACCGCCTTATCCATTCGGTAAAATCGCAAGCCCAATGGAACAGCTGGTTCCCTTTGGCCCAGGTCTCTCCAAAGGAACGATGGCCCCGTATTCTTTTCGACAGAAGCCATATGGCCATTGATGCCGCAGTGCGGGGAATGGGTATTGCTCTGGAGAGCACCCTCATGATGGGCGATGAGATTGAAAGTGGGCGGCTGGTCTGCCCGGTCGCTTCGCCACCCACTGTCAGGATCACGACACAGTGGATTGTTTGCCCGCGAGACCACCTTCGGCAGAAAAAGGTACGCATCTTTCTCGACTGGTTGCGGCTTGAGCGAGAGACCTGGCAAGGGATCTACCCGCTGGGCGCCCTGCCAGCGTAGCTGGCCGTTGCGCTTGAGGATCGTCCGCCCCGGACGATCCTGAGATGCGAAGTGTAACCGCCTCAGTACATGCCCAGCAGGCGGATCGGCCCCAAGGTCAAGACTGGAAACAGCACGAGGGCAAATATAGCCAGCGTCAGTACCGCCATGGGCCCAAGCGATCCACGTATGACATCCTCTACACTCATATTCGCCACCTGAGCCGCCGCAAACAGGCAAACACCGACGGGTGGCGTTACAAGCCCGAGCGTTAGCGTCATAACCGTAACGATCAGGAAATGCATGGGATCGATACCGAGCGCCTCCACGGGAGGCATCAACACCGGAATGAGAATGAACATGGCCGGGATGGCTTCCATGAAGATGCCAATGATCAGCAGGAAGACAAAGATAACGAGCATGCCCGTCATGGGACCCAGGTTCATGCCTTTCAGCAGCTCGGCAACCTTTTCCGGCAAACCGTCATAGGTGAAAACCCAGGCTGCGATCTGCGACGTCGCAGCGATGAAAAGGATCGTCCCGGAAATACGCGCGGTTGAGATCAAAATCTCCGGCAATTCTTTGATCGGCAGCGTCCGATAAACAAGAACGCCGAGGATGCCGACATAGACCACGGCAATTGCAGCGGCTTCCGTTGGCGTGAACAGGCCGCTGGCGATGCCGATGATCAGGATGAGCGGTGTCAGCATCGGCAGAATGGCGCGAAGACCCGTCACGATAACGACGCGCATGTTGAAAGGTGAAGGCGGATTATAGCCGTAATAGACCGAATAGATGTGGTTGTAGACCATGAAGGCAAAGGCGATAAACAGACCCGGCACCAGACCTGCAACCAGCAGCGTTCCAATCGAAACATTCGCAATCGAGCCTGCAATCACCACGAGGATTGATGGTGGAATGATCGACGACAGAGTTGCCGTGCAAAGCGTCATGCCAACGGCATAACCTTTGGGAAAGCCGTGGCGCTCCATGGCCTTGATTTCGATGGCGCCAACGGAGGCAATATCGGCAACCGATGAGCCGGAAACGCCGGAAAAGATGACCGACGAGATGACGTTGACGTGACCCAGGCCGCCCGGCAACCAACCCACCATTGCCTCCGCAAAGTCAAAGATGCGTTCTGCGACACGCCCACGCTCCATCACCGTACCGACGAGAATGAAAAGCGGCACTGCAACGAGCAAAAACGAATTCATCGACGAGAACATCGTCTGCGACAGGAGATCGAGCGGCATTGAAGTGTAGATGGACAAAGTCGCGACACTGGCAAGAGCCAGAGCGACGGCCAGCGGAATGCCGAGCATGCTCAGCCCGAAAAAGGAAACGAGAAGAAACACCGACATGGTCTAATGTCCTGACGTGATGGACACATCGGCGTGGGCAATTTCGCCCGCCGGAAGTCCGAGTTCTGGAAGTGCGATCAAGTCGCGACGGCTTTGCAGAGAATCGATGATCGCCAGGATTGCGATGACCGCCGACACCGGCATCACCATGCCAATAAGCCACATCGGTATAGGCAGCGTCGCAGCCGTTTCATTCATCATGACTTGCTGGCGCATGAGCGTGAACCCGGTCCAACCCATCAGACCGAAGAAAAACACGGACGAACCGACATAAATCGGAACGGCCAGATGCTGGAACAGGCGCCGACCCATTACGAGAAAGATGACGACACGGGCGCTTTCCACGGTTCGAAAACCGGCTGCAAGGCCAAGAAAAACCATCCAGATGAAAAGAAAGCGAGTGGCCTCCTCGGTCCAGGGAAGGGGATGGCCCGACAACCGGCCGATGACCTGCAACAACACGACGATCAACACGCCGCCACAGGCGACACCAGCTGCAACATCCGCAATGATTTTGACCACGGTACCCAGCAGCGAACTCACGGAACTACGCATATAAATGCCCTTTCAAGGAATGATGAAAAGATGGGAACCGACACGTTGCACTGAGCACAACGTGTCGGAAAAGCATCAATTCGTCTTGATGAAAGTACGCGTGCGATCGAAGAAGGACTGATCCTTGACCAGGGCTGAGAATTTGTCGGAAAGACCTGACGCGACATCGACAAAGGCCTTGCGCTGCTCGTCAGTCAACTCGTTGACCTCCATACCATTCGCCTTCAAGGTCGCGATGGATTTTGCAATGTCGCCATTATCGTTTTCAGCTTTCCACGCTTCTGTTTCTTTGGCGGCATCATTTAATGCGGCCTTGAAAGCGTCGCTCAAGCCATCGTAGCGTGCAGGGTTCATGCCAAGCACCCAGGCATCCGCAATGTGGTTGCTGATGGTCACGTATTTCTGGACTTCGTAAAGCTTTGCGCTGACCGGGACGTTGATCGGATTTTCCTGACCGTCAACGACGCGCAACTGCAATGCGTTGTAAACTTCTGCGAAGGCCATAGGCGTCGGTGCCGCCCCCATAGCGCCGAAAAACTCGACCCACAATGGATTGTTCGGAACGCGCAGCTTCATGCCCTTCATGTCAGCGGGGGACGTGATGGCAACCTTGGAATTTGTGATCTGGCGGAGCGGCCTTGACCAGAGATCGAGACCTTTGATGCCGATCTTGTTCAGATCGGATTGCAGCTCCTGGCCAAGATCGCTGTCGAGATAGCTGCGCAGCTGTTTGATATCGCGGAACTGATAGGGAATGGCAATTGCCGTGAATTTCGGGTTGAAGGTTGCGTAAAGCGATGTCGAGTTCAGCAACAGGTCAAGCGAACCGCCAGCCAGCTGCTTCACGCCAGCCGATGGGTCACCGCCGTAGAGCGTACCGTTTGGGAAGACCTTGATGGTCAATTCACCCTTCGTCTTAGCAGAAACAATTTCTGCGAATTTCTTCGCGGCAACTGTAATTTCTGATGTGTCTGCGTCTGGCGTGGAGAGTGTCAGCGTTTCCGCATGTGCGATAGAAACGGACATAAGCGCCGCCGCAGCGATCAAGCTACGAATCCCGTTATATTTCATTGTCATTCCTCCCGTTGGTGGTCATATCGCACGCATTCAACAGTTTGACTGTGAATTCATACGCTGTATTTCGCGGATAATTCCGCTGTGATCCAGTTCGCCATCGCCATTGTCGACCATAGCCTGGAAAAGTCGGTCGACCTCCTCGCCGACCGGTAGTGTCAAGCCACGGCTTCGCGCAAATGCCAGAGCCGTGGATGTATCTTTCACCTGATATTTAGCCGGTCCACCCGGCACAAAATTCCCTCCAACCATGCGCAGACCATGCTGGCGGAACACGGTGGAGTCAGCGAAGCCTCCAAGCAATGCTTCGCGGACCTTGGCCGGGTCCGCACCGCCGCTTTTAGCAAGCGTTAGTGCCTCGGCGACAGCACAGATCGTTGACGCCACGATCAGTTGGTTTGCGAGTTTCGTCAGCGCTCCGCTGCCCAAAGGGCCGACATGTGTGACACGTCCAAGGTGGGAAAAGACCGGTCGAAGACCGTCCACAACAGCCCCTTCGCCACCGGCCATAATGGCCAGGGTGCCTTCAACGGCCCCCTTCTCCCCGCCCGAAACGGGCGCATCGACGCAGAAGACGCCGCGCGCTCTAGCAGCCTCAGCGATGGTAACGGCTGTTTCCACCGGAATGGAACTCATCACCACGAGCACCGATCCCGCCGCCATCGCCTCTACGACGCCGCCCTCGCCAAGCAGAACCGCTTCGCAAACCGGCCCCGAACTCAGCATGCAGATAACCACCGTGGCCATGGACGCGGCCTCTGCCGCAGTGGCGACAGTGGCTACGCCCCTGCAATGCAGCGCCGCTGCCTTTTCCAACGTCCTGTTCCACGCCTTGACCGTGTAACCTGCCTGCGCCAGGCGACCGGCCATGGGTGCGCCCATGATGCCGGTGCCGAGGACGGCAATGGTCGTGTCACGCCTTTGCCCGTCCATTTCGCTCATGGGTATTGCCGTGTTGAGAAGCGGACGGGCCGCTCTTCCACGATCAATGACGGGAAGGCGTCTCGAAACCGGCCGAGATGCGGCGTTTCCAGATGCGCGTCGAATGCTTCCCGGCTGTCATAGACTTCGTAGAAGACAACGACGTCATCAGAGCCTTGCGGGCAGATCACATCGAACTGGTGGCAGCCCGGCTCATCTGCCACAGAATGCTCGGCATCATCCTTTGCTGCTTCCAGAAAAGCGGCCAGGCAACCCGGCTTTATCTGGAACTCTGCAATGACCACGAAGGCCTTGTTGTCTAGCGTTGTCATGTGGCTCACTCCGCCGCTATTTTGGCAGGACGGAAGCGATTTTCCATCTCCTGGCGAAGCGCAACCACATCAAGGTCATTCACAAGTTCCACGTCATCGAAGGACACGATCTGATCCTTCTTGATCGCACGCTTGAGTTTGACATTATGCGCAAGCCCGATCGGAAGCGCCTTGAGATCCAGACTGCGGCTGGCCGGAATGGCATTGGCCCAAACGGCGTAACCGCCCTCACCGTCCAGCATCTCGCCCGGCTGCATGTCCTTCTTCGCGGTTGCAACCGCATCTCCGCGAAACTCCTTCGAGCATCCGGTCGGCTCTTTGCGCAGAACGGCAGACAGAACGCTGATGGATGTTTCAAGGCCGATGATGTGAAACGGACGCCACATGGAAGCGTACCAGCCGGATGGATCGGTCAGAAGGCCGTATTGCTTGAAGCAGGCACGTGCATACTCATTATGCGCCTTGAATGTAACGAAAACACCGTAACGGATGTTGTTGAAGACCTCGCGGCCATCGGGCTCCTGACTGGCCGCGATATCGACCAGACCCGAGCGTGCCATGCGGCCGCCGTCGGCAACCGGTCGGAACACACGAGCCAGATCATGCAGGCCTGCGGGCGGGAAAGCCAGACCGTCATCCGGGCAATCAAGACCAGTCCCGTTGGCAACCGCCGCCATCTCGATCGCAGCCTTGGTGCCATCGGTGAAGGAGTTGTAAAGCTTCGGATTGAGATTGTCCGCAGCCACCTGCTCCTCGGTCCATCCGAACAGACCCCAAACCGTATCGGGGGTCGAATAGCGGTAGCGCGGCTCAAAATTCATGCCTTTGCCCGCTGATGTGATTTCAAAGCCTGTTGCTCTGGCCCAATCGACGAGTTCACAAATGAGGGCTGGCTGGTCACCATAAGCCATGGAGTAAATCAGGCCCTTGGCACGAGCCTTTTCCGCGAGGATGGGCCCCACCATCACGTCAGCTTCCACATTGACCATGACCACATGCTTGTTGTGTTCGATGGCGCCAAGTGCATGGCGCGTGCCTGCAATCGGGTGACCGGTCGCCTCGATAATGCATTCAATCTCGCCGCATTCAAACAGCGCCTTGACATCGTCAGTGACGAAAGTCGTGCCGTTCTTGATGGCATCTGCGGCGCTCGTGGCGGAATACCGCTCCTTTGGCCAGCCCACCCGGTTCATGGATTCTTTTGCTTTGCCGACATCGAGATCAGCAACGGCAACCATATGGAAGCCGTCGATCCGTTGCGCCTGAGCAAGGACCATGGAGCCGAACTTGCCGGCACCGATCAGTCCAACCCTGACCGGCTTGCCGCCCGCGGCCCGCAACGAAAGAAGAGAATACAGGTTCATTAAACAAAGTCCTCAACTAGGGAATGAATGTGAGGAGTGCTTTGCTTGGCAAAGCTGCACGAGTTCACCAAAGCAAAGCTCGCGCTTCGCTGGTCCAAGGTGGCGTCAATGCTGTTTCAATCTCCTCCAAGAAGCACCGGCAGAACCGCCACTCCCAGCTGCCTCCCAAGCAACTTGTATTAAACCTATGTTAAGGGAGAAATTAGCTCAATTTAGAAAGTCGTAAAAACATATTAGATTTTCTAATCCATTGACCAGCACTTGAACCGCAATTTTTGAGCTGAAGGCCTGCACGCCCACTCGCTTCTGAACCGTCTGGCCACACCGCTGCGTATTATTTGCCGCTGCCATCTTTGAATTCGGCCCGGGGCATGTAAGAACCCTTGCACGTGTTGAAAGGCAGCAGCGATATGCCTCTTGACCCTGTGCGGGCTGCACAAACATTTGGGGGTGTTATGGTATCGTCTGTTACGGTTGAGGATGGCCTCAGAATTGCCGGTGTCGGCGCGTTTCAAAAGCGGCTTTTTGCGATTTTTGGGCTGGTCTGGGCAGCGGATGCCATGCAGGTTCTGGCAATCGGCTTCAGCGCGCCGTCCATTGCCAAAAGCTTCGGCGTCACCGTGCCGCAAGCGTTGCAGACGGGCACGTTTTTCTTTCTCGGCATGCTGGTTGGCGCATTCGCGTTCGGGCGGTTGGCAGATCGGATCGGTCGGCGGCCGGTGTTGTTCATTGCCATCATTCTCGATGCGGTTTGTGGTGTAGCCTCGGCTTTCGCGCCTGATCTGCAATGGTTGATCGTCGCACGTTTTCTGACCGGTATCGGTGTCGGTGGAACGTTGCCGGTTGATTATGCGATGATGGCCGAGTTTCTTCCCTCCGACCGACGCGGCCGCTGGCTGGTTCTTCTGGAAGGATGCTGGGCCATTGGCACCGTTGCGCTGGCGCTTCTGGCGCTTGTGGCGGGCACGCAGGGGGGAGAGGCCTGGAGAACGATCTTCTTCGTAACTGGTCTTCCAGCACTCATCGGCATTCTGCTTCGCCTTTATGTGCCGGAATCGCCCTTCTACCTCAATCAGAAGGGACGCTCGGATGAAGCACGTAAAGTGTTGCAGAGGGTGGCGAACACCAATGGCAACACGGAGGAAATTCCGCCTCTGGCCCCGCAGCCGCAACAGCGCACCGCGCTGACCGACCTGTTTTCAAGCACTCTGCGCCGCAGAACGCTCTATCTCATGCTGGCATGGCTGCTGATCTCGGTGTCCTATTACGGCGTGTTCGTCTATCTGCCGGTCAAACTGGCCGCAGATGGCTTCGGCTTTGTGCGTGGTCAGGTCTTTCTGGTGTATCTGGCAATTGCCCAGTTGCCCGGCTACGCGCTTGCGGCTTACGGCGTGGAAAAATGGGGGCGCAAGCCCACGCTGATCGGCTTCCTGTTGCTCAGCGCCATCGGCACCTTCGCCTTTGGACTGGGCCAGAGTGCTGAGATCGCCGTCGCTGCCAGCCTGCTGCTCAGCTTTTCGCTGCTTGGCACTTGGGGAGCGATTTACGCATTCACGCCCGAGCTTTATCCCACAGCCCTTCGCGCGACGGGCATGGGCACAGCCGGGGCCGTGGCGCGCTTTGGTGGATTGCTGGGACCGCTCATCGTCGCGCCGCTGATGGTCTCGAATTTTGGACTGGCGCTTGGGCTTATCTCTGGCTTGCTGGTTCTTGCCGCCGCCAGCGTATGGCTGATTGACGCAGAATCGAGACATCAGGCCCTAGAATAGAGCCTGATGTCGCCAATATCCTATCGCTTTCTGAGCAGCGCCACGCCGAGGCCACCAGCAACCTGTGCGGGGTTGATTGTCTCGCCGAGTTGCCATTCCGTCCTTGTCAGCACATCCACATAGGTGTGGTTGGCAAGTTCGGGCGGAATCGCGATCTCGACAGATGAATAGGAGCTCTTCCCATCGCCGTCGGCCTGCATCGTCAGGCGTTGCGCAATGGTGATGAGAGCCGCGTCCGGGCTCACCCTTGCAAAGGCAACAAAACGCCCAGCCCCCTCTCCTTGTTCAACCAATGGAACATAGGTCCCCGCGCCAAACAGCTGCGGCATTTGCTGGCGCATGGGCAAGACGGTGGCGATGAGGTGCTGTTTCAGTTCAAGGCTTGAACTGTGCTCACCTCTGTCCAACCGCTTCTGAAACGTATCATAGTCCGGCATACGCCTGTTGTCAGGGTCCACAAGGCTGAGGTCGAAACCTTCACTTCCCTGATAGATGTCCGGCACGCCGGGCGCCGTCAACTTTATCAGCGTCTGCGCCAGACTGTTGGAAAGCCCGGCCTTGACGAAAGGCTCTAGCGTCTCAGTGAAATCCCTGAGGAACGCACTGTTTTGCGGCGCAAGAAGATCGCGCACATAGCCCGCCACGGCACTTTCATAGGTCTCGTTGTTCTCGCCCCAATCCGTGCGCAGCTTGGCTTCACGCAATGCCTTCTCAAGATAGGCAAGAAAGCGTTCTTCCAATTCCTTTAGCGCTTTTTCATCCGTCCAATCGAATTCGACAGGCCAGACACCGGCCAGTGCCTGATAGATCAGCCATTCCACCGCAGGCTCGGGCGCTGGACCATCGTCCAGCGTCTGAACGAAATGCGCGTTCGTGGCCTGCCAGCGCTTCACGGCGCTTACCCATATGCCCGGCTGCTCCGTGATGGCGTAAAGCCGCGCACGGGCGTCTTCGCCGCGTTTCGTATCATGGGTTGATGTGGCCGAGAGGGCATCCGGCTGCTGCCGAAGCCGCTCAGCCATGGCGTCATGAAACTGATTGACGGAAAATGCATGCTGCAGGGGCTCAGCGCCCACTTCATTCAGCGCAAGCGCCATGTTCTGCCGGTAAAACAGCGTGTCTTCCACCGACTTTGCCATCAGCGGGCCGGTCAGTTGCTGAAAGCGCGTCCTGAATTCGCACGCCAACTCACCCGTGCCTTCGCTCAGCAGGCTCTGAAGACTTGCAAGCAGGTCGGCATCCGGCGCATGGGCACTGGCTTTGATGGTCTCAACGACATTTTTTAGAACCGCTTTGCTCTCATTGGGAAATCCATCCGGCGTGCCATAGGTTCTGTAGACCGGGAAGGCGACCAGCAATTCACGCAACGCCGACCGAAGCTTCTCGTCATCGGGCTGTCTGTCATGCGATTCAGCGCCAAGCAGATCACGCGCCATCTCAAGCAGCCGGTTGAACTCGCCGGCAAAGTTGCGGTCCGCCATCAAAAGCTTGGCATCCCGCAAGTGCTTGGGCATATCCACGGACTCGCCCAGACATGCCTCATAGGCCGCGCGCAATTCGCCCAGTTTATCGTTCGCGACGAACAGATTGCTCAGCGCCGCGATGAACTCGTAGCCGGTCGTGCCAAAGACAGGCCAGTCCTTCGGCAGTTGTTCCTCTGGGCCCAGTATCTTCTCAACGGTGATATGGCACTCTGGACCAGCCTCGCGGCGCAGACGCTCCAGATAGGCTTTGGGGTCGGCGAGACCATCGACATGGTCCACACGCAAGCCATCCACAGAGCCGTCCCGCACAAGCTCCAGAATCAGGCGATGGGTATCATCGAAAACGTCAGCGTCTTCCACCAGCACACCGACCAACCCCGCGACCTCGAAAAACCGTCTATAGGACAGGTCGCGGCTGGCATCGCGCCAGGATGTGAGCCGGTAGGGCTGGCGCTCATGCAGCTCAGCAATGGCAGCCGTATTGATCGTTTCGAGCACGCTACCGTCCAGACCGGCATAGGAGGCCGGGTTCAACGGATAGAACGAACCTTCGTAAAAGAGTGCGGGCTTGCCCGTCTCAAGGTCGGTCTTGACGCTGATCTTGCCCGCCTCCAGTTCCTTGTCAAAGTCATCACCCAGAAACGGCATTGTCAGGCGTCGTGACCAATCGATATCGAAATGTCGGGCATATCGGCTGTCTTCGCCATGTTCGATCACATCTTTCCACCATGGATTATCCAGAGACGACGCCATGTGGTTGGGCACGATGTCGAGGATCATGCCAAGACCCGCTGATTTCAGCGTCTGGACCAGCCTGTCGAAGCCTTCGCGACCGCCAATGGCAGGGTCGATCTCGTTGGCATCGGTAACATCATATCCATGGGTGGAGCCATCCGTGGCCGTAAAAACGGGTGAGGCATAGAGGTGGCTGATGCCGAGTTGTTTGAGATAAGGCACGAGTGTCGCTGCGCGATCAAAACTCATGCCGTTGCGGAATTGAATGCGGTAGGTGGAAGTCGGGACGGTCATGCAAGGCTCCAGTGGGAGAGGAGCGAGAACTGCACCGGCCACGACTTGTTCCACATTTCAGCCGGGAAATATCAAATGGCCGCAGCAGTCGACATCGTGTCGCCCATGTGGTTGGCGAGAAAATGCTTGGCTCTGTTCACCCGGCTTTTCACTGTGCCGACGGAAATCGCGCATTTGTCCGCCGCCGCATCATAGGCTTCGCCATCCTCGATGACGAGATGGAAGACATCGCGGTAAATCTCCGGCATTGCCGCAAGCGCCCGGTCATATTCGATCTTACGAATGGCCCATTCCTGCGGCGAGGGCGCTGCCGGAATAAGGTGTTCCATATTGTTCGTACCAACTGTGATACGCTTGTTTTTCTGATAGGCGGTATGATGCGCGTTGCGCATGATGGTGAACATCCAGGATTTCAGATTTGTACCTGGCGTATAGGATGGCAAGGCGCGCAGCGCTTTCAAAAGCGTTTCCTGCACAAGATCCTCGACGTCGGTCTGGCTGCGGTGAAATCTCGATCCGAACCTGTGAAGGGCTGGAATAAGGGCAATGACTTCCTGCTGAATATTCTGCTCTGCTGACATTCTCGATCTCCCTTGGTGCATGGGAGATCAAGTCATTGCCACCATCATCGTTCCGGCTTCTGCGCTCTGGGTACGATAACGTACGCTGGCGCTAATATGCTTGATTTTCTCGGCATCTGGCACGTATCGGTCGAATGTTCAGCACAGTGCAGAGGACCGACGCACGGGAAATACGGTGCTTCAAGAACCGCGGTTTTCAGGGTTCGAACTTTACGCTGTCCCTGAAGGGAACAGTTCGGACGATATCGCCGTTTTCCATCGTTATTTCGAAAATCTCTCCATCGATCACCTCCCCGCGGAGCAACCGATCGGCGAGGATTTCACGTGCGGAATGAAAGGCTTCATCACATGCTGCGTTCAGGCTCTCAAATTCAGCCCCTTCAGGGTCGAGTGCCAGCCCGTCATGACTGCGAACGTGAAAATAATATCTCATTACAATTCTCCACTGTTCTTCCCGAACCAAGGCCGCTTGCAAAAGTTTCATCACAACAGAATTTACGGCCAGAAAGACCGCAGGCCTGCCGCCCGGCATTTGATGGCCTCACATGTTACAGACCATTTGAAAGGGTATCGCTTTGACCTGGACCAACAACGGCCTTCTTAAAACCCTCAATCGGGAAGACATGGCGCTCATTCAGCCGCTCTTGGAAAAGGTGACGCTCGCCCAGGAACAATCCCTGTTTGAAAGCTACGAGCCCATCAGCCATGTCTATTTCTTCGAAAGCGGCCTCTCGTCTGAGGTTGTGGTTGCCTCGAAGTCGATTGAAGTCGGCTGCATCGGCCATGAGGGCTGTTCCGGCGTTCCAGTTTTGCTGGGCGTTGAGGCCAGTCCGCACAAGGCCTTCATGCAGGTTGGTGGCGAGGCCCTGCGCATCCCCTCGGCTGACTTGCGCGCGCTGATGAACGACAGCCGGACGCTTCGCGAGCACCTGCAAAAATACGCCCATGTCTTCATGATCCAGATCGCGGCGACAGCTCTGGCGGATGGTCGGTATGATGTGGAACAGCGGCTAGCCCGCTGGCTTCTCATGTGTCAGGACCGGTTGGGTGATGAGCTACCTCTGAAGCATGACTTCCTCGCCATCATGCTGGGCGTCAGGCGGCCCAGCGTCACCGATGCGCTTCACAAGCTGGAGGGAAATCTCGCCATCAAGGCAGAGCGCGGCATGATCACAGTCAAGAACCGCGACATATTGCTGGAAACCGCTGGCGATTCCTACGGCATACCGGAAGCCGAGCACCGGCGCCTCATCACGCAACAGCAAGGGTAAGGCAAGTGCTTGGCGTGGATCAGTATCCAGTCATTTCCAGATAGCCCTCGCCTCTTGCACTTCCGTCAAAGCTGATCGGGCCTTCCCAATAGGGCATGGAGGTCCTCATCCATGCCTGATCGTTCAGTGCCCGTGTGGTGATATCCAGCCCCTTGCCGGGAACACGCACGCGCCATTCAACCGGCACGTCCTTGCCATTCACGGAAGCGCTGCGCACCGGCTCAAGCACCACATCGCCCGGAAGCAGGGGCGTGGTCTCGCCGCTCGGCAATATCCAGTTACCGGATGTGTAACCGGCGCCAGCATCGCGCAGCCGAAACGCCATGAGTTTTTCGCCAGATGGCAAATGCAGCGAGAACCAGTCCCATCCCGTCTGGTCAGATGCGAGCGGCTGAGACGACCACTCGCGGTCCAACCACGCCTTGCCGCTAACCTTGACCGGCGCCCCATCCAGCGTCACCATTCCCGTCACCTCGTAAAATGGCTGGGAGTAATAGTAGCTCGCCTGACCGGATGCTGATTTGACCGAGTAACCGCGATCACCTTGCGCAACGAGTGGTCCCTTGACTGCGAGGGTCAGTTGGTAGCCGAAATCATTGCCCTTGGCACCAAGCTCAAGCCTGTCCAACTCGTCGCGGCCATCATTCGGCAAAGCCTTCATCTGCCAGTCATCGATCCAGGCTTCAAACGGTGTGGCAGTTACGCCCGCCTGCCCCACACCACCTCGCCCCAGCCGCTCCGCAACGTAATGGCGGGAAGCCGTCGTCACCGCCGCATGGCCGATCCATATTTGCGGACTTGCCCAGCCTTGCGCATTCTCAGGCGCAAGTGCCGATCGAAACAGTGTCCACTGTATGCCAAGCGGCGTGCCATCCTCCGTCTGAAGGTTGGCGGTGACATACCACCATTCGATGCGAAAATCCGGGTGGGGACCATGATCTCTAGGGAAGGACAAGGCCGTACCGCGCACAGGCACCTGAAAGCCTTGGGCATCAGACCCTAGCCCGGCAAAGCCCTGAGCAAGCGCGCCACCCGGCAGACAGGCCAGTGCAAGCAGCATCATCAAAACGCGCAGAATTCTAGCGTTCATTGGCAAATACCCGCAGCAGATCGGAAGGGTTGATGGTTGCCAGCCGGATGACGGGCACAGCCACGGACAGCATCGCCGCAACAAGCGCAATCGCGGCCAGCCGCAGCCAATCCCACGGAAAGATCATCATCGGCAACTTCCAGCCAAAGGCCTCGACATTGATGACTGACAGTAGCACCCATGCCAGTGCAAGCCCGACGGGAATAGCGGCAACAAAGGTCACGCACCACAACGCAAATGTTCTCAAAACCTCGAGCAAGGCAAGGTTTCTGCGGCGTATCCCCATCGCCCAGACGGGCGCAAGCTGCGGCAGGCGCAATGTGGAAAGCGTCAGCAAACTGGCAAACATGGCAAAGGCCGCCACACCCAGCGTCAGCACATTCAGCGCGCCAGTCACAACGAAGGTCTGTTCGAACACGGCACGTGATTGCTGTTTGAGCGAGACTTGATCGATAATACCCGCCTCGGGAAGACCAATCTGCTCGAAAAGCTGCTTTTTCAAATCCTGCACCCGGGCTGGATCAACGCGAATGCCATATCGCAGTTTCGAAACGTCAGGGTAGTGTCGGGTGAGCGCATCCACACCCACCATCACCTGCCCCTTCGGATTTCCATAGTCGGAATAGACCCCAGCAACGGTTACCACCCAGCCACCCGGCAATGTCAGCTCCTGCCCCGGCTGAAGCTTCTTCTCTCGCCATAGCTGCTCGTTGATCAGCGCACCCCGTCCCTCGGCCACGCTGTCCCAAACATCAGGCTGCTGTTCCAAGAGCGGCCAGTGGTCGCGATAGGTCGCGTGGTCGGAAATCCCGGCAATCTCCAGCTCCTCTCCCAGAACCGTCCCTCGCGTGCTCCAGATGGGCAACACAGCATCGGAGTGGAGCGGCAGCCACGCACGAAGCTTCATCGCCTCGTTCTCATCGCGGGCTGTCACGTAAAGCTCAGCCACCAGCCTCTGGTCCAGCCAACCGAGAAAGGTGGTGCGGAAACTAGACACCATGGTTCCGACACCGACATTGGCAGAAAGCGCCAGAAGAAGCGCCATGAGCGCCAGCGAAAGGCCCGGCAGTTGCAGGCGCGTATCCGCCCAAAACCAATGCGTCATGGCGTGCCGCGACCGGCGCTCGACGGATCGCAGAAAGATGGACAGGACAGGCGGCAGCAAAAGCGCGCAACCCAGCAGAAGCGCACCCAGAACCACAAATCCCGATATGAGGCCAGAGCCTGCCACGGCAAAACCCGCACTGATCAGAAGCAACACGACGCCCGCCAGAGACTGGAACCGCAGTGCTGTTGCCGATGCCAGACCCCAGGCCTGGGGCTGCGATGATGCCAGAATGGGCATCGTCCGCACTCGCCACAGGCTTTGGAGAGATGACAGTGCCGTGCCTGCCAGCGCCATGCCCATGCCCGCCAGCCACCATTCCGGCCGCAGCGAAAGAGTGCCGGAAACCTCTGCGCCATAAAGCCCGCGCAATGTGGCCACCACACCCGGCAACAGCATGGATGCCATCACATAGCCAATCACCACGCCAAGAACGCCCGAGATAAAGGCCAGCACCATGATCTCAATGACCAGCATGAGGGTGAGCCCCCGCAACGAGACGCCCAAACAGCGAAGAGTGCGAAAGGTTGCGCGGCGCTGCTCGAAAGAAAGCCCCGCCGCAGAATAGACGATGAACAGACCAACGATAAAGGCAAGGAAGCCGAAGGCGGTCAAATTCAGATGGAAACTGTCCGTCAGCCGCGCCATGTCAGGCCTGTCAGGCGTCTGGAGACCAAGATCGGGCGCGAGGCTTTCCAACGGCTCCAAACCGGGCAATTGCACCGGCGCGACAACCAACCGGCTGATGAGACCGTTCTTCGCGAGCAGCCTGTCGGCGACACTGATATCGGCAAAGGCTGCACCATCGGGGATGGTTTCGGAAACGCGCAGCCGAAAGCCCTCAGGATTTCCAAGACGGGCAGCTGTTGCGGGCGAAACGATGAGCACGCTCTGCCCCGCCATAAAATCCACCAGATCCGAGGACCCGCTGATAGAAACGACGCGGCCTTCGCTCGGCATGGTCAGCGCATCGATGCCGATCACTTTTATCCGCACGCCGCCTATTCTGGTTTCACCCTCGATCACGGGAGAAACGTTCCACCCGGCCCGTCGCAATGCAGCGAAGGTGCCAAGCGAAATACCGGTGCCATCTTTTGCGGTCAGCTGCGAAAGGCCGCTTTGCTCCAGAATGGAGGCAGAGCGCGCATAGCTTGCTCGCGCTTCGGCATTGATGGCCTGCACGCCAGACCAGAGCGCTGTTGCAAGCGCAATGCCCAAAATCAATGTTAGGAGTTGAAGCGGGCGGTGACGCCAGTGCGAGAGGAGCGCGAAAAATGCAATGCGGCTCATGTCGCGATTTTTCCGCCACGCAGCACGATCTTTGAGTCCAGCTTGTCTGCCAGCCGCATGGAATGGGTCACGAGCAACAGTGCTGAACCGGCCTGCCTGCTGAGCGAGAGCATTAGCTCCAGAACGGCATCACCAGTGGCTTCGTCCAGATTGCCGGTCGGCTCGTCTGCCAGCACCAGTGCGGGCTTTGCCGCCAGAGTACGCGCAACCGCGACCCGTTGCTGCTGACCACCGGACAATTGCTCAGGATAACGCTGTAAAAGGCTCTCAAGCCCAAGCTTTTGCACCAGTTCCGCCTGCCACGCCGCATCGAAGCGATCAGCAAGGCGTGCGTGAAAGCTGATATTGGCCTCTACATTCAGGGATGGAATGAGGTTGAATTGCTGAAAGATCAGCCCCACCTCCTTGCGCCGGTAAAGCGCGCGTCCCGGCTCGTCCAGCCCGGTGATATCCCGGCCATTCATGGTGATCGTGCCGCCATCTGGCTTGTCCAGACCGCCAGCCAGATGCAGCAAAGTGCTCTTGCCGCTGCCGGACTCTCCGGTCAGCGCAACGCTCTCCCCGCTTGAAACCGATAGATCAACACCTCTCAAGACCTCGATGGGGCCTTCGGGGCTGACATAGGATTTACGAATATTGGACAGGAACAGGATCATTGCGGCCAGTCTTGCACCGGAAATGCAGAACCGCAAGACCCTTGACGTGCCGACGGATCAGCCCTGCGCTGGGTCGGCACGCTGGTCAGGCTAGCTTTACTTCTCGTCGGTATCATCAACAACATCGGTCTGGGGCCGGTCGCCGCCTTTCACATGCTGCTCCTGCCATGTGCCATCCGAAAGCTGGAAAGAAATATCGACCTCTTCGCCACCAAGCTGCTGGCGTCGTGCAGCATCATTGGCCGCGTTCAGCGCGGAATCATGGTCGGGAAACGTCTCCGACCACACATCGCCAAGCCGGTAAGCGTAGCCGCCATCGTGTTCACCAACGTGATAGGTCACTGCCATCATAGTCTCCTTTTTCAAGCACAGGAAAACGCTGCGGCGTCTGAGATGTTCCTCCGGGCTGTTTTAATCTTAAGCGGCATTGACCCTAGGTGTTGTTTGAAACCCATCGAAGGATGCCGGGACATGCGCGGTAGGCCAGTTCGATCAGCTTTCCGCGACCGGGATAATGAATCTCCCGTCCCGCCTCCAGCGCCTTTTCGACAGAGGCCACAACAGCCTCAGGGGCCATCATCTGTGAGATCCACGTTCGACCATTTTTGATGAAGCCAGGGCCATCTTCAATGACTTGCGCGATCAACGGCGTGTCCACCGCTGGCGGACAGACGAGCTGAAAACGTAAGCCCGAATTGCGGTTTTCGCTGATCAGCACCTTCGCATAATGGTTGACCGCCGCCTTCGTCGCCCCATAAGCGCCAAAGCGGTTTACGGGAACAATCCCCGCCGTCGAGCCATAAATGACGACATCGCCCTTCGCCCGAGGCAGCATTCGTGAGAGCACAATCCCGGTGACATTGACCGTGCCACCATAATTGATCTGCATGAGGCGATTGATCTTTTCCGGTTCGGTCGCCGCCAACTCGCCACCCGGCATCATCGCCGCACAGACAAAGAGCCGGTCAATCTCACCAAGATCGCGCTCGATTTCGCCGACGATGTTCGCCAGTGCGGCATGGTCCGTTACATCGCAGCGGAAGGCGTGGATCGAGGAGTGTCTCGCCGAAACCTCCGCAAACCCCTTATCATTGAGATCGATAATGGCAACGGTCGCGCCTTTTGCAGCATCGCGAAGGGCGTGCAGCCTGCCAATGCCACTTGCCCCACCGGTAATCAGGGTTACGCCGGCCATGGTCAGAGCCTCACATCCATGGGCTTATCGTCCCGCTCCAGGCAGAATGCATAGGGACCGCTCATGCCCTTGAGGTCCATGATGCCCAAAACACGCCTGTCATCTATCTTCACGAAATGATCGAAGATCGGCTTGCCATCATAGGCCATGGTGGCGGTCGAGCGCCCGCGATACTCGATCATCCGAAGCCGGGCCTTGGGCAACCTCGTTTGCAAAACAGGCCGCAGAACGGCCATGGCAAGACCCAGCACCGATGTGCGGGGGAAGGGCAAGCCCAACGGCACCAGCAGAGGATCAACGGCGTAAAGCCCTTTGCCGTCGCGGGTGTTGAACAGAAGCGGGTGCACCGCCTCCGGGCTGATGAACAGTTTGCCATACCAGCCGCTCGGCTCCAGCAGACCATCGAGCCTGTGACCCGTCTTGATCTCGAAACCCCGCCAGCGCCCTGCCATAAACGAAAGATCGACCACCGGCAGAATGTCAAAACATGCGAGCACCTGTGCCGGACTTGCCACCCGCGTGGCAATTATATTTTCTATCATACTGAACTCGACAATTCGCTTATTCGCAACAAACCTAAAATATATACTCTTCTCGTTGTATGAGATGGGCAGGCCAATGCCAAACAGATTCTACTTATTGCCGGTGGGCGCAGTTACCCATGCCACGAAAAAACCCGCACAAGGCGGGTTTCAACATCTCATATCGGCAGCAAATAGGCGCGATGCTCAGATTTCCGGGCAACCGCGTTCATTTGCGAAGGTGATCGTGCTTGGGCCGCGACGGGTAAAGCCCTGCACGACAACGCGGCGAGGCGTTACGCGCACGATTTCAGGATCACGCAGACCGTAATCACGGGCTGCCGCACGGGCTTCGCGCTCTCCGCATCCACGGCGAGGCGGTGGGCCACGGCGGTCGATGTCGCGGTCGCGAATGACAGGGCGAACGCCGTCACGGCCAATTCTGAGTTCCATGTCCTGCGCGTTGGCAGGGGCCGTGGCAGCCATGCCACCCATAGCCATGACCATCGCAAGACCCGACACCTGAATCAATTTAAACATATATCCTCCTGGTGCCTTATGCTGGCACATCAATTTCACGAGGCAATAACGCAGATGTGACTGAGTTGTTCCTTGATCCGGAAATATAGACCGGCTGACGCCGGTCTATTCTCAAGCAGCTGCATCTGCCGTGAAAGCAGATTGGATCAGTGTTTTGGTGTAATCGGCAGCCGGGTTGTTGAACACCGCATCCGTCTCACCCTCTTCCACGATCTTTCCGTCTTTCATCACGATCACATAGTCTGAAATCGCCTTGATGACCGACAGGTCATGGCTGATGAAAATATAGGAAAGACCATGCGCAGTCTGGAGGTCGCGCAAGAGATCGATGACCTGCCCCTGCACCGAACGGTCCAGCGCCGATGTCGGCTCATCCAGAATGACCACATCCGGCTTGAGGATAATCGCGCGTGCAATGGCAATACGCTGCCGCTGACCGCCGGAGAATTCGTGCGGATAACGGTTGCGCGCCGCCGGGTCGAGGCCCACCTCGGTCAGCGCTTCAATCGCCCGCTTGTCGCGCTCGCCACGGCTCAATTGCGGTTCGTGCACGTATAGACCTTCGGTAATGATTTCACCCACCGTCTGGCGTGGAGACAGCGAACCATAGGGGTCCTGAAACACCAGCTGAAGCTGGCGGCGCATGGGCCGCATGGCCTTTCTGTCGAGACCCGAAATCTCCGTCTTGCCGAAGAACAGCCGCCCGGTGGATGGGGTCAGCCGCAGCAAGGCACGCCCAAGCGTGGATTTACCTGAGCCGGATTCGCCCACAATGCCGATGGTCTGGCCCTGCCGCAGATTGACGGTCACGCTTTCAACTGCTCGGAAGGCGCTGGCCTTGGTGAAGATGCCGCCGGGGATTTCGTAATCCACCGTCACGTTCTGGCCGGAGAGAACCACAGGTGCTTGCGCACCAACAGGCGGCTTGTGGCCGCTGGGTTCGGCATCCAGAAGCATCTTCGTATAGTCCGCCTGCGGACGCTCGAAAATGTCTTCCGTGGTTCCTGTTTCCACAATCTCGCCGCGCCGCATGACAGCAACACGGTCGGCAAAATGCCGCACGACGCCCAGATCATGGGTAATCAGCACAACGGCCATGCCGAAACGCTGCTGCAAGGATTTCAGGAGGTCGAGGATCTGCGCCTGAATGGTCACATCGAGCGCCGTTGTCGGCTCATCCGCGATCAGCAGGTCCGGCTCATTGGCCAGAGCCATGGCAATCATCACGCGCTGGCGCTGCCCGCCGGAAAGCTCATGCGGATAGCTGTCGATACGCCTTTCAGGGTCGGGAATACCGACCAGTTTCAGCAATTCCAGCACCCTCGCCCGCGCTTCCGTCTTGCTGGAACCGCGATGGTGGATGATCGGCTCGGCAATCTGCTTGCCGATCTTGTAAAGCGGATCAAGCGAGGTCATCGGCTCCTGAAAGATCATCGTGACCTTCGCGCCTCTGATGCCGTTGAGTTCATCCACCGGAAGGCCAACCAGCTCGCGACCGCGATATTTGGCCGAACCCTGCACGCGCCCATTGGCCGCCAACAGCCCCATGATGCCCATCATGGTCTGGCTCTTGCCGGAGCCGGATTCACCGACCACAGCCAGCGTCTCACCCACTTTTACATCGAGATCGATACCCTTGACGGCGTTCACATCGCCATCCGGCGTTGTGAAATCCACTTTGAGACCGCTCACGGTCAGGATGGTGTCAGATGTCATATTCATATCAGCGATCCTTCGGGTCGAGCGCGTCACGCAACCCGTCGCCCACAAAGTTCAAGGAAAACAGCGTCAGCACGAAGAATGTCGCCGGGAATATCAGCAGCCATGGGGCAGACTGGATATTCTGCGCACCTTCGGAAATCAGCGCGCCCCAGCTGGTCAACGGTGCCTGAACGCCAAGACCGAGGAACGACAGGAAGCTTTCCAGAAGAATGACCTTCGGCACCACAACGGTTACGAACACAACGACAGGGCCGATGGTGTTGGGAATGATGTGACGGCGGATGATCTGCCAGTCGGTCAGGCCCAGCGCCTGTGCGGCACCGACGAATTCACGACGTTTGAGAGCCAGCGTCTGGCCACGCACGATGCGCGCCATATCCAGCCATTCCACCGCCCCGATAACGAGGAAGATCAGAATGAAACTTCGCCCGAAGAACACCACAAGCACAACGACGAGAAACACGAAGGGAAGCGAATAGAGGATTTCCACAAAGCGCATCATCGCATTGTCGACACGTCCGCCAATATAGCCAGCTGTCGCTCCATAGACGACGCCGATGCCGAGCGACACGAGGCTGGCGAGGACGCCCACCGCAATCGAGATCTGCCCGCCCAACATGACGCGAACGAGAAGGTCACGGCCATTGCTGTCTGTGCCGAAGAAGAAATATTCGCGGTTCACATCGCCTTCGATCTTCAGCGTACGGCCTTCATCTTCTGTGGCAACGACCGTGGTGTTTTCAAACTCGTTGGCGCGGTCGAAATAGCGTGTCGTGCGTGGATCAACCGTGCTTGAAGAGGTCACGGTTGCAGTAAATTTCTGTCCTTCGACAGCAAATTCCCTGATTTCGACCCGTGCCCGCTCGGCCACGCCCTCCATCACGCTCTGGAGACTGCCGGCATCAGGCCGCGCCTCAAGGCTTGGTGGAACCGAAACATAAGACGAGAACACCTGATCATAGGTGTGGGTGAGGAACTGCGGCCCCAGAAACGAAAACAGCGTGATCAGCACCAGCATGACCGATCCGGCCATGGCTGCGGTGTTGCGCCGGAAACGCATGGTTGCGAGCTGGAAGAGGCTTCGGCTTTTCACCGAAGGAGAAACGGCTGTTGTGCCGGGGATATCAGTCATGTCTGACCCTCGGATCAAGAAGGCCGTATAGAATATCGACCACCAGATTGAAAACAATGACGAAAAGCGCGATGAGAACGACGGTTCCCATCACAAGCGTATAGTCACGATTGATAGCGCCCAGAACGAAATAGCGACCGACACCGGGAATGGTGAAGATCGTTTCGATCACGGCAGAGCCGGTCAGAAGTGCGGCAGCGCAGGGTGCAAGATAGGAAACAACGGGCAGCATGGCAGCGCGCATAGCATGCACGATAACGACCGTGCGGCTGGGAAGACCATAGGCTTTGGCGGTTCGGATGTGATCCATCCGCAAGGCCTCGATCATGGAGCCTCGTGTTAGGCGGGCAATGACCGCAAGCTGCGGCAAGGCGAGCGCTATCATCGGCAAAAGCAGGTAGCGCAGAGAGCCATCACCCCAGCTTCCGGCGGGCAGAAGTCCGAGCAGAACTGCAAAGACCAGCGTCAGGACCGGTGCAACAACGAAGTTCGGCACCGTCACGCCAACCGTGGAAACGGACATGAGCGAGAAGTCGAACAGGCTGTTTTGCCTCAGCGCCGCAAAAGTCCCGGCCAGCACACCGCCGATCAAGGCCAGCAGCAGCGCGTAAAAGCCAAGCTCCAGCGAATAGGGCAGACCCTTGCCGATCAATTGGGCAACGGTGTTGTCCTTATAGATGTAGCTCGGGCCGAAATCGCCGGTCACGGCGTTCTTCATGTAGATCAGATACTGACGCCACAATGGTTCATCCAGATGATAGGTTCTCATCAGGTTTTCCATGGTCTGCGGAGGCAGCGGACGTTCAAGATTGAACGGGCCGCCGGGTGCAAATCGCATCAGAAAAAAAGAAATCGTGACGACGATAAACAACGTCGGCACGGCGCTCGCCAAACGGCGCAGAACGAAAGAGATCATGATAATTCGGGCTCCGGCATGGCACGGCGGCGAAATGCGTCGGGATTTTCATCCCGCCGCACATATAACCCGTTCTTGCAAACATGTCGCGCGATCAAGATGCGCGACATGTTTCAGAACCACCGTGGCAGCACTGCTTATTCGGAAACGCTCAGGAAGCGGCTGAGGTGCTCGTTATTGGCATTATCAATCCAGCCCTTGACGCGGTTCGAAACCAGCCAAAGGTCTGCCTGCGTCAGGAACGGCGCAACCGGCTGTTCCTTCATCAGGATGGTTTCTGCCTCGTGCAGGATCTTGTTGCGAGCAGCAGCGTCTTTTTCTTCGTAAGACTTCTTCATCAACGCATCGAATTCAGCATTGTTGAATTTCGCGTAGTTGAAGGTCTTGTTGGAAGAGACAGAAAGATTGAGGAAGTTTTCCGCATCCGCATAGTCAGCAACCCAGCCAGCACGGGCAACGTTGAACTTGCCGCCTTCCTGGAGGTAGCCATAGTGCGAGGCAACGTCGAGGTTAACCAGTGACACGTTGGCACCGAATGTGGTCTTCCACATATCGGCAACGGCAGTCGCAACGCGCTCATGATTAGGATTGGTGTTATAGCGGATTTCGACGGACAATTTCTTGCCGCCTTCGCCATAACCGGCTTCCTTCATCAGCTTCAAAGCTTCGTCTTCACGGTCCAGCTGCGAAAGTGTGGCGAAGTCTGCCTTGGCAGGCTCACCATAGCTGCCCATGCCGGGCGGAACCATGGAGTAGGATGGCAGCTGCGAGCCGCTGTAGATTTCCTTGGCAAGGAAGTCACGGTCTACGGCCATGGAGAGTGCGCGACGAACGCGAACGTCGTTATAGGGCGCTTCACGCGTATCGAAGGTGTAGTAATAGGTTGCGAGTGTCGGCGTTACGCGGACCTGATCACCGTAGGACTTGCGCAGACGATCCAGCTGATCGGCCGAGAAATTATAGGCAAGGTCCATTTCCTTGGCTTCGAAACGGCGCACGGAAGCGGCCTGATCGTCGATCGGGTAGAAAATGACCTTGTCGATCTTGGTGTTGGCCGCGTCCCAGTGGTTCGGGTTCTTCACAACCGTCAGGCTGTCATTGGGAACATGCGCCTGCAGCGTATAGGCACCGTTCGAAACCATGATGCCCGGCTTGACGAAGTCAGCGCCGTTCTTCTCAACGCTTGCTTTTGAAACGGGCAGTGCAGTCTGGTGCGCGAGCAACTCAAGGAAGAATGGTGTTGCGCGCTCAAGGGTGATTTCCAGCGTCTTGGCGTCAACAGCCTTGATGCCGAGCTCTTCGAGCTTGGCTTCGCCCTTGTTGATCTTTTCGGCATTCTTGATGGGGTAGAGAATATTTGCGTATTTCGCGGCAGTCTTCGGGTCTTCAACGCGCTGGTACGAGAACACGAAGTCCTCGGCGGTCACTGGTGTGCCGTCAGACCATTTTGCGTTTTCGCGCAGCTTGAATGTGTAGACCGTGCCGTCGTCAGACAGCGTCCAGCTTTCCGCAGCGCCGGGAACGATCTTGCCCGCGGCGTCATAGATGGTGAGGCCTTCATAAAGGTCCTTCACGATGAAAGCTTCAATGTTGATCGAGGTCTGGGCCTGGTCGAGCGTCTGCGGCTCGCCGGAATTGCCACGGTGCAGAACGGTTTCTGCGAGAGAAGGAGTTGCGCCAATCAGGATCGAGCCTAGCAGGAGTGCGGCTCGCGTTGTTGTTTTTATAGATTTCATTTTTTTAATTTCCCCATAAAGTGTGAGAACCCGCAAACAATGACAAATCCGCCTGACGCGCAACCCCAATATTTATCAGGCGGACAATTTAAAGGGTTTATAACCCCGCAGATTGTGGAAAACCTGCGCGAAATGCACCTCTCTACCGCTTTCGTTTTCTCAAAAAATGAAATAAAACGAAAATTCATCGATATTGCCGGGTAGAAGCCTTCATGATGTTCTCATCGCGCCAACTTGATATCATCGAGCTTGCAAAATCCGAGGGCAAGGTCAGCGTGGATGATCTGGCGTCACGATTTTCGGTGACCGCACAGACAATCCGCAAGGATCTGAACGACCTTTGCGAGGCGCGTGCGCTCACGCGCATCCACGGCGGCGCGATTTTTCCGAGCAGTACAGAGAACGTGAAATATGAGGCGCGACGCTCCATTGCGGCCACTGAAAAACAGGCGATAGGCCGCGCAGCAGCCGATATCATTCCCGGAAAATCATCGCTTTTCATCAATATCGGCACCACCACGGAGGCCGTTGGCGAAGCCTTGGTGGACCATCAGGAACTGATGGTCATTACCAATAACATCAATGTTGCCAACAGGTTGAGGATATTCTCAGGCATCGAGGTCGTCATTGCCGGTGGCGTGGTGCGCGGCACCGATGGCGGGATCGTGGGAGAGGCGGCTGTCGATTTCATTCGACAGTTCAAGGTGGACTATGCCGTCATCGGCGTTTCTGCCATCGACAAGGACGGCGCACTCCTCGATTACGACTTCCGCGAAGTGAAAGTCGCACAGGCCATCATCGCCAATGCGCGGCACGTCATTCTCGTCTCGGATTCAAGCAAATTCGACCGCACGGCACCCGTCAGAATTGGCCATCTATCGCAGGTTCACACCTTTATAACCGACCACTGCCCCTCTGCATCGGTCAAGGCCATCTGTCGCGAAAACGACGTCCGGCTGATTGAAACCGAAAACCAAACGAAGCTGAATTGAGCTGCGAACATTCGTTTGACATTCGCTTTATTTTCATTTTAACTCTGATTAAGTTCGGATTTAAAGAGAACAAGCGGCGCATAGTCGCATCAGGGAGAATGCAGTGACTGAGAGCGCTGTCCGCGATATTTTCGTGATCGGTGGAGGCATCAATGGATGCGGAATCGCGCGTGATGCTGCGGGCCGTGGCTATTCCGTGACGCTTGCCGAGATGAACGATTTCGCTTCCGGCACGTCTTCAGGCGCAACCAAGCTCATTCACGGCGGCCTTCGTTATCTCGAACATTACGAGTTCCGCCTAGTGCGCGAAGCCCTGATGGAGCGCGAAGTGCTCTGGGCCATGGCACCGCACATCATCTGGCCCATGCGTTTCGTTCTGCCCTTCCACAAGGGCGGCATTCGTCCGGCATGGCTCATCCGTCTCGGCCTTTTCCTTTACGACCATCTTGGTGGCCGCAAGCTGCTGCCCGCGACCAAATCCCTCGACATGCGCCGCGATCCTGCTGGAAAGCCGCTGAAGCCGCTGTTCACCAAAGCCTTCGAATATTCCGATGGCTGGGTGGATGACGCCCGCCTCGTCGTCTTGAATGCGCGTGATGCGGCAGACCGGGGCGCGGATATCATGAGCCGCGCCAAGGTTACATCTGTGCGCCGCGATGGCGGATTGTGGAATATCGACGTGAAGGATACCGCAAGCGGCGCGATCAAGACTGTTCAGTCCCGCATGCTGGTCAACGCATCCGGCCCTTGGGTGGATAATGTCCTGTCCAATGCGGCGGGCAAGAACCAGGTTCACAATGTGCGTCTGGTTCAGGGCAGCCACATCATCGTGAAGAAGAAGTTCAATGATGTCAGAGCCTATTTCTTCCAGAATCCTGATAACCGCATCATTTTTGCCATTCCCTATGAGACGGATTTCACGCTGATTGGCACCACCGACCGCGACTACACCGGCGATCCTGCCGATGTGAAGATCAGCGGCGAGGAAACCGATTACCTGTGCAACGCCGCCAGCGAATATTTTGCCGAGCCTGTGACGAAGGACGATATCGTCTGGACCTATTCGGCTGTGCGCCCGCTGTTTGATGATGGCGCATCCAGCGCGCAGGAAGCCACGCGCGATTACGTGTTGAAGCTTGAGGGCACGGACGGAGCCGCACCACTTCTGAATGTGTTCGGCGGCAAGCTCACCACCTATCGCCGTCTGGCCGAACATGCGCTGGAAAAGGTGGCGGAAGCCATCGGCGACAAAGGTAAGCCGTGGACCGGCAAAAGCTCGCTTCCGGGCGGAGATTTCGCAGCAACCGGCTACGAGACTGAGGTCAATAAGCTCAAAGCAAAATACAGCTTTCTTTCAGATCGTCAGGCGCGCAGACTGGTGCGTCTTTATGGAACGAAGGCACACGCGATCCTCGGGAATGCGGCCAGCATGGAGGCGCTTGGCCAGCATTTCGGAGGCGATCTTTACGAGCGCGAAGTTGAATGGCTGATGCAGCAGGAATGGGCCAGAACCAGCGAAGACGTGCTGTGGCGCAGAACCAAGCAGGGCCTGCATTTTTCTCGCGAGCAAGCTGCCGCACTGAACGACTATATGGCAACGAACACCGCCTGAACCATGCCCGCAGGGGCATAAAACACTGACATTGAAGCAGAATCTTGCAGGTTGGGAGGCCTCGGGAACGCATGCTGGAATTACGCAATATCGCAAAGATGGTGGGTGGTGAGTACCATATTCACCCCACAAATCTGACCCTGAAGCGGGGCACATTGAA
The DNA here is from genome assembly GCF_014842165.1 of Rhizobium sp. CFBP 13644. Classification (NCBI taxonomy): domain Bacteria; kingdom Pseudomonadati; phylum Pseudomonadota; class Alphaproteobacteria; order Hyphomicrobiales; family Rhizobiaceae; genus Rhizobium; species Rhizobium sp. CFBP 13644. The sequence goes on from NZ_JACYVF010000006.1 coordinate 46,977, forward strand.
TGTGCTCTTGGGGCCGACCCTATCTGGAAAAACATCGCTGATGCGGCTCATGGCCGGCCTGGACAGACCGACCGAGGGACAGCTTCTGTTTGATGGAGCGGATGTGACGGGCAAGCGCGTGCAGGACCGCAGCGTGGCCATGGTCTACCAGCAGTTCATCAATTATCCCGCGCTCACCGTTTATGAAAACATCGCCTCCCCGATGCGCATTGCCAAGAAGGATGCAGCAACGATTGACCGGGAGGTGCGCCGCGCCGCTGAGATGCTGCGGCTGACGCCCTATCTCGACCGCACGCCGCTCAACCTATCCGGTGGCCAGCAGCAGCGCACGGCCCTTGCCCGCGCCATCGTCAAGAATGCCAGCCTCGTTCTGCTCGATGAGCCACTCGCCAACCTGGATTACAAATTGCGCGAAGAGTTGCGTGAGGAACTGCCGAAGATCTTCGCAGAATCTGGCGCGATCTTCGTTTATGCAACCACCGAGCCATCGGAGGCCTTGCTGCTGGGCGGCAACACCGCGACCATGCATCAGGGGCATGTGGCCCAGTTCGGCAGCACCATCGATCTCTACCGAAACCCGGTCGATCTTGTGTCGGCAAAGACCTTTGCCGATCCGCCACTCAACATCCTGCCGCTGACCCGCTCCGGCGCGTCCTTCCTTCACAATGGCGAAGCTGCCTTTCCAGTCCCTGCCCATCTCTGCGATGTAGCGGAAGGTCCGGTCACGCTCGCCTTCCACCCGCACCATCTTTACCCGGCACCAAGCAATGACGGCGCGACGGCAAAGCTTGGCGCGAAAACGCTGATTTCGGAAATTGCCGGCTCGGAAAGCTTTATCCACCTCAATTATGCGGACAACCGCTGGGTCATGCTGACACGCGGCATTCTGGATATCGAGCCGGATCGCGAGATTGATGTCTATCTCGACACCCGCCACCTGATGGCATTCGATGCAACGGGACGCTCCCTTGGCGCCCCGCAACAAGCAGCCGCGTGAGGAGAAGAGACCATGGCACGCATCAGTCTCGATCATATCCGCCACGCCTACAATGCCAAGGCACGGGCGGCCAATGATTACGCCTTGAAGGAAGTGGACCATGAGTGGAGCGATGGCGGCGCCTACGCGCTGCTCGGCCCCTCCGGCTGCGGCAAGACAACTCTGCTCAACATTATCTCCGGCCTGATCCACCCATCCGATGGTCGCATTCTGTTCGATGGCAAGGACGTCACCAACCTACCCACGGAACAGCGCAACATCGCGCAGGTGTTCCAGTTTCCCGTCATTTACGACACCATGACCGTTTACGACAATCTCGCCTTTCCCCTGCGCAATCGCGGCGTGGCGGAAAACGATGTCGGTCGTCGCGTGAACGAAATCCTCGAGATGATCGATCTCAAGGATATGGCGACCCGCCGCGCCAATCGCCTGACCGCCGACCAGAAGCAGAAGATATCGCTGGGACGCGGCCTTGTGCGCGATGACGTGAACGCCATCCTGTTCGACGAGCCCCTGACGGTCATTGACCCGCATATGAAATGGATTCTGCGCTCGCAACTCAAACGGCTTCACAAGCAGTTCGGCTTTACCATGGTCTATGTCACCCATGACCAGACCGAGGCCATGACCTTCGCGGATAAGGTCGTCGTCATGTATGACGGCCAGATCGTGCAGATCGGCACGCCAGCGGAACTGTTCGAGCGGCCTAGCCACACCTTTGTCGGATATTTCATCGGCTCTCCGGGCATGAACTTCATGCCGGTTGCGCTGGATGGTGCAACGGCCCGTATTGGCGATCAAAATCTGGTTCTGTCATCGGCACCCGGCGTCAAGGCCGGTGCGCGCACGGAGCTTGGCATCCGGCCTGAATTCATCACCCTTGGCCGTGAGGGCATGCCCGTCACCATCAGCAAGGTTGAGGATATCGGTCGCCACAAAATCGTACGGGCAAGCTTTGCCGGCCATCCCTTGACGGTAGTCGTTCCTGAGGATGGCGATATTCCGTCCGAACCGCATGTCAGTTTCGATCCCAAGGCCATCGGAATCTACGCCGATAGCTGGCGCGTTGGCATGGAGGCCTGACCATGGAAAAAACAGTCAACAACAAGGCATGGCTGCTGCTCATTCCCGTTCTGGTGCTCGTGGCATTTTCCGCCATCATCCCGCTGATGACGGTGGTCAATTACTCGGTTCAGGATACATTCGGAAACAACCAGTTCTTCTGGGCCGGAACCGACTGGTTCATGGAAATCCTGCATTCGCCCCGCTTCTGGGATGCGTTGATGCGCAACCTGATTTTCTCCTTCGTCATTCTGGCAATCCAGATCCCGCTCGGCATTCTCATTGCGCTGAACATGCCCAAAACCGGCCTTGGCGTACCCGTCTGCCTCGTGCTTATGGCGCTGCCGCTTCTCATTCCGTGGAACGTTGTCGGCACCATCTGGCAGGTCTTCGGGCGCGTCGATATCGGCTTTCTCGGCCATTACCTCTCCATGCTCGGCGTCGATTACAACTACACGCAGGACCCTGTGGATGCCTGGGCAACCGTCATCATCATGGATGTCTGGCACTGGACAAGCCTTGTCGTGCTGCTCTGCTATGCTGGTCTGGTCTCTATCCCCGATGCCTATTATCAGGCGGCGCGCATCGATGGCGCATCCCGCTGGTCGGTCTTCCGCTATATCCAGTTGCCGAAAATGAAGCGCGTGCTTCTCATCGCTGTGCTGCTGCGCTTCATGGACAGCTTCATGATCTACACCGAGCCTTTCGTGGTAACAGGCGGTGGACCCGGCAATTCCACCACCTTCCTGTCCATCGATCTCGTGAAGATGGCGGTCGGTCAGTTCGATCTGGGGCCAGCGGCGGCCATGTCGATCATCTACTTCCTGATCATCCTTGCCCTGTCCTGGATCTTCTACACCGTCATGACCAATAGCGACGAACAAGCTTGAGAAAGGAGATTATCATGAGCAATTCAAAGTCCATCACGCGCTTCTCCTTTCTGATCCCGACTATCTACATCCTGTTTCTGCTGCTGCCGATCTATTGGCTCGTGAATATGAGCTTCAAGGAAAACGGTGAAATTCTCGGCGCCTTCTCGCTGTGGCCGCAAAACCCGACGCTGCGCAACTACACCGTCATCTTTACCGATCCGGCCTGGTATAATGGCTATATCAACTCCATCATCTATGTGGTGATGAACACGGTGATTTCCGTCGCCGCCGCACTGCCCGCAGCTTATGCCTTTTCCCGCTACCGCTTTCTGGGCGACAAGCATCTGTTCTTTTGGCTGCTGACCAACCGCATGGCACCACCCGCCGTGTTTGCGCTTCCCTTCTTCCAGCTTTATTCCGCTTTCGGGCTGATCGATACGCACATCGCAGTGGCCATTGCCCACTGCCTGTTCAACGTTCCCCTGGCAGTCTGGATTCTCGAAGGCTTCATGTCTGGCGTGCCGAAGGAAATCGATGAAACCGCCTATATTGATGGTTATTCCTTCCCGCGCTTCTTCGTGAAGATCTTCATGCCCCTCATTGCAAGCGGCATTGGTGTGGCAGCCTTCTTCTGCTTCATGTTCTCTTGGGTCGAACTTCTGCTGGCCAGAACGCTGACGACAACGGCCGCAAAGCCAATCGCCGCCACCATGACACGCACGGTTTCCGCCTCGGGCATGGATTGGGGCGTGCTGGCCGCAGCCGGTGTGCTCACCATCATACCCGGCGCATTGGTCATCTATTTCGTCAGAAACTACATCGCCAAGGGCTTTGCGCTCGGCCGCGTCTAACAAAGGAGAAGATCGATGAGTTTTTCCTGGATGGCGTGGACGCTGCCCACGGCACTGTTTTTTCTAACCATTCTGGCGCTGCTGATCGGCATGGCGGTTTGGGAATATATATCGCCCGGCGGCAATCCGCGCGTCGGCATATTGCGGTTCGAGACAACGCGCGGCGACCGGCTGTTCGTGTCGCTGCTCGGCTCGGCATTCATCCACCTGGCATGGCTCGGCCTTATCGGCCCCGGCCTCTGGTGGGCACTGGCTCTTTCGGTTGTCTATGCGATTGGCGTGTTCCGCCTCATATAGATCACCGACGGAAATACCGGGCGGAGGGACCGCCCGGATATGGGACTGCAAGCAATCGTAAACATTGGGAGGATGATTATGCGAGCGCATCTATTAGCAACCACGGCAGCCGCGCTGCTGGCACTGACCGGCGTGGCCAACGCCGGGATGAATGAGGCCAAGACCTTCCTCGACAAGGAAGTCGGCGATCTCTCCAGCCTCAGCCGGGCGGAGCAGGAAAAGGAAATGCAATGGTTCATCGATGCGGCAAAGCCTTTTGCCGGCATGGATATCAAGGTCGTTTCCGAAACCCTCACCACGCATGAATATGAATCCAAGGTGCTGGCCAAGGCCTTCTCGGAAATCACCGGCATCAAGCTGACCCACGACCTCATCGGTGAAGGCGACGTGGTGGAAAAGCTCCAGACGCAGATGCAGTCTGGCGAAAACATCTATGACGCCTTCGTCAACGACAGCGACTTGATCGGCACCCACTGGCGCTACCAGCAGGCCCGCAACCTGACGGACTGGATGGCGAATGAAGGCAAGGCCGTTACCAATCCCGGCCTAGACCTGAAGGACTTCATCGGCACGAAATTCACAACCGCGCCGGATGGAAAGCTTTACCAGCTGCCTGACCAGCAATTCGCCAACCTTTACTGGTTCCGGTATGATTGGTTCAACGACGAAAAGAATAAGGCGGATTTCAAGGCCAAGTACGGCTATGACCTCGGCGTTCCCGTCAACTGGTCTGCTTACGAGGACATCGCCGAATTCTTTACCGGTCGTGAAATCAACGGCAAGAAAGTCTACGGCCATATGGACTATGGCAAGAAGGACCCATCGCTCGGATGGCGCTTCACTGATGCCTGGCTTTCCATGGCTGGCAACGGCGACAAGGGCCTGCCAAACGGCCTGCCGGTCGATGAATGGGGCATCAAGGTCAACGAAAAGTCTCAGCCGGTCGGTTCCTGCGTTGCGCGCGGTGGTGATACCAACGGACCAGCGTCGGTTTATGCCATCCAGAAATATCTCGACTGGTTGAAGGCTTACGCGCCTCCAGCAGCGCAGGGCATGAACTTCTCCGAATCCGGTCCAGTTCCGGCGCAGGGCGAAGTGGCCCAGCAGATCTTCTGGTACACGGCCTTTACGGCTGATGCGGTCAAGAAGGGCCTTCCCGTGGTCAACGAGGACGGCACGCCGAAGTGGCGCATGGCGCCCTCCCCGCATGGCGTCTACTGGAAAGACGGCATGAAGCTCGGCTATCAGGACGTGGGCTCCTGGACCTTGATGAAATCCACCCCTGACGATCGCGCCAAGGCCGCATGGCTCTACGCGCAGTTCGTGACATCCAAGACCGTGGACCTGAAGAAAAGCCATGTCGGCCTGACACTCATCCGCGAATCCTCGATCAACCACGAAAGCTTCACCAAGCGCGCCAAGGATCTCGGCGGCCTGATCGAGTTCTATCGCTCGCCAGCCCGCGTTCAGTGGTCCCCAACCGGCACCAACGTTCCTGATTATCCAAAGCTGGCACAGCTATGGTGGCAGGCAGTGGGTGATGCATCCTCCGGAGCAAAGACTGCTCAGGCGGCGATGGACTCGCTTTGCGCAGAACAGGAAAAGGTCTTGCAGCGTCTGGAACGTGCAGGCGTTCAGGGCGAATTCGGACCGAAACTCGCTGAAGAACACGACCTCGAATACTGGAACAAGGACGCCGTTTCTAAGGGCAACCTTGCACCCCAGCTGAAGGTCGCCAACGAAAAAGAAAAGCCGATGACCGTCAACTATGACGAACTGGTCAAGAGCTGGCAGAAGTAAGTCTGCTGAAGTCAATGACGCCGGGGGCGGCTTGCTGCCCCCGGTTTTTTGCGACCAACTCCACCAGCCCCACCAGCCCCACCATCCGACCAGCCATCCCACCTCCGTCACCCTCGGGCTTGTCCCGAGGGTCTACTGCCGCCCAAGCGACTTCGACGTGGGCTTTCAGAAACGCAAAAGCCGAAGGCGAATTCATCGCCTCCGGCTTTTGCTTTTCAAAATCTGTCTCATGAGACCACCACCGCCGTAAACAACGAGCCGTGGTTAGATCCTCGGGACAAGCCCGAGGATGACGGTGGTAGGGATGGGCCTCCAAGGAGTCACCGCGTAGCGGTGCGCGCCCTATCAAAAACTCACGAAATCACAGGGTCCAGCGAACCCGACGCATAACGCTTCGCCATTTCCCGCAGCGGCAGCGGCGTGATCTTCGACGCCTGACCTGCAGTCCAGAACAGCTCGAACCGTTCCTTGCACAGCTTGGTCATCGCATCGCGTGCCGGTTTCAGATATTTGCGCAGATCGAATTCCGCTGGGTCTTCCGCAAGCACCTTGCGGATCTGGCCCGTAATGGCCATGCGGCAGTCCGTGTCGATGTTGATCTTGCGCACGCCGTTCTTGATGCCGCGCTGGATTTCCTCGATCGGAACGCCCCAGGTCGGCTTGATGGCGCCGCCATAGGCGTTGATGATATCCTGCAAATCCTGCGGCACCGTCGATGAGCCGTGCATGACGAGATGCGTGTTGGGCAACTTGTGGTGGATCGCCTCGATCACATTCATCGCCAGAACCGAACCATCAGGACGGCGGGTAAATTTGTAAGCGCCGTGGCTGGTGCCCATGGCAACGGCCAGCGCATCCACCTTGGTTTCGCGCACGAACTTTACCGCTTCGTCGGGGTCGGTCAGCAACTGGTCGTGCGAAAGTACGCCTTCGGCACCGTGGCCGTCTTCGGCTTCGCCCATACCAGTTTCCAGCGATCCCAGAACACCAAGTTCGCCTTCCACGGAGATACCGCCGTAATGCGCTGTCGTCGTCACTTCACGGGTCACGCCGACATTATAGTCCCAGTCTCCAGGCGTCTTGCCATCGGCCTTCAGGGAACCGTCCATCATCACCGATGTGAAACCGGCCTGCATGGCGGTCATGCAGCTGGCTGGCTCGTTGCCATGGTCCAAATGCACGCAGACGGGAATGTGTGGGTAGATTTCCACAACGGCATCCATCATGTGCTTGAGCATGATGTCGTTTGCATAGGCACGTGCGCCGCGTGATGCCTGCATGATAACGGGAGAGTTGGTCGCATCGGCTGCATCCATAATGGCCAGCGCCTGCTCCATATTGTTGATGTTGAAAGCAGGCACGCCATAACCGTGTTCTGCCGCATGATCGAGCAATTGACGAAGCGTAATTCGAGCCAAGGTGTTTCCCCCAAACGAGTTCGATTGCGGACGACATCCCTCAACGCCATCCTGCCCTTTCCGGACAACTCCCATTATTGGCATGGGAAAATCAACTATCCAGCTTTTTTTGACATCCGTCAGCAAACAGTGCGTGATCCTGTTGTGCTGATCGCCAAATGCTCAAAAAGTTACCTAAAGTTTAAAATGCCTCACACTGTCGTGCTTGGGTAACTCCCCGTCGCATTTTGCGCAGGTTCGCACGGGGCTTCGCGCCATCATCCGCTCAACTTTGCAAAGACAAAGACAGGGGCAACCCCAAGCGGCAGGCTTGCCTCTTTATAAGCGTCGCGAATAAAGGGAACGGATATGAAGTCATTGCTTGCATCAACCTGTCTGGTGTTTGGTTTGCTGGGAGGCGCGGCGGCAGCCAATGCTGCCAATTGCGGAAGCCCAACCATCGCCAGCATGAACTGGCAGAGCGCCGAAGTGCTCTCCGCCATCGATAAGATCATTCTCAATGAAGGCTATGGTTGCAGCGCCGAAATTACCATCGGCGACACCGTGCCAACCATCACCTCCATGGTCGAAAAGGGCCAGCCGGATATTGCGCCTGAAGCCTGGGCGGATACGCTTCCTGAGGTCGTCAAGCGCGGCGTGGATGAAGGCAAACTTGTGGTGGCCGCAACGGCCCTGCCGGATGGCGGCATTCAGGGCTGGTGGATACCCAAATACGTGGCCGATGCCCATCCCGAGATCAAGACCATCGGCGACCTGATGAAGAACCCGAAGCTTTTCCCGAATGCGGAAAATCCGGATAAGGGCGCCATCGTCAACGGCCCGCAGGGCTGGGGCGGCACCGTCGTCACGGGTCAGCTTTTCAAGGCATACGGAGCTGAAAAAGCTGGCTTTACCCTCGTCGATAGCGGCTCTTCTGCCGGTCTGGATGGCTCCATTGCCAAGGCTTATGAGCGCAAGCAGCCATGGGTCGGCTATTACTGGTCGCCAACCGCCCTTCTCGGCAAGTACGAAATGGTCAAGCTTGAGCCCGGCGTTGCCGCTGATGCCGCCGAATGGAAACGCTGCAACACGGTTGCCGATTGCCCGGACCCCAAGCCAAACGCATGGCCGGTGGACAAGGTCGTGACGCTGGTTGCCAAGCCTTTTTCCGAAAAGGCCGGGCCTGAAATCATGGATTACCTCAACAAGCGCCAGTGGAGCAACGCCACCGTCAACAAGCTGATGGCATGGATGACGGACAACCAGGCAACGGGAGAAGACAGCGCCAAGCATTTCCTGAAAGAAAGCCCCGATATCTGGACGAAATGGGTGTCTCCAGCCGCAGTCGAAAAAATCAAGGCCTCTCTCTGATGGCTTTCCCTGCTGCCTGAACATTCCGGCAGCCACGCAAATGGACATGCGGCGGGCAAACCCCGTCGCATGTCACCGCGATCACAGGGGAAAGCCATGGACTGGTTTTACAAGTTTCCGCATATGGATGACGAAACGCTTCGAAATCTGAAAAAGATGATCGATGACGGGTTTCGCGAGTTCACCCGCGCCTGGGGTGGCAGCATCGAAGGCTTCTTTTCACCGCTGCAACAATTCCTGATCTGGGCCGAGCGTTTCATGACGCAAACGCCGTGGCCGGTCATCATCCTCATCATTTTAGGCATCGCATGGGCTGGCAGTCGCAGCCTCAAAATCGTCGCGGGCTGTCTCTTCACGCTTCTGGCCATCGGCTATTTCGACATGTGGATGGATACGATGCGGACCATTTCGATGATCTTCGTCTGCACCGTTCTGTCCATTGCCATCGGCCTGCCCATCGGCATTGCCATGTCCCATTCCAACCGCTTCCAGCGCGTGGTCAATCCCATACTGGATGTGATGCAGACCATGCCAAGCTTCGTCTATCTCATCCCGGTCGTCATGCTGCTCGGCATTGGCCGCGTTCCGGGGCTGATTGCTGTCGTCATCTACGCCATTCCGCCGATGATCCGGCTCACCAATCTCGGCATCCGCCTTGTGGACCGCGATGTGCTGGAGGCCGCCGATGCTTTCGGCTCTTCCGGCTGGCAAAAGCTGTTCAAGGTGCAGCTGCCGCTCGCCCTTCCCACCATCATGGCTGGCATCAACCAGACCATCATGATGGCGCTCGCCATGGTCGTCATCGCCTCCATGATCGGCGTTCAGGGGCTTGGCCAACCGGTGCTGAAAGCCATCGCCAACCAGTATTTCACGCTGGGCATCTTCAATGGCCTCGCCATCGTCGGCATCGCCATCATCTTTGATCGCATCAGCCAGGCCTATGGCAAAAGGCTCCAGAAACATCAGGAGATTTCCCATGGCTGAAACGTCTTTTGGCGGCATCACGATCAGAAATCTCTACAAGATTTTCGGCGTTTCACCGCAAGCCCATATCGACGCCGTCAGTGCCGGCATGACAAAAACCGAGCTCAACGAAAAGCACGGCCATGTTCTGGGCTTGCGCGATATCAATATCACCATTCCCTCCGGCTGCATTCAGGTCATCATGGGCCTGTCCGGTTCCGGCAAATCGACCCTCATCCGCCACGTCAACCGGCTAATCGATCCGACAGCGGGCGAAGTGCTGGTCGATGGTGTGGATGTGGTCAAGATGAACGCGACCGAATTGCGGACCTTTCGCCGCCACCAGACAGCCATGGTTTTCCAGAAATTTGCGCTTCTGCCCCATCGCAACGTGCTGGATAACACGCTCTACGGCCTCGAAGTGCAGGGCATGGCCCGGGCAAAAAGTGTCGATATCGCCATGCGCTGGCTGGAGCGGGTGGGGCTGAAAGGGTTCGAAAAGCGCTTTCCCAACCAGCTGTCCGGCGGCATGCAGCAGCGTGTGGGGCTGGCGCGCGCCCTTTCCAACGATGCACCGGTGCTGTTGATGGATGAGGCGTATTCCGCGCTCGATCCTTTGATCCGCACCGACATGCAAACGGTGCTTCTGGATATCCAGAAGGAAATCAAAAAGACCATCGTCTTCATCACCCATGATCTGGATGAGGCGCTTCGTCTGGGAGACCAGATTGCCATTCTGCGTGACGGCGAGGTCATCCAGCAGGGCAACAGTCAGGATATCGTCCTGCGCCCGGCAGACGATTACATCGCCAATTTCGTCAAGGAGGTGAACCGGGGTCGCGTCATCAATGTCGAGGCGGTCATGTCTCAACCCCCGCCGGGCTTTGCTGCCGCCCACCGCAAAGTGCTTGTCGGCACCAGCATCGAAGACACGATGGGCATGCTGGCGCGCAGCGGCGAGGAAACCGCAACGGTTATCGATGCTTCAGGCGAAACTGTCGGCCATGTCACCTTCCGCCAGCTCGCCAGCGCCATCGTCGGTGTGCAGGTTGAGGGCACCGCGCATGACGGTGCGAGCACCCTTCGCGCCAAGGCCTGAACAGACTGTTCACAATCATGGCGATACAATCGCTGATCGGCGCACTATATGTTTGGCAACGAAACATATGCAGATCAGGTGAAATAACATGAAGAAGATTGGCTTTCTGTCATTCGGTCACTGGGGACCCGGAGCCTATTCCCAGGCGCGCACCGCCAAGGACGTGCTGCACCAGTCCATCGATCTGGCCGTTGCCGCAGAAGAGATCGGGATCGATGGCGCTTATTACCGGGTGCACCATTTCGCCCGCCAGCTTGCCTCGCCCTTCCCGCTTCTGGCAGCGGTCGGCGCACGCACCAGCAAAATCGAAATCGGCACCGGCGTCATCGACATGCGCTATGAAAATCCGCTCTACATGGCGGAAGACGCAGGCGCTGCCGACCTCATTTCAGACGGTCGCCTGCAACTTGGCCTCAGCCGTGGCTCCCCCGAACAGGTCATCGAAGGCTGGCGTTATTTCGGTTATCAGCCGAAGGAAGGCGCAGATGATGCCGATATGGGCCGTAACAATGCGGAAGTCTTTCTGGAAGTTCTGAAAGGCGAAGGCTTTGCGGAGCCCAATCCCCGCCCGATGTTTCCCAACCCGCCGGGCTTGCTACGTCTGGAGCCCCATTCGGAGGGCCTGCGCGAGCGCATCTGGTGGGGTGCCGGTTCCAACGCCACCGCCGTCTGGGCGGCAAAACTCGGTATGAACCTGCAAAGCTCGACGCTGAAGAACGACGAGACCGGCGAGCCGTTCCACATTCAGCAGGCAGCGCAGATCCGCGCTTATCGTGAGGCATGGAAAGAAGCGGGCCATACCCGCACCCCTCGTGTGTCCGTCAGCCGCAGCATCTTCGCGCTGATGGATGACCGTGACCGGTCCTATTTCGGTGGAAGCGGCAAGGATGGCGACAGCATCGGCTATCTGGATGCGCAAACACGTGCCGTTTTCGGGCGCTCTTATGCGGCAGAACCGGAGCAACTCATCAAGCAACTGGCGCAGGATGAGGCCATTGCCGAGGCCGATACGCTGCTCCTCACGATCCCCAACCAGCTGGGCGTCGATTACAATGTGCATGTCCTTGATTCCATTCTGAAACATGTCGCGCCCGCACTCGGCTGGCGGTAATTGTTCCAAGTCCACGGCATTCCAATCTGAATGCCGTGGACCAAAGCTTACTCAGCAACATCCATCACAAGTCCCTTGGTCAGTTCCAGCGCCTGACGCTCGAACAGCCCGCGATAGATGCCGCCCTTTTTCTGGATGAGGCTGGCATGCGTCCCCTCTTCCGCAATGTTGCCGTGGCTGAACACCAGCAACCGGTCCAGCGACCGAACCGTGGACAGGCGGTGCGCGACCACAAGCGTCGTGCGCCCCTGCATCAACCGTTCCATCGCGGTCTGGATCAGCATTTCCGATTCCGAATCCAGACTTGATGTCGCCTCATCCAGAATGAGGATTGGCGCATCGGCCAGAAATGCCCGCGCAATGGCAATACGCTGGCGCTCGCCACCGGAAAGCTTCACGCCCCGCTCCCCCACCAGCGTTCCATAACCCTTGGGCAAGGCGCTGATGAAGCCATGGGCGCTGGCCAGTCTGGCCGCGTTTTCAATCTCCCGCTGCGTCGCGTTCGGCTTGGCATAGGCAATGTTTTCCGCCAGCGACCGGTGAAACAGGATCGGCTCCTGCTGCACGATGGCAATCTGCTGGCGAAGAGACGTTTGCGACACCTGCGAAATATCCTGCCCGTCAATGCGGATCGTTCCATCACTCACATCATGAAGCCGCTGGATGAGCTTGATGAATGTGGTCTTGCCAGAGCCGGAATGGCCGACAAGCCCCACCCGCTCACCCGGCTTGATGGTGACGGAAAAATCCTTGTAGAGCGGCGCCAGATGCTTTCCGTAATGGAAACTCACCCGCTCGAACTCGATTTTCCCCTCGTTGATCCGCAGTGCCTTTGCGTCCGGCACGTCATCAATGCCCAGCGGCTGCGAATGGATCGAGACCAGCTCTTCCATGTCGTTCACAGACCGTTGCAGATTGCGAATATGCATGCCGATTTCACGCAAATATCCCTGCAAAATGAAAAAGGACGTGAGCACGAAGGTGATATCGCCCGCATTGGCATTGCCGCTTGCCCACAGCATCAAGGCCAGACCGATGACGCCAGCGCGCATGATGCTGAGCAAACCGGCCTGAAGCGTGCCATTGATGGTGCCACGCACCCAGGTCCGCCGTGTCCGGTCCTCCCATTTGCGCATGACGCGGGTCAGCCGCGCATCCTCACGCTCTTCCGCGCCGAATGCTTTCACCACACCATTGCAGGTCACCGCATCGGCCAGCGAACCGCCCAGACGCGTGTCCCAGCTATTGGCAAGGCTTGCCATTGGTGCCACGAAACCGAGCGACATGGACATGGTGATGATGACGAAGAGCAACGAGCCGAGACCCACCAAGAGGCCCATCATCGGCCAGTACCATGTCATCAGCGCCGTTGTACCAATCAGCATGACAATGGATGGAAACAGCGCCACGAACACAGTGTCGTTCAGCACATCCAGCGCCCACATGCCACGCGTCACCTTGCGCACGGTGGAGCCGGCAAAGCTGTTGGCGTGCCAATCAGACGAAAACCGCTGAATACGGTGAAACGAACCCGCCGCAATATCCGTCATGGATCGCAACGTGAATTTGATGATGGTGAGAAACGTCGCGTGCCGCAGGATGACCGCTAAAACGGCAAGCCCCATCAGCCAGCCGAAGGCCGAGAGCGCGCTGTTCCACGCACCGGCATCGCTTGCCGAACCTGAGACAACGGCATCCACCAGACGCCCCGCGAACATGGGCGTCAGGACATCGGCCAGCGTCGAAAACAGAACGGCACACAGCATGAAGGCGACCCGGCCCGGTTGCTGTCGCCAATGGCCCCAGCAGAAGCGAAAAACGCTGCGAAACGCCTCACTGCGGCGCAATTTCAATCCAAAAGACATGATAAGCATCACCGGCTAAGACCGGTCCCAAGACAGATTTGAAAGGGAAATCCGCGCGCATTGGCTCGCGAAAAATTCTGACGAATGTGAGAAATGACCGGCCTACCGGTTGGTACGTGTCGATCTTTTGTCGGAAAAAGAGAGAGCGTCAGCTCTGCGCGGCGCTAGCCACCGGGGAGGTTGAAAAATATGACATCTATACCTCCCTCGTTCACGTTGATCTGCACATCTTATGCAAGCAGAAAGAAAACGCCAAGCTGGTTTTATGCGGTATGGTCGACTAAACCTCTAGGTGCGGCAAACTTGCCACAGGGCTTTCGTGGAAAACGGTTGTTGTCTGCGGGGCTGTGGCGAATAGATGTGCTCATCATTGCACATATTCTGGATGAATATTTGGCGACTTTGGGCAGCCAAACAGCGAAGATCAGCGCATAACCCTTCACCGGAGTATGCCATGACCTTGCGTATCAATCAGACCGCCCCTGACTTCACTGCCGATACAACACAAGGAGCCATCCATTTCCATGAGTGGATCGGGGATAGCTGGGCGGTTCTGTTTTCGCACCCGAAGAATTTCACGCCTGTCTGCACCACGGAGCTGGGCGCGATGGCGGGTCTGGATGGAGAGTTTAAGAAGCGCAACGTCAAGGTCATCGGCATCTCTGTCGATCCGGTCGAAAGCCATGCAAAGTGGAAGCAGGATATCCAGACGGCAACCGGTTTCGAGGTGGCCTACCCGTTGATCGGCGACAAGGATCTCAAGGTTGCCAAGCTCTATGACATGTTGCCGGATGATGCCGGTGACAGTTCCGAGGGACGCACCCCTGCCGATAACGCCACGGTTCGCTCGGTCTATGTTATAGGTCCCGACAAGAAGGTGAAGCTGATCCTCACCTACCCGATGACGACGGGCCGCAATTTCGATGAAATCCTGCGCACCATCGATTCCATCCAGCTCACCGCAAAACATCAGGTCGCCACACCGGCAAACTGGAAGCAGGGCGAAGATGTCATCATCACGGCTGCCGTTTCAAACGAGGATGCGATCACCCGTTTCGGCTCGTTCGACACCGTCCTGCCCTATCTGCGCAAGACGAAGCAGCCAGCGTAATCTCCCGAGACCTCGGGCCTTGCCATATGGCGGGCCCGAGGCTGACTATTTTTAGCCGTTGTCGCGCTTGAAGATCCAGTCGTGATCTGGATGGTTCTGGAACCGCCATTTGCGCATCGGTCCGGCCATCACGTTGAGATAATACATCTCATAGCCATAGGGCGCACCGCAGGGGTGGTGTCCCTTCGGCACCAGCACCACGTCGCCATCAGACACCGCCATGGTCTCATCCAGCGTGCCGTCTTCGGTAAAGACCCGCTGGAAACCGAAACCCTGCGCCGGGTTGAGACGGTGGTAATAGGTCTCTTCCAGATAAGTCATATCAGGGTAATTGTCTTCATCATGCCGGTGAGGCGGGTAGGATGACCAGTGGCCTGACGGCGTAAACACTTCCGTCACCAGCAGACTATCGGCCACATCGCGGTCTTCCATCGCAATCGGGAAAATATAGCGCGTGTTGGCACCCTTACCGCGTTCGCTGAGAGAAATCCCGGCAGGACCAATCACCTGCGCCTTGCGTCCGGGCTTTGCCGGTGCCGTGCACACACCGATGGTGCAATCGCTCGTGGCAGTCACCGACCAGGAAGAACCAGCGGGAATATAGACGCAATGCGGTGGCTTGCGCTCGAAGACATTCATGCGGTCGCCAAGTTCGCCGAAAGTCTGCTCTTCGCTCGAGACTTCCGCCTTGCCCTCTACAAGAACCAGAATGACTTCCTTGTCACCGGTTTCTTCCGTGGCCACCTCACCCGGCTTCAGCCGGTAGAGACCAAAACCGACATAGCCCCACTCGGCGCTTTCAGGCGTGATATCATGGACCTTGCCGGACTGGCCGGTCGGCTTGCGCAGCAGATTTGCCATCACTCATCTCCTCATTCAGGCTTTATCAAGCCCGGCTTCCTTGGCGAATGCCCGAAGCGATTTCAGCCCGAGGCTCTGATATTCGAAGGGGTTGCGAACATCAGGATCCTGCTCGGCCTCGATCACCAGCCAGCCACTGTAACCATGGTCTGCGGCAACTTTCAGAACGGGCAGAAAATCCACCCCGCCCTCGGCATCACCAGGCACGGTGAAAACGCCACGCCGCACACCTTCGAGGAAGGACAGCTTCTCGTCGCGCACCTGGCGTGCAATCTCAGGCCGCACATTTTTCGCGTGGATGTGGCCGACGCGGCCCATATGCTTCTTCGCAAGGCGCTCAGGGTTTCCACCGCCAAACAGGCAATGGCCGGTGTCCAGCAAAAGCTTGGCATGCGGCCCGGTATGCTCCATCAGCCGGTCGATCTCATCCTCGCTCTCGATGATGGTGCCCATATGATGATGGTAAACCAGCGCAATGCCCTGATCGGCAGCAAACTTTGCCAGCGCTTCCACGCCTTCGCCAAAGGATGCCCAATGCGCATCATCCAGTTTCGGGCGGTTATTCACCGGCTTTGCATCGTCACCGTGAATGGCATTGGACGTTTCGCAGACGATGATGACCTTGCAACCCATGGCCTTCAAAAGATCAAGCACCGGCTGCATCGCAGCCTTCTCGTCCTCGATGGAGTTGGTCAAAAGGTTCAGCGAATGCCAGCCGGAAACATAGCGCAGATTGCGCGGCTCAAGCACCGCTTTCAGCGCATCCGGTTCCTGCGGAAACTTGTGGCCCTTCTCGATGCCGTCGAAACCGATCTTCGATGTCTCATCCAGGCACTGCTCTAGGCTGATATGGGCGCCGAGCGTGCGGTCATCGTCATTGCTCCAGGCAATGGGGTTTGTGCCGTAGAGAATCATGATGACTGCCTTTCCTTCAACGCCGCTTCGTAAGCTGTGCGTGCATCGTTAACATTCTTGCGCTCAGAAACCTCCGGCACCGCCACATCCCACCAGTACCCACCCGCATCGGGCGTGGGGTAAGGGTCCGTGTCGATCACGATAACGGTTGTCACCGTTGCCGCGCGGGCCGCCTCAAGCGCTTTTTCAAGCTCTGCAATCGAGGTTACCTTGTACGCATCCGCGCCCATGCTGGCGGCGTGCTTGGTAAAATCGATGGCGATGGGGTTGGTGTGGTTGGTGTGGGCGTAAAGATTGTTGAACTCGGCCCCGCCGGTGCCCATCTGCAGCCGGTTGATGCAGCCATAGCCCCGGTTATCGGTGATCACGACCGTGATTTTCACCCCCATGGCAACGGCGGTGGCAAGTTCGGAATTCGCCATCATGTAGGATCCATCACCCACCATCACGATCACATCGCGCTCAGGCTGCGCCATCGCAATGCCAAGACCACCGGCAATCTCGTATCCCATGCAGGAAAAGCCGTATTCCATATGGTAGGAGAGCGGCAGCTTGGCCTTCCACAGCTGGTGCAATTCACCCGGCATGGTGCCTGCCGCACACATGACAACCGTGTTGTCACGCGAGGCACGCTGCACAGCGCCAATAACCTGCATGTCCGTCGGCAGGCTGTTGGCCTCAGCTGGCGCCGCCGTCACCGCGTCGGCCTTCGCAAACCACGCCTGTTTCAGCGCCGTATCAGGCGCTGCGAAGCGATGGCTTCCCAAAGCGTTAGAAAGCTTCTCAAGCCCAACCTTCGCATCCGCCGTCAGGCTGATCGCATCATGCTTGGCGCTGTCATAGGCCTGCACGTTGAGCGCCAGAAGCTTCCGTTGCGGGTTCTTGAACAACGCCCAGGAGCCTGTCGTAAAGTCCTGAAATCGGGTGCCGATACCGAAAATGAGATCGGCCTTTTCGGCAATCGCATTGGCGCTATCTGCACCCGTCACGCCCACGGGGCCGAAATTGAGCGCATGGTCCCAGGCCAGCGCAGATTTTCCCGCCTGCGTCTCGATCACGGGAATGGAATGCGTCTCGGCAAAGACTTTGAGCGTTTCCGTCGCACCGGAAAAATGCACACCGCCACCCGCAATGATGACAGGGTTCTTGGCAGCCTTCAGAGCCGCGACCGCCTCTTCAAACTCGGCATGGTCAGGCTCAGGGCGGCGCTGGCGCCAGACTTTTTTCTCAAAGAAGCTCGCCGGATAGTCATAAGCCTCAGCCTGCACATCCTGGCAGAAAGCCAGCGTCACGGGCCCGCAATCGGCAGGGTCCGTCATGGTGCGCATGGCGCGCGGCAGCGCGGTCAAAAGCTGTTCGGGGCGCGTGATGCGGTCGAAATAGCGGCTGACGGGCTTGAAGCAATCATTGGCGGACACGGTGCCATCGCCGAAATCCTCGATCTGCTGCAACACCGGGTCAGGGCCGCGATTGGCAAAGACATCGCCGGGAATGAGCAGCACCGGCAGACGGTTGACATGGGCAAGCGCCGCAGCCGTCACCATATTCGTGGCACCGGGACCGATGGAAGACGTGACCGCCATGGCACGACGGCGTCCAAGCTGCTTGGCGTAAGCAATGGCGGAATGCGCCATGGTCTGCTCGTTCTGGCCGCGATAGGTCTTCAACTCATCGCGGATGCCATAAAGCGCCTCACCGATACCGGCCACATTGCCATGGCCGAAAATGGCCCAGACACCGGCAATATAGGTATCGCCATCCTCATTCAGTTGCGCGGCCAGATAGCGCATCATCGCCTGCGCGGCTGTCAAACGGTATGTGGTCACGCTGCACCTCCCTTGTTGCTTGCGGCGCGCGCCTCATCCCATTTCTGGCAGAGTGCGCTGTAACGTTGCGTCATCTGCGCAACGGCCTCCTCATCGCTCATCTTGCCCGAAAGCCATGCGCGGGCCGCATCCGCAAAAATCGTGCGCCCCACCGCAAAGCCCTTCACAAGATCAAACCCTGCCGCCAGCCGGAAGCTCTCCTCCAGCTCCGCCTGCGGCGCATCCAGACCTAGCACCACGATGCCCCGCACGTAAGGGTCGTTGCGCTCCACGGCATCAGATGCGGCTCTCCACGCGGCTTCGCTTTTCATCGGTTCCAGCTTCCACCAGTCGGGATAAACGCCGATTTCGTAGAAACGCTCAATGATCCGCGCCGTCGTCGTGTCATCGACATTGCCAACCTTGGACGGGATGATTTCAAGAAGCAGTTCCAGCCGGTTGCGCCGCGCGGCTTGCGCCAGTCGCAGCACCGTGTCTTCCTGCTCTTTCCGCAACTCCTCGGCATCATCTGGGTGATAGAAGCACAGAACCTTGACGACATTGTTCGCCGGCCATTCATTCAGGCCACCAAAATCGAGGCCAAGTTCCGGCTCCAGCGTCAGCGGGCGCGAACCCGGCCATTCCACCGGTCGGCCAACCCACAGCTTGGTGCCGCTTGCCTCATAAAGCGCATCACGCCCCAAGCGGCTGTCGCACAAAATGCCGTATCCCGCATTATCTCCGGCCACTTCAAGGGCTGCTTTCAAACACAGCTGCTTGAATGCGCCAATCCTTGCGTGATCGACATCAGCCTCATCCGCCATGGCTTCCAGCTGCATGCGGTGGTCGAAGGCAAAGACGCGCATGGTGTTCCAGTCACCCTTGCGGTTGGTGGCCCAATGCACCTGCTCCAGCGCCGCATCCTTGCGCAGCGCCTTGTTTTTAATGCCGGTGCGGAAGAAATATTGCAGCTCTTCCCAGCTTGGATAGGCCGGTGTGCAGCCATGGCGAGACACCGCGAAAGCGCCACAGGCATTCGCGTATTTCAGCGTTGTCGGCCAATCCTCGCCACGCAACCACCCCCGGAACAGGCCCGCCATGAAGCCATCGCCCGCACCCAGCACATTGAACACCTCAATCGGAAAACCCTGACCGGATTCGCCATCATCAAGGCTTGCAGGAATATCGCCGGTAAAGACAGACGCGCCCATCGGGCCGCGCTTGCATACAAGCGTTGCCTTGGAAACCTTGCGCACGGCCTCCAACGCTTCCAGCGTATCGGTGGAACCACCGGCGATGTGAAACTCTTCTTCGGTCCCGACAATCAGATCAAAAAAGTGCAGCGTCGATTGAAGCTTCGCGGTCACTTTCGCAGATTCCACGAAACGGCTTTCACCATCGCCATGGCCCGCCACACCCCAGAGATTGGGCCGGTAATCGATATCGAGCGCCGTCTTCGCACCGTTTTCACGCGCCAGCCGCAGCGCCTTCAACACGGCAGCTTCCGTGCGCGGATGCGACAGATGCGTGCCGGTGGCGCAGATGCATTCCGCGCTGGCAATGAAATCCGGGTCGATATCGTCTTCGCACAGCGCCATGTCGGCGCAGTTTTCGCGGTAGAATATCAGCGGGAATTGGGCTTGATCGCGAATGCCGAGCAGCACCAGCGCCGTCAGCCGCTCCGCATCCGTCACCACGCCGCTCACGTCAACGCCTTCGCGCACCAGCTGCTCACGAATGAAGCGGCCCATATGCTCGTTGCCGACGCGGGTTATGACGGCAGTTTTCAAACCCAGCCGCGCAGCACCCGCCGCAATGTTGGTGGGGGAGCCGCCAATGTATTTGTTGAATGAGGACATGTCCTCCAGACGGCCACCCACCTGGGCGCCATAAAGATCAACCGACGAGCGGCCGATCGTAATCAGATCAAGCTTTTTCACGACCGTCCTCCTTCGCGATTTCGCGGCGCTGGAATGACACTCCAATATCATTCCATTTCATGCTATTTTTGGACTATAAATTCCATTTTGCCTGATTTCAACATAAATATTCAATCCGCGCGGTGTGTTCCCACGCCAACCGCCAGAGCAATTGCCACGCATAAAGTGGCTGAAAGCGAGCGGAATGCCCCGAAATCCACCTCGGAAACTGCAAGGATCGTTGCACCGAGTTTTCGCATCGGGCTGACGCTGCTGTCGCTCAGCGCCACCACGGGCACGTTCCGCGCAAGGCTGGATGAAACCAGCTCCATGGTCTCGGACGAGTAGGGTGAAAAGGTAATTGCCAGCACCACATCGCCTGACCGAATGGCGCTATCGCTGTGCAACTGCCCCACAGAGGCGTGCAGCATGGCAGGGACACGCATTTTCTCAAACGCATAGGCAAGATAGCTGGCAACAGGGAAGGATCGCCGCAACCCTATGATATGGATGATGTTTGCCGCCGAGAGAAGCCGGATCGCGGTTTCGAATTCCTGCGGATCGACCGTGTTCAGCACACCTTCCAGCGAAGCGCGGCCTGCCTCCACGAATTCGGCCAGAAGCAGCGAGCCGCTATCCTCATGATTATCGCGCAGATTGCTCAGACGGGTCGTATAGTCGGGCCAGCCACCGGTATAATGCTCGCGAAACAGCCGCTGCATCTCGGAAAAGCCTGAAAAGCCCATGATCTGGCTGAAGCGCATGATGGCCGAAGGCTGAACCCCCGCCCCTTCCGCCAGTTCCGCCACCGTCGATACCGCTATGCGGTCGGCATGGGCGGCAACATAGTCGGCGCATTGGCGCAGCCGTTTCGGCAAGCTGTCCGATAGTTCCAGCAATCGCTCCTGAAAGGCTTCCACTGTTGCCGGAGGCGTGTTCTCGCCCATGGCCTTCTCCTCACTTTTATCCCCACCCGCGATATGGAATATCCATTCCAAATTATTTGACAAGTATTCCAAGACGATTCATCGGGTGACAGTGCGGGTCGGGCGTGGCATAGGGACCGCCAAACCTCCAGCTTATCGGTTACACCACTCATGATCCGCATCGAAAATATCAGCAAATCCGCCAGCCATCGCATTCTCTTCATCGAGGCATCGGCCGCGCTTAATCGTGGGGAAAAGGTGGGTCTGGTCGGCCCCAACGGCGCGGGCAAGACCACGCTGTTTCGCATGATTACCGGCCAGGAAATGCCGGATGAGGGTCAGGTCGCCTCTGACAAGCATGTCACCATCGGTTATTTCAATCAGGATGTCGGCGAAATGGCAGGCCGCAGCGCGGTCGCCGAGGCCATGGAAGGTGCAGGCCCCGTCAGCGCGGTTGCGACCGAGCTTCGGGCGCTCGAAGCCCGCATGGTCGATCCCGATCAACTCGACCAGATGGACGAGATCATCGAACGCTACGGCGAGGTGCAGGCGCGCTATGAAGAGCTTGACGGCTATTCGCTGGAAGGCCGCGCCCGCGAGGTTCTGGCCGGCTTGAGCTTCAGCCAGGAGATGATGGACGGCGATGTCGGCAAACTCTCCGGCGGCTGGAAGATGCGCGTGGCGCTCGCCCGTATTCTTCTCATGCGCCCAGACGTCATGCTGCTCGACGAACCGAGCAACCATTTGGACATTGAAAGCCTGATCTGGCTCGAAAACTTCCTGAAGACCTATGACGGCGCGCTGTTAATGACCTCGCATGACCGCGAGTTCATGAACCGCATCGTCAACAAGATCATCGAAATCGATGCGGGCTCGCTCACCAGCTATACCGGCGATTACGGCTTTTACGAGCAGCAGCGCGCCCAGAACGAGAAGCAGCAGCAGGCGCAGTTCGAGCGTCAGCAGGCCATGCTTGCCAAGGAAATCAAGTTCATCGAGCGGTTCAAGGCTCGTGCCTCCCACGCCTCACAGGTACAGAGCCGCGTCAAGAAACTCGAAAAGATTGACCGCGTCGAGCCGCCCAAGCGCCGCCAGACGGTTGCTTTCGATTTTCAGGCACCGCCACGCTCCGGTGAAGATGTCGTCTCCCTGAAACAGGTCCACAAGGCCTATGGCCAGCGCACGATCTATGAAGGTCTGGATTTCATGATCCGCCGCAAGGAACGCTGGTGCATCATGGGCGTCAATGGCGCGGGCAAATCGACTCTGCTCAAGCTGATTGCGGGAACCTCTGAACCGGACACGGGCAGCGTCAATGTCGGTGCCAGCGTCAAGCTCGGCTATTTCGCCCAGCATTCCATGGATCTGCTGGATGGTGATGCGACCATTCTCCAATGGCTGGAACAGCGTTTCCCAAAAGCCGGTCAGGCTCCCCTGCGTGCACTCTCAGGCTGCTTCGGTTTTTCCGGTGATGACGTGGAGAAGAAGTGCCGCGTTCTTTCCGGCGGTGAAAAGGCGCGCCTCGTCATGGCCGCCATGCTGTTTGATCCACCGAATTTCCTCGTGCTGGACGAACCGACCAACCACTTGGACCTCGACACCAAGGAAATGCTGATCAAGGCGCTCAGCGAATATGAAGGCACCATGCTCTTCGTCTCGCATGATCGCCACTTTCTGGCCGCCCTTTCCAACCGCGTGCTGGAACTGACACCTGAGGGCATCCACCAATATGGCGGGGGTTATGTCGAATATGTCGAGCGCACGGGTGCAGAAGCACCGGGTCTGCTAAAGGCATAAAAAATGCGGCCCTCGGCCGCATTTTTCGATCTGGAATTGCCCGCTTAATTCAGTCTTTCCGGCCTAGAAAAGTGCGTCGGCAAAGAGGTCATCATCGTCGGCAGCGGCCGTTGAATGGCTCGCAGCAGCAGGCGCTGAACTGGACGAAGAAGCGTTGGCTGGCAGGAAGCGGAGGTGAATATCGCGCTCCTGAGACATGGTGTAGAGTTTGAACACCCGGCTCGTGAACGGGTTGATCTTGTCGGCAAAGCCAGACACATCGGCGTTGAAGCCCTGCGGCATCTGCGCGGCAATCTCGCAGCATTGCTTGAAGGTGTCACCGAGTTCGCTTTCGAAATCGAGGCTGACAACGGCCGAGCTGATGCGGCTAAACACCGCCTGGCCTTCTTCAGCCAGCGCATCGATGCCGGATTCCATCTGCGTCTTTGCCTCGCGAATGGTCGACAATGCTTCGTTCAGCGGCGCTGCCAGATCGCCGGAAAGCCCGCGTCCCTGCTGGGCCAGTTCCTTCGTCGTCGTTTCAACGCGATGCAGTTCGTCCACAATCGCGTCGGCTGGTGTTTCCAGCTTGCCCGCAAACACGCGCATTTCACCGCTGACGACGTTGACGGAGCGACCAGCGTCGCCCAGTTTCGAGCAGCGAAGGTTCGAGTTCAACGCCATGTAATGAATGTCGATCTTGATGGATCGCAGGATCTCAATGCCACGGGACAATTCCTGCGCGCTGTTCGTCACCGATTCCACCACTTCGTCGGCTTCTGCGCTGCTTTCCTGCACGCGGGCCACCAGATCGCAGGCTTCGGTAATGCCCTGCTCCATCAATGCCAGCACATTGCTGTCGCTGTTTTTGGTCTTGTCCACCAGCTCATCGCGCAGGGAAAGAATGCGTGCGGCATCATCGGCGAAGCTGGAAATGCTTGTGAAAATCTTGGCGCAATCACGCTGGAAGTCGGACGCCGTTTCGTCCATCTGTGCGCTGGCCATTTGCAGCACAGCCTCTCGCAGGATCACATTTTCATTGTGGTCGAGCGTCTTGCCTTCGGGCGAAGCGGTAAAATCATCCAGTGCTTCCAGCATGCTCTGGATATGCTCAATGCGCTGGCGCGTGATATCGCCGATCTGCAACAGAGACAGAACCGTTCCGATCTTGCCCTGAATGGCCTGGGCGATTTTCTTGGCCTGCGCGGCGGTATCGGCCATTTCCTGCTGCTGCTGGGCAATGCGGGTGGAATTTTCGTTGAGACCCTTGATGATCTGCGGGATCGTGTCGTCAAAATCCGCCTTCGTTCCCGAAGAGAACGAAAGCGCCTTGATCAATTGCATGCGCATGACGCCAAGGTTCTTGGCAAAGCGCCCCACTTCATCGGCACCGGATTGAATTCGCTCGCGGATTTCATCGGCAAAACCGGCAAATTCGGAAAGACCGGCACCGGTGATTTTCACCGTGATGGCAAAGGTCTTGAGATAACGGATGGTTTCAGAGATATCATCGATATGGCCACCCGTTGAGGCACACATATCGGCCAGCGACTGGAACCCGGCCTGGCGGTTTTCCTCGGTCTTTGGCAATTGGGCAAGATCGTTGATGGTGTTGTGGAAACCCTTGATATTATGCTCAACGGACCTGCCGTTCAGCGTGCCGGTCATGCCGTCGAGAATGCCTGTAAGGTTGCCCAGAATTTCCATCACGGAGACGAGCACCGCGCCACCATCGAGAAAGCGCTTTTCGATCTTTGCATGCGCAGCCGTCAGCTTGGCGCTGAGTTCGCCTTGCTTATCAAGTGTATATGCCATGTTAGGCTTATGCAAAGTATTCATCGTCGTTTCCGATCTTGCGTTATAGTTGAACGCTAAGCGGATTTAGGAAACGACAGGTAAATCCATCGGCCCCACGCCGCACTATTACCAAACACAGTTAACAGTTGAGTCACTACAGCTGGTTAACGGCGAGCGCGAAAAAGCACATTACGCTGCGGCGTATCGAAACGTCAGATTAAACCGCACAGAGCCCGCTTCATCATGCACCCCTTTCTTCAAAGGCAGGATGCCGTGAAAGAACAGGCGCGACGGGCCACCCCAGACAACCACATCGCCATGGCTGAGAATGAATTTGCGCACTGGATCAGCCCTGTTGAGGCCGCCAAACTGAAATGTAGCGGCTAAGCCAAGGGAAACGGAAACAATGGGATTGCTGAAATCCTTCTCGTCCTTATCCTGATGCAAAGACATTTTCGCACCCGGCTCATAGCGATTGATCAGGCAGGCATTGGGCACGAAATCAGGATACCCGGCTTCTTTCGCCGCGCTCAGCGCAAGCGCCATAAAGCTCTGCGGCATTGCCGGCCAAGGCTTTGCGCTTTCAGGGTCTGTCGCCTGATAGCGATACCCCCTGCGGTCCGTCACCCAGCCAAAATCACCACAATTGGTCATGGCGACAGACATGGAGAAACCACCCGGCGTGACCATGTGCCGAAAGGGCGCTACCGCAGAAATGCTGTCGATATCCCGCAACAATTGCCCCGCGACGCTAGAAGCCGACCGATGCAGCAGCCACGCACCCTCCGCCATCATCTCGCGAGACGGCTTTTCATTCTCCAATGCTGCAAACAGATCATCCATCATGGGTGCTGGCTCTTTTGATAGGCTTTGTGTTTCATACACTACAGAATACGATGCCTGACCACACCTTGCGAAGATGTCCATATGTTGACGCTACAGGGCCTGTAGCCGCGTTTCATATTGACGGACCCGTCATTTGGGATTATTCAAATAATCACTTCTAGGGTCAGCCGAGACCTCCTTAAACGGCAAATGCGAAAAAGCTCGCGGGGGTGATGACCTAGCGGGCTTTTTTGTTTGCAGACACAGTGCACGGGCACCGTATCTGCCTCAGTCATTTATCGCTTAAAGCGATCGACGATCTGCACAATAGCCAAAACCGCTGCCGGTATGGCCACAATCAGCAGAAGTACTTCTAGAGACATGAGGCCTCCTTTCTTTCGGCTGGGTTGGATTGTCTCTTGATGAGGGAGACCCCCACCCGTTGGACACGTTAGGCATCCCGTGATGCTTTACCGCTTTTCTAGTCCTTCGGATGTTGCCGGAAACACTCTATCTCACGTTGAAATGAGCTTTGCCAAGGCCTAGTTTGAAACCACAAGCACCCTTGTGAAGGTTCCCATGCGAAGGGGGGAAAGGTAGCTATCTCATAGGCATGCGGTAGTTAGGTTAATGGCACGGGCGTCCACTTACCGCATCCACGCCATCGTAATGTGGCGTTAAGTATAATGGTTCATACCTGCATACTAATATTCGCACCCATCCACTACCGCAAGGACGCTCCGCTCACCATGCCAGCCACCGAAATGCGCCGGAAGCTGTTTTCGCACGAAAGGCCCGATGTCATCTATGCGGTTGGTGATGTGCATGGTTGCCTCGACCAATTGGAGCGGCTGCAACACAAGATCCTGACCGATGCTGCCCAGCAGCATGGTTCGAAGTGGATCGTGATGCTGGGTGACTATGTTGATCGCGGCCCGAAATCCCGCGGCGTCATCGATGAGCTGATGAAACCGATGACGGGCGATATTGAACGCTTCTGCCTTGCAGGCAACCATGAAGCGACGATGCTGGATTTCTTGGGTGATCCGCGTCTGGATCACCTCTGGCTGCAATTTGGCGGCGTGGAAACCTTGCGCTCCTATGGCATTTCGGAACTGCCGGAAGACAGGCGCAGGCTGAAGGCGCTGGTGCAGGAGGCCATTCCGGCAAGCCATGTGGCGTTTCTCACCGAATTGCCATCGCTTCTGGCCGTTCCCGGCTTCTGCTTTGTGCATGCGGGCGTGGTCAATGGCGTTCCCCTTCAACGGCAGGAAGACAAGCACCTTCTGTGGATCAGACCGAAAGATCAGGTCGGGTCAGGCGCGGACAACCTGTTTCTCACCGTCCATGGTCACACGCCTGTGCGAACTGCTGCCCTTTCAGACAACCGCCTGAATGTCGATACCGGCGCCTTCATGACGGGCCGGCTATCTGCCGCAAGGCTTGCGCGCGATGGCACGATCAGCGTCATGCATGCCGAATAAAACAAATAGGGCGCGGTTTGGAACCGCGCCCGAAATATCAAGATGTCAGCACCTCACGCGGCTGAGATTTTCTCGCCCACGACGCGCCAGTTCACGAGATTTTCCAGCACGGCCTTGATGTGTTCAGGCTTGCGGTTTTCATAATCCACATAATAGGCATGCTCCCAGATATCGATGCCAAGATAGGCGGGGCGGCCGACGGCGACCGGGTTGTTGCCATCCTCATAACCCACCAGCGCCAGCTTGTTCTCATCATCGCGGGTCAGCCATACCCAACCGGTACCGAACACTTCATCCGATGTAGCAACGGCTTTCTCGATGAATTTGCCGTAATCGCCAAATGCGGCGTTGAGTTCATCAGCTGCCTTGCCCTCGGGCCGGTTCGGGCCGCCGGGAGTGAACTGCTCCCAGTAAACGACGTGGTTCCAGGCCTGTGCCGCATTGTTGAAAATCTTCTTGTCTGCAGCCTTACCGGCTGATCCTTTGACGATCTGCTCCAACTCCATGTCGGCATAGGGGGTGTCTTTCGCAAGCGTGTTCAGCTTGTCGAAATATGCCTTGTGATGCTTGCCGTAATGAAGAGAAAGGGTCTTGGCGGAGATATGCGGGGCGAGAGCGTCTTCGGCAAAAGGCAAAGCAGGCTGTTTCAGCGGAAGTGCGGCCTTTGCAATGGATGGAGCGGAAAGCGTGGCGGCGGCAGCGGTTGCTGCTGTGGCGGCCATAACGGCGCGTCTCGTCATTAACATGTCTCATTCTCCCGGTTGATATCCAAGTCAGGCAAACCGGTAGGCGTCGGAAAAGTTTCTTTTCGACCTTGCTTATTGATGCAGTTCCCGGTTTTGTTACCGCAAATGGACGTTTAAGGTCGAGGAGGACCGCATGCAGTCGCAAGGAATATCGGGCATGGGTGAGGAGCGCGCGCTCGTTCTCGAGGAATTGGGCAAGCTTTCGCTGCGGCCCTTCCCGCTGGAAGAACAGGTGGGCCCGCATGATGTGCGCATTGCCATTCACACGGTCGGCATTTGCGGCAGCGACGTGCATTATTACACCCACGGCGCCATCGGCAATTTCGTGGTTCGTGAGCCGATGATTCTCGGCCATGAGGCCTCCGGCACGGTGACCGAGGTCGGCTCCGGCGTAACAAACCTTTCCGTTGGCGACCGCGTTTGCATGGAACCGGGCATTCCCGATCCCATCAGCCGCGCCAGCCGCATCGGCCACTATAATCTCGATCCCGCCGTGCGCTTCTGGGCAACGCCACCCGTGCATGGAGTGCTGCGGGCGTCTGTTGTGCATCCCGCCGCCTATACGTTCAAACTGCCTGACAACGTGTCCTTTGCAGCAGGCGCGATGGTGGAGCCGCTGGCCGTTGGCGTTCAGGCGGCAACGCAGGCCAAGGTCAAGCCGGGCGATATCGCCGTCGTCATCGGTGCCGGTCCTATCGGTCTCGTCACCGTGCTGGCAGCCCTTGCAGCCGGTTGTGCCCGCGTCATCGTATCGGATGTCGATCCTGTGAAACTCGATATGGCCCGCTCCCTCGGTCCGGTCGAAACCGTCAATGTGCGCGAGGATAACCTCGCCGAGAAGGTGATGGCTTCCACAAGTGGCTGGGGTGCCGATCTCATATTCGAATGCTCTGGCGCAGAAGCGGCCATCTCACGGGTGTTTGAGGCCCTGCGTCCGGCTGGCACCGTTGTTTTCGTCGGCATGCCGACCAAGCTCGTGGCCTATGACATGGTGGCGGCGCAGGTTCGTGAGGCCCGCGTCGAGCATGTCTTCCGTTACGCCAATGTGTTTGGTCGTTGCGTCGATATGCTGGCATCCGGTGCCATTGATGTTGCGCCGCTGATTACCCGCACATTCGACTTCAATGACAGCATCAAGGCGTTCGATATCGCCGCCTCGGCACCCGCCGGTGAGGTCAAGATGCAAATTATCATGCCCGGCTGAGAATTCAGGGTTGCACGAAATTTAACAGCGGTTAGCTTGATCGCCGTTGACGGACGGAGGCTTGGACCGCTCAACTGTATCGATGCAGGAGGAAGAATTCATGAAGACGATCAAAGGGCCGGGTCTATTCCTCGGTCAGTTCGCAGGCGATGCTGCCCCCTTCAACACCTGGGACGGCATTACCAAATGGGCGGCTGAAAAGGGCTATCTCGGCGTGCAGGTTCCCACATGGGCCAGCCAGTTGATTGACCTTAAAAAAGCTGCCGAATCAAAAGATTATTGTGACGAGCTGGCCGGCGTCGCGCGCCAGAACGGCGTTGAAATCACCGAGCTTTCCACCCACCTGCAAGGTCAGCTGGTGGCGGTGCACCCGGCTTATGACGAAGCCTTCGATGGCTTTGCCGCACCGCATGTGCGCGGCAATCCAAAGGCACGTCAGGAATGGGCCGTCGAGCAGGTGAAAATGGCGCTGAAAGCATCGCGCAATCTCGGCATCGATGCCCATGCGACCTTCTCCGGTGCATTGGCGTGGCCCTTCATCTATCCATGGCCGCAGCGCCCCGCCGGTTTGGTGGAAGCCGCCTTTGACGAGCTTGCTAAGCGCTGGACGCCGATCCTTGACTATGCCGATGAGCAGGGCGTTGACGTCTGCTACGAAATCCATCCGGGCGAAGATCTGCACGACGGCGTGACCTTCGAGATGTTCCTGGAGCGGGTGAAGAACCATAGCCGCGCCAACATGCTCTATGACCCCTCGCATTACGTGCTGCAATGCCTGGATTATCTCGACAATATCGACATCTACAAAGACCGGATCAAGATGTTCCACGTCAAGGATGCCGAGTTCAACCCAACCGGCCGTCAGGGCGTCTATGGCGGATATCAGGGGTGGGTCAACCGCGCTGGCCGCTTCCGTTCGCTGGGCGATGGGCAGGTGGATTTCGGCGCTGTCTTCTCCAAGATGACCGCCAATGACTTCTCCGGCTGGGCCGTTGTGGAGTGGGAATGCGCACTGAAGCATCCGGAAGACGGGGCAGCAGAGGGTGCAGAATTCGTCAAGGCGCACATTATTCGCGTCACCGAGAAGGCATTCGATGACTTCGCATCTTCAGGCACCGACGATGCCGCCAACCGCCGCATGCTCGGCCTCTCGTAATTTGCAGGAGACACAATGACGATCGAAGGAAAAACGACCGACAAGGCCAATGCGCGCATTCGTCTGGGCATGGTGGGCGGCGGCTCCGGCGCGTTCATCGGCGGTGTACACCGCATGGCGGCACGGCTGGATAACCGGTTCGAACTGGTGGCGGGGGCTCTATCCTCCACGCCTGAAAAGTCCAAAGCATCAGGTCTGGAACTGGGTCTGGACGAAGACCGCTGCTACGGCTCGTTTGAAGAGATGGCGGAAAAGGAAGCGGCGCGGCCCGATGGCATTCAGGCGGTGTCCATCGTCACGCCCAACCATGTGCACTATCCGGCGGCGAAGGCCTTTCTGGAGCGGGGCATCCATGTCATCTGCGACAAGCCTCTCACCTCCAATCTGGAAGATGCAAAGAAGCTGAAAGCGGTTGCCGACAAGGCCGACGCCCTCTTCGTTCTGACCCATAACTACACCGGCTACCCCATGGCGCGGCATGCTCGCGAATTGGTGGAAACCGGCGCGCTGGGGGATATCCGCCTTGTGCAGATGGAATATCCGCAGGATTGGCTGGCCGAACCTGTGGAACAGACCGGAGCCAAACAGGCCGTGTGGCGCACGGACCCGGCGCAATCGGGTGCAGGTGGATCGACAGGGGATATCGGCACACACGCCTATAATCTCGGTTGCTTCATGTCCGGTCTTGAAGCCGATGAGCTGGCAGCCGATGTGCACACCTTCGTGGAAGGCCGTCGTCTTGACGATAATGCCCATGTGATGCTGCGCTTCAAGGCTGCACAGGGCAAGGCACCGGCCAAGGGCCTTCTGTGGTGCAGCCAGGTGGCAGTCGGCAACGAAAACGGCCTCAAGGTGCGCATCTATGGCACCAAGGCTGGTATCGAGTGGACGCAGGCCGATCCGAACTATCTCTGGTTCACAAAGCTGGGTGAGCCGAAGCAGCTCATTACCCGTGGTGGTGCCGGGGCCGGGGCCGCAGCAGGTCGCGTCAGCCGTATTCCATCCGGTCACCCGGAAGGCTATCTCGAAGCCTTTGCCACGATCTACACCGAAGCCGCCAACGCCATTCAGGCGCGCCGCGACGGCACGGCGTTGGATAGCGCCGTGCACTACCCAACCATCGATGATGGCGTCAAAGGCGTGGCCTTCGTGGAGGCCTGCATCGCCTCTTCGAAGCAGAACGGCAACTGGGTCAAACTCTAAGGTTTGCGAGAACAGGCCGGGGTGTTGCGCAGTCCGGCCGTTTTGCCTCGAATGAAAAATATCTTCGGCCAATCAATGGCTTGATAGAAATTTGCAAAAACTCGAAAAAAAGTTTCTCAATCTTCCCCCGACCCGAGCCTACAATCTCCCAGCTTCTCAAAGCCTAAGTGGATCGCGAGCCACGGTTGGTGAGAGAAGTGGCGTGTTGATGCCAGACCGGAACGTGCGGTCGGGAAACAAGGCGTCGATTGAGGCAGCCAATGGGTTGGACCGCTTGACCGAGATGCTATTCCGGGTCTCGAACGCGCAGCGCAAAACCCATTGGAGCGAAATACAAACGGCTGGACTGGGTCATTAACGCCCCGGCCCGGTCGTTCCACCTTTGAAACACCGAAAAGAGCAATGGCCACGCAAATGCGGACGCCAGACAGCCATACAGACCAGAGACATCACCGCATTTGCGTGTGCTCTTCCGGTTTGATGAAAGCAGATCACGGGCGCTCCTGCGCCGCGTGACGATTTACCCTGTCCGATTATCGGTCAGCCCGGCTTGGTTGCCGAAATGGCGAAGCGGTGCTGGATGCCTCTGGCTGCTGCTTTCAGCATATTCCAGTTCTTCGCCTGAGTTTTATGGATGGCGCGAAGATCGGTATCGATGACGACATTTTCAAAACCCGCCTCACGCAAAAGTGCCGCGACCGCCTCGGCCCGCGCGCCTTGAGAAAAATAGACACGTGACAGGATAGAGTTGTGGATACCCATCATCTCTGCCGTGGCATGCAACGGATCGGCTTTCAACACGCCATATTTTTGCAGCCAGGCGGCGAGTTTCTTCAACAGCTTTTCGGTCGTGCTAACATTGACAAAATCACCATCGACAATCAGCACCTTGCCGCCGGGCTTCAACACCCGCAGCCATTCCGTAAACGCCGCCTGCGGGTCCACCAATGTCCAGACCAGATGTCGGTTGATGATGACATCATGGGCGTTCTCAGGCTCCATGGTGTTCTCAGCATCGCCCATGCGAAATGTGATGCTGCGGTTTCGGCTTGCCGCTTTGGCCTTGGCGCGCTCCAGCATGGGCTCTGCCCAGTCCAGCCCGGTGACGCGGTAACCCAGATCATCCATGAGGTGTGAAATGACGCCGGTGCCGGAGGCAAGGTCGAGCGCAGTTCTACCCTCGCCGCGCCCAAGATGCTTTTCCACAAGACGGTGCCATGCAGCGCGCTCTTCCTCGGAGAAAATTTCGTGGCCGGGAGACAGATCAAATGTCGGGGCGCGCTGGGACCAATAGGCCTTGATCTCATCGCGCAGGCTGAAATTGTTACCGTATTTGTTAGCACCCGTTACCATTTCCGTCTTCCCAAATCTCTGCCTTAGAAACTGTCTAAAAGATAAAACTTGACTATTGCAATCATAAAACCATAAAGCGCAAACAGTTTTTACCGGAGAACAATTTCGATGCGCATTAGAGGCAAATCCGCCATTCTTGCAATGGGTCTTCTCGTTTCAACCGTCTTGCCCGCCTTTGCCGAAAAGGTAACGGTCAAGGATGTGACCGGTCGCGATGTCGAGGTCAATGTCCCGGTAAAGCACGTCATTCTGGGCGAAGGCCGCCAGATCTACTTCCTCGCAGCGCTGGACAAGAGCAACCCCTTCGAACACGTTGTGGGCTGGCGCGATGACCTGCCGAAGGCCGACCCTGAGTCCTATCAGGCCTATCTCGCAAAATACCCTGAAATCGCCAAGCTGCCGACATTCGGCGGCATGAAGGATGGCACGTTCGATATCGAACAGGCTGTTGCGCTGAAGCCCGACGTCATCCTGATGAACGTCGACGCCAAGACCGCAACGGAAGAAGCCGGCTACATCGAAAAGCTTGGCAAGGTCGGCATTCCCCTGGTTTACGTCGATTTCCGTGAAAAGCCGATGGAAAACACAGAGCCAAGCATGCGCGTCATGGGCAAGCTGATGGGCAAGTCGGATGTTGCGGAAGACTTCATCAAGTTCCGTGCAGACAGCATCAGCCGCGTCACCGACGTTCTGGCAAAAGAAAATCCAAAGCGCCCCGTCGTTTTCGTTGAGCGCGCCGGTGGATATTCCGAAGATTGCTGCATGTCCTTCGGCAACGAGAATTTCGGCAAGATGGTCGAACTCGCCGGTGGCATCAACATGGCCAAGGGCATCATCCCCGGCACTTTCGGCACTGTTAACCCAGAACAGATTATCGCATCCAACCCTGACCAGATCATCATCACCGGCGGCAAGTGGGAAGCCTATGTTCCCGGCGGCAACTGGGTGGGCGTTGGCTATGGCGCAGACCTGAAAGAAGCACGCCGCAAGCTGGAAAATCTGACCAAGCGCCCAGCCTTTACCGGCGTCAAGGCGGTTGCGGATGGCAATGTCCACGCCATCTGGCACCAGTTCTACAACAACCCGTACCAGTTCGTGGCCATTCAGGAAATTGCCAAGTGGCTGCACCCTGAGCTGTTCAAGGAACTCGACCCTGAAGCAACCTTCAAGGAACTGCATGCCCGTTTCCTGCCGCTTGATTACAAGCCCGGCTACTTCGTGTCCCTGAAGGACGACAAGTAAGACAGGGGCGGCGAAGGAGGAGCGCTGTCCAGCATCAAGGCAAGGCCTGACGACAGGGCCTTGCCGATTGCGTTTCCAGATCGAAAAGGAATGACCATGTCCCGCACCATGCTCACGCGGATCGCTGCCCTCGCCATCGCGCTCATCGCAGCACCTGCGCTTTCAGCAGAAATTATCGACGCTGCCGGTCGCAAGGTCGATATCGACCTGCCCGCAAAGCGCGTCATTGTTGGCGAAGCACGGCAGATCCACGTTATTGCGGCACTCAAGGGCGACAAGACATTCGACACCATTGTCGGCTGGCGCGATGATTTTCTGACCAAGGACCCTGATAGCTACAAGGCGTATGTCGAGCGCTTCCCGCAGATCGCCGATCTGCCGCGCTTCGGCTATATTCCGCAGGGCGATTTCAGCCTGGAAAAAGCCATTGCGCTTTCGCCTGATGTGCTCACCCTCAATCTTGAAGCGGAAAAGGGCGCCAAGGAAAGCGGCCTTGAAGAAAAGGCAGCCGCCGCGGGCATCAAGGTCGTCTATCTGGATTTCCGCCTCAACCCTGAAAAGAACAGCGAAAACTCGGTGCGAACCCTCGGCCAGATCTTCGGTGCCGAGCGCGGCGCGGAGGAATTCCTGGCCTACCGCAAAGACCAGATCGCGCTGGTCACCGACCGGCTGGCTTCCGTCAAAGACCTGAAGCGCCCCGTCGTCTTCATTGAGCGCGCACCGGGCATATCAGGCGAAAACAACTGCTGCCGCACATTCGGCCCGGCCAATTTCGGCAAGATGATTGATGAGGCCGGTGGAAAGAACATCGGCTCCGAAGTGTTCAAGACAACATTCGGCGATCTCAACCCAGAGCAGTTGATCGTGTCCAATCCCGAGCATGTCATCGTGACCGGCTCCAACTGGGCGGCAGAATCCGACATCAACCAGTTCGTCCCGGCAGGGCGCGGTGCCGATATGGTTGTGGCCCGTCAGCGGCTGGCAAAGCTGATGGAGCGCACTCCGTTTTCAGAGCTGGATGCCGTGAAGAAGGGCCATGTCCACGCGGTGTGGCACCAGTTTTATGGCGCACCGTATGAATTCGCGCCGATCCAGCAATTTGCCAAATGGTTCCACCCCGAGCTGTTTGCAGACCTCGACCCGGAAAAGAACTTCGCGGAATTTCATAAAAAATTCCTGCCCGTGACCTACAAGCCGGGATATTTCGTTTCACTGGAAGGCGCACAATAAATGGCATCCATCGTGGAAACCGTGACTGAAGAGACAGGTGGCGCGCAATACCGCGCCCTTGCCGCCCGGCGCATTCTGATCCTGATCGGGCTGGTCGTTGCCCTTTGTCTCAGCCTTGCGACAGATATGGCGCTTGGACCGGCTCGTTACACGCTCTCGCAAGTCGTCAGCGCGATCCTTGATCCCACGGGTGTTGCCAACCAGTTGCGCGTCGTCATCTGGGACATTCGCATGCCGATTGCGCTGATGGCGGTCACGGTTGGCGCATCGCTTTCCGTGGCTGGTGCGCAGATGCAGACCATTCTGGCCAACCCGCTTGCAAGCCCGTTTACGCTGGGCATTTCAGCGGCCGCCAGCTTCGGTGCCGCCCTTGCGCTGGTTGGCGGTGTCGCGCTTTTTCCCGGTGCGGTCGAATATATGGTGCCCATCAACGCCTTCGTCATGGCCATGGTCGCGGCTCTCTTCATTCACTTCGCATCGACCATGCGCGGCGTGACCGTTGAGACCATCGTGCTTTTGGGCATCGCGCTGGTCTTTACCTTCAACGCCGCTCTTTCCATGCTGGAATATCTGGCATCCGAACAGGCGCTGGCCGCCGTTGTGTTCTGGACGATGGGCAGCCTGACCAAGGCAACATGGGCCAAGGTCTATGTAACAGCCGCCATTCTGGTGCTGACCGTTCCCCTGTTCATGAAAAATGCCTGGGCACTAACGGCCCTGCGTCTGGGTGATGACAAGGCCGCGAGCATGGGCATCAATGTGCGCCGCCTGCGGCTTCACACCATGCTCACCGTCAGCCTGCTGGCCTCCATCCCCGTTTCCTTCGTCGGCACCATCGGCTTTATCGGCCTAGTCGGCCCGCATATTGCCCGCATGGTGGTGGGTGAGGACCAGCGCTTCTTCCTGCCCGGCTCGGTCATTTGCGGTGCGTTGCTGCTTTCGGTTACGTCAGTTGTCAGCAAGGTGCTGATCCCCGGCGCCATTCTGCCCATCGGCGTCATCACGGCACTGGTTGGCGTTCCCTTCTTCTTTGTCCTCATCTTCTCCAACAGGAGACGCGCATGGTAGCCCTCGCCCTTCAGGATGTTGGCGCCAAATACGGGCGCATCACGGTGCTGGCCGATGTGACCATGGACATGCTGGAAGCCGGAAGCGTGACTGCCGTGATCGGTCCCAATGCGGCTGGAAAATCTACGCTGTTCAAGCGCATTGCGGGCCTCATCAACGGCCCCGGTGTCGTGACCCTGTCACAGACGGATAAAGGCCCACGCACCATCTGCTACATGCCGCAGGATACGGGTGCCAATGCAGTTCTGACGGTCTACGAATCCATTCTTCTGTCTGCCAAGCAGGGCAGTAGCTGGAAGGTGCATGATGATGAGCTGGCGGAAATCGATGCCATATTGAAGGCGCTCAACATCGGCGAGCTGGCTTTCCGTGGCCTTGGTGAATTGTCTGGCGGACAACGCCAGCTCGTTTCGCTGGCGCAGGCGCTGGTGCGCAAGCCGGAAGTGCTGCTGATGGACGAGCCGACTTCGGCGCTGGACCTGCACAGACAGGTGGAGGTGCTCGATTTCATCTCCAAGCTTGCCCGCAGCCAAGGCATGATCGTGCTGATTGCGCTGCATGACCTGAACCATGCGCTGCGCTACTGCGAGCACACGCTCGTGATTGCCGGTGGTGCGATGGCGGTGAGTGGCCGCACGGGCGATGTCATCACCAGCGACATGCTGCGTCGAATCTACCGGGTGGAAGCGCGCATCGAGATGTGCTCCAAGGGACAGCCCTTCATTCTGGTGGATGGCACGGCTTGACGTGAGCAACAGACGTGCCGTCCAACAGGGCGGCATGTCTTAGACGGCCTACTCCACGAAAATGCGAACGCTCGATGCACGTCCGTCCGCATCGATGACCGTCAACGTCGAAAAGCCCTGCCCCTCAGGCAACCATTCGGAGCTTCGGCGGCGCGAAGGCTCTGGCAGCGGCTTGCCATTGGCCAGCCAATGGAACGGCGCACGGCCGCCTTGCAGCTTCAGAACCAGCGGCGACAGGCTGCCGCTCTGGCTTGTGAGTTCGATGCGTGCCCCTTCCGGCGGATAGACGATCTGCGGCGAGGCTTCGCGCCGCGATGTGGATAAAAGACCGCTACTCGTGACGCTGAAGCGGGCCTGGTTTGCGGGAAGATCCCGATAGGCCAGCCGTGTTATGCCTGACGGTGGTGCGGGAAAGGGCGTGATGGCGACGCCTGATTTCGCGAAGGCCTCAAACAGGATGGGCGCTGCCGACACATAACCCGCAAGCCCGGGAACCGAGCCATTGTCGGCCCGCCCGGCCCATACGCCGATGACGTAACGGCCATCAAAACCAACAGACCATGCGTCGCGATAACCATAGCTGGTGCCGGTCTTATAAGCGATGCCGCGCTGCTTCATGCCAAGCGGCGGCAGAACGTCGGAGAGAATATCGGTGATGTTCCAGATGGCCGCCTTTGAAAACAGCGGATCGACATCCAGCACTTCAGGCGCACTTCGAACACCATCCCCCAGCGCAACAGGTTGGCCGCCATTGGCAAGGGGGGCGTAAAGTTGCACGAGATCAACCAGGGACAGACCGGCACCACCAAGCGCAATGGCCAGCCCCGGAGCCTCGGCCTTTGGCAGGGTCAGCTTCACCGAGGCGCGGCGAAAGCGGACCATGAGGGCAGCGGGGCTGACGGCATCCAGCAGGCGCACCGAGGGCACGTTGAGGGAAAGTTGCAGGGCCTGGCGAATGGAGACATCGCCCTGATATTGCATGTCGAAATTGCGCGGACGATAACCGGAAAAATCCGCCGGGCGATCTTCGATGACCGTTTCCTGCGCGATGAGGCCGTTCTCGAAGGCCAGACCATAGATGAAGGGCTTCAGCGTCGAACCGGGAGAGCGCACGGCACGCGACATTTCCACCCAGCCCCGGCGGGAACTATCGAGAAAATCGGACGAGCCGACCTCGGCTATGATGTCGCCCGTCGTGCTGTCTGCCATGACGATGGCGATGGAAACTCTGTCGCCCAGTTTTTCAGCCGAACGGCGTGCCAGATCTTCCAGCTCTTTTTGAACGGGCAGACGCAGCGTCGAGCCTATGGTGACGGACGTTGGAAATTTGGCGCGGGCCGCTTGCGCGAGATGCGGAGCATAAGACGGCAGGTCTATGCGCCTTGCCGGAATGGCGGCGATAGAAGCCCGCGCCGCCTCGCCTTCTCCCACAACTTCGGAAACGGCAAGCCGTTGCAGCACGCGTTCCCGCGCCTGTTTTGCGGCTTGCGGGTAACGATCCGGCCTCCGTTTTTCCGGCAATTGCGGAAGCGCGACGAGAAGGGCAGCTTCAGCCGTTTCAAGCCGTCGCGGGTCCTTGCCGAACCACGCGAGGCTCGCGGCCCTGACACCTTCCAGATTGCCGCCATAGGGCGCGATGTTGAGATAGAGGTCGATAATTTGGCTCTTAGTCAGCCGCCGCTCGATCTGGATGGCGCGCACCATCTGGAGCAGCTTGGCGCTGAGTGAACGGTCGGCACGCGGCTCTATCAACCGCGCCACCTGCATGGACAGGGTCGATGCGCCCGAGACGATGCGGCCATTGGTGAGCAACTGCCATCCGGCCCGTGCCAGCGCCTGAAAATCCACGCCGCCATGCTCGAAGAACCGCTGATCCTCATAGGCGACCAGCATTTTCACAAATTGCGGATCGACATCGGCGGCACTCGTGTGGAGCTGCCAGCGCCCCTCAGGCGTGGCGAAGGCGCGAAGCAGCTTGCCGTCTTTATCCAGCAGTTCCTGCGAGACTACCCGGGCGTTTTGCAAAGGTGGCGGAAAGGCGCGGTCCAGACGGTCGAGCCCGTAAACCGCAGCGCCGGTCAGGGCTGCTGCGAACACGAACCCGCCAATGAACGCCCGCCACCTGATCATTGCTGCGCCGCGCTGACCTCCATTCGGCCAGTGGCCGTGCGGGCCGAAAACTGCGGACGATACATATCTTCCACCGATGCCGCCGGGTTATCGTAAGTTCCGGGTGTGACAGCACGAACCACATAGGCAAGCGTGATATCGCCGCTTTCGCCAGCGGTACGATCAAAAGCTGCGACGAAACGGTCATAGCGGAATTCGGTATGGGCGGCTTCAGTTTCCGGCAACCAGTCGAAGTTGGACAGGGCCGCACTGTTGACGAGGCTCGGATTATCGATCTCAAAGCCCGAGGGCAGAAGATCTGTTAGCATAATGCGCTGTTGCCAATCATGTTTGGGCGTGACCGAGAGAACCACCACATAACGCTCGTTTTGCGTGGCCTCGCTGATATTCACTTCCTCGCCCTCAAGCGAATAATAGGTCTTGGTGATCTCGAAACCATCGCCGCCCGCAGGCAGTGGCTGGGCCGGTGGAGCGACCGTGGTGATGACAGCCGTAACAGGATCTTTCGACACGTTGGTGATCTTGATCGGAGATTGCAGAAGATCATCGCCAGCTATGTTTTTGGCATATCCGCCCGTTTCAAGTGAACCATTGATATCCAGCTTCACATCCTTGTCTTCGCCCTTCAGCGCGCGTGCGGCGAGAAGCATCCACGCCTGTTCCTGCGTGCTGGTATAGGCTTTTGCATCCCATGCCTTGGAAACAGCGCTGGCCAGTTGCGGCACGACCGCTGGCACAGGGCGGCTTTCGGCGGCGAGGGCGAGCGAGGCTGCGCTATCGCGCAGCACCGAGCCATAATCCGACCGCGCAAGGCTGACCTTGGTGGTGGCGGCCGCCATGGAAAGCGATGCACCGAAGACGGCCTTGGACCGCGCCGCATCTCCATAGAGCGACAACGCCGAAGCCAGTTGCGCCTTGGCAAGCGGGGTCGGGAAATCCTTCAGAGCCGTATCCGCATAATAGCGCAGATCATTGATGGCGGCCTTGCGGTTGCGGGCGAGAACATAGAGCGAGTAGGCGATTTCGTTGCCGCGATCCTTGACATTGCTGTCATAGGCCAGACCATTTTGCAGATTGGTCAGCGCCTGCACCATGGCGGCCTCAGGCACGTCATAGGACTGTTCGCGGGCGCGGGTCAGGAAGTCCGTGATGTAGGAATCCAGCCACAAATCGCCCTCACCCGGAGCCCACAAGCCAAAGCTTCCCGAGGAAGACTGGAAGGATAGCACGCGATAGATCGCATCCTGCACCCGCTTGCGCAGATCCGGATCCTCGGCACCGCCGCGTTGCTTCATCAGCTCTGTCACGTAGAGCAGAGGCAAGGCGCGGCTGGTGGTCTGCTCGGCGCAGCCATAGGGGTATTTGTCGAGCATCATGACCAATGCGGGCACATCGAAAGCTGGAGACCGGGTGACGTTGACCGCGACGGATGAGCCTAGAAGCATGCTGTCTGCAAGCAATGCGCCATCCACCGAGAGGCTGCTATTGGGTGCGATCTTGATATTGCGCCTTGTTGTGACCGGCAGCACGGAAGGGCGCACCGGAATGTTCAACACCTGCTCCAACGACAGGCCGTTTGCATTGGCAAGCGTGATGGTGATGGCACCATCGCCGGGATTTTCGCCGGTCAACGGAACAGTCAGCGATGTCTTGCCGCCCTTCTGCAAGGCGAGTGTCTGCGAGACTTCACCCTGATCAACCGTCAGCGCCATGTTGCTGGCGATGCCGAGCGTATAATCGCCCGCCTCACCATCCGTATTGGCGATATCGATGCGCATTTGCGAGACATCGCCGGGGCTAAGGAATTTCGGTGCGCTGGCGGTGATCACAACGGGATCGCGGATGACGACATCGGACACGGCATGGCCGACACCGGTTTTTGTCCAGGCCACAGCCATGACGCGGGCCGTGCCGTTGAACTGCGGAATATCAAAACGGATCGTTGCCTTGCCATCGCCATCCAGTTCAACCGGACCGGCAAAGAAGGCCACAAGCTTTTCCTTCGGTGGGCTGCCCTGAAGGGCGACCTGACCACCATCACCACCGGTTCTGAGACGCCCGGTGGCACCCAGCGAACCATCGATCAGACGGCCATAGATATCGCGGATTTCAAGGCCGAGACGCCGCTGGCCGAAATACCATTCATCCGGCTTGGGTGGTTCGTAACGGGTAAGGTTGAGAATGCCGACATCCACAGCCGCGACCGTGACATAGGCCTTGTCGCCAGCACCGGCGCCCGACACGTGCACGGGTATTTCCAGCGCCTGACGCGGCAGTGTTTGCTTGGGAATATCCAATGCGATGCCGAGCTTGCGTTCACCGGGATCGACCGCCAGCCATTTCACGCCGATGGCGCGCATGGGCATGCGGCTTTCCTGCGCATCACCGGGACGAAACAGGGTGGCGGTAACGTAGGAACCCGCGCCCCATGCTTCGGTAACGGGAATTTCGAC
Organism: Rhizobium sp. CFBP 13644; assembly: GCF_014842165.1. Lineage (NCBI taxonomy): Bacteria > Pseudomonadati > Pseudomonadota > Alphaproteobacteria > Hyphomicrobiales > Rhizobiaceae > Rhizobium > Rhizobium sp. CFBP 13644. The sequence goes on from NZ_JACYVF010000006.1 coordinate 88,612, forward strand.
CTCTCCGCCCTTCTCTCCGATATCGACATTCTGAACGGCGATCAGCTTTTCAGAGCCTGAAACCACCATCAACTGGCCAGCATAGCGGGATGTGACCTGCAATTTGGCAGTATCGCCGATTTTATAGCTTTGCCTGTCGAGCGCGATTTCCAGCGCATCCGGGGTTTCGGTCGAGCTTGCGGAGACGAACCAGCCAGCATCGAATTCCACGCTCGATGTCGGTCCACCAGCCTCTGCGGATTCGACCTCCAGACGGTAGCGGCCCCATGTGGCGGGAACGGAAATCTCGCCGCCGTTTGCATCCACCGACAAGGCGCCGGTCTCAACCTGCTTGGTGTAGACGACAGGTTCATAGCGCCAGGAACTGCCCTGACGATACCACTGATAGTTCCGCTCGACCTTGATGAGCTTCCATGTCAGCCTGCTCATCGGCTGTTTGACGCCATCGGCACCCAAGCCGATGACGTGGAAACGGCCAATGGCGTTTTCCGGAAGATCGCCGGAAAATTGCGGCTTGATGCCGATCATCGGTGTTTCGGATTTGACCGGCAGCGTCAATGAACGCTCGACAGCGCGGCCACCGGCCTCGCGCATGCGCACGGTGATGTTGGCGGACAGAAACTGTGTGGTGGATGGAAGATCGCCCAGCGACACATCGAAACTCGCCTTACCCTCTTCATCCAGCACCGGCAGGGCATCCAGCGTGGTGCGGCTTTCTTCCTGTGATTCCTCATCGGCGAGGCCGAAAACATAGCCTTCGTAATCCGGCCGGGTGCGTGTTGCCTTCAGAGCAACCTCGCCCTCAAGCTCAAGGCCGGATGCAGGCGCGCCATAGAGATAGCGGCCATCGACATTCACAGCCGTATCAGCGGCGGGATCGATCTGCTTGGCGTCGCTGGTCAGGGTGAATTCGGTGCGATCCGGCACGAAATCATCGACCAGAAAGGATTTTTCGCTGATGGCTGAGGTTTTCGGGTCGGTGTGAACACGCACGGTCCAGGTGCCCCGCATGGCGCTGTCCTGCAAGGCGAAGTCCACGGCGTAGCCGCCCAATGCTTCGCCACTGCGCACGAAGCGACGATCTTCCACGCCATCGGGGCGCGAGAAAATGAAGGTGAGCGGCAGGTTCTCCACCGCATTGCCTTCGATATCACGCGCTAGCGCCGCCGCATGCACGGTTTCGCCAGCGCGGTAGATGCCCCGTTCCGTCCAGCTGAAAACATCCAGCGCGCCGGGGGCGGCGCGACCAGTGACGCCACGGTCCGACAGATCGAAACCGGCGCGGGTCATATCCAGAAAAACATAGTCATCGGCACCGTTGCGTGCCGTGATGATGGCAGGTGCCTGACCCGCCGTGCCGCGCATCAGCCCCGCAGAAAACACGGCGCGGCCATCCGCATCCGTCTTGGCGGTGCCGAGGATTTCATTGTTCTTGGCCAGAAGCTGAAGATCAACGCCCGCAAGCGGTTTTGCGGTGCTTAAAGCCCGCACGAAGACATTGAGACCATCCGTTCCGGCATAGGTGGTGATGCCGGTATCGGAGACGAGGAACCATTGCGTCGCGCGTGAATCCCAGTTCTCACCCGGTGTTGTGGGGGGAACGGCTGTCAGAACATAAATGCCGGGCTTGCGCTGCGGCAAGGCTTCATCAACGGGCACGCTGGTGACGACATCCTTGTTCAGCTCGTTCTGGATATCGATGCCGCCCTGCCAGACGAGTTCGCCGATTTCGCTTTCAATGCGGTCCGTGCCGTAACCATCCATCTGCGTCAGGAATTGCGAGTTGCTGAGCAGCGCGGTGATGTTGCGATCACCCACACGGTAAAGCTTGAGATTGGCGCTGGTGACATTGACGGACACAAGCGGAATGCCGCGGCGGGCGGTGCCGGGAAGCACGAAATTCTCCCCCGTAAAGCGCACCGAACCGGATCTATCGCGCACGTAAATATCGAGATCGACCTGCTTTTCCAGCGGTTCTGCAACCGAAGACGGAAGACCGGCGCGCAGCGCGATCTTGTAGCGCTGGCCGTGGGTCAAGCCTTCCACGCAAATCTCGGAACCCTTGGCTTCCATGGCTTTTGGCGCTGCGCCATCCAAAGTGACGAAGGAGGAATAATCCACGCCCTGTTTGACGAGCGCCTCTGAAAACTGGATGCAGGCACGCGGGCTGACACTATCGGTATCGACCGTGTTGTTGATGACGCGGAAGCCCTGACGGGTCTTCAAATCGGCATAGGTGGCGCGGGTCTGGGCATTATCGGAAAGCGCAAGGCTTGCCTTGTAGCTGTTGAGGGCAGCGCGGTAGCTCTGCGTCTTTTCAAACGCAAATGCCAGCGCGTTGAGCGCCTCCACCCGTGCGGACACGGTGCGGCTGAGCGAATAGGCGTTGAGCGCGGCTGCTGCCGCCTGGCCCGACACTTCGTAATTATTCTCGACTTTGGCCGCAGTGCGCGCAAGGCCGGCCCAGACGGCGCTATCTTCCGGGTCCAGCGCAAGCGCTGCCTTGTAATTGTCAGTCGCCGCTATGAGATTGGTCGCATCGGATTGCTGTTGGGCGAGCGAAAGCAGGCTTTCAACATCTTGTCCGTCTACGGCGTCTGGCAGGCCAGCCTTCAGGCGTCTGGCTTGCAGATAAAGGCTGTCATCGACGAAAGAGAGCTTTTGCGGCGCGCCGATATCCGGCTCGCTGGCAACCTCCACGACCTTTCCAGCTACAGCGCCGGGAAAGGCGTTAAGCTGGTTGAAATCCGATTTCAGGAAGCACCATTGCACCTTGGGATTATAGGTGAAAGCCTTGCAGGAGGTGTCATTGATGCAGATGTCTTCGCATTGCGGCAGGGAGACATTCTGCTCCGTGCGCAAATCGAAACCGAAATAATCGCCGTTTTGGGTGGTGACGACCTTGCGCGTCGCTTCCTGCGCTGCGAGCGGTTGAACGGTCAATGCCGCGACAACGAACAACAGGATTTTCATAACACCACGCATGGACATCAGTCCCTCCCCCGGTCTGCATGACCGCGCCGACTCTGGGGGGATTTATAAGCGAAAGTCAACGCAAAGTGATGAAGAGGAATAAGGGGTGTGGGTAGAGCGGCGCTTGATTGCGGCCACCGGCTTTCAACTCATATTACGACTTATAGAGATTAATGGCCCAATATGTGGCGTGAAAGCGCATTCAAGCAGACGCCACCACAATCCGGCACGAATTGATGTCGATTGACATGCGCTTGCCATGCCATATAGATATGATGACTTGTAAAGAAATATGATTGGGCAGGATATGAGCCAGACACAATATACCAACCGCTTCGCAATCGACCCGAAGACCGCGGCCAAATTCGGCACCGAGGAGCTGCGCGAAAACTTTCTGTTGCCGCCGCTGTTTGTGAATGACACCGTTCAGCTGCACTACACGAATTACGACCGCTTGATCGTGGGTGGCGCGGTGCCTGTGTCTGGCGCTCTGGAATTGGAAGCCATCAAGCCGACGGGTACGAAATCCTTCCTCGACCGCCGCGAACTGATCGTTGTCAACATTGGCGGAAAGGGCACTGTTACCGTCGATGGCACAGCATTCGAGACCGGCACGCGCGACATGGTCTATGCAGGCCTTGGCGCAAAAGTGTCATTTTCGTCTGCCTCAGCAGATGCGCCTGCGAAATTCTACCTGCTGAGCGCGCCCGCGCATGCTGCCTATCCGGCAAAGCATATCAGCATCAACGACGCAAAGCGCGTCGATCTCGGCTCACAGGCCACCAGCAATGAACGCTCGATCTTCCAGTTCATTCACCCCGAAGGCGTGAAGACCTGCCAGCTGGTGGTGGGCATGACCAGCCTTGCACCGGGATCGGTGTGGAACACGATGCCATGCCACATTCACGACCGGCGCATGGAAGCCTATCTCTATTTCGACCTGCCGGAAACAGCCCGCGTCTTCCATTTCCTCGGTGAACCGAACGAAACGCGCCATCTGGTGATGAAGAACGAGGAGGCCGCTCTTTCGCCGGGTTGGTCGATCCATTCGGGCGCTGGAACCGCGAATTATTCCTTTATCTGGGCGATGGCCGGTGACAATGTCGACTATACCGACGTCGATCTCGTGACCATGGATGACCTCAAATAAGGGACTGCGACATGAGCGAGAGCAACGCATTTGTACAGGCCGGTGACGGCACATGGACGCCGACGGAGCCCGGCGTTTCCCGGCGCATCATGGCCTATCTGCCTGAAATGATGATGGTCGAAGTCGTTTTCGAGGAAGGCGCTATCGGCTCGCTGCACTCGCATCCGCATATCCAGGCTAGCTATGTTGCCGAGGGTCGCTTCGAGGTAACGATTGATGGCGTGACTAAGGAGCTTGGGCAGGGCGGAACATTCATCGTGAAGCCGGATCTGGTCCATGGCGTGAAGGCTCTGGCCAAGGGTCGGCTAATCGATACATTCACGCCGCACCGCGCAGAGTTTCTGTAAGATTAAAGAGGGCTGGCGGTAACGCCGGCCCTCAAGCCCTAAACCTCAATCGTGCGGGCTTCCGACATCAGCATGATCGGCACGCCATCCCGGATGGGATAGGCAAGTCTTGCGCTTTCCGACACGAGTTCGCTTTTCTCACGATCATAGGACAGCCGACCTTTGGTCAGCGGGCAGACAAGCAGATCCAGAAGTTTGGGATCCACGCGGCTTACTTTTTCATCCATGATCGCGGCCTATTGCAACAGCGTGCCGGGCTCACTGCTGCCCTGAGCCAAAGCGATTTCCGTGATGGCAACCAAGGTGTCTGCGCGCGCCTTGAGATCCGGCGCCTCAAGCAGCGCCTGCTTTTCTGCAGGGCCGAAAGGCGACATCATGGACAGTGAATTGACGAGCACGCGGTTTCCTGCGCGCTCCACACTGTCCCAGTCAGCCTCAAGCTGATTTGCGTCGAGAAAGGAGCGGAACACCCGCAACAGGCTTTCGCGATCAACCGCATCCTCATCATCTTCGCCGGTCAGATCCGAGATGAAGGGCGCGTGACGGAAGATACGGTAGGGCTTGGTGGATGGCGCTTCTTCCAAAAGACGGAACCTGCAGACGCCGCTGAGCGACACCATGTAGCGGCCATCGCCTGTTTCGGAAAAGGATGTTATGCGCCCGAGGCACCCGATCTGGCTCAGCGCCCCGGTGCCGGTGCCGCTATCCAGCACTTGCAATGAGGGCTGCACCATACCGATCAGCCTGTCTCCAGCCAGCGCATCGTCCAACATGGCAAGGTAGCGCGGCTCGAAGATATTCAGCGGCAATTGCCCTTCCGGCAGCAGCAAAACGCCCTGCAAAGGAAATACAGGCACCAGTTCCGGCAGATCGGTGCTCTTGAGATATCGCGCATTTCCGACATGCATTGGGTGGCTCCTCACGTGAACAGAGATTGATGGTGCATCGGGTGGATGCCGCGACCCGCAAGTCCAGAGCGAACTGCGCGGGCGGCGACAGCCATGCACATCTCAGGAAAACAGGATGGATGACATCTTGCGGCGGGCAGAGACAGACGCCGGGTCCTTGAAGCCCCAGCCTTCCAGAAACTCGACCAGCTGCTTGCGCGCGCCGTCATCCTCAAAGGTCCGGTCACGGCGCATGACGGTCAACAACTGCTCGGCAGCCTCATCACGACGGCCCTGCGCGTTGAAAATCCGGGCAAGCTTCATGCGTGCATCATGATTGTCAGGATTGGCGACCAGATCACGCTCGAGAGCTGCGGGATCACCCAACAGACGGGCTTCCTCAAACTGCGCCAGCTTTTTGGAGGCGGCCTGAATGGCGGCATCTGCCATGAGTTCTTCAGGAACCGATGCCAGAAGATCGCTGGCGCGCTGATGCTCGCCCACGGCAATCATGCATTCTGCAATACCGGCGATCGCTGCCGCATTATCCGGGTCTACCTGCATGACGAAGCCGAAAAGCTGGGCCGCACCCTGATGATCACCATCGGCAAAAAGCTGCTTGGCTTCGGCCAGCGCGGCGTCGATTTCCGCCTGCGGATCATTGGCGGCAGGACCTGCAATCTTGTCGATGAATTCGCGAATCTGGCTTTCCGGCACGGCACCCATGAATCCATCCACAGGACGACCATCCTGAAACGCGACGATGGCCGGGATGGACTGGATGCCCAGCTGGCCGGGAATGGAGGGGTGGTCATCAATGTTGAGCTTGACCAGCTTGACGCGGCCACCAGCCTCGTTGACGACTTTCTCGATCACCGGCGTCAGTTGCTTGCAGGGGCCGCACCATGGCGCCCAGAAATCCACCAGCACCGGCTGCTTGCGGGAGGCCTCGACGACATCCTTGCCAAAATTGGCGGTGGTCGTATCAGAAACATGCGAGGCAGCAGCACTTTCAGGCGCGCCGCCAAACTGAACGGAGCCGGTCATCTGTCCACCCATTGATGTTCCGTAAGGATTGTCGCTCATTCAAGGTCTCCGTTCATTTCACATCATCTTGGCATCTTTGGCCCAAAGATCGTACTTTATTCGGTGACTTTCAAGACGAGCGGCACATGACCTGTCGCCTCCAGGAACCGAATGAGGTCATCTCGACCGATTGTGGTGGTCGCATCATTGGAAAGCGGATGGCCGTTAATGAGGTCGTGGCGCATCAGCTCCTCGTCCAGCACGAAGGTGACATTGTTTGCCGTATCGTTGATGGCACCAAAAACCGTGACGGAGCCTGGAACGACGCCCAGATATTCCAGCATCTTTTCCGGCTTGCCGAATGACACCCGGCTCGATGCGTCGATAACCTTGTGGACCGTCTTCAAATCCACCACCGCGTTTTCCTCGACGGTCAGGACGAAATACTGGTCCTTCTTGTCTTTGACGAAAAGGTTCTTGGTGTGGCCACCGGGAATACGGTCTCGCAACGATTCCGACTCCGCGACAGTGAAGACCGGCTCATGTTGCGTGGTCTTGTGTTCAATGCCGAGCCCATCCAGCATTGAGAAAAGATCCTGTGCTGTCTTGGGTGTTTGCTCTGTCATATCAGCCTTCCCGCTCCCTCGGATTCGCTACTCCATGGCATCGTCATTAGGCCTTCGGACAAGCATTTGCAATCACCCCGTCAATTTTCCCATCAAAAAAAGCGAATGATTTCCGTAGCTTGTATGCTTTTTTTCAAAAATTCCGCACCTTTTGTCATTTCCCTGTTGCATTTAAAAAGCGGTTGAGCGATATAGCCCTCGTCGCAGCAATGCAGCGGCCCGCGGTTCAGCGATCTACCCCGAACCAGCGGACTATGAGCGGGTGTAGCTCAGGGGTAGAGCACAACCTTGCCAAGGTTGGGGTCGAGGGTTCAAATCCCTTCGCCCGCTCCAGTCTTTCCAATAGATTAAGTTGCTTGCCCGGCTAGGGCGTTTCCACCATGGGCCACTCTTCCAGAACCATGCGAGCAAGCGTCTTTCAGACGACATTGCTTGCAGATGCATTGTCCGATCAACGTCGATGCGATTGGCCCTGCGCTCCGAAAACGAAGCGCCACTCAAAATAACACTTGAAAGACCATCATTTTTTTGGCTTCTGATCGCACTGGCTGTTGCATTTGAAAAGCGGTTGAGCGATATAGCGCTCGTCGCCGCAATGCAGCGACCCGCGGTTCAGCGAACTACCCCGAACCAGCGGATTATGAGCGGGTGTAGCTCAGGGGTAGAGCACAACCTTGCCAAGGTTGGGGTCGAGGGTTCAAATCCCTTCGCCCGCTCCAATTTTCTCTAAGTAACAGAATTGCACACAGGTCCTGATATCTGGACCTAGCCAACCTTCAATTCTCAATCCGTTTTATTGAATTTTCTAAACTTCATTCTCCAATCCCAGATTCGCTGAGCCTGTCGAAAATACGCGAGCGATAATGGCGCGGAGCGAGTCGTGGATGCTGTGCGCTTTTTCATCCGACGTTCACATCGCATAGCTCATCGTGATGCTGCGGCATGGAACCGCTGATCCCTGTAAACGTTATTGGGCATCACAAGGAGAGATCACATGAAAATTGTTACGGCGGCTTTGTGCCTGCTATCGGTCGGCGTTTTGAGCGGCTGCGTAGACGACCGTGGCTACCGGGGCGGTGGCGGGTACTACGCCTCCAGCACCGTGACGCGGACATACGACCGTGACCGGTATAACAGATACAACAGACATTATGACCGCGACTACCGACGCGACCGTGACTATCGCGGAGACCGTGGCAACTGGCGCGGCGACCACCGTCGTTACCCGCCAGCCAGCGGCGGAACGCAATATGGCGTCATCATTCGCTAAATGTCATCCTGCTTCACCGACCGCGCCCCAAAAGCGCGGTCGTTCTGCTTTGGGCACCTAGGCCGCAAGCCGCTGTTCGGCGAGCTTGACCCAGTATGAGATGCCGTAAGCGATGGCTTCATCGTTGAAGTCATAGCCGGGATTGTGCAGCCCCGCGCTGTCGCCGTTTCCGAGAAAGATGAAGGCGCCCGGGCGCTCTTTCAGCATGTAAGAGAAATCTTCTCCGGCCATGGATGGATCGACATCGGGATCCACGTTTTTCTCACCCACAATATCTCTCGCAACGCGTATCGCGTGGTCTGTCTCATCGGCGTGATTGACGGTGACGGGACAGAACCGGTCATAGATAGCCTCAACTTCCGCGCCATTGGCGTGGGCGATGCCTTCTGCCATCTGTTTGATGCGCGCTTCGGCCTCGTCGCGCACACCTTCATCCAGCGTTCTGACAGTGCCGGCAATCAGCGCCTCGTTGGGGATGATATTGTGGCTGGAACCCGCCTGAAAGCGTGTCACGGAAACCACGACCGAGCGGATGGGATCGGTATTGCGAGAAGCGATCATCTGCAGGTTGGTGACGATCTGCGCGCCGATGGCAATTGGGTCAATCGTGCGATGCGGTTGCGCGGCATGACCGCCCCGGCCTTTGACCAGAATCGAAAACTTATCCGGTGCTGCCATGATGCCGCCTTTGCGAATGGCAAAGGAGCCCAAGGGTATGCCCGGCATATTGTGCATCCCATAGACCTCATCCATGTCGAACCGGGTCATCAAACCGTCTTCGACCATTGCCAGCGCACCTGCGCCACCCTCTTCGGCAGGCTGGAAAATCAGGGCGATGGAGCCTGCGAAATTGCGTGTTTCGGCCAGATGCTTCGCGGCACCCAGCAACATGGCCATGTGGCCATCATGACCGCAGGCGTGCATCTTGCCCGGCACTTTTGATGCCCATGGCTTGGCCGTTTCCTCAACGATAGGAAGCGCATCCATATCCGACCGGAAGCCAACCATGCGGCCCTTGCCGTGGCGACCGTGGATGACACCCACGACGCCGGTGCGGCCAATGCCTGTGACGATCTCGTCAACGCCGAAGGATTTCAGCTTATCGGCAACGAAGGCTGCCGTATCGTTCACATCGTAAAGCAGCTCAGGGTTTTCATGAAGATGACGCCGCCACTCGGTTGCTTCCGCCTGCAATTGCGCGGCACTATTTAAAACTGGCATTCATTAATTCCCGATGTTCCATTCCGGCATGTTGACTGACGCTCCTCCAAGCGGTGGATATTGCGCCGTATATTTGACGCAATCAATGTACTTTGCCATTGCGAGGCCATATATGTTGAATATTGCAAATCCCGTAACGAAGACGGGAATCCGAGGATACGCCTTGCAACATACATCGATATCCAGCCGCACCGCAGGGCGGCTCGTAAAAACCTTTGCCGCTGTAACGGCCAGCATACTGGCCATGACATCCGTTGCCCAAGCTAATCCCAAGATGGTGATTGATGTGAGGACTGGCAAGGTGATTTCCCATCAGGATGCGTTTCGCAAGTGGTATCCCGCTTCGCTGACCAAGCTGATGACCGCCTATCTGGCCTTCAGCGCCATGAAAACCGGCAGGCTTAGCCCTGAAACTGAAGTGGTGATGAGCAAGAAGGCGGCAGACCAGCCCGCCAGCAAGATGTATTTCAAGCCCGGCTCCAGGCTGACGCTGGACAGCGCGCTGAAACTGCTTCTGATCAAATCCGCCAATGACGTGGCGGTGGCCATTGCCGAGACGGTGGGTGGCACAAACGAGAATTTTGTGGCGCAGATGAATGCGCAAGCCGCACGGCTTGGCATGTCGTCCACCCATTTCATCAATGCCAATGGCCTGCCCGGCAAGGGGCAGTATACGACGGCACGCGATCTGGCCGTTCTGGCGCTTGTTCTGAAGCGTGAATTTCCCGAATATGCGACCTATTTCTCGCTGGAAGGCGTCAGCACCGGCAAAAAGAATTACGCCAATTACAACATGCTCGTCGGCCGCTTTCAGGGCGCCGATGGCATGAAGACCGGCTTCATCTGCGCGTCCGGCTTCAATCAGGTCTCATCTGCCTCGCGCAATGGCCGTCAGGTCATCAGCGTTGTTTTGGGCGCTGACAGCCTTGCAGGCCGCACGGAACAATCCGCAGAACTTTTGCAGATGGGGCTGACATCGGCGAACAATCAGGGTGTTTCGATTGCATCGCTGGCACCTTATGGCGAAACGCAGTTCGTCAATGATATCAGTTCCGATATCTGCAACCCGAAAGCCGCCAAGGTGCGCAGCGAAGGTCGCGATGATGCGGGCCGGATGATCATCAAATCGCCTTTCGTGCAAGAATTGACGCGCCCGCCCGTCTATTCCTATGCGGGTCTGCTGCCCGGTAGCGAGACCGTTGCGGCCAACACGGGTGGCAATACTGGCGCGTCCAGCGGGACTGCGGCCAATGTGCCTATTCCCATGCCACGCCCGACATTCTGATCCGCGCTTATGGAGGGCTTCGTCGCAGATGGACAAGGCCCTCCTCCCATGTTTCAGCGCTGATTTCGCAAATCCATGCTTCCGTCTTGCGCATTCATTGCTATAAGGCGTCATTCAGCATGTAATGTTCTAACGCTACAGGTCTTCAATGGCACAGCCTCGCATCCCGGTTTCCATCATCACTGGCTTTCTCGGCGCGGGAAAATCAACGCTGCTCAATCAGCTGCTGAAAGACCCTGACATGCAGGATGCGGCCATTATCATCAATGAATTCGGCGATGTGAGCATTGACCATCTGCTGGTGGCGCGCTCTGGCGATGGCATTATCGAACTGGCCGAGGGATGCCTGTGCTGCACGGTGCGCGGCGAGCTGGTGGATACGCTGGCGGAACTGATGGACGGTATCCAGACCGGCAAGCTCAAGGCGGTCAACCGGGTCGTTATCGAGACGACGGGGCTTGCCGATCCGGCACCGGTCATGCAATCCATCATCGGCAACCCGGTCATTTCACAGAATTTTTCGCTCAACGGCATGGTCACGGTGGTGGACGCCGTAAACGGCCTCGCCACGCTCGATAATCATCCAGAAGCCGTCAAGCAGGTGGCGGTGGCGGACCGTCTGGTGTTGACGAAGCGCAAGCTGAGCACCGAGGCGCAGATCTCTGCCCTGACGACAAGACTTCTAAGCCTCAATCCGCGTGCGACCATCGAAGATGGCGACGTCGACGGGTGGAAGGCGGTGGCGCTCCTGGAAAACGGTCTCTACGACGCAACGAACAAGATGGGCGATGTTGCCCGCTGGCTGGGCGAAGAGGCCCATCACGATCATCATCATCACGACCATTCCCATGATCATGACCACCATCATGGCGACCATGGACATCACCACCATGACGTCAACCGGCACAATGCATCGATCCGCTCCTTCTCGATCGTGCATGACAAGCCTATCGACCCCATGGCGATTGAGATGTTCATCGATCTCTTGCGCTCGGCCCATGGCGAAAAGCTGTTGCGGATGAAGGCTATCGTGCAGCTTTCCGACAATCCCGACAGGCCGCTTGTGCTGCACGGCGTGCAGTCCATTTTCCATTCGCCGCAGCGGCTGGCGGAATGGCCTGACCCGGCAGACCGGCGCACGCGCATGGTGCTGATCACGGATGGTTTGCCCGAAGCCTTCGTGAAGGATCTGTTCGGCGCGTTTACCGGCGCTGTGAATGTCGACAGGCCGGACCGGCAGGCGGTGACAGACAATCCGCTCGCCGTGCCCGGCATGCGGTTCTAAAGCGTTTCTCTCGCGCTCACGAAATCAAAACCTATGACCGCTGCGCCAATCAGGCCCGGCTCGATCTGACATTTGGCCTGCACCACAAGCGGGCGGACAAAGCGGCGCAGGATGCGGGAGCGCACGGCCTGATCCAGCGCCTCCAGCAAAGCCGGCGCGTTCGAAAGCCCGCCGCCGACAGGCACGATGGTGGCGCCGGTAACATTGACAATCATCGCCAGCGGGCCTGAAAGCATGTCGATATAGATATCCATGGTCCGGGCCGCGTCAGCATCGCCCGATTGCCAGCTTTCGATGATCTCTTCGGCGGCGAAGTTTTTGTCCGTCAGATGCCGGTGCAGCTTTTCCATGCCGCGAGCGCTGCAGATGGCATCAAGACAGCCTTCCAGCCCGCAGCCGCAGGAAAAGCGCGGCAGGTCCAAAGGCGGATTGCCCGCGCGCGTTGCCGCCACTGGCCCATGGCCCCACTCTCCGGCAAAGCCACCGGAGCTGTTGATGAGTTTTCCATCCACCACCAACGCGCCACCGACACCGGTGCCGAGAATGGTGCTGAACACCACACGGTGTCCCTGCCCGGCGCCAACGCTATATTCGGCGAGCGCGAAACAATCGGCATCATTGGCGATGAGGACCGGCAGGCCAAGTGTGGCCTCCAGATCCGCTTTCAACGGCCTTTGATGGGCACAGGGAATGTTCGCGATGAAGGAGAGACCTGTGTCAGGGTCGATGATGCCGGTGATCGACAGGGCGACGCATTCCGGCGCACCGCCGATTTCCGCTATCACCGACTTCAGCACACTGACAAAGGCATCGAAATCATGAATGGGCGTGTTGCGTCGCGGAAGCGGTCGGACATCATCCGCCGCATAGGCCGCGGCACCCTTGATGGCGGTTCCGCCAATATCGAAACAGACGATCAATCAATAGCTCCCGGCAAATGCACAAACAACGAACGCTCTATGCCAGATAGCGTTGGTTAAGTCTTGCCCCAATGGAACCGCTGCGCTCCAACGCAGTTTTCCGTCGGCAAAAGCGCATGAAGAGATCGGGGCAGCATTGACATTTCTGGGAACGATCGAGGAAATCTGGCGCTATCCCGTCAGCTCGCTTGGTGGCGAAAAACTGACGTGTGTCGAGATTGACGAGACGGGGATTGTCGGTGACCGGCAGTGGTGCATTGCCGATGCAAAATCGGGCGAAGTCGCAACACCTGAAAAGCAGGAGCGCTGGCGGCCGGCGCTCTTTCTAAACTCCCGTTTGACTAGCAATTCAGCAGAGATCGGTTTTACCGACGGGTCATGGCTTGATGTTGCCGATGAAGGAATCGACGCGAAACTGACACTGCATTTCGGTTTCGAAACCACCCTGTTGGCCTATGAAAAAGTAGGCGTCCGCGACCCCTCCGTCCGTGGCATTGGCGTGAACCGCTATGAGCCAAGCCCGCTGCACCTCATTACATCAAGCTCTCTGGATCAGCTTTCAAACCTGCTCGGCAACGAGACGGTGGACAGCCGACGCTTTCGCCCGAACGTGGTTTTGCGCACTGAAGGACAAGCGGAGTTTCGGGAAAAGGGATGGATCGGCCAGCGCCTGGAGCTTGGCTCCAGCGTCACCATCGAGGCATCCGAGGAGACCAAGAGATGCGGCATGACGTTGATCGCCCAGCCAGATATTCACGAGAATGCCGACATTCTGCGCACCATCCTGCGGCAGAACCGACGCAACTTCGGCATTTATGCCTCGGTGACAAAGACGGGCGCCATCACTTTGGGTGACAGCGTCCATCTGCAGGATGTGTAGTGAGGGCCGATCAGGCGGCTGATCGCTCCGGGGTAGCCGTTGCTTCGAGGATCGCTTTCGACACGGTGTAGCCGATATCTCTTGCACTGGTGATGCCCTGCACGAAGGGCAGCTTGTGGAGGAGAAAAGCAATGGACCCGCAGTAAAGCTGATTGCTCAGATTATCGTGGAAGACAGGTCTGAATTTCTCATCCAGATCGACGCCGCCGGTGCGCACAACCTTCTCATCAAAGCCTAGCAAGGTCGTTGCCACGCTTGTTGTTGCGCGGCGCACGACGCCCTGCTCTTTCAACGTTGGGAAAGGAATATCCCGCGCTGACAGCGTGTGCTGGCCGGTCGCATCGATGAAGGCGTCGAACTGGTGGGTTTCGCCCTTGGCTTGAACGGTGGCACCGCGTTCGACGCCCTTATTGTCGATTTCGCTCTCATTGCCCAGAGCCATAATTTCCAGTTTGCCGGCGCGGTGCAGCGCAAGCAGCCTGTGGATGGATGCGTGCGGGACGGTGGCATAATCATCCACAAACACAGTCTTGAAATGGCTGTGGAAGCGTTTCAGATCGATGTCGTCCAGATGCGGAATGGCCGCCGCAATGACTTCGTGCATGCGCAGGATCGCGTAGCGCCACTCTACCGTATACTGGTTCTGCTTGTTGGCCTCGGCTTCAGCCAGATTGCGCGCGGCCCAGACGAAGGGCGGGGTGGTTTCGCGAGCATGGAAATAGGCTTTTGATATGGTTTCCACAGTCAGTTGCGAAAGACCGATGCGCGAGGCGTAATCGGGATCGCAGAAGGCAAGCTCTGTCTTGAACAACTCGAAGATCGCGTCCAGCAGATCGCTCTGGCGCGTTTCAATTGCGTTCTGGACAGCGGCTTCTGTGCAGAACTGAAGCGGACGATAGGGAATTTCACAATAGAAATCCGCTTCCGGCAGAACGCCCTTGCGCGACATCATGGTGACGTGCAGCCCTTCGGTCTCGGGCAACGCGTGATATTGCAGGATGCCATGCTCATCGAGCAGGAAACTGCCATGGGCTGTCGCAACCGTAATCAACGCATCGATGCCGCTCAGCGACGTCCCGAGAATGCCAACGCGGACAGGCTTGATGGATTTCAACATGGGTGCTGGCCATGGCGACACGAAGTAGCCCGGCTTGATCTCGGTCGTCTCGGGGAAATCATGGCCGGTGGCCATGACCACATGGTCGAAAGCATATTCGAGCGGTTCGCTCTCAGGTGCCGTGACCGAAAGCCGGATATCCGATGGCCTCAGCTCGATGTCTGCAACGCGGTGCGATGCCTTGACCTCGATCGTATGGCCATTGGCCGCACCGATTTTAAGAAGCTGCATGAACTGGGCGTAGAAAAACTCACCCAGCACGACGCGTGGATAATATTCGCGCTCGGCGATGAGCGAACGCTCGATACCCAGACGCTGCAATTCCTCATCGCTCTGGCGCACAAGCCAGGCCATCAGGGTCTCGCACACCGGCGGCAACTCGATGCTGGCGATGTTGGACAGCATGGCACGGTCGTTGAGAGCGGGATGATAGGGCGTTCCCTTGCCGGGATCGGATTCGCTTTCAAAGATGGTGATCGAAAGCGGGGCTGATTTTCCAATCAGACCCTTTAACGTGTAAATGCCTGTCGGGCCCGAGCCGATGATGGCAACTCTAGGTGTCATATGCGCAAAATACCCCTTGGCGAAACGTCTGATGACGTCAGGTAGAAACCGAAATGTCGGGCTGAAGTTCCCCATGCAAGAGGCCAAGACATAAGATAATCTCAATATCTCTGGATGATGATATTCTACTGAACAAATATCCCTTCTAACCCAGTGGGCTTGCATGATGAATGAAGACAATGCGTGCTTTACCTCTCTTCCCGCAGGCTTCGGTGCCGTGGTCATCGGCGCAAGCGGCGGCATCGGCTCTGCTCTGTGCGAGCGGTTGCGGCAGGAACCCAATCTGGGAGAGCTGTTTGAGCTTTCCCGGCGCGATGACCAGCTCGATTTTAGCGATGAAAACTCCATTCAGGCCGCCGCAGCAAATCTGCGGGGCAAGCCGATCCATCTGGTGATCTGCGCAACAGGCGCGCTTGGCGTCGATGGCAACCCGCCGGAAAAATCTTTGCGGCAGCTCGATCCCGATGCGATGCTGCGCCAGTTCACCGTCAACGCCGTGGGGCCTGCCCTCATTGCCAAGCATTTCCTGCCCTTGCTGGATCGCAAGGAACGATCCGTGGTGGCATTCCTTTCAGCCCGCGTCGGCTCCATTGGCGATAACAGGCTGGGTGGATGGATTTCCTACAGAGCCTCGAAATCAGCGCTCAACCAGATTGTCCGCACCGCATCCATCGAATATGCGCGAACGCACCCCGAACTGGTCATGGCCGCCATCCACCCCGGTACCGTCAGAACAAGCCTGTCCGAAAAATATTCCGGCAGCCATCCGACCGTGAGTGCCGACGAGGCGGCGCTGAACATTCTGACGGCGTTGAATGCACTGACCGCAGACCGGACAGGCTCCTTCATGGCCTATGACGGCAGCGAAATTCCCTGGTAGAGATGGTTTGCGGGTCATCGCCACGGAATCTTTTGAAGGGAAAAGACCCATTCGCTCTGGTATGAACCGTCTAGCATCCGCTTTGCTGTGTGCTCTTGGCGGGGCAAGTGGCATGTCTCTACTGCCGCCTCAAACAGCGCTGGCGGCTGAGGGTGACGGTGATGCCTGCCTCTATGAACGAAAAGATGGGCCCCACCCGATCTGCATCGGCCGAAAAACTTTCAATGCCGATCTGTGCCGTACGATGGAGCATTTTGCGCGCAAGAATGACCTACCGCCTGCGTTTTTTGCCCGCCTGATCTGGCGCGAAAGCCTATTTCGGCCCGAGGCCCTGAGCCACAAGGGGGCGGAAGGCATCGCCCAGTTCATGCCATCCACCGCAAGGAGCCGCGGATTGAGCAATAGCTTCGATGTGATCGACGCGCTGGAAACCTCGGCTACCTATCTGAGCGAGCTGAAGACACGGTTCGGTAATTTCGGCTTTGCCGCAGCCGCTTATAATGCCGGTGAAAACGGTCTTGCGCGGTTTTTGTCGCAAGGGCGTCTGCCGATAGAGACACGCGATTACGTGTTTGCCATAACCGGCAACCCAATCGAGACCTGGCGGGATGCGGCACCGGACGTTGCCGCTCCAGAGCTTGCCGATGGCCAGCCCTTTCAAACTGCGTGCGTGACACTTGCCGAAACCAGACGGATGCAGGAACCGGTTTTTGCGGGATCAGCCGACTGGGCGCCCTGGGGCGTGCAACTGTCTGCGCATTACCGTCCAGCCATTGTGGACCGGCTTTTCACCCGTGCCATCACCCGCCTGCCTTCACCGCTGAATGAAGAACGGGCGCTGATTGTGCGCCAGCGCGGCGGCAATTTCGGCAATCGGCCCCGCTATGCGGCGAGAATTGGCCGCGAAACCCGCGGGGGAGCAAACCAGCTCTGTGCGCAAATCCGCGCGGCTGGAACACCCTGCACCGTTCTGCGCAATCGCTGATCCGATGGCAGGCTGCTCTCAAACCTTGCTGCGCATGCTGGCCCGATATTGCTTCGGGCGCATCGCGACCCGTTCCGAAAAGGCCTGATAAAAGCGCGAGACAGACCCAAAACCCGATTCGAAGGCGACATCGGTGATGGGCATGTCGGTTGCGATCAAAAGCGACTGCGCCGTATCGAGGCGGTGGCGGATGATTGCGCGGTTGATGGTCATGCCAACGGCGCGCTTGAACACCGACATCGCATAATTGGGGTGAAGACCTGCATCGCGGCCCACATCTTCTGCCGAGATATCGTTGAGCGCATTTTCCGCGATGAAGCGCAGCATGCGCTCCACATGTTCCATACGCTCGCTATCATTGGCGCCGAGGCTTGCAATGGCCGAGCCTTCCTCGCGCAGATCGCGCCAGCCATCACGCTCGATGCGCAGAACGCGGGCGCTGAGTTCATTGCGGACGATCTCGATGAGGCCCTCATCGCCGGAGCGCAATTCATCCCGCCACCGCTCGAAAATTTCATGGTCATAGGAACGGAGCTCCAGTGCCTCGATCATCGCCCCGCGAAACACCGCGTCTCTGAACCGCGTGAGGCTGGCAAGGCCCAGAAAGAATGACATCGGCACATAGAGGCAGACAAACGAGGTGCCCTCTGCACGGCTAATCACCTGATGCGGGATCATGCCCCAGAACAGGCAAAGCCGTCCCTTATCGACGGTCAGCTCGCGCCCATCGAACCAGTAGGTCATCTGCCCTTCCAGAACGAAATTCAGTTCCACTTGACTGTGCATATGCGGCCCGGCCATGACCTGCACCAGCGATGCTTCGCCTGCGCAAAAGCGGTGGTCTCCGAAGACAACCAGCGGATGTCTCGGGTCATGCTCTGCATGTACCGGTACGGATTCGTCCTGAACTTCTGATGGTACAGAGGCCATAATCTTAGGATCCTGGAGAAACTATGCGGAATTTCGGTAGCTTATTGCGGGTTTCGGTTCAATGATCAAGCCGAACTTGGATTTGGCCTGGGAGGGCGTGCTTTTGGTTCACGGTCTCCACGGCAATGTGTCACGGTCATAGGGAGGAAACACATGACCCTTTTGAAAAGCCTCAGCGGACTTGCTCTGTCGGTAGCGCTGTTTTCGTCCGCCTTCGCTGGCGAGATCACCATCAACTCCGACCACTCGGACCCGGTGCCGAAGAAGGCCATGGAAGAGTTGATTGCAGACTTCCAGAAGGCAAACCCCGGCATTACGGTGAAGTGGAACAACTTCGACCACGAAGGCTTCAAATCTGCCATTCGCAACTTTCTGACCGCAGATGCGCCTGATGTCGTTGCCTGGTACGCCGGCAACCGCATGGAGCCTTTCGTCAAGGCTGGTCTGTTCGAAGATGTGACCGATGTGTGGACGGCCAATGGCCTTGAAGAGCAACTGAAGTCTGCCTCCCCTTCCATGACGATTGACGGTAAGAAATGGGGTGTTCCCTACACCTACTACCAGTGGGGCATTTACTACCGCAAAGACATTTTCCAGCAACAGAGCATCACGCCACCCAAGACCTGGGATGAGCTTCTCGCTGCATCGAAGAAGCTGAAAGACGCTGGCATCACGCCATTCACAATCGGCACCAAGGCCCTTTGGCCAACGGCTGGATGGTTCGACTATCTCGACCTGCGCATCAACGGCTATGATTTCCATATGGAACTCACATCGGGCAAGGTTCCCTATACCGACCCGCGCGTAAAGGCCGTGTTCGAGAAGTGGGCCGAACTGGTCAAGCCGGGCTACTTCATTGAAAACCATGCCGCAATCGACTGGCAGGATGCCGTTCCACAGCTGGTGCAGGGCAAGGCCGCCATGTATCTGATGGGCAACTTCGCGGTTGCCACCTTCAAGAATGGGGGACTGAAAGAAGAGCAGATCGGCTTCATGCCCTTCCCGGAAATCACCGCTGGTCTTCCCGTTGCCGAGGAAGCACCGACCGACACGTTCCACATTCCAAAGGGTGCGAAGAACAAGGACGATGCGAAGAAATTCCTCGCTTATGTCGCATCACCGGAAGCGCAGTCGAAAATGAACGCGACGATGGGGCAGCTGCCCGTCAACAACAAGGCGGAAAAGCCGACGGACCCGTTCCTTCTGGCTGGCTTCGAGATGCTGTCCAAGGCAACCGCCATCGCGCAGTTCTATGACCGCGATGCACAGGCGGAAATGGCAAAGGTCGGCATGGAAGGCTTCCAGGAATTCATGGTCAAGCCTGACAAGATCGACGCCATCCTGGCACGTCTCGAAAAAGTTCGCGCCCGCGTCTATAAATAATACCCCTTCCTCCCAGCTCCGGGTGCCATAAGAGGCACTGCCCAGGCACCCGGCCGCTCTCTTATATATATTTTCCCAAAGGTGCCGCCGTGAGCAACGCCGTTTCACCATCGCCCAGTTTCTGGAAGCGCAATCAGCAAAAACTAGCGCCCTGGCTGTTTCTCGCCCCCGGCCTGTTGATGTTTGTCCTCTACGTTCTGGTGCCAATCTTCCAATCCATCTGGATCAGTTTTCACGACTGGGACGGAATGGGTGAGATGAGCTGGATCGGCTTTGGCAACTACGCCGAGCTGCTTCAGGACGATACATTCTATGTCTCGCTGAAAAACAACATCATCTGGCTGGTGCTGTATCTGCTGTCCATTCCTGCAGGTCTGGCGGTGGCGCTGTTTCTGAACCAGAATGTTCGCGGCATCCGGCTTTATAAATCGCTGTTCTTCTTCCCCTTCGTCATCAGTCAGGTCGTCGTCGGCTTGATGTTCACCTGGTTCTACGCCCCGGATTTCGGGCTGTTTTCGAAGCTTCTGGAATGGCTGACCGGCGAGCAGATCGCCATTCTCGCCGACGAGCGTTTCGTGACCTACGGCATCATCGTGGCTGGCCTCTGGCCGCAGACGGCCTATTGCATGATCCTTTATCTGACGGGTCTCAACAACATCAATCCCGAGCAGGTGGAAGCCGCGCGCATGGATGGTGCCAAGGGTTTCAAGCTGTTGTGGAACATCATTCTGCCGCAGCTGGCACCCGCCACATTCATCGCCATGGTCGTGACAGTCATCGGCTCGCTGCGGTCCTTCGACCTCGTCTCCGTCATGACCGCTGGCGGTCCTTATGGCTCCAGCTCGGTGCTCTCCTATTTCATGTATGAGCAGGCGCTTTCGGAATATGGTTTCCGCATGGGTTATGGCGCAGCCATCGCCGTCGTTCTCTTTCTCATCATGATGATCTTCATCACGCTCTTCATCGTGCGCATGCTGAGCCAGGAAAGGAATTCCTGATGTTCCCCGCACCTATTCAGACAGCCTCACCCTTCATTCGTTGGGGCTATAAAATCATACTGCCGATTGCGCTCATTCTCTGGCTGTTGCCATTGATCGGCGTGGCGATTACCTCCGTCAGACCGGCGGGCGATTTTGCCGCTGGCAATTACTTCGGCATACCGTCAGGCTTTGCGGGCGTTGAAAACTATACGGCCGTCTTTCGGGATTCGCCCATCGGGCTCTATATTCTGAACTCGTTCAAGGTCACGATCCCCACCGTCATCGGCGCTGTTGCGCTCTCCTGCCTCACCGGCTTTGCGCTGGCCGTCTACAAGTTCAAGGCCAATCTGCTGCTATTCTTCATGTTCGTGGCGGGCAACTTCATTCCGTTCCAGATCCTGATGGTGCCGGTGCGTGACATGACGCTGCGGGCCGGTCTTTACGACACGACCATGGGCCTTGTGCTGTTCCATGTCGCCTTCCAGACCGGGTTCTGCACGCTGTTCATGCGCAACTTCATCAAGGGTCTGCCCTTTGCGCTGATTGAATCCGCCCGTGTCGAAGGCGTTTCGGAATGGAGGATTTTCCGCCACATCGTGCTGCCGCTGATGCGTCCGGCCATTGCGGCACTCTCGGTGTTGGTCTTCACCTTCGTCTGGAATGATTATTTCTGGGCCACGGTTCTGGTGCAGGGACAGCACGCCATGCCGGTGACCGCCGGTCTCTATTCGCTGAACGGACAATGGGTTGCTGCCTGGCATCTGGTTTCCGCAGGCTCGCTGGTTGCGGCTCTGCCACCCGTTGCCATGTTCTTCATCATGCAAAAGCATTTCATTGCCGGACTGACACTGGGAGCGACCAAGGGATGAGCCATATCATCACAATCGGCAAAGGAAGCTTTACGCTGAACCTTCGCCTGCCCGAACTCGGCATGCCGGAGATCCTGTCTTTTGCAACAGCGGCAACCTCTGCCGATCCACTGTTTGACATCGAACGCTCCAGCCGGGTGAACGGCATGGACGTGGCTGTGCCCACATCGGTGCTGCTGCCAACGAGTGGTATGGGCTTTTTCGGCTGGCCTGCCATTTCAGGCCACCGTCAGGGTCGTGATTTCACGCTCCAGTTCGGCGCGTGGAAGGTGGAAACCGCAGGAAATGCAACGACGCTGCGCGGCCATGACGCCGTGGCGAAAATCGAAATTGCCATCACGCTGACCGACCATGCGTCCGCGCTGATTTCGATGTCCACAGCGCTGACCAACCGCGCAGACACCGACTACCAGCTGGACCGCTGCATGGCGGCCACCTTTGCCGCACCGGCAGGCGAAACGGAACTGACGAGCTTTACCGGCATGTGGGGCCGCGAGTTCCAGACGCGGCAAGAAGTTCTCGGCAACGGCATCTGGTCTCAGGAAAGCCGACGCGGTCGCACATCGCATGACCGGTTCCCGATGATCTTTGTCGAGACCGCTGGGCAGCGTTTCGGCGTGACGCTCGGATGGAGCGGCAACCACCATGTTGTCATCGACCGCACGGATGATGGCCAGCGGCTGATCCATATGGGCGAATTGTTCGAGCCGGGCGAGGTCATTCTGGCATCCGGCGAAACCTACCAAAGCCCTGTTGCCTATGCCGGGCCGGATACTGAGGCATTTCATGCCTTCGTGCGTGGTGAGCTTCTGGACTGGCCAGGCGGCAAGATGTCTCCACGTCCGGTGACGCTGAACACCTGGGAAGGCAACTATTTCGACCACAAGATGGACTCTCTGAAGGCGCAGGCAACGGCTGCGGCAGAGATCGGCATTGAGCGCTTCGTGCTGGATGATGGCTGGTTCGGCAAACGCGATGACGACACCACAAGCCTTGGCGACTGGGATATCGATGCCCGTAAATATCCTGAAGGCCTGAAGCCACTGGTGGACCACGTAACCGGTCTCGGCATGCAGTTCGGCATCTGGTTCGAGCCTGAAATGATCAACCCGGTCTCGGAGCTTTACAAGAAGCACCCAGACTGGGCCTTGCAGATTGATGGACGCCCGCTGCTGCAATCGCGCACCCAGCTTGTGCTCGACCTGACACGGCAGGAGGTGTCCGACTACCTGTTTGCCAAGATCGACGCTGTCCTTGCAAACCATGCCGTTTCCTATGTGAAGTGGGATATGAACCGCGACCTGACCCATGCGGGCGGGCGTGACGGGCGGGTAAAGACATCTGCCCAGACACGCGCCGTCTATGCGCTGATGGACCGCGTGCGCAAGGCGCATCCGAATGTCGAAATCGAGAGCTGCGCTTCAGGCGGCGGCCGCATCGACTTGGGCGTTCTGGCCCGCACGCACCGGGTCTGGACATCCGATTGCACCGACGCGCTGGAACGGCTGGAAATTCAGCGCGGCGCGTCACTGTTCGTGCCGCCGGAAATTCTCGGAAGCCACATCTCCGCCTCCCCCAACCACCAGACGGGGCGGCGCCACACGCTGGCCTTCCGGGCGCTGGTTGCCATGGCCTATCATCTCGGCGTCGAGCTCAACCCACTGGAGCTGACAGCGTCAGAGCGCAGCGAGCTGAAACTTTACATCGAAACCTACAAGCGGCTTCGAGCCCTGCTGCATGCGCCAGAGGCGAATTTTCAGGCAGAGCCTGTGGACGGGCGTTACGTCTGGGGTGCGGCAAGTGCCGACAAGATCGTCGTCATCATTGCGCAGGGACCGCAAATGGTGGGCGAGCAACCGGCACCGCTCAAACTGCCTGCCAGCGTGACCAAGCTGGGCGGCACATGGAAAATTACCAATTCACTTCCGGCGCAGCCGGAATTCATTCGCATCTCCGAGGGCCAGACCAAGCTGCTCTCCGGCGATATCAGCTTCGAGCTTTCCAGCGTGGGCCTTGCAGGTCTGCCATTGCCGATGCTGAAACCGGAAAGCGCGCTGCTCCTCGAACTGGAACCTGTCAAGGGAGGCAAGATCAATGGCTGACGTAAGCCTGCGCAACGTCAAGAAAGAGTTTGGCGCTCTCAGCGTCATCAAGGGTGTCGACCTCGACGTGAAGGATGGCGAATTCTGCGTCTTCGTCGGCCCCTCCGGCTGCGGAAAATCCACCCTGTTGCGAATGATTGCCGGTCTTGAGGAAATATCTTCCGGTGCGCTTTCCATCGGCGGCAAGGACATGACCAAGATCGGCCCCTCGGAACGGGGTGTGGCCATGGTTTTCCAGTCCTATGCGCTTTACCCGCACATGACGGTTGCTGAAAACATTGGCTTCGGTCTGAAAATGACCGGCCATGCGCCAGCCATGATCGCCGAGCGCACGGCCCATGCCGCAAAAATGTTGCAGCTTGAACCGCTTTTGAAGCGCAAGCCGGGCCAGCTTTCCGGCGGCCAGCGCCAGCGTGTGGCGATTGGCCGTGCCATCGTTCGCAACCCGGAAGTCTTCCTTTTCGATGAGCCGCTGTCCAACCTCGATGCAGCCCTGCGCGTGCAGATGCGCGGCGAGCTTTCCAAGCTGCATAAGGATCTGAAGGCAACGATGATCTATGTGACCCATGATCAGGTGGAAGCCATGACCATGGCTGACAAGATCGTGGTTCTGTCTGCGGGCAAGATCGAGCAGGTCGGATCGCCGCTTGAGCTTTACCACCGTCCGGCAAATCTCTTCGTGGCGGGCTTCATCGGCTCGCCGAAGATGAATGTGCTGAAAGTGCCCGCAGCAAACCAGGACGGCAAAATCGCGCTGACGCTGCCGGGCGGCGCGACGCTTGCGCTCGATGCCCCCAACACGGCTACGCTCAGCAATGCAAGCTTCGGCATCCGCCCCGAGCACATCAGCGCCAGTGGCGAGGGCGATGTGGTGCTGGAAGGCACGGTGCGGCTTGCGGAATATCTCGGCTCGGAAACGCTGTTCTTCGTGGAACTGGCGGATGGCTCGGAAATCTCGGTCAAGGCCGACGGTCTGGCCAGTGCCAAGCCGGGCGACACACTGAAACTCGGCATCAATGCCAAGGCCTGCCATGTTTTTGACGAGCAGGGCCATGCCATCATCAATGGGGATTTGACGCGATAATGCTGGGCGTATGTTATTATCCAGAGCACTGGGACGAAAGCCGTTGGGCTGAAGACGCACGCCGCATGCGCGAGCTTGGCATTTCCTTCGTGCGCATTGGTGAGTTTGCCTGGTCGCGGCTTGAGCCTGCGCGTGGGGAATTCGATTTCGGTTGGCTGGACCGCGCAATGGACGTGCTCCATGCCGCTGGCCTCAAGGTCGTGCTGGGAACCCCAACCGCCACGCCACCGAAATGGCTCGTGGATGAGCATCCTGATATTCTGCCCTATGACGAAGACGGCAAGGTGCGCGGCTTTGGCTCGCGCCGGCATTACACATTCTCGTCACAGACGTGGTGGCGCGAAAGCGCACGCATTGTCGAGATTATTGCGCAGCGTTATGGCGCGCATCCTGGCCTCGTGGGCTGGCAGACGGACAATGAATATGGCTGCCATGACACGACCGCATCATGGGGGGCCGAAGACCTCAAGCAGTTCAAGCAATGGCTGCGGCTGCGCTATCAATCACCGCAGCAGCTGAACGAAGCCTGGGGCTCGGTGTTCTGGTCGATGGAACTGAAGAGTTTCGACGATGTGCGGCTGCCGAACCTGACGGTGACGGAACCCAACCCTGCCACCCGGCTGGATTTCTGGCGCTTCCAGTCCGATCAGGTTGCCGCCTACGACAAGATGCAATGCGATATCCTTCGCAAGCACTCGCCAGACCGCTGGATCACGCACAATTTCATGGGTTTCGTTTCGGATTTCGACCACTTCAAGGTGGGCGACAATCTGGATCTCGCATCCTGGGACAGCTACCCGATTGGTTTTGTCGAGAAGTTTCCATTCACGGAAGAAGAGCGCAATCGCTGGGCGCAGACATCGCACCCCGATATCGCCCCCTACCACCATGATCTCTATCGCGGCGTTGGCAAGGGCCGTTTCTGGGTGATGGAACAGCAGCCCGGACCGGTGAACTGGGCGCCGTGGAACCCGGTGCCGAAGCCGGGCATGGTGCGGCTCTGGACATGGGAAGCGCTTGCCCATGGCGCAGAAGTGGTCAGCTATTTCCGCTGGCGCCAGGCACCCTTTGCGCAGGAACAGATGCATGCGGGCCTCAACATGTCGGGTCTGGACGAGCTATCGCCCGGCGGACTGGAGGCACAGCAGGTCGGGGAAGAGCTGAAGGCTTTGGCCGACCTGCCGGCCAGCGAAAAGGCCCATGTCGCGCTGGTGTTCGACTATCAGAGCTACTGGACAACGATGATCCAGCCGCAGGGCAAGGATTTCCGCTACGAGGAGCTTTGCTTCCGCTGGTATGAAAGCCTTCGCCGTCTCGGCCTCGATATCGATTTCGTTCGCCCGGGCGATAGTCTCGAGGGCTATGCGCTTGTCGTCGTTCCCTGCATGACGGAGGTTGATGTCGCCACCGAAGCAGCTCTTTCCAAGGCCACCGGTCACATCGTGATCGGCGCACGGACCGGCTCTCGTGACCGCAATTTCGTGATCCCGAAAAACCTGCCACCCGGCCCGCTCGGCCAACGCACCGGCAACCGCGTCATTCAGGTTTCAACCCTGCGGCCCGGTCTTTCCGACGCCGTTTCAGGCGCTGTATCCGGTGCGGCGATCCGTTGGCGCGAAACGGTGCAGACCTCGGCAGAGGTGCTGGCGCGTTTTACAAATGGCGATCCGGCGCTGACGCAAAGCGGCAATATGCTCTATCTCGCCTGCTGGGCCGATGAGGAACTGCTTTCAAGCGTGCTTGCGCTGGCCGCGAAAAAGGCTGGCCTCGAAACCATTGAATTGCCGGATACCATCCGTATCCGTCGCCGCGGCAACCTCACCTTTGCCTTCAACTATGGCGCCGAGGCGTGGACGGTTCCCGAAGGCGCGAAGATTGTGCTGGGAGAGAGCGTTCTGGAGCCGCAGGCCGTTTCCATCTGGACGAAATAACGAACATCTGAGAGCCCGCAAACATCATTACGGGCTCTCACACTTTACGCTGCCGGGTTGCGCAGCAAGCGCAACGCGTTGATCGTGACCAGAACGGTGGCGCCGGTATCTGCAAGGATCGCGGGCCATAGGCCTGTGATGCCGAGAATGGTCGTGACCAGAAACACGGCTTTCAGACCAAGCGATATGGCGATGTTCTGCCTGATATTGCGCATAGTGCGTTTGGAAAGCGCGATCATGTGCGCCACGTCGCTGACGCGGCCATGCAGAATAGCGGCATAGGCCGTTTCCAGCGCCACATCCGTGCCGCCACCCATGGCAATGCCGATATCAGCCGCCGCAAGTGCCGGTGCATCATTGATGCCATCGCCAACCTTGCCGACCACATAGCCTTCAGCCTTCAATTCGCCAACAATCCGCTGCTTGTCCTCCGGCATCAGCTCCGCACGAACCTCGATGCCAAGTGTCTGGCCGATGGCATCCGCCGTGCGCTTGTTATCGCCTGTTAGCATGATGATCTTGACGCCGCTCTCCTTCAGCATCGCCAGACCCTGCACGGCGTCAGTACGAGGCTCATCCCGCATGGCGATGGCACCGGCCAGCTGTCCGCCTGCAATCAGAACAGAGACCGTCTTGCCTTCATCGTTCAATGCGGAGATCGTCTTCAGATGCTGTTGCGGGATGGCAATCAGATCATTGGCAGCTTTTGGCGAACCGAGAAAAATCTCCCTCCCCTCGACAACAGCCGTCACGCCCTTGCCACCCAATGCCTTGGCATCCGTGGCGGATGGAATGGTGATGCCATCTTGCTTGGCCTTTGCGAGAATGGAGAGCGCAAGCGGATGGCTTGAACCTGTCTCGAGTGCGGCTGCCAGACGCAGAATGTCGGCCTGAGCAAACGCGAACGGCACGATATCGGTGACGACAGGCTTTCCTTCGGTCAGGGTACCCGTCTTATCCAGCGCAACGGCGGTCAGCTTGCCAAGCCCTTCCAGCACCGCGCCGCCTTTCATGAGAAGGCCGCGCCTTGCACCTGAAGACAGGGATGCGGCGATGGCGGCAGGTGTCGAGATAACCAGTGCGCAGGGGCACCCGATCAACAGAATGGCCAGCCCCTTGTAGATCCATTCATTCCAGTCACCGCCAAGAAACAAGGGCGGGAGGATGGCTACGAGGGCTGCGATGGCAACGACCGCTGGCGTGTAATAGGTAGAAAAGCGGTCGATGAAACGCTCGGTCGGCGCTTTCTTCTCCTGCGCTTCCTCCACGAGCTTCACGACACGGGCAATGGTGTTGTCCTCAGCCGTGGCTGTTACCCGAACGCGCAGAGCAGCATTGCCGTTGACCGTGCCAGCGAAGACGAGATCATCAGGCCCCTTGTTAACCGGCACGCTTTCGCCGGTCATAGGCGCTTCGTCCACCGCACTTTCACCTGAAAGAATAACGCCATCTGCCGAGATGCGGTCGCCGGGGCGAACGAGAATGACGGAGCCGATCGCAAGGGTCTCAGCCTTCACTTCACGCGTCTGCCCCATTTCTTCCAGAAATGCCGTCTTTGGAACGAGTGCGGCGAGCGACTTGATGCTGTCTCGCGCCTTGCCCGCAGCCACGCCTTCCAGCAGCTCACCCACCAGAAACAGAAAGACAACCGCTGCCGCCTCTTCCGTGGCGTTGATGGCGAGCGCCCCTATCGCCGCAATCGTCATCAGCATTTCAATAGAAAACGGCGTTCCGGCACGAGCAGCCATGAAGGCCCGGCGCGCAATCGGCACCAGACCAACCAGCATCGCCAGCGTAAAGGCATAAAGCTGAATGGCCGGAAACAGATGCCCGACACCATAGGCCACAGCAAGCGTCACGCCTGCCAGAATGGTTGCGCGACCCTTCTTGCTGTTCCACCAGGGTCCGGTGGAAGGCCCATGATCGTGACCGTGCAAGCCCTCGACCGATGCCTGTTCTGGCTTCTGGTGTTCGTGATGGTCATGGGAGCAGGCGGGGCCGTGTTCATGCGGAGCATCAGGCTTTGCGGCGGCACCAGATGGGATTTGCGTCGCGTCATAACCGAGGCCCGTCACTTGTCTGCCGATCGCGGCCAGATCGCTTGTCGGATCATGGCTGACGGTCATGGTGCCTGATGTGACGGAGACGGAGACATCTTCGACGCCCGACAAGCGGCGCACCGCTGTGTCGATCTTGGCTGCGCAGGATGCGCAGTCCATTCCCTCTACCCGAAATCTGGTCTGCAATGACGCGCTCATATCGTGTTTCCCTTGTTCACGACACCAGTGCTACGACCTACAGCCACTAGAGCTGCAAGAGGAAAATTCCGAGATCGGCATCTTTCTGATAAAAAGAAGGCAGGGCGATAAACGGTACGCCACCCTAGCCCGCGCAAATTCATTTCCGTAACGCCGCTTTGCAGGCAATCTTTGCCCCTTGCCTACCGGCTATTTCATGCCATATGCTCGATCTGTTCTCAGGGCGGGGTGCAATTCCCCACCGGCGGTATCGGGATTTTTCCCGGAGCCCGCGAGCGCTTCCGGCCTGGCCGGAAGGTCAGCAGATCCGGTGAGATGCCGGAGCCGACGGTATAGTCCGGATGGAAGAGAACAAGGTGGCATCTCCTGCACGCAGCGGGGGAGCGTTGCGTTGTTCGCCCAAGGGAGATTTGGCGTTTTGAAAAAACGCGAAAGTGCTGGCAACGGCATAACCCTTGAAAGGCAAGACATGACTATTTCTAAAATTGAAGAGGCGGTGGCAGCCATTGCGCGCGGTGACATGGTCATCGTGGTGGATGATGAGGACCGCGAAAACGAGGGCGACATTATCGTCGCCTCCGACAGCATAACCGCCGAGCAGGTTGCTTTCATGATGAACCACGCCCGTGGCTTGATCTGTGTTGCCATGCCCGGCGAACGGCTGGATGAGCTGGATATTCCACTGATGGTGCCGCGCAACACGGAGTTCCACAAAACGGCCTTTACCGTTTCTGTGGACTATATTCCGGGCACCACGACAGGCATTTCGGCCAGCGACCGTGCCAACACGGTTCGTGCGCTGATATCGGCTGACGCAAAACCTGACGATTTTGCCCGGCCTGGCCACATCTTTCCGCTGCGCGCCAATCCCCTCGGCGTCCTCGGCCGCACCGGGCATACGGAAGCAGCGGTCGATCTGTGCCGCCTTGCGGGCAGGTTCCCGAGCGGCACGATCTGCGAAGTGGCCAATGATGATGGGACCATGGCACGGCTGCCTCAACTCAAGGTGTTTGCGGCACGCCACGGGCTTCACCTCGTCACGATCAAGGATCTTGTCGACTATCTGACCGAAAGGGAGCCGGCAGAGTTGTTGGAAATGGCTGTCGCCTGAGCGCACAAGGCTGCATGACGAACAAAAAATGCGCCTCACCGGGCGCATTTTTCGTTTCAAACCATCGAAATATCAGTTCGGATAGCGTGAGGCGTACCAGGCCTTGAACAGCGCATACTGATTTTCCAGCTGGCGGCGCTGCGAAGCGCTGAGTTCGTCGCTCTCGTTGAAATGCAGCGAATATTCCTCGGCACCATTCAGCACCATCAGATATTTGTAGTGAAGCACCAGATCCGGGCCTTCATCATAGGACGACAGCACGGTGAGAGCTTCTTCGAGCTCAAGCGCCTCACGGCGCGCCGCGGCATCGCCCTTGGCGGCTTTTTCGCACAGCGAAACGAGGTGGAGAACCTCACGTGGCAGCGCGTTGCCGATGCCGGTGATGGCACCGCCTGCGCCGCAATTGACGAAACCGTGGTAGACGCCGGTATCCACACCCACCATCAAGGTCAGGTCATCATCGCCTGCGGTGATGTTTTCTGCCGCATAGGTCATATCCGCCTTGCCGCCAAATTCCTTGAAGCCGATCAGGTTGGAATAGCGCGACCGCAGGTCAAAGAACAGATCGGCGCGGGTGGCGAAACCGTAATAGGGGCTGTTGTAGATGACCGCAGGCAGGCCGTTTGCAGCTTCGAGAATGGCCGAGAAATGCGCCTTCTGCGCGGAAGAAGACGAGCCGCGCGACAGAACGCGCGGAATGACCATCAAGCCCTTTGCGCCAACCTTTGCGGCATGGGCTGCATGGCTGACCGCCGATTGGGTGTTGATGGCACCGGTGCCGACAATCACGGGAATGCCCGCTTCGGCAAGCCGACGCACACCTTCCTGGCGCTGCTCATCGCTCAGAAGCGGCCAATCGCCCATCGATCCGCAATAGACAACCGCAGACATGCCAGCCGCGATCAATTCCTTGCCTGTCTTTACCAGGCCGTCGAAGTCCGGTGTCCGGTCCGGGTTGCACGGCGTCATGAGAGCGGGGATGCAGCCGGAGAAGATCGTATCTGCCATGTGTTCAGCCTCGTTTAAACTCAGGCGCGAGCGCCCTATTCATCATGGATAAATGAATTATCACAGGACATCAGCTCTGTCGACAAATAAAATACAAAAGGCGTGAGCACGAGTAAGGTGCTTCGTCATGACCACAGAACGCAGGATTTAAAGCGGCATGTTGGTGGTCTGGCGCGTATCGGCAGCGATATAGGAGCGGATCTGCTGGACGATCTGGTCAGCATGGGCCACGGCGATGCGGTCTGCTTTCTCGATATCACGCTCGATGATGGCGGCGATCATATCCTCATGCTCCGTAACATAGTGGCGCGGCAGGACATCATTGAACGATGAATAATAGAGACGCAGAATGCGTCTGCCCTCATCCAGCAGACGGGTGAACAATTCCGTGTAATGGCGGTTGCGCCCAGCAAGTGCGATGGCCACGTGGAAGTCTCGGTTGGTGGAAATCATGCCAAGTACATCGCGCTCGTTGACGGCGCTTTCGAAAGCCGCCTGAGACGACAGGATGAGCGGAATATCCGCCTCTTCGTGCCGGGCCGCCGCAAGCCGCGTGGTGACCCGGTACATCAGCGTCAAGGCATCGAAAAATTCCGGCAGGCCAAGAAAGTCGATCTGGGACACGATCGTGGCGCGGTTGGTGAGCGTCGTGATCAGGCCCTCGGAAGACAGCTTGACCAGAGCCTCACGGATGGGCGTTCTGGAAAGCTCGAAACGTTCGGAAAGCTGCACCTCGTCAATGGGGCTTCCGGGGGCGAGCTTCAGTTCGATGATCTCGTTGCGCAGCGTTTCATAGACGGTGGAAACACCAAAACCCCGGCGGTGGGTCTGCTTTTCCCTGTCATCAAGTTTTTCTTTCGCAGCCATCTGCCCTGCACCCCGCAACCCTGTCGATGATGTTCACTTACGATATTAGCCGGGATAACAAAACGCCTAAAAAAGAGTGCCTGCCTTTGCATTTCCACCAGTTTCCACTGTCGCGCCTGCTATTGTGACAGTTTTATGACAGAAATCAGTTGCGGCTAATGTTTGAAAGTGATCATGAAGAACGTGGCGATTCATGATCGCCCAAAATCAGTTCATGGTAGGGAGGAAATTCCATGAAAGCCGTCTTCACTTCGGTCACCGTTGCCACATCTGCACTGCTGATGGCGTCCAGCGCCATGGCCGCCACGGAAATTCAATGGTGGCATGCCATGACTGGCGCCAACAATGAGGTTGTCGAGCAGCTTTCAAAGGAATTCAACGAAAGCCAGAAGGATTACAAGGTCCTGCCGGTCTTCAAGGGAACCTACCCGGAAACGCTGAATGCGGGCATTGCCGCCTTCCGCGCCAAGCAGCCTCCAGCCATCATTCAGGTGTTTGATGCAGGCAGCGGCGTGATGATGGGCGCGCAGGGTGCCATCGTTCCCGTGGCGGAGGTTCTGGAAAAAGCCGGTCTGACCTTCAACAAGGCGGACTATCTGCCAGGAATCGTCTCCTATTATTCCAAGCCTGACGGCACCATGCTGTCCTTCCCCTACAACTCCTCTTCGCCGATTATGTACTACAACAAGGACATCTTCAAAAAGGCCGGGCTGGACGCTGAGAACCCGCCAAAGACATGGCCTGCCGTGTTTGAAGCCGCAAAGAAGATCAAGTCCAGCGGTGCAGCGCCTTGCGGCTTTACCTCAACATGGCTGACCTGGATCCAGACCGAAAACTTTGCCGCCTGGAACAACCTGTCCTATGGCAGCAATGAAAATGGTCTTGCCGGAACAGACGTCAAGCTGGCCTTCAATTCCGAGCCATTCGTCAAGCATTTCCAGGCCATTGCCGATCTGGCCAAGGATGGCACATTCCGTTACGGCGGCAGAACATCCGAAGCAAAGCAGCTGTTCACATCAAGCGAATGCGGCATTCTCACGGAATCTTCGGGCGGCCTTGGCGATATCGTCAAGAGCGGCATGAATTACGGCATCGGCCAGCTGCCTTATTACGAAGGCGAAGGACGCCCGCAGAACACGATACCGGGCGGCGCGAGCCTCTGGGTCTTCGGCGGCAAATCCGACGATGAGTATAAGGGCACGGCGGCGTTCTTCCAGTTCCTGTCGCAGACCAAGATCCAGTCTCGCCTGCATCAGGTTTCGGGCTATATGCCGGTTACGCTGGCCGCCTATGAAGACACCAAGGCATCGGGCTTTTATGGCAAGAACCCGGCCCGCGAAACGCCGCTTCTCCAGATGATGGGCAAGCCGCCGACAGCAAACTCCAAGGGTGTTCGTCTGGTTAACCTGCCGCAGGTCCGCGATATCATGAACGAAGAGTTCGAGACGATGCTTGCGGGCAAGCAGGATGCCAAGGCAGCGCTTGATAAGGCTGTCGAGCGCGGCAATGCGGCCATTCAGCAGGCCGTTGGCCGATAACCAACCTGGCTGCTGGTGCTTAAAGGTGCTGGCAGCCATGATACCATTGCGGTGTGCACTGCGCGGCACCGCCTGACTACACAAGCATCCGACTATTGTGAGACATCCGACATGACCTGTCGGATGCTCTAAAGGAGCCCGCCTTTGCAAAGCGTCGTCTTTCCCAACAAGATACTGCCCTATTTTCTGGTCGCCCCGCAAATCGTGCTGACCGTGGTGTTTTTCTTCTGGCCGGCCAGTCAGGCACTGTATCAATCTGCCATGAGCGAGGACCCCTTCGGTCTGCAGAGCCGCTTTGTCGGCTTTGACAATTTCTCCGCCATTCTGTCTGATCCGAATTATCTGCGCGCCTTGCAGGTCACCGTCGTCTTCAGCATTGCCACGGCCCTCGTTTCCATGGGTGCTGCCCTTTTGCTGGCAACGGCTGCGGATCTCGTGGTGCGCGGCAAGGGCTTCTACCGCACCATGATGATCATTCCCTATGCGGTCGCACCTGCCGTTGCCGGCATGCTCTGGCTGTTCATGTTCAACCCGGCCATGGGCACCTTCGCCTATATCCTGCGCAGAAACGGCATTGACTGGGATCCGCTGCTGAATGGCAACCAGGCCATGACGCTGGTGGTTGCGGCGGCCGCGTGGAAACAGATCAGCTATAACTTCCTGTTCTTCGTCGCGGGGCTGCAAGCCATTCCAAAATCGCTTCTCGAAGCCGCCGCCATCGATGGTGCCCGCGGTGCGCGCCGTTTCTGGACCATCATCTTCCCGCTCTTGGCACCCACGACCTTCTTCCTGCTGGTGGTCAACACGGTCTATGCCTTCTTCGATACGTTCGGCATCATTCATTCCGTGACGGGTGGCGGTCCGGCAAAGGCCACGGAAACGCTGGTCTACAAGGTTTACAATGACGGCTTCGTCAATCTCGACCTTGGTTCATCGGCGGCGCAATCCGTTATCCTGATGGTGATCGTCATTGCGCTCACAGCCTTCCAGTTCCGCTTCGTTGAGCGGCGCGTGCATTACGGTTGAGGAAAACAGAATGATCCAGAACCGTCCCATCGCAACTCTCATGGCGCATCTGATGCTGGTCCTCGGCATCGTGATCGTCGCCTTTCCGATCTATTACACCTTCATCGCATCGTCAGCGACATCGACCGACATCCTGCGCCCGCCGCTTTCTCTTCTGCCATCAGGGCACCTTGCGGAAAATTACGGGGAAGCCATTTCAGGTGGTGTCGAGCGGGTGGTTGGCGTCAGTCTTGAACGGCTGCTGTTCAACAGCTTCGTGGTTGCGCTGGCCATTGCCGTCGGCAAGATCATCATTTCGTTCCTGTCGGCTTTCGCCATCGTCTTCTTCCGCTTTCCCTTCCGCATGGGCTTTTTCTGGATGATCTTCATCACCCTCATGCTGCCGGTGGAGGTTCGCATTCTGCCGACCTACAAGGTGATCGTCGATCTTGGCATGTTGAACACCTATGCGGGATTGACCCTGCCGCTCATGGCATCGGCCACGGCAACCTTCCTGTTCAGGCAGTTCTTCCTGACCATTCCCGGCGAGATGGTGGAGGCAGCCCGCATCGACAATGCAGGACCCTTCCGCTTCATGCGCGATATTCTGCTGCCGCTATCGACAACGAACATAGCGGCCCTGTTCGTGATCCTCTTCATCTATGGCTGGACACAGTATCTGTGGCCGCTTCTGGTGACGGATCGCGCGGAAATGAACACGATCATTATCGGCCTGCGCCGCATGGTGGATTTCACCGACGCCTCGACCCCCTGGAATTATGTGATGGTAACGGCAATTCTCGCCATCATCCCTCCGGTTATCGTCGTGGTGCTGATGCAGCGCTGGTTTGTCAAAGGCTTGGTGGAGACTGAAAAATAATGGCAACAATCGAACTCAAGGACGTTCGCAAGGTATATGGCGGCAATGTCGAGGCGATCAAAGGCGTATCGCTGAGCATTCAGGACGGCGAGATGATCGTGCTCGTTGGCCCTTCCGGCTGCGGCAAATCCACCCTGCTGCGCATGGTGGCCGGGCTTGAAAGCATCAGTTCCGGCGATGTCGATATTGGGAGCAAGCGCGTCAACGATCTGGAACCGGCGGAACGGGATATCGCCATGGTTTTCCAGAATTATGCGCTCTATCCGCATATGACCGTGCGGCAAAATCTGGCCTATGGGCTGAAGAACCGCAACACGCCCAAGGACGAGATCGACAGGCGCATCAATGATGCCGCCCGCGCACTCGAAATCGAGCAATATCTGGAGCGCAAGCCCAGACAATTGTCCGGCGGACAGCGCCAGCGCGTGGCCATGGGCCGCGCAATCGTGCGCAAGCCATCCGTGTTTCTGTTCGATGAGCCGCTGTCCAATCTGGATGCGAAGCTGCGCGTGCAGATGCGGGTGGAAATCCGGCGCTTGCAACGCTCTCTGGCAACCACCAGCATCTACGTCACCCACGACCAGATGGAGGCAATGACGCTGGCTGACAGACTAGTCGTGTTGAATGCCGGGCGCATCGAACAGGTCGGAACGCCCATCGAGCTTTACGAGAAGCCGGCGACATCCTTCGTTGCCACCTTCATCGGCTCACCCTCCATGAACCTCTTGCCCCTAGACGGCAAGGTGTGGAAAGCACCCGAGAATGGCAGCATTCCTGCCGGTGCCGCGACAATCGGCATACGCCCTGAGGATCTCACCATTGCAGAGGCATCATCCGCAAGCCCATTCAATATCCCGGTGACTGTCGCCGCCGTGGAGCTTGTGGGCGCGGAAAGCTATGTTCACGCGGAGATGTCGGACGGGAACCCGATCGTCTTTCGTGTTGCCGGTCGCTCGGCAATAGAGATTGGCGACACAATGGCCATCACAGCGGACGCCTCCCGCTTCCATCTGTTCGATGCAGCCGGGAACCGTCTCTAAAACTTTTCAAAGCAACTGGCCCCGATTCGTCAGGGCCAGTTGCCAGTACAGCATAGTCTCAAGCGCCGGTCGGCTCCATTTCCGGTTGATGCCGGTCTTTCCTGAAGAGGAACTTCAGAAAGTCTGAAAACCGCTCGATCTCCACGAAGATTACGGGCGTCATGAACAATGTGAGGATCTGGCTAACAATCAGCCCGCCCACCACGGCGATACCCAGCGGCTGGCGCAGCTCCGAGCTGGCACCCGTTCCCAAAGCGATGGGAAGCGCCCCGAACAGCGCGCAGAATGTTGTCATCATGATCGGGCGCAGGCGACGAACCGCCGCCTCGTGGATCGCCTCAAGCGTCGGCATCTTTTCCTCCCGCTGCAAGGTCAGCGCAACGTCGATCATCATGATGGCGTTCTTCTTGACGATTCCGATCAGCATCAGAAGACCGATGAGGGCGATGATCGACAGGTCGAAACCAAAGAGTTTCAGCGTCAGCAACGCGCCGAAGGCGGCAGATGGCAGACCGGAGAGGATTGTCAGCGGATGCAGAAAGCTCTCATAGAACACGCCCAGCACGATGTAGATGGTGAGGATTGCAGCACCGATGAGCAGCCCGGTGCTGTCACTCGTCTGCTTGAAGATTTGTGCGGCACCGGCAAGATTGGTCGTGACCGTCGATGGAAGCGCGATCTTTTGCTTCAGCGCATCAAGCTGCTGCGTGGCTTGGCCCAACGACACGCCAGCGGGCAGGTTGAAGGAGAGCGTGACCGATGTCAGCTGCCCCGTCTGGTTCACCGTAACAGGCCCCGGCTTGCGGCTGATCGTGGCAAAACTCGATAGCGGCACCAACGCGCCGGATGACGAAGCAACCCGCAAGGAACGCAGCGATTGCTCTGTCCAGTCAACGGACTGATCATATTCCAGAATGACATCGTAGCTGTTGCCCGTCGTTTGAATTTGCGTCGCGACATAGCTGCCAAAGGCTGCTTCCAGCGTCTTGCGCAGGGACTGTGAGGAAACGCCGAGACTGTTTGCTCGGTCCTTATCGACCTCGACATGGGCCTGCAGGGCATTGTCCTGCAAATCCGAGGCGACATCGATGAAGGTGCCGCTCTCTGCCCGCATGGCATCGGCCAGCGTTTGCGACCATTGGCGCGCCGCGTTGGCATCAATGGATTGCAGCACCACCTGATAGAGGCTCTGGGTGCTGCGTCCGCCAAAGCGCAGGCTCTGCTGCGGTGTGATAAAGGTCTTGAGGCCTGCAATGCCTGCCAGAGAGTGTCTCAAGCTGCCAAGCGTCGCCTGAAGGTCCGGGCGCTGGTCGGCTGGTTTGAGCTGAACCAGCAGCGTGCCGGAGTTGAGCGCCGAGCCCCCCGGACCTGAGCCGAGGGTCGAGGTGACGTGGGCGACAGCCGGATCGGCAGACAATATGCTGGCGGCCTGGGCCTGAAGGCCGCTCATGGCCTTATAGGAAATATCCTGTCGCGCCTGCGTGGAGACCGTTAGCAAACCGAGATCCTCGGTTGGAAAGAAGCTGCGGGCAAGGCTTGAAAACATCCAGCCCGAACCGACCAGCGTGAGCAGGAACATGATGATGACCACCGGCCTGTGAACAAGGCACCAGCCAACGGAGCGACCATAGGCATCCGTTGCCCGGTCGAACATGGTCCTTTTGGGGTTCTCTGATGGCGCATGGTGCGGCAGACGCGCGGCCAGCATGGGCGTGACTGTCAGGGACACGATTGCCGATGCCATAATCGCCAAGGTGACGACCACGCCGAACTCATTCAGGACACGTCCGACGATGCCGCCCATGAGGAGGATCGGCAGAAACACAGCAACCAGCGATATCGACATGGAGATGATGGTGCCCGTCACCTCGCGGCTGCCTTCGATGGCCGCCTGAAACGGCGGCATGCCCTCCTCGACCTTGCGGACGATGTTTTCCAGCATCACGATGGCATCATCCACCACAAGACCGACCGAGAGCGTGAGCCCGAGGAGCGATATGTTGTCGATGGAAAAACCCAGCGCATACATGGCGCCAAGGGTGGCAACCAGTGACAGGGGCACGGCAAGGCCGGGAATAAGCGTGGCCCAGACCTGACGTAAAAACAGGTAGATGACCAGAATGACGAGGCCAAGCGTCACCATCAGTGTTGTTTCAACATCATCCACGGCGGCACGGATCGAGACCGATGCGTCATTGACAACATTGATATGCATGTTGGCGGGCAGGCTTGCCTGCAACTCGGGAAGCTTGGCCTTGATAGCATCCACCACCGCCACCGTGTTTGCGCCGGGTTGCCGCTGGACCGACAGAACGATAGCCGGCGTACCATCTAGCCAGCTTCCCTGATTGACGACCTCCACGCTGTCCTTCACCGTTGCCACATCCTGAAGCCGGACGATACGGTTGTCTGGATTGGCAATGATGAGTGTGCGGAACGAAGCCGCGTCGGTTCGCTGCGTGGAGGCATCGAGCGTCAGTGCCTGCGAGGAATTCTGCAGGGTGCCGATGGGGGACTGGTCGTTTGCGGCGGCAAGTGTGCTGGAAAGCCCGTCCAGCGAAAGGCCTCGGCTT
This sequence comes from Rhizobium sp. CFBP 13644, assembly GCF_014842165.1. Taxonomy (NCBI): domain Bacteria; kingdom Pseudomonadati; phylum Pseudomonadota; class Alphaproteobacteria; order Hyphomicrobiales; family Rhizobiaceae; genus Rhizobium; species Rhizobium sp. CFBP 13644. The sequence continues at coordinate 127,587 of NZ_JACYVF010000006.1, forward strand.
GCGAGTTTGGCAGGATCGACCTCCACGCGCACTGCATAGGTCTTCGCACCGAAGATCTGTGCCTGCGCCACACCTGAAATGGTGGACAGAGCCGGGGAAATCACATTCTCGGCAAGGTCGTCCATCTTGGTCAACTCGGCACCATCGCTGGTCAGCGCCAGAATGATGACGGCAGCATCGGCCGGGTTCACTTTCCGATAGCTGGGCGGCGATGTCATATTATCAGGCAATTGCCGCTGCGTTCGCGCAATCGCGGCCTGAACATCGGCTGCGGCGGCATCGATATTGCGAGAGAGATTGAACTGGATGGTGATCTGGGTATTACCGAGCGATGAGCTTGCGGTGATCGTATCGATACCGGCTATCGTTTGAAACTGCTTGATCAGCGGCGTCGCCACCGAACTTGCCATCGTATCCGGTGCAGCACCGGCCAGTTGGGCGGAGACATTGATGGTGGGGAAATCCGCCTGCGGCAGTGCGGCGACGGGCAGGTTTCGATAGGCGGAGAAACCGGCAAGCACCACGCCGATCATCAAAAGGATTGTTGCGACCGGGCGACGGATGAAAATCTCGGAAATGTTCATGGCGCGACACCGATTTGGGAAATTCGGGTCTCGGTTACGGCATCGCCATCCGTCTGCTTGACCGTGACCTGGCTTCCATTGGCCAAGCTGGCCTGTCCTTCGATGACGACCTTTTCACCCTCGGCAAGCCCCGCAGAAACGCCTGCAAGATCACCATTGCTGAGTGCCACCGTTACCTTGCGCTGTTCGACGGTATTGTCGGCCCGCACGACATAGCAAACATATCCACCTGCCTGCGGCTGGAGCGCCACAAAAGGTACAACGGCCAGATTGTCGGCCTTGCCAGCGGTGACTGCCACTTTCAGCGACTGTCCCGGCCAGAAGTCTTCGGCGTTGTTCTCCAGCAGCATTCGCAGTTTGAAGGTGCCAGAGGCTGCATCGACATTGTTATCGATGAAGGCGATGGGTCCGGTTGCACTGTGGTTTTTCGCGTCTGCCTGGGTGGGAGAGACCGTGGCGGACAGGCTCTTGGTGGCCATGGTGGCGCGGATCAACGCGAGGTCCGGTTCCGGCAGCATGAACTCGGCATAGACAGGTTTCATCTGTGTCAGTTGCACAACATTGGCACCCGGCGCGACATAAGCACCTGCAGACAAAAGCACGGCCCCCAGCCTGCCATCAAAAGGAGCGCGGATTTGCGTTTGCGACAGCGTGACATGATCGGCGGCAAGGCTGGCCTGATCGACCAGCAATGTGGCGGCGGCCTGCCGGGCCGTGGCGCTGGCATCGCTGACCTGCTGCTGCGTATCTACGCCGGTTCTAGCCAATGTCTCGGTGCGGCTGAGGGTGGCGTTGGCGGAATCCAGCGTTGCCTGATCCTTGGCAAGCTGTGCCTCATCACGCTGAATATTGGCTTTGATCGTCCGGTCATCCAGCTGAACCAGCAGATCGCCAGCCTTCACTTCAGCACCATCCTTGGCCAGCACATTTGCCACAATGCCGGAGATCGGGCTCGTCAAGGCGGTCGAGGCCACGGGAACGATAGTGCCGATGGTTTCCCGCTCAACCGGCAAAGACCCTGACGTAACGACAGCAATTTTTACGGCCACCGTGCGCGACCCCGACTGCGACAACCCTCGTCTTTCACCATGCCTGGATGGCCCGTCTGCTGATGCGCGGATGCCATCGGATGCTGAGGGAGCCTCGGCCGCCCAGGCCGGAAGGTAGGCTGCAAAGTCACTACGGTAGACGAAGAGGAGGATCGAAATGGCTGCGACCACCACGAGCGTTGAAATATACTTCATGCAGAAGTCCTCTGGAGAGGTTAATCCGGGTAGATGTCAACTGAACTTAGGGAAAACAGGAAATATTAAAGCATCACAGGAACTGTATTTTTCCCAAATTCGGTAAATAAATCCTGCTATGGAAGTATATTCATAGCTCAATAGCCTCGCGTGCTGCGGTAATGCGGAGAACCGATTGCAATCATACATGCACAAACAGCCGATGGCGCGACCGTCACTGTTTCTTGACACACTTAACGCGCCAAACACTGAAAATGGAAGATGATGGGAGATTAAATTACTGTAATACGGCGACAGTGCCTTAGGCGCGGCTGAGACCCTGCGCCATGGCTCAGTCGGCCAACTTGAATTCCAGCATGATGTTTCGCTGCAGGAAGGAGTGGTTATTATCCGAAACGAGGATCAGGCGCGTGGACCCATCTGCCGCCTTGATGACATCGATGCCTTCGATATTGTCGATCTGGTCGGACAAGTCCGCCTGGAGCAAAACCCCACCATCCACGACAGCACCGGGCTTGATCGCATCAGCTTCAATAAGGCGGATGCGCATGCCGACACCGAGCGCCAGATCGAACATGCGCTCCAGGAGCAGCAGATCGCCATTGGGCAGGAACGCCCCGTCTGTGACGGAAAACGCACTGTGCTTTGCAACGGTGAAGAGCCCCTTACGCGGCCCTTCCAGAACAGCGGCAAGGAGATGACCTCTGCTATCGACGCTGGCCTCGGCAATGGTCACCATCGCGCCCTTCAGAGGACCATCGGTTGGCGATAGGGCAAGCGTTTCCATGCCCGCATTGCTGCGGAACTCGCCGTCCGGAATGAGATGCGGCAAGCGTCCAATCGGCTTTGCCGCCGCCCTGCCCTCATAGGGGTAGATATCGATACGGGGCTGCTGTTCGAAGCTGACGAAGGCCTTGCCGGCGCGAAGGGCGAGCCCTTCGGCATCCATATCCACCTTGCGCTTGGCTTCGCGCCCATTTCGGTCCAGCATCGGGTCGATATGAACGTTCGACAGGCCTGAGAGTACACCGGATGCCCCGCGCTCGATAGCGCCACTCATCCAGTGGCCCGTGTCGAGAACAGCCAGAAAGTTCGTTCCATCCGGCAGAAAGCGAATGCTTGAAATGGCCCCGAACAAGGGTTCGGGCGAGCGCATGACAAGCCCACCCACAAATTCCAACCTGCCGAACCGCGTCTCGGTCGAGCCGACCTTGAACACATCAATCGGACGCGATGTGACTGATACATCGACCGTGGCAGCGGCCATGCCGGAGGGGCACAGCGCAGCCACTGACGCGACGGTGGCGACCATTGCACGGCGGAAAAATCTGGCAGACCATATTGAGGCTAAGGCCAGCGTCGACCTAGCTGGCACGGCGCATCCTGCCGGAGCGGCGGGGGGCTGCGCTTGTATCTTCGAACAATGCGGCGAGTTGCTCTGTCATCGCGCCTGCCAGTTCGTCGGCATCCACAATGGTCACGGCGCGGCGATAGTAGCGTGTCACGTCATGGCCGATACCGATGGCAAGCAGCTCCACCGACGAGCGTGTCTCGATCTGCTCGATGACGGCGCGCAGGTGGCGCTCCAGATAGTTGCCGGGATTGACCGAAAGCGTTGAATCATCCACCGGCGCACCGTCAGAGATCATCATCATGATCTTGCGCTGTTCAGGCCGGTTGATGAGGCGGTTATGCGCCCACATCAGTGCTTCGCCGTCGATATTTTCCTTGAGCAAGCCTTCACGCATCATGAGGCCGAGATTGCGGCGCGAACGGCGCCATGGTGCGTCTGCCGACTTGTAGACAATGTGGCGAAGATCGTTGAGGCGGCCCGGAGATGGCGGCTTGCCATTGGCCAGCCACTGCTCACGCGACTGACCGCCCTTCCAGGCCTTCGTTGTAAAGCCGAGAATTTCGACCTTGACGCCCGAACGTTCCAGAGTGCGCGCCAGAATATCGGCGCAGGTGGCCGCAACCGTAATCGGGCGGCCACGCATGGAGCCGGAATTGTCGATGACCAGCGAGACAACCGTGTCGCGGAACTTGGTGTCGCGTTCCTTCTTGAAGGACAGCGGTTGCATGGGGTCGATCACCAGACGCACCAGACGCGCCGGATCGAGATAGCCCTCTTCCAGATCGAAATCCCACGACCGGTTCTGCTGCGCCATCAGGCGACGTTGCAAACGGTTGGCTAGGCGCCCGACGGCACCCTGCAAATGCGCGAGCTGCTTGTCGAGGAAAGCGCGCAGGCGATCCAGCTCGGCTTCGTCGCACAGTTCTTCGGCGGAAATCTCTTCATCGAATTCCTGCGTGAAGATGCGGTAATCCACCTTCTCGTTGAAATCGTCAAATGGGCTGTTGGGACGACGGGTTTCGCCGGGCGTTTCGGAATCTTCATCGAGATCGTCGGACATTTCGTCCTCCGACATCTCGGCACCATCCATCTCGCCGTCTTCCATCTGCTCCTGAGAGGCTTCACTCTCTTCGGCTGGTGCGGCATCGGAACCGGCTTCTTCCTCGACCTGCTCTTCCTGCGTCTCGTTGCTGGCGGGCTGGTCTTCTTCGCTCTCGGTTTCCTGGCTTTCGGGCTGGTCGTCATCGTCGCCAAAATCCTCCGCCATCTGCATGGAGGTCAGCATCTTGCGGATGAGCTTCGAAAAGGCCTTCTGGTCTTCAACGACCTTGGACAGATCCTGAAGATCGGCAGAGGCCTTGTCTTCAATGAATGGCCGCCAGAGATCCAGCACCTGGCCTGCACTTTGCGGAGGCTTCTCGCCGGTCAGCTTTTCGCGAACCATCATGGCGATGGCTTCGGCGAGTGGCGCTTCTTCCTGGGTTTTGATATTGACGAAATTCGCCTTGGCGTATTTCTCGGCATTCATCGCGCTGATGTTGGATGCCATGCCAGCCATACGCATGGCGCCGATGGATTCCACACGTGCCTGTTCCACCGCATCGAAGATCAGCCTTGCATCCGGCCCCTGCGGCGACATGGTGGCGTGGATATCGCTATCGTGGCAGGCCAGACGCAACGCCATGGAATCACCAAGGCCTCGGGTAATGGCGATTTCCTGAACGGTCGGTTTCTTGGAGATTTCCGGCAGGCGCATGCGCTCACCGGCCAAACCGGGGCGTTCATTGGCAAAGACCACTTCGACTTCCGAGTCACCCGCAATCGAGCGCACACATCCGGTAATGGCCTGACGCAGCGGTTCTGCATCGATCACCGTCCCGGATTTGGGTCTCACATTGTCGCCGCGGCCTGCCATGGTCTTTCCTGTCGATTCCTGAACGCTCACCCTCCGCCGGGTGGCGGAAGGACAGTCGTCTTCAACTCACTGGTGACATTCTCCGGAAATGCCGGGGAAAATCAGGCGCTGAGAACGATGTTCGCAGCGCTTTCCTTCAACTCGACGCCAAATGCGCGCTGATAATGTTCAGCCACCAGCGTCCGCTCCAGCTCATCGCACTTGTTTAGGAAGGTAACGCGGAACGCGAAGGCGACATCACCGAAAATATCGGCATTTTCCGCCCAGGTGATAACCGTGCGCGGGCTCATGACCGTGGAGAGATCGCCGTTGACGAAGGCCGAACGGGTCAGATCGGCAACACGCACCATCTTGGAGGCGGTTTCGCGGCCCTTGGCGTTATCAAGGCTTTTCACCTTGGCAACGACGATGGCAACTTCCTGCTCATGCGGCAGATAGTTGAGCGTTGTCACGACCGACCAGCGGTCCATCTGCGCCTGATTGATCTGCTGTGTGCCGTGGTAAAGGCCGGTCGTATCGCCCAGGCCAACCGTGTTGGCTGTTGCGAAAATGCGGAAGGCAGGGTGAGGACGGATAACACGGCTCTGGTCGAGCAGCGTCAGGCGACCTGATGATTCCAGCACGCGCTGAATAACGAACATCACGTCCGGGCGACCGGCATCATATTCATCGAATACCAGCGCTACATTGTGCTGGTAGGCCCATGGCAAAATGCCGTCCTTGAATTCCGTAACCTGCTTGCCGTCTTTCAGAACGATGGCGTCCTTGCCGACGAGGTCGATACGGCTGACATGGCTATCGAGATTGACGCGCACGCAAGGCCAGTTCAGGCGGGCCGCGACCTGCTCGATATGGGTTGACTTACCCGTGCCGTGAAAGCCCGAGACCATCACGCGTCGGTTGTGAGCAAAACCGGCCAGAATGGCGAGCGTGGTATCACGGTCAAACAGGTAGTCCGGGTCAAGATCCGGCACATAGGCGTCACCCTTCGAATAGGCGGGCACGCGCAGATCCGTGTCGATACCGAAAACGTCTCTCACGGAGACTGTGGTATCCGGCAGGTTTGTTATATCAAGGTCAATTTTGCTCATAACGACTCCAAGGCGGGTAGCAGCCACCCGGCCACAATATCTATCAGGCGCTCACAGGAAAGGGCTTAGCAGAATCCTGCTTGCTTTAACAATTGGTAGGCTTGAATTACAGCACGAAAACGCTCCTCCGAACCGCGATCACCACCATTAGCATCAGGATGGTGCTTTTTGACAAGGTCCTTATAGCTCCGTTTTATTTCGTCCTGATTGGCATTCACAGAAAGCCCAAGCGTATCGAAGGCTTTTTGTTCCAGGGTCTTGAGCTTGCGGCTCTGCTGGTAACGGGGGCCACCGGTGCGCCCCTGCCCGGATGCAAAGCCGAACGGGTCGCGGATGCGCGCATTGGTCGCACTGGCTGAACCGGATCGAAGCGTCGAATGCAGCGCACTTTCAGCAGCGCTCTTGTTGACGCCAACCGTCCAGGTGGGGCGATGCCCGGTGATCGCCTCTTTCTGATATCGCGCGATTTCGGCATCCGACAGGCCGGAAAAATAATTATAACCCTTGTTGTAATCCTTCACATGCTCAAAACAGAACATGAAGAATTGCCCTTCGGCATGGCGGCCGACGGGGGCACGGTGAGCGCCCGGCTTTTCGCAGCCATCCCACTGACAGGTCGGGGTCTGAATCTCAGGCTCCCGGTCCTTTCTGCGGCGTGTGCGAATGCGGTCGAAGTATTTCGAATCCAGTTTCATGGTAGCCTGATTATGGTGCGCGAAATCGCGCACAACAAGAATTGACAAAGCAGAATGTTACGGGTCTTTAGATAACCCCCTTTTAGAGGCACGACCCATTGGAGACGCCACACATGACCTTGCGCGACAGCATAGAAAACAAGCTCAAGCAAGCGTTCGCGCCTGAGCGACTCAAGGTCATTGATGAAAGTCATATGCATGCGGGACATCAGCCGGATATGACCGGCGCAGACGAGACGCATATGCGTGTTCAGATGGTGTCAGAAAGCTTCGCAGGCAAGTCCCGTGTTGACCGCCACCGCGCCGTCAACGCACTGCTAAAGCCGGAACTGGATGCTGGTCTGCACGCGCTGGCACTTGAGATCGCAGCACCGGGCGAAAAGACCCGGTTCTGAGATCAGCCCGGATGCTTTTCGCCCAGGAACGACTGCACCTCTGACGCCGCCACATCATCAGCCACGAAGGACTGGCCGATGCCATGGGTAAGGATGAAGGTGAGCTTGCCGCCCTTGACCTTCTTGTCCTGAGCAATCGCGGTTAGCAGCGTTTCAACCGGTGGCAGAGCGCCGGGAATATCCTTCATGGTCGTCGGCAGGCCGACGGCCTTCAGATGCGCTTCGACACGGGCGGCATCATCAGGGCTTGCCAGATTGAGGCGTGCGGAAAACTGGTGCGCGAGCACCATGCCGATGGCAACGCCTTCGCCGTGGACCAGACGCCGGCTATCGTATTCCGTCGCACTTTCGAGCGCGTGGCCGAAAGTGTGGCCCAGATTGAGCAGGGCCCGGACGCCATTTTCCTTTTCGTCGGCGACAACCACATCGGATTTCGCCTGACAGCTGACGGCAATGGCCTCGATACGAGCCGGACCACCCGCAAGAATGTCGGTCCAGTTCTTCTCCAGCCAGCCGAAAAATTCCGGCTTATCGATCAGGCCGTATTTGACGACTTCCGCGTAACCGGCGCGAAATTCGCGCGGGCTCAACGTATCGAGTACCGCAGTATCCGCGAGCACGAGATCGGGCTGATGAAAGACGCCGACAAGGTTTTTGCCGTGACGCGAATTGATGCCGGTCTTGCCGCCAACGGACGAATCGACCTGCGCCAAAAGCGATGTTGGGATCTGCACGAAGCGGACGCCACGACGAACGATGCCTGCGGCAAAGCCCGCGAGATCACCGATGACGCCGCCGCCGAGTGCAATCACCGCATCGTTGCGCTCTATCCGGGCCGCAAGCACGGTATCGCAAACGGTCATCAGATGCTCAAAGCTCTTGGTCTTTTCACCAGCCGGCAGCGTCAGGGAGACGGCCTCGATGCCATCCGTCTGAAGGCCATCCATCAAAGCCTCAAGATAGAGCGGCGCAACATGCTCATCGGTGATGATGGCGGCGCGCTTTCCCTTCAGGCGCGAGGAAATCTCGCCCCCTGCACGGCTGACGAGGCCAGGTCCGATCAGAATATCATAGGCACGGTCCGGCAGCGGCACATGTACGAGGCGTTCATCGGCGGGCATTTCGTGAGATGTCATGGATCAGGCTTTCTGCTCTGCACCGACGATTGCTTCCAGCACTTCGTGCACAATGATTTCCTTGCGGACATCGCGTGACTCGATCGTTATGTCGGCTTCTTCATAAATCGGGTAGCGGCGCTCCATCAGAGCCTGCAATGTGGCTTTCGGGTTTTCTGTCTTCAGCAAAGGCCGGTGTTCGCGTTTGTTGACCCGCTCCCACAACACATCGAGGTCGGCTTTCAGCCACATGGATATGCTGCCGCGCTTGATCTGCTTGCGCGTGCCTTCATTAACGAAAGCCCCGCCACCGGTCGAAACCACCTTCGGCCCGCCTCGCAACAGCCGCTTGATGACCCGCTTTTCGAGCGCCCGGAACTCATCTTCGCCGTAGGCGGCAAAGAGTTCGGAAATCGTCATGCGCGATACGCGCTCGATTTCAACATCGGTGTCGATGAAGGGTATCCTGAGCTGTTGGGCGACCAGCCTGCCAATGGCGGACTTGCCCGCGCCCATCAAGCCCACGAAAACAAGGTTCCGCTTTCCAAGCGCAGCCCGCGCTTTTTCACCGATCGATTTCTCACCTGTAGCAGGGTGAAAACTTGTGTTGGGTTCGCTCATGAATGATGGTCCGTTTGGGATCGGTATCTGCAAATGTTTACCAAGCGTCAAGCCTAATTGCGCCTTATAGAACGAGAATCGCCTCGAAGACCCATGGCAAATGCGGGGTGCGGACCTTGCCTTTGCCACAACTGCGCCCGATATGAAGCGCCAAGACCTCACCGGAGTATGCATGCCAACCCTTTTTCGCTTCATCTTCGTTCTGGTCGCCATCGCTGGCATCATCTATGGCAGCATGCTGTCGCTCGTCATGCTGGTGGAACCGCGGGAGCGGGAAATTACGGTCAGAATTCCATCCGAGCGGCTGAACCCGCCCACCCCTTGAGGACGAAGGCTGCTTCCATGAAGGCTCAGGACAATGCGCGGCTGGAAAGTTTTCTGGAAATGATGAGCGCCGAACGGGGATCGGCCACCAACACGCTGACATCCTATGAGCGCGATCTGAACGACCTTGCAGACTTTCTGACAGAACGCAAAGTTGCTTTCAGCGAGGCGGCTTCATCCGACCTATCGGCCTATCTCACCCATCTCTCGGCACAGGGCTTTGCCGCCTCCTCGCAGGCGAGGCGTCTCTCCTCGATGCGGCAGTTTTACAAGTTTCTCTATTCGGAGGGACTTCGCGGCGATGACCCGACGGGCATACTGGATGCGCCGCGCAAGGGCCGCTCTCTTCCAAAAACCATGAGCGTTGCCAATGTTACCGCGCTTTTGGCGCAAGCCTCCCAAGAAGCAGAAATGGAAGGTCCCGGCCAGCTTGCGCGCATTCGCATGCACCTGTTGCTGGAGCTTCTTTATGCGACCGGCATGCGGGTGAGCGAACTGGTTTCACTTCCGGCCAAGGTTTTGCGCCATGAAGGCCGCTTTCTGATGATCCGGGGAAAGGGCAACAAGGACCGGATGGTGCTGTTGTCGCGCGCGGCCATGGCGGCGATGGACAAATACGAACAGGCAAGAAAAGCCCTGGCACCCCAAAAGGAAGGCCAGCCGGAAAGCACATGGCTGTTTCCGTCCAACGGCAAGGAGGGTCATCTGCCACGGCAGGTGTTTGCCCGCGACCTCAAAGATATCGCCATCCGCGCTGGCCTGACACCATCTACCATATCGCCGCACGTGATAAGGCACGCTTTTGCCAGCCACCTGCTCCAGAATGGAGCAGACCTGCGCGCAGTGCAGGAACTGCTTGGCCATTCGGACATTTCCACGACACAAATCTATACACATGTGCTGGAAGAACGGCTGCAAGAACTGGTACAAACGCACCACCCTCTTGCCAAACAGGCCAAAAACCTTGAATAGAGCGTCCAAAACCGCCGGAATAATCCGGTACAACCTTGCGCAAAACGATCGGAATCGGATCTCATGCACAGCTACCTCGACTTCGAAAAACCTATCTCGGACCTCGAAGGCAAAATTCTCGAGTTGAAAAAACTCGCTGCCGAAGACGAGAGCATAGATACGTCGGAGGAGATTTCCCGTCTTGAATCGCGCGTTCAGGACGCGATGCAGGATATCTACTCCAAACTGAACGCCTGGCAGAAGACGCAGGTTGCGCGTCATCCCCAGCGGCCCCACTTCGTTGACTATGCCAAGGCACTGTTTACAGATTTTACGCCGCTGGCTGGCGACCGCAAATTTGCCGAGGATGCCGCGATCCAGGCAGGTCTCGGCCGTTTCAACGGACAGGCAGTCGCCATCATCGGCCAGGAAAAGGGCAGCGACACCAAATCGCGCCTGAAACACAATTTCGGCAGCCCGCGTCCCGAAGGATACCGCAAGGCGATCCGCGTGCTTGAGCTGGCCGACCGTTTCGGTCTTCCCGTCGTGACCCTGATCGACACTGCAGGCGCCTATCCAGGCGTTGGTGCCGAGGAGCGCGGACAGGCGGAAGCCATCGCCCGCTCAACCGAAATGTGCCTCAACGCGAAGGTTCCGATCATCTCCGTGGTCATCGGTGAAGGCGGATCGGGCGGAGCCATCGCTATCGCTACCGGCAACCGCGTCTACATGCTGGAACACGCCATCTATTCGGTGATTTCACCCGAAGGTGCAGCCTCCATTCTGTGGCGCGATTCCACACGCGCCAAGGAAGCGGCCACCAACATGCGCATCACCTCAGAGGATCTGCGGTCGCTGGGCGTGATTGATGGCATCATTCCAGAACCGATGGGCGGCGCCCACCGTGACCCGGCCAAGGTTATCGCAGCAACCGGCAAGACCATCGACGCGGCCCTGCGCGATCTGGTTCCGCTGGCAGGCACGCAGTTGCGCGCCGAACGCCGCCAGAAGTTTCTCGATATTGGCCGCAGCCTCTAAACCACTGTTGCCGACGAAAATCGAACCCATCCGCCACAGCGGGTGGGTTTTTTGTGTTTAAATCACAGCCAGTGCCCGCGAATGCCACGCGGCATGTTCGACAAAAGTGAACAACTTAACCATTGCTGTAGCAATGCCTTGCATAAGCAACCGCCGCTGGACTATTTACGCGATATCTAAAAAAATACGGGGCTTGCGGTGGCTAAATTATCTGCGTTCATTCAAAGAACGCTTGTCATGCTGGGTGTGGGCGTTGTCCTGCTCGTGGGGATGGTTGCCACATCGCTATGGCTGGTCCAGGCAAACAACAAATATTCCCAGGAAACTGCCGAACTGCGGCGGCTGCGCGCCTCCATTCTCGATGTTCTGACCACCGTACAGGATGCGGAAACCGGACAGCGTGGTTTTCTTCTGACGAGTGACGAGCGCTATCTCGTGCCCTATCAGGACGCATTGGCGACGCTGGCCAACAAGCGTGCCCTGCTCGTTGAACGCGTGGGCGACCGGCCGGAATACAAGCCCGAACTTGGCGCTTTGCAATCCAACCTCGACGCCAAGCTGGCTGAAATCGGTCGCGGCATCGAGCTGGTCAGAAATGATCGGATGCCCGAGGCCATCGAGCTTGTGCGCAGCGATACCGGCCTTGCCTATATGCGCGCCATCCGCGATACGCTCAACCATTTCCAGCAGATGACGGATGACCGCCTTCGCGTCATCGTGGCCGATCAACTATCGGCGGCGGAGAACCTTCGCTGGGTAACGATCGGCGGGGCGATTGCCATTCTGGGTGTGCTTGGCGGTGCGCTGGGACTAATCGTGAAATACATTCGCGAGCTTATGCGCTCTCGCGAAGAGGTGGATGAACTGAACCGTGGACTTGAAGAGCGCGTGGATGAGCGAACCCGCGACCTCATTCGTGCAAACCAGGAAATCCAGCGTTTCGCCTATATCGTGACTCATGATCTGCGCGCACCGCTGGTCAACATCATGGGCTTCCTTTCGGAGTTTGATGCATCGCTGAAGCCGGTTCAGGCATTTGTTCTTGCGGATGGAAAGCCGCTATCCGAGCGGGATGTGCAGGACGCAAGACTTGCTGTGCAGGAAGACCTTCCCGAAGCCATGGGCTTCATCCGCTCTTCTACACGCAAGATGGACCAATTGATCAACGCCATCCTGAAAATTTCCCGCGATGGACGCCGCAAGCTTCAGGCTGAAAAGGTCGACCTCAAGGAAATCCTGACATCGGCAGCAGCAATCGTGCAGCATCAGGTGACCGCCGTGGACGGCACCATCGATGTAGACGTGCAGAATTTTACGGTTATCAGCGACCGCATTTCACTCGATCAGATCCTCGGCAATCTCTTCGATAACGCCGTCAAATACCAGATGCCCGGACGCCCGCTCGAACTGAGCGCCCGCATTCTGCCGCAAGGCCGGGGTATTGTGCGCGTGGATGTGAGCGACAATGGTCGCGGTATTGCCGACGACGATTACGAGCGCATTTTCGAGCTCTTCCGCCGCGCCGGAGAGCAGGATCAGCAGGGCGAAGGTATCGGCCTTGCCCATGTGCGCTCGCTCATTAGAAATTTAGGCGGAGACATTACGGTCGTGTCCGAGCTTGGCAAGGGCAGCACGTTCCACCTGACATTGCCGACAGACCTTAGAAAAATCACGCGAGGAAGCGACATATGAAAGCAACAGGCCAGGAAGTGACAATTGTCATGGTCGAAGACGATGAAGGCCATGCACGCCTCATCGAAAAGAATGTGCGGCGCGCAGGCGTCCACAACGAGATTGTTCCGTTCACGCTCGGCCATAAGGCGCTGGATTTCATTCTGGGGCCGGAGCGCGATGGGCTGGTCAGCAAGGACCGCTATCTTCTCATTCTGCTCGACCTGAACCTGCCGGACATGTCTGGCATAAAGATCCTTGAACAGATCAAGAGCAATGAATACACAAAGCGTCTCCCGGTTGTGGTATTGACCACCACGGACGACGAGACCGAGATTCAGAAATGCTATGATCTTGGCGCCAATGTCTATATCACCAAGCCGGTGGACTATGAGGGCTTCGCGACCGCCATCAGAAATCTCGGCCTATTCTTTTCCGTAATCCAGGTCCCGTGAAAGCCCAATGACCCTGCGAATCCTCTATGTCGATGACGACCCAACGCTCGCAAAGCTCGCGCAGCGGGTTCTCGGTCGTCATGACATAACTGTGGTTCACGCAGCGTCGGTCAGCACGGGCTTGGAAGAGTTCGAGGCCGGGTCATTCGATGCCGTTGTTCTGGATCACTATTTCCAGAACGGCACGGGGCTGCAGTTTCTAGCCGCCATCGGTGAGGCATCACGCCGCATTCCAATCCTCTATGTGACTGGTGCCAGCGAAGCACAGGTCGCTATCGATGCCTTGAAGGCCGGGGCCGCCGATTACGTCATCAAGAATGTGGCGGATGATTTCTTTCCGCTTCTGCTCAATTCCATTCAGCAGGCGCTGGAAAATTTCCAGTTGCGCCGCGAAAAGGAAGATGCCGAACGGCAATTGGTTCAGGCGAAGGAACGCGCCGAACTGATGGCCAAGGAGATGAACCACCGCATCGCCAACAGCCTCTCGCTCGTATCTGCGATGATCCGCATGCAGCTGAATGCTGTCGCGACGGAGGAAGCGCGCACCGCGCTTCTGGAAACCCAAAGCCGTATCTCAGCCATCGCCGGCGTTCACCGCAGCCTCTACACGGCCGATAATGTCGGGGAGGTCGAACTCAACGCGTATCTTTCCTCCATCATCAACGATCTGGCCAGATCTTCTCGCGACAGTGAAAAGATCCGCATCTCCACACGCATGGACACCGTCACGGCAACGCCCGATCAGGCCGTTGCCTTGGGCGTAATCGTGACCGAGCTGACCACCAACGCATTGAAATACGCCTATCCCGGCGGCGAGGGTGAGATACGCATCCATCTGACACGCGATAACGGCACGATCAGCATGGTGGTGGAAGACGATGGCGTTGGCATCAATGGCGAGAACCCGCCCAAAGGCACGGGTCTTGGCACGCGTCTGATTGGCGCGATGACGCAAAGCCTGCGGGCAAACCTCACCCAGTCTGCCACAGCCTCATCGAACGGCGCTTGCATCTGCGTTCAGTGGGAAGAAGACAGTTCCACCCACTGAACACAATGGCGCCTTACATCGTGTCCAACATCGGCGCCATGGCGACAGACTGTGCGGCGGGCGCACCCGACATGACGACGATGGGCGTTCCATTCGGGACGCGATTGTAAAGATCGATAATATCCTGGTTCATCAGGCGCACGCAGCCCGATGAGACCGATTTGCCGATGGTCCACCATTCCGGTGAACCGTGCAGACGATAGATCGTATCCACTCCATCCTTGAAAATGTAGAGCGCACGCGCACCTAGCGGGTTGTTGAGCCCCGGTGCCATGCCGCCATTGGCAGCGCTGTAGGGTGCCAGTTCCGGCTGGCGGCCAATCATTTCATCCGGCGGCGTCCAGCGCGGCCATTGACGCTTGTACTGGATCACGCCTCTTCCGGCCCATTCAAATCCGGCGCGGCCCAGGCCCACGCCGTAACGCATGGCCTGTCCACCCTCATAGGTGAGGTAAAGGAAGTGATTGGCCGTATCGACAACAATCGTGCCGGGGCGTTCGCCGGTCGGGTTGGCGACCATCTGACGATAAAACCGGCGGTCGATTTTCTCGTAAGGGATCGCTGGCAGAGGAAACTGCTCGTCGGGCTTGGCACCGTAGATCTCGGCATAGAACGGGTCGGCCACAGGCTGCACGTTGCTTTCGACCTCGCGCGGCGTGGTGGTGCATCCGGCAAGCGCAGTCAAAGCCAGACCTCCCGTACCGAAGAGGAAAGACCTACGGGTCGTGTCTTGCATCGTCAATTTCTGTCCTTAAGGTTTTATCTTGCACCCGCAAAAGGGTCCGCAAGCGCCGCTTCTGGGCGGCTGATGGGGTATTTTGTACCGGAAACTTTTTCCGCCATGCTTTTCGGGCCGCTGTTTTTCAAAAGCGCCCGGAAGCTGGGGTGCATGCCGCCATCCACATAGGCGCTGACAGCGCTCGGCTTGACCTCATTCAGCGCCAGCGCAAGCTTCTGCTGCTCGGCACTGAGCTTTGCGGCAATTGCCGGGTCCGGCTGTGTTGCCATGGGCGGGCAGCTTGCGAGAGGATCGGTCGGTTCGCCACCGGCAAACTCGGCGTTGAACATATAGCGCCGACCGCAGACCGACACTTTTGGCTGACGTCTTGTCAGTTCGAACGTGTCGTAGCCTTCTTTCATCGTCTTCCAGAACGGGAAGTTCGGGTCATCCTTGTAGGCCGCCATGTTGCGGGCCGTCATGCGGAACGGAAAGGCCTGCACCTGAAACTGGCTTTGTCCGCCCTTCAACGCACGGTCGACAATCGCGTAGATTTCGCCCACCTGCTGATCCGTCATTGCGTAGCAGCCCGAGGACGAACAGGCACCATGCACCATTAGCGCTTCACCGGTGTAACCCAGCGCGGATTCCAGCCTGTTCGGATAACCCAGATTGAACGACACAAAATATTGCGAGTTCGGGTTCAGCATTCCCGCAGAGACGTGGTAAAAACCTTCAGGGGCCTGACGGTCGCCGCTCTTGGTCTTGGGACCGAGCTTTCCAGACCAACGGCACATGGGATAGGTCTTGAACAAAGCGTAGCTGCCGGTCTTGTCGACCTTCCAGACTTCCAGTTCACTTTCCTGCTTGAAGATGCGCACCAGAACCGGGCTTTCAGGCTTCATGCCCTTTGCAGACATGGAAGCCGCAACCCTGGAGGAGAGTTTCGGCGCAGCCTTCTCGTCGCTATCGAGACCCATGGATGTGCAGGCAGCCAGCGCCGCGCACAGACCGGCAACAGCCGCGCCGCGTGCCATCTTTCTTGCAACAGCTTGTAAATTCGAAGGAATGCACCTCGAAAACATCGATTCAATCATTAAAACGCCTTGCCCGCCTCAGTAAGCGATACCTTACATAGAGAAGTTGGCCGCATCGCGGCAACCGACCCAGAGGACAAAGAGTCGTGAATTTGCGTTACAGCTTCGTTAATCATGACTACACAACAAAGTGAGGCCGTGACCGTGGGGTGCGCCCGATGATCCCTCTTTCGCAATCCTTTTACGCAAGAGACGCTGTGCTGGTGGCGCAAGCGCTCATCGGCTGCACATTCCACGTTCATTCAACCGCGGGCATCATTGTCGAAACGGAAGCCTATCGGACGGATGATCCGGCGTCTCACAGCTTCAATGGCCCGACGCCGCGCACCCGCACCATGTTTGGTCCGGCTGGCCATCTCTATGTCTATCGCTCCTACGGGCTGCACTGGTGCGCCAACATTGTCTGCACGCCGGGGTCAGCCGTTCTGATCCGCGCGCTGGAGCCGACCGATGGTCTCGATATCATGGCCGTTCGCCGCAACATGAGCGATCCGACCAGACTTTGCTCGGGGCCGGGAAAGCTCACGCAGGCGCTGGGGATTAAGCAGGAGATGGATGGAGCGCCGCTGACCGGTGACGCAGTCTTCGTCAGCGCCGCCGCATCTCCAGCCGTCACCGTGGCTGGCCCGCGCATTGGCATTTCCAAGGCCATCGACCACCCCTGGCGCTTCGGCATGGCCCAATCGCGCTTTCTTAGCCGGAAATTTCCGGCTTGATGCTGAACATACGCATCTCTCGAAATCGCTGCATATTCGGCACAAAATTGCAGGTTAAGACCACAATGAAGATGGCAGCACCTGCCTGTGCGTGCTTAAGTGACAAGGATACACCGGCCAGCCTCGGACCGGGTGCGAATGCAATTGGACGAAGGACGCAGCATGACCATCATACCGAACTCCATGGAAGGCCGCGATATTGCCTATCAGATGCACCCGAGCGTCAATCTGAGGAAATATGAGAAGACCGGCGGCCTCGTCATCGAATCCGGCGACGGCATCTATGTTTTCGATAATAACGGCAAGCGTTACATTGAAGGTCTTGCTGGCCTCTGGTCGGTTGCCGTGGGCTTTGGCGAACAGCGCCTTGTGGACGTTGCGAAGGCGCAGATGGAAAAGCTGCCCTACTATCACACCTTCGCCTACAAGACCCATGGACCCTCCATCGAGCTTGCGGAAATGCTGATCCAGATGGCGCCGGTACCGATGTCGAAAGTGCATTTCACATCATCGGGTTCGGAAGCCAACGATCTTGCCTGCAAGATGGTCTGGTACCGCTCCAACGCCCTTGGCAAAAAGGACAAGAAAAAGATCATCGGCCGCGTCAAGGGCTATCACGGGGTAACGATTGCGTCTGCCTCCATCACCGGACTTCCCCGCAACCACGAAAGCTTTGACCTGCCACTCGACCGGATGTTCCACACATCCTGCCCGTCCTATGTGCATTTTGGCCATGACGGTGAAAGCGAGGCGGATTTTACCGCCCGCATGCTGAAGGATCTGGAAGACCTCATCCTCAAGGAAGGGCCGGAAACCGTTGCCGCCTTCTGGGGCGAGCCCGTAATGGGCGCTGGCGGCGTGCTTGTGCCGCCGGAGGGATACTGGGAGGGCGTGCAGGCAATCCTCAAGAAATACGACATTCTGCTGGTTGTCGATGAAGTCATCTGCGGCTTTGGCCGCACCGGAAACATGTTTGCATGCCAGACCTATGGCATTCAGCCCGACGTGATGATCCTCTCCAAACAGATTTCGTCGTCCTATATGCCGCTTTCGGCAATCGTGATGAATGACCATTTCTATCAGCCGATTGCCGATGAATCCGACCGGATCGGTATATTCGGTCACGGCTTCACGGCATCGGGCCATCCTGTTGCCACAGCCGTTGGCCTTGAGAACCTGAAGATCATTCAGGAGCGTGATCTGGTGGGCAATGCAGCGCGCCTTTCACCACAGTTCCTGTCGCGCCTTTCGGGGCTGGCAGAACATTCTCTTGCCCATTCTTCCCGTGGCGTGGGCCTGCTTGGCGCTCTGGAAATCAAACCTTTCGCAGACGGCAAGGTTGGCGATGCGGCACTGACCGTGGCAGCAGCACTTGAGAAGGAAGGGGTGATTTGCCGCGCCGTGGGTGACGCACTGTGCTTCTGCCCGCCACTGATCATCACCGCCGAGCAGATCGACGAGATGTTTGACGCAGTTCAACGCGCTCTGGATGCTGTCGCTGCTGCTCGTGCATCATAAGGCTTGGTCAGAATGAGAGAGGCGGTGGTCGCAGGACTGCCGCTTCTTTTGCATGTCAGGTGACTGCGGCTTCACGCTTCGACTTGAATTCGGCACGCTGCACCTTACCTTCTAGTCAGCATCAATGGAGCGTGTCCGAATGAGTGAAGAACGTCGCTACATGTTGTTGACAGGGGCAAGTCGCGGCATTGGCCACGCCACCGTCAAGTTTTTCCAATCGAAAGGCTGGCGCATATTGACGGTCTCGCGGCAGGCCTTTTCGGAGGAATGCGCTTGGCCATCTGCTCGCGAAAGCCACATTCAAGCCGATCTTTCCGATCTGTCGCAGGTTGAGCGTCTGGCTGAAACCGTGCGTGAGCGCCTTCCGCATGGAAGGCTGCATGCACTGGTCAACAATGCGGGCATTTCTCCCAAAGGACCGGAAAAGAGCAGGCTTGGCGTGATGGGCACGGATGCGGATGTATGGACGCAGGTGCTGAACGTCAATGTGATTTCCACAGCGCTGATTGCACGGGCATTGATGCCCGAGCTCGAAGCCGCCAAGGGTTCCATCGTCAACGTAACCTCGATTGCCGGCACGCGCGTCCACCCCTTTGCAGGCGTAGCCTATGCCGCCTCTAAAGCGGCATTGGGATCGCTGACACGCGAAATGGCCCATGAGTTTGGTCGGCGGGGTGTGCGAGCCAATGCGATTGCGCCGGGCGAAATCGCGACATCTATCCTCTCGCCCGGAACAGACGATCTGGTGGCTGCCGAAGTGCCAATGCTGCGACTGGGCGATCCAAGAGAGGTGGCTGAAACCATCTACTTCCTCTGCACCGATGCCTCGTCATACATCAATGGTGCGGAAATCCATATCAATGGCGGGCAACACGTTTAAGGGCTGAACGCCAGCACCGCCCTGACGCTGGCGGTCGAATGTTCTGCTGCAAGTTAGGACAGTCCAAGTCTGGATGCAGCGGCATTCGCCTCATCCATCGATGCATCAAGCGTTGCCTTCAAGATGCGAAGTTCTGCCTTGAGCCGTGGGCTTAAATCGTGTTTTTGCCAGTCGACAAGTTTCTGCTGCCATTCCGCGACTTCAACGATTAACTCACGCGCCTTGTCGTCTGTCTCAGGGTTCACGGTCCGGGCTGCGCGCTCGGCATTTTCGGAAAGCTCCACCAGCTCGACGGTGCTGACAATCCATGTCGGTAGAGCAAGGCGCAAAGTGGCAATTTCAGAGACAACGGATGTGTCCGCGCTGTAGTTGGTCATAAAATGTCTCGATCTGTCATGAGGGTTGCCAACAATTGGCAGATGCTGCGTGGCTAGGCGCTTTTCACGGGTGGTTTCCAGGTGGCGTATGGTGGCGCTCCTTCTCAGAAGCACAACACGACCTGGTCTCATTTGTTCCGCAGGCGCACAAAGACTGTGGGCCACCCTCATGAGGGAGCCCACTCCAAAAGCACGATCAAAGCGTTTTGACGATGGTTGCGCGGCCTAACAGAGGCTCGTCGCAACCGTTGGCAGACGCCACTCCTGCTCAAACCGTTTACGGCCGAAATAGCTGACCAGACTATCGATGAACAGCCGTGTACGGGCAGGCATATGGGTTTTGGAGGGAAAGGCCAGGTTCATAGTGAGCCGTGGAAGTTCCCAATCGGTCAAAACCGGCACGAGCCGTCCGGCCTTGATGTCATCGGAAAGAATGTAGGCAGGCTGCACCACGATGCCGAGGCCATCGAGCGCTGCGCGGCGCAGGATCTGGCCATCATTGCAGACCAATTCTCCCGATACCGGTACTCTCCGCGTTTCGCCGTCGCGGGTCAGGCGCAGGGACTCCCAATCCGCAGACAAATTGTAAAGCAGAAGACTGTGCTTTGCGAGATCCTCAGGCTTTTCCGGCACGCCGCGTCTTTCGATATAGTCGGGAGATGCGGCCATCAGGCGTGAGGTTTCCGCAAGCTTTCGGATCGTGATGCTGATGTCACTTTCCACCGAGCGGGTCCGTACCGCCAAGTCGAGCCCATTTTCGATGATATCGCAATAGCGATTGGATATCTGCAGATCGATGTGGATGCCGGGATAGGATTGTTTGAACTCGGCGATGACGGGCAGCATGTGCAATTGGGCGAAAGACAGGGAACAGCCCAGCTTCAATGTACCCTTGGGTTCTGCCGCATCCTGACAGATCTGTGTTTCCGCCTCGTTCAATCGGCCCAGGATTTCACGGGCACGAATGGCGAACTGTTCGCCCTCGGGGGTGAGTGTCAGCTGCCGTGTCGTTCGGTGAACAAGGCGCACGGACAAGCGCTCTTCAAGGCTGGTCAGGTGCCGGCTGACGCCCGACACCGATAATCCAAGACAGTCTGCAGCGCGCGTAAGGCTGGCTTCCTCTGCCACCCGCGTAAAAATTTCAAGCTCCGCCAGTCGGTCCATTGAGGCCTCCAGTATCGGGCATTATTGCCGGTTGTTCCGCTCTTGTTGCGCTGTTGCGTATTGCGCAATTCTGTTTTTCCAAATACGTGATTTATACCGTAATTTGAGAATGTCAATCTCGTGGAGAGAGCGTGGCTCGCTTTGCCTCTGGAACAGGTCCGTTCCGCCGGCAGAAACAAGGGTCATGAACGGGTGACGGATGGCGGCAGGTAGGCTGAGCAGAGTTGAGCCAGAGCTGGTTGCCACCGATCCATTTATGGGAGGAAATTGAATGCAGCCGCGCAGCTTCATATACACCGGACATCCGGGCCGGGTGATCTTCGGATCAGGGACGATGCAGCAACTGCCTCAGGAGGTGGAGCGGTTGGGCGCGCGCCGGGCGCTTGTCCTGTCGACACCGGAGCAGGAGGCAGATGCGAAAGTGCTTGCAGACCTTCTGGGGTCGCAGACCGTAGGCCTGTTTTCCGGCGCAACAATGCACACGCCGGTCGATATCAGCGATTTTGCCGCAGATCGCGCAAGGCAGTTGAAGGCAGATGTTCTCGTCGCCGTTGGCGGCGGCTCGACGACTGGTCTGGGCAAGGCAATTGCCCTGCGCACAGGCCTTCCCCAGATCGTGTTGCCGACAACCTATGCCGGGTCTGAAATGACGCCCATTCTTGGCGAGACGAGCCAGGGGCGCAAGGTAACGCAGAACACGCCCAAGGTGCTTCCTCAGGTCGTGATCTACGACGTGGACCTGACCATGGGGCTGCCCGCCTCGATTTCCGCCACCAGCGGCGTGAACGCCATCGCCCACGCGATCGAAGCGCTCTATGCGCGAGATCGCAACCCGGTCATCGAAGCCTTGGCCCTGGAGGCCATAAAGGCGCTTTCGAAGGCCCTGCCCCTCATCGTCGCCAATCCGCAGGATAAGGCCGCGCGTAGCGAAGCCCTTTATGGAGCATGGCTGTGTGGCATCTGTCTCGGCTCGGTCGGCATGGCGCTCCATCACAAGCTTTGCCACACGCTGGGCGGCAGCTTCAACCTTCCCCATGCGCAAACGCACACGGTCATACTGCCGCACGCGCTTGCCTATAACGCGCCAGCTATTCCCGATGTCATCGAAAAGCTCGCGGGCATCTTCGGCTCGGACCCGGCTGGCGCCCTGTTTGATTTTGCTCAGCGCCTCGGCGCGCCGATATCGCTCAAGCAGCTTGGCATGCCAGCAGATGGCATGGACACCGTAGTGGAACTGGCGGTTGCCAACCCCTACTGGAACCCGCGCGCGCTTGAAAAGCCCGCTTTGCTCAAACTGATTTCCGACGCTTTTGCAGGCACAAGACCCACCGCTTCCGAGGACAAGCCATGACCTATTTTTCCGAAGAAAACTCGGTTGACAGTGTGAATGATCGCATCGGCACGAAGGTGGACCCACGCTTGGCGCAGATCATGACATCGCTGGTCAGCCACATGCACGCGTTCGTGAAGGATGTGAGCCTGACGGAGAAGGAATGGGAGCATGCCATCGACTTCCTGACACGCACCGGCCAGATGTGTTCGGCAACGCGGCAGGAGTTCATCCTCCTGTCGGATTCGCTTGGCGTCTCGATGCTCGTGGATGCCATCAACCATCGCAAACCGCCGGGTGCGACGGAAAGCACCGTCTTTGGCCCCTTCCATGTGGACGGCGCGCCGGAACGGGAGATGGGAGCGGTCATCAGCCTGGATGGTAAGGGCGAGATCTGTCTCTTCCAGGGCCGTGTTATGGATCTTGATGGCGCGCCCATCGAGAACGCGCTCATCGATGTCTGGTCCGACAATGCCGACGGCTTTTATGACGTGCAGCAGCCGGACATCCAGCCGCCCTTCAACAATCGCGGCATCTTTCGCACCGGCCCGGATGGCCGCTACAGCTTCCGTGGCATCCGCCCCGTTTCCTACCCCATTCCCGATGATGGACCTGTTGGGGACATGCTGGCGGCTCTGGGACGTCACCCCTGGCGTCCGGCGCACATGCATTTCCTCGTCTCCGCCCCCGGCTTCGAGCGCCTGATCACGCACACCTTTGTGGCTGGCGATGATTACCTGACCTCCGACGCCGTCTTCGGTGTGAAGCCATCGCTGATCTGCACTGTGAAGCAGGCGGAAACAGACACGGAAGTGTGGGTCGCAGATTTCGATTTCATCATGGTCCCCGCCACAGCGTAACGGGCGATTGCCAGCAACTTTTATTGTCAGCGGCTAAAGCCCGCGCAGAAGGAAGAATGTCATGAATATTGCACAGCCTGACTCTCCGGTAGAGACCCTTTCGCCCTCAGTCGTGGAATTCCTGCAGGCTCCGAAAATGGTGATCGCTGGCAAGCGTGTTTTCGCTTCCAGCGGCGAAACCTATAGCGTCTACAATCCTGCGACGGGCGAGGCTCTCGCCCAGGTGCCTGCCGCAAATGCTGCCGATGTGGATGCTGCGGTCACGGCCGCCAAACGCGCCTTCGATGGTGAATGGTCGCGCATGCTGCCGAGCCAGAGGCAGAACCTGATGTTGAAGCTTGCCGATCTGATCGAGGCCAATGGCGAGGAGCTTGCGCAGCTTGAGACATTGAACAACGGCAAGTCCATCATGATGGCGCGACTGGCCGAGGTCATCAATTCCGCTGAATATTTCCGCTACATGGCGGGCTGGGCGACCAAGATCGAAGGCTCGACGCTGGATGTATCGATCGCGATCCCGCCGGGCATGCAGTATCAGGCCTTTACCCGCAAGGAAGCCGTGGGCGTTGTCGCGGCCATCACACCATGGAATTTCCCCCTGACGATGGCGGCGTGGAAAATCGCACCCGCGCTGGCTGCCGGATGCACAGTGGTTCTGAAGCCCGCTGAAGAAACGCCGCTGACGTCGATCCGCCTTGCGGAACTGTGCCTGGAGGCAGGCATTCCCGAAGGTGTCGTCAACGTCGTGACCGGCTTGGGACCTGATGCCGGAGCGCCTCTGGTGGCGCATCCGCAGGTGTCGAAGGTTACATTCACCGGCTCGACGGAAACCGGCAAGATCATCGGCATCCAGGCCATCAAGGATATGAAGCGGGTGACGCTGGAACTGGGCGGCAAGGCACCGATGGTCATGTTTGACGACATGGATCTTGATCTTCTTGGGATAGCGGCCGGCATCGGCAGCTTCTTCAACTCAGGCCAGACCTGCTGCTCGGGCGTGCGCATCTATGCCCAGAAGGGTATCTACGAGAAGGCGCTGGAGATCATCGCCAATGTCACAAGAAGCCTTTCGGTTGGCTCGGGACTTGATCCGCGCCACCAGATCAACCCCGTCGTTTCCGCCCGCCACCAGGCCCATATCAAAGCCTGCATCGCCCGGGGTATCGAGGATGGTGCAAAGCCAGTGATCGGCGGATCGGCACCGGACAAGGGATTTTATGTGGCGCCGGAACTGTTTACCGATGTGCGTCAGGACATGTCCCTGATGCAGGATGAAATTTTCGGACCGGTCATTGCCATGACGCTGTTTGACGATGCCGATGAGGCAATCCGCCTTGCAAACGATACAAGATACGGTCTGAGCGCCTCGCTCTGGACGCAGGATCTCAACAAGGTCATGCGCTATGTGCCCAAACTCCAGGCTGGCACGGTCTGGATCAACACCCATAATATTCCAGACCAGAACATGCCGTTTGGCGGCATGAAGCAATCAGGCATCGGGCGTGAGCATGGACGTGGCGCACTCGATAATTATCTGGAAACGAAGGCGGTTTGCATCGCCTATCGCTGAAGGCTCACACAGCATCTGGCGGCTCCTGTTTCCCCTGAACGGGAGCCGCCTCGGGCAGGTCGCTGGCATTTTCACGCAGCCTGCCCGCCTTTGGGCCCTCGCCGGTCCATTTTTTGTAGGCCCTCCAGAGAACGGTTCCATCAGCATAACCAAGCGATTCCGCCACTTCTGCGATCCGCGCCCGCTTCTGGCCTAGTTGCCGTGAAGCCAATTGAACGCGGTGACTGCGAATAACGTCCCGCATGCTTGTTCCCTCTGCCAGCAACTGGCGCTGAAGGCTGCGGGGTGACATTCCCAATTCTCTTGCCACAGAAGCAAGATCGACGGCTCTTTGACCAAGGTTCATCGCCACAAGCGCCCGCACCCGTTCGCTTAGCGTTTCCTCGGCAATATCGGGCGTTTCTCCCATCAGATCGGCAATATGGCGTTCCAGAATGGCGACGAGACCGCCATCTTCCGAGCGGAAAATACGATTGGCATCGTCACGGGCGACAACGAACCTGTTGGCCGTCTGGCCGTAAAGAACGGGTGCCCGGAACACCCGGTGCAGCAAGGCCTTGTCGGCTTCTTCCTCGTGTTCGAAATGCACCTCGACCGGGCGCCAATCCGCAGCAAAGCAAGAGCGGACAAGCTGACAAACCGCCGCCATGGTGTATTCGGCATCCTGACGCCTTGGCCAAAGGCCCATATCGGCAAGACGGTAGGTCCAGATCATGTTGTCGGCCACGTCGAAAAACGATGAATAGGTGCCCCCCTGCAAGGCCCGAACATAGGTGCACAACCGGCCAAACCCATCGCGCATGGTTGGCGATAGGGAGAACAGCACTCCCATCGGTCCCATATCCGCCGGGCGAATGCGCATGCCAAGCTTGAGGCCCAGATTGGGCTCACCGGTTTCTTTTGAAAGATCCTCGAACAGACCGACATAGTGCGCCAATGATACGACCCGGTACGGGTCGTTCAAAAGACTGTGATCGAAACCGTGCCGGCTCATCGATTGGGACGCGGCATCCCCGGAAGACGTCGCAAAATTGAGCATGGGGATTAAAGCGGAGGCACGAATTGCCGCGACTTTATGCAGTGAATTTCTGGCCGGTCCCGCCTTGGACAATTTACGCATCCTCTTTGCAGTCTGGCGCATTTTATCGGAAAATTGGCGGATAATACAGTGGGCGAACGCCAGCGCGCATACATACTCACCCCAATAATTATAAGTGGAACAAATGGGAATTCATCATGACGCACCAATCGGCCGCGGCACAGCCTGCGGAACAACGCCTTGCGCGTAATTCGATCGGCATTTCGCACATTGTCTTTTTCGTGGTTGCGGCCGCGGCACCGTTGACGGCTGTCGTTGGCGCGTCACCCGCCGCATTTGCCTTCGGCAACGGTCCGGGTGTACCGGGGGCCTTCGTGCTTGCGGGCCTGCTCTACATCATCTTTTCCGCGGGCTTCACGGCCATGAGCCGACATGTCGGCGGAACCGGCGCATTCTATACCTATATCGCGCTCGGCCTTGGAAAGCCCGCAGCCGTCGGTGGCGCGCTGATCTCGCTTTTGACCTATAGCTCCGTGCAGCTGGCTGTTTACGCGCTTTTTGGTGTGTTTCTGTCGGATATGATCGGCCAGCTCGGTCTTCACGCCCCCTGGTTCGTGTGGGCGCTCGTGGTGCTGGTGCTGGTTCACCTGGCGGGGCGGCGAAACATTGCCTTTTCCGGCAAGATCCTTGGACTTGCCATGGTGCTGGAATTCGTCATTCTCGCCTTCCTCAATATCGGCATCCTGATGCAGGGCGGTGGGCCGGAAGGCATGACGCTGCAAAACTTCGCACCTTCGGTGGTTTTCACGCCGGGACTGGGTATTGCGCTGGTTTTCGTGATCGGGTCCTTCATCGGATTTGAATCCACGGCCATTTTTGCAGAAGAAGCGCGTGATCCGGCAAAGACCATTCCGCGCGCAACCTATATCGCCGTCTTCCTGATCACGGCTTTCTATGCGCTCTCCACCTGGGCCATCGCGCAGTATTACGGTTTCTCGCAGATCCAGGGTGCCGCTGCCAACAACATTACCGGCATGTATTTCGTCGCGGCGGAATCGATCCTCGGCAAATGGTCTGTCCTGCTTATGAACGGCCTGCTGGCGCTCTCCTTCTTTGCCTGCATCCTCTCCTTCCACAACACATTGAACCGTTACTTCTTTGCGCTGGGACGCGAAGGTTTGCTGAGCAAGGCACTCGCCCGCGTTCACCCCGTTCACGGTTCACCCGCAACAGCCGGCAATCTGCAATCTGCTTCTGCTGCAATCGTTCTGCTTGCCTTTGTTGCAGGTGGTGCGGATGGATTTACGGTGGTGTTCTCATGGATGTCGGCGCTTGCGGTCCTTGGCATCGTCGGTGTGCAGATTCTGGTTTCGTTTGCCATCATCGCCTATTTCCGGCGCAATCACACCCATGACCATAGCGCAATGGTCACGCTTGTGATGCCTGTGATTGCCTTGCTGGGTTTGGTCGTGGCCTTCGGCCTGGTGTGGATGAACCTCACGGTGCTGGCAGGGTCCGAGCATATCGTGGTGAAGTCCTTCCCATGGATTATCGTTGCCACTGGTGCAGGTGGTGCCTTGCTCGCCCACACCATCCGGTCGCGCAAGCCCGATCTCTACCAGAACCTGGGTCGAGTCTTCGAGTAAGTCTCTTCCCGGATGGATTGGAACGATGTTCTCGCGCCCACCGTGAGACGGTTGTTCTACCAGACGCAGCGGTGCTACAGCGCCCATCCATAAAACTACCGGCCGCCCATCGGGGCGGCCTTCCCGTTTCTAAATTGTGGACATCGTGCGCTCGAAGGTCACACACGCCATTAAGGATGACCAATGCCGAGGAGCCTTTCACTCACCCTTCAGCTTTTCCTGGCCGCCGCCTGCGCGCTTGCCTGTGCAAAAGCGCTTGGCCTTTCCAACCCTTTCTGGGCGGCCATGCCGGTATGGGTCGTTCAACAGGCTTTTCGCGAAGATCTCGTCATGCGCGCCATCCTGCGTGTTGCCGGAACATTGGCGGGAGCCCTCATCTCGCTGACAATCCTTTATCTCGATCCATCGCCAGCATGGATGGCGTTCTGGCTGGCGATAGGCGTCGGCGCCAGCGCAGCACTGGCCTACTGGATCGGCAGTGTCATGAGCTATGGCTCCTTCATATCGGGCATAACAATTCTCGTGGTTCTTCTGCCCTATATCTCATCACTCCCCCATGACCAGACTTTGACACCCTTCGCGCTCGCCGTGGACCGCATATTGTGCACGCTCATCGGCGTCGTTTGCGTCACAGCCGTCACCTTCCCCTTCACGCCGCTGCGCCCTCAGCCACTCGCGCCGCGCAATATGAACGGCCGCGTCCAGCAATCTCTCAAACGGTTCGGCCTGTGTGCCGGAATGGCCTGCGTCGCCAGCGCGATTGCCATTGCCTTTCCACGCTTTGACGTGCTGGCTGGCTGCATGACCCTTGTCGTCTATCCGATGATCATGTCATCTGCGCCTGACCCAAGGCCCATCCTCAAATCGCTATTGCCGGGGGTGGCCATCGGCGTCATGGCAGGCATTGCCTATCTTGCGGCCACGTTCCCGCTCGCGGGCGATCCCATGCAGATCATTCTGGTAACAGTGGGCTTTCTGGCTGCGGGGGCATCATTGCGGGCTCATCCGCGAACGGCCCCGATTGGACTGGATGCGAATATGTGCTTCCTGCTGGTTGCCGAAGTTGGCACGTGGCGGCATGGGCTGACGGACGCGGCACTGGCAGGGGTCGGCCTCGCAACCGCTGCCCTGCTATCCTATGTCGTCATCAGATATTCCCTGCTGCGGCCCTCCACCCTTTAAAAAATTACCACTAATGTACGCCTTGCAGAAACGGGAATTTTCATCTAAATCCGCCCTATCAGCCTTCCATTGCCGACATACGGTGTTCGGAAGAGATAACGTCTCAGCGGATTTTACGAATGACTGTTGCCGAAAACCCGGCCTCTACCGGCAAGCGGGGGGACATGACCGAAAAGCGGGTGCGGCGCCAGTGGCCCTTCTACTGGATTTCACAGGTCAACGGTCATTATGTCCGCGTGCTTGAAAGCCGGTTGAAGCCGATCGGGCTTGATATGCCGCGCTGGCGGGTTTTGATGTCTCTTTACGAAGACAATCATCTCAGCGTTTCGGAAATTGCGGATCTGGCGGTGCTGAAGCTGAACACGGCCACCAAGATCATCCAGAGGATGGCTGCCGATGGACTGGTGGAAACCCGCGTCAGGCAGGCTGACCAGCGCGCAACCGAGGTAGCCCTGACAATTCAGGGCGAAAATGCGCGCCAGCTGGCGGTGCAGGAAGCAGACAAGATCCTCGCCGCGTCCTTCATCAATATGAGCCCGGAAGAAGTGGCATCGCTCAATAAAATTCTTGAGAAAGTGTTTCTTCATCTCAAGGAAATCTGAAGGCGCGCCAAGCCTTCAGACCGCCGTTGGCGCAGCCGCAGGCAGAGTGTGGAAATCACGATCGAACCAGATCAGGCCACTGCAATGGTCATCGCGGACGCTTGTTTCCAAGACCTCACAGAAAATGACCGAATGCGTTCCCT
Source organism: Rhizobium sp. CFBP 13644 (assembly GCF_014842165.1). Lineage (NCBI taxonomy): Bacteria > Pseudomonadati > Pseudomonadota > Alphaproteobacteria > Hyphomicrobiales > Rhizobiaceae > Rhizobium > Rhizobium sp. CFBP 13644. The sequence goes on from NZ_JACYVF010000006.1 coordinate 156,930, forward strand.
TCTCTTCCCGCGAGACGATCTTGCAATCGAATGCAACGCTGGCATCTGCCAGAATGGGCGCACCGCTTTTGAGCGCGATCCAGTCCTCGCTTGAGAACCGCTCCTCACCGGTCCAACGCGCAAAGGAACGGGATAATTCCTGATGCGATGATGCAAGCACGTTGATGCCGATAACGCCATTCTCGATGAAGGCGTCATGCGAAAATGCATTGCGGTTGATGCAGACAAGCAGGGTTGGCGGCGTGTCAGTAACCGAGCAGACAGCTGAAACCGTCAGCCCGTGACGACCGGCAGGGCCATCGGTCGTCACCAGATTGACGGCAGCGCCCAGCCGGCTCATCCCGTTTCGAAAATCCTGGGCTTCCTTGGGAAGCGGAACCGGATTGTTCATGCCTGTCTCCTCCTATAGATCAAGAATGATGGTTTTCGACTTTGCGCGCGAGCAGCAGACGCAGATCATCGTCCCTTCTTCCCGCTCTTCCTCCGTGAGAAACTTGTCGCGATGATCGAGTTCGCCTTCCAGCACGTCGGTCACGCAGGTTCCGCAAACCCCCTCCTCGCACTTCACCTCGACACGGATGCCAGCCTTGGCAAGCACCTTTGAAATGGTGTCGTTCGGCCCGATGCTGACCGTCACACCGGATCGTTTCGCTACGACCTCAAAACTATCGCCACTCTTGTCCACATCGGCGGAAAAATACTCCCGGTGCACATGGCTTGTCGGGTGGCCGGCTGCTTCCGCTGATGTGATGATCCAGTCCATGAAACCTTGCGGCCCACAGACATAGATATGGGTGTCGGATGCTGGCGCGGGCAGGTCGGTCTTGAGGTTGATCTTCTGCGCGTCCGGCTGGTCGTCGAAGTGGAAAACGACATGATGCGCCCACGGTTGTTCACCGATGAGGGCACGAAAGGCCGTCACATTTTCAGACCGGGTGGCATAGTGCAGAACGAAATCACGACCAAGCGCATGCAGGCGCTGCGCCATGGCCAGCATGGGCGTCACGCCGATGCCGCCGCCAAAAAGCACCGAGAGACGGGCGCTTTCTTCCAGCGGAAAATGGTTTCGCGGCCCCTCGACGTCGAGAACGGCACCAATGGTGGCCAGCCGGTGGACGGCCTCGGAGCCACCCCGGCTTTTGGGATCCCGGAGAACACCGATCTCGTAGAAATTGCGTTCTGCGGGATCGGATGACAGAGAATATTGCCGCCAGAGGTCGAGGCCGTCCTCGATCAGGTGAAGATCGAGATGCGCGCCAGCCTCGAAGGCGGGCAAGGCATTGCCATCGGCTGCGGCCAGACGGATACGGGCAATATTGCCCGGCTCCTCCACACGGTCGATGACAGTCAGCTTCATAGGGGTCGCGTTTGTGCTCATCGCATATAGATCCCGCCATTGACGTCCCAGCACGCGCCAGTGACGAAGCTTGCATTGGGCCCGGCAAGAAGGGCCACCAGATCGGCAACGAAACCGGGCTCACCCAACCGACCGACCGGGATGTTGGCCAGAGCCGCCGGAAGCCGATCTTCTGTCAACACGGACCGCACGACAGGCGTGTCCATCGGGCCGGGGGCGATGGCATTGCAGGTCACGCCGAAGGGGGCGAGATCGCGGGCAAACACCTTGGTCAGCGTCAGAATGGCACCCTTGGAGGCGGCATAATGCGCGCCGGTCGCCGTTCCGCCATTCTGGCCTGCAAGCGAGGCCAGGTTGACGATGCGGCCATAACCGCGTTCCTTGAAATGGCGGCCAAAAATCTGGCTGCCGGCGAATGTTCCGCCAGCATTGGTTGCCATGACAGCGTTGAAATCGGCCGGGTCGATCTCCAGCAGCGGCTTGACGGCCGTGCGGGCAGCATTGTTGACCAGCACCTCAACGGAACCCCACCGCTCGATGGAGCGGTCGAGAATGGTCTGGAAGTCTTCGGGCTTGTTGACATCAAGCGTGCCGACGACAGCGGTTTCGCCAGCCAGATCCAGCTCCTGCGCCAATGGCTCGGCATCGGCGCCCGCCAGATCTGTGATGACAACGCGAAAACCTGCGCGATGAAGGGAGCGTGCGATGAGTGCACCCACCCCGTTTGCACCGCCGGTGACGACAGCGGTCTGGATTTTTTCAGGAAGCGGCACACTCATTAGAACAAATAGCTGAACGCGGTCAGCTCTCCCTGGCTGTTGAGAATGCGGGCAACCTTGTGGCGGATCATTAGCTTGCCCTCGCGCCGGACCAGCGTGTATTTGAGGTCAGCCGCATAGAGGCGCTGGCGGTTGAACTTGCTTTCAACGATATGCTCGGCGCAACGCAGGACGATCTCTTCGCCATCTGCGCTTTCCAGTACGAACCGCGAGACGGTGCGAACCGTATCGGCAGGCGGGGCTGAGGAAATCGAAAAGCCCTGCTGGAAACGCTCGATACGCAGCTTGCGCATATGCGCATCGTCATAGGCAAGGTTGAGATTATTGGCATAATCGTCACCCGGCGCGACAGGCAGGACGTAACGTCCGTCGGTCGTCCAGAGCGCAAGCCAGGCATCATAATCGCAACGGTCGAGCAGCTCCGCCTCGTGCCAGACGAATTCCGCCAGTTCCTGAAGACTGACAGCATTGACAGTATTTTGGGCCAGATCGTTCATTGGCTCATCATCCTCTTCCACATCTGATAGGCGGCGCGCATTCCTGTCTCCGAACTCAAATGGCCACGCGGACCATCGACGCCCTCGACTTCGTCCACCATTCCACGGTTGACGAGAACCGGCAGTTCTTCGCCTCCAAGCGTGCCGCGCTGAACGCGCTCCCACACCTCGGCATCATCGGGGGTGCCGAAGCCCATCGGTCCCTGAAAATGCTCCTGAAGACGCATCTTCATCTGGTTCGAGGCTGCGGGGCCACCATCCATTCCAAGACATACGTGGCGGATCGCTGTCTCGCGCACGCCCATCGGGCGCAGAACGCGGAAGAAGGAAAGCGACAGCGAGACATTCGGGAACAGGTTGAGGTTGAAGCCAGCACCGCCTGTTGCGCGAACGATGCGGCGGACCTGATCGTCGCTGAAGCCTTCATCACGCAGCGCCTGCGCGAGTTCGAGATACCGTTCGGGAATGGGATCATCGAGGTTTTCCTCAAGATCGATCAGTTCCGGGATGAACACGGCAACCGAATGGCCGTTGCCCAGATCCTCCACGAAACCGTCCTTGCCGAAGAAGTCGAAGGTCTGTTCAGCTTCTGCGTCGAGCGTCTGGATGAAAGACTTGTGAACGACAGGGAAGTGATAGGCGTCGGTGGTGTTTTCCAGCTGGATCTTCCAGTTCATCGGAACCGTGAACTGGTGCTCGCCCAGCACCTTGATCGGGAAACCACCGCCCTGCTTCATGAACAGGTCGATCCACTTTTTAGCCGCGCCGAGGAAATCGGCCAGCGGCTCGATGTCGTCGTTGAATGTTGCGAAATACATGTTCTGGTAGGATTCGACGCGCAGGCGCTTCATGCCGAGCTGCGACTTGTCGAGGTCCTCGCCATATTGCTCAGGATAGGGCACCGCCCGCAGCGATCCATCCAGACCATATCCCCATCCATGATAGGGGCACTGGAAAGATGAGGTCTTGCCCTTCTTCACCTCGCAGACGGTTGCCGCCCGGTGGCGACAGCGGTTGACGAGAACATTGACGTCGCCCTTCCTGTCACGCACCACGATGACCGGCTGCTGGCCGACATAGGACAGGACGAAGGAACCCTTATCGGGAACTTCCGAGCCATGGGCGACATAGACCCAGGTGCGGTTGAAGATCTTCTCCAGCTCCAGCTGGAACAGCGCCTCGTCTTCGTAAAGGCGCGTGTGAACCCTGTCATCCTCGACAAGATTGGCGACATTGGTAGTGTGGATATTCATACCAAATTCCTTTCGCGGGCTTGATGTCAGGCCTCAGGGTTGGGCAAAGGGCGGCCCATACGGGCTTCGATGCGCTGGTAGCGCCACAGACGGTGGTTCTGGTCGCCAACCTCGATCGTGCGGAACAGATTGCAGGCAGCGACAACCGCATCGCGATCCGGGAAATCGCAGAGCATGTAGCAGGTCCATGGGAAACCGGTGGGCGAGGTGCCGACCATCGTCTGGTCATCATCGAACGTGCCGAGAATGGTCACGCCCGGCATTTTGGCGACGCTGGACATGAAGCTCTTCATGCCGGTCCAGACCATACCGGTCTGATCAAAGGGCAGGTCGAAGAAGTTTTGCAGAACAGCGATGCACAACAGCGTGCGGATCGGTTTTTGCTCGGTCATTTCAGTCTCATCCTTATTGTTAAAAAGCGTCCGACGTCGAAGGTTCAAGGAAATCCGGGCGGTGTTGGCTGATCCAGAAGAGCGGCACCCGCCACCTGCCAGCTGCCAGCACCAATGAAGGCATGCTGGGCAACGCCTGCCGCGTCGATCATGTAGCGTCCAAGCGGATGGCCGGTGTTGATGGATTCGGAACCGCCAAGAACAAAGGCAATGCGCGCCACTTCCGCGCCATCCTGCGCAGCCTTGGAGGCAACCTGGCGCAGGCGAATATGCGTTGGTCGATCAACCGCACCATTGGAAAGCATCTGCTCCCAGCCCTGCTCTATCGTCTCATAAAAGGCCGAGCGCGCGCCGAGCAGCATGGCTTCGGCATGGGCAAAACTGGTCTGGACGTAACCGCGTGATGCGGGGCTTGGCGCTCCCGTCACCGATGTGCGGCCGATGGCGTCATCGCGCAGCCAATCCAGTGCAGCCCGGGCCGTGCCAAGCGCCACGGCTGCCAGAACCTGCGCAGCCAGCGCCATAGCCGGATAGTGGAAGATCGGATCATCCAGCGTGGGTTTGCCACCGCGAATGAAGGTCCAGTCTTCCGAGACGACAACCTTTTCGGCTGAGACATCATGGCTGCCGGTGCCCCGAAGCCCGATCGTGTCCCATGTTTCGATGACCATGACGTCCTCACGCCGCATGATGGCCGTTCGCGGCAAGGGTGTCGTTTCACCCTCGATCTTGATGCCAGCGCCGACGATTGACGCACCCATGACGCCGGAAACCCACGGCCAGCGCCCCGACACTTCCAGACCACCGGCGACACGCCGCGCTGCCTGGGGCGGGAACATACCGCCGGCAAATACGGTGTTGGGGTCGCGGCCATAGATCGCCGCATAGGTTTCAGGTGGCAGCGACGCCAGATAGGTCGCCGAGACGCCGAAGCTTGCGACCCAGCCAGCGGATGCATCGGCCCAGCTGATCTGCTCGATGAGCCGACAGAACTGAGCTGGCGACAACGCATCCCCGCCGAAGCGGGCAGGCACGAAGGCGCGGTAGACGCCGACGTCCTGAAACTTCCGCACGATATCGATCGGGATATGGCGCAGCGATTGAAATTCTTCGCGCCGTTGCCGGATCTCAAGAACGAGGCTTTCCAACGTCTCTGACGGCTTGGCAGGCTTAGTGCAATCCATGGCTATTTGTCCTCTTGGAAAGGGTTACATCATGTCCGCGAACCAGCGGCCGACAGCGCACACATATTCATCGCGCCCCTTGGGGCCGATCAGCTGATAGCCGACAGGCAGGCCCAGCGATGTGAGCGCGGGAACAACAAGGGCCGGGTGGCCAGAAAGATTGAAGGGTCGCAGGTAGCGCGTGATGGACAATATATGGGAGGGGTCTCGGGCCGCCTGCAGGGTGGGCGGCACACAGGGCAGCGCTGGCGTCAGAATAATATCATAGCTCGAAAACACGGCATCGACTTCGGCGGTAAACCGCTCGCGCACGCCTTCAGCCCAGGCAACATCCGCATCGGAGACCCCAGCGGCTGCCGTCAATCTGGCACGGATATCCTCACCAAGCCCATCGGGCCGCGCCAGCAGGTGCCCGAAGGCGAGATAGGTTTCGCGCGCGATGAGCACCATTCCAGCCTTGAACGCATCATCAAGAGAGGGAAGATCAATATAATCAGGAGCGAAATCATGGGCGATGAAGGGTACGGCCAGCGCCTCCATGACAGGCTGGTCAAAGTTCGTGCGCAAACGCGCCAGCCGGGGTGCTTTCTCAAGACAGATCGTCTCGAAGCTCGGATCGATCGCCCGCATGGCTTTCTCGATCATCGATGCGTCACGCGCCAATGGACCTATGCAATCCAGCGAGCTTTGCTCAGGCGATGCGCCGCGGCGGCTGATGCGGCCAAAGGTGGGCTTGAAACCGAAGACACCGCAACAGATTGCTGGCTGACGCACGGAGCCGCCGGTATCGGTACCAACAGCAAAATCCACCAACTCTTCGGCAACAGCAACCGCGCAGCCGGAGGATGAGCCACCGGGAATAAGCTTCGGCCATTTGGGATTGACGGGTGTGCCGAGATGGGCGTTAAAGCCCGTCATGCCATAGGCCAGTTCATGCATGTTGGCTTTGCCAACGATGCGACAGCCAGACGCGAGGAGACTATCGACCACTGCCGCGTTTTCACGTGCTGGCTGTGCATTCGCAAAAGCGGCAGAGCCGCATCCTGTCGGCAAGCCGGCAATGTCGAGACAATCCTTGACCGCGACCGTCGGACCATTGGCATGGCCGAGCGCCAGCGCGGTCACCAACGCTGGTGACTTCGATTGCTGAGGCATCATACTGTTCCCTTTGCGGACTTTGCCCGCTCGATTGATCGCTGCCTGTCGGCAACGTCACCGTGTTTTTGTTGTCTTGTCCTCTATCCAGTGGTGGCCCTGAAGCGCGGTTTGCGCCGCTCGGCCATCGCTGGATCTTCTCCTCTGTCCGAACCATCAGGCCCGGCATGCCCAACAAATAACAGGAATATTCCCGTAATTTTATTGCTAAGTTTGCAAAACAGTTTTCCCTGCGCGGCTTTCCGCCCGGCAGGGCCGCTAACCAACGGAGAAGGAAGATCAAATCGGCATAGGGTCAGGACACTGGAATAATTTACGTGAATATTACCGCTTGACCGGGAGGCCTGCCGACTTAGCATCTGCGCCATCTTGTCTGCCGGGCGGGCGCGTTTCGCGAATGGCCGATAGACAAAGCTTGAAGCCAGAAACGGGAGCCACCGAATGCCGACATCAGAAGAGACCATTGCAGCCCTGACCCGCCGCCTTGAAAGGCTGGAAGCGGAATCCGAAATCCGCCGCCTGGAAGCGCGCTACATGTTTCTGTGCGATACCCCAAACCCTGAATTCGGCGTGGAGAACGACGCTCAGCGCATCGAGCTGATCCTTGATCTCTATACGGAAGACGCTGTGTGGGAAGGCGTTGGCGAATACTACACCAACCAGTTTGGCCGCGTGGAAGGCAAGCCTGCTTTGCGCAAGCATTTCGAAAACTTCTGGGGAAGCCGGCAGGAGCCGCTCCTTATCCTCAACTGTCACTACCTGACATCGGAACAGATCCACGTGCATGAGGATGGCAAGACCGCCGATGCGCAATGGGTGCACATGCAGCCCTGGCTGTTTTCGGATGGCAAGGCACTGCTGCGGTCCTCGCGCCTCAACAACGCCTTCCGCAAGGAGCCGGACGGCCAGTGGAAACTCACACGCACGCGTACGGAAAACGTCTTCGTTGCGCCTCTGCCAGCCACATGGGCTTCCGATTACCCGAGCCGCTCGGTGCTGATGAAGCCTTGATACAGGTTTGAAATCCCGTTGCACGGCACCGGGCTTGCCATGAGAGGCAGACCCGGTGCCGTGTCAGCAAACGGTGCGCGGATGCTCAAACAGGTATTATGTAATCAACCTGATGGCGAGCGATCCGCACGCCCTCCAGCCGATCCCGTACCGCCAGATGCGCGGGGTGCTGACCATAGGCCTGCAGGGCATCCATGCTTTCGAATTCTGTTACCAACACAACGTCGCAGGCATAGGAGATGCCACTGACATCCGCGCCGACTTCGAGTTTCGTCATTCCCGGAACCTGGCCTCTCAGGCCCTCGAATTCCCGTATCACGCGGCTGATCGACACCAACTTTTCGTCCATGCCCTCACCAGCCACGTCCCACATTACGATGTGGCATATCCTGTTCGACATGGTCATACCTTCTGGCTTGCCACAACTCTCAGGCGAATTGTGCAGATTGAAAACAGATGGATGACCTTGTTTCATTTCATTGACCGACAATAAATCGGGGGATCGGAAAATCTCTATTGCACGATATGCAACAAGCCGAACCCTTCGAAGCCCGCCTATCCGGCCTTCGCAAAAACAAAGGAGTCCCCAATGCCCGCGACTGAAGCCTTCCTCGATCATGCTGCTTTCTACGTGCGCGATATCGCGCCGCACATCGTCTTTTTTCGCGATGTTCTGGGAATGACAGTGACGCAGCTGGATGGGCCAGCAGACAAGCCGCGCCAGGCCTGGCTGCTGGGTGGTATCCAGTTGATCGAGGATCCATCATTCAGCGGCACGGAAGGCCGGTTTGGCCATCTGGGTCTGATCTGCGCGGATGTTCCCGCTGCCATCGAAGCAGCACTTGGCCATGGCGCGCGCCAGACGAGCAAGGGTGCTCACTGGCTGGAGCTTCCAGATGGGCTTCTGATCGAGCTTTTGCCTGATAACAAGCAGGCCGTGCAGATCGCGCGGGGCCTTGATCCGAGGATCTAGGATCCTCGGCAATGGCGGATCAGTTGAACCGCTCTAGCGTGTAGGGAGAAGGATCGATAATGGGCGATGAGGCGGCCATGATCAGGTCGGCGGCAAGTTCTCCTGCCGCTGGCGCCGTGCCAAAGCCATGGCCGGAGAAACCCGAGGCGATTGTGAAGCCAGGAATTTTTGCAACGGGTGCCACGACCGGAAGTGAGTCCGGCGTGATATCCATCATGCCCGCCCAGACCTCCTCGACAACGGCATTTCTGAACACCGGCCAGGCCCGTGTCAGGTTCTCCATCGCCTCAGCATTCAAACCGGCATTGGCGGCAGGATCCATCGTTCGAACCTTTTCAAACGGGCTTTTGCTCTTAGCACTCCACCGCCGTGGCAAGGCTATATCGCGCAGAAAATCCTTGCCGAGACTGATGCGCAAGAGCTGACGTTGCCCCCGCAGCATGTGCATGTAGCGCATGCCGATCAACAGATGATCGAGAAGCAGGGGCGCACCCAGCGCGCCGCGTTGCGAGATGGTGTAGCCGCCATCCTGACGCTTACGGAAAGAGAAATCCGGTCCGCCGACGGCAATCTCCGTTGGCCCATCCATCGGCGCAGTGCGGATGACCGACAGGATGAGCGGCAGCGTTGGCAGGGATATGCCAAGATTGGCGAGGAATTTGCGTGACCAGAGGCCACCTGCGAGCAAAGCCTGATCGCAGCGGATTTCACCGCGTTCCGTCACAACGCCCGACACGCGTCCACCCGACAGGGACAGGGTTCGGACAGCGCAATTTTCGATGATGACCGCGCCTTTGCGCCTTGCAGCATTGGCAATGGCGCTTGCCGCAAGCGTCGGTTCGGCACGCCCGTCGGAGGCCGTGTAAATGCCGCCTGCCCATTGTCCGGCTCCGCCCGGCACAAGCCCATCGATATCATTCTGGCTGAGCAGACGGGAATCGAGAGAGAGCCCGGAAACATCGTTCAGCCACTTGCCGTGCATTTCCATCTCGCCCTCGGTGCGGGCCAGATACATGATGCCGGACTGACGATATCCGACATCCATGCCAACCCGTTCGGGCATGGTGGCCCATAGCCGGTCTGACTCAACCGACATCGGCACATCGGCAGGCGCGCGCCCCATCTTGCGGATCCAGCCCAGATTGCGGGACGATTGCTCCGCGCCGACCCGCCCCTTTTCCAGAACCGTCACGGGAATACCTCGCTCGGCAAGTGTCAGGGCCGCAGTCAGCCCGACGATTCCGCCGCCAATAACGACCACCGTGGTTTTGGCCGGCAGGGTAGCGTCGGTCTGTACCGGAAACATCACAGGAGCCATAGCGATAGCCTTTGTTCAAAGATCGAGGGTTACAAAATCTCGAGCGTCGTGGATGGGGCGGCGATAGCCCTTAAAGGGCGATAACCTTGGTTTCGGTTTCTGCCGTTCCCGCGCCGCGATAGGCCGTGACTTCGATCTCGACCTTATAGACGTTCGAGCCAAGCGGTGGGCATGTCACGGTGCTGGCCGGATCGACACCCCGAAACTTGTTGCCAACAATCGTCATGACAGCCTGGGTATCCGCAGGGTCCTGAATGAAGACACGCGACATCACCACATCGCGAAGATCGGCATCGACAGATTTGAGTGCCGCCTCGATATTGGAAAACACCTGCAATGTCTGCTCAGTAATATCCGACGGGATTTCCTTTGTCTGGGGATTGCGGCCAGCGGTGTTGGACACGAAGATCCAGTTGTCCAGCGCAACGAGGCGCGAATAGCTGCCGTGATCTTCGAACTTCGAGCCGGTCTTGATTTTAGTGACCTTGGTCATGGTCTTTCCTTTTCAATGATAAGAGGGGGCGGCGCCAGGCACCGCTGCCCCAGGACGATCAGCGCAGAACAGGCACATCCCACAGGTTCAGTTTGGTGCCGATGCCGTTTGCAATCGCGTTACGGTAAACGACGGTGCCCCAGGCAACGTCTTCGACGGGCATGCCGCCAACCGACATGATGATGATTTCATCATCGTTGGAGCGACCGGGGGCTTCGCCAGCCACGATCTTGCCGATGTCTTCAAGATCTTCCTTGGCCATCTTGCCTTCGGCAATCATGTCCATGAACTTCACGCCAATGATCGGCACATGAACGTGGGCGGGCTTGGGAAGTTCGTGGAACCAGGCTTCGTAAAGACCGGTATTGTCGACCACCTTGCGCACATCACGGGCTTCCATGGCCTCATCGATGTTGCAAAGGGCTGGCATGGCAAGGAAGGCACCGGGCTTCACCCATTCCCGCTTGACCATCGGATAGGTGGATGGATCGCCAACGGCACCGGAATTGCAGTAACTGACCAGATCGGAGCCACGCACCACGTCCTCGATCGTATCCACCACCTGAACCGTGGTGATCTGTGGATAGGTTTCGCTCACCCAGGCCAGGAAACTGTCGAGGCTCTTCTGCCCACGGCCCTTCACCTTGACGGTATCAATATCAGGGCAGGCCGAAATGAAGGCGCTAAGCGTGGTCTTGGCCATGACGCCTGGCCCGAGAATGCCGACAATTCTGGAATCCTTGCGGGCAAGATGACGCGCACCGACGCCAGGGATCGCGCCGGTGCGGTATGCCGACAACAGATTGGCCGACATGAATGCAAGCGGCGCGCCCGTATCGGCATTGTTCAGACAAAACATGAGGATGGACCGCGGAAGACCCTTTTCGCGGTTGGCAATGTTTGAGCCGTACCACTTCATTCCGGCGGTGCGGAAGCTGCCACCCAGATAGGCGGGCATGGCCATGAAACGACGGTCAGCGGTCGGCTTCGGCATATCTGGAAAGGGCGAGTTTTCAGGAAAGCTCACAGCGGCGCCGTGCGAGTCGTTATTCGGACCTGCCATGCGGTAATCACCATGATAAAGCAGCCCGAACATTTCCTCCATCGTGTCAACGCAGGCAGGCATGTCTGTGACACCGGCGCGGATCATGTCCTGCTCGGACAGGTAGATGAAGTCGATTTTGGTATCTTCGCTCATGAAACTGCTTCCTCGATGAATAATAGGCCGACGGCGGAACGCCGCTTCGGGTGTGATGCTGTGGTGATGTTCAGGACGAGGCCAACAGGATAACCGCCGCCGCAGTGATCAGGCAGAGCAAGGCATCCGGCTATGGCACTCGGCAATTACGAGTGTCTGGCGTTGCGCAAAAAGCGACCGGGCGACGGACGCCAACGGCGGAAATACGGTGGAAAATCTGTGCCCATGATGGCAATCAACATAATGAACCCCAGTTCATTTTTATAATTCTTGATCAGGGAAGATAGACAACCTTCCTCACAGGGACATTGCATAAGGTGCCATTTATTTGATATATCACGCCATGGGTGATGTCGTGGGAGGCTGGTTTGGCGAGGCGAGACAATGAGCTGAGGCCCGTCACCTATATCCGCGTTTCCGCCGTGATGCCCTTGATCAAAAAGCTGAAGGTTCACCGCGATGTCATGCCATCGCTTCTATCCCGGCACGATGTTTCAGCCGCAGAACTGAGCGATCCCTACGCGATCATTCCGCTCCATCGCTTCGTCGCTTTGCTGGAGGATGCAGCTCTCCTTCTGGACGATCCGTTTCTGGGGGCAAATTTCGGCGGGGATTTCAAGGCGGCGGATATCGGCCCAATGGGCATTTTGTTCTCGCTGGCGCCATCGATCCGCGCAAGCTTCGACAGGATCAGCCACTATCTGAACTCGCTGCAGAATGCGACGACGTCGGTTCTGGTCGATGAGGGGGAGCGCCTCGTCTGGAGCTACAGAATTACAGACAAGACGATCTGGCCGCGCCGACAGGATGCCGAATACACACTCTCGGCGACCTGCCACCTTGCAAGATCCTGCTTCAGCGCACGCTGGGCTCCGCTTGAGGTTCACTTCGAACATGACGAGCCAGACAATGTAGAGCGGCTGCGCAAGCTGATCCGCGCACCGCTGCTGTTTCGCCAATCCAGCAATCGCATCATTTTCGATGCCCAGAAGGCGGACAAAATCTACCGGGAAGAGGATAAGGCATTAACCGCCCTTATCGAAAGGCAGCTCGGAGACCTTCTGGATCAGGCGCCGCGCGAGATTGATCCGGTCGCGCAGGTCAAGAAACTGCTGGAGCTCTACATCGGCCGCCGGCCGATCACGCTTCGCTTCCTTGCAGAAGAAATGGGGCTGTCCCAGCGCACATTGCAGCGGCACCTGAAAGCGGAAGGAAAAAGCCTGACCGAGTTGACGCGCCTGCACCGCGAAGACCTTGCGGCAAGGCTTCTTGCCGCAAAGAAGACCAAGCTGGCCGACGTGGCGCTGGCGCTGGGTTATACCGATGGCGCGACGTTTTCCCGCGCTTTCAAACTGTGGAACGGCACGCCGCCATCCAAGGCTTCACGCAGCTTGGCCAAAAAGACGTAAGGCGATGACAACGCCATCGCCCGTCCTCTGACGCATTTCGACATGCCCGGCGGACGCTCTAATGCCCACCCAGATAGATCGAAACAAGTCTGGGATCGTCCATCAGACCTTTCGCCTCGCCCTGCTGCACGATTTCGCCCGTTTCCAGCACGTAACCCGTGTCGGCCAGTTGGAGAGCGGCCTTGGCGTTCTGCTCCACCAGAAGAACTGACAAGCCCTGCCCGCGCATCACACCGATCTTGGCGAAGATCTCATGCACGATCAGGGGAGCCAGTCCAAGGCTTGGCTCGTCCAGAATGAGCAGCTTCGGCTTCGACATCAGCGCCCGGCCCAAGGCGAGCATCTGGCGCTCGCCGCCCGACAATGTGCCGGCCTCCTGTTGTCTTCTCTGTTTCAGCCGGGGAAAGAGCTCGTAGATGACTTCAAGCTCTGCCTTCACCGTCTGTCGCTGATAGACACTATAGGCACCCAGAACGAGATTGTCCCTGACGCTCATCTCGGCAAAGAGTTCGCGCTTCTCAGGAACAAGGCAGATGCCCAATTCGACACGTTCCTCGACGGACAGGCGGCCGATGGGTTGCCCGTTGAAGCTGATCGTACCGAGCGACGGCATCATGCCCATGATGGCGGACATCATGGTGGTCTTGCCCGCGCCGTTGGGGCCGATGACTGTTGCCACCTCCCCTTGCCGGACCTTGAAGGACACACCGCGAACGGCCTCGACTTTTCCGTAGGAAACGTGGAGATCGTCGATTTGAAGCAGAATAGTCACGCGACACCTCCCAGATAGGCTTCCTGAACGCGCGGGTCGTTGCGGATCATCTCAGGCGTGCCCTCGCTGATCCGCTGTCCGAAATCCATCACAACGATCCTGTCGACCAGCGACATTACGAAGTCCATGTCGTGCTCGACAATCAGGATGGTGAGGTTGCTCTCGTCGCGCAGCGACCGCAACAGATCAGCAAGCGCCATCTTCTCCTGTCGCCGCAGACCGGCAGCAGGTTCATCAAGCACAAGAAGAACAGGATCCGAGGCGAGCGCGCGGGCAATTTCCAGCACACGCTGGCTTCCCAATGGAAGGTTACCAGCCAGTTCAAAAGGCTTGTCGCCAAGCCCGACACGATGAAGCTCCTGCAGCGCACGGTGCCGAACGATAGCCTCTTCCGCCCTGTTCAAGCGCAAAAACGCGGAAAACAGCCCACTGCGGGTACGGGGATAGGCACCCACCATGACGTTTTCTAGAAGCGTCATCTTGGGCCGCAGCTTCACGTGCTGGAAGGTGCGACCGATGCCAGCGCGCGCAATCGTGCTCTGCCTGCTGCGGGCGATATCAAGCTCACCAAAGCTGATGCGCCCTGACGAAAGCGCAAGTGCACCCGTCAGCAGGTTGAACATGGTGCTTTTGCCAGCGCCATTCGGTCCGATGAGTGCCAGGATTTCGCCAGCCTTCACGTCGAAACTGACTTTGTTGACGGCGACGAGGCCGCCGAAATGACGCTCCGCTTCCTCGACCCGCAAAAGCAGGCTGCCTTTTTCGGGCCTTTGTCGTTCCGGCAGATCGGCAGCCTTTTCGGGCAAGGGCGGACGAGCGCGAGGCAGCAGCGGTGCGAGAACAGGAACGAGCCCCTGCCGGGAATATTGCAGGAAGAGGATGAAAAGAACCCCGAAGGCTACCGTCTCCAGCTGCCCGGCACCGCTGACGAAGTAATGGAGATAATCCTGTATGCCGTTCTTCAACAATGTAACGATGGCTGCGCCAATAATGCCGCCCAGCGGGCTGCCCGCCCCACCGACCATAGCCATCATCAGATATTCGATCCCCATCAGGGGCTCGAAGGGCGCGGGGCTAACGAACCGGCTCATATGCGCGTAGAGCCAACCGGAGATCGCAGCCAGTGCGGCGGCGATGACGAAGCAGCTGATTTTGACGCGGAAGGGATCGATCCCCAGGCTCTCCACCAGAGTATTGCCACCGCGCAACATCCGCATCGCACGTCCCGCGCGGGAATCGAGCAGATTGTAGACCAAGAGAAGCGCAAGGCCGACAATCACCCAGATCAGGTAGAAGATCTGGCCGCTGCTGACCAGCGGATATCCGCCAAGACTGATGGGCGGAATGTTGGCAAGTCCGTTGTGCTTGCCCAGGGTCTCCAGATTGCCGAACAGGAAGCCGATGGCAAGCCCCCAGGCAATGGTGCTGAGAGACAGGAAATGCCCCTTCAGCCGCAATGTCATGGCGCCGAGAATAAAGGCACAGAGGCATGTCAGCACAAGCCCGGCTGCAAGACCCAGCCAGGCCGAGCCACCGGCTGCCGTCGTGACCCATGCGGACGTATAGGCGGCGACGCCGACGAAGGCGGCCTGCCCGAAGGACACAATGCCCGCAACCCCTGTGAGCAGGGACAGCCCGATGGCGACAAGCGCATAGATGCCGATATAGTTCAGAAGCGTGATGGTGAAAGGGTCAAAGACCAGCGGTGCAAAGCCCAAGCATATCAATCCGATAGCAAGGCCGCTCAAGAGATAGGTGCGGTTCATTCTTCGTCATGCTCCTCGCTATGGGCAGTCTTGAAGGACCGGAAAACCAGAATCGGGATCAGCAGGGAGAACACGATCACATCGCGGAAAGAGCTGTCATAGAAGGACGAGAAGCTTTCCAGAATGCCGACGAACAGGCTGCCGACGAGAGTGCCGGGGTAACTGACCATGCCGCCGATAATGGCTCCGACGAAGGCGCGAAGGCCGAGCAGGAAGCCTGAATCGTAAAAGATCGTGTTTACCGGCGCGATGAGGATGCCCGATACACCGGCCATCAGCGATCCGACGATATAGGCAATGGCACCTGACCTCTCCGGGCGGATGCCCATCAGCCGTGCGCCTGTTCTGTTGATCGCCGTTGCCCGCAGCGATTTGCCGACAAGGGTAAACTCGAAGAACAGATAGAGAAGAAGGCTGAAAACGACCGCCGCCATCATGATGAGGATGGCCTGCCCGGTAACGACGACATTGCCCACGAAGAAAATCTCTTCCGTCAGCGGTTGCGTGCGCACGCCTTCTGCACCGAAGAACAGAAGCCCAATGCCGACAAGCGCGAAATGGAGCGCCATCGATACGATCAGCAAAAGAAGAACCGAGCCATCAGCAATAGGCCGATAGACAATCCGGTCCAGCAGGGGCGCAATCGGAACGATGAGGATGAGGGTAAAGACGATGCGCAGCGCCATCGAGCTCTGATAGAGCGGTGCGGAAAGCCAGACGAGGCCCATGAGAGAAAGCGGCAGCACAAGATAGAAAAGTGCCGCGCGCCAGAGCTGGTGGAGCCGCTTCGTGCGGGCAAGGCTCGTCAGTTCAAGCGCAAAGGCAAGGCACGCCAATATCGCAACAAGCCCGATCGTGCCGGGTTGGCGGTTTGATTCCAGCGCCGCCAGCGTAAGCGCGGAAAAGGCGGCGATGTCGCCGAAGGGAATAAAGACCACGCGTGTGACGGTAAAAATCAGGACTGTTCCAATGGCGATCAGAATATAGACCGCACCAGAAGACAGCCCGTCGACAGCGAGGATCGAGGCGGTATCGAAATCCATCAAAGGCTCTCCAAGCGGAAGGTTCGCCCACCCCGATGACGGGGCGGGCACCAAGTCGGGCGCCGGGCTCGTGGCGCTTGGCAGGTATCAGGGTTCGTATTTCCAGGCGCCATCCACCAGCTTGACGACCACAAGCGAGCGATCGTCCACGCCGTAGAAATTGCCCTTCCTGAAATTGTAGACACCATGCACGCCAGCCACTTCCGTGGAGGTCAGGATCGCATCCTTGAGGGCAACGCGAAACTCGGCGGTGCCTGGCTTGTTTGTCTTCAGCGCCTGTTCTGCGGCATTCAGAAAGACCATCCAGGCATCGAAACCATAGGCGGAAAAATTGTCCCGCGTGGAAGAGCCATTGGCTTTTTCATAGGCTGCACGAAAGGCCAAAGACAGTTTTTTGGCGTAATGGTCATCAGGCAACTGCTCGGCAACGACTACAGGGCCGATGGTGACCTTGACGCCCTCGACAGCCTTGCCGCCAACGCGAATGAAATCATCGCTGACGACGGGCGCAAGCCCGTAAATGCCGCCCTTATAGCCGCGTTTGGCCAGTTCCAGCGGCGGAAGGGCAGCCTGCGTGGCCGAAGACCCCAGAAGGATCGCATCAGGCTTGCGGGCCATGATCTTCAGCACCTGCCCCGTTACTGACGTATCAGTGCGGGCGTACCGCTCATCGCCCACAAGCGTAATCTTGCCCGCGGTTTCGGCAGCCTTTGCGCCGGCCAGGCACAGGTCCCCCCACGCATCGGAAAAGCCGATGAGCGCCACATTGTTGCGATTGTCGCGCTTGATGCGGTCTGCGATGACGCTCGCCATCAGCATTGCGGGCTGGGGCAGAACGACGCCCCACTGATCATCGCCCGCCTGCAGGCTGACGGGGGCGACGGCCAGCATCGGAACCTTGAGTTCTTTTGCAACGGTCATCACGGCAGAAGACGATGGCGCGGTCGCGGCCCCGATGACCAGATCGACCTTTTCTTCCTCGATGAGCTTGCGGGCATTGCGTGCCGCTGCCGAGGGATCTGTCCCGTCATCAAGTTCGATCACGGTGATCTTTTCGCCGCCGATCTCGCCCTTATAGGTCTGGGCCGCCTTGATGCCCTTGGAATAGGGAATACCGATGGCGGCACCATTGCCGCTGAGGGAGGTGATGAAACCGATCTTGATCTCTGCGTTCGCCCCCGACGAAAACGCAATCCCGGCCATTAAAACCGTTGAAAACAGACTTGGACGCATATTGTGTTCCCCTTATTGTATCGCAGTTTTCTGCGTTTACGATGCCTGGGCCGTTTCCTATTCACCGCTTGACGTCATCCAGGATGGCTAACCGTCCTTGATCCCGGTGGACGACGAAAAGCGGCAACGGACCGGCGATATCGCCGACAGCCCCAGTCAAATGACAATGTGTCACTGACGGCAGCTTGGCACCGTTGTTGCGTCGTATGAATAAGCGTGCAGGGAAAAGAGATTTGCCCGGTCTGCAAAACTGGCCAATGACTTGGTCGCTTCGAGGGGGCTACCGAAGCCTTTAGGCTCCGGTAGCACGACAAGGGGCTGGGTATGAAAAGCTTAATGCCCTCCGGTTTCAGGAACACCTCAACTCGGTGTCTCCATGAAACCGGTAGTAGGGCTATGCGGCGTAAAAGGCGTCAGTTACACATCTCAAAAATGGTAATTGAGGCCGACGCGCAGGCTGTGGGTCTTCAGCGTATTACTCGCTTCGCGGCCAATGGGTACATTCGCCCCACCTTGGATGTTCTGACTGGCGCGTTCAAAGTCGAATTTCTTGTCGGGGTGATAGCCGAATAAATACTCCGTTCGCAACGAAAGCCTGTCGCTGAAAGCGAACTCCAAGCCGCCACCAAGAACCATACCGGGTCGGATCTTCTCTTCGGTTTCCGAAAAGTAAGGTCTCGTCTCAGAGCCAATTTGACGATACTGGGTTCTTTTTTGCTTTTCTTGCACCAAGCCAACACCACCGGTGCCATAGAGGAGGGTCCTGCCGAACGACTGCCCAAGACGCACACGCCCTGATGTTTCAGCACCATAACTCTGGTGGTATTCTGCCTGTAAAGCCTGGGTAAACGCGGACACCGGCATCGCCTGCTCTCCTCGAGCGCGTGTAAAACCCCCGTCAACTTCAAAGCCCAAAACCGTACCGTTACCAAACTGGTGATTATAACCGGCGTGCAATCCACCCAGAATGGAATTGGCGTCGCGGTCAGTCTTTTCGGAAGCCGCGATGGCACTGCTCACGCCACCGGCAGCGGTCGTGTCTCCATTTGCCGAAAAGTGCTTTCCGCCCCAATCCGCACCGACATAAAAGCCGGTCCAGTTGCCGTCGAAACTGCCCATGGCAGGAGCGGCATCGTCTGACCGCGATGCAACGAGGTTGCGCGCATCTGCAGAGAGGACGGCTTCCCGATTGCCATCACCAAACCGGCTTACAAAGTTGACCCGTATCGTCCGGCCCGGAGAGGGAAGAAGAGCCACTTCCTTTCCAAGGCTAAGCGTATCGACATAATATTTGTCGAATAAATTATCGACTGTGAATGACAGCGTTGCAGTGTCTGACACGCGATAGCTTCCAAACAGGTCAACAAGCTCATAGCCCGGTTCAGTTTCAATATGCGTGTAGCGCGCGCCAAGTGAGAGCTTTTCATCGAAGAAACGGCCACCAATCGTGGCAGAGAAGCTCCGCTTTGGCGGAATATGCTCCTTGAAAAAGGCATAGCTGGTCTTCGGCATACCATCATAGCATAGGGCAGCAGACGCTGGTGACCTTGCGTAGCAACTTTCGATTTCGGTGTATTCGGTACCGCTCAAAGAGCCATAAAACCGTCCCGCATCATAGCTCGCCGATATTTCGACGCCCTGAGTCGAGACCCGTGGAATGTTGCTCATGACGAGCATATCGGTCGAATACCCGGCTGATGTCGTCAATTTCTCACTTCCAAGCGTGATATAATTGGTCACATCGTTTCTGAACCAACCGGCTTTGGCCTGAAAAAGATCGTCTGGTGTGAAGATGCCGTACTTCTGTAAATTCACACCAACTTCAGTGTTGTGGGCGTGTTCAGGCAAGAGATTTGTGTATGGGTTGACCGAGCTGGAAAATCCTTGTGTACCTTCAAAAGAGCTCGCTGCTCGCAGAGCCTCGGCATAACGACCATAAAACTGGATACCCTTTACCGGCTCCACCAATGCGGAGAATGAAGGCGCCCATCCAGAAGCCTCGTCACGATTGAGCCGTCCTTCCTGTACCCAGCTTATGCCCGGATTTTCGTCCTGAACGGTCGAGTCGATATGCCGGAGGCCTGCGGTCAATGTGACCCACTGCTCAGGTTTGTACTCAACGTTTCCGAAGTAACTATCCTGCCTGCGCCAACCCGCCCTCGTATTGTCCCAAGCCCTCCCGGGATATTGAGCATTTAAGGAATTCCAGGATTTCGATTTGCCGAAATCTTCCTGATCATGCGCGAAACCATAACTGACAGCCAGATCCCCGGCATCGCCGGAAAATCTTGACGTGTTGAACACCGTAAGGCCCCATCGCTCGGAAAGAGTGGCTGCGAACATGTCATCATTATACAGTTGGCCTGCCCAAACAGTCCGGACGGGATCAACATTGAAACTGTCAACATTCGTCGCCCAAAGATCGGCGCGCAGATCGATCAACGGATTTTCGGGCTTGTATCTGTAACGCGCCGTATAGGTGTCGACTTCAACCTCAGAGGTGGTCTGGTAAGCAGTGTCAGCCCACATCAGCTGTGACGGCTTCATTTCGCCGAACAGACTCTCATAGCGCATAAAGGAGAGGTCGAGCGTGTGGTTTTCGTTTGGCCGCAGGACCGTTTTCACCATATGGGATGTATTATCCATCGACGTATTCGTGACCTGCTCACCATACGTAAAAGGGTGCGCTCCACCTTTCCAACCACTTGGGTTTATCCCGCTTTCTCCTGCGAAATAATTCCCGTTATCGCGTTCCGCGCGCCCGACAATAATGTCAATCATCTCTGAACGATACGCGGCGGTAACGGAGCCATTCTTTCCCCTTAGATCAAAGGGATCAGGCCTATTATAGTTACGGACGGCTGGCTCGCTGCCGCCTATTGTGGCCGCTTCAGGAGGGCTTGCCGAATTGCCGGAAAGCCCTCCTCTTACGACAACACCCCATGTTCCACCGGGCGCAATGATGTCCCCGGCGTTGAGCGTGCGCGCACGCACGATACCACCGATGGCGCCTGTTCCGTCCGCAGCTGCACTCGGCCCCTTTTCAATGCTCACGCCACCGATGAAATCCGGGTCGACATATGTTCGTCCGGCCATACCCGCATAGCCGCGATAGACCGTGCTTTCCTGCAATGCCCCGTCAATCACCACCGGAGAACGGCCCTGTCCCTGCATGCCGCGAATATTGACGTCGAGCGCACCCGAGTTTCGATTTTCACCGTTCAACACGCCGGGAATTCCCGTCAGCATGTCGCCCGGAGAAGAGCCGCGAAAACGCTGGATATTTTCCTGAGAGATATATCCCGATGTTCCCGCACCCTGATAGGTTCCAGCCTCAAGCTCAGCGTCCGTTGGCACCGTACCACCACGCGCGCCACTGATGGTGATGGTCTCGAGGACTGTTGAGCCATCGGAACCCACATTGGCGGCGCTGACTTGTGGCTTGGAGATCGTCACCGATCCTTCACTGGTAAAGCTGTAGGAAAGGTCGCTCCCGGCCAATAGGCGCGCCAGCGCACTTTCCTTGGTAAAACGACCTTTCAACGCAGGTGCAGATTTATCTTTTGCAAGCGCTGCGGAATAGGCAATCTTGATGTTGCTGGCACGGGCAAATGCGTTGAGGGATCGAGCAAGAGCCTGTGCGGGAATGTCGAATGAAATCTGTGCCGACGTTGTGCTCTTCTGTTCCTGAGCATGCGCGATCGATGTTGCTGTGGGCGGAATGATGGCCGTGGATGCCACCAGAAATCCTCTCAACCACTGCGTCCTAGGTCTTATTCTCATAATAGTCCCCTATCCATATTCAGACGGGACCTTCGTCGTCACACAATTCTTGCGCCCGTCATATGGTAAGACCGGACGAGATGGAAAAAACCTCAATGAAATATGATAAAACTACTCATAATAAACTAACCCATTGAAATTAAAGTTATATAATTGCCTATGTGGCGAACGCGAATAGGCAGGCCGGCTTCAAGAGCGTCGAGAGATCCGAGTGGATCCTTGAGATCCAGCACCGTATTGATGGTCATGGATTGAAGCGAGGAATCCGTGATGAGGATCACGCCCGAGTGCCACTTGGACAAAGCCGCAACCACCTCCGAGAGTGAGCGTCCTTCGGCGACATATTTGCCATCAAGCCACGCCGACGTGATCGACACATCCTGCGCAACGACAGCACCGATTTTCCCCGACGGATCGATTGCCACTTTTTGCCCAGCCTCGATCTGAATTGAAGAGCTGAGACCGGATTTGATGCGCACGGCGTTTTCAACCACGGCGACCTCAACGCCGATATCAGCTTGTTCGAGAGAAACGTCAAAGGCTGTTCCGAGAGCCGTCACCGAAACATCTCCAGCGATCACCTCAAACGGCCTGTTTAAATCCGCAGCAACCTCGAAATAGGCTTGGCCGGTTCGCAACACCACTTTTCGAAGGGCACCTTCAAAATAGACGTCAATCGCAGAGCAGGCATTGAGGGATACCCTCGATCCATCTGGCAGTTCGACGGTACGAGACGAGGCCGTTGACGTCGCGTAGTCCGCAGACAACCGATTGACAACTCCGGAAGACCAAACAGCATGCCCGACGCCGACAGCAGTTCCCAAACCTGCACAGCCCAGCAAAAATTGCCTTCGCGAAACGCTTTTCTTCCCGCGTTCCAGTTTGATGAATCCGCTTGATGCCTCTACCTGTAAGTGAGACATGCTGTCCCACAGCGCCTGCGCCTCAACTGCGGCCCGCTTATGGGCAAGGCTTGTCGCACACCATTCCGCATGGCGGTTCCAGTCGTCCTTGACCGCTGTGCCAGAGTGAAGCCGCACGATCCAAAGCAAAGCTTCATCGGATAGGGTCGTGCCGACATCGGGATCAGGAGACATAGGCGCCACCGATTTTGTTTGACTGCTGGCTGGGTGAGATGTTGGATTTTTAGACATATTTCTCATTTGCCAGCTGCTCAGCTTACCAGATTTCGGCAATGCAGCAGGGCGCGGACAATATGCTTTTCCACCATGCTGACTGAGATTCCGAGTTTTTGTGCTATTTCACGGTGGGTTCGCCCCTCCAGCTTGTTCAGCACAAAAGCTTTCCGGCATGGGGATGGCAATTCGTTGAGCGAGATGGCGATGATCGCAAGCTGCCTGCGCAGTTCATATTGCCGAAAAGTATCATCAGCCACATCGGCATCGGTCAATGAGTCAACATCCACGCGATATTTTCGCTCACGATATTCGCGGGTCGCGAAGTCGATGGCCGCATTTCGGGTGGCGGTGAACAGGTAGGTTTTCGGGTGCAGTATGGGAGTTTCCGCTGTGCGAGCGCAGAGCTTTACCCAGGCATTCTGAACAATTTCCTCACCATTGTCACGGCTACCAACGAGGCGTGTGGCAAATCTGACAGCATCATAATGATGACGTCGGAACAAGCTGGTGAGCCAGCTATTGAATGAGTATGCCATCGTTTACCTTACACGGATGTGCCGCATACCGGCATCTGAGGTCGTGTTCTTTGGAGACCATCCGCCAGGAAAACAGCCGCGGATAAAACCTTCCTCTTTTTCTCATCTTTTTTTATTCTGTCAAGATGCTCGTATCTGGAAAACAACGGCATCTGTCGTCGCATTGTCAAAACACGCCACACAGTCATGCATGAGGAACGGGCCGACGGGTTCACCGTATAAGGGGAATGATATGGCGGCTGGCAAGCAGCAGCGTGTTTTGCTCGGCCAGCGACCCTGTTATGGGCCTATCTGGCTGCCATGCTGGCGACAAGATCACTGAATCGTTCGCCCTGAACGCCCACATGCCCTCTCAGCAGGTTGCGCGCTTGATCTCCATCTCCGGCAAAGATGGCGTCTACGACAGCACAATGCTCCGCAAAGGATGTTGAGAGGCGGTTGCGAACGCGAAGCTGGAGACGGCGGTGTGGGCGCAGCCGACGGTGCAGTTGCAGACATTGCTCTTCCAGAAAGGCGCTGCGGCCCGCTGCGTAGATCGCTTTGTGGAATTCTTCATTGTCGTAATAATAGGCGTCGCTGTCTCCGGCAGAGGCCGATTGCCTGCACTTTTCATGGTTCGCGGTGATCGCCTGCCGCGAGCTTGCGTCCAGCCGCCGCGCGGCAAGCGACCCGGCAAGACCTTCCAGCTCGGCCATGACCTCGAACATTTCGTAGACCCGGTGCGGGCCCGGATCGATGACAATGGCGCCGCGCCTTGGCCTGATCTCGATGAGGCCGATTGCATCGAGCTGCATGAGCGCCTCGCGAACGGGCGTGCGCGAGACACCGAAACGGGTTGCCAGCACGGTCTCGTCGAGACGTTCGCCCGGCTTGAACTCGTTGGAAAGAATAGAATTTTCGATCTCGTCGCGAAGCCAGCGGCCGGTATTCTCTGACATCAGACTGCTTCCTTCATACGTAAATGCTATTCTTGTATACACGATTGCATAATTCGTGTACGAGAAACCTGTTGCTATATACTACCCGTGGAACCGGGGCGTGGGAAGTGCCACTGCCCGGCTGGCGATAGAGGAAATTTTCTATGTCTGAGGCTTCCTTCTTTACCGACATGTTGCAAAGCATCACGGATCGCGGTCGCCAGCTGCTTTTTTCCGGCTCGCGTGCAAACCGCGCTCCTGCGGAACTCGATCTTCAGACACTCTGCGAGATGTTGCTGTCGAGCCGCGGCGAGGCATCGGGCATGGCGCTGGCCGCCGAAATTCTGGACCGCTGGGCGGCACTGGATGAAGAAGGCATACAAAGCTTTTTCCAGATGCTGCATGAAAAATTCGGCCCCGAGGCAGGCGCTCTGGAAAAGGCAATCGAGACGTATCAATCCGACAAGAGCTCGGCCTCGATCATTGCGCTCCATCAAGCAGCAGAGTCACGCCGTCAGGAGCTTCTCCGCCGGCTGAACCACGCGCCCAACGGCACCGCACGCCTTGTGCAGATGCGCCAGCAACTTCTCAGCGCAAAAGACCAGTCCGAGGGATACCGTGCCCTCGACGCCGATTTCACGCATCTGTTCGGCTCCTGGTTCAATCGCGGCTTCCTGACCTTGAGGCCCATTGACTGGTCAACACCTGCCTATATCCTTGAAAAAATTATCAAATATGAGGCCGTCCACGAGATAGCAGGGTGGGAAGAGCTACGCCGCCGTCTGGCGCCCGCCGACCGCCGCTGCTTTGCATTCTTCCACCCTCGCCTCGTCGATGAACCCCTGGTTTTTGTCGAGGTCGCGCTCACCCGGTCCGTGCCCCGCGCCATCGCCGATGTGCTGGATGAGGGTCGCGAGCATATCCGCGCGGACGAGGCAACGACGGCGGTCTTCTATTCGATTTCCAACTGTCAGGATGGATTGCGTGGCATTTCATTCGGCAATTTCCTGATCAAGCAGGTGGTGGATGATCTGCGCAAGGACCTGCCGGGCCTGAAGAATTTCGTGACGCTGTCTCCTGTGCCGGGCTTTGCCCGATGGCTATCGAAACTGCGCGCAGAAACGGCGCAGCCTGCCCTGCCCGAAACAGTCCGCAAGACCCTGACGGTGATGGATGAACTCGGTTGGGACGAAAACGCAGTAGCCACCGCAGAGGTGGAGCGCGTGCTTTTGCCGCTTGCCGCGCGTTACTTCCTTACCGAGCGCACGCCAGAGGGCCGCCCCGTCGACCCGGTTGCCCGTTTCCATCTGGGCAATGGAGCGCGGCTCGAACAGTTGAATTTCCTTGGAGACCGCTCCACCAAGGCCATGCAACAGGCCCATGGGCTGATGGTCAACTATCTCTACAAGCTGGACGATATTATCGCAAACCATGAAGCCATGGCGCAACGCGGCGAAGTGATTGCTTCGACCGACGTCAAAGGCTTTCTCAATCACATCGAAGACGGTCGGACGAAGGCCAGCCAACAAGGGCCTTTCGCCCAGATCATGAACTCAACGCTTGGAGGAGCGCGCAAGTGAGCAACCATCTATTCGACGCAATCAGATCTGCGGCGCAGGAAGACGCATCTTTCATTCGCGTCGGCAAAGACCACACATGGACCTATGGTGACGCGATTGCCCTGTCGGGCCGTTTTGCCAGCGCAATGGACAGATTGGGAATTCAACCCGGCGACCGGGTGGCCGTGCAGGTGGAAAAGAGTGCCGAGGCGCTCATCCTTTATCTCGCCTGTGTGCGGGCCGGTGCGGTCTATCTGCCACTCAACACCGCCTATACGCTGGCCGAGCTCGATTATTTCATCGGCGATGCGGAGCCACGGCTTGTGGTCGTCGCCTCTGCCGCCCGCGATGGCGTCGAGACCATTGCCAAAAAATATGGCGCGATGGTCGAAACGCTGGACGCCGATGGAAGCGGTTCGCTGCTCGATCTGGCACGCGATGCGCCCGCCGACTTTGCCGATACTCCGCGCGGTCGCGATGATCTGGCTGCCATCCTCTACACATCGGGCACCACAGGGCGGTCCAAGGGCGCGATGCTGACCCATGACAACCTCTTGTCCAATGCGCTGACCTTGAAGGACGTCTGGCGCGTCACGGCAGACGATCGGCTGATCCATGCCTTGCCAATCTTTCACACCCACGGCCTCTTCGTCGCCACCAATGTGACGCTGCTTTCAGGCGCATCCATGCATCTGCTGACGAAGTTCGATCCGGAAGAGGTTCTGTCGCTGATGCCGCATTCCACTCTGATGATGGGTGTGCCAACCTTCTACGTCCGACTTTTGCAGAGCCCGCACCTGAACAAGGACGCTGTCTCCAATATTCGCCTGTTCATCTCCGGTTCGGCGCCATTGCTTGCCGAAACCCATAATGAGTTCCACGCCCGCACCGGACACGCGATCCTGGAACGCTACGGCATGACCGAAACCAACATGAACACCTCCAACCCCTATGATGGCAAGCGTATCGCCGGAACGGTCGGTTTCCCCCTGCCCGGTGTCAGCGTGCGCGTAACCGACCCTGCAACCGGAACCGAGCTGCCCACCGGCGAAACCGGCATGATCGAGATTAAGGGGCCGAATGTTTTCAAGGGCTACTGGCGCATGCCGGAAAAGACCGCAGCCGAGTTCACAGCCGACGGCTTCTTCATCAGTGGTGACCTGGGAAAGATCGATGCCGAGGGGTATGTGCACATCATCGGACGCGGCAAGGACCTCGTCATTTCAGGTGGCTACAACATTTACCCCAAAGAGGTCGAAGGCGAAATTGATGCGATCGACGGTGTTGTCGAGAGCGCTGTGATTGGCGTCCCACACCCCGATTTTGGGGAAGGCGTCACGGCCATCGTAGTTCGCCAACCCGGCGCGACGGTAGATGAAAAAGCGATTATCGGTGCATTGAGTGACCGTCTTGCCCGCTACAAACAGCCCAAACGCGTTGTTTTCGTCGATGACCTGCCGCGAAACACCATGGGTAAAGTCCAGAAGAACGTGCTCCGGCAAAACTATGCAGAGCTTTACGCCAAAGGCTGAGGAGCAAGGCGTTCAGCATGATGAGCACATGAAACCGTCTATCTAATTTCAAAACAAGACGACGCGGGGGGCGTCGTCGGGGGGAATTATGGGTATTGAAATTCTGTCTATAGGACTGCTCGTTGCCATGTTCATCATTGCAACGATACAGCCCATCAACATGGGTGCGCTTGCCTTCGCCGGTGCGTTCGTTCTCGGCACTCTCGTCATCGGCATGAAAACCAGCGATATTTTCGCCGGCTTTCCCAGCGATCTGTTTTTGACGCTGGTGGCCGTCACCTATCTGTTCGCCATTGCGCAAATCAACGGCACGATTGACTGGCTCGTCGAGGGTGCCGTTCGCATGGTTCGCGGGCGGGTTGGCCTCATCCCATGGATGATGTTCCTGATTGCCGCCGTTATCACCGGCTTCGGCGCTCTCGGGCCTGCTGCCGTCGCTATTCTTGCCCCTGTCGCATTGAGCTTCGCCGTCCAGTACCGGATCCACCCTGTCATGATGGGCCTTATGGTCATCCATGGCGCACAGGCGGGCGGTTTCTCGCCCATCAGCATTTATGGCGGCATCACCAACCAGATCGTTGAAAAGGCAGGGCTGCCTTTCGCTCCGACATCGCTGTTTCTCTCAAGCTTCTTCTTTAACCTTGCCATTGCCGTGCTGGTCTTCTTCGTCTTCGGGGGCGCAAAGGTGAAGAGCCAGGGCGCTGCCCCGTCCGACTTCCTGCCAGAACTGCATCCAGAGGGCGTAACCGCGGCCATCAGAGGCCATGGCGGCACACCCGCTTCACCCACACGCGAACATGCTTACGGAACCGCTGCCGATACCGCACCCAAGCTGCGCCTGAACAGTAAGCGCATCACGACACTCGTCGGCCTCATTGCTCTGGGTGTCGGCGCTCTGGTCTTCAAGTTCAATGTGGGTCTTGTTGCAATGACAGTGGCCGTCGTTCTGGCCCTGCTATCGCCCGAAACGCAGAAAGCAGCCATCGACAAGGTGAGTTGGTCAACCGTGCTGTTGATTGCAGGTATCATCACCTATGTCGGCGTTATGGAAAAGGCGGGCACGGTAACCTATGTGGCCGATGCCATTTCCAGCCTTGGCATGCCGCTTCTCGTAGCACTTTTGCTATGCTTCACCGGCGCAATCGTTTCGGCATTTGCATCCTCGACAGCCCTGCTCGGCGCCATCATCCCGCTTGCGGTTCCGTTTCTGCTGCAAGGGCATATCAGCGCAATCGGCGTTGTCGCAGCCATCGCGATTTCCACCACCATTGTCGATACCAGCCCGTTTTCGACAAATGGTGCACTGGTTGTTGCCAATGCGCCCGATAGTGAACGGCCCATGGTGCTGCGCCAACTCCTGATCTACAGCGCGCTCATCGCCATCATCGGGCCCGTCATTGCATGGCTCGTCTTCGTTGTGTCAGGCATCGTCTAACACCCGAAACACCTCAGACCAGAGACAATACAGGCCGGGATTTCCCGGCCTGTTACTTTTTGTGGAGTTTTTTGCGAGTCCGCCTCAGTCACGCAGCGATCGTCCTGCGAACCGGGACTTAAACGAGCCCGTACTGTATGGCTTTGTTGCGCAGGAACGACAGGCCGTTATCGAAGACCTCATCCGCATCCCGGGCCACGGGGCGCCAGGTGGAAATTGCGCCGGCCATATGGGCTGGCATGCCGGCGAAGCTTTCCAGCGTCAGGGCACCCTTGAAGCCGATGGCGGCGAGAGACGAAAAGATCGCGTCCCACGCTATGTTGCCATAGCCCGGCGTGCCTCGGTCACTCTCGGACATATGCATGTATTTGAGGTGGTCACGCGCCGCAAGAATGCCGTTGGCCAGACCCTTTTCCTCAATATTCATGTGGAACGTATCGAGATGGACGAAGACATTGTCCATGCCAATGCGCTCGACAAGGGCAACCGCCTGCTCAGCGGAATTGATCAGGTGACTTTCGTACCGATTGACCGCCTCGATGCCGAACTGCAATCCGAGCGATTTGGCATGGCGAGCAACTGCGCTCATCGCGCGGGTTACATTGTCGTACTCGGCCTGCGTAGGTGAAAACCCGGTTCGCTCGTTTGTGCCGCCATAGGTCACGCCTGTGAGTGCCTCGGCTCCCATTTCGGCGGCCTTATCCAGCGCAGTGGTAAGGTGGGCGATGGCCGCATCGGGGCGTACAGACGCCCAGGCTGGCTCCGGCAACACCAGCGAGCAGGCAGCTCGAAGCTTATGCTTTTCGAGCAGGCTGCGGGTGTGTTTCCCATCTGCGGACTTTGGATCGACCAGAGGTATCTCGATCAGGTCCTGTCCGTAACTGGCAGCTCCAGCGATAGCGCGCTCTGCGCCGGCATGGTCCCAGACCATGGTCCACATGGCCCCATGAATTCCAAAAGCTAGCACCTTATGTGTTCCTTTTGCAGGAGTAACGTAATCCGACCAGTCGCGGAAATAGAAGTTTACTCGGCGTCGCCCGTAACAACACCGACAAAGGGAAGTTCGCGGAACGCGTATGCGACATCCATTCCATAGCCGACGACGAAGTAATCGGGGCATTCGAAGCCAACGTAATCAGCCTCAAGCTGCTCCTTCCGCTTGACCTTCTTATCCAGCAGCACCGCGATGGAAACGTTGCGCGCGCCGCGCTCGTAAAGCAGTTCTTTTGCGAAAAGAAGCGTACGGCCAGATTCCAGAATGTCATCGATCAGAAGCACGTCACGATCTTTAACGTCGCTATCGATGTCCTTTACGATCCGCACACCTTGCGAAACCGTACCCGCGCCATAGCTGGACAGGGTGATGAACTCGACCTCGGGTGCGAGCCCGCTGTCGTGCAGAGCGCGGATGAGATCGGCTGCGAAAATGAAGGAGCCCTTCAGCACCGCAATGACGAGAAGGTCATTGGTTGGCCCTGTTGCAATGCGCTTGGCCATGTCACGATTGCGCTCTGCAATCTGCTCGGCGGTGTAAAGCGGCTCGATATTTTTTCCACGAACGACGGGCATGTTCTCTCCTGCGCTTTTCCGATATGTAGCCCTTCAGACTATCGCTCGGATCGAAACGAAGGGCGTCCGGTAGCACAATCAGTGCTCGGAAACACCTGCGCCAGCAAAAGAAAGCTTGATATCTGGCGTTTTTCCACCGGGATGGCGCAGTCTTGCCGAAAATCCGTACTGTCGGCCAGCCTTCATTTCAAGAACAGGAGGCTCGATCAGCATGCTTGCGACCTTTTCTCCCTTGGAGGCGAACAGATCGGCACGAATTGCCGGCACCGTTTGCAGCTCGGCGCTGTTGTTCTCGATGACACCGTTGATGACCAGCACGCCCATGCCGCCCGCATCCTGCGGGGCAATAGAAATATGGGTGATGGCCAGTGGATCAACAGGCGCTGCCGTGGCCGCACTCTGGTGAAGCACCATGGTAAATCCGCCTGATATGAAGAACACGCCGACGACAGCCGCCGCGACAATGGCCGAATAGCCATCGACAGACAGGCCGGACAGTTTCCGGTCAACCCGGTCGATCAGGGAGCGTACTGCACCCAGCGTCGATACGCGTTGCGGCCTTGGCTGTTGAAAAACCCGACGCCTGTTGTCGTTTCCGTAGTCACGAAAAGGCGTTTCCTTTATCGTGACAAACTCGGCGTCTATGATATCGGCATCATGACGTGTGCGCGCGGTTTTACGAATAGGCGCTTCAGGCATCAAAAGGTCGAGATCAAGTGTTGCGTGCCGGCGGGATGAACGGAACATACCCATGAAGTTCCCTCGGTCAGAGTTTCAGCCTCAAGAAACTTGGGCATTGAATGAAATCCTGCCTAGTCGTAAATTTAATTGGTTAATGCTTCGCAAAGATTGTGGGCTTAACATTCTCGACAGGCCTCTCCACGGGGCCAAAGCCCGGCAGTGCCGCACACTTCTCAAGACGAGAAACAAAAGACTGGAAGTTCGTTGATCCATTTTGAAAATGTCGGGTTGCGGTACGGCATGGGCCCGGAAATTTTGCGGGACATGACCTTTGACATTCCCAAAGGCTCATTTCAGTTCCTGACCGGCCCATCCGGTGCCGGAAAGACCACACTACTGCGCTTGCTTCTGATGTCGTTGCAGCCAACCCGTGGCCATATTCGGATGTTCAGCCGCGATGTGTCGCGCATTCCACGCAGTGAGCTGCCGCTGCTGCGCCGCCGCGTCGGCATCGTCTTTCAGGACTTCCGCCTGCTGGACCATCTGACGACCTATGAAAATGTGGCACTTCCGCTTCGCGTTCGGGGCAAGGAAGAGAGTGCCTATCGCAACGACGTCATCGAACTTTTGAAATGGGTTGGCCTTGGGGAACGTATCAATGTTCCGCCAGCCATTCTCTCCGGCGGCGAGAAACAGCGTGCCGCCATTGCGCGCGCGCTGATGGACCAGCCGGAAATCCTGCTGGCCGACGAGCCAACGGGTAACGTCGATCCGCCAATGGCCAAGCGCCTGCTCAATCTGTTTCTGGAGCTGAACCGGCTCGGCACTGCCGTTGTGATTGCAACGCATGACTTTGGACTGATGGATCAGGTGGATGCGCGGCGCATGATCCTGACGGAAGGGCGGCTCGACGTTTATGAATGAAGTAAACCGAAAGACGCTGAAGCCTGAACAGCAGCCAGCGCGCAAACTGCCGCAAATGCGCATCCGGCCGATGGCACCCATCCTGCCGCCCTCCAACATTCAGGGCAATGCCCTGATCGTCGTCATTGCCATCATGGCGTTTCTGGCCTGTCTCACGCTTGGCGGCGTCAGCATGGTCAGGGCAACCGCATCGACATGGCAAAGCCAGATTTCTCGCGAAGTCACCATCCAGATCAAGCCGGAAGAGGGTTTGGATATGGCTGCGGCATTGAACAAGGCGCGCAATCTGGCCCTGAAATTCGTTGGCACAAAGGAAGGCACGATCATGGATGAGGCGGCAACGAGCCGCCTGCTGGAACCATGGCTGGGCGCTGGGCTGGACCTGTCGGAACTGCCCGTCCCGCGCCTTGTCATCATTACGATCGATGAAAACAATCCACCCGATTTCGAAGCCTTGCGGGCCATGCTGAAAGCCGAGATTCCTCAGGCGACGCTCGATGACCACCGCACCTGGGTGGATCGACTGGTTTCCATGGCCCACACCACTGTCATGATCGGCCTTGGCATTCTTATCCTCGTCTTCAGCGCCATGGTCCTCACGGTCGTCTTTGCGACGCGCGGCGCTCTTTCCGGCAATCGCCATATTGTCGAAGTGCTGCATTTCGTCGGTGCAGAAAGCAGTTTTGTGGCGCGGGAATTCCAGAAGCACTTCCTGAAAATCAGCCTCAAGGGTTCCGGCGCTGGCAGCGCGCTGGCAGCTGGCGTGTTTCTGGCGGCAGGTTTCTGGCAAAGCCATACGCTTGCAACGCCCCAGAGCGATCAGGCCAGCGCCCTGTTCGGCACCTTTTCTGTCGGCATTGAAGGATATCTCGGCATTTTCGCAACGATGATCATTATCGCATTGCTGACGACGGTGACCGCCCGCCTGACTGTGATCCGCACCATCGATGACATCGACCGCGTCCGTTCGGACCCCTCAAAAAGCGAGGGTGTCTGAGCGCCTCATTCTGGCATAAACTGCCCGTTCCTTGCCTTAATCCGCGCTTATCGGTATCTGATGATAATGAGTCGAACCGACCCTGATGACCAATCGTCCCACACGCTGAGCAAAGGTTTGCTTTCGCGGCGTGGACGTTTGCGCAGGCTTGTCCGCGGTACACTTTTCATCAGCCTCGTCGTCATGGGCGCTGTCTTCGGCGGCTTTCTGTGGTTTGCAGATTCCGTGGCATCCATGCGCCCGCCATCCGGCGCCAAGGCAGATGCCATCATCGTTTTGACCGGCGGCTACCTCAGGATCGAACAGGCGGTCGGCCTGTTGCGGGACGGCGTTGGCAAACGTCTGCTCATATCGGGCGTCAATCCTGCCACTACGCGCGCGCAGATCCGTAAGACGACACAAAGTTCGGCCGATCTGTTCGCCTGCTGCGTGGATATGGGGTACCGCGCCGTCGATACGATCGGTAACGCCAATGAGGCGGCACAGTGGATCAAGGACAAGGGCTATGCGTCTGTCGTGGTGGTGACGAACAATTACCACATGCACCGCAGCCTTCACGAGCTGAGAAGCTCCAGCCCCGATACCAATTTCATCGCCTATCCCGTCATCAACTCGGATCTTGCCCGCACCAACTGGTTTTCTAACCCGGATGTGGTTCGGATCATGATCTATGAATATATCAAATTCGTCGCCGTTGCTGCACGGGATCTGACCGGCCTTGGAAAAGGTAACGGCTTGCGCAGCAACGTGTCAGCCGGATAATCGGTTACTATGGACAGCAGCGCGGCGGGGTCTTGCTGAAACACCCTGTTTTCGTGTAGGCGTTCAGCCCTGCGCACGGCACAGAAGATTGCTTCCTGTCGATGATACGGATGCGCCGGGAGAAGCTTTTTTCATGCTCAGACTGCGTTCAATCCTGTTCAACACCGCATTCTATATGAACCTCATATTGCGCATGCTGGTGTTGACGCCGATTTATTTCATCGTGCCGCGCAAGCTGGCTTTCGAAATACCCAAGGCCTGGGCCAGATCCAATCACTGGCTGATGGAAAAGATCGTTGGTACCACCTTCGAAATCGAGGGGCTGGAGAACATTCCTGAAACCGGCTGCATCTTCGCGCCCAAGCATCAGTCTTTCTGGGATACCTATGCGCTGCTGCCGAACCTCAAGGACCCCGTCTATATTCTGAAACGGGAATTGATGTGGATCCCGCTTTTCGGCTGGTATGTCGCCAAGCAGCGGATGATCCCGGTCAACCGTGCTGCCCGCGGAAAAGTCATGCTCAAGGTCATGGTTCGCGCCCGGGAAGAAATGGCCAAGGGCCGCGAACTCATCATCTACCCGGAAGGCACACGCCGTCCGCCGGGTGCTGAGCCGGAATATCGCTACGGTATCGCAAGGCTCTACCGCGATCTCAAGGTTCCCGTGGTTCCGGTTGCCATGCATCCCGGACTGTTCTGGCCACGCAGATCGACCCTGCGATATCCGGGACATTTCAAGGTTCGCATTCTGCCACCCATCCAGCCCGGTCTTGATCCCGATGTGTTTTTCAAGCAGTTGATCGAGGTGACGGAGAAGGCAAGCGACGAGCTGTTGCTGGAAGCTGCGCGCGATAATCCTTCCCTTCCAATGCCACCGACAGCGCTAAAGCGTCTCGCTGAGCTTCAGAGCAAGGCCGCAGACTGAGCCTCCACGCTTGCCGCGACCTTTTCCAGACCGACATCCCGAATGCCCATCTCCTGCAGATGCCGAACCGTGTTGAAAACATAATCGACATTGGGACCCGACTGGCCTGATGCGTGGCAGACGATGGTTGCCGCCTCGTTGAGCGCAAGCCCGCCAGCAAATTGCGCATGCGCAGGGTCTGCCACATAGGTCAAGGCCGGTTGCCGCCTGCCATCTGCCAATGCAACGGCAATGACGCGCTCCTTGTAAACATTGTTGATTAGCTCCCGCTCCCTCAAGTAGTGGAGCACGCTGTCCCGCTCGGCGTCCGCAATACGAAACGCAACACCATGGCAGGAGCCTCCCCGCTCCAGACCCAGCACAAGCCCGGGATTGGCGTCTGTTCCCCGATAGACATTCGAGCGAATGCAGAGCGAGCGGCGATAGCCGTGCAGCCGCGCCTGTTGTCGCTCCTCAAACGGGAAGCCGGGGTTCCACATCAACGAACCGTAGCCAAAGACCCAAAAATCGTCCATATCGCAAGCCAAATCAAATCACCTGTGTGTAACATTGGAGATCATCATGGCAGCGTCAAGCCAATCCCGTAGCGGAAGAAAATTCCTTTTTCTCGGGCTAGGGATAATAGTTTTCGTTGCCTTGTACACTGCGGGCTGGTTTTACGCCGCGCAGCGGCTTGAGGAAACCGTTATCCGCACGCTGGCACCGGGCGGTGCCGCAAGCGTTTCCGGCGAATGCAGCGATATCGCGCTGCGCGGCTTTCCATTCCGGATCGGCCTGTTCTGCTCCAAGGTCGAGGTAAAGGACACGCGCAACGACGTCACGGCATCCTTCGGTGCCCTGCGCTCGGCGGCGCAGATCTATGCGCCCGGCCACATCGTCTGGGAGCTGGACGGGCCCGCTTCGATCCAGACCGGCCACGGCCTCGCGGTGACGGCGCAATGGGCCAATCTCCAATCCAGCCTGACCACAAAACTCAAGGGCATTGATCGCACCTCGCTGGTGATCGACAACTTGAAAGCGCAGGCGGTTTCATCCGTCACATCCCAGACCATTGATTTCGATGCGGCCAAAACAGAAGTCTACCTCCGTCAAAACGGCCCCGATCTCGACGGCGCCATTACCCTGACGGACGCCGCAACCGTCATCAAGGACTGGCCTCAGCTTTTGCCACGGCTGAACGCCATTGCAGACATCACGCTTTCGGGCAAGGCCGGCATGATCGACGGCAGCGATGCTACCGGGCTTTATGGCGCGAGCGGTCAACTTCGCCGGGTGATGCTGGATATTGGCGATGGCCGCACCATGCGCATCAGCGGCCCGTTCTCCTTTGACGAAAAGGGCTATCTATCCGGCCAGTTCAAGCTGGAAATTGAAAAGCTCGGCGATTGGGCCAACAATGCCAAGCAGGCCTTTCCGCAACTGCAATCCACCATCGATACAGCCCGCAAGCTGCTCGGCGCCTTGGCCGGCGGCGGGGACAAGGCGTCGGTCGATCTGGTGGTGGACCGTGGCCGCGCGACCGTCAGCGGGTTCATACCGCTTGGAAAAATCCCACCGATCTGACGACCTGATGTGAAATGGACCGGAAAACGTCAGCTTTTCCGGTCCATCTATTCCATTTCGATTATTTTTTCTGGTCCAGCGTGTGGCGTCCGAAATCGGGCGTGTCCACATCCTGTCCGGCCTGCACGATGGAGCGGCGAATATTGCGGGTGCGGCTGAAAAGCTCGAACAGCTTGTCGCCCTCGCCCCAGCGAATGGCGCGCTGCAGATAGGCCAGATCCTCGGAAAAACGTGCCAGCATTTCCAGGATCGCATCCTTGTTGTGCAGGCACACATCGCGCCACATGGTGGGATCCGACGCCGCAAGACGGGTAAAATCGCGGAAACCGGACGCTGAATATTTGATGACTTCCGATTCCGTCACCGTACCCAGATCATCCGCTGTGCCGACAATGTTGTAGGCGATGATATGCGGAAGGTGCGACACGATAGCCAGAACCTTGTCGTGATGCTCCGGGTCCATATCATCGATACGAGAACCCAGCCTTTCCCAGAACTGTCTGAGCGATGCAAGGGCTTGAGGATCGGTGTCAGCCAAGGGCGTAAAAATGCACCAGCGATCTCGAAACAGGCCGGAGAAGCCGGCGTCGGGACCGGACTTTTCCGTGCCCGCCAAAGGATGGCCGGGAATGAAATGGACATGATCCGGCATATGAGGCGCCATTTGCGCGATCACGGACGCCTTTGTCGATCCGACATCGGTGACGATTGCGCCCGCTTTCAAATGGGGTGCGATCTGCTGCGCAACCATTTCCGACGCGCCAACCGGCACAGATACGATGACCAGATCGGCACCGTCGACCGCTTTGGCTGCTGAGGTCGTATAGGCTGTGCCGAGTTCCAGTTCTTCGGCCCGTTTCAGGGTCTCTTCACTGCGCGTGGAAATCACCACCTCGCCTGCAAGGCCCAGTTCCTTGATATCGCGTGCTATGGACGAGCCGATCAGGCCAATGCCGATCAGCGCGATCCGTTCAAACAGAATGTCGCTCATTTTCCCTGGCCCATGAAGTCCTTGAGCGCAGCAATCACGCCGAGATTTGCCTCGGCCGATCCCACCGTCATGCGAAGTGCATTGGCAAAGCCGTAACCGCGCACGGCCCGCAAGATGTAGCCACGACGTGTCAGGAATTCATCGGCATCGGCTGCACGCTTTCCATCCACATCAGGGAAATGGACGAGAATGAAATTGGTAACCGATGGCGTAAACTCCAAGCCAAGTTCGCTGAACGCCTTGGTCAGCGTTTCCATCCATTCCAGATTATGCGCCAAAGCCTGCTGCATGAAAGCCTGATCGCGGATAGCAGCCGCACCGGCGGCAATGGCAGGCGTGTTCATGTTGAAGGGACCGCGCACACGGTTCAGCGCGTCGATAATGGCCGCTGGTCCATACATCCAGCCAACGCGCAGCG
Source organism: Rhizobium sp. CFBP 13644 (assembly GCF_014842165.1). NCBI lineage: Bacteria > Pseudomonadati > Pseudomonadota > Alphaproteobacteria > Hyphomicrobiales > Rhizobiaceae > Rhizobium > Rhizobium sp. CFBP 13644. The sequence goes on from NZ_JACYVF010000006.1 coordinate 194,494, forward strand.
CAGCCAGCCCGTAGACCTTGGAAAAGGTGCGAGTCATGACAACATTCTTGCTGCCGGAAACAAGCTCCAGACCTGCCTCGTAATCGTTCTTGCGAACATATTCCGCATAGGCCGCATCCAGAACCAGCATCACATGCGCGGGCAGACCTGCCTGCAGGCGACGAATTTCAGACACAGGAACATAGGTGCCGGTCGGATTGCCCGGATTGGCGATGAAGACCATCTTGGTCTTTTCGGTGACGGCAGCCAGTATGGCATCCACATCGACAGCGCAGTTGGTTTCCTTGACGGTAACCGGCGTGGCCCCCGCACCCATGATCTGGATGCGATAGACGAGAAAGCCGTGCTCGGTGATGATGGCCTCATCGCCTGTGCCCAGATAAACGTGGCAAAGCAGGCCGAGCAATTCGTCAGACCCGTTACCGCACATGATGTTGGCAGGGTTCAAGCCGTGCACATCTGCAATGGCCTGACGCAAAGCCGTTGCCTGACCATCGGGATAGATTTCGAGGTTGGACGCCGCAGCCTTGAAGGCCTCGATGGCCTTGGGGCTTGCGCCAAGTGGGGTTTCGTTGGATGAGAGCTTATAAACCTTCTCCACGCCCTCCGCATGCTCCTTACCCGGAACATAGGCGGCAATATCCAGAATGCCCGGACGTGGAACAGGTTGGCTAAGCTCTACACTCATTTGATCGACCTTTGAAAACACCGCAAATACAATGCCGAAGGCATTAGACAGGAAATGTCCTTTTGTCGAGGGTCACTGTGGCTTTCCGGGACCTTGCGACGTGCGTGTCGTTGGCATGCCTTGCGGCGCAAGCACAGGAACGAAAACGCGTCTCGACGACCTTTGGCTCACCGGCAAGCCCTGATAGAGCCGTTTTTGTGCCTCAACGACGATAACCCCTGAAAAAACCGGCCAGAGCTTGCGCCCGATGCTTTCGAGATAGCGCCGAAATTTCAACACAGACCGGACTTTCGTCGGCGGAAAGAACAGGGCTTCAGCCGAGGCACCCGGGGTAAAATTCGTTTCCCGCAACAGTGTCGTCAATTGCCCACGCGAATAGGGACGACCCGAGCCGAATGGCGTGTGCTCCACGCGTGCCCACACACCACGCCGGTTGGGAACAACGATCACCAGCCGCCCGCCGGGCGCCAGAACGCGCCAGAGTTCCTTCAGCGTTTCACGCGGGTTTTCAGCAAATTCCAGCGAGTGGACCATCAACACACGGTCGATGGAGGAATCGGGCAAGGGCAGCTCTTCGTCAAACACCAGCGCCGTCGAAGACACCTCGCCTGCGGGCCAGTTCACTGCCCCTTGGCCGGCGGGCATGAAGGCAAATGTCCGCTCCGTATCGTGACGAAAGCGATCCAGAAAAGGCACGGCATAACCGACACCTACCAGCCGCTCGTCCGGCAGCGGCGGCCACAGCGTCGATAGCGCCATGGTGATGGCCTGCTCGGCAGACCGGCCAAGCGGGGAATGGTAGAATTCGCGCAGATCGACAATGTCAGTATTCATTGTCAGAATGTAGCAGTCCCCGGTTGGACTTCAAGGCGTGGTGGCCTACATTGGGGAACCTATGGTCGATAGCGCAGCAATGATGGAGAAAAACATGAAGCCTTTGGAGATAGAGGTCTTTTTGTGCCGCAGCGATAATTTCGGTGTTTTGCTGCATGATAGCGAGACCGGTGCCACTGTTTCAATCGACGCACCGGAAAAAGCGCCCATCCTTGAAGCACTCAACCGGCGCGGCTGGAAGCTCACGCATATCTTCACCACGCACCACCATCAGGACCACGTCGAGGCCAATCTGGCGCTGAAGGAACGGTTTGACTGTGAAATTCGCGGGCCGCTGGATGAAGCCATTGCCATACCCGGCCTCGACCAGTCGGCATCCGATGGCGATGAGTTCGAATTTGCCGGTCGCCGCGTCAAAGTCATTGCCACGCCCGGCCATACCGCTGGACATATCTGCTTTTACTTCCCGGATGACGCCCTTCTGTTTGCAGCCGATACGCTGTTTCCCATGGGTTGCGGCCGCTTGTTCGAACGCCCGGCTGCCGACATGTGGCACTCCTTCCAGAAACTGATGGCGCTGCCCGATAATGTCAGCGTCTATTTCGGCCATGAATATACGCTGGCCAATGCGCGCTTTGCGCTGACCGTCGATCCCGATAACGCAATCCTCAAACAACGCGCCAGCGATGTGGAAGCCATCCGCAGCAAGGGCGAGTTCACCATTCCCACCACTATCGGAATGGAGAAGCAGACAAATCCTTATATGCGCGTGGCAGACAAGAATATCCGCGCGCATCTGGGCACGGTGGATGCAAGTGATGCGGACGTGTTTGCGGAGATCAGAACACGGAAGGACAACTTCTGATGAACCGTGAACCAGTCTCTGCAGCGGCCATTATTAAAGAACTTGACCTCAAGCCGCATCCAGAAGGCGGATTTTATCGACAGACATTTCGCGATGGCACGGGCGATGATAGAGGGCACTCGACGGCCATCTATTATTTGCTGGAAAAAGGCCAACGCTCCCACTGGCACCGCGTGACGGATGCGGCAGAGGTCTGGCACTATTATTCCGGCGCGCCGCTAGCGCTTCATATCAGCACAGATGGAAAGGCGACCGAAAAAGTCATCCTTGGTGCGTCGGTGCTGACAGGTGAAAGACCCCAAGCCATCGTTCCTGCCAATGGCTGGCAATCAGCCGAAAGCCTTGGAGATTTCACGCTTGTCGGCTGCACCGTCTCGCCGGGCTTCACATTCGACAGCTTCATCTTGGCAGAGCCCGGCTGGGAGCCGGGCTAAGCGGGATGGGCATTAGCGTCCGTATTTGGTGGCGGTGATGTAAACTTGGCCAACCTTGGTGGGTATGCGTGCATAAACCGGCGCATAGACATCCATGTTGCTGGCCTTCGCAAACCAGATCTCCATGGAAATCGATTTCAGATATTCGATATCCTTGCGTCCCTTGCGAAAGCCCGATTTCGGTACATAGCGTGCATTGCATACGATTGCGTCGCCGCTAAAGCCGTCGGTTGCAAACGGCTTGGTGCCGCCGGAACTCAACACCAGATCCAGCCGCGACTCGCCGTCATAAATCGGCAGACGGCTCGGGCAGATGCGTCCTCCGACGGGAAAGATAAGCCCTGAAATAGGGTCCAGCACCGAGCGCAGGTCGCGATCCTTCACATCGACCCAATTTTCGGGGCGTTGCTTCGGCTCGGGCTTTACCGTCGTGGAGGTCACATTGCCATTGCGGTATTGCACATCATAGGTGCGCGTCCGCTTCCCGTCCTTGTAAACCAGCGAATATTCGTTGGCCTGCATGCGGTTTCCACGCTTGGCACCGGATACGACGGTACGGCCGGAAATATCCTTCAGCACACTGGCAATGCCTGCCGAGTTGAACGAGCCTGAGATCGAATAGGTCGAGCCGTTCATGCGTGTGGAGAAGTTTGCCTTGGCAATCGGCAAAATGCCGAGATTGATGCTGTATTCGCTATCGTGCTGCGTTTCAGCAGCCAATGCAGGGGACAGGCTTACCAATGCAAATGCAGCGGCTGCGAAAAACCTTTGTGTCTTCACATTCATTCAGGTAACACCTCGACGAGCCGGGAAAGTTGTGCTCTGCGCCGATCATATACCCCTACTTATGGCAATAAAAAAGCGGAGTGACGTGGAAAACCAGCGAAATCGCTCACAAATGAGAGCGAGCGGCTTGACTGGAAGTCCCTGCCTGACTATAGAACCGCAACTTTCCAATCATTGCCAGTTGGATTGCTTACCGGATTTTGCCGGATAGTGAGCCACTGGTGAAACAGACGATAACAAATAGGTGTACCCATGTCCCGTGTATGCGAATTGACCGGCAAGGGCGTCCAGACGGGCAATAACGTCAGCCACGCCAACAACCGTACCAAGCGCCGGTTCCTTCCGAACCTCTGCCAGGTTACGTTGATCTCCGATTCTCTTGGCCAGCGCTTCCGTTTGCGCGTTTCTGCTGCTGCTCTGCGCTCTGTTGAGCACCGTGGTGGTCTTGACCTGTTCCTTCTGAAGTCTAGCGAAAGCGACCTTTCGATGCGCGCTCGTTTGCTGCGTCGCCAGATCGCCAAGAAGACCGTTGAAACAGCTGTTGCCGCTGCTTAATAGCAACGTCAGTATAACGAACTTTCAGAAGGCTTGAATGGCAATTGCCGCTCAAGCCTTTTGCTTGTTTCCGATCGCTCCAACTGGTGGCATCACCCAGGATAAAAAAATGCCCAATCTCAGATCTATGTTTGTTTACGTGGCACTGATGACACTCGTTGTCGTCGCGTCCAATGTCCTCGTCCAATACCCGCTCTCGGGTAACCTGTTTGGAATCAACCTCGCTGATCTTCTGACCTGGGGCGCATTTACCTATCCCATAGCCTTCCTGATCACTGATCTGACCAACCGGCAGTTCGGGCCATCCGTTGCCCGCCGCGTCGTGCTTGCTGGCTTCGTCGTTGGCGTGACCCTGTCCTTCTGGACATCCATGCCACGCATAGCCGTTGCGTCAGGGACGGCCTATCTTGTCGGGCAGTTGCTCGATATTTCAGTGTTCAACCGGTTGCGGCGTCAAAGCTGGTGGCGGGCGCCACTGGCAGGCTCCGTACTCGGCTCCATGTTGGATACAGCACTGTTCTTCTCGATTGCCTTTGCGACCACCTTCGCATTCATCGGTCCCAATGATGTGTTCGCAATCGAGCAGGCACCAGTTCTGGGTCTCTTCGCATGGGAAGCGCCACGCTGGATCTCCTGGGCACTCGGAGACCTCGCCGTGAAGGTGCTCATCGGCGTCATCATGCTGCTGCCCTACGGCGCATTGATGAGCAGCCTCAAACCGATGCCCCTTGAAAAAATGCGATAGAAAAAGCTGGCGCGCCAGCGCCACTTTGCAAGCATATCGGCCTTAATCTTGCTGGTTTTGTCGATATTCATTCTTTTCTTTAAGCTTATGCATAAATACTCGCCATAATTGCACTGTCACCCAGTTGCGAACAGTTCAATTTTCCGGCAATCTCGTCACAATTACAGGATTTGGAGTTCACGACATCATGAAGAAGTCACCCAACGCAACAGATATACACGTCGGCTCACGCATACGGTTGCGCCGCGTTATGTTGGGCCTGAGCCAGGAGAAGCTGGGCGATGGCCTCGGCATCACGTTCCAGCAGGTTCAGAAGTATGAAAAAGGCACGAACCGCGTCGGCGCAAGCCGGCTGCAGCATATTTCAGAACTTCTGGATGTGCATATTTCCTATTTTTTCGAGGGAACACCTGACGCGGCTGAAGATCGACCGGTGTCACCCCCCAGCATCTTGTCTCAGTTCCTGAATTCCAAGGAAGGCATTTCGCTTGCCAAGGCTTTTGCAGGCATTGAAGACAGCCGCGTGCGCCGCAGGGTGCTTGAGCTGGTTCAGTCCTTGAGCACCGCAAATGTGACGGATGCCCAGAAGACGACAGAGACCTCTGCCTCTATAGCTCACTGAGAGATATGGCCTTCCGCTTAGCGACTTTGGGGCGATGCAATCTTGAAGACGAGAGTGGGAACGTCATTAGCGTACCCACTCAATCCCTGCTACTCGCCGCTTACCTGTTCGATATGGGAAGGCCAGTTCAGCGTCGCGACGTCGCCAATTTTCTGTGGCCGGGCAATGCTGAAGTCGCATTGACGAATTTGCGATCGACATTGCGCCGGTTTCAGCTTGCGACCGGGCAATCACCATCACCTTTGATGAGCATCGACGCCACCACCGTCTCTCTCAACCGCGAGGTGGTCAGCTGTGATCTTGATGTGATGGCCCTGCCGACACCAGCGGAAAGGCTAGAGGCAGCGTGCAGTGCCGTGGCGATGCAGTTCCTGCCGTTGAGCGGAGCGGGTAAAACGCCTTTCGATGTCTGGGTTCGCGATGTCCGTTCAAGGCTGCTCGGCATCCTTCGGTCTCTCTTCATGCAAGGCGCTGGCTCGCAGGGCTCCAACGCAGATATCAATCCGGTCCTCAGACGTGCCGCCGTCCTGCTTCTGGAAGCAGACCCTAACGATCATGACATCAGGCGCATTGTGGCCTCTGGCCTCACCAATGCACCGGCAACCCCGCTGCCTGCCGTGCCGATATCGCACGAAGAACCCGAACAGACACCGTTTGTCGCTGGGAAACTCACCGCACATCCTCGCATTGCGCTTCTTCCTCCTCTGACGTCGAAAGAAGCCAATAAAGACGGATCGATTGCAAACGCCCTGATCGAGGATTTGACGATCGGCCTTTGCAGCAGCCGCACAGTCTCTGTCGTTGCGCCTTACACGTCCGAGCGGATTCAGGCATCCAAAGACAAGGCGGCAGTGCTTGAAAAACATAATGTTGTCTACGCGCTGGATAGCCGAAGAACCGACACGCACCTCTTCCTGCAGCTGATCTTTACTCCTACCGAAGAAATCATCTGGGCTGAGCGATTTGAACTATCGCCATTTTCCATTGCTGCCCACCGCGTCGAAATCGCATCTGCGGTTCAGGGGGCTGTAATGTCGCAAATCGGCATGCACCAGAACGCCTTCGGTGACTTCTCCAGTCGTCCCGAAGCATACTTCCTTTATCTCAAAGGCTTGCAGTCTCTCTCCAGCATCAATCTGCCATCCATCCGGCGCGCCAGAAAATATTTCAAAGAAGCGCTCGATCATGGAAATGACTTCCCCGAGGCGCTTGCTGGCATGTCGCGAACGCTTAGCATGGAGTGGGTGCTGACGGCCCGTGGCGACACCGAACTTCTGACCAAGGCGGAAGGCTTCGCCAGCACCGCCATAAAAGCCAGCGAGGTTTCCGCCAGCGGCTTCAAGGAACTAGGCGTCAGCCGCATGTTCATGGGCAGGATCGATGAAAGCCTCGATGCGCTCACGCAGGCTGAAATTCTCAGTCCGCAATATGCAGATGTGCTGTGCAGCCTGTCCGATAGCCTGATCCATGGAAGCGATCCTGCAAACGCGATGATCAAGATCAAGCAGGCCATTGCCCTCAATCCCATGGCTCCAGATCTTTATTACTGGGTTGCAGCCGGTGCCAGCTACTTTCTTCATGAGTTCGAACTTGCGCTCGAATACCTCAATCGCATGGCCCACAAGCGACCCGCAGCAAGGTTGGCAGCGGCTTGTCATGGCATGCTCGGTGATATTGACAGAGCTCGCGCTTTTCGGGCAAAGGTCTTTGAAGACAACCCAAGTTTTGATTTGGAGCGTTGGCTGGCGGTCCTCCCGCATAAGGAGCCGTGGCAGACTGAATTATATCGCAAAGGCCTCGAGAGAGCCGGATTTTAGGCAGGAATTTATGGCAAAAACAGTTATTCTTGGCATTACAGGTGAAACCGGCCTCTGGGTTGCCGATTTGCAGTCGGGAACCATCACGCCAGTCAATGGACAACTCTCAGGTGAGCTTTCCAATGCAGCATCCCTGCGCGGCGCGGGCGTTTCCCTGACCAAAGGCGTTGATCTGGCTATCGCGATCTCCACGTCGGACTTGCCCGCCACCGGCATCCATGAAGGTAACGACTAATCTTGCAGCTCGACAATTATCGGGCCTGCTCTCCTGGCGAAACTCTGACAAGGGTTTCGCCTTTTCTCTCTAGGCTGGGCATTACGCGGCTGGCACGCCAAACGGGCCTGGATAACATCGGCATTGCGGTGTGGTGCGCCTTTGCGCCCAATGCCAAGGCCATCGTGATCGCCCAGGGCAAGGGCATCGATGACAAGGCCGCCCAGACTTCGGCAGCAATGGAAGCCATAGAAAGGGCCGTGGCGACCAATCCCGCCTGTGAACGCATCATCACCAGCCGCGAAAAGCTGGAGGGAGCGGAGGATCACGTCAATACGCTCGATATTCTGCTTTCACCGCATGCGCCGCCCGTTGCGGCTGCCGAGGAGATCAAATGGACGCGCGCGCGTCATCTCTTGACCGGCGAAAGCCTGTGGCTTCCTTTTGCCGCTGTTCACCTTGACCGCACCATCGAGACACCTCGCTATTGGCAATCTTCTGACGGCCTTGCATCTGGAAACACGCGCAACGAAGCCATTCTCCATGCCACGCTGGAGCGCGTTGAGCGCGATGCCCTGACCCTGTGGCAAATGACCCCGGCCTCCAGGCGCTACCAGTCCGCCATCGATATTGAGGCGGCGTTAGAACCCGCTTTTCAGGATGTGCTCTCAAAAATTGCGCAAGCAGATCTCGATATCGCATTGTTCGATATCACCACCGATCTGGCCATTCCCTGTGTAGTCGCCTTGCTCGGCCCCAGGAAGAGAACGCCGCCCCGCGCCGTTCGTCACGTGGATTTGACCTATGGCGCAGGTGCCGCGACCTCTCCAGCAGTTGCCGCGATGCGTGCCATCACCGAAGCTGTGCAATCGCGGATGACATTCATTGCAGGTGCGCGTGATGATCTTTTGCCGGCTACCTTCTCCCGGCAGGCGGATGCAACCATGCTGGATGCGCTGGGTACAGCTCCGCGAAAGCGATTAGAAGACCTGCCGTCTCTCAGTACGACATCAACCGAACAGTCACTTGATATGGTGCTCGAGCAGCTGGAAAAATCAGGCATAGACCAGCTTTTTGCAGTTGATCTCAATCCCGAATGGCTTCCCGCTGCAGTCGTCAAGGTCTTTGCGCCGCAATTGGAAAACCCGGACGGCGAGCGGCACAGGCGTTTCGGCCCCCGCGCACTTTCGAAAGCATTGTGATGAAACTTGTCTTCGTCGGACCAAGCATGCCAAACGCACGCGACCTTGCTCCAACAGGCATCGAGATCCGCCCGCCCGCTTGCCAGGGGGATGTGATGCAGGCGTTGCAAGACGGGGCGACCGCCATCGGCTTGATCGATGGTCAGTTCGCAACGGCGGCACCGGTCTGGCACAAGGAATTGCTGTTTGCACTCTCGAGAGGCATTCCGGTCTTCGGTGCGGCCAGCATGGGTGCGCTACGCGCAGCGGAATGTGCTGCTTTCGGCATGATCGGCATTGGCCAGATCTACGAGGACTATGCATCCGGTGCGCGCGTGGACGATGCGGATGTCGCCTTGATCTATGGGCCCTCCGAACTCGGCTATCCACCCCTCAGCATTCCCCTTGTCAATGCAGAAGCCACAATCAGCAATATGTTGAGGGAGGGCGGGGTGAATGCCGAGCAATGTGAGGCGCTCCGTACAGCCGCGCAACGTCTTTTCTTCAAGGACAGGACGTGGAAAGCCATTGCTGCACTTTCTGGCATCGCGGTTGAAACGCTCGATGCCGCGCTCAAAGCGTGTTGGGTCGATCAGAAAAAACTCGACGCCATGGCGCTCATATCAGCGATTGAAAACAACGTGCCCGAGATGGCGCCCAGAGACTGGGACTTCAACGCGACGCCACTGTTTCGAAAGATGTATCTGACCGGTTACTAAGATGAGTAACTCTGCACGAAATCAAGCACTGCGTGTGCAACGGTTTTGCAACGCGCACATTGCGTCAGCACTTCGTAAGGTGGATCATCGCAATCCATACCAGATGAGCTCAATGATGACATCCTTCAGAACTGACGCCGAGATCAATGAACGCCAGGAAGATTTTCTCACTCTCATCAACATGTTGACCTACGCAGAAGGTGTTGCCGAGACATTGGGCGCGCCCTCTGCAAGCTGGTACATCGATGTTGCAAAACAGGCGTTGCAATCGGCCCTGCAAAGCGAAATCGAAGTCGACATGACAAATGCCGAGATCATCAATCTGGCATCGGTCCGCGCAGGCCACTGCTAGTTCGAAGCGTCCAAGACAAGCCTCCAGCACCAGAACAAGAGAATCCCTCTCGTTCTGGTTTTTTTTGATCAAATGAAAGCGGCCCTACACAGCCGCTGCCACGCAAATTTGTCAGGCAGTGGGCGCAGGGGGAAATTGAAGCGCGATGGCTCTGACCTCATCGGCCCAGGCGTGACGAGCTTCCGCCGTCGTCAGATTGTGGTCAGCATTCTCGATGAAAGCGATGCGGGGGCTGCCGTATCGAGACGTCAAAAGGCGTCCACGCGGCCCGAAGTTCGTTTCCAGCATGGCCGCACCAATATCGCCCTCAGTGAAAACAATCGACATCCGCGTGTCATTCGCCGCGATGGCGTTAAAATCCTGCGACAATTGATGGAATCGCGCTGACAGAAACGGAAAGCGCACCATGATGGGTGTCGCAAAAGACAGGGCCTTACCCATAATCATGGCCCAGAGATTGACGATGCCGTTTCGGACCCGAACCTCTCCCTTCAAGACCCTGCGCCAAAAGCTGCCGCGCAGAAGCTTTGCCCCGTAGCTGGCAAGCGGTTGCCGCGATGAAATCAGCAGCGCCTCAACATCCGCGTCCTGCGGAATGTAGAAGTCGAACACGTTGACGGGCACCACGCCGCTGAAGCGCCTGTCGCGCACGCCGCTTCGGAACGCTGCCCATCCGCCGCTGCAACGCCCCGTCACGACGACGGGCAGAAGCTTCTTCTCTGTGAGAAAATCCATCGCAGCATCGACATCTGCAAGCTGACCGTCGCCATAGATGATCTGATCCGGACGACCAGGCACCGCCGGACTGTCGGCAATATTGGCCATGTCGAAGCGAAGGCTCGCAATGCCGCTGCGCGCAAGATCCCGGCACAGATTGGCGGATATGCGGCCCCAGCCGGATGCCCGTTCATAACCCGTTGGCAGCACAAGAACCGTAGCACCCCGGCGGGGGCCCTCCGGCTCGCAAACAATCCCGTAAAGCCTGTCGCAATCGCCAAACCGGACAGGCGTTTCGGTAAAACCATCGCCCTTCTGACACGATGGCAAAGCCGCAGGCCATGCGGCACTCCCATCAGCACCGACAGCAACCCTGGTTGACATACTGCTTGCCCATTCAGCGATCGTGTTGATGGAAGCCGTTGGCGGCACCGAAAACAGCACGTCACGAATAAAGCGGTCATAGCCTTCGAATAGTTGGGCCTGAACATTCAGCCCCAATGTCTGGAGATGCTCGGCAAAGGCCGCGTCAGCAGGGCGATTTTCCTGCTGGAGCAAAAGAATATTTGCGACGGGTGCAGATGTGGCAGACGCGATGTTGAGCGTCTTCAACCCTTCCGTGACCGTCCGGGGTATCACCTGCTCGCCCATTGCGGGGCCACTTGCCGCAGTGCTGGTCGCAATAGCACCCTGATTGGCGATGCGGCTCAATGCCACGAATTCACGCAACCAGTGGCGACCCGAAAGAGCAGGCGCCGCAAGAACCAGACCCGAAACATCGTTCAGCTTTTCCGCTGCGCGCCAGGAAAGCGCGCCACCTATACCGTGTCCCACCAGCAGCAAGCGCTTTGCGCCGGAAAGATCCTTCAACGTTTTGCCAGCGGCAATGATGGTGTCGAGCCACACATCCAGACCCGCCGCGTAATCCGCGTGATCAAGTGCATCACCCGTGCCGGGATAGTCGAAACGCATGCTAGCAAGTCCGCGCTTCGATAGCTCGACCGCCAGCTTCTGCCAAAATTTTCGCGCACAAAGCTCCTCGAACCCCCAGGAGCCGACGAAGAGAACAGCCTTATCCGCAACGGTTGCAGGCACCTCACTCGCAGATGATTTGTTGTGCACCCATGCATTGGCAGGCCGGAACAGACCAATCGTTTCTGCAAACGCGACGGGGTAATCGGCAGAAAACTGCGCGGTGTCACCCTCCTCGTTCAGCAGTTTAAAACCGGCATTCATGTCCCACCCCCAAGCAGTTTTCTCAAGCAACAGCGGCGCACCATGACCTATTGGCGTTAAACAATGCTTGCAACGGGACTTTACTTCTCCCCCAACGCAAGTTTTGCGTTAGTTTTCGCTGTAAGGCTTTTAGCTTTTGCTGCGATGAGGATATCATTGAGCTTATGATAATATCCCGATACTTCAGATGTTCCGGGAAAATCATTGATTCCGGGAAAATGCGTATCCCTCTCATCCCACCAATTCGCACGCCCGATTGCAAGCGCACGCCCCATGGTCTGGATCAACGCATCCTCATGGTCAGGATCATAGCACCAGCCCGTTCCCATATCCCGCAGGATTTCAGGCGTGCCGCCTCGCTCGGTTCCGATCACCGGCACACCATAGGACGCCGCCTCCATCAGGATAAGACTTTGCGGTTCGTGCCAGCGCGATGGCAGAACAACGACATCGGCCCGCTTGTAAACCTCTTCCGGGGCGACAAAGCCGAGAAACTTGATGGGTGCGTTGCCCACAAGCGATTTGAGGTGCTGCTCATAATCCTGCCTGCCCCTTCCGGCAACCAGCAGGGTGGCGGGCTCATTCTGGGGAAGCTGCAGAAACGCCTTGATCAGGTCTTCGATACCTTTTTCTTCCGCAAGCGCGCCCAGATATCCAAAGGTGAAGATGTCACTGTTGCCAGTCCTTCGGCCCATCAGCCCTGCATCAAACAGGGTTTTGCTGCGGTTGGCATTCAAAAGAACATGCCAATCCGCCTGGGGTAGAACGTCATTGCGCACAAATCTCCGGCGCAGGGCATCGCTGACGGAAATCGCCGTGACGCCCTCGCCCTTGCTGGATTTGATGCGCGCGGTCAGAATGCGGCATTCGATACAGGGGTTTTCACAATTGCCAGTGCTTCGGAACATGCTCGATTTGGGGCAGAGCAGAGCGTAATCGTGCAGATGCAGGCAAAGCGGAATTCCCAGCGTGCTGGTGGCCTCAAAGATTGCAGGCTGCATTCGTGCTGAATTATGCGCGTAGACGAGATCGACCTTCTCGCGCTCCAGCAAAGCCTTGACCTCGTTGGCAGAGGTTGCACCCAGCGCGCTGCGAATATGCCAGGCCAGTTTGGTCAGCTTGCCAACCGATGGCTTGCGCGGACCGGGGAGATAGGAGTTGTTCCAGTTGACACGCACAACCCGGATGCCATCGGCATTGGTGCTCTCGCCGGGCGGCGCGATATCATCACCTTCCAGCCCCAGCGAAAGAATGAAAACCTCATGGTAGCGCGAAAGCTCCAAAGCGCACATACGAGCCACGATTTCGGCCCCCCCCTCCTCCTGGGGCGCAAATGTCTGTGCGACGATACAGATTTTCATGCTTCTCATTGTCTCCATTCGGCAGATATCACCGCCAAGATATTGGATGCCACTTTATTTCAGCAGGAGTAAACATAGCATCAAAGACCTGAAATCGCTTTGAGAAGGGAGTTTGCGCTCCGATCCCAGGAAAACTCTGCGGCACGCAGGTGACCCTGCGCAATCATGTCACCCCGCAATTGCGGATTCGCTGTCAGATCCCTTATCGCCCGCACAATATCATGGGCGTTGTGCGGATCGAAATACAATGCGGCGCGCCCGCAGACTTCCTGCGCAGGCTCTATGCTGGATGACAGAACCGGGCATCCGAGAAGCATCGCTTCAAGCGGCGGAATGCCAAAACCTTCGTAAAGGCTTGGAAAAAGCAGCGCTGCGGCATTTGCGTAGAGTGCGACAATTTCTTCATCGGTCAGGCGTCCAGTAAAGATGACGCGGTCAGTTCCGGGGCTGTTGCTTGCATCCTGCGCATCCCCGTTGAAAACGCTCGATGCCGTCGCACCCACCACCACAAATTGAGGTGCCTCGCCACCCATGCTGCCGATGGCCTCAACGGCACGGTGAATATTCTTGTTCGGGGTCGGCGACCCCACAAACAGCAGATAGGTTTGCGGTACGAGATTCAAGCGGTTCAACACCGTCTCATCAGACTGGATAGAGGCCAGATGTTCACAGCTATTGGGAATGACCGAGACGTTTTTTGCGCCGATCGTCTCCGCCAGTTCCCGTTTCGAAAATTCCGAAACGGTTGCGATGCGTCCGCGCCTGGAAAGAACGTGTCCGAGCGTTCCGTGCACGGCCCGATAAGGACGCGAGAAATTCTCGGGCGTTCGAAATATCATGGCATCGTGAATAACGGTCAGACTTCTGCCATGCAGCACAGGCCCGCTATTGCACAGATTGATAAGCCGTCCCCGCCGAGATGCGGCATAGAGCTGGGTCTGTTCCCAGATGTGACCGGAAAGCCCACCAGTGTTTTGCTGCCTGATAGCCGAAAGGTCGAGATCGCGAGGTGCATTCTCTGGCGCGAGCAAGACCCAGTCTTCGGAAGCTTTCTGGCTTGCCAGATGCCGATCGAGCGCCTTGACGATCTCGCGTGCGAAACGCTGTACACCACTGGTTTTCTGGGTCAGGAACCGACCATTGATAAATGTCGTCATGCGATCCTGCGTCTTTCAGCGGGCAAATCATCCATGATGCGCTGATAAACCTCCATCAGCTCCCTGTTGGTACGCTCGCTTCGGTAACGGTCGAGAAAGCGGACGTGACCAGCCTCGCCCATCTGCGCCCACTCATCCTTGTCGCGAGACAGGATGGCGACGGCCAGTGCCTCATCGTTACCTGGCGGAAAAAGCACGCCGGTTTCACCGTGGCTGACAACGGTTTGCAGCCCGCCGACAGCCGAAGCGATGACGGGTTTTCTAGAACGCATCGCCTCCAGAGCCACCAGTCCGAAACCTTCCCAGCGCGATGGCATGGCGACAACATCGCAAACGGCCAGATGACCGGCGATGTCTTCCGCAGATTTCCAGCCCAGAAACTCGACATTGGGCGGCATGGAGGTGGTGAGATCATTTTTCGTCGTGACATGCGACCCGATCACCCGAAACACGGCCTTGTCTTTCAGGGATGCAGCCGCTTTCAACAGGATATCGACGCCTTTTTGCCGGTCCAGCCGGCCGATAAACAGCACTCTTATGCGCGCATCGCTCCATTCTACTGGCGTTGCGACAGGAATTTTTGTCGATATCCCGTTTTCAACCACCTGCATTCGCGCGGCAGGAATACCGGCTTCAATGCCCTGCCGATATTCATGGCCTGAAATGGCGACGATTACTTTTGCCAGAGGTGACAGAAGCCGCTCCGCCCAGCGAACGGGGTGGCGCATATAGAATGGCGTTTCCATTTCAAACGCCCAGCCATGCGGACAATAGACGACAGGTGGAAATTTGCCCGGTAATAAGGTGAGCAGGCGCACGACGCCACCTGCCAGCGTGGAGTGCGCGTGAATGATGTCAGGCTGAAATGTCTTGACCTCATTCCACACGGCGCGCGCCAGACCCGGCAAAACGGTTGACCGGCTTCGTCGCGCGAAGGTGGCCACGCAGGCCTGCGGAATGTCGCGGAGAAAGCCGCTATGATCATCGGGCACAAGAGCCCGCACATTATGAGCGCCCAGCGCTTTGATCTGCTTGGGAGCTATCTCGTTAAAATAGGTCGCAGGTCCACCCGGCAGGGTCTCAAAAACATGCAGAATCCTCATGATCCACCTCTTCAACGGCATTGGATCAAAGATGTCCTGCCCTATCCCAGAGACTTAAAGCGCAATTTTCTTAATCAAGACGAAATATCGACGGGGAAAAAGGCATTCGCTTCACTCCACTGAAGATTGCGGTAAACGTTTCCCGAACACAACGGCTGATCATTTTATTGTGTTGGGCGAGGAAAAGAGAAAATCTGAGGCGGCGCTGTTCAATATATCTCAATCGTTGTGACCCATTACTGCCAATATGTCAGTAACCACGGGTATCGCGGCTAGAGGTCAGCGGATTTGAAAATCTGCATCGTATCGCAAATTTTTGCTCCACAAGAAGAGGGCGGCGCGGAAATCTCCGCGCGCCTTGGCGCGATGGAGCTTGGCCAGCGGCACGATGTCACCGTACTCGCCCTTGGCAAGGAAGGCGATGCCATCGCCCCGCCCGGTGAAGCCCGTCTGCAAGGCGGCATTCGTGTCGTTCGCCTGCCCTGGAACAACAGCTATCTGCCGATGCCGCGAAAATCATCCGCTGGCCTGCTGCACAAGGCAAGCTGGCATCTGCGCACCGCAATGGGCGCAATCTGTGCGGACCAACTGACGCAGTTCCTGATCAGCGAGAAATTCGATCTGATCTATGCGCAAAATTCGGCCTATATGCAGCCCGCCCTGTTTTATGCAGCGCAAAGGGCCAATGTGCCGATCTGTCTGCATCTGCGCGATTATGCCCTGCTCTGCCCCAGATCCAGCATGTTCAGAAACAGCGACAATTGCGAGCGCCCATGCTTTGATTGCTCGATCCTGAACCGGCGGATGCGCGAGATTACGGGCGAAAACATGACGGTGATTGCCGTCAGCGATGCCTTGCGCCAGAGCTTCATACGCAATGGCGTGCTTCTCAAGGCCACATGGCATGTGATGCACAACACCAACATGCCGGAAAACAGCTTTGACGCAACGCTGGTCGGGAGAGATCAACCGAACGCGCCGGATTTCACATTTGGCTATCTCGGTGCCCTTGCGGAAGAAAAAGGCGTGCATGATGTTATCAGCACATTCAAGTCTTTGCCCGGCAGAGACAAAGCGCGGCTTGTCATCGCCGGTCGAGGCCGTGAAAGCGATGTGGCGCGTCTCAAAAAACTGGCGCAGGGCGCGCCGATCGAATTCAAGGGGTTCGTGCGGCCTGAAGATGTCTACCGCGTTGCCGACGCCATGATCGTTCCATCCCGCTGGCATGAACCGCAAAGCCGCATCCTGGTCGAAGCTGCTGTCTATGGTATCCCCGTCATCGGCACCATGCGTGGCGGCACCACCGAAATCATCCGCGACCATCAGACCGGCTGGAGTTATGATCCGGACAAGCCCGATGCCTTGGCTGGACTCATGTCAAAGGCACTCGAACTCGGACAGACCCAATGGTGGGGAAAAAGAAACGAGCATTTTGAGGGGCTTGCCGGGTTCAAAGGCACAGCCGAAAAATCCGGTTATTACGCACGTCTGGAAACTGTCCTGACGGCCGCTGCCGGTCGCTGACATACGGCCCCTCACTCCTTTGTCCCGCCGCGTCGAACATAGCTAACAGGTTCTTAACTGGTTTCTGCGACGCTCATTCCACCGGTTTCTTGCCGCATCCTGCACCATGCGTGGGCTAAAAGGTTTGATATGTCCCATCTCGCTTGGCTGATTTTCATTTTGGGCTGGCTGATTTTCACGCTCTATTATGTCAGCTCGTTCTTCAAATGGGGTGTGCTGACATTCTCATCCTATTTCTGGATTCGCTATAACGTCCTGCCCATTCTGGTCATGTCGCCCTTCGCGTCTTCGGACCAAAACATGGAAGCGGTAGGCAATTCGATCTACATCATCCGCGATTATATCAACGAAGCCTTCTACCTCTCTGTTCTCGGCGTCGTCTTTGTGCTGGTCGGCATGGGGCTCGCGACCTTCAGCTCGGGAAAAAGCGCGATGTTCACCTTCGTGGAGAAGGGCTACGCCTTCTGGCAAACAAAGCCGGGGGTCTGGATTTCGCTCGTGGTCATCATTTTTGCCACCATGGGCCTGATCGCGCTGGGTGTCAGACCCTTTGAAGGACGGCAGTTTTCGTTTGAAAACACGTCGCTGCGCCCTGCGATCAATCTTTATTCCGTCATCCTGCCAACGATAACGCTCAGTCTTCTGGTCTACGGTTTCGGCCACAACAGATTTTTTGTGTTCGCAGGATTGATGTGCAGCGGCCTCGGCCTGATGATTGGCACACGCGGCGCCAGCATTGAGACGCTATTTATCTTCGTGGTCTGCCTCATCATTGCCTATCGCTACAAAAACCTTGCCGCCTTCACCCTTTCCATCGCAGGCTTCGTAACGGTCGCCATCGTCATCGGAATTCTACGATCCACCGCCGATGGTGATAACAGCGTCGATATTCTGCAAACCGTTTCCTTCCAGATCTTCTTCGGCAACAACTTCTCCGACTTCCGCGATTATGCCTGGATTCTGAGCGGCTTTGACGGGCGTTTCTACAATGGCATGACCTATCTCGCAGGCTATATGGCGCTGGTGCCATCCTTCATCAGCGAGTTTCGAAACGATTTCCGCATGGGCATCATCACCAGCACATTGGCGGGGCTTGATCCGCAGTTTCACGCTGGCCTTCGCCCGACTCTGTTTGGGGAAGCCTATCTCAACTTTGGCATATCAGGCGTCGTTTTCATCGCGACCCTGTTCGGCTTTTACTTCGGCAAGCTGCAAATGTGGGTCCACGACAATTTGCAGCCCAACCGTTTAGGGCTACGCAAAGTGGCCTGCGGCTATATTGCCTTCCTGTTTCTGTTCAACGCGGTGTTCACACCCGGATTTTACTATGTCTACGTCGTCGTCGCATGGCTGACGGGCGGCATCGTGATGTCATACCTTCTCGCTGCACCACTGCCGTGGAAGAAACCAGCGGCCGCCAAAAGCTAAGCTCACTCCGCGCCGGTGCGAAAGCGCCCTTCCGGCTGGTCTTTCCAGAATGTCCCCAGCCACACATCAGTGGATGGTGGCCTGAAAGCGCCGAAACCGGATGTGGGGCTAAACGTCATCTCGCCAAACAACGGGCCGGACGGTTTGTCGTAGAAATCAATCCGAACGAATTCGAACCCCTGCGCCAGCGTTCTGGCCGCAGCAAGAATCCGATCCAGATGGGGTGGACGCGGCAGTTCCTCGGTTTCCAGCGGATAATAATGTCCGAAATCGAGCTTCTTCCAATGCTCGTCATAAAAGCAGCGACGGTGATCGGTGAAGCGTGCGGTATCGATCTGAATGCAGGGAATGTCGTTTTCGAAGCAGAACAGTTTGTAATCCACCGGCGCCTGCCCATCATCGCCAATAAAGGGTTCGATGAAGATTTCAGGGTCTATGTGGTTGTACCATTCTTCCGCCAAGCGCCAGGCGGTGCGCCCGGCAAGCCAGATATCGCATTGTTCTTTCGCGCCGATCAGATCGTCAGGCCCATAGACGAAAATGTTGCGATCCGAGCCATGATTGACCTTTATGACATAGGGAAATGGCAGCGGCGGGCAATCATTGAGGTCTTTTCCACGCCAGAGCGTGGGCGTAACCCATTCCTGCCCCAGCACCCTTGCCACATGATCTTTCACGGCAATCTTGTCGCTCAGCATAATGAGGCGCGGGTCTGAGTGCGGACCGGTCCATGCAATCTTGCGCGCGGCGAGATGTTCATTCAGCGTCTTGGGATTATCGAGATTGGCCCAGAGCTTATGGTAGCGATAATATTGCAGCTGCGTCGCCTGCTTGATGGGCAAGCTGTGAATAGCTGCATGGTAAAGCTTCTTAAAAATGCGGCGTCCCAGAGAATGTTGGGGCTGATCGGATGCCATCAGTTCAATCGCCTTCCTGCTGAAAATGAGTCGTCGGAAATGTCTGTCTTTATGATCTCGAAGCGCGCCAGAGCAACGAGCTGGATATGGACGCGGTGACCAGCGCCGTGAAAAATGCGGAAAGGCCAGCGCCGATGAAGCCAAAGGTGCTGATCAGGAGGAAACTCATGCCGATCGACAGGAGCACACTGGAGAGATTGACGAAGGCATAATGGCCGTCCTTGCGCAAACTGTTCAGGCCAAGACCCATCAGGTCGGTGCAGGAGCGAACGACAGCGGTTAAAAGCAACAGCGCAAACATGCCCTGATGCTCGCCCAGTTCCGGCATGTTCATGAGATGGACGAGAATGTTGCCGCTGACGAAAATGGCAATGCCCAATCCAAAAGCCACAGCGGCCGTCTTGGTGAACTGCCAGATCATCACCGAGCGCCATTCCTTCATGGAGCCGGTATTGTAAGCCTTGAACAAGGCAGGGATGGCAACCTGCAGCACCGCAGTTGAAATCAGCGTCTGCAGGGCATTGGCCAGAGACCAGTAGAATGTGTAGACGCCCGTCAGCGAAAGCGAGAGCAGAAGCGAGACGATATAGCGGTCGGCATAGACAAGTCCGACATTGCTGATGTCGCTGATATAGATCAGCCATGCCTTGCGCATGCGCTTTCTAACCCAGCGCAACCGCATGCGTGAGCGGTAAATACGCCGGAATGGCCATTGTCTCAGAAAGGCGGCGAGGCCGATAAACATCACGATGTAACCCAGGCTCCACGCGACCATGATGGTCTCGATGTTGCGGAAGCCCTCAAACAGAAATCCGAGACCGATAACCGGCAATATCCACGATGACGTTCGCAGGAAAAACAGCACATTCGCCTGGCTGGACATTTCCTGTGCAATGAGTGGCACATGGATATCGCAGGAGATCGTCTCCAGCCAGACGACGAGAAGAATGAGAAAATAAAGCGGTACGACCGCGTGGCCCATGAAAGACGCAACCAGAAGGGCAATCGCCGTCATCGCCGCAAGCGAGGACACCGTCACCAGCAGACGCGTCTTCATGTACACGCCAGCGATACCGGATGTTTTGCCGCTCACATCGCGTGCGATGAAATAGTTCAGGCCCCAGCCGAGAGCAGCCGGTGCCGCATTCACAACCCCCAGCGCCAGCCCGTAAATACCAGCGGCCTCAAGGCCCATGAATTTGACGATATAGAAGGAAAGCGCAAAACGCAGGACAAGCGTGGAGCCACGAAGCCCCATATTGAAGATAACGTTGAGCCCACCGATGGAGCGACCTTGTAGAAAAGGGATGCGCATGGCTGTCCTGTTGTTGTTTTCAGCCAAAATCAGCCCTCAATATTGCAGGCCCGAACGCGTCATCCGAACGACCTTGATATTGTCCACGCCGCGCTCTTCCAAACTCACAAGCGCAATCACGACGCTGCCGGCATCGTCTTCATGCTGCATGAGGAAGACTTCATCGACGTCAGAACGGGTCGGGACATCAAGCTGGGATTTTGTCGCCACACCGCCATCGATGACGATAAGATCAAAAGCAGCACCTTCATCATCCACCACAGCCTTCGGCGTATCCCCCGCATTCAACCCACCCGCAGGTGAAAAACGCAAAAGCGGCAGTGTTTCCACATGGTAGAAGTCTGACGACGCCGCAGTGTCGTTGTCCCTGTCTGGCAAAAGCATGGCTGTTGTCAGCGGATCATAGGTCGCTGCATCCAACAGAAGAACGCGCTGCCCGAGCCGCGAAACCTCAGCCGCCAGATTGAAAGCACTGTAAGGCGACCGATTCTTTGGACCCGTCGATACCACCAGTATCGTATGTTTGCCCGCAGGCGTCAGGCCAGTTGATACGAAACGCGCGAGGTCATCAAACCCCTCATCGTCAGCAGCGCTCAGCGCCTCAACTTCCTGCTGGCGCACCATGCGCCGTGACCGCTTGGGCGTTGCGGCTGCGGCAACAGGTTTTTCCGTTGCTGCTGGCAGCAAGGCTGTCTCTGGCGGTGCAGTCTCTTTGCTTGAGCCAAGCGCATTTGCCGGTGTCCGGACCATGCGCAGCTCGCGCGGCTGGCCACGAAATTGATCGCGCAAAATGAGAATACCTGCGCCCAGGATCAGACCAAAAATACCACCACCCGCAAGCATAAGGGTGCGCGGAGGCCCGGCCTTGCGCAAAGGTGGCTCCGCACTGGAAATGATCTGCGGGTTTTCGTTTGAGGTGCCCTGCTGTTCCGAAAGCTGCTTGGTCCGCAACAGGAACGCTTCATACACCGCCCGGTCGCTTTCCAGCTTTCGCTGCAATTCGCGCAGACGCACCATGGTCTGCTCGTCACTGTTCAGGTTGGTCTTCAGCGCATCGGCGTTCGATGTGGAAAGCGCCAACTGGTTCTTCAACCGCGCCAGATTGCTCGACGTCGCCGTAGCAAAATTGCGCAATTGCTCGTCAAGGATATTGGCAAGCGATTGTGTGCGGGCACGGGCCGCCTGCAAGGCCGGATGCTGGGCGCCGAGCGACGTTGCCTGAACCGCCTCCTCTTCACGGCTTTCCTGATAGCGCGCGCGCAACGAAATGATCGCAGGCGTCAAAGACGTGTCGGGAATGGAGCGCAAATATTGGCGGTCGTTTCTGGCGCGCGTGAGTTCAGCAACCAGAGCCTCGTTTTCAGACACGGATGCCTGTAGCCGTGATATTTCCGTATTGGCGTCAGCAATGCGTTGCTCGACATCGGGGCGGCCCTGAATATCGGCCAGATTGTGCTCTGCCCTGTAGGCCTGAACGGCGCGGTCGCCATCTTCCACGGCGGTGCGAAGCTGATCCAACTGCGCCGACAATCCGCCGCCGGTGCGCTTGAGCACATCGCTGTTCATCTCCATCCGCACCTGGGAATAGGTGGACGCGATGAGGTTTGCCAGATCGGCCGCCCGCTGCGGGCTCTCAGACTTCACGGAGACATTAACAATGAAGCTTTTTCCGACGGCAGATACGGAGGTCACCTTGCGCAACGTATCAAGCGCCATGTTCCTGCGGCTGACCTCGTCAGGATAACGGGGGGCGGCAGCGCCAAAGTCCGGATCGTCGTAAAGCTTCTCACTGTCTACGATGCGCGACAGGACCTGTGCCGACGTAATAATATATTGCTGGTTGAGGACGTGGGAATCGACAGCCCTTGGCTGGCCCGGCAGGTCACTTTCCAGAACGCGAGAGCCTTCCGGGTCAAGCAGGATCTGCGATGTGGCGACATAGTAGTTCGGGATCAGCAGCGACGCGCCAAAGGCAAGTGCCGCGCACAGGATGCCGATCAGCAGGATAAAGAAGGCATTTCGCCACAGCAAGGCGGCAAGGCGGAGCAAATTATTGGGCTCACCTGCCTGCTCCCGATATTGCGGCTCATAGGACGTGGTCTCGTTCATCGCCATTTCGTTTTACGATTCCATGTTCTTGCTGCCTGTCTTTTGGCCGTTTCCTGACATCGTCATGCTCTCGAACGTTCAATCGCTGCGTTGCGCTCGGCATAACAGCTGTTCCAAATTGGACCATCCGTTAAACTAGGGCCGACCCGTTAATATACCGTATTGCGAAGAACATCATGTGAAACACACGCAGGATGGACATAAGATAACGTGCTACATCCGGCAATTTTTGGCGCGATTTTGCCGCCGTCATCAATGAGAAGCGGTGCGCCGCAACTCGGCGGCAATGAACGGTCATTTCATTACCCGGCTACCGATATCAGAAACTCGGCGGTGTGCAGGCACTGATCACTTCACACGGCACCGGTCCGACACACCTGAAGGAATGGGGTCTGCGGCTTTCGAAATAATATGCGTCACCGGGACCGAGGATTCGCCGCTCGTCATCAATGGTCACTTCCAGCCGCCCAGACAACACGATACCGCCCTCCTCTCCCTCATGCACCAGCGGCACCCGCCCCGTCCCGGCGCCAGGCTGATAGCACTCTTTCAAGATTTGAAGGCTTCGGCCAAACAGGTTATCTCCGATCTGGCGGTAGGAAATCGGCCCCTTGCCAATCTCGACCAGTTCTTCCGCAGCATAAAAAGCCTTGCTGGGTTTGCCGGGCTCAAACGCGAAGAACTCGGCAAGACCTATGGGGATGCCATCCAATATGCGCTTCAATGCTCCAACCGACGGATTGGTCGAATTCGATTCAATCAGGGAAATTGTTGAGTTGGTGACACCGGCCCGCTTGGCCAGTTCCCTCTGCGACATCTTGTGAAGAGAGCGCAAGTGCCTCAACCTGTTGCCAATATCCACAACCATCTCGGATCTTTCATTGCATGTGTTCGATATATCGCAACTCTTCGCATCACCTGCCATAAAAATCAATGGTTTAAGACATGCAAGAAAAGGACTTGTTCTGATATGCGAAGTTCTGGAATGTGGTGCTTTCAACATGGGGACCCCAATGGAAGACCACAGCAAATCCAACGCGCCTGACCTCTCCAATTTCTGGATGCCGTTCACGGCAAACCGTCAGTTCAAAGCCGCGCCGCGCCTTCTCGCCAGTGCCGAAGGCATGTATTACACCGATATTGACGGGAAGAAAATTCTGGATGGAACGGCCGGCCTCTGGTGCGTCAATGCCGGTCATGGCCGCCGACGCATTAGCCAGGCGGTTGAGCGACAGCTCGCGACTCTGGATTTCGCACCAACATTCCAGATGGGTCATCCGATTGCGTTTGAATTTGCCGAGAAGCTTGCCGCCATGGGCCCCGGTGGCCCAGACGCTCAGCTTGATCGGATTTTCTTCACCGGTTCAGGATCGGAATCCGTCGATACCGCGCTCAAAATCGCAATTGCCTATCAGCGCGCAATTGGGCAGGGAACGCGCAGCCGGATCATCGGGCGTGAAAAAGGCTATCACGGCGTTGGTTTTGGCGGCATTTCCGTTGGCGGCCTCGTCAACAACCGCCGCGTCTTCCCGCAAATCCCAGCGGACCATATGCGCCACACGCTGGATCTGGATCGAAATGCCTTCTCCAAGGGTCTTCCGGCGCATGGCATTGAACTGGCTGAAGACCTTGAGCGTCTTGTGGCCTTGCACGGCGCAGAAACCATTGCGGCCGTCATCGTCGAACCCCTGTCCGGTTCAGCTGGCGTCGTCCTTCCACCAGAGGGATATCTTCAGCGGTTGCGCGCTATTGCCGATAAGCACGGCATCCTTCTGATCTTCGATGAAGTCATCACCGGCTTCGGTCGCCTCGGCAAACCTTTTGCAACGGATTATTTCGGCGTTGTTCCCGATCTCGTCTGCACCGCGAAAGGCATCACCAACGGCGCAATTCCGATGGGCGCCGTTTTTGCCAAGCGTGCGGTTTACGAAGGCCTGATGCACGGCCCTGAAAACCAGATCGAGCTTTTCCACGGCTACACCTATTCCGGCCATCCAGTGGCCTGCGCCGCCGGCATCGCCACTCTGGAAATCTATCAGGACGAAGACCTTCTGACCCGAGCAGCATCTCTTGCCACAACATGGCAGGATGCTCTTCACTCGCTGAAGGGCGCGCCACACGTGGTCGACGTTCGCAATCTTGGCCTCGTCGGCGCCATCGAACTCGCTAGCCGCGACGGTGCGCCTGGAACCCGGGCTTATGATGTCTTCGTGGAGTGCCTGAAGAGAGGCCTGCTCGTGCGCGTCACCGGCGACATCATCGCACTCTCTCCTCCACTCATTATCGAAGAGAGCCAAATCGACGATATCGTTTCGATCATCACTGACGTCATCCACCACACCGCCTGATGTTTGAATACTCCAGAGCGGCCAACCCGGTCGCTCTGGAACCCGGCCTTAGCCAACAGCGCCACCGGGCCGGACACCCCTCTGCGCCTCAAGCGGGCCGCACAAAGAATCGACCCCGCATTCATCGCGCTCAGCAAAGCGTTCAGCGCCGTCAGCGCAATCCCAAGAAAACCGAGCGCAGACCTCACCTCCCTGGCTCTCCACACGCCAACGCATCAAGACCTCGCCACCTACGGCGTAAGCGCCCTTTTTCTGCGGGCCAATATCGCGCCAATAACGTTTGTGGGTAACGCGTGAGGTGCGGTAGGCGAGTGCGGCGCGTCCGCCGCTAGAACAACCGAAATATGCAGCAGTTAGACTTAAAACGCGCTGAACCTAGAGACCTGATTTCGCTTGTAAAAATCACCCATAGCAAAGCTAATCGCCATTTTGCTTTCGATACTTCGTATGGCAATTTATGAGGTTTTATTATTGATGCGTCGCAGGCGTCACCGGCTAAATTCGCATATTGCTTTGCATCTACGGCGTGCCGCTTCAGAGCTAGCACCCCATTCATTTCGCAATACACACCTCCTGTCAAGCGGTCTTCTGCAAACATCTTTGCATGCCCGAAGGGCCAATGAGGCGCCGATGCAAACGCATAAGCAGACCCAAACTTCACCAACTCGGGCCCGCCATATCCTAATTGAGCTATGAGAAGAAACTGCTCTGCCAATTGAGTGCAGCATTATGGGGATGGACCGACTCTAGTAATGAGGGCGATAGGATCCGCATGACTAAGCTGTATTCAAAGTACGTTGAACAGAACGCGATACGGATTGAGTGAAGCCAGACGCCTTCATTGATCGCACGTCCGGGAGGATTGTGTCTATGTCGCTACCCGAAAAAGCTCTGCGTGAGGAGATGTCTGGTAGCTTGCAGCAGGCGCCGCTCTTCGATCGGACATTCCAATGTTGCCTCCACCAAAATTCTGCGATCCCGTCGAGACCAGAGATGATTCAAAAGTTAGCCGCGGCAAACTGGTGATGTCAGACGTCAATCGGAAGAACGCAACTCGTAGCCCACTTGGCTCACTAAGGATCGGTTAGCCGCGGCTAACCAACTAACAACGGAGAGGGGCGGCGATCGATGAATCCCTGAACTCTCCAATTTCAAAGGAAAAACCGTCGTTAGTCGGCTGAAAAGATTCATGTTTAGTCGTTCCGAATGCCTATTGCGCGAAAAAGAGAATCGGCGCTTATATCTCAGTTGCGGAAAAAACCGATTTCAGCGGAAAAAAACGCAACTGATCTAGCAAGTGGAAAAAGCCGAATGACTCAAATTGCCGACATGACATCTGCTGAGAAAGCGCCCGATCTGACGGCCCTTATCCTTCAGCATTCGGCCGCGCTGTCGGCACAGCTGCAAGCGCACAACGCAAACACCTTCGCACCACTTGCAGAAAAAAGCATGCGAAATTTCTCGCCATCAGAAACGGCCAAGCTCATTGGCATTGGCGAAGCCTATCTTCGCCAGATCGCCGCCGAGCAGCCGGAGTTGAGCGCCTCGCAAAGCGGAGGGCGCCGCAGCTACTCTGTCGAAGATATTCATGAGATCCGAAAGTTTCTCGATCAGGGTGCCCGAGGCACGCGCCGGTACCTGCCTCATCGTCGCGAAGGCGAAGACCTTCAGGTTATCGCCGTGATGAATTTCAAAGGTGGATCCGGCAAGACGACCACGTCTGCCCACCTTGCACAATATCTCGCATTGCGCGGCTACCGCGTGCTCGCCATCGATCTCGATCCTCAGGCCAGTCTCTCGGCTCTGTTCGGCCATCAGCCCGAACTCGATGTCGGCCCCAACGAAACGCTTTATGGAGCGATCCGCTACGACGGCGAACAACGCCCAATCGCAGAAATTGTTCGTGGCACCTATATTCCTGACCTCCATATCATTCCGGGCAATCTTGAACTGATGGAGTTCGAGCATGATACGCCACGCGCCTTGATGCGGCGTGCACCCGGCGACACATTGTTTTTTGCCAGAATCGGTCAGGCCATTGCGCAGGCGCAGAATTTCTATGATGTCGTCGTCATCGATTGCCCGCCACAGCTCGGCTACCTCACTCTGTCGGCGCTGACTGCCGCCACATCTGTTCTCGTCACCGTCCACCCACAAATGCTGGATGTGATGTCCATGAACCAGTTCCTCGCCATGACAGGCGATCTTCTGGCAGAAATCGGAAGAGCAGGCGCCCGTTCGGATTATCACTGGATGCGTTATCTCGTCACTCGTTTTGAGCCCAGCGACGGCCCACAAAACCAGATGGTCGCTTTCCTACGTTCGATCTTCGGGGAGCATGTGCTCAATCATCCAATGTTGAAGACGACAGCGGTGTCGGATGCGGGTCTAACCAATCAGACACTCTTCGAAGTAGAGCGGACGCAGTTTACCCGGTCGACCTATGATCGGGCACTGGAATCCATGACGAACGTCAACGGCGAAATAGAAGCCTTGATCAAGAAGGCCTGGGGTAGAACAGCATGAGCAGGAAAGAAATCTTTGCAAATCTCGGTGGCAAGAGCACGGAGGCGTCTGACGGTTCGCCAGAGCGTGCGCGTCCTCGTATCCGCCCCATTCTTGGCTCTCCAGAACTCGTCACCGATGTGATCAACTCGCCAGTTGGCATGATCGGTCAGTCGCTCAACGAAGTGTCTGAACGTTCCAAGCGCGCTGAAGAGATTGAGCGCAAGCTGGCTGAGGGCCTCACTATTGTTTCGCTGGATGCGAAGGACATTGATCCGTCCTTCATTCCGGATCGCATGCCATCTTCTCTGGAGGCCGATGCCGGTCTGATAGAGGCGATCAGAGAGCAGGGCCAGCAGGTACCTATCCTTGTGCGCCCTCACCCTGAACATCCCGGTCGCTATCAGGTAGCATTCGGTCACCGCCGTCTGCGCGCCATAGCTGAGATCGGCATTCCCGTTCGTGCGGTTGTCCGTAACCTCACCGATGAGCAGCTCGTCGTTGCTCAGGGCCAAGAAAATAACGAACGCCGTGACCTGAGCTATATCGAAAAGGCACGGTTTGCACAGAAGCTGCAAATGCGGTTTTCGCGTGAGACGATCATGGCAGCGATGTCCCTCTACAAGGGCGACCTGTCGAATATGCTTTCGGTTGTCGGTCGTATTCCAGATGATATCGTCGATGCCATTGGCCCTGCCCCCGGTGTCGGCCGTCGTAACTGGATGGATCTTGCCGAGCAGCTATCGTCTTCCAAGGTGAATGACGCAGCACGCGCCTATCTCAATGATGAGGGCGTTGCTAACCTTCCATCGGAAGAGCGCTTCAAGTCCATTCTAGAATTTCTGAAGCCGAAACCAGAGCCAAAGAAGACCGGTGTGCTTTCGAGCATGACTGGCCAGAAGCTGGCGAAAATCGTCGAGACTGACCAGAGAGTCGATATCTCCATCGACCGCAGGCAGGCACCGGAATTCGCAGACTTCGTTCTCGAACATCTGCAAGCGTTGTTTGAAGAGCACCGCACCAAGCAGTAATCCAACACTTATCCATCAACCCCGAACAGGAGCAGCAGGCCAAAAAGAAAAAAGCCCCCGAACGTTGCCGCACGGAAGCCTTTCTTTGATCTAAGCACCCAAAGAATCTCATTTCCGCGAATCATAGTCAAGAGTCTTGGCATCGATATTTCTTCGGTGAGCGATTTTCTTTTGCCTTTTTGAAGGTGAAAGACATGAATAGAGATATTGTAACGACGTCTTTCGGGCGGCGAAGGGGATCCCTTGGCCATCTGGCAAGTCAGTTCGCATCCAGAACAGTTAATCCGAATCATAGCATCGATAAGTGGAAGCTTTTTCGCGCCATTTGCGAAGCACGTCCCATGCTGGGTATAACGGATCGGTCCTTGGCTGTGCTCAATGCACTCATCAGTTTCTATCCAAAGGCGGAGCTTTGCGAGGAAAACGGTCTCGTCGTCTTTCCATCGAACCAGCAGCTTTCACTACGCGCCCATGGTATGCCGGAACAGACGTTGCGTCGCCACCTCGCAACACTCATCGATGCCGGTCTGATCCTGCGTAAGGACAGTCCCAACGGAAAACGCTATGCGCGAAAAGACCGTTCCGGAACTATCAGCGACGCCTACGGTTTTTCTCTCGCACCCTTGATCAATCGCGCAGATGAAATCCAGACGATTGCCACACATGTCATCGAAGAGCGTTTGTACCTGCAAAGCCTGCGCGACAAAATCAGCATCTGCCGTCGCGATATCATTAGATTTTCCGAAATCGCCGTCGAAGAACAAGCCGCGGGTAACTGGGAACAGGTGCAGCAACGATATCTGGCGCTAAAATCGACCTTGAACAGGAAGTCTACAGCGACACATTTGACGCTCGTACTCGATACATTGACCGAAATGCGCCAGGAAATGGCTAACTGGTTGGAAAATCACATAGAAAACAAAAAAATAAGCGCCAATGCCTATCAAAATGAGCGGCTTATACATAGTTCAGAATCCGAATCTCTATTTGAAACGGCAGCTGTTGATGACACAGGCCATAAGCAACCAACACCACCTGCAGAACCGAAAGCATCTGAGAACGTTGGACAGAAACCTTGCGGAGAAAGAACGACCGGAAAGGCAATGTCGGAGGGTTTTGATCTGCAAACCGTTATCAAAGCATGCCCAGAGATCGCACTGTATGGACCAAACGGCGCTGTTAGGAGCTGGCACGAGATGAAACAGGCAACGAGCGTTGTCAGAACCATGCTGTCCATCAGCCAATCTGCCTATGATGAAGCGGAAAAGGCGATGGGAATACCTGTTGCGACAACAATCATAGCGTGCATACTTGAGAAATCGGCAACCATCCAATCTCCGGGCGGTTACCTGCGAAACTTGACTGAAAAAGCTCTTTCGAAGCAGTTCTCGATTAAACCGATGCTGATGGCACTGTTGCGAGCCCGCCTCTCGCCTGCACGCTCGCAATACGCAATGTCATAAGCGCTAAGCCTCTAGAATAAAACTTGACTCAGGTATGAAAGATTTTTATGTCGCCTGAAATAATACTTCATGCCAAAGGACAGACGATGAACGCCCAAGCCGCGACGGTGGAAAACAACGAGATTGAACTAAGCCGCACCAAGCGCTTGAAGGCCGCCACACGCGCTGCCCACGAAGAACTCGACGGCTTCATCATGTCCGCAAAGCCATTCGAGAACCGTGAGAATTTCGGCAAGTTCGTTCAGACACAGCATCTGTTTCACAGCGAATTGGATGCGTTGTTCGGCAACGAGACACTCGATGAACTTCTGCCGGACCTCAAAGGCCGCAGACGTCTGGCTCTCATCGAACAGGATCTCGAGGATCTGACCTTTGCCAAGCCTGACATCGAGAACCGACACTTCAACGACAGTGCGGAAACCCTCGACTTGCCCGAGGCTCTTGGCTGGCTTTACGTGGTCGAAGGGTCAAACCTCGGTGCTGCATTTCTTTTGAAGGACGCTGCGAAACTCGGACTTGGCGAAACATTCGGCGCTCGCCACCTAGCTGGAGCACCAGAAGGACGCGGACTGCACTGGCGCACCTTCGTAGCGGCTCTGGATGCCATTGACCTGACGCAAGAGGAAGAAGACCGTGTGATCGCTGGCGCCAAAGCCGCATTCAGCAAGGTCCATGAACACGCAAAGCGCATGATGTCTTGAAGTCATGCCGGGCAAGCGTTCCGATATCCTATCGCTTGCCCTCAGATATCGTTGAGCTAGTATGCAGAGTGGCGGGGAGGCCATTCCTTGGAGGTTCAATGACATATCGAGACATCAAACGACGTACAGCATTTAAACTGGCTGCATCGGCCATCTCTCTTCTCGCCATGAGTGGCGCAGCTCATGCCCAGAGCTTTCCCGAGAGATCGATAACGCTTGTTGTTCCTTTCGCAGCGGGCGGCTCCACGGATGTGGTTGCTCGCGTCATCGCGCAGAAAATGGGCGATGATCTTGGCCAGCAGATCGTGGTCGAAAACGTCGCCGGTGCCGGAGGCAATCTTGGCGCGGACCGCGTGGCACGCGCAGAGCCTGACGGCTATACGATCCTCATGGGGACGGTCGCCACCCACGCCCTCAATCCACTTATTCTCAAGACAAAACCCTACGATCCTGAAAAGGATTTCGCGCCGATCTCTCTGCTTGTCGTCGTTCCCAATGTTCTGGTCGTCAATCCGCAGCTACCCGTGAATACAGTCGCCGAACTGGTGGCTTTGCTGAAGGCTGAGCCGAATAAATATGCCTATGCGTCTTCCGGCAATGGAACGCCGCTTCACCTGTCTGGAGAACTGTTCAAGAGCATGGCGGGCGTCAGCATGCAGCATGTGCCTTACAAGGGTTCCGGTCCTGCATTGAACGATCTTCTTGGAAACCAGGTTTCCATCATGTTCGACAATCTTCCCTCATCCTCGGGACACATCAAATCCGGCACATTGCGAGCGCTAGGTGTTACGACAGCCGAAAGAGCAACGTCCTTCCCGGATGTGCCGACCATCGCAGAGACGGTGCCGAACTATGAGACCTACACCTGGAATGCTCTGTTTGCGCCCGCAGGCACACCGGCGGAAGCGGTCGATAGATTGAATGCGGCTGCGAAAAAAGCGCTGGCAGACCCAAGCGTTGCCGCTCGCATGGCTGAGTTCAGTGCGAAAATTGTCGGCTCGACGCCGGATGAGTTGAAAACCCATGTCTCGCAAGAGATCGCGAAATGGGCTCCCGTCGTCAAAAATGCCAATGTTCAGATGGACTGATTGATCCCATCCTTGGCGGTAAAGCTGACCGCAAAAGATCCAGCCGGCCTGACAATGTGGGCCGGCACCAACACCCCTCCAAAAATGATGACAAAATGAGCATAAAATTTATCATCCGATAAATTTTTTATCATTTGATAAAACTATCTCCCAAGCCTTCCAGCAAGTCATTGATTTCATAGAAGATCACAAACTGGCACGAAAACTGCTTTTCCTTTTCCGACACTCAATATGAGAAACTGAACTGGAGGTCGTGATGGAAATAGGTGTTTTTATTCCAATCGGAAACAATGGCTGGCTCCTGTCGGAAAATGCTCCGCAATATAAGCCGAGCTTTGAGCTGAACAAGCAGATCACGCTTGCCGCCGAGAAATATGGCTTCGATTTTGCGCTATCGATGATCAAGCTGCGGGGCTTTGGCGGGAAAACGGAATTCTGGGACTATAATCTCGAATCCTTTACCCTGATGGCGGGTCTTGCAGCCGTTACATCGAAGATCAAGCTATTCGGCACGACAGCCACTCTGGTCATGCCGCCAGCCATTGTCGCACGCATGGCCACGACCATTGATTCCATTTCCGGTGGCCGCTTCGGCATCAATCTGGTCACGGGCTGGCAAAGGCCGGAATACAGCCAGATGGGCCTGTGGCCCGGCGATGATTATTTCGGCGACCGCTACGAATATCTCAGCGAATACAGCACTGTTCTGAAAGACCTGCTTTCCACAGGCCAATCGGATTTGAAGGGCAAATATTTCACCATGGACGATTGCCGGATGAAGCCGGTGCCGGAAGGAGACGTGAAGCTCATCTGTGCCGGTTCGTCCGACAAGGGCATGGAGTTTTCGGCGAAGTTTGCCGATTACAGCTTCTGCTTCGGCGTTGGCGTCAACACACCGAAAGCCTTCGCGGCTACCAATGAACGCCTGCTGGCTGCCACGCAAAAGACGGGTCGCGATGTCCGCTCCTTCGTGCTGACCATGGTTTTGGCCGAGGAAAAGTCAGAGGATGCCTGGGCAAAGTGGGAACACTATAAGGCGGGCGCAGATCAGGAGGCGATCAAATGGCTTGGTCTGCAAAGTTCGGCTGATAAAAAATCGGGTGCGGATACCAATGTGCGCCACATGTCCAACCCCGTTTCCGCCGTCAATATCAATATGGGCACGATCATCGGCTCCTATGAGGAGGTGGCGGCGATGCTGGACGAGATGAGCGAAGTGCCCGGCACCGGCGGGGTCATGCTGACCTTTGATGACTTTGTTGAAGGTATTGAGAAATTCGGCCGGTTCGTGCAGCCGCTTATGAAAAGCCGAAAGCACGTTTGCGACGCTTTGGAGGCCGCTGAATGAGCCAAGTGGTTGCAGGTTACGAGCCACCGGAAAGCCGCTCGAAAAACGTAACGCTGCCTGCCCGCCCTGAGCCAATCTCGCTAAAACCGAGCGAGACGGCGGTTGTCGTAGTGGATATGCAGAATGCCTATTCCACGGAAGGCGGTTATGTTGATCTCGCTGGGTTTGACATATCCGGCGCAAAATCCACCATCGCCAATATCGACAAGACGTTGAAGGCGGCGAGGGCAGGGGGCGTTCAGGTCATTTATTTCCAGAATGGCTGGGATAGCGATTATGTCGAGGCGGGGGGGCCGGGCTCCCCCAACTGGCACAAATCCAATGCGCTGAAAACCATGCGAGCACGCCCTGAGCTTCAGGGCAAGCTGCTTGCCAAGGGCACCTGGGATTACGCCATCGTCGACGAGCTGCAACCGCAGCCGGGAGACATTGTGGTGCCGAAGACCCGCTATAGCGGCTTCTTCAACACCAATATGGACAGCGTTCTGCGTGCCAGAGGCATCAGAAACCTCGTTTTTGTGGGCATCGCGACCAATGTCTGCGTGGAAAGCTCGCTGCGGGATGCGTTCCATCTCGAATATTTCGGCGTGATGCTGGAGGACGCCACCCACCATCTGGGCCCTGACTTCATTCAGCAAGCGACGGTCTACAATGTCGAGAAATTCTTCGGCTGGGTTGCGACGACGAATGATTTCTGCGCCGTGATCTCGCAAGCTGAACCGATAGACGCTTGATCCATCATCCTAGAGGAGAACAAAACCATGCCGAAGACCATCATCGTCCCGGAAGGCACATCAAAACCCATCGCCCCCTTTTCGCCAGGCACATTGGCAAATGGCGTTGTCTATGTTTCGGGAACGCTGCCATTCGACAAGAACAATGACGTTGTGCATGTGGGCGACGCTGGTGCGCAGACCCGGCACGTTCTGGAAACCATCAAATCCGTGATCGAAACCGCTGGCGGCACCATGGACGATGTTACCATGAACCACATTTTCATCACGGATTGGGCGAACTACCAGGCGGTCAATGCTGTCTATGCCGAATACTTCCCGGGCGACAAACCCGCGCGCTATTGCATTCTGTGCGGGCTGGTCAAGCCGGACGCTTTGATCGAGATCGCGACCGTCGCCCATATCGGCGCATAAGACCGAGGCGGCACAATGATGTATTTCGAGGTACTCGGCCGCGAAGGGCCTGAGGCAGAAACGGTTTTTCTGTCCTCGGGGCTGGGCGGTTCAGCATCCTATTTCGAGCCGCAGATGGAGATGCTGCAAAGGCATTTCCGCGTGGTGGTCTATGACCACAGAGGCACAGGCAGAACAGGCGGTGTGGTGCCGCAGGATCATGGCATTTCTGCCATGGCCGATGACGTGATTGAGATCGCGGACAAACTTGATCTGAAGAGATGCCACTTCGTTGGCCATGCGCTGGGTGGCCTGATCGGGTTGGATCTCGCATTGCGCAGGCCCGGCTTCATCGACCGGCTCGTTCTGATCAATGCGTGGAGCAAGGCCGATCCCCACTCCGGGCGGTGTTTCGATGCGCGTATCTCGTTGCTGGAAAATTCCGGCGTCGAGGCATTCGTGAAGGCGCAGCCGCTGTTTCTTTATCCGGCTGCCTGGATGTCGGAGCATGCAGAGCGGCTTGCCCGGGATGATGCCAGTGGGGTCACGCATTTCCAGGGCAAGGACAATGTGCTGCGCCGCATTGCGGCCCTCAGGGCCTTTGATGTGGATGCGCGTCTTGGTGAGATCGAAAACCGCACGTTGGTCATTGCTGCCAGAGATGACCTGCTTGTGCCCTATACGCGCTCTGTAAGGCTTGCAGACGGCATGCCGAATGCCGAGCTCGTTCTGCTCGAGGAAGGCGCCCATGCGGTCAACATTATCCGCGCGGAGCTTTTTAACGCTAGCCTCGAGAAATTTCTCCTCGCTCCGCCACCGGCCTGAGCAAGGTCGTTCCAATGTGCTTGATTTCGTTTGATGTTTTGTTAGGAAGGTTTGGTTAGATGCAGACATTGTCTCTGGAAAAGGAAGCTACAATGGAGACGAAGACTGCCGAGCAGCGCAGCCTGGATTTTCGCAACGCCATGTCGCAACTGGCAGGCGCGGTTAATATCGTAACGACCGACGGCCCGGAAGGCAGAGCGGGTTTTGCGGCGACAGCCGTTTGCAGCGTTTCAGACAGTCCACCCACCGTGCTGGTGTGCCTGAACCGCAATTCATCGGCCTATAAATCCGTCGTCGGAAACGGCGTCATCTGCGTCAACACGCTGGCGGCAGATCAGGAGCAATTGAGCAGTCTTTTCGGCGGCAAGACGCCTGTGGATGTCCGATTTGCTGCTGGAGATTGGAGCACGTTGCAAACCGGCGCGCCGGTGCTGGCTGGTGCGCTTTGCTCCTTCGATTGCCGCATTCGCACCATCCATGATGGCGGCACACATGACATTCTGATTTGTGACGTTATCGATACGGTCGTCAGCGCCGG
This sequence comes from Rhizobium sp. CFBP 13644, assembly GCF_014842165.1. Classification (NCBI taxonomy): domain Bacteria; kingdom Pseudomonadati; phylum Pseudomonadota; class Alphaproteobacteria; order Hyphomicrobiales; family Rhizobiaceae; genus Rhizobium; species Rhizobium sp. CFBP 13644. Next base: position 230,147 of record NZ_JACYVF010000006.1, read on the forward strand.
CGAAGAAGCGTTGATCTACTTCAAGCGTGGCTATCGCCAGCTCTGACGGGTGCGCCGCAAGCGCTCAAATCTTTATCTAGCTGGCTGACAGAAGCACCTGTCGTGTCAGCGCATCGCTCGCCACTGGGCGACCGAAGTAATAGCCCTGAAAGGCGCTGCAGCCGCAGTCCAGCATGAACCTGTATTGTTCCTCGGTCTCAATTCCTTCCGCCAGGATTTGAAGACCGAGATCATGCCCCATCTTGCAGATGTTGCGTGCCAGTCTGGCACCGCGCTCTGTCGAAACAGCCCAAACGAAGCTGCGGTCGATCTTCAGCTGTTGGAGCGGCAGTTCCTGAAGGTAGCTCAGGCTTGAATAGCCGGTGCCGAAATCATCAAGGGCGATGTTGATGCCGTGCTGTTTCAACGTCCTGATCTTGCTGATCAGTTGATCCACCTCGCTCACGAACATCGTTTCCGTCAATTCAAGCTTGAGCAAGTGCGGTTCGACGCAGGCTTGGGACAGTGCTGCTACGACGCGCGGCACGAAGTCTTCCTGAAACAGTTGGTCGGGGCTGACATTGACTGACAGGGCGAGATCTCTTGTCTCGGGTCGGTCACGCCATTGGCGAAGTGTTTCGATACTTGTATCCAGCACCCACCCGCCAATGCCAGGCATCAGCCTTGCGCGCTCTGCGACCGGAATAAACTCGTCAGGGGGAATGTAGCCCAGACGCGGATGCTTCCATCGCAGCAAGGCCTCTGCGCCGATGACATTGCCTGCGTGGTCGACCTGCGGCTGCAGGAACAGCTCGAATTGCTTCTTTGCCAGTGCGTGGCGCAATTCGCGGACATATCTGCTTTCGGGACCAAGCTTGTATTGGACCAGCATGAGGCCACCGCACAAAAGCAGTACCGACATTGCGGCGTTCACCCACGACGTGATGGCTCGCACATCATCCGGCAATGGCGTTGCAAGATTTGTATCCAAGGCGGAGGCGGAAAACAGAATAAACCCTGCAATCGACGTCGCGATAATGCCCAACTGGAAGCGACTGGGATCAAGCTGGTGGTTGACGAAGCCTGCGAGCGCTACGATGAGGAAATAGATATGCGAAACGCGGGGTGCCGCATCGTTGGGCACATCGAACAACAATGAAAAACCAAAGATGAACAGGACGCAGGCGACTTGGGATATGAGCATTCCCAAGGACATGTAACCTTGGCGCGCCGCCAGCCAACCACCCGAGATGGTCGCGAAAAGCAGCCCCTCAACCAAGACCAGCGGCCAGTTTTCGAGGAACGCAAAGAATACAAGCCACAGACCACTGACGAAAACACCGACTGGAAGTGCTATACGACAGATGAACTGTAGGTGTTGAAGCTGTTGTTTCTTGGTTCGCGCAATCGAACCTGCTCTGGCATTCGTTAACAATGTAGCTCGCTATTGCGTTGATCTCGCACAGCTTATCAAAAAATTCGGTTTAAGCGACAGCGTTGGCTGCGCTAATTTGCAAATAGTCAAAAAGGCGTTAGCAATGTTGTAAATTTTGTTACTGACGCGGTCAATCGCATTGACGCACTTCGGGCGTCGAAAAATGGAATTTTGTCGAAAATTTGGCCAAGCCCCGCAACTTTATGATCAACCGCAGGGCTCGAAATTGTGGCATTCGCCTCAGCTTCCGCCGGGGCTGACCTCGTCGGCATCATCTTCCGGAAGCGAGCCTGCGCCCGGTGTTTTGCTCTTATCCGTCAAGCTTTCCTTGGCGTGGGGCCCAGCTGGCGGATTATCGACCGCGGGAGGGTTCTTTTCGTCTTTTCCCTCGATGGATTCCTGGGCTGCATTGTCTTTGGTCATATGGGTAATCCCGCTTGGTTTCATCAACAAGCAAACGCCAGCGGTGAACCGAAGTTCCGGTCCTTTAACGCGTGGAGCGGATAAGGACATCTGCGCGCCTGCCACCCCAAAACCGTGGGGTGGCAGGCGCGCGCGGGATCGATGCGTCAACCCTTGATGAAGGCCAGGAGATCAGCGTTCAGCACGTCGGCATTCACGGTCAGCATGCCGTGGGAGAAGCCGGGGTAGGTCTTGATCGTCCCATTCTTCAAAAGCTTGATGGCTTTATGGGCTGCGTCAGCAATCGGAACGATCTGGTCGTCTTCGCCATGCAGAACCAGCGTTGGAACGCTGATGGCCTTCAGATCCTCGGTCTGGTCGGTTTCCGAAAACGCCTTGATGCCATCATAATGGGCTTTCGCGCTGCCCATCATGCCCTGACGCCACCAATTCTGGATGACACCTTCGTGCACGGTCGCGCCATCCCGGTTGAAGCCATAGAACGGGCCTGAGGGAACATCACGGAAGAACTGCGCGCGGTTGGCGGCAAGTGCAGAGCGGAAACCATCAAAGACTTCCATGGGAAGACCTTCCGGGTTGCTTTCTGTCTTCAGCATCAGCGGTGGAACGGCAGAGACGAGAACAGCCTTGGCAACGCGGCCAGACGGTTCGCCATGCTTGGCAACATAGCGTGCAACTTCACCGCCACCTGTGGAATGGCCGATATGAACGGCATTTTTCAGGTCCAGATGTTCGGCTACCGCAAAGGCGTCAGCGGCATAGTGATCCATATCGTGCCCTTCTGATACCTGTGCCGAGCGGCCATGACCGCGACGGTCATGGGCAACCACCCGGTAACCCTTGGAAACGAAGAACAGCATCTGTGCATCCCAATCGTCTGACGACAGCGGCCAGCCATGGTGGAACACAATCGGCTGAGCGTCCTTCGGACCCCAATCCTTGAAGAAAATGTCGACGCCGTCTGTGGTGGTGATGTAGCCCATTTTACGAACTCCTGAGATTGTCTGGGTTGAGGGGTGCGGCGACAGTTGCCTGTTGCCTGATGATGACGGTGGTCTCGGCCGCCGCTTACGTGAGAGCAGTGCTGTGGCAGGCGAAGGTTAAAAGCTCTCGGTCGTTTTAGGTTCCTGTAATGTATCTATCGCGGATACTGTATTGCTGTGACACCCTGATATTGCTCGCGTCCCTCAATGAAGACAATTGCAGCAGTCGTTTCTAATTTATTGCAGTAATCGCAATAATACCTCGCCGCAGCTTTGATCATGCCTCCATCAGTGATAACAGCTCCTCTTGACAGGATTTGGCTCTGGTGGTTGTTAGCGTATAGGTTCCGAGCACCTGCCGCCTGCAGACGTAAGTCACGGTGAAGCCCGGTATAGACAGATCGTCCTCACCCTCGAAGCATTTCGTCGGTGGCAACGCAGGCTCCCATCCCACATGAAATGCCTCTTTGGAGGAGTGAGTGATGTCTTTGCGACCATCGCCCGAAAACCGCTTTCTAACTGCCTCTCCAGGCAGGATTTTTGTAGCCACAGCACTGCCTATGATCGCCATCATGGTTATGAACGGAATGCTGGGTACCATCGACGCTATCTTTCTGGGGCATTTTGTCGGCGCCCAAGCCATCGCGGCCGTCGGTATGGCCTTTCCGGTCCTGATGTTGACAATCGCGCTTTCGAGCCTTGTCAGCGGTGGAATGTCGAGCCTGCTGGCTCGACAGCTTGGTGCCAATGACCGCGATGCAGCCAATGCCACTTTTGCCAGCGCTCATGGACTTGCGTTGATGATCGCGTCGATGCTGATTGTCGCCTTCCTCATGTGCGGGTGGAGTTTCGCCCAGCACATTTCCGGCTCCGACGGCCCGGTGGCTGACATGGTCTGGACCTTTCTGGCCATCTCCCTATGCGCGACACCGGTCCAGTTCCTGTTGGGTGTTCACGCCGATGCCTGGAGAAATGAAGGCAAGGCGGGGGCGATGGCGCTCCTATCGGTCGGGGTTACGCTTATCAACATTCTGCTGAACTACATCCTTGTCGTGGTGCTGGAGCTGGGCGTGGCCGGTTCTGCCACGGGCACGGTTCTGGCGCAGGCGCTGGGACTAGTGCTTCTGGCGGGGTTGCGCCCGTTCCTCTCCGGCATGTTGCAGCTCAACAGCCTGTGGCAGAACCGATGGACCGTCGGTTGGAGGCAGATTGTTGCGCTGGGGGCGCCGGTTAGCCTGTGTTTCATCGGAATAGCCTTTTCGTCCGCCAGCGTGGTTCTCACCTTACGTCTTGCTGGTAGCGCTGATTATGCCACGAGCATCGCCGCCTATGGCATCGTGACACGTATATTCGGCTTTGCCTTCTTGCCAATCATGGCTATCGCTATGGCAATGCAGAGCATCGTCGGCCACAATGTGGGTGCGCGTCTCTACACCCGTTCGGATGCGGTTCTGCGCATCGCCGCAGCGACAGCACTGCTTTACTGTCTTTCTGTCGAGGTTTTGCTGTTGAGCGAGGGTAGCGTTGTGGGAGCAGCCTTTGTCGCCGATCCGCATGTCAGCGAAGAACTGGGTCGCATGCTTCGGCCGATGGCTGCGATCTATCTTTTCTCCGGACCAGTTCTCGTGCTTGGCCTCTATTTTCAGGCCATTGGCCAACCAGACCGCGCTGCTCTTTTTACCATGATCAAACCTTTTGTGCTCTTGCCTGTCCTGAGCGCAGCCACTGGGGCAATTTTGGGCGCGGATGCGATCTGGTTCGCCTTTCCGCTTGCCGATGCGGTAACCGCAATCATCGCAGCTCTTTTGCTTGCCACTGCGCTGAAGGCGCATGGAGCCTCAGGTATCGGACTCAACGCCGTGGAGAATGTGTCATGACAGTCAGAACCATCGAAGAGGCTAAGGCGCATGCAAAATCTCTCAGGCGCGGCCTTGCCGAGGACGGTACAGTCTTAGGCCACGCCCAGGCATTGGAGCTCGTCGCCCGGCAGAACGGTGCGCGCGACTGGAACACCTTGTCTGCCAGACTGGCCAAGTCGGATTCGGCTCCGGCTCCGTTTCATTGTCAGCAAAGGGTGCTGGGGTGGTATCTCGGGCAGGCCTTCAAGGGCGAAATCACCGCATTGTCGTGCTCTGGCTCACACTATTCTGTGACGGTACGTTTCGATGAGCCGGTGGATACGGTGACCTTCGACAGCTTTTCCAACATGCGGCGGGTTGTCAGAGGTGTGGTTGATCTCAAAGGATATTCTGTGCGCAATACATCGAACGGCACATCACATCTGATATTCAGCGCATTGTGAAGCTCAGTGCGTGTATTGGCGTGTCGCGTTTGATTTCTGCGGCGCCCAATGGCCGCTTCGGGCTTAACCCAGACAATGATGCGGGGCAGGGGTCGCCATGTTCGAATGGCTTAGACCAGTGCTTGCCACGGTTTTGTGCCGGATAGGAGTTGATGATCGTAATGACCAGAACAATGAGGCCGCAAAATTGCGGCCGCGCAGGCTAGGGAAGATAGGTGAGGCTGTTGCCGCAACCGGCAACAGCGCTTCGTCAGGCCATCTCTGTCTGGGATGGCGCTGTCGCTGAGGGCTTTGCGTAACCGCGTGTCGCGTTCAGCTGCTGGGCAACGATGTCATGGTTCAGCCACTGCACCGGACCGCGTGGATCGGATGAATTTCCGAAAATCAGCTGGCCGGTTGCCTCGACAACGAGACTGCTCAGCACATCGCTGATCATCGCCTTGTTGTCGCGGTGCATCTGGGTGATTTCATTTGAGGTGCCGATCGTGAGATCAGCCTGAGCCTGACTGTTGGGCATGGGCCATGCGGTGAAATCATAGAAGGGGCGCATAACGTCGCTGGCCTGCATGTCTTTGATCTTCTGCAGAACGTCATTCATCGTGAAGCCATCGGCCAGAAGCGCTTCGCAAGCCTTCCACTGCTCTTCAACCCAGGCGCCACCATTTTCCTTTTTCAGCGCAAGCAGCAAAGGAATCAAAGGCAGCTCGATGCCTGTAAAGACGTCAGAGGAGTTGGTGCGAATTTCTGGGCAATTGTAGACGGTTGCCTTGACGCCAGCTGCCCATGCGTCTGTCGCGATCTTTTCCAACCGCATCTTGGCATAGCCCTGCGTGTAGTTGGTGTAGGTCTGCCAACGGTACTGCCCGTCGATCAGGATCGCCGTTCCGTGATATCCATAGGCGGTGTAACGCACCTGATGGCCACCGGCTTCGACGCGGGCGCGAATCGATGCACTATGTTCGATCAGGTGGCCGAAGGTGTTGGCCGAAACCTCATCGAAATTCTGCAGGATGAGCTTGCCCAGATCGCTATCGAGCAAGGTCTGCGACGACATGTGACGTGCACCGCGGCCCTTGTAGATGCGGTTGGCAATGGCGAGGAAAACCTTGGCCTTTGGAATGCCACCAGCCATCGTGTGCGCAAACAGCACGTTGCGACCAGCGGGAATCATGCCGTCTAGAATGGACATGACTTCGGTCAGCGCATTCTTGAACCGTGTCGTCGCCAGCTGGCGGCATTGCTCGATGTAATCCCAGTCCAGCTTGTCACTCTGCCAGCTCTCAAGCGTCATCTTTGCCACGAGATCTGTTGGTGTCGGGCCGCCTGCTGGAGCATCCAGATCAAAACCGGCCATCAGCGGCACATTGATGATTTTGCCGCCAAGGCGCGCTTCTGCTTCTGCAAGCTCGTCTGCGTTCAGCGGGCGCAAATTGTTGTTTTCGTCACGGCGACCGACGGTAATTCCGACAATGTCCATTCCGGCGGCGCGGGCCTGCTCAATCTGGCCCGTTGCGTAACCGCGGCCAAACAATTCGCCGAATAGAACGAAAACATCGCCTTCGCGAAAAAGGCTGTTTTCGGAACGCTGCGTCAGTGCAAGCGGATTTTCCATGGTGTCAGCTCTTTGCTACATCTGTTGTCGTGTGAATGCTCGTGAGAGCTTTGATCATCACATGCCCGGCCCTGACCCAAATAGGAAGTCATTTTACGTGACCAAATGTTTCAAAGCGTGAGTTTTGCCAGAAACAGTGGGTGAAATGACCTGTGGCGAGACGTCAGAAGCCAGTAATTTTACTGACCTCCACAACCTTTCTGCGTCTCTGGCGTTAGCACCTCAAGGATGCAGCCCAGGGAGACAGCCAGTGCCACAGGAACTTCGTTTTGAGATGCTCGCAAAGCTTGGCTATGCTGCGCGAGGCATCGTGTTCCTGCTCGTGGCTGGTTTGGCGCTATTTTCCAGCGTGGTCGGTGGCCAGCCGGACAGCAAATCGGCGATATCGTCGCTGCTGGATCAGCCCTTCGGCAAAATCTGGGTAGGGCTGATTGGAATTGGGCTTTTCTGCTTCGTTGCATGGCGTTTTGCTCAGTCGCTCGCCGATAGTGACGGCCATGGAACGGATGGCAAAGCTTTGTTGATTAGAGCCAGTCTGCTCGGAAGTGCCGTGACCTACATCGGTCTTGGAGCCTATGCAGTCAGCCAGGCTCTGTTTGGAGGTGCAAGTGAGGGTGGCGGAGAGCGTGGAATGGCGGCATTGATCATGTCCCAGCCATTTGGTTCATATCTCGCCATCGCTGTCGGGTTAGGCTTCATCGCGGGTGGCGTCGTTACGCTTCTTAAGGGCGTGATGCGCAAATTCGAGAAATACATCACGATACCGGCCCATGTCAGCTGGCTGACTTATGTCTGCATTTACGGCCTTGCGGCACGAGGCGTCGTCTTCGCGGTCGTCGGCTTTCTCTTTGCCTATGCGGGCTTCAAGGTGAACCCGGAGCAGGCAGGGGGAATGGGCGACGCGATGGAGTGGCTGCGCCAATTGCCCGGCGGCGCTATCATCTTCGTCGTGATCGCTGTTGGTCTGGCTGCGTTCGGCACCTATAATCTTGTCGCCGCCCGTTACAGAACCGTGCGCGGCCCAAGCCTGACCGGAATGAAGCGAAGCGTTCAAAAGCAGTTCAGCTAATAAACCTCAGCAGAAGTGCCGGTGAATGGATCGGCGTTGAGTAAACTGTCGCAATGGGTGGGTAGGGTCATTATTTGCGATTGAATTCAGACAATCTACGCTAATGCAGCTGCGGCGCTTGAGGGCGTGCTGGACGTCGTGCCGACCAACCAAAGCATCGTCGAATGCGCCGTCGTCTCTTACAAAGTCCTGACCCATTCGCTATTATTTACCCTTGATAAAACAGGGGCGCCTTGGCATTGCATGCCCAGACCAAGCACATTTTGACCGGAGAGTTCGATGGAGAAGAAACAGAAACTGGAACATTCCGAATTTTCGGGAGAGTTCGAGGATGACGGCGTGACGGTGCTGGTCGATATTTTTCGCCCTGCCGGCACCAACAATGACTGGACGCTGGAAGTCGTCAGTGAAGAAGATGACGTGACAACATGGGAAGAACCCTTCGCCACCGACAAGGATGCCTGGGAAGAATTTCTGGCAACCTGCGAAAAGGACGGCATTCGCAGCTTCCTGACGGATGACGATGTGGTCGTACACTAATTGACGTTGTAAGGCCCTGCCATGAACGGCATGGCGATGCGCTGCTGGCCAACCTGCGCAACGGGAATCGCGAAGCCGTAGATCGTTTCCAACGTTTCCGATGTCATCAGCGCCTTCGGTGCGCCATCGGCAACGATCTCACCGGCGCGCATCGCAATCATCCGGTCGGCAAATCCGCTGGCATAGTTGATGTCATGCAGAACGATGATGATGGTCTTGCGGTCCTGATCGGCAATTTTGCGCAGGGATTGCATCAGTTCGCGTGCGAAATACATGTCGAGATTGTTCAGCGGTTCGTCCAGCAGCAGATAATCCGTATCCTGACAAAACGCCATCGCCACAAGCGCCCGCTGGCGTTGCCCGCCGGAGAGCGTTTCCAGAAACCGGCCGGATAAATCAGACAGATCAAAAAGCTGGAGCGCTTCTTCGACCATCTGACGATCTGCTTGCGTCTGATGACCGCGATTGTGCGGAAACCGCCCGAAACCAACCAGTTCTTTCACCGTCAACCGGCTTGCGACCTGGTTGTCCTGCCGCAGAATGGCAAGTTTTTTCGCAAGCTCCCTAGATGGTGTGGAAGCGATCGGCAGGTCATCAATGCTGATCGACCCCTCCTGCAAGGGCTGGAGACGGGCAATCAGCCCCAGCAGCGACGATTTTCCCGCGCCATTCGGCCCGATCAGCGCGGTAATGCCGCCCTTGGGAATGGTGAGGGAAACATCCTTCAAAATCCGGGCTGCGCCATATTGCAGCGAGACATGGTCGATGCGGATCATCTGCGGCTCCCGCGCCAGAGGAGGATGAGAAAGACGATGCCACCGGTAAACTCGATGACAACGCCAAGGGTCGAACTGTTGCCCAAGCCATGTTGGAACAGCGTCTGCCCGCCCGTCAGCACTATGATGGAGATGAGGGCGGCGGCAGGGATCAGCACCGCATGCCGTCTGGACTGGACGATCCGTTCCGCAAGCGCCACGAATAGAAGACCGAGAAAGGCAACGGGCCCAACCAGCGCGGTGGAAACGGCAACCAGCAGTGAAACCATCATAAGGCAGAGGATCTGGGTCTTTTGCCACTCGATGCCGAGGCCGATTGCGGTATCGCGCCCAAGTGCGACGATGTCGAGAACATGGCGTGCCCGCCATGTCCAGATCAGCGCGCCTGCGGTGATCAGCGATGCGACAGCCAGAAGCTCGGTGTTCACATCGTTGAAATTGGCAAAGCTTCCCCCCTGCACGACGGCAAAATCATTGGGGTCTATCAGGCGCGATAGCAGCGAATGGAGGCTGCGAAATAGAACGCCGACGACGATACCGGATAGCAGCATCAGCCCCATATCGAAGCGCGCCCGCAGCACCGGCAGAACGAGGCCGCAGGTCAGGGCCATAAGCAGAATGATTTCACCGACGAATTTCAGCCGCGCATCCATCGTCGTATAGGCAAGCCCGCCAAACAGAAAGACGAGCAGGATCTGCCCGAACACGTAAAGCGCATCAATGCCCATGATGGAAGGCGTCAGAATGCGGTTGGCCGTAACCGTCTGAAAGACCACGGTGGAAATGGCGATGGCGACGCCCACTTCAATCAGCGCCGCAAGCTTGACTGCCCGCAGGCTGAGCACAAAGGCGAGGTTTCCACGCAGGCCGATCGTCATGAAACAGACGATGCTGACAAGCGACAGCAGGCTGAGAAGGATCATCGGACGTTTAAGCATCGCTGCGCCGCCGAAAAAGCAGGAGCAGCAACAAAAGCGCCCCGACCACGCCCATGACGGTGCCGACCGGGATTTCATAGGGGAACCGCATCACCCGGCCCAAGATGTCGCAGCTCAGGGTCAGAATGGCCCCTGATAGTGCCGTGACAGGCAGTGTGGCACGCATATTGTCGCCCATCAGCCTCGACACAAGGTTGGGGACGACAAGGCCGACGAATGGGATAATGCCGATGACGACAACGGTCACCGCTGAAATGATGGAGATGATGACAAGGCCGATTTGCAGCATGCGCGGGTAGTCTATGCCAAGACCGATGCTGGTTTCCCGCCCAAGCGCCATGACGGTCAGGCGGTCGGCAATCACCCAGGCGGCTGCCACCAGCAGCGCTCCCAGCCACAGCATTTCATAGCGACCGCGCAGGACGCCGGAAAAATCGCCATTGCTCCAGACCGATAGATATTGAAGGAGATCGGCCTGCCAGGCGATGAAGGTGGCAGCAGCACCGATCACGCCGCCATAGACCAACCCGAACAACGGCACGAGGTATGGCTGGGTGGGCGGCAGACGGTGCGCGGTCATGAGGAACAGGCTCGTCCCTGTAAGGGCGGCAGCGCTTGCAACCAGCGTCTTGAAGCCCAATGTCGCGGATGGCCATAGAAATGTGACAAGGAGGATGCCAAGTTCCGCGGATTGAGCGGTGCCAGCCGTTGCCGGTTCGACAAAGCGGTTGCGGGCTATGGCCTGCATGATAAGGCCTGCAATCGCCAGAGCGGCACCGGCCAGAACCGCGGCCAAGGTGCGTGGCAGACGGCTGATTGCCAGCAGCTCTCCCTGCCCGGAAGACGTCCACACGGTGGATATCGAGACATCGCCCGCGCCAATCAGGAGGCTGACGAAACACAGAAAGGCGAGCACGAAGCCCGCCAGTCCAAGCAGCCATTTCCGGTTTGGGTTGTCAGATACCATCATTGTGCGGCAAAAAAGGCCTCTCTGATGGTGGCAAGCACTCGCTGCGTGGCCTGAATGCCACCGGCGGCGATGTAGAAATCGGCCGATGGCAGGTAAACAACCTGACCTTTGCGCCACGCCGTCGTTGCGGCAACCAGTTCATTATCCAGCGTGGCACGCGCACCCTGTTCGCCCGATCCGATGGCCGCTGCCCGATCCACCACGAAAAGCCAGTCCGGGTTTGCCTTGTGAATAAATTCGAAGGACACCGCCTCACCATGGGTGACCGCTTCCATGGCATTGACGGCAGGGGGAAGGGATAGCGTGGCATGAACCCAGCCAAAGCGTGAACCGGCACCATAAGCGGTCACTTTCGGACCGTTCGTCATGATGATCAGGGCGTTGCCTTTGCCCGCAACAGCCGCCCGCGTTGCCTTTATCTCGCCATCCAGCTCCGTCGCAATGGCCTGTGCTTCAGCCTCCTTGCCGAATATTTTGCCGTAATCGGCAAGGCGAAGCTTTGCCTGGTCCACCAGATCATCACCTTCCATCGTCATGTCGATGCTGGTGGCAACACGGGAGGTGGAGGCCAGTTTGGGTGACGAGCGGCCACCCAGCATGATCAGATCGGGGGCGAGCGAACTCAGCGCTTCCAGATCTGGCTCGAAAATATCACCGACGGGTTCGGCATTTGCCTTGAGGTGTTCTAGTTGCGGAAGATAGAGGTTCTTTGGCACGCCTGCGGGCTTGATGCCGAGACGGTCCAGCGTGTCGAGTGCGGCGAGATCAAAGACCGCCACGCGTTGCGGCTGGTCAGGAATGTCGACCGGTCCACGCGCCGTGTTGATCTCGGCTGCTACGGCAGCGCTTGCGAGCAGGCCGAAGACGAGGAAAAGCTGCCAGAACCGCATCGCTCTCATGCCTCGGCTGCGCCTTCTTGCGCGGACGGCAACCATTGCAGAGGCTGGAGTTCTTCGCGAAAGGCAAACCGCAAGAGGTGACTTTCGATAACGTGTTGCGTTTCCTTGACCTGTTCCTCATCCGCAGCCGTGACGCGGATCTTAAGCATATCGGCATCCGCATCCATGGTCGCGGTGCCGCAGGTGAACCGGCACTCGCCATGGCCGTCAGTGTGGGAGACATCGACCTTGTGGGCAAAATGCTTGCACAATTGCGCGATGTATTTACCCGCATGCTCGGTTTGCAGTTTCGCCAGGGTTTCCATCATCGCATTCTCCTTTTGTGTGCCACCGGATAACCCACCGGTGGCACTTGGGTCTCCATGGGGTCAGAACGTTGCCTTGGCTGTGATCAGGAAGCTACGGCCCGGTTCATAAAGAGGCGTAACATTGCCAAATTCCTGCCCATAGGTTGCACGATCAGAATAGCTCTCATCCAGAACGTTCTTCACTTCCGCACGGAAGGTGAAGTTCTGCAACTGCTCCGGCTTCCATTCCGTGAAGAGATTGACGACCTCGTAGGATTTATAAGGTGCGGTGCCGGCAGCGACATGGTCATATTCCGGTGCGATCTCGATATCGCCTCCAATGGTCAGGTTCCACTGGTCGAATGTATGAGCGGCGGTGAGGGTAATGATATCGCCGCCGGGTGTGGCGAGATAATTGCCGCTGTCGGAATCAGCAGGCGCACCGTTTACGTCGACATCGATGTGGGCGTACTTCACCTTCACATACGAGCTCGTCCATTCATAGCCGGCACCAACTTCAAAGCCCGTGGAGGTTAGATTTCGATTGATCAGAGCACCTGTGAGAGGCGTCCGGTAGCTCGGAACGCGAGCAGCATCAATGTCGGTGCGGAACAGGTTTGCTTCTGCCGTGAAGCCATTATGTTCTGCTTCCAGCCCGACCAGGTAATTGTTGGCCGTGACGGGCTCGGGACCATCTGCGCCATAGTTCCAGCTAGGATTGATGATGAAGTTCTCTGCCAACGGGATGCCAGCCCAGACATGGGAGAAGCCAGCTTTCGCGGTGAAGATCTCCGTCAGATCATATTCACCTGAAATGTTGAAGCTCAGTCCATTATTGTTGAAATCACTATCGTTGACGCCAGTGAACCATTGCTGGTCGGCACGGCCACCGAAGGAAATCCGCGTGTTGTCCCAAGGCTCAAGTCGCGCTTGCGCATAGATGCCGATGTTGCTGGCTCTTTCGCGACCAGCATCGGCTGGATCTTTCAGCGATGCCCGGTCATTGTAGAAGTCGAAACCAGCGACGACATTGCCAATATCGAACGAGAACTTGTTTTCGAATTTTCCGTTGAATGTAGAGGTCTTGCCGATGTCGTCTTGAAGTCGTCCCGCCGCACTGTAGATCGGCAAAGTGACTTCGGTTGAACCGTAGGCCAGCATCAGCTTTGGGTCCCACCAGCCTTCTGGTGTTTCGTCCGTATAGGTGAAGACCGTGTTCTGTCGTTCAAGGCGATAGTCACGAATGCGCGGTTCCCAAGGGCGCGCGACAACAAATCCCGCATTGGCGCGGTAAGGACGCGGTGCGTCATCGACCACGCGATCATGGCTGATCTCGAAGCGATCACCGCTTTCAAATTCGTATCCCACCTTGCCCAGCCCGCTGATGAGGTTGGTCTCGGTTCCCTCGACGACATTGCCATTGCCGCCATCAAACTCATTTCCCTTGCCGTAAGTGACATAGCCGAGATAATCGAAGCCGTCCTTCATGCCGTAGGCCGAAAGGCCGGTCACAACAGTTTCGCTGTTGAAATTGTAGGTCGAGGTGACGAAGCCGCCGAATGTCTTTCCGTCTGGCAGAAGGTCTTTCGCGTCCCGGGTCTCGTAGTTGATCGCGCCTGCGAGCGCGCCGGGGCCTGCATCTGCGGGCGCGATGCCCGCATCCACATCCACAGCCTTGAGGATAGACGGATCGATGATGTTTGTCGCGTTGTGGTGGAAGACCTTGTTGTTCTGGCGGGCACCATCGATGCTGACGGCGAGGTTGGTTTCCTCGACGCCGTGGACGTAGACTTTCTGCGACATGGGCAGCGAGCTGCCAACCTGAATACCGGCTTCCTCGCGGAACACGTCTGCCACGCTTGTCGGGTTGATCCGCTCCAGCTGTTGCTGCCCAATCACGGTTTCGCTCACGCCGCCCTGGCCAGTGGACTGACCCTGCACGACGATTGGCGCAAGAACGGTGCTGCCATCGGAGGCGGCAACCGGTGCGCTGGCCGCGCGTCCGATCACGGCGGTTCCATTGGAAATACTGTAGGAAATGCCGGTGCCGGCCAGAAGCTGTGCCAGCGCGGCCTGCTCCGACAAATTGCCGGAAACGGCGCGGGATGTCAGGCCTTGCGATGTGGCGGCGGCAAGAGACACCTGCAAACCGGACTGTCTGCCGAAAGCATTCAGTGCCGAAGCCAGTGGCTGGGCTGGAATATTGTAGTTCTGCTGTGCGCTCTGCGCATGTGCTGCTGGCATGTGCGCCAATGTGACCGTGGCGAAGGCCACCGATGCCATCAGCCGCAGTGCCAGAACCTGACCCCGGCTCGATTGACCCGAACGTTCCCCGTTTACCTGAAGCGCCATGCCGCCCCGTCTCCTATACGCTTACTCAGCAAGCCCCCTGCTTGCACATGAGGTAGAGACGATCGTCGGGAGAGGATTTTTCACAGGCTTGCGAAAAAACTTATGAGAATTTTAATATTAGAAGAAGGACAGCACGCGCAGATACGGTGAAATGTGATGCACCCTGGCACCATAGGGGCTGACCAGCGCTTCCAGCGCGTGATCCGGATTGGAGAGATCGTAGAGACCGGTCACGCGGCGTTCGCCCAGTTCACCGCTTGCAACGGTGATCCATGAGGGGTGATAGCGCTGCAGTTCTGCAACCACTGTCGCAATGGAAACATCCTGCACGAACAGCTTGCCGTCCCGCCAGGCTGCAATGGCATCCACATCTGTGCTGGTGCGGGAAAGCGCGCCGCTGACGCGATCCAGCGACACGGAATCGCCCGGTTGCAATCTCATCGAACTGCCTGTCTGTCGCGCAGAAAGATCCACAATCCCATGGGCGAGCTGAATGCTGGCAAGATGTGGCGTGACGTTGACGTCGAAGGCCGTTCCGACAACGGTGATATCAAGCTCGCCGCCCGCATCCACGGTGAAAGGCCTGTTTGCATCAGGCTCAACATCGAAGAAAGCTTCACCGGCCAGCAGGCGAACCCGCCGCTTAGGGCCTGAGAAATCGACTGCGATTGCGCTTTCGGCGCTCATGTCCACCGTTGTGCCGTCGTCCAGAACGATGCGGCGTGTTTGTGCCGTCGTCGTGGTGTAATCGGCCTCGTAGTGCGTCAAGGCAGTTGGGCCAACCACGATTGCGAGCAGACAGGCCGCAAGGGCCGCAATGCCAATGCCGAGCGCTGGCCGTTTGCCAAAGCGGCGCGTTTTTGCGTTGCGTTTGTGTGTCGGAGCCTGCCAGGCAGGAAGGTTGACCGGGGTGGTCTCCCCCATGATTTCCCAGGTGCGACAGGCTTTCGCCCATGCCCGCTGGTGGGTGGGAGATCGCCCCATCCAGGCTGCGAAAGCCAGGTCATCACTGTTGGAGCGCGATGGTTCGCGCAGGCGCAGAAACCAGTCCATCGCTTCTTCCAGCAGTTCTTCATCTGTTTGGTTGTGCCGCGTCACGTCATACCCGCTTCGGATCCTGTAAAGCTCTTATCCGACTTTGCTGATCGAGTGTAGTACGATTGAGACGGGCGAATTTTTCGCAAGAATAGCGAAGTTCAGGAATTTTTTCTGTCAAGCGCGATGGCGATCTTCATCATGGCGGTTTTGACATGCCGGTGGGCTGTGGCAACCGATATGCCCAGATGCTCGGCCACGGCCTCCAGCGTGCAGCCGCCATGCCGGTGCATTTCCACCGCGATCTGGATATCCCTCGGCAATGAGGCCAGAACGTGCTGGGCAACGCGCACTTCATCACAGAACATCGTTGTCTGCTCCGGCGTTTCAGTGGCGCGCGGAACGATCCAGAAGGGTGGGTCAACATTTTGCGCCCGCTGCTCAATCTTGCGGCGCTTGACGATGTCGAGAGAGAGATTGCGCACGATGCGGTAAAGATAGGCAAGCCCTTCACGCGCAGTCTGCGTTGGAGAATGGGCGCTGCCGAAGCGCAGATAGGCTTCCTGGACGATGTCCTCAGCCGCATCCCGAGAGCCCAGAATGCGTGCGGAATAGCTGATCAATGCCCCGCGATGCCCCATGAAAAGGGTATCGGCATCAATGCTGACATCCAGTTTCTGCTTCGCCTGTCCTTCTTGCACGCTGTCTTCCGATAGGTGATAGATCGACCAAAAGTTGCTCACGCGTCGTGAAGACGCTGCGGAGCGACTCTCTAACAGCAAAAACATGATCTAGAAAGTCATATTTCAAAACTTTACGGCCTTGCGCGCCGGATGGGCCTTGTTCCCCTTAGTTCATAGGGGTTTTCAAATCCCATTGCGCGGCGAAGGGCTTTGCAATCGTCGCGGAGAACTCTTGAGGGATCATCGCCGAACCATTCAAGCGAAATGTCGGCATGCTTCATATCGACCAGGGCAGGGATCAGCGCTGCATAGTCTATTGCGCCCTCGAACAAGGGTGTCATGCCGGTGCGATCACCCGCCGCCGAATAGACATTACCGGGTTTGAAAACTGCCAGGTGGCGGCGCTCGGTGATGTTCTTGAAATGATAATGCTGCACGAATTCACCGATCTCTCGGTGAAGCGCCACGGGATCATCCCCCGCCTCCCAAACATGCAGAACATCGAAATTGATTGCTACTGCCGGGTGGTTGATCTCCTCCAGCAGCCGAATGGTCGATACCGCACTGTCGGCCAGCGTATCGGGATGGGTTTCGATCAACAGGGTCACGCCATGCTGCTGAACGACGGCTGCAACGTCACGCAGGCGCGCGACGAGATGGCGGCGTTCCTCGAGTGATGTGCTCGCGCTCGCCTTTCCCCCGGCAAATGTCCGGATCTTGCCCGCTCTCCAGCGACGTGCGAGTTGGCAAAGCTCGACTGTCCTCTCACGCAGCACCTCGATATCGCCCTCAAGCGGCAGGTAATCGCTGATCATCGGAACAACGAGTCCATAATTGTGAAGCCAGTCGGCATTCTTATCGGTCTGGGCTTTGAGATTGCGGGCATGGGCGCCCCATAGTTCGATGCCATCGAACCCGCTTTGTTGGGCAAACCGTGCAATTTCCCCAAGCGAGATCAGCTGGTGGCGGAAGGTGATCGTGCATAGGGAAATGTTCAACCGGCCAGCCTCCGCTGAGCACTCGCAGACGGCACACAATTTTCCGCGCGCCATTGCGAGGAGACCTCGCCAAGTCTGGTCTTCAGCTTTGTCTCAAGGCGGTCAGCCTCATCCAGTTGCGCATGGACGGCTGCCGCCTGCGCCGGGTCTTGTGTCTGGGAAAGCTTCATGCAGGCATAGTGAAGGGTCTTGAGCGCCTGAACGAGCGCTTCGATCTCTTCGCACCACGTCTCGAATTCTGCAGAAGGCAGCTTCAAAGCGCGCCAGAAGAAGGCAAAGCCGTGCTCATAGGCGTATTTCCGAATGGTGAGGACGGGCAGTTCACGAACAGCAAGCTCAAGATCAGACAGGGTTAGCCCACTCTCACCATTGAGATGGGCGGCAATGATGGTCCGGACAGTGTCCACAATGGGGTTTCGCTCAACAATCAGGCAGCTTTCAAAATAGGCCCTGAGATCATCAGCGTCAGGCGCCCGCGCCTGCGCAATATCAAACACATAACCGCCGGCGACCGTGGGCTGCATAATGGCGTGGATCACCTTGTCGCGTTCCATCACCCCTTCCCAGCGATAATCGGGATCATGGACGAACCATGTTGCGTCATCCCCGGTTTCCTGCAGCATCAGATAATGCGGAAACGGGTTCTGGTTGAACTTGTTTTCGCGCTCCGGCATGTGGAACATGTCCAGCATCACCATGACGCAATCGGTGTCCTTGCGTGTGCGAACCAACTCAGTCATCACAGCCAGATTGTCTGCCTTGCTCAAGGCAGGATCGTACCATTCGCGCATCTTGACGCCGTAGAGCCGTTCAAACCATGAGCGGAAGAACTCCTGGCTTATGTCGCTGGCGTGATAGCGCAGCTGGTAACGGTCACTCACGGCGAATTTTGTGTCCCAGATGCCGCAATAGAAGGCACGGTGATCGAGACCGCGCTTCTTCAGCCCGTCGCAGACGCAGCTGACGAAGCAGTGCACTTTGATGTCGTAATAGGCTTCGCCGTGAACGCCCTCATCGGTGTCGCCGCCGGTCAGCGGAAAGCTCGGCACAGGCAGAGACGAGGTCTCCGGCAGATAGAGTCGCACTAGATCATCGACAGTCTGGATGTCCTCACCCGAGATCGCCTTTTCCGGCATGGCAAGGCCAAATTCCAGTTCAAGGTTGAGGAAGACCTGAAGCACCAGAACCGAATCCAGGTAAAGATCTTCATTCAGGCGGGCATCTGGCCCGAACCCATCCATGTGCGGATGCGACATATGGTCGGTAAGAACGGTTTTTACGGCGGAATAGATATCGTCACGGGTCATGATGCCACTCCGGGCTGGGCGGGAAGAAATGCACCGGCGGCATGGCGCGCGGCAACATCACGGCGGCTGATCTTGCCATTGGCCTGACGGGGAATATCCGCCACCTGGATCATTTCCGATGGCAACTGATGGCTGGCCAGCTGTTGGCTCAGCCATTCCCGCAACGTGGCGGTCGAAACCGCGGTTTCGGCGCTGTAGAGAAGGGCCACGCGCTCTCCGGCAAACCGATCGCTTTTGCGGAAGGCGACGGCGTCCGATATTCCGGGCATGGCGGTTGCCGCATCTTCAACGTCTTTGGGATAGACGTTGAGGCCAGCGACATTGATCATGTCGTCCATGCGCGACACGAACACCAGCATGCCATCGGCTCTGATATAGCCAAGGTCGCGGGTGTGGATCGGCTGCCCATCGGCCTTGTCGATGACGATCTCCGATGCGGCGTCGAGCTCTGCGCCTGCTTTGGCCGTCACATGCGGCAGAACATAGCCCATGTCCTGGGCTGCGGTCAGATCCGGGTTAATGGCAACGCAGCCTGCTTCCGAGCAGCCATATTGCTGGAACAGATTATCGCATTTTTCGCGAATGCGAACGAACCAGGGCTCTGGCAAAAGCGTGCCTGAGGTCATGGCTGCATGCATTTTTTCTCCCACCGGAAGAAGCTGCGCCAGCATGTGGAGGACTGCGGGCGATGAATAGAGCAGGGGCCGCTCCGTTTCGCGCATGACTTTGAGGATATATTTCGGATTTGAGGTTTCGACCACAATGGGGGCGATGCCGCGATGCAGGGCAACCAGAATGCCGCAGATCAGCCCGTAGGAATGGGTTGTCGGGCAGGCGACGATGGGCGTCATGGTGGCGGAGGCGGTGAAGGTCTCCACATAGCTGGCAATTTCGGCGTCGATACTCTTCCAGGTCCGCGCAATCAGTTTCGGTGCGCCAGTCGTGCCAGAACTCATTTGCAGCAACTCGCCGCCTTCGCTGGCTGGAATGCTATCTGGAAGGATTTCACCGGCAAAGCTGTTGTAAAACAGCTTTTCGCAACCCGCCTGCAAGGCGAGTCTCTTTGCCGCCTCAAGGGGCGTGCCGGGGTGAATTGGCAGGACGCTGGCACCGGCATCCCGGATGGCAAAAAACAGGGAGAGCCATTCAGCCGTATCGGCAAAGCACACGGCGTAACGCACGGAGCCTGAGAGGCCCGCCAAGGCGGCAAGCTCTGCGGATCGCCTGTCGAAATGCGCCTTGTCATAAAACTGGTCGCCAATGGTCATCATGGCATCGTCCTCCGTTCGGCTGAAGCTCTCACGAGGAAGTTCGGCACGGTGTGATGATATTCCGGCTCGCGAGCGAGCAATTTTCGGGTGAGAAGAGATTCGGTGCGGATGGTTGGATCGTCGTAGCCAAGTGCGGCCATACGTTCACTCGCACCATGTTGCGCGGCGTAGGTTGCAAGCAGGCTCTGCACCCGCTGCCAGAAGCTTGCCTCGGGAAGCTGGTAGGCATGCTCGAAAAGATGGGCGATTTCTGCCAGATTATAGACAAACAGCGTATCGACCACCAGTTCGCGCAGGGAATCCAGATTGTCCGTCCAGTAATACTGGTCCGGCTCGGCGTTTCGATAACGCGCATCCAGCGCCATGAAATCCGGAGCCTTTGCCAGCTCGCGCAGGAAGGAGGGGCAGAACTCGACGCTTTCGTGGAAATCCCGCAGCATCAGCCGCACCGGCCAGCCGTTTTTGTGCACCAACAGCATGTTCTGGCCATGCGCTTCCACCGCCAGACCATGGTGGACGAGCAGGTGCCAGACCGGCAGAACGGAAATCTCCAGAAGACGGTTCAGCCACGGCATGAGGCCGAATTGCTCGATCCACGGTGCCACGAAGGGTTTCTGGTCCGCTTCCAGCATCATCAGGGCGTTGAAGGGAATAGCTTCTTCGCCGGGTTGCAGCTTGGCCTGCGCACTCTCGCGCCAGATGGCGCCGATGCGGCCTGAAAGATTGCCCTCATGCTCTGCCAGAATGCCTGCATATTCGCTCAGAATATCAAGAGGATATGCGTCACGAAACGCGGTGTCCTCATCCACCATCCCGCCGATCCAGCGTGACAAAACAGGCGCGGTGCAGACGGAATGCGGATCGAGAACGCGCAGGGACGATGTGTTGACGACTTCAAGCGGCAGCTTGATGCTCGCCGCCAGCGGTCGGTCGAGATTGTGCAGGCTTCGCAAGGATTGGCTGGCGATGTAACGGTCGCCGAAATGTCCGAGGCCATGGATTGTGCCCGAAGCGATCAGACCTGCACCTGCTCCATCCTTCAAGCGTTGCCACTGCCATGGATGCATTGGCACAAGCGCAAAGTCTTGCCAGCTGAGATCTTTGGCCTGGCGGGCGGCATTGATCTGCCCCCATGTGTCCGCGCCCAATTCGCGCTGCCAAAAATCCGCCTCATCAAGGTCAAGTTGCTGGCGAAGATCGCTACGCTCATGCAATGCCCAGAAAAGCTGGAACGGCTCAGCCGTCTCAGGTCCGAAACGCTGGTTATCTGCGGTGGTGAAACCAAAGCGTGCCTTGAAACAGGGATGGTAAGGGTGCCCCTCATGCATCGCCCCATCCAGTTGCGCAAAGCCCATGTCACGACGGTTGCGCGAGAGTATGTTGTCCTCATTCCATTGGCAGAGCGTTGCCGTGTGGTTGAGTTCACCCAGTAGTTTGTTGCGGGTCACATCATTGCCGGGAAGGCCCTCGACGATAATGTCCAGCGAAGGCGGTGCCCACTCACCGTCACCGATCTTCACTTCGACCGAGTGGGCAAGAATACGCGGACGGCCAAAGGTGCCAAGCGATGCCTTGCAGCGGTATTCCTGTCCCTCGACGGTAAAGACCAGCACGTCGCCCGGCTCGATGCGGAACGGTACCAGACCTTCAAACAGCGCTGCGGCCACCAATTGCCGCAAGACCCTGTCCTGCGGTGTGGCGGTGATTTCAAGAGGCAAGGGCATGGGGCCTCACGGTGTCGGTGATGATGCTTGCGCTTGCAGACAGCGGGTTCGGCATTTTGCGATAAAGCCCGTGATCAACAGTCGAGCTCAGTTCGTCCATGTCAGCCAGCCGGGTTGCCAGATTGGCCTTGGTGCCGATGTCGCCATTGTCGATGATGTGCCGGATGAAATCGCGACCGAGACCGCTTATGGAAAGCGCATGGCTCCCTAGCCGCTCGCGCAGCAGACCCAGCAGTGTCGTTTCCTCGGCCAGCCCATCATGCGCCAAGCGGCTGATGACGGAAAACACCTGATTGACGATCAGGTAATAGGCAAAGCGATCACGAATATCCGTTTCCGGGAAATAGAGGGAGTTGATGGTTTCCGTTTCCGGCACGATGTCGGCAATCGCTGCCCGGTGCTTTTCGGAAAGGTAGAAACCCTGATTGTCCCGGTAATATCCCATACGCGGATAGCCGCTGCCGATGTCCAGAAGGCTGTTTTGTTGGTGGGCCTCCAGCGCGATGCCGTATCTCTCGTAGATATCGATGACCGGCAGGACGGCGCGGTCAACATAGGTCCTGAACCAGTTGAGAGCGGTGGATGCGATGCTGCCTGCCTCGGTTGCGTGAACGCGACGGATCAGCCGCTCCATGCGCGAAAGGCGACCGGGAAGCGCCTCAGCCGTCAAGGCAGCGAGCGTGACAATGCCCGCAGCGCCCTCTGCCCGGAACGGGTTTTCGCGGAAGATGGTCTCGAAACCGCTTTCTTTACGGCCGGGAATATCGAGCGTTATGAAGGCGGGATCCTTGATGATGCGGAATGAGGGCATGTTTGCTGAAAGGTCGAGACCATCGATCAGCCGTGCCATGGCAACGCCTGCATCCAACTCGTCGCGTCCGTTGATCCTCACCGAATTGGTGATGCGAACGGGGAGCGAGAATTTCAGCATCCACTCGGCTTCATCGCTCCAGACGGTGCGAACGGATGATGTGGCGGTGAAGTCCGCACCGGCAGGCCCCAGCGCCCGCAGGCTGCCATCGCGCATCAGGGTTTCAATATCAGGATCAAGCATCAAAGCCTGCGCCTGCAAAGGGTGCATCGGCAGAAGCATCTCATCATCGTCGATGGTCAAATCCCGTGCGCCTGGCCCCGCAAGCTCTGCAACGATCGCGTCGGCAGACTGGCTGGTTGCGGAGGCTTGGGCGATCAGGTGGCGCTTGGCTGCGAAATAATGTAGCTGAAAACGACCGTTGAATTCCGGTGCATAGGTCTTTTGCTGCCAGAATGTCATGCCCTGCCGGCTTTTGGGCGTTGGATGCAGCCAGTGGCCGTAGACGAGAGATTGTTCTGCCGCGATGAAATCATCGCGCTCGTCGGCATTTTCCAGCGCATGTTCTATATTGGTGCTGATCTGCTGATGGCTGTCCATCACGCGCAGCAAAAGCTCGGTTTCGCAGCGGTTGAGATTGCCGCGTCCCGCGACCGCCGGTTTGCGATAGGCCTCCCGCATCAGCGCCTGCACGGCTGATATGGGTGCCCATTCGTGCCAGGCGGTTTCCGATAGAGAACGCTGCCATATGCGGCCAAAATGGTGCGGGCCGCACAGCGAGGCGGATGTCACCTCGGCCCTGATCACCATGCGCTCGCCGCTCAGCACCCATTCGACGCTGTCGATCTTGCGCGGGAACACGTCATGATGGACGGACGCACCCGCGTCGATCTCGCGCATATAGCAATTGGCGAAGCTTTGAAATGTGGCTGCCTCCGCAGCTTTCCACGCAGCAGGCATTATACGTTCCGCCCGCGATTGATCGGAAAGCGAGGTCGGGATGGTGATGAAAAATGTCGATCTTGCATCATGCGGTTCCTCGTCCAACTCCTGGATGTGCCATGAAGGAGAGACGACCGAACCGCGTGATTTTTTCACGGAAGGGAAATTTTCTTGCAACGAAAAAGGGGCCGCGTGTGAACGGCCCCTTCGATTTCAAGTTTCCATATGTCAGGCCGAGACGGCGATCTCGCGTCTTTCGCGGTCGGTGACGATGGAAAGGTCGAGAACCTTCTGGAGATTGGCGGCGTGGCGGAAATCGGGGTCGGCTGGTCCGCCCTGCATCACGGCGCGTGCGAATTTCTCGTAATTCGTCTCGACAGGGTCCACCTCGATGTCGCGCCAGACGGCCTTTTCGACATCATCGCCCAGGCATCCACGCAAGGTGGAATATTCGGGCGTGTGGATCACCTCGACGGCTCCCTTGTCGCCATGC
This sequence comes from Rhizobium sp. CFBP 13644, assembly GCF_014842165.1. Lineage (NCBI taxonomy): Bacteria > Pseudomonadati > Pseudomonadota > Alphaproteobacteria > Hyphomicrobiales > Rhizobiaceae > Rhizobium > Rhizobium sp. CFBP 13644. The sequence continues at coordinate 253,976 of NZ_JACYVF010000006.1, forward strand.
AGGCGAAGCCGTAGCTCGTTGAGATGCCCTGTTGCCCAGCGACTGGCGTGAATGACGCCCATGGCTCCGTTTTCCAGCTCCGCCGTCATGGTGAAACTGTCATTTGCGTCGAGATCATAGACGTCGATCTTGTTGCCTTCATATTTGTCGAAGGTTTTCAGGCGCGTGAAAATGCGTTCCACATCGCTGCCTGCGCCATAGGAGGCGAAGTCGAGAATGTGGATGCCCACATCGCCCAGCACGCCGTTCGACCCATGCTTGGTGGACAGACGCCAGAGCCATTTGCTCTCGGTCATCCAGTCGCCCCAGGCCTTGGACACTAGCCAGCTCTGAAGATAGGAGGCTTCCATATGCCGTAGCTTGCCGATCTTGCCCTCCAGCACCATCTGCCGCGCCACCTGAAGCGGGGCCACATTGCGATAGGTCAGATTGACCATGGCGACGAGGCCGGCTTTTTCCGCAGCATCGGCCATCTCAGCGGCCTTGGCATAGGTTTCGGCGAGAGGCTTTTCGCAGAACACATGCTTGCCTGCGGCCAGAAGCTTCAGGCTGGTCGGATGGTGGATCGCATCCGGCGTGACATTGGCCACGGCATCGAATTCGCCCCATTCAATCGCATCGTCGAGCGAGGTGTAGGTCGATGGAATGTTGTGGCGGGCGGCGAAAGCACGCACGACCACATCGTCCACATCCACAGCCGCAACCAGTTCAACGCCTGAAATCAGCGAGAAGTGCATGGCATGGGTATTGGCCATGCCGCCTGTTCCTAAAATGACAAGTCTCATGATGGATTACCTGTACCCTGCTTCGCCAGCGGAGTGCAGCTTGGGACCGCGCTCCTCGATTTTTTCCGGTGCTTCGTCCACCGGCACGTTGGGCGCATCGTGAATGGTCTTCAGCGCGCCGGCGGGATTATAGGCCCACTTCACGGAATTGCTGATGACCTTTTGCACATTGGCGTCGTGATAGGTGGGGTAGGTTTCGTGGCCGGGGCGGAAATAGAAGATGTTGCCCGCGCCACGCCGCCATGTGAGGCCCGAGCGGAAGACTTCACCACCCTGGAACCAGGAGATGAAGACGGTTTCGAGCGGTTCGGGGACGGAAAACTGCTCGCCATACATCTCCTCGTTCTCCAGCTCGAAATGTTCTGGCAAACCTGCCGCAATCGGGTGGCGGGGGTTGATGGTCCAGATGCGCTCGCGCTCACCCGCCTCACGCCATTTCAGCGCGCAAGGTGTGCCCATCAGGCGTTTGAAGGGCTTGGAGAAGTGGCCTGAATGCAGCACGATGAGGCCCATGCCTTCCCAGACGCGCTTTGCCACGCGCTCGACGATCTCGTCGTCAACCGCGCCATGGTCCTTGTGGCCCCACCAGATCAGCACGTCTGTCTTGTCTAGCCGCTCCTGCGAAAGCCCGTGTTCTGGTTCCTGAAGGGTGGCTGTCGTCGCGTTGATCTCGGGTTCCTTGTTGAGGGCGTCCGCAATCGCCGTGTGCATGCCGTTGGGGTACAGCGCACCAACTGTCTCATTGATATGCTCGTGAATATTCTCGCCCCAGACGACGGTATTGATGGTCATGTCTATGCTCCCTGGTGAACCGGCGCGGCTGGACAGCCGCCCGGTGAAGATGGTTGTTCAACTATGCGGCACGCGAACGGGTTCCGGGCAGCGCATTGCCCTGCGCGTCGAAGCGGTGAATATGTTCAGCCAATGGTGCCAGTGTGAGCTTGTGCCCGGCCTGCCGGGCGGACACGCCTTCTTCGCGCACGACAACTGGCTCTTCCGTGCCCATATCGACATAGATATAGGTGTCAGACCCCAGCATTTCCGCATGAACGATATCGCCTGTCCAGCCGCCCGTTCCGTCTGTTGCCGTGATATGTTCGGGCCGGATGCCAACGGTATGTGCACCATAGGCTTCCGCAAGCTTGCCGGTCAGAAAATTCATTTTCGGAGATCCGATGAAGCCTGCGACGAATGTGTTAACAGGTGCTTCATAAAGCTCCAGCGGCGTACCCACCTGTTCCACACGGCCATCTCGTAACACGCAAATCCTGTCTGCCAGCGTCATGGCTTCCACCTGATCGTGGGTCACGTAGATCATTGTCGTGTCAGGCATAGTGCGGTTCAATTTGGCGATTTCGAGACGGGTCGCCACGCGCAGCGCCGCATCAAGGTTGGACAGCGGCTCATCGAACAGGAAGACCTTCGGATCGCGCACGATGGCGCGACCAATGGCCACGCGCTGGCGTTGGCCACCGGAAAGCTGTTTAGGCAGGCGTTGAAGGTAAGGCGTCAATTGCAGCATATCTGCTGCCGCTTCCACCCGTTTGCGCCGCTCGTCCTTGCTCGATCCGGCAAGTTTCAGGCCGAAGGCCATATTCTCAAACACGGTCATATGCGGGTAAAGCGCGTAGGACTGGAACACCATGGCCACACCGCGTTGTGCGGGCGCAAGCCGGTTGACGACCTCGTCTTCAAAGGAAAGCTCGCCGCCGGTGATTTCCTCCAGCCCGCAGATCAGCCGCAGAAGCGTGGACTTGCCGCAGCCGGATGGGCCGACAAAGACCATAAACTCGCCTGAGTGAATATCCATGTCGATGCCCTTGATGACATCGAAAGCGCCGAAGGATTTTTTGATATTGCGCAGTTTTATGCTGGTCATGAAAAAGTCTCCTAACCCTTGACGCCACCAGCCGTGAGGCCGGAAATGATGCGCCGCTGGAAGATCAGAACGAGAATGACGAGGGGCACGGTGACGATGACGGAAGCCGCCATGATCGTTCCCCATGGAATTTCAAATTGCGAACTGCCCGATAGAAGAGCGATGGCCACCGGCACCGTCCGCTGGTCGTTTGATGACGTAAAGGTCAGCGCAAACAGGAACTCGTTCCACGCGGCAATGAAGGCCAGAAGCCCTGTCGTGACCAATGCAGGCCACATTAGCGGCATGAACACCTGGGTGATGATGACCCAGGGCGTTGCCCCATCGACAATCGCCGCCTCTTCGATTTCCATCGGCAGATCACGCATGAAGGTTGTCAGCACCCATACCGTAAAGGGCAGCGTGAAAATCATGTAGGAGAAGATCAGCGCAAGCGGCGTGTTGAACACACCCGCCCAGCGGATCAGCTCGAACAATCCGGCCAGAACCGCGATCTGCGGAAACATCGAGACGGACAGGATCGTCAGCAACAGAAGCGAGCGTCCCTTGAAGCGGACACGCGCCAGTGCGTATGCTGCCGTCACGGCCAGAAACAGCGACAGAACCACGACGCATGTTGCAACCAGCAGCGAATTGCCCAGATTGCGCAGAAAGCTGTCATTGCCCAGCACGTCGCTGTAATTGCTGAAGGATATGTTCTTCGGCAGATAGTTGATCTCAAACAGCGCCGTCCCTGTCTTGAAGCTGGTCAGGATCGCGTAATAGAACGGAAAGATCGCAACGATCACGATAATGGCGACAAGCGCATAAAACGCCGTCGTCTTGATGAAGCTGGAAGCTGTCATCGTGCTCCTCCATCCGTGTTAACCCGGCCAAGCCACATATAGATGATGGTGATGGACGCGATGATGAGAAACAGCATGGTGGATGCAGCCGCGCCATAGGCGAACTTGTCGAAATCGAACAGGTTCTCGCGGGCAAGGACAGACATGGTTCTGGTCTGCGAATTGTTGGGTGTCAGAATATAGATGAGGTCGAAGACCCGCATGGCATCCAGCATGCGGAAGATGACAGCCACCATTAAAGCAGGGCGGATCATCGGCAGGGTCACACGCCAGAACACCTTGATGGGGTGGATGCCATCGACCTTGGCGGCCTCATACATATCCTTCGGCACCATCTGCAAACCGGCCAAGATCAGCAGCGCCATAAAGGGTGTGGTCTTCCAGACGTCCACGATCAGCACCGCGGTCATCGCTGTCTCAGGGTTGGCGGTCCATGCAATCTTTTGCGATATAAGGCCAAGATTGAGAATCATATCGTTCAAGATGCCGAACTGGTCATTCAGCATCCAGGCCCACATGCGGGCCGAAACGATGGTCGGAATGGCCCATGGAATGAGAATGGCGGCCCGCACCAGCCCGCGACCCTTGAACTCCGCATTCAAGACCAGCGCGACGATCAGGCCCAGTACGGTTTCGATCGAAACCGAAAGCATGGTGAACTTCAACGTGTTCCACACGGCTGCCCACCAGGCCGCATCTGCCAGAAGGCCGCGATAGATGGTGCGACCGCTGCTCAGCGTAATCCACGAGAGATAGTTCTTGAGGCCGACGAATTGCGCGTCGGATAGATTGGTCAGCGACGCATCCGTCAGGCTGAACCACACAGTACGAACCAGCGGCCAGCCAGCCACAAGCGCCAGCGTCAGAAATGTCGGGGCGAGAAATAACCAGGCAGAGCGCAGACGCTGCGAATGCAGGTCGGAGCCTGCCGAGGCCGAGGGCCTGTCAGGGGGTATCGTTTTCATCAGGGATGTCCACCATTGCTGAAGAGGTCAAGCGGCCGGTGAAAGGCGCTTGACCTCGATGCGCCAGATTACCAGCTGTTTCCCTTGAGATCGGTCAGCTCGACTTCGAGAAGTTCGAGGTTCTCGGCAGCGGTGCCGGTGCCAGATAGCGTGTTGTGAACAGCGCCCCAGAATTTGGCGGAAACCTCGTTGTACTTCACCTTGGCTGCCGCCGATGGGCGCGGCACGGCGGTCTCGAAGATCGGCTTCCACAGTGGCATGAAAGGCTGCGCGGCGGCCACATCCTTGTCGTCATAGAGCGACGCGATGGTCGGCATGTTGGAAAGCTCGATCGCCCGCTTCTTCTGCGTTTCCTCGGAACCAAGGAATTTCACCAGAGCAATCGCAGCTTCCTGGTTCTTCGAATATTTCGAAACCGCTGCATTCCAGCCGCCCAGAGTCGACGCGCCTTCTTCGCCCTCGGTTCCCGCTGGAAGTGGCACGACGCCGAACTTGCCCTTGATGGAGCTGTCATCGCCATTGCCCAGCGCATAGACATAGGGCCAGTTGCGCATGAACACGGAATTGCCCGTCTGCCAGATGCCGCGTGCTTCCTCTTCCTTGTAAGCAAGCGCGCCTTGCGGAGAGATCGTGCCGATCCAGCTTTTGGCCATCTCCAGAGCCGCTGCCGCCTTCTCATTGTTGATGCTGATATCGCCATTGGTCTCAACGATGCGCCCGCCGCCCGCCGATGCGATCCACTCCAGCGCGTTGCAGGTCAGGCCCTCATAGGCGCTGCCCTGAAACACGAAGCCCCACATGTCCTTCTGGCCACCTTCGCGCTCCTTGTCCTGAATTTCCTTGGCGGTCTGCGACATTTCTGCCCAGGTCTTGGGTGGCTGCTTGCCGTATTTCTCCAGCAGGTCCTTGCGGTAGAAGAGTGCAGGTGCATCCGTGTACATCGGCATAGCAACCAGCTTGCCATCGACTGTCTGGGACGCGACGACGGAAGGGAAATGCTTGGCGACGACGTCTTTGGCGGCGTCGGTCAGATCTACGAATTGCTCCGCCAGCTGCGGGGCCCAAACAATATCTGTCTGGTACACGTCAACATCGGTGTTTCCAGCGGCAAGCCACAGGCGATACTGGCTGAATTGTTCGCTTGACGATGGTGGCATGGTCACAAGCTTGACCGTGTGGCCGCTCTGTTTTTCAAACTCCACCAGCCGCTCGCGGATAAAATTCAGATTTTTGCCGGTTGAATTCGCGGCCATCGAAATCTCGGCAGCCTGCGCAGATACGCCTGCCGCCAGCACGGCGCTGCACAGCGCAATCACTCTCATTGAATCACCCATTGTCAAACCTCCTCCATGACGCGCCCAATCTTTTCCCAAAATTGAAAGCGCTTTCGACTTGCGGAAGCTGACAAATTCTCATTTGTCTGTCAATAGGTGTCCAAAGAGTTGAATATCCTTCATTTCTGGCGCCTTATGTTGAGGCCTAGGCGATTGATGGGCGTAACCTCATGATCAATTGAATAAAAATTGAAAGCGATTTCAATTATTGCGCTTGAATCTTTTTTCTGATGATCGCATTCAGTAGAAGACGGGGGGATGATGAAGCTCAAGGAATTTGCCGAAAAAGTAGGGTTGTCGCCTACCACGGTCAGCCGCGCGCTTGGCGGCTACCCGGAAGTGCGCCAGGAAACCCGCGACCGCGTGGCCGAGGCTGCCCGCAAGTATGGCTACAGGCCAAATGCGAATGCCGTTCGCCTGGCGACGGGCAGGGCAGGGGCCATCGGCGTTGTGATGGGGCGCAGTGGCGGCGGGCATTTCTTTTCCGAATTCATGGGCGGCATGGCCACGCGTCTGGAGACGGAAGACACCGATATGCTCGTCAGTGTCACGACGGACAATGACATGGCGCAGGAGCTTAAAATCTTCAGCCGTCTGGCCGAAAGCGGGCGGGTGGATGGCATCATCATTCATTCGCCGCGTCCCGATGACGAACGCATTGAACTGCTTCACAAGCTTGGGCTTCCCTTCATCGTCCATGGGCGCTCGAAAACGCGGCTTGAACATGCCTGGCTGGATATCGACAACCACGCGGTTGCCCACCTGTCCACGGTTCATCTTCTGGAGCGCGGACACCGGAAAATAGCGTTCATCAACGGCCCGCAGGGCAGAACCTTCGTCATTGATCGTGAGAAGGGTTACCGCGATGCTCTGGCGTTGATGGATATCGCGCCGGATCCACGGTTGATGATGTCAGGGCCGTTTAGCGAGGAAACGGCTTTCCAGTTCGCCCGCTCCCTTCTGGAACAGGCCTCCCGCCCGACGGCATTTGTGGCAGGCGCGATGATGACGGCTCAGGGTGTCTACCGGGCGGCAAGCCAGCTCGGCCTCGTCATTGGCCGGGATGTATCGGTGATTGCGCATGACGACGTGTTTCCCTACCTCACGCCTGAAAGCATGCTGCCTTCGCTTTCAACCACCCGTTCGTCCCAGCGCAAGGCGGGGGAGCGCGTAACGGACCTGCTGCTGCAGATCATTGCGGGGCGCCCGGTGAGCGAATGTCAGGAGCTTTGGCCCGTCGATCTTGTTCTGCGGCAATCATCTGGCCCACTGAACGAAAATTTGAGCGGAGCAGCGTAACGGATTATCAAGCGGACATGCTATATTGTGGTCTCGCGGATGATTTGGTGCCGGTCTGGAGGGAACGCGGGCACCAATCGAAGCGTTGAGATGTCAAATGGGAGGAAGCCATGTTCGATTTCTTGAAAACACCTCGCGTGACCACCGTCTCGGATGATGAGACTGGCACCTATGCCGACGCTTTCCTGCAAATGGCAGAGCTTCAGGCCGCCCGCACGACAACTCCTGAGCCGGGTCATGAAGCGCATATTCGCGATTACGGCAACAGCCGGAAAGTGGCCCGTGGCTCTCTTGGCTTCGCCTGATCGTCAATCTGTTTGGAACCCCCAGGGGTTGCCGACGTTTACTTCATGAGACTGCAAGACGGGCAGGACAGAGTTCAACTGGACCTGAAGTGGCGAACGAAAGTGGACCATGGGGCGATGTGAGACACTGACTGCCCGTAGCAATTTGTGAGGTGAAAACCGATGACAGTTCTACCCGTCGAGCCCATTCCGGGCGATGTCCCGCCGCTTGCTCCCCAGCCGGATGTTCCGCCCGTAAAAGAGCCGGAACCAGATACTTTGCCGGACACCTTCCCCAATCCCAACCCGGATGAAAATGACGACATTCCGCGGGTTCTCTAGAGATTACCTCGCAAACCTGTGAACCGGTACTCCGGGCGCAGGTGCATCAAATGCAATGACGGTTCCAGCCACGCTGGTGCCGTCATTTTCCGTTGTGAGGCTGGTGACAAAGAGCGTCTTTAAATCCGGTCCACCAAAGCAGGGCATTGTCGGCCCCTTGAACGGAAAGGTGTAGATTTCAACGATCTCACCATCCGGCGAAAAGCGGTTCAGCTTTCCAGCCTGAACGCCCGCACTCCAATAGAAACCCTCGCTGTCGGTCGCCCCTCCATCGGGCCTACCTTCGCCGTCTTTGAAATCGTGCAGGCGCCTTGCAGGGCCAATTTCTCCGGTCTGTGGCTCGAAATCGAAAACCTGAAGCAGCAGACCACTGCTATCTGAGTGGTACATTCTCTGCCCGTCCGGGCTCCAGGCCAAGCCGTTCGATGTGAACATGTTCTGATCGATCTTACGCTGCACATCACCATTTGGCGCGACACGGTAAAGCCGTGCATTGGCCGTCGGCGGCACCGCCTCATCGCGTGTCCCCACCCAGAAATGCCCATCCGGCCCGATTTTACCATCGTTCAGACGGCTGTCAGGCCGCCCCTCATCGGGGTCGCACAACAGTTCCAGCCGACCATTGGCCGGGTCGAGAAGGTGCACGCCTTTTTGAAGACCGACAACGATCATCTCGCTTTCACACAGACCAAGACAGCCGACCGGAGCCGGCATCTCGAAACGGTCCAGCTTGCCGCCACGGCGAAGGCAAAAGACGGCGGGCGTCGGAATATCGACAAACCATAAATCCCCTGTCCGCTCATCCCAAACGGGTGATTCACCGACTTTCAGTGGGACATCGATGAGTTGTCTGAACGTTGGTTCAATCGTGCGTGGCAGTTTCATTATTCTCTCCCAGTCCGTCACCGCCGCAACGCCCAGTGCTCAAGGCTTTTGGTGCGAAGGTGCCTCTATAATCCCAGACCCACAGCCTGTGTGCGATGGATACCTTTTGGCACGAAAGCAAACTCATCGGCCATCCCCAGAATGTCAGCGGCGATGTGCAGTGTCGAAAGCCACATCTCCGTGCCTTGCAGGCCGGGTTGCTGGCCGCTGGCAAAGGCAAAACCTTGATTGTCCTGCCACATCTCGGCGCAGCGCAGAATAACGCTATCTGCAATTGCTTCTGCGTCTGGCCTCCTCGCATCCGTCTGCTTGAGGCACAGAAAGAGCGGGTGGACCGTGTCGAGCAGATTGCATGCCGTAAAGGTCTCGCCCGAAAAGCCACCGTAGTTTCGATAGTTTGTGATGACGGAATTGATCGTGGCCTCGGGGTAGGGCACCGGCAAGCCAAACTGGGCATAGGTGCCGCGTGTCAGCCTGTAAAAGCCGTTGACGGGTTGCAGCAGGCCTTCCGTCGCCGTCGGCTTGCCCCACAGTCCCGTTGTCCGGTCGGTATGCATGGTCAGCCAGCCGAACAGGGCTTCCCTGCCGGTTGCGACCCCGAAATAGCGTGCATTGAAATAAAGCGCAGTGCCGATGGCATCGATCCGGTCCCCGCACCGCCAGGCGCGGTTGCTCCATGGCAAGCTGTCGAGCCATCTGCAAAGAGATGCCGTGTCCATCTGCGCTGCTGTCACGGCATAGTGTGGATGAGACCCCAGAACCTCCAGAGCATAGCCGATAGCCAGCACATTGTAGAGCGCTGCAGAATCCTCGAAAATATCGGTGCCCGGCTTTGGCGGCAAAAATGGATCGGGGAAAAACCCGGTGGCCGGGTCCTGAAATCCCCGCAGCCTCGTCACCAGTTCCTGTGCCTCATCGCCCATGGGCAGGCTACCAAAGCCTGCGGCTATTTCAATGGCGTCACATTCATGTCTGAGGCTTTGATGGGGAACACCATTTGCGCCCGGCGAAAGATAGCGGCCATCGGTTTTCGCCCGCTCCACAATGGTCCGCCACTGCGCAGCTCCGGCCTTGCCAACCCGCTGCAAGGCTTCAGAAACCTCGCTGCGGCGCGATTTTATGGAAGCGGCTTTTTCGCCCCGTTTGCGAATGACCTTGGCTGGCACACCGCCAGCAATCGCCATGTCGGGAATGTCTTTCACCACAACGGAACCGGCAGCGATGACGGCACCGTTTCCGATGGTCACGCCATCGAGAATAACGGCATTCGCGCCAATCCACACATCGTCGCCAATGGTGATGCCCAGCATCTCATGTTTTTGCTGATAGATCGGCACGTCGGGATCATCAAAACCGTGGTTGAAACCGACAATGGAAACGAGAGATGCAATGCGAACACCATCGCCGCAGCGCACCTTGCCGGAAATGCAGGCATAGGGGTTTACGCTGCAATTGGCACCAAACTCGACGTCACCACGCACGATGGCATGGCCCGCAATCCAGGACCGTTCGCCCAGTTTCAGCCGGGACGTGAAAATCTGGGCGTCCCGCGCCACATAGGCGGATTGCGCTATATCGGCTCCGGCAACTTTTGAAAGGTGGTGTTTGACGGCGCGTTGGGCTGGCGTGTCGATGTCTTCGGGCAGGCGTTCCCATGTCAGGATCTGAAGCCTGTGTTCCCGTTCCAGAAGGTGGCTCTGCCCGGCTTGCATCTCGTCCATCGTCCGCACTCCTCACATCGAGGCGCTTTTGTCGCCCGACATGACAGGCGAGACAAGGAAGAATTCCAGAACGCTAATTTTTAAAGCGAGAAAAGGTCAGCAAGCCCGTCTGAGAGGCTCGATCTGTGTCACGAGCTGGTTCACCTCTTTGACGAGGCTGGTCGGCAGACATGGCTTAGGACAGAAGGCGGATTGTGGATAGACCTGCTCCAACGTGCGGCCATCGGCATGGCCGGAATGAAACACGAAGGGAATGTTGGTATCTCTGAGCTTGTCGGCCACAGGAAATACGTCGCCATCCACCAGCCGTACATCCAGAATGGCGCAGGTTGGCTTGTTCTCTTCAAGATAGGAAAGCGCTTCAGCCGTGCTGGGAAATGGTCCTGCAACGGTCCAACCCTCGTCTTCGAGAGTCATCTGGATATCCATTGCCACGAATGTTTCGTCTTCAACAAGCAGTACTGTTTTATGCGACATGTCGAACCTTGATCGGCATCGTCAGAGTGTGGGTCAGCCCTTCTCCAACGATATCAGTTGAGACTGTGCCCCCGAGTTGCCTCGCAGCGCCAGCCAGAAGAACTGTTCCAAATCCAGCTTCTCCTGGGGCCTCAACGGCCTCAGTGCCGATTTCGTTCCATATCAAACGAATCTCTTCATTAGCTTCTTCCCAATGAATGTGCAGCTTGCCATCCGGCTTGCTCAAAATGCCGTGCTTGAGGGCATTCGTAGACCATTCGTGAAGAATGAGCGTCAGCGGCGTGATGAAGTTGACGGAGATCAAAAGCTCACCGCCCTTGATGTCCATTGTCGCGTGCTGGTTATAGGGCGTCAGAATTGTTTCGATGAGATCATGAATGCGCACCGCAGATGTGCGTTTCTGGTTGGAAGCGAGCGAATGTGCGCTCCCCAACGCCAGAATACGGCCCTCGACATCCTGCACCAACCCACCCACTGACTCGTGCTTGCGCGCTGCCATGCGCAGAATGCCGCCAATCATCGCGAACAGGTTTTTGACGCGGTGGTTCATCTCGTTCAGCATCAATTCGCGGGCTTCGGAAAGCTCGTATTCGGCGGTCACATCCACACTCACGCCAATCACCCGCCCGGGGTTGCTTTCGTTCACATGGCGGGCAAAGGTTTTCAGCCAGCGCGGCTGGCCGTCATGGCTGGTGATGCGGGATGTCAGCTCGAACCCCGTATGGTCATCGATTGCTGTTTCCAGCGCCTTGCGCAGTTGCTGGCGGTCTGTGTCGCTGAAGCTTTCCAGCACCGCCTGAAGTGCCGGTGTTCCGTCGCGGGTCTGGAGCAGCTCCATCGCCGTCCCGCCCAGCACGAATTCGCCACGGTCAGGCAGGAATTCCCACACACCAATACCCGCCGCCTCGATTGCAAGCTGGTACCGCTCCCGTTCGGCGTTCAGCTGGCTTTCAACGCGCAGCGCGTGCGAAATATCGGTCATGATGATGGTTGCACCGTCTATCGTGCCATCGGCGGTGCGATAGGGCAGAATGCGCAGCGAAAATGTCCGCTCCTGCTCGCTGTCATTGACGGTCTGGTTATATTCAACGCCGTCTTCCATCACGGCGTGGACGCGTGTGGAAAAGTCGAGAGACGGGAACCGGCTCGCCACCTCAAACAGCGGGCGGCCACGGTCTGTCGGCTGCAACGGGAATATCGCGGTCGCCGCACGCGTATAGGAGCGAAGCCGCATGCCGCTATCCAGCACGATGACGGCAAGACTGGTGGAATCGAAGAAATTCCGCAGGTCCGTATTCGCAACCGTCACCTCATCGACCTTGGTCTTCAGCTCGTCATTGACGGTCGATAGTTCCTCATTCGTCGATTGAAGCTCCTCGTTCATCGACATCATTTCTTCGTTGGAGCTTTTCAGCTCCTCATTGGCCGTCTCCAGCTCTTCGGTGGCCGAGCGAAGCCTGTGCTTTGCCAAACGCAGTTCCCGTTCCAGCGCCTCGACATGGTCGTCGCCCGGCTCCAGCTCCACCAGCTCGCTGGCTTCCAGAGGCGTAAACACCGATGTTTCCTGAAAAACCAGCAGGCAGGTGTCGCCGTCGAGAGGGTCGCAGATGATCTCTGTCTTCAGAGACCCGAAATCCGTCAGCACATCCACATTGCGCGCAATGATCCGCTTGCCACTGGCACGCGCCTGCCGCACCAGAGCACCCAGATTTTCCCGCACGCCGGGCCGCGCCAGCGCCGCCGCGCTGGTTTCGCTGGCGCCGGTCGGAAATTCGAAGAAGCGGCTCAGGCGCCCATAGGCGGCAACGATCTGCCCGTCATTGTCCAGCACCACGCTTGCCGGAACATAGCGCTCAAGCAGCTTGGATGCGGCAAGTTGCTCGATTGGCTCAGGCGTGCGGGGCACTTGTCCACGCGATGTCGCTGACCGTCTGGCATTCTGCTCGCCGGGCAGCGGAATAGGGTATGTCGGAGAGCCGGGAAGGCGCTCGAACAGTCTGGCTTTCTGGTCAATGACGGAAAACACGTTGTCGAACCGTCCCACGGTTTCTGAAGAGCCGAGAAACAGGAAGCCGCCCGGGCGGATCGCATAATGCAGAAGCGGCATGACCGTTTTCTGCAACTTGTCGTCAAAATAGATCAGCAGGTTGCGGCAGGAGACCAGATCGACCTTGGAAAAAGGCGGATCCTTGATCAGGCTGTGGCCAGAAAACCGGATCATGTCGCGGATCTGGCCAACGAAATTGAACCGCTCCTTGTGCGGAATGACATATTGCTCCTGCAATTCATGCGGTATGTCGGCCAGCTGCGCGATCGGGTATGAACCTTCCCGCGCAATCCTCAGCATGCTTTCGTCAATATCGGTCGCAAAAATCTGGACATTGCATGGCAGGTTGAGGGTTTTGGCGGCCTGCGCAAACAGAATGGCAATCGTATAGGCTTCCTCGCCGCTGGAGCAGCCGGGTATCCAGACCCGTACGCCCTCCTGGCTGCCGGCAGAATCCTGCATCAGGCTCGTAATGGCATGTTCGTTCAGCACGTCGAAGGATGAGCGATCCCGGAAAAACCGGGTCACATTGATCAGAAGATCACGAAACAGCGCCTCGCATTCGTCGTGGTCGCGCTGGACGCGCTGTAGATATTCATAGCCTCGGCTGATGCCCAGCACATGCATGCGCCGCTCGACCCGCCGCACGAAGGTGGTCTGCTTGTAACCGGCGAAATCATGACCGATGGTACGGCGAAGCGCTGCGCACAGGTCATCGACAATGTCGGCAACGTCATTGCGTTCCCGCTCTTCCGCACTCTGGTTCTTGCGGAAGAAAAACCCGCCAATGCAGGACAGGATCTGCTGCGGTGGCTTCACGAAATCCACAAGCCCGGTGCCTGTCGCAGAAACCGGCATGCCGTCATATTTGGCGGTCGAAGGCTCCTGAACCACGCAGAGGCCACCATTTTCCTTGATGGCGCGCAGCCCAGTCGACCCATCAGCCCCGGTGCCAGACAGAATGACACAGGCCGCATTCGATTGCTGGTCGTTTGCCAGCGATATGAAGAAATCATCGATGGGACGGCGCAAGCCGCGTGGCTGCGCAAAATCGTTGAGAACAAGGCGTCCCTGTTCGATGCTCAGCCCCTTGCCCGGAGGGATGATGAAAACCGTATCAGCCGTGATGGCTTCGCCACCCTCGCATTGCAGCACATCCAGCTTCGTGTGCCGGTCCAGAAGCTCCGCCAGCATGCTTTCATGGTGCGGATCAAGATGTTGCACCACCACAAAGGCAAGCCCGGTCGGCACATCGGCTGCGCTCAGCATTTCGCGCAGAGCTTCCAGGCCACCAGCAGAAGAGCCTACGCCGACAACGGGCACGGAATGAGCGATATTTTCCTGAGACAAAATGGGTCCTTGAAATGTCCTAAGCTGGAACGATCAAAAAACGGGAACGATCAATACGGGGTGTTTTGTTCCAGTTCCGCCAAAGTGAGTTTTGCTTGAGCTATCGTGTTGGTGGAGTTTGCAATCATCGCAAGGGTCCCCTCGATCATGATATTGTGGTCATCAAGCAGCGGCTTGAGCGTCTTCAGGGTGTCGTCCAGTTCCAGGTCATAGGCCTGAAGCAGGTGCTTATGGGCACGGCTGACATCGAACTGTGAGGCAAGGATGTAGCGAACCTGTCCCGAGTTTGCCTTCAACTTCGACATGAAGAGCAAATTCACAAAAGGACTGCTGTCCTTGCGAAAATTGACGATGGTCGTGCGCATTGTCGCTGGACCGTCGGCTTTGAGAAATGCGTGGATCTTGCCACGAGCCTCGGTGTTGGGCGCGTTCGTTCCGCTGGGGCTGGTCTGCAGCATCCGGCAGTTTTTACCAACCACGTCGTCGCTGCCATAGCCCGTCAATGTGCAGAACTTCTGGTTCACCAAGGCAAGATGCTGGTCACCGCCAGCATGGGACAGAGCAAGGGCGATAGTCGATTTTTGGAAGAAATCCTGAAGGGGAGGATCAATCTCTAGCAGTGGCCTATCGCTCTTCGTTCATATCTGGGTATTCGTTTTTATTATAATATTCTTCTTCATGAAAGGTTTCAGCGGTGAAATTAAGACGGCTAGGCTGTCGACGCATTCCGGGCGGCGGTATGGTCGGTCAGGGCGTAACAGTTTGCACATCTTATTGCGCTAGGTTGCCCTTGGGTTTCATCTGCGTGTCTCGAACGCGCGGGGGGTAAAGGGTGTTGGGGATGACAGGCAGAACGGATTTCGTGGCACGCAAATTGATGGCTCTGGCTGCGGACAGCCGAGGCGCGACGGCCATCGAATACGGCCTTATCATCGGTATCATCGCTGCTTCCCTGATTTTGGGCATGGAAAGCATTCGCGATAACCTGTTGGCGATCTTCAAGCTTATTAGCGATACGCTCGCCAACTCACTCGCCTGATTTTCCTATTCGTCACCGCGCTTCGGCAGCTTGATTTCGGTTGTCTTCAACGCATCGGCCAGCCGTGTCTTGGCAGAGCCGGGTCTCAGTGGCTTCTGCTGGCTCTCATGCGGGGCCCATCCCGATACGAAGATGATCGAGAATGTCGCGCGGATGCGGCCATCGGGATCACTGTATCTTTCCGCGTATAATTCCGCTGCGCGCATCAAAAAACTGCGGTTCAGCGGTCTTTTGCTGCGCCCCATCATCGGGTTGGCCATGCCCATGGCGCGCAGGTCACGCATCAGCGGCAGGATCGAATCGTAGCGCACCGTATAGGTTTCCGTATCCGTCACCGGCAGCGCAAAGCCCGCCCGCTGCAACAGGGCGCCAACATCGCGCACATCGGCAAAGGGTATGACACGGGGACTTGCGCCGCCGCTCATCTCTGCCTCGGTTGACAGCAGAACATCGCGCAGTTCCTGCAGCGTGCCAGCTCCGGGAATGGCGGCCATGAAAAGCCCGTCGGGCTTCAGGGCGCGGCGGATCTGGATCAGGGTGCCCGGCGTGTCATTGGTCAGATGCAGGCTGAGCGGTGAGACAACCAGATTTTGCGATTGCGGTTCCAGCGGCACATGCTCGATGGGTGCCACCAGAAGCGGCTCATTGCCGTCTGCGAAAGCCGCATCAATCTCAACGCGGTTGACGCTGCCAACCTTGCCGGTTTCCAGTAGGCGTTTGGCCGTTATGCCTGTCGCGCCATGCAGCTCCACGGCATTGTCGAAATGCCGTTCGATGATGGCTATGCGATCGGCCAGTTCTTCCGCCGTTATATCGAGCAGAAACGCAGCCTTGTCATCGCGGGAGCGCCAGGCGCGCATGCGGTTCTTTTCGATCAAGCCTGTGTCAAAAACGATATCCATGCCGTCATCCATCCAAATTTTGCTATCGCAAAGGCACCCGTTCGGGCCTATTGTCAACCTCATGGTTCAGTGGGAAAAGCCTGTAGCAAGCGATGCCGGGGTGGGTGTGCTGCGCGCCGTCTGGCGTGCGGTGGCCGATCTCGTCTATCCGCCATCCTGCGTGGGGTGTGGCTGCAAGACCAGACAGGGCGGTGCCCTGTGCCCGATCTGCTGGGTGGACGTTCAGTTCATCGAGCGGCCCTATTGCGAGGTGCTCGGCATTCCCTTTGCGCGTGACCACGGCCCCGGAATCCTGTGCGCCCAGGCGGTTGCTGAACCGCCGCCCTTTGAGCGCCTGCGTGCAGCCACGGTGCATGATGGCCCCGCCCGAAAGCTCGTCCATCAGCTCAAATATATGGATCGCACCGACCTTGCGCATCTCATGGCGCGCTGGATGCTGCGCGCCAGTGATGGCGCGGTAGCAAGCTGTGACTGTATCGTGCCGGTGCCGCTGCACAGGCGGCGCTTCCTTGCGCGCCGCTTCAACCAGTCTGCCGAGCTTGCGCGGCATGTGTCCGTTCTGGCCGGCAAGCCTCTCGTCGCATCCGCCCTTGTCCGCATCAAACCGACCAGCCGGCAGGTCGGCCTTTCGGCACGGGCGCGCAAGAAAAATGTGCGCGGTGCCTTTGCCATTGCGCCGGGCCGCGAGTCCGACTTCGTGGGCAAGCGCGTTGTTCTGGTAGATGATGTCTACACGACGGGTGCGACGGTTGCAGCCGCTGCCCGCCGCCTGAAGAAGGCCGGTGCCCGCGACGTCACTGTTTTGACCTTTGCAATGGCGATTTCCGGTCCTATATGAAACGTCAGAACATGTGGTTTTATCAAGAGTGCAAGGACCGATAACAATGGCATCCGTCACGATTTACACACGCGATCTCTGCGGCTTTTGCGCCCGCGCCAAGTCTCTTCTGCAGAGCAAGGGCGTTGCCTTCACCGAGTACAATGCCACCGAAAACCCTGATTATCGACAGGAAATGATGGATAAATCCGGTCGCAACACTTTCCCGCAAATCTTCATCGGTGAAAACCATGTCGGCGGCTGTGACGATCTTCACGCGCTGGACCGCGATGGCAAGCTCGATCCGCTTCTGGCCGCCTGAGACAAGCGCGATATTCCAATAAAAAGACGTGAAAAAGGGACCGAACAGATGAGCTTCAGGGCCGCAGCAATCCAGATGTGCTCAGGCACAGACCCCAAGACCAACGCCGCGGCAATGGAACGCCTCATTCGTGAAGCGGCGGAGCAGGGCGCTGTCTATGTTCAGACACCTGAGATGACCGGTGCGATCCAGAAGGACCGCGATGCTCTGCGCGCATGCCTGAAAGACGAGAAGGGCGATATCATTGTGCTCACGGCGGCAAAGCTTGCGCGTGAACTCGGCATTTACGTCCATGTCGGCTCGACCGCCATCGCCCGCACCGATGGTAAGATCGCCAATCGCGGCTTCCTGTTTGCGCCCGATGGCGAGCGCATCTGCACCTATGACAAGATCCATATGTTCGATGTGGATCTGGACAATGGCGAGAGCTGGCGCGAAAGCTCGGCCTATGAACCGGGCACGGAAGCGCGCGTCGCAGACCTTCCGCTTGCCAAATTCGGCTTTGCCATCTGCTACGACGTGCGCTTCCCGGCACTGTTTCGGGCCGAAGCACTAGCGGGAGCCGAAATTCTGACGGTGCCTGCCGCCTTCACAAAGCAGACGGGACAAGCCCATTGGGAAGTCCTGCTGCGCGCCCGCGCTATCGAAAACGGTGCCTTCGTCATCGCGGCGGCGCAAGCCGGCACGCATGAGGATGGCCGCGAAACCTTCGGCCACTCGATGGTCATCGATCCCTGGGGCAATGTGCTGGCGTCAGCCGGTGGCGAGGGGGAAGAGATCGTCTATGCCGACATCGATCCATCCGCTGTGGCGGGTGCACGCGCCAAGATCCCCAATCTGAAAAACGCCCGGGATTTCAACCTCGATACGGTCATCAACACCGTCATTGCAGGGGCGGGCGCGCAGTGATCCGCTACGCGCTCAATTGCGAACAGGCCCATGAGTTTGAGGGCTGGTTTTCCGGTAGCGCGGATTTTGACGGCCAGCTTCAACGCGGGCTGGTCACCTGCCCTGTGTGCGGCTCACCGAAAGTCGGCAAGATGCTGATGGCACCCTCTGTTTCCACGGCCCGAGAACGGGAGCAAACGCGCACTTTGGCCATGGATACGGCGCAGAAACAGGCATTCGCCAAGATCAAGGAAACGCTCGCCAGCATCCGCGCCAATGCGGAAGATGTGGGCGATAAATTTCCCGAGGAAGCCCGCAAGATCCATTACGGCGAAAAGGAAGAGCGTGGCATCATCGGGCAGGCCTCGCCGCAGGAAGCCAAGGCGCTGATAGAGGAAGGCATCGCCGTTGCGCCGCTGCCCGTCCTGCCGGATGATGTGAACTGAGGCGTCGTTACGCCGGGCGCTTGGCCAGAACCATATAGTTCACATCCATGTCGGGCGAAAGATTCCAGCGGTCCTGCAACAGATTGTAGAACACGCCCGTGCGGTGAATGATATGCATACCGTTGGCAACGATGGGCTTTTCCAGCTCATCCGGCCGCACCAGCTTTTCATATTGGTGGGTTCCGCGTGGAAGCCAGCGAAGCACGTTTTCAGCAGCAAAAATAGCCAGCGCCCGCGCTTTCAGCGTTCTGTTGATGGTGGCTGCAAACATCAGCCCACCTGGCCGCACCATCTTCGTGCAGGTCGAGATGAACAGGTCGACATCGGCCACATGCTCCACCACTTCCATGTTGAGAATAATGTCGAAGGTCTCGCCAGCTTCAAACAGCTGCTCGGCTGTCACGGCGCGGTAATCGACCTCAACATTGTTTTCGCGTGCGTGGGTGGAAGCGATGCCGATGTTCTTTTCCGATGGGTCGGCACCCACCACACTGGCGCCCATGCGCGCCAAGGGCTCAGACAGAAGGCCGCCACCACAACCAATATCGAGCACGCGCAGACCTTCGAGCGGGCGGTGCGCTTTGGGGTCACGCCCGAAATTCTCGCAGGCGCGGTTGCGAATATAGTCGAGCCGCACGGGGTTGAACTTGTGCAGCGGACGGAATTTTCCCGTCGGGCTCCACCACTCCGCAGCCATGGCTGAAAACCGGTCCACTTCACTCTGGTCGACGGTGGTCTTTACGGCTTCGCTCATGGTGTACTCCTTCTTGTCCTGCCTCCTGAAGTCGGATGCCTGACCCTCGAAGTCAAGGGGGTGGTGGCTGTTGCGCCCTGTTGTCGCGGGCCAAAGGAACCGATTTCGTGGGATTTCCGTTTCATGCTGCGTTCATCATCGGGCGCGTATTTTCACACAGTTTAATGCCTGTAACGGCGACCAAGCCTTTTGCTTGAGGGAGAATGAACGTGAAGAAGAAACTGTTTGGGGCTTTTGCGCTTCTCGCGCTTGTCGCCGCCCCGGCACTCGCGCAAGCGGCGACACAAGGCTTTTCCACCGCTAACGTCAATATGCGTTCTGGTCCCAGCACCGCCTATCCAGCTGTTGTCGTCATTCCCAATGGCGCACCGCTGACAATCCACGGCTGCCTGTCTGATACACCATGGTGTGACGTATCGTTCAGCTATGGTCGTGGCTGGGTTGCAGGACGTTATGTTCAGGCCATCTATCGCCAGAACCGCGTCTATGTCGAGCCACGCTATTATCGTGACCTCGGCGTGCCCGTCATCACCTTTGAAGCGGGACGCTACTGGGACAGATATTACCGCGACCGCGATTTCTATCGTGAACGTGACCGTTGGCGTCGCCCCGCCGGTGGCGGATACTGGACTGCACCGCCGCCACCACGCGGTGGCTATGATCGTCCGCGTCCACCACGCGATGAATGGCGTGATCAGCGAGACCGTGACCCACGCGGTCGCGGCCCCAATGATGGCCGCTGGGAAGAGCGCTACGGCGACTGGAACCAGAACGACCGCCCACGCCCGCCACGCGATAATGATCGCCCGCGCTGGGATAACGACAATCGCGACCGCGATCGTGACCGCCCACGGTGGGACAATGACAATCGTGACCGCGACCGCAACAGAGACCGTGACATGAACAGAGACCGGGATATGAACCGGGATCAGAACCGCGACGCGATCGACCAGCGCCGTCAAAATGATGAGGGCAGCCGTCGTCCCGGTGTCAATCAGCCGCCACGGCCACCCGAGGGTGGTCAGCAGTTTGGCTGCATCATCGGCTCTCCGGGCTGCGAAGCCCCTCGATAAGATCGATACTTGAAAACGAAAAAACCCGGCGGATCATTTCCGCCGGGTTTTTGTTTAGGTGTGATCATTTTTTCTTTGGAGCGCGCTTTTCGAAAGGCTTGTCTTTTTTGCCTTCGAACTTCGCTGGTCTGTCACCGGCGGGCGCTTTCTTCTTCCAAGGCTTGTCTTCCGTGCGGCGTTCGCCGCTCGGTGCTGGCTTGGCGTCGAATTTCTTCTGCGCTCTTGGCGGGCGCGTGTCTTCACGGTTGGCACCCGTCATATCTGGCTTGCCGTCCATGGCCTTCACGCGAATGCCCTTTTCCAGCATCATGTCCTTGCCAAGCGCAGATGTGAAGCGTTCAACCGCGTCGGAGGCCAACTCCACATAGGTCTCGGTCTGCTGCATGCGGATCGCGCCAATATCCTGACGTGTCAGCTTGCCAAATCGGCACAGCATCGGAATGAGCCAGCGTGGCTCGGCATTCTGCTTGCGGCCAACAGACAGCGTAAACCAGCCGCTGTCGGAAAAGTCGGAACGATCCCGGCGTGGCTCGTTGTTTTCAACGGTCTCGAAACCGTCGCGGCGCGGCTTGCGGCTACCATCCAGCGAAACTTCGGCAATGTCCTCAGGTGCGGAACGACCCGCATGGTAAAGACGCACGAAAGCGGCAGCAACCTTTTCGGCGCCGTGCTGTTCCAGCAGCTTGTTGACGAAATCGCGCTCGTCATCACCAACATTTTCCGTCAGCGAAGCATCGGCCAGAAGGCGTTCGCCATCGCGGTCGGTAATTTCTTCGGCAGATGGTGGGCGAACCCAGGCCGGGCTGACCTTTGCACCTTCGAGAAGGCGCTCGGCCTTGCGGCGCTGGCTCATCGGCACCACGATGGCGCTGATGCCCTTCTGGCCAGCACGGCCAGTACGGCCAGAGCGGTGCAGAAGCGTGTCGGAATTGGTCGGCAGATCGGCATGGATAACCAGTTCGAGGCCGGGCAGATCGATACCGCGTGCAGCAACGTCTGTCGCCACGCAAACGCGGGCACGACCATCACGCATGGCCTGCAGCGCATGTGTGCGCTCGTTCTGGCTCAGTTCGCCAGACAGTGCCACGACGGAGAAGCCGCGATTGTTCAGGCGGGCAGTCAGATGGTTGACGGCGGCGCGGGTGGAGCAGAACACGATGGCATTGCGGGCTTCATAAAAGCGCAGCGCATTGATGATGGCGTTCTCGCGGTCGGATGGTGAAACCACCATGGCGCGGTATTCGATATCGACGTGCTGCTTCTGCTCGGATGTCGTTGCAACGCGCACGGCATTCTTCTGGTAGCTTTCGGCAAGCTTGGCAATGGAGCGCGAAACCGTGGCCGAGAACATCAGTGTGCGGCGCTCCGCTGGCGATTCTTCCAGAATGAATTCCAGATCTTCGCGGAAACCGAGGTCGAGCATTTCGTCGGCCTCATCCAGCACCACGGCGCGAATGGACGAAAGGTCCAGCGCCTTGCGCTTGATGTGGTCGCAAAGACGACCAGGCGTGCCAACGATGATGTGCGCACCGCGTTCCAGCGTCCGGCGCTCAGCGCGGATATCCATGCCGCCAACGCAAGACGCAATGGAAACGCCAGTGAACTCGTAAAGCCATTCCAGCTCGCGCTTCACCTGCATTGCAAGTTCGCGGGTTGGGGCAATGGCAATGCCGAGTGGCGCACCGGCGGGGCCGAAACGGCCGTTCTTCTGTAGCAATGTCGACGCAATGGCCATGCCGAAGGCAACGGTCTTGCCAGAGCCCGTCTGGGCGGAAACAAGCGCGTCCTGTCCTTCCAGTTCAGGCGCAAGCATCGCCTTCTGAACAGGTGTCAAATCTTTATAGCCGCGTTTTTCCAACGCCTGTGCAATCGCCGGGGCGATACCCTGGGTTTCTGTCATATACCGTCTTTCGGATATTGGGCTGCCTGCATCCGCTTGAAACCATTAGATCATAAGGGTTATAAAGCAGCCGATACGGGCCATTTCGGCCATTCAGCCAGTTGTAATTGACGCGCTCATACTGGAAATGTTGACGTTTGTACAGGCCACAGCGGTACGGTTGACGCATTGAAACACGCCTGTTGGGTCGCAGCACCTCTTCAAAGGCGTACCGCACAGTCCATAAACGGCATTGCGTGGGCCATGCCTTTTCGATATGAGACCGGCAACTTGAGGCTTTTTTGAAACGAAAAGCCGGCTGGGTTGTGCTCTTGTCCGCTGCATCTGGCGGCAAATTGGGATGGTACTGGTCAACTATGGCTCGCATTGTCATGAAATTCGGCGGCACGTCCGTCGCAAATCTCGAACGCATTCATAATGTCGCGCGGCATGTGAAACGCGAAGTGGATGCTGGCCATGAAGTGGCCGTTGTCGTGTCCGCCATGTCCGGCAAAACCAACGAGTTGGTGGACTGGGTTCAGAACACGCCGAAGGTCGCCGGTTCCAAGGAAACGTCCTTTTACGATGCGCGGGAATATGATGCGATCGTCGCCTCGGGTGAGCAGGTGACATCCGGTCTCCTGGCGATCGCCCTGCAGTCCATGGGCATCAATGCCCGCTCATGGCAGGGCTGGCAGATCCCGATCCGCACCGATAACGCCCATGGCGCCGCCCGCATTCTCGATATTGATGGATCAGACATCATTCGCCGCATGGGCGAAGGCCAGGTTGCCGTCGTTGCCGGTTTCCAGGGCCTCGGCCCGGATAACCGCATTGCGACGCTCGGTCGTGGCGGCTCCGATACGTCGGCTGTTGCCATCGCCGCTGCCGTCAAGGCAGACCGTTGCGATATCTATACGGATGTAGATGGCGTTTACACCACCGATCCACGCATCGTGCCGAAGGCGCGCCGCCTGAAGAAGGTCGCGTTCGAAGAAATGCTGGAAATGGCGTCTCTCGGCGCGAAGGTTCTGCAGGTTCGCTCGGTCGAGCTTGCCATGGTGCACAAGGTTCGCACCTTCGTGCGCTCCAGTTTCGAGGATCCTGATGCTCCGGGCATGGGTGACCTTATCAATCCGCCCGGTACTTTGATTTGTGACGAGGAAGAAATCGTGGAACAGGAAGTCGTAACCGGCATCGCCTATGCCAAGGATGAAGCACAAATCTCGCTGCGCCGCTTGTCAGATCGGCCGGGCGTGTCTGCTGCCATTTTCGGACCTTTGGCCGAAGCCCATATCAATGTCGACATGATCGTGCAGAACATCTCCGAAGATGGTTCGCGCACCGACATGACCTTTACCGTGCCATCGGGCGATATGCCCAAGGCCATCAAGGTTCTGGAAGACAACAAGACGCAGATCGGTTTTGACGTCGTTCAGAACGAAACGGGTCTGGCCAAGGTGTCGGTCATCGGCATCGGCATGCGCAGCCATGCGGGTGTTGCTGCAAGCGCTTTCAAGGCACTTGCTGAAAAAAACATCAACATCAAGGCCATCACAACATCGGAAATCAAGATTTCCATTCTTATTGACGGCGCCTACGCGGAACTTGCAGTTCGTACTTTGCATTCTGCTTACGGTCTGGATAAGAGTTGATTCTGTAACGTCGATACACGTCATCCGATTCTTTTCGGGATGATGACGTGCTGACGTTGCATCGACTGCGCATCCCTGCCGTCCGGCTTGCTGTGCAGGCTTTGTTTTGGTGGATCCTTTCATGCGGGTTGTCTTGGCGCGCATGCGGAGGTGTCAGGGAGCACCGCAATGAGAGACCTTTCTGCAGGTCCACGCGTTCTTCTCAAGCGGCTTCGCGAGATGATGGCGGAGCACCTTGAGCCACAGGAACGCCTCGACCAGATCGTTCGGCAAATCGCCAGCAACATGGTGGCGGAGGTATGCTCCGTCTATGTGCTGCGCTCCGACAGCGTGCTCGAGCTTTACGCCACCGAAGGTTTGAACAAGGATGCCGTGCATCTTGCCCAGCTGAAAATGGGGCAAGGTCTTGTCGGTACCATCGCCGCATCGGCCCAGCCGCTCAATCTTTCCGATGCGCAGGCGCATCCCGCATTCCGCTATCTCCCTGAAACGGGTGAAGAAATTTATCATTCCTTCCTGGGCGTGCCGATTTTGAGATCCGGTCGCACTCTTGGCGTTCTTGTCGTTCAGAACAAGACCAGCCGAACATACCGGGAGGACGAAGTTGAAGCGCTTGAAACAACCGCAATGCTCATTGCGGAGATTGTGGCGAGCGGTGAATTGAAAAAAATCACCCGCCCCGGCGTGGAACTGGACCTGACACGGGCCGTCTCCATCAAAGGCGATGCCTATGGCGAAGGCATTGGCCTTGGTCACGTTGTTCTGCATGATCCCCGCATCGTCGTTACCAATCTTCTCAATGAAGATGCCGAAATGGAAACCCGCCGCCTGGCGGAAGCCATCGGCTCTCTTCGCCTGTCCATCGATGACATGCTCCAGCGCCGCGATGTCGCCACCGAAGGTGAGCACCGCGAGGTTCTGGAAACATACCGCATGTTCGCACATGATCAGGGCTGGGTGCGGCGCATGGAAGAGGCCATTCGCAATGGTCTGACGGCAGAAGCCGCTGTCGAGAAGGTCCAGAGCGACACCAAGGCGCGCATGATGCGCCTGACCGATCCCTATCTGCGCGAGCGGATGCATGATTTCGACGATCTGGCCAACCGCTTGTTGCGCCAGCTGATCGGCTTCGGTGCGCGCGGTCCCGAGCAGGATTTCCCGGCGGATGCCATCGTTCTCGCCCGCGCTATGGGTGCGGCGGAACTTTTGGATTACCCGCGTGAAAAACTTCGCGGTCTCGTGCTGGAAGACGGCGCGGTCACCAGCCACGTCGTCATCGTGGCGCGGGCCATGGGCATACCCATCATCGGGCAGGCGGCGGGTATCGTCGCACTTGCCGAAAACAACGACCCAATCATCATCGATGGCGATGATGGACAGGTGCATCTTCGCCCCGTCGCCGATTTGCAGCGTGCCTATGAGGAAAAGGTTCGTCTGCGCGCCAAGCGTCAGGAGCAGTTCCGCGCGCTGCGCGATGTCGAGCCAGTCACCAAGGACGGTGTCCGGGTTGATCTGAAGATGAATGCTGGCCTGCTGGTCGATCTGCCGCAGCTGGAAGAATCAGGTGCTGATGGTATCGGCCTGTTCCGCACCGAGCTGCAATTCATGATCGCTTCGAACATGCCGAAAGGCGAGGAGCAGGAAGCTTTCTATCGAAGCGTTTTGCGCAACGCCAAGGGCAAGCCGGTCACCTTCCGCACGCTGGATATCGGTGGCGACAAGGTCGTCTCCTATATGCGCGGCCAGGAAGAGGAAAACCCGGCTCTCGGCTGGCGCGCCATCCGTCTGTCGCTGGATCGTCCCGGCCTGATGCGCACGCAGATGCGGGCGCTGTTGCGTGCGGCGTCTGGTGCTGAATTGCGCATCATGCTGCCCATGATCACGGAAGTGGCCGAAATCCGCGCCGCCCGTGAGCTGTTCCAGAAGGAAGTGCAGCACCTTTCGAAATTCGGCCATTCGCTGCCGCGCAAACTGCAATTCGGCGCCATGCTCGAAGTGCCGTCATTGATGTGGCAGCTGGATGAGCTGATGTCGGAGGTCGATTTCGTCTCGGTCGGCTCCAACGACCTTTTCCAGTTCACCATGGCGGTGGATCGCGGCAATGCCCGCGTGTCGGATCGCTTCGACAATCTCGGCAAGCCCTTCCTGCGCATTCTGCGTGATATCGTTCGCGCCGGAGACCGCAACAACACCAAGGTCACGCTGTGCGGCGAGATGGCGAGCAAGCCTCTGTCGGCCATGGCGCTGATCGGCCTTGGCTTCCGCTCCATCTCCATGTCCCCCACCTCCATCGGCCCGGTGAAGGCCATGTTGCTGGGGCTGGATGTCGGACTGTTGTCTGAGGAGCTGGAAGCGGCGCTGGACGATCAAAAGTCGGTGGAAAGTCCGCGCCAGCTGCTTTTGCGCTTTGCCGCGACCCATTCTATCCCTATCTGAGAACCAACAGAAATTGGAGTGCGTGACAGGTGGCTAAGCTCCCCGTCGAAAAAATGCGTGAGCTTGAGCGTCGTTTCGGTGAAATCGAAGCGCGCATGGCGTCCGGCCCTGCGGCAGATGTCTATGTGAAGCTGGCCTCGGAATATTCGGAATTGCAGCCGGTTGTCAAAACCATCCGCGAATACGAAAAGGCGCTTGCCGAAACCGCTGATCTGGAAGCCATCGCCGCCGACAGATCCAGCGACAAGGACATGCGCGACCTCGCCGAAGCCGAACTTCCCGAGTTGCAAGCCCAGATCGAGCAGCTTGAAAAGGACATGCAGATCCTTCTTCTGCCCAAGGATGCTGCCGACGAGAAAAGCGCTATCGTTGAAATTCGCGCTGGCACCGGCGGTTCGGAAGCGGCGCTTTTCGCGGGCGATCTGTTTCGCATGTATGAACGCTTCTCAAGCACCAAGGGCTGGAAGGTGGAAATTCTCTCTGCCAGCGAAGGCGAAGCAGGCGGCTACAAGGAAATCATCGCGACGATTACCGGGCGCGGTGTGTTTTCCAAGCTGAAATTCGAATCCGGCGTTCACCGCGTCCAACGCGTGCCGGATACCGAGGCCAGCGGGCGCATTCACACCTCTGCGGCAACCGTCGCCGTTCTGCCGGAAGCCGAAGAGATCGACATCGAAATCCGCCCCGACGATATCCGCATCGATACGATGCGCGCATCCGGCGCCGGTGGCCAGCACGTCAACACCACGGACTCCGCTGTTCGCATCACCCACCTGCCAACGGGGTTGATCGTCACCAGTTCGGAAAAGTCGCAGCACCAGAACCGCGCCAAGGCCATGCAGGTTCTGCGTTCGCGCCTTTACGATATCGAGCGTCAGAAGGTCGATAGCGAACGGTCCGCAGACCGCAAGAGCCAGGTGGGTTCGGGCGATCGCTCCGAGCGCATCCGCACCTATAACTTCCCGCAGGGGCGCGTGACCGATCACCGCATCAACCTCACGCTCTATAAGCTGGACCGCATGATTGAAGGCGATATCGATGAAATGGTCGATGCGCTGATTGCCGATTATCAGGCAGGTCAGCTCGCCCACCTCGGCGAACAGCATTGACGAAGCCCGTCAGCACGCTCGTTGCAGAGGTGCGCAAACGCCTGGAAACAGCAGGTGTTGCCGATCCCGTGACGGATACGAGGCTGCTGATCGGTAGCGTCATTGGCTTTTCGCTGACAGATTTCGTGCTGAATGGCTCCCGCATTGTCAGTGATGGCGAGGCAGCACAGATCGAAACCATGGTTATGCGCCGTGAGAAGGGTGAGCCCGTCCACCGCATTCTCGGCCACCGTGAGTTTTACGGTCTGGACCTCATCCTGTCATCCGGCACGCTGGAGCCGAGGCCCGATACCGAAGTGCTGGTCGATGCGCTTCTTCCCCATTTGCGGCGTATTGCTGCGCAAAAGGGGCAGGCGCAGATTCTGGATATGGGAATCGGTACTGGTGCCATTTGCCTGGCGCTTCTGCACGAATGCGTGGAGGCATCGGGTGTCGGCAGTGATATTTCCCGCGATGCGATTGAGACGGCAGAAAAGAATGCAGCGCGGCATGGCTTGAGCCCGCGTTTCAAGACCGTGGAAAGCGATTGGTTCGCGAATATTTCCGGGCGCTTTGACATCATCGTGTCGAATCCGCCCTATATTAAAAGTGCAGACATCGAAACGCTTGATCGCGATGTGCGCAATTTCGATCCCATGGCAGCGCTTGACGGTGGTGCGGATGGTCTTTTCCCATACCGTGTCATCGCTGAAAAAGCGGTGGATTATCTTGATGTTGGCGGTTTGATCGGGCTCGAAATCGGCTATGATCAGAAAGCGGATGTGACAGCCATTTTTGCAAGCTACGGATATCGCTGTGTGGAGGCAGTGAAGGATTACGGCAGCAACGACCGCGCTCTGCTCTTTTCCAGGCTCGATTGACTGTCACGATGATGGTTATGTGCATGGATATTTTGCACAGCGAAAGAAAAGGCTTGGATTTCGAAAGGAAGCGGGCTAGTTTGCCCGCAACATGTTGGGTGGCTGAGGGCGAATTTAGATTCGCTGGGTTTTGATCAGTCCCGAAGCGGGTTTTTGTGGAAACCCTGAAGGCTGGGCATTCCCGGCATGTGATTCAGGAAACTTTGTTCGCAGGCAGCTCGATGCAGCATTTGCGCATCCGGGCATTAAACGCGAAGTCTTGGCCTTTTGGTGCACGTCGCGTAATGGGAGCAATTTCGGAAAACCGGACTTTGATATGCGTCCATCCGTCATTGTATCGTAACAACGAAATTATCAGAAAACAGAATTCAGGTGAGCAATTGATGAGGCCAGGACAGCAAAACAAGCGCGGCCGGGGGCGTGGTAGCAATAACAATGGCGGCGGCGGCGGTGGTAGCAGCGGTAGCAACAACAATAATAACTTCAATCGCAAGGGCGGCAACCCGCTGACGAGAAGCTATGACAGTTCTGGCCCTGACGTTAAGATTCGTGGCACCGCCCAGCACATAGCCGAGAAATATTCCACGCTCGCACGTGATGCCCAAAGCTCCGGCGACCGCGTTATGGCTGAAAACTATTTGCAGCACGCCGAACATTATAACCGTATCATTGCCTCGGCGCAGGCCCAGATGCAGGAACGCTTCCAGCGCGATGAGCGCGGCGAGTTCCAGCAGGAACGCGACGGCGACGATATGGATGGCGATGACAATGATGACGTCATTGTTTCCATGCCCGGCCAGCATGATCAGCAGGACCAGCAGCGCGCCCAGCGCAACGATCAGCCACAGCGTAACGACCAGCAAGAGCGTCAGGATCGCCCTGAAAGGCAGGAGCGCCCTGAGCGCGCCGAGCGTCAGGACCGCGGTGAACGCCGTGATCGTCGCGAGCGCCCCGCCCGGCCGGAACGCCAGCCCCGCGAGGAGCAGGAGGAGGTGGCTGCAGCGCCAGTTGCCGCACCCGTTTACGACGCAAGCTCTGCACCTCAGCCGGTCATCGAGGGTACGCCCAAGGAAGTAGCGGTCGAAGAGGAAGCGCAGGTTAACGCAACTGCGACGGAACGCGCACCGCGTCGTGCTCGCAGCGCCACGCCTCGCCCCCGTCGCCCACGCCGCACGGCGGGTGAAGACGGCGAAGCAGCGCCTGAAGGTAGCGAAGGCGGCGACGCCCCAACGCTGGAAAATGCTGGCGAATAAGCCAGTTCACCCTGTTAGGTTATAAGTTTGAGAAACCCCGGTTCGCCGGGGTTTTTTCGTTTTTGGGGTCAAGGCTGCGAGAATGAGAATAAATCCTTTGCAAACAACGACTTAATAAAAAACACCGAAAAAACGCAAAAAATCGATCTGCACTTTCTCAATGACGGGCGAATCACCCGCACAATGGCCTCGTTCCGCCCTCGGATACACCGCAAGGCGTTGCGGCGAGGCGGAACCGGCGCTGGTGGTGATGAGGCTACGCAACCTTTCATCGCCGGGGTCTGGCAGCGATCTCCCCGGTGGCAACGGGTGAGGGGATAGCGCCGGTTTCGGACCGGCTGGCGCAATCTCCTCCATGTTCGATCCGGCCTGATGCTTGTGCGTTGCGAATGCCTTACGGGTTCGTTTCGCGTCTGCGTCAGTCCGGCTCGTCAGCCACCGGGCGTACCGACAGCCCTTCGCCTATGGTCGAACGCGACCGGATGGCGGAACGGCGAAAGTCAGGCGGTACACAGGAACACGCTGCATCTGCCCCGCATCGTAAAGGATGCGGACGGATCGTGAGGGACGCATCGGCCAAAAGCCTATGCCCACCTCGTGGAAAACGGATCGCTTGTGCCCGCGCCTCGATCAATCGGCGCGGATGTCAGGCGAAGGCAGGTGTAGCCGAACTGGCAGGTGGCATCCTCTATGGGTGCCGCCGCCCGGAATGGGGAAGGGTTGGACCTTGGTCATGTCCGACCGGTTTTCCGGCAAGGCCTGCCCTCGCCATCCGGGAACAGCCAGCCATGGCAAGAGATCGTGGGCGGACACAAACCGCCGAACGGGGCGCTGAAAGGTGCCAATACTACTACTACCCAACGAGGCAACTTCCAGCGCCCCGTCCGAAATACCCATGGCCGCAAAACGGCGATGGTCAGAATTGCGAATAAACAAGCCACGGGCAGATTCTGCCGCGTGAACGGCGAAGGTTGGCCAAAGGGATTTCGGGAACTTTATAAGAGCGTTCGATCGACTTGGTGCTATCGAGTGAAATGCCACTCCCTCTCGTCTAAAAAATCAACGCAAGGCTTCATCCGGCCTCTTTAAACCGGCAGATTTGCGTACCATATCAAGCCTACCAGAGCAGCGTGCCAAACCATCGGGCGGCATGTCGTTCAAGGCGATGGAAGCCTCTGTATAAAGGCCTTTTTCGCAGCGGGGCTTGCCGCTTCAGGGAGCCTCAACCCTAACATTCCAAACTGCGCCGAGATCGGGCAGGGCGGTAAAAGGAGTTATGAGATGAATATCGAAAAATATTCCGAACGCGTTCGCGGTTTTCTGCAGTCTGCACAGACCTATGCGCTGAACGAAAATCACCAGCAATTTGCAGCCGAGCACGTCCTGAAGGTCCTGCTCGATGACGACCAGGGCATGGCAGCAGCCTTGATCGAGCGCGCCGGTGGCAACGCCAAGGAAGCGCGGCTCGCCAATGATGCGGCTCTTGCCAAATTGCCAAAGGTTTCCGGTGGCAATGGCGGTCTTTCGCTGACCGGCCCACTCGCCAAAGTCTTTTCCACAGCAGAAGATATCGCCAAAAAGGCCGGTGACAGTTTCGTCACGGTTGAGCGTCTGTTGCAGGCGCTTTCCGTTGAAACCTCCGCATCGACCTCCGCCTCCTTGAAAAAAGCTGGCGTGACAGCGCAGGCGCTCAACCAGATTATCAATGATATCCGCAAGGGCCGCACCGCTGATGGTGCCAATGCCGAACAGGGCTTTGATGCGCTGAAGAAATATGCCCGCGATCTGACCGCCGAAGCGCGGGACGGTCGGCTCGATCCCGTAATCGGTCGCGATGATGAAATTCGTCGCACCATGCAGGTTCTGTCGCGCCGCACCAAGAACAACCCGGTCCTGATCGGTGAGCCCGGCGTCGGCAAAACGGCGATTGCCGAAGGTCTGGCCATTCGCATTATCAATGGCGATGTTCCTGAAAGCCTGAAAGACAAGAAGTTGATGGCGCTGGATATGGGCGCTTTGATTGCCGGTGCGAAATATCGCGGTGAGTTTGAGGAGCGGTTGAAGGCTGTTCTGAACGAAGTTCAGGCGGAAGCTGGCGGCATCATTCTCTTCATCGATGAAATGCACACGCTGGTTGGCGCGGGTAAGGCCGATGGCGCCATGGATGCGTCCAACCTGCTCAAGCCGGCACTTGCGCGCGGCGAGCTTCATTGCGTCGGCGCCACCACGCTGGATGAGTATCGTAAGCACGTTGAAAAAGATCCGGCTCTGGCCCGTCGCTTCCAGCCTGTCATCGTCAGCGAACCGACGGTCGAGGACACGATTTCGATCCTGCGCGGTTTGAAGGAAAAATACGAGCAACATCACAAGGTCCGCATCTCCGATTCGGCTCTGGTGGCCGCTGCAACCCTCTCCAACCGCTACATCACCGATCGCTTCTTGCCAGATAAGGCCATCGATCTCATGGACGAAGCCGCATCGCGTCTGCGCATGCAGGTGGATTCCAAGCCCGAGGAGCTGGACGAACTGGATCGTCGGATCATTCAGCTGAAGATCGAGCGCGAAGCCTTGAAGCAGGAAACGGATGCCTCATCTGCGGATCGCCTGAAAAGGCTGGAAGATGAGCTGGCCGACACGGAAGAAAAGGCCGATGCACTGACAGCCCGCTGGCAGGCGGAAAAGCAGAAGCTCGGCCATGCGGCGGATCTGAAGAAGCAACTGGATGAAGCACGTAATGAGCTAGCAACCGCCCAGCGCAATGGACAGTTCCAGCGCGCCGGTGAGTTGACCTATGGCATCATTCCGGGTCTGGAAAAGCAGCTGGCAACCGCCGAACAGCATGATAGCAGCGGAGCTGCATCCATGGTTCAGGAAGTGGTGACAGCCGACAATATCGCCCATGTCATCTCGCGCTGGACCGGCATCCCGGTTGACAGAATGCTGGAAGGTCAGCGCGAGAAGCTTCTGCGCATGGAAGATGATCTGGCGAAATCCGTGGTCGGTCAGGGGGAAGCGGTTCAGGCCGTGTCCAGAGCTGTCCGCCGTTCGCGTGCCGGTCTGCAGGATCCCAACCGTCCAATCGGCTCGTTCATCTTCCTCGGACCAACCGGTGTGGGCAAGACCGAGCTGACTAAGGCTTTGGCGCGGTTCCTCTTCGATGACGAAACGGCCATGGTTCGCCTCGACATGTCGGAATATATGGAGAAACACTCCGTTGCCCGTCTGATTGGTGCGCCTCCCGGCTATGTCGGCTATGAGGAAGGTGGCGCATTGACGGAAGCCATTCGTCGGCGTCCCTATCAGGTCGTTCTGTTCGACGAGATCGAAAAGGCGCATCCAGACGTCTTCAACGTTCTGTTGCAGGTGCTGGATGACGGCCGTCTGACCGATGGTCAGGGCCGCACCGTCGATTTCAAGAACATCATCATCATCATGACCTCGAACCTCGGTTCGGAGTTCCTGACGCAGATGGGCGATAACGACGATGTGGATTCGGTCCGCGAACTGGTCATGGAGCGTGTCCGTGGGCATTTCCGGCCGGAATTCCTTAACCGCATCGATGACATCATCCTGTTCCATCGCCTGCATCGCAATGAAATGGGCGCCATCGTTGAAATCCAGCTGCACCGTCTGGTGGCGCTGCTCAGCGACCGCAAGATTGTGCTGGAACTGGATGAAGACGCCCGCAACTGGCTGGCCGACAAGGGTTATGACCCCGCCTATGGTGCCCGGCCGCTGAAGCGCGTCATCCAGAAAAACGTGCAGGACCGTCTGGCCGAGCTCATCCTCAACGGCGAGATCCCCGACGGCTCCCGCGTCAAGGTAACATCTGGCACAGACAGGCTGCTATTCAACATCAAGCCCCTGCTTCCAAATGTCGAAACCGCCGACGCGGCATGACGAAACAAAAAGGGCTCCTGCAAGGGAGCCCTTTTTATGTGTGCTGATCTAGATGGAAATGGAGCTAGCGGCTCGCAACCTGGTCAGGCTTGGTCTCGATGTTCAGCAGCGTATCGATACGGCGGCGTTCGTCGGAAAAACGAGCCAAAGCTTCGCCGGATAGCGATTTTCCGCCTGGCAGGCGCACCTTCATCGCATCGACCTTCGTACCATTGACGATCAGCTCGTAATGCAGATGCGCACCGGTCGAAAGACCAGTCGATCCGACATAGCCGATCACCTGGCCCTGCGTGACACGGGCCCCTTCAGTCACGCCCTTGGCGATGGCATTCTGGTGGTTATAGGACGAAACATATCCATTCGCATGGCGGATCAGCGTCTGGTTGCCATAACCGGAAGCCCATCCCGCTTTCTCAACCACGCCATTGCCCGTCGCAATAATCGGCGTTCCGCGTGGTGCGGCCCAATCTGTGCCGGTATGCATACGGCTGAATCGCAATACAGGGTGACGGCGCATGCCGAAGCCTGACGTCATGCGACCGTTCGGAACCGGATTGCGGATGAGGAACTGGCGAATGCTTTTGCCTTGCCCGTCGAAATAATCGACGCTGCCATCATCGGAGTTCTGGAAGCGGTAAAACCGCGTTTCATTGTCGCCAAATTTGGCATTGACGTAGAGCAACTCGGACTGATCGGTCGCTTTTCCATCCGGCCCTTGGACTGAGAAGAACGCCTCAAGGGAATCGGTTGGCTTCAACTGCGCCTGGAAATCGACGCTGCTTGCCAGAAGCTTTACCAGTTGCGCAACCATCGTCTGGTTCATGCCATAGGTGAGAGCCGCCCGGTAAACACCGTCGTAAACCCTCGGCAAATCGCGGTTGGCGGTCAAAGGTGCATTGCTGCTGTCAAATGCGGTGGCAACGGCATCCAGATGCGGTGGCTCGCTGGCCCTTACGAACTTATGGCTATCATTTGTCGCGACCGTCATCATATGCCGACCCTTGCGATAGAGGGTGGCCCTCACAATGTCGCTTTTCTCTTCGCTCTGCAGAATACCGATCCGAAGCACGTCGCCGGGCTCCACATTCGAGGCGCCATTCTCAGCACCCAGCACCGCAGCTGTCTGCTTGGCCTGCTCCTTCGAGTAACCAGCGCCAAAAAGCGCTTCCTCCATCGTCTCGGCCTGCCGGACCGGGATGACGTCATCAGCATATTCCTGAAATTTGACAGTTGCCGCCTGCGGCGTGGAGACAGACATGTTCTGCTCGACCACACGTGCGGCAAGCCCGGCAGTCACATCCACATCCTCTGTCGCCTCAAAGCGGCGCGGGTCGATGTAATAAAGTGCGGAAAGCTGCTCATTACCGTCGGTCAACATCGAACCGTTGGACCGAACTGCCTCTTCGACCTCATCGAAGCTCATCGAACCCGCAAAGGCAAATGGACTGTCCTTGGTTGGAAACGCCACAGTCTTCAGGCTGACCTCGGACTCTACTTCAGACCCGTAGATCGTCCCGGTCCGGCTTGCGGCAGGAGACGCATCCTCATTCGTCGCGAATATATTCAGCGGATCAAACGGAGGATAATCCTCCTGATTGTTGTAATTGGCAGCAAGTGCGATCTTCACATGGGAAAATGGTACTTTGCGCACCACTTCCTTGTCCCCATCATGAATGACGGTCGAAACTTCCATCACCGAACGGTCTGAGGGACGCGCCGCAATATTTTGGCCAATAAGACGCGTACCGCGCCGCACCGTCTCGGATGCATCCTGTTCCATATCCGCCCGCGCAAAGGCTTCGGCCGGAATGGCAAGCTGCTGGCGCCCGTCGAGCGCTGCAAAAAGGGCAACGCCCATAAGGATGGAAGAAGTGATGCCAGTGAGAAAGGTGCCGCTCAACCAGCGCAGGGAGATTTCACGACGATCAGGAGCACGCCGACCCTCCGCCAGAATAGGCGGTTCGGTTCCAAGCGAGCGGATCATGTCTCGATCCGTCATCATGCCTGTTGCGACCAGTCGTTCATTCGATCTCCAGAAACGCTTAAGTCGAAGATGTGCAACTTTCAAAGACTGGAGTCAAACGGGAGCGACATAGCCCGAACCGTGTTCCCCGCCTTTATAGTGCCAGCTTCGATATGTCTCGGGATAGGCCGCGCTAATGTCCAAAACGTGGCAGCCGTCATTGGAATGATTGTGGGCCGGGTCTTATGAAGTGCTTTGTGAAGCAAAACACAGGAAATGTGGGTGTCCAAGCTGTCCACATGGTCGAAAACTGAAAATACCGCATTAAAACCAGTGACTTACTGTTTTTCTGAATTTTCTGTCTGACCTGCTGTTGACTTGTTTCGGGTGTGTCCTCTATAAGTCCGCT
>NZ_JACYVF010000007.1:0-288049 GCF_014842165.1 Rhizobium sp. CFBP 13644
CACGGGCTGAATAGGTCAGTGCCCCGCCAGCGTTGAGAGCAATTGCCGTTCCCAAGGCTTCAGCGATTTCTTCTCGAGTAACGTGAGCGTCCGGTGAACTGTTTTTGCTGATCGGGAAAATCAGGCGATGTTCTGGCATTAGAACCAGCATTAGTGCTGACATTAATACCAGAGCAAAGAGGTTTCATGGCCCGCATGGAGATCATGTCCGGTACCGAGCGCAGACGGCGCTGGTCGGATGAGGCGAAGCTGAGGATACTGGCGGAAGCTGATGAGCCGGGTGCTCGCATTGGTGACGTGGCGCGCCGGCATGACGTTCATCCTGGCCAGATCCGCTGGTGGCGGAAGTCGTTCAACTATGTTGATCGACCGACGGTGTTCCTTCCAGTGGAAATCATGGGGGAGTTTGGCGTAGGTCAGGCGTCTACCACGGCAACGAGGCCGGCGATCGTCGAGATCTTGCTTCGAAACGGTCGGAGTTTGAAGGTTCCTGTTGACGTCGAGTTGAAACTGCTCGGCCCGCTCGTCGCTTGCGTGGAGGCGGCATGATCGGGCCGTCAGGGACCCGACCAGATCGCTGATCAGTTGATAGCGGCGATTGGCCAGCCTTTTAAAGGATTCGATGCCGGTCGTGTTGGTGTTAGTATAGGTATTCACCAGACGCGAGATCGCATCGGCTTTTCTGAAATGATGATTTGTGCAGATAGTGCTCTCTATGCTGCCAAAAGCGCTGGTCGCAATCGACATTACATATTCGACGAACAGCTCCATAACCGCTTGAAAATGAAGCGCGACGTCGAGCGTGACCTGCCCAACGCTCTGGCAAATGAGCAACTGTATATGGCATTCCAGCCGATCATGGGCCAGGGCGGTCGCCGACTAACAAATTTCGAGGCGTTGCTGCGATGGGATCATGGCAAACACGGCCCGGTTCCACCAGTAGATATCGTTGAATCCGCAGCTATACTCGGCCTTTCGGAAGCTCTCATGCAGTTTGTGCTAAAACAAGCTGGACTTCTGATCCAGCAACTCAAGGGGCTTGGGCAAGATGACCTTTGGGTGGCTATTAATGTTTCCCCGCGCGAAATGTCACGCGTTCCCGTCGACGATCTTGTGCTTCAAGCCTTGAAGCAATGGAACGTTCCAAGCTCAATGCTGGAAATCGAGATCACGGAAGAAACCGCCATCGATATGAGCGCGGTGCAAGGCAAGCTCACCGTGTTGAGACAGGCTGGGGTTCGTCTCGCAATCGACGACTTCGGCGTAGGCTATTCATCACTATCATCCTTGCGACATCTCCAGGTGGACCGTATCAAAATCGATAAATCCTTTGTCACCGGCCTCACGGATTCGGCAGCCGATCAGGTCATGGTACAGGCCATTATCAATCTAGGCCGCTCGCTGAAATTGGACGTCGTTGCAGAAGGCGTGGAAAGCGAGGAAATACAGCTCATGCTACAAGCCTTAGGCTGCAACACCATGCAGGGCTACCACCTTGGGCTACCATGCTCCCTTCGACAGGTCGTCGAGCTCATCACAAATGCGAGGACCGGGCCTGCGCGAGAAGTTGATATCGGGTACTTGGCAGAGCAGACCAGCAAGTAGAGGAAGTTGTGCCATTTTATCAATAGGCATGAGCGCCTCCCAACAGCATGTCGTAGCGGGCACAATTGGCGAGAGGCTCAATGGTCAGGCGTAATCGGTCGTTACGCCAAGCGCACGGAACATTCTTCGCCGCTGCTTCACGCCCATTTCGACGTCGTTTTGGAAGCCGTTGCTGCGGGCAGGCGGGAGCTCATCAGGCTCCACCGTGCCGGACAGATCGATGATGAATCGCTCCGGGAACTCGAACATGATCTCGATCTTGAAGAACTGAGCGCGATATCGGCGAAGTCTTGACCGGCTCTAGTCTTTGGGAAGTACCGCCCGAGCCGGGCGGGTGGGTTCGGACTTTAAGCAAGGTTGAACACGTCAGCATTGTCTTGCCGTTCCCGCAGGCCTTTATACGCAGCATGACGCAGCTTGCCATCGGCGGTCCACGCCCTGAACTCGATTTCTGCAATCAAGGTCGGATGAACCCAGACGATATCGCTCTTTCCAACGTCATCCACTGGTGGACGTTTCTGTTTCCACCGGAGCATGTCGAGCGTCTTTCGAAGCTTGAGGGCCTGGGTTTCTTTGAAACCCGTGCCGACGTTGCCAACATAGACAAGTCGGTCACCGTTGTATGCGGCCAGCGCCAAAGATGCGAGGCCACCAGAATCTGTTGAGGTCTCATAGCCCGCGATGAAAAATGCTTCACTCTGGACGCATTTGAGTTTCACCCAGTCCCCGGTTCGTCCTGATCGATAAGGTTGTTCGAGATCCTTGCCGACGATGCCTTCGAGACCAAGGCTGCGCGCGTGCTTAAGTAGGGCGACGGGTTCAGCGTCGATCGTTTCCGAGAGCCGGATGGCGCCGTTCTGGTCCTTCAGGGTGTCCTCTAGCAGATGCCGACGCGATCGGTATTCGATACCGCGCAGATCATGCCCATCGAGGTAAAGAAGATCAAACGCGTAGAGGATGGCATTCGAGGCCCGATTGCCCGCGGCTTTGCCTGAGGCACCAAGCGATTGCTGCAGCAGCCCGAAATCCGAGCGACCTTCCGCGTCGAGTATGACGGCCTCGCCGTCGATGATCATCGTCGCCGGTCCAAGCGCTCGTGCCGCTTGTTCAATGGCTGGGAACCGGTGTGTCCAGTCATGGCCACCGCGTGTCAGAATTCGCACGCCCTGCGGTTCGATATGAACGGCAAGGCGGTATCCGTCCCATTTTACCTCCCAGGACCAGTCGGGCCCTTGAGGTGGCTTTGCCTTTAATTGCGCGAGTGTCGGCTCAACGCGGTCGGGCATGGGATCGAAAAGCAACTGCGGCTGAGCCGGGTTACGCTTGCGGCGCGGCTTTGAGCGGATCGAGGCTTCTGTCTCACGAAGGAGCGGCTTTGATCTGGGAGGCTTCGTCATCGCGACAGTTCACCAGAAAAACCTTAACAACATTGTGACGACGGGCATGTTGTCCCCCCTATTCACCGACCAAGGGCCACGCGCACGGCAACAACACCATGCTGTTCAGCCAACTCTTTAATCCGCGCTCTGGTCGCTCCCTTGGAGCTGTTCATGGACATGATGCCCTCCTATCGGCTCAACCCAAGCCCCTGCGACCGGGTGAGCTGCTGTTTCAGCGTGTGGTCACGGTTCAGCTCGGCCATGCGGGTGCGCTCGACGGCACGGGCCACAGACTTGATCTGCTCGGCCAGCTTCGCAAGCTCTGGACGCTTATCAAGCTCCTTGGCAAAGTTACGAGGATCCGAATGGCCGAAACGCTGCTGGAGAGCGTTTGCGACCAGTTTGGCTTCCTCGAGTGCGGCCTGACCATCGGGGGTCGATCGCAGCTCATCGATGAGCTGATGCCGCTCATTCATTGACACCTTGTCGACGCGATCAAGAATCTCGGCGCTGCGCGGGGTGAGGCCGGGAACCTCGACGGCATCTCGTTTTTCGCGCTGCCATTGCT
This sequence comes from Rhizobium sp. CFBP 13644, assembly GCF_014842165.1. Classification (NCBI taxonomy): domain Bacteria; kingdom Pseudomonadati; phylum Pseudomonadota; class Alphaproteobacteria; order Hyphomicrobiales; family Rhizobiaceae; genus Rhizobium; species Rhizobium sp. CFBP 13644. The sequence goes on from NZ_JACYVF010000007.1 coordinate 3,553, forward strand.
CCGACTTCCGTTCCTCACCAAGCCGGCGTTCCCAGTGGTCGGACGCATAACCGATATGGGAGGCGACAACCCTGGCATAATGCAGCGCCGCCTTCCGTTCCTTGTTGTCACCGAACAGGCCGGATTTGCCGCGCAGCTCCCCAAACTGCTCAGGCCGCTCGACCATCGCCTTCGCCATCACCTTGCCATTACCCTCCTTCTCAGTGATCGCTGCGCGCAATCGGTCCGCCACCTCGGCCGGATCGCGGAAGACGTGCCGGGCCACCGACTCCACCGCTTCAAATCCATGATCGATTGCCGGCATGGCCTTTTCGCGGGCCACGTCCTCAATGCTACGGTCATGCCGTGTGATCGCCGGCACAAGCGGTGCGGGCTTCTCGGCTGGCCGCAGGCGCTGATCGCCGCCAATCTCCTGCATGAGATCCTGCTTGGTATCCTCGCGGCGAACAGGACCGGCCAGATCGCCGGCACGTTCCTCGTAAACCCGCTGGCGATCGAATGGCCGGTCCTGTTGCTCCCGTACCGGAGGGGCCGCACGGGACAAAATCTTCTGACGCTGCTTTTGGGCAGGAGCAAGATCGATCTCACTTTTGACCCCGAATTGTTCCGCAATCCCTCGCCGTTCGGCAAAGTCCCTGACATAATCCAGCGTCGTTTCCTTGGCGCCGGAACGCGACAGGCGGTGTTCAAGCTGACTATAGGCCAGTTCCCCACCCTCGACCACACGCCACGCATTGCGCTGCGTCTGCGTGCCATCAGGAAGGGTGACAGGGGTGGCCCCTTCATGCTGCAAGGCGATCCTGTCACCGATCTGCGGCGAGGCTTCCTGCAGGGCGCGCTTGAGATCGACGCCCCAGACCGTGCGCTGCTCTCCCTTGTCGTTTTCCAGCATCACGAAATAGCTCTCACGCGCTTTCGGATTATGCTCGTAGGGCGCGGCCCCATGGTCGACCAACCGCCCCGCATTGGTGAATTCCTGGCTGTCGGCATAAAGCTGCACGCCGTCGCGATGCCGGGTCATGGCGACATAGGTCAGATGCTGGTCCATGCTGGTGGAGGCCAGCACGAAGGCACGGTCGACCGTCGCTCCCTGATTTTTATGGACGGTGGTCGCATAGCCGTGGTCGATCGCCTGGTAGCTGTCCATCGGAATGCTGACGCTATCCCCGGCTCCCTTGCCGCCTGGGCCGTCGAGCTGCGCGATGATCATGGGGCCGGCACCCGATGTTCCCGCCTCGACATGCTCGACGGTGGCTAACATGCCGTTCTTCACACCCAGCTCGCGGCTGTTCTCAAGGAATACGATCCGGTCGCCCGGCGCGAATTCTCTGGCGCCGTCATTGGTCTGGAACGTAAGTTCCCCGCCCTCTTCTCCACGCGCCAATTCCCCTCTTTGCTGAAGGCCGGACCGGATGTCTTGATTGATCGCCCGCACATCGGCACGGCGATGTGCCATGGCGACCCGGGTGCCGTCCGGACGCTGCTCGCGGTCGGCAAGGTAATCCTGCACGATCGCGGCCCGCGCCTCATCGCCGCTCGTGCTGAAACTGATGTTCCCGTTATCGCGATAGGCGGCCAGCCCCTCGGCTGTGCGATGCGTGGCAAAGGCGACCGACGCCTCCCGCTGCCAGCCCTCGCGCTGCCGGCGGATCTCGGACAGTTCGACATGGCCGAGACGTTCGGCAAGGATGCGGAACGGTGCGCCGGCAGAAATCGCCTGGAGCTGCTGATGGTCGCCGACAAGCACGATCTTCGCCCCGCGCTGTTCGGCCTCGCCAATGAAGTGGGCAAGCTGGCGGCTTCCCACCATGCCGGCCTCGTCGATGACGAACACATCGCTGCGGCCGATCGTGTCCCTATTGTTCTCCCAGCTGCGGGACCACGACGCCAATGTGCGGCTCTGGATGCCAGAGCTTTCCTCCAGCCCCTCGGCCGCCTTGCCCGCAAGTGCTGCGCCATGAACCTTATACCCTTGAGCCTCCCACGCCTCACGGGCGGCGGCTAACATGGTCGACTTGCCAGCACCGGCAAAGCCGACGACTGCGGCGATGCGCTCGCGACCCGTGACATACGCGATTGCCTGTCGCTGCTCGTCTGAAAGACGGGCCGAAACATCGCTGGAACTTTTTTGAATTGTCTCGTCCTGCCGTGCGATGGCGCGGGCAACATATCGCCGATCGACGCCATGGTTCCGCGCCTGGTGCAGCCGCTCGGCCGCCTGCATCATACCGCTCTCGGTATCGACCATTTCCCGCGTCGAATAGCGCGCCTTCAAAACCTCCCCGGTCTCCTGATCCTTGCGCTCGGCCTGAAGCTGCACCAGTGCCGGCGAGGCCATGACGGACGCAAACGCATTCTGGTAGGCCTGCGCGTCATCGTTGATGTAGCGATGCAGTGTACGGGCAATGTCATGCCGATCGAACACGCTCTTTTCGGCGGTGATCAATGTCAGAACCTGCTCGGGTTTTTCCCGGATCAACTCGGCATTGCGTTTGGCTGCATCCTCGTCCAGCCGCGCCCGCTCGACATCCATGCCCTGCCGCTGCATCTGCGTGGTATGAACGCCCATATGCTCGGTCGGCTCGATCTCAAGTCCACGTTCGGAATGCGAACGATGGTCGATGCGAATATCCAGTCCCTCGCGCATCAACTGCCTGTTGGCGATCTGCTCCCACGACTGGCGAATGTCGCGAAGCTGCATGTCGGTCGTGGCAATCCCCTCCCCCAGCAGCCAACTGTTCTTGCGCTCAAGATTGGTCTTGTCGCCCAAACCATCTTCGGTCACCGCCCGCGTCGTTGTCATCAAATGCGCGTGGATGTTGCGAACGTCGCCCTTCTCATGCGGCGCATGGATCGCGAAATCCACCGCGACGCCATAGCGGTTTGCCAGATGCTGCGCGAACTCTCGTGTTGCCTCAAGTCGCGCCCCGACCGAAAGCTCATGCGGAAGCGCAATCTCGAATTCGCGGGCGACACGCGAATTGATCTGCCGCTCCGCTCGCTCGGCTGCATTCCACAAGGCCGAGCGATCCTTGGCCCAATCGGCGGATACGCCTTCCGGCAAGACAATCTCGCAATGCTCAACGCCCTGCTTGCGTGTGAAGTCATGCGTCAGCCCATCGCGCTCATTGGTCAGGCGAACGGCACAGCGGTAAGCCGCCGATGCAACAGCGCTACGGCCGGAAGAGCGCGAGATAGGCTTCAAACTCAGATGGTAGATCGCCAATTCGCAAACCTCCTTTCCGCTTCCATTGCCGCGCAGATCGCATTGACCTTGCGCAGCAAGGTCGTAAGTGCGCCCTTAGTAACCTCAATCGCTTCGCTCAATCGGCCACGGGATAGCCTCTGCGTTTGATGTCTGAGTGAAATGATTGAGCGTCAAAGAACCACAAATCGGCACGATTTTCAATATCGCAGGTTGCATTTCCACTTGAGCAATCACACCGTTTTGGTATGCTGGGTCGATTGCATGGCTTCGGACACGAGCATGTTAAAGGAGATCACTCCGATGAAAGCCTACCTTCCGTTTATAACCGGTTGTTTCATCGGGGCTCTTATCGCCTTCGCCGCCACAATCATTTTCGATATAAGGGGGCCTGTAACCGCATTGATCTTCGCTTTCACAACGCCATTGGCGGGAGGCGTGACTGAGCGCCTTTGGCGGCGAAGGTGAACCAATAGTTCATCGGTTCGATATTCGAGAAATTCGATCAAGCATGACAGTCATCAACCGGAAGCAAAGTTACTGATCGCATCGACTGCGGACAACAATGCGTTCACCAGATGAAAGAATTTCGCTATGAGTTCCGATACCCTCGCTCTGCTGATAGACGGTGACAACGCCACGCCCAGGATTGTCAAAGGGCTTCTGGCCGAGATTGCCAACTATGGGACATCAAGTGTTAAACGCATCTATGGCGACTGGACCAAACCCAATCTGAATGGATGGAAAGAATGCCTTCTCGAACACTCCATCCAGCCGGTCCAGCAGTTCGCCTATACAACCGGTAAGAATGCCACGGATGGCGCGATGATCATCGACGCCATGGACCTGCTTTACACCGGGCGTTTCTCCGGATTTTGCATCGTGTCCAGCGACAGCGACTTTGCTAGACTGGCGGCCCGCATCCGCGAACAGGGCGTCACAGTCTACGGTTTTGGAGAACGAAAGACCCCTCGCCCTTTCATCACGGCCTGCGACAAATTCGTCTATTTCGACGTCCTTAATGCGTCGGTCGAAGAACCTGCAACCGCCGAACCAACTTCGGCACGAGGGGTAATCGAGAAAACCGCCACGAAGGAAATTTCAGGTCTGGCCACAAGGGCAGCAACCGTCGAGCCGACCGTACCCCAGAAGAGCAAAATCGACAAAGCCCTGATCGGCATGCTGAGCAAAGCAGTCATCGCGACCGCTGACGAAGACGGCTGGGTCAATCTCGGCGCGGTCGGCTCTCATGTTGCAAAGCAATCGCCGGAATTCGATTCCAGAAACTACGGCTTTGCCCGTCTCAGCGATCTCGTCGAGGCCACGGAGAAATTTGACATCGACCGATCCGGCAAGACGCAGAAAGGCGTCCTCATCCATCTCAAGACGGTGCCCACCGCGACGAAAAAGTGAAAGGATCAACCGTGGCAAGAAAATCGATCGAGCAGCGCCTGGCTGAGTTGGAGGCTCAGCGCTCGGCCCTCAAGGCACGCCTTTCGAAACAGGACCGCGCAAACGATACCCGTCGCAAGGTTTTGCTCGGTGCGCTCGTCCTGCATCGGTTGGAAAACGCCAATGATCCGGAGTTCACCAAACGCCTGGGCGACTGGTTGCGCCGCGAGCTGCCCGGTTTTCTCACCCGCGACAATGACAAGGCGCTCTTTGCCGATTTGCTCGGACCAGGGCCGGTCAAAGCGACAGAGAACAGCAACGGCACGGAGGCTGGCTGATGAGCCGAGCGACGCTTGCATGGGCCGCGTTCAAGAATATGTTGCGCGCCGCTGCGCGCGATCCGCTTTGGGCGTTCGCCTCGCTGTTGACAGCTCCGTTCAGAATCTGGAAGCCGCTACTGGGCGTTCTCTTTCTCCTCGCAATAGTGCTATTCGTCGTCGGCGTCGGTGGCCGCTTTGCGCTTGCGCAAATGGGCTTTGGCGTCGGCAGCTTTCCGCTCATCGCGCTCGATCTTGTGACGCTGCTGGTTCTTGTCTGGATCGTTTTCCGCGTCATTACCAATCCGCTGATTATCCACTTCGGGGATATGGCCAACGATACCCACGGCTCGGCGCGCTTCGCTACAACCAAGGAAATGGCTCCCCTCACCCGATCCGATACCGGCTTGCTCATTGGTCGCGATCCGAAGTCGAAAAACCTCATCCGTTATGATGGCCCCGCGCATCTCCTGACCATGGCCCCGACGAGAACCGGCAAGGGTGTCGGAACCATCATTCCAAATCTGCTGACCACTGAGCGCTCCGTGATCTGCATCGATCCCAAAGGGGAGAATGCAAAAATCGCCGGCCGCGCGCGTGAACAGTTCGGACCGGTCCATGTTCTCGATCCCTTTGGCGTCACCGGCATGCGCTCGGCCGCGTTCAATCCGCTCGATACGCTCGATCCCGCCAGCCTCGATGTTGCGGAAGACGCCAGCACGCTTGCCGACGCCCTCGTGTTCGATGAGCCGGGCATGGCAGGTGAGGCGCATTGGAATGAGGAAGCCAAGGCCCTCATATCTGGTCTGTTGCTAAAGATCGTCGCGGTGGAATCTCCTGGCCGTCGTCACCTCGGCACGCTGCGCGAATATCTCACTGTCGCTCCAGAAACGTTTGCTGCCCTGCTCAAGCGGATGCAGGAATGCGATGAGGCGGGTGGCCTGATCGCCCGTGCCGCAAACCGTCACCTCGGCAAGTCCGATCGCGAGGCCGCAGGCGTTCTCTCGGCCGCGCAGCGCCACACCCATTTCCTCGACAGCCCGCGCATGACGACGGTTCTCGGTCGATCGGATTTCCGGTTTGCCGATCTCAAGCACGGCAACGTGACGGTGTTCCTCGTCCTGCCGCCCGATCGCCTGTCCACATATTCACGCTGGCTCCGCCTGCTTGTCAGCCAGAGCCTGCTCGATATGGCACGCGATTCCGCAAAGCCAGCCATGCCAGTCCTCTACCTGCTCGATGAGTTCGCCGCCCTTGGCCATCTGGCTCCCATAGAGCGCGCCATGGGCCTGATGGCAGGCTATGGCGTCCAGCTCTGGCCGATCTTGCAAGATGTCCACCAGCTACGCGCTACGTACGGACAACGCGCCGGCACCTTCCTGTCGAATGCTGGCGTGCTTCAGGTCTTCGGCGTCAACGATCATGATAGCGCACGCCTCGTCTCCGATCTGCTTGGACAGGAAACGGTCGTCTTCCAGACCATGGCCCGCGCGCTCGATTCCGAAAAGTCCGGGATCTCCTTCAGCCAGCACCATACCGCCAGGCCCCTGCTCACCCCCGACGAGGTGCGCAATCTGCCGCCTCACGGACAACTGCTGTTCCTCGCGGGACAACGGCCTATCATCGCTGGCAAGCTCAGCTATTACGCCGATCCCGAGTTCAAGGGAGCATTCGATCCGGTATGAGTGACGATGCCATCAAAGAAGCCGAAGCCATGTTCAAAACGTTCGAATGGACCATCGGCATGATAACCCAAAGCGGTCCGGAAGAACGTCGACACATAGCCGATGCCTACCAGGAGGCACAAAAACTAATTGCCAGTATTCCAAAGGACGCTGGCGATGCACGTCCCCGGATCGTGGCCTGTTTCGAGCGCTCTGATCGCTATCGAGCAGTGAATGACAGCGCTTGCGTCGGCTGGGCGCTATCTGCGATCCAGGAAAGGGTGAATGAGAAGGATTTGCCCGACTGGAGAAAGTTTCAGAAGCTGGTCAGAATGGCGGTCAAAATGCTGGCGGTTTCGAAACCAACGCTGCATTGAACATATTGATTAAAGTTCCAACGCGTCAACGGGCCGATAGTGGGGTCAAACGTCACGGCGCCTGTTCTTTAGGCGGATCCCAACGCCGCCATCGCGGTTTTCTGGAATGAACTCTATCCCAGAATCCTCAAGCACTTTTCGAATGCTGTCTAAAGTACCAACACGAAGTTGCTCGCCGGCCTCAAGACGACTGATAGTCTGGGTCGAAACATTGGCTGCAAGCGCGAGATCTCTCACGCCCCAGCCCAACGCAACGCGCGCAAGCCTGCACTGGATAGAGTTCATTTCAAAACACTGTTGTGATTTATCTTGCCAATTTTGAACCGCAACTGTAACCTCGCAATCTGTAAAATCGGCTGCCCATGGTGTTCGTACCACCACGAGCAGCCTGACCACAATCTAGCTTATAGGAGCTTGGATCATGGCTGATTCTGAGACTAGCAGAAATTTGCCCAAAACAACCCGTAGAAAACGCCAAAATTCCATCGGAGACAGGCCACAGCTTCCGTCAAGGATCGACCGAAAGAACCTTTTGGGCGCTGTTGCTAAAATCTTGGTACCGCTTGTTTCTGAATTGGAAAAGGCTCCCGATCGAAAGGTGCCCGGGCCAACATCAACAGCGCGACTGTGGTTGAACTGGTACGAGGTCCATCAGCGGCTCGTTCACATTACCAGATACCAGCAGAAGACGGAGTCGAAGGTGCTCGCGATGGCAGGCGCATTCCCGGTCGTGCAAATCGAAATCTCTCCGAGTGAGAGACCAGTGACCGTTTACACCATTGCTGAACTTAACCGGCTGAAATCACGCGTGGACCCGGCTCAGTTGGCATCTGCACGATCTTTGCTGCGGAAGCGTCGCGAGCGATGGAATGAGGCAGATAGAAAGCTTGGATACAGCCCTGCTCTCGCCTTCGAGCACGATCTGGCGGAGCAGGAAGGAAGGTTGTCGCGCATATTATTCTTATCAAAACCGAAAACCATTGTTGAAACGACTGCAAAACTGCACTGCCTGATGAGCACGCAAGATCCGGGAAACAAGGGAAAGGATGCCCCTTGGCCTCAACTGAGGAAGATACTGCTTGATCTGGTTGAGGTGGAGCTGTCCGGCAATGGCAAAAATCCCCTGAATGAAATAACTTAGCGAGACCTTGTGAAGCTGACGATTGCTCCCGGACGGCAAAGCTGAGATAAATTTTCGAGCGTAGCAGTTTTGTCTGTTGTGGATAAAACCACAGAATTGCGCTCGTTTCTCGCCGTTGTGTAGTAGAGCGTGATGCCTGTGAACTGAAGCGCATTCGGCCCCATTTCGTTACGCGCGGGGCTGTTTGCCTCTTGCGGGACTGAGAATCAAACAAAAGAGAGTTGGGAAGATAAGTGTCTGCGCGCCAACAGCGCGAGATAACAAGATAGCCGGCTGACTTAGAAGATTTCTTGCTACCAGAAATTTACTGGGCGTTCACTTTTGCCGTGCAATTTCGACACCAAGCGCGAAATGTATTCAGTACGCGCGTCATTCTCAACTTCGCCCGCCGACTTGGCGGGTTTTGTTTTGGTTCACGGCTGCCGATCTGGGATGATCCACCAGAACAGCTGGACGAGGTCTCGCCACGTTCTGACCATGTCGTCCCAGGCAAGGACGGCCTGCCGGTAGCCATAGATGGGGTCGGTTCAGGCTGAGGGCGAAATGACACTGTAGGCCACCGCTCTGCTGTCCCAATTGAACCATTGTGAATTTTGGTGCCGGAAAGCCTTGTTTTGCATGGCCTCGTTGCCGTCCCAAACAGGCTTCAGTTCATCTGGGACAGCTCGCATTTGGCAGCTTTGCGCCAGAAGCGGTCATTGCAGATTTCACTCCTCGTATCGGTTCGCCACGACCAAAGTCTGGTCTATATTGGTCACAAGATCGACACGTCCACCCCTTTTGAAGCTCTCTGGATAGACAGAGTACCGTAGCGCCGCCTCGAAAGATGGACCCACCTTTGCGTCCGTACCGTAATCTCTTCCGTCACCGGAGACACTGTTACTCGTGAACTGCCATCCGCTCACGAGACTTTGAAAGTCATCAGAGTCAATTCTAAACGCGCAAGTTACGATTAGGTCGGTGATGGCAGTTGCTGAATACTCGATATCTCGAACCGACCGTGGCAGTTCCTTGATGTTCATAATGAAGGCAACCCGTGCCGGGTCCTTGCGGTCGTCAGTAGCGATTAGATAACAAAGGTAAGCAAAAGGAAGCCTGACGGTTAACGCGCCAACGACTGCATACCTGCAAAAACGTCCTCTTACAAAGCTCACCCGCATCCCCACATACTGTCGCTCACCTGCCAGCCTTTCGCCAGCCAGCGGCACGGGCATCGGCTTCTGAACAGAACCAACGCTCGCCATATTCCGTCCTGATCGTGGTGGAGGCGTAGTCGAGCTGGCCGGGAACGTGGTAAATTCGCTCCTGGGAATTGATGCTGACATTGCCTTTAATGTTGCAAGCAGAATCCCAAAGCTCGCGCGGCACCAACGTATGTCCGCCCGTGGCTAGAAATACGACGCTAGATGAAGCTATCACGACCAGTCCGAAGTTGCTCATGCTTAGCGGTATAAGGAAGTAATCTTCAAATAGCTTTGTTTGGAACGTTAAAATCCGCCTTATGCAGCCTGATTTTCTATTGAGGCAGCAGCCCTGCATTGATTGCGGACCTTGATACGGTGCCTGTCCGTATCCTCCTCAACAGAGATGCGCCGACTGCAGAAGATAAATGACGGCAGGCTCTTTGAGCTAATCGAAGCTCTAGGCAAGAAAAGAATCCGGCCGTTCAGGTTGATAAGGTAGCGACGCCCGCTGCGATCTTTGCAGCGACATCCGTACGAGAGAGATTGGCGTTTACACGGAGATTTTTTCCGATGTTCTCGTAAAAATCCATAAGCGGACCTATCGCTAGCTTGAAATGATCGAAATTGATTTTCAGCGTCGATAGTCTCGCGCCTATAGGAACTCTATCGGCTGCATCGTGCTGCGCTGCCCGACTAATCATGACTTCGAATTCGAGATCGAAAAAAACCGCGAGATCAAGAGTTTTTCCGATAAGTGCAAGCATATCTTGCAGCGCTTCGGCCTGGGTGATTGTTCTCGGAATTCCGGCTAGAATGTATCCTTTGCTAGTTGGTTGAAGAGTCAGCCGCTGTTGGACAAGTCCAATAACTACGTTGTCGGGAATAGCTCGCCCGGAATCAATGGCTTGCCGAGCCTGCCGTCCGAGTTCAGTATCTGCGGCGAATGCGTCGTTAATCAGCGATTGGTAGGATATGTAAATTGCTCCGCTGGCACTTTCCAGCAGGGTAGCTTGGGTTGCCTTACCCGCGTATGGAGGCCCGAAGAATATCATATTCACCACAAAGGCGCTCCAGTGTGCAGAATGCCGCAGCGTTAAAGCCGTAATATCAAGATAGGCGTCTTGGGGCAACAACGCTGCTTCAGGTCACAGACATCACAGCCCTTTTTGCTGGCACGATAAATCCGTGTTCCTTCGGCCGTGATCCCCGATCTTGGCGTATCGTAAGTGCGGTGGAACTGCTTCAGTTCGTTCCCGGTCGGACAGATGTATCGCTCGTTCCCGGCTTCCCAGGTGAAGTCCGAACGTGAGAAAGTGCCGTCTGTCCGGTTGGACTTGTCAAAGACCGGAATGTGCGGCGCGATCTTCTTCTCCTTGACCAGCCACGCCAAGTTGTCGGCGGAACCATAAGCGCTGTCAGCGGCCACATAGTCTGGCCTCAAGCCAAAGCGGTTCTCGGTCCTTTCGAGCATAGTGCGGGATGCTCCGACTTCTGCCTGGCGGATCGCACGCGTCGCCTCCACATCGACAATGACACCATGATCGGTGTCTATCAGATAATTGGTGGCGTAGGCGAAGAAGGCATGGCCTTTGTGAGCGCCGGTCCATTGGGCGGCAGGATCAGACGGGGAGATGAACTTCGGTGTCACTGGCGATGCAGCACCGAAAGCGGCATCATCGAGAACGGCTAGATACTCTTGTACCGAGCGGCCAGCGTCCTCCTTTGCTTCCCACTCAGCTCCCGGTACCGAACGCTGCTTGTTGGCATCCGCTGCAATAAGGCTGGCATCGACGGCAAATCCTTCCGCACCCACCAATCCTTGCGCGAGGCATCGCTCCACTACCGTTTCAAACATATGTCGCAGGATATCGCTCTGCCGAAACCGGCCATGGCGATTCTTCGAGAAGCTGGAGTGATCAGGCACCTTGCCGTTCAGTCCGAGGCGGCAGAACCAGCGATAGGCGAGGTTGAGATGGACCTCTTCACACAGCCGCCGCTCAGACCGAATGCCCATGGCGTAACCGACAATCAGCATCCGCATCATCAGTTCGGGATCGACCGAGGGACGGCCAGTGCTGCTATAGAAAGGCTTCAAATGCTCTCGAACGCTATCGAGTGCGAGATGACGGTCTATTCCGCGCAACAGGTGCTCGGCGGGGACGTGATCATCAATGCAGAAGTCATAAAAGAGCTGCGCCGGAGCTGCCTGACATCCCATCATCGCTCAGTCCTCCGCAAATCAATGAGAGCACTGAATCACGCGCGCTCCCCGCAAGCAATGGACGGCGGTCTCTTTACCTCACGTGCCCGACGATCCGAATTGCGTCCTCGGAAGCCTCAAGAGGAAAGAGTTTTCCGGTGTTCTGAATAACAGCCCGGATCGCATCTATGTCTTGTGGCACAAGCTTACCCGGAAGATTGTTATCCCTCCGGTATCTTACAATACGCCTAAACTCGATCCATTCAATTTCGACGAGCGGATAGACGTTAAGCGGCCACAGATCGACATAGGCGTGAGGCGGATACAGCCCCGGATGAACCGCTATCTCGAATCCCTTGTCGTCGCCAATAAACTTTACCGAACATGCGGCATCGATACCCGCTTCTTCGAGCGCGCTGAAAAGCGCGCGCCACTTGGTGTTAGACATCAAGGACGCTGCGTAGTTCTCCGCCGCAAACTTCTTCGCCTTCAACCGAAGCGCCATCATATCGACAGGTTGGCTCTTCCGCATGCCGCATCTCCAAGCGTGACCGAACAAGGTTTCAGTCTTCATCTATAGCACAGTGGACGAATGGCATGAAAACGATGAAGGTGCGTCCCAAGGGATCGCAACCGAGTTTTTCAACAGTATCCGCCAACTGCGGACATCCCAGTTCGCCGGTCAATGAAGGCGCTGTTGAACCAGCTCTTCTTGTCTAGCTATCGCTTTTTCAAGAAGCCAACCATCCTCTGAGCGTGTCCGAAGGCTCACGGACAGGAGCAACGACCGTGTTTGCTCGCTGAGCAGCCAGGAACGAGTTTCGTTCACAGTCTTCTCGGGCACATTCTCCCAATAGGCCCGCTCGGATGGATCGCTGGCAAAAAGATTGTCTGATAGCAGTAGGTTGGCGACCTGGAGCGCGCAACAGTCATCATTTAATGCGAGGACGTCGGTCCGCAAGCGACCAAGGTCGATGTTCAGTATCGCAAGGCTCACGAGCCACTTACCCGCAAGGTAATCATCCGTATGCTGCTTGAAAGCATCCACGCAGGCGTGGACGAAAATCTCTTCGAGGGATTGCTGCTCGTTTTTCGGCCACGCCCGCCATTCTGCCGACTTCAGCTTCAGAGCAATCATCTCAGGCTCAACGACACCAGACTCCGTTGCAAGGTCAAGGAGCCGTGGCAGGAAGTGCTTGTAATCCTCGACGGTACCGACGGTCGTTAATGCTGCAGATGCATATTCTTGAACATCTCCAAGGTCGAGAAGCCTTATAGGCTTGGCGGTCAGTTGCTTCAGGAGCATTTCTGGATCGCGCAGCGGCGAAGCGTTAAGAACCAGTGGACGGCGGTATCGAGCAAACGCATCGTACGCAACGTCAAGCTTTCGACGTAAATTGAGGGAGTCAGGCACAGGCAATCCTATTTATCAGTTTCGCTTTTAACAGCGTAGGTGGTCGCCAGCCATGGTCAATCCCGCTTTGCGTCAAGGGCGCTAGGCCCGTCGAGGGGAGAAGGAAATCAACTTCTGCTTCGCATCCGCTAACGCATCGGAAAACGTCTCGAAATCGATGACGAGAGGGGCAGTGGCGGGATCGCTGTCCCGATAGCAAGAATAAATGCTTACCTCAAACTGATCCGAAGATCGCTCCTGGCTCACCACCACCAGTTCGCCATTGTCGAATAGGATTTCAGCAACTAATTCTTCATATGCCGTGTCTGAGGTTATCGCAATTTTGTAGCTCAATTGAATCGCTCCGGTCTATTGGCTTCCTCGGAAGACGACGATAATCAGCCACCGGGATAGCTGCAATGGGCCAAATGCCGTCATGGCACGGATGAGCCAAGGCGGCCATCCGGCTCCGGTTAAAGGTATTAAAACTCCTTTTCACGACAGCGAAGCGCATCCACGATTATGGAAAACACACGGAGGTTGGCTGGCGACGGCTTGGATAGTAGAGGTGATAGCCACAAAGACCCACGTTGTATCGAACGCGTGAGGGAGAACTCAGAAGGAAGCAGGCCTGCGTGCCTAGGCTTTTGCGCACCCAGCACCCCCGCCCGACAGGGCGACGTCACCCATTACTGTGGAGGCCTAGGTCTCTCCGGTGTGCAGCGGTGGAAACAACATCTGCCCCATCCTATATTCATCCTACTGACCAAAGTTTCGCTCTAAAATTTGGTCAGTACGAGAGCATCGATTGCTAGTGACCAAAATTTGTATATAATATTCGGTCAAAAGGTTGAATCACTATGCCGGACCCTACATCGAACACTCTTGAGCGCATTCACGATCGCATAGCTGCCGCGTCGCCTGGCGGCGTATGGTCGCGTGACGACTTCCTCGATATCGGAACACCTAATGCGGTGGAAAAGGCGCTACAGAGGCTCACGACACGCGGAGATATCCGGCGCCCGTATCGGGGCTTCTACGACAAGCCAGGCATTAGCCAGTTGACTGGTAAGATGGTATTCCCGCCGCGCGCCGCATTTATCGATGCAATAGCGCGACGTGACAAGTTGAGGGTTCTGGTTGACGGCATGACCGCCGCCAACGACCTTGGCTTGACGACAGCTGTGCCTGCCCGCTCGACGATCCACGCAGATACCTACCCCCGCACGATAGAGATCGAAGTCAACTCTGGCGATCCGAACGCAACGAAGCCGGTCATCTACCGGCTCGACTTCAAGAGAATTGCGGCAAAGACGGCTTTCTGGGCCGGGCGGCCTGCCATGCGGATCATCCAGGCCCTGAGCTGGTTTCGGGATGAACGATTAAATTTCGAAACCGTCGTTGATGGTATCGTCCTACATCTTGCACAAAGCTCGCAACGGCGATCAATCGTTGAAGATTTGCGCGATAACATTCGCGCAGTTCCAGCCTGGATGTATCCAGTGGTCGAGACAATAACGCGCGACACTCGCGTCACAGAGGAAGAAAATGCGGCAGGGCTTCATTAATGTGCTTCGCAGTAGCGCCGATGAGCGCAGGGCCTTGTTTGAAACGGTGGCGTCCGACCTGCAGACTCGGGCTGAGAATATCGAAAAGGATCTCTATGTCTGCTGGGTCCTTGACTTCCTGTTCAATGGGCGAGCCGATGATCAGATCGGACTTTATTTCAAAGGTGGCACCAGCCTTAGCAAAGCCTACGGCCTGATCAATCGCTTCTCTGAGGATATCGATATCGGCATTTACAAAGCCGATCTCAAAGTGCCGACTGAGAGTGAAATCGCAGCTCTCTCTTCGGTGACCAAGCAGCAAAAAACACTTGCGGAAGTGGTCGATGAGGCCGCGCGCCAGTACATATCTGGGCCCCTGAGAGAAAGTCTTAGCCAGGAGATTGCCTCGGTTGAGACCGAGACCGGCCAAACCGGACATTTCTCTCTCCGTTTCGGCTACGACATCTACAGGAAGAAAGAGGCTCTCGACATTCTTGTGCTCCGATACGAGAGCGTTTTCGATACCAGCGGAGGCTATGTCGAGGCCGCAGTGCGCATTGAAGGCGGAGCACGCCCGGACCCATTGCCAACAGAAGCGCGCGCCATTGTTGCCTACGTCGCCAGGGAAATGGGGGAAAGCGATTTCACCGTCGAAAACGTTACGACCGTCAAGCCGGAGAGGACATTTTGGGAGAAGGTCCTCATCCTACACGCGATGACGGAAACGACAGAAAAGCGCAGCGCTGAAGATAATCCGGAACGAAGGGTTCCCGATCTCAATCGGTATTCACGCCACTACTACGACGTCCACCAGATTTGGAGCCACCCAGACTACGGCATGGCAACGGCTTCAATGCGTGAACTCGCCGAGGCGTGCCGACAGCATAAGGAACTGATGTTCCGATCGCCGGACCACCGATACGATCGGGCCGTGCCAGGCACCTATCGCTTGGTGCCGACACTCGGTATGCGCAAGAAACTCGCCGTTGACTACAATAGAATGTCAGCGATGATCTTTGCAAACCCACCTGGTTTCGATGCGGTCATGGCGAGTATTGAAGCACTCGAGGAGGCTGTCAACGCGGCCAAGTAGTCGATCAGCGGCCTGCAAAAAATCTCGGTGCCACTATCATGGTATTGGAGGTTGCCGGTCAGGCAAACGAACGGTAAAAAGCCTACTGCGGGTCAAGTGGCTGCAGGACATTAAAAGGAATTCTTATGCCTACCGGTACAGTAAAATTTTTCAATGACGACAAGGGATTTGGCTTCATTACGCCTGAAAATGGTGGAACGGACGTGTTCGTTCACGTATCTGCCTTGCAACAAGGTGGGTCGCTGAGAGAAGGTGACAAGGTCACTTTCGAAGTTGGCCAGGACCGGAAAACCGGAAAATCGAAGGCTGAGAACGTTAGCGTGCTCTGACCTGCGGGCCGCGAGGTCAGCCTGACCGCTAAATAGCGGCAAGCTGGTCTCGCTCTCTACGGGGCTCATTGAAAATTCCGGCTTTTCACCTTGAGCGTGTCGATGTGCAGATCCCTCACTTATCCCGAGCCCGATACTATGCCGAGCGCCTTCCCCAAGGCCCGAGATTTCCGGTAAGCGCCTGTACGGACGTCAGCACGCGTCGTCGAACTCGCGCATGGTCTGCTTATCGATCGCACCGGACTCGTGGAAGCCTTCTATCATTTAATGGATCGCGGCCATCGCTTCGCTTTTGTAAGTCTTACTCATCAAATTTCACCTTTCAGCGTTCAGGCCAGAAGATATTGCGGGCCACGCTTCCTGCAATGCTCGGGTGCTTTATTGAACCGCTTTTGGGAAGTTTATTCGGACCTGCCAACAAACCGAAAAACGAAACGGAGAGGACGGTGATCCGGGCCATGATCCCGTTCGGCATCCTATTCCTGGTCGGTATGCTGGTTTTCACAATCTAAACCCGCAACGGCACGCCGCGATAAATTGCTCAATGATATTGCCATCCAATATCCGTGTGCACGAAATCTTCGCCCTTGTAAGCGATCTTCGTTCTATATGCCTTTGCGCACGCATAAGCGAAGCAGTCACCCATGTTGAGCTTTGCCGGATGATTCATGATCTTGCCGAACTGTAGGGCAGCATCGAGCGCTTTATTGCCAACGTCTGCGGAAATCATTGCGTCCTTGCAATCCAGATCGGAAGCAAATTGATCGACCATGCGACGTGCGGCTTCCATCATTTCCGGCGTGGCGGGCTTGTCTTTGCCGGTGGCCTCCGCCAGTCGGCGGGTCAATGAAAGCGTTGCTTCAACACGCACGACCGGCGAGACATAAAAGGGCCCGCCGTCCTGCTCCAGTCGGTCAATCAAAGACGATCCGTCTTCTTCTTCAGAGAGAATGGCGACGATCACCGAGGCATCAATAAGAAGCATTATTCCTCGCCCCACATTTCATCCATTTCGCGCTTGTGATCGCCGGGGGCAAAGGGGCCAGCCTCCCGCGCCATCATAAGGGACTTTGCCAAGCGCTCGCGGATCGGCAATCTCTCTTTACGATTGGCGATCTCCCGTATGAGTGCGTTCTTGACCGCATCGACCTTGCTCGTTTTCGTGAGGCCAATCAGTTCATCGGTAAGTCGGTCTACTTCGGGGTCTTTGATATAAAGCGGCATCGCATATCCTTTCGAGGATATTACAATATCCTATTTTACATATCCTTGCTACAGAAATATGGTGGGGACACAGATGTCGGAAAGGGTCGCGATCAGTCAGGTTAGGTAGAAAGTCCGACGCGCTCGCGCTGCAAAATTGAGCGACACGGAAGATTGATAATAGAAGCTTCTACTTCCTACTGGATCTGCAAATCATGTTTCATCTCACACCGCCAATCTCTGTCGCGTGTTTGCTACTGTCACCGCTGCGGCGGTTTCGAAAAATTTCGGGGCCTATCAGGACGCTGCAGTTCGCGAGCCTGTCATTATCACTAAAAACGGTCGTCCTCGCACCGTTCTGATTGCTTACGAGGACTATGTTCGCCTGGCAAAACGCGATCGACGGGTCGAACTTTCGAGCATGCTCGGCGACGATGACCTCGCCGTCATTGAAGCATCGCGGATGGAGACGGGCCTGGATCATCTCAATGCCGAACTGCTGACAGACAAGCATGCTGCCGACTGAACCGAAGGTCGGCTGGCTGTTCCGATATTCGTATCTCTGGCATTGGCAGCATCTCGAAGGCCGGGAGGAGGACGACAAGGACCGCCCTGTGCTGGTTCTGGCGATTGTTGCCACACTGGAAGGCGGAACGCCGGCGGTGCGGGTTTTGCCTGTCACGCATTCGCCGCCATCGATCCGCAAGACGCTGTTGAAATCCCGACTGCCACCAAAAGGCGGCTGGGACTCGATGACGAGCGCTCGTGGATTGTTCTGACAGAAAGTAACCGTTTTGTATGGCCCGGACCCGACGTCAGGCCGACGGACGGTGAAACCGGCTATTACGGCGTGTTCCCACCAGCCCTGTTTGACGAAGTTAAGCGCCGGTTTGTCGAACTGGCGCGGGCGCAGCGCCATTCTGCCGCGGCACGAAGCGAGTAGCCGTCGCGCGGCAAGGCCTACATTGTACCGCTTTTGTGTCTTGCCCATTTCCCATGCTGTTTTTGGTCGCTGAGACCGTCATTTGCTACGACTTTACAGCGTCCGGAAGTCGAAATCTTTCACTATCGATACTTGAATAGAGACGCAGGATGCTCAGGCATTTTCTAAAGCCCTGTTCGGAATGCGGATGGCTGGCGAGATCGGCGATGATCAACCCCTACGTCTGCGGCCCATCGCAGGACGCTCCGGCGTCTAAGGGCAAACAGCAACCTGAAACTCCACCGCATAGCCAATTTGGGCAGGGCTCCACAAGACTTTGACTGCTTAGCGCCGATTTCGTTGAAAAACTCGCTTAATTGGCTGCTCATCCGTCTATGTCAGTCTTTCTTGGCGGAGTACCAACGCGTTTGCGCCCCGCTTCTCGGCACAGGGTCTCAATTCATGCCGCTCTCATGCGGCAATGACGCCATATGGCGTCGTTTGCGGCCTGAGTTTGACCAACCCCTTAGATTTTGTGCGGTCGCTGCAAGCAGGAATCGTCTCGTGCACCACACGGTCCCCGAAGTGTTAGCCTGACTTTCTTCAAATCTGCAAAAATCAGGATATTCGCGAGGGCCACCAAAGCTATGGGTTGCTTATAGCTTGGATCGGTCCCTGTCCCGCCGCCATTGGATGAGGTAGCCAAAACCTGGACCGATCAGCACTCCGCCGATAATCCAATGGATCAATGTCAGCGGCTTTTCGTCAGGATCATGCCCTGTCATGAAAAGGAAGAGAAAAAACGCGGCGACACCAGCTAACATCAGAGTAATCGGAAATAATATGCTTTTACGGAAGCCGTGCGTCATTGGTCTCTCCTATCGTTCGAGCCACGGATTGGCTGGCCCTGGTTCTTCAGAGGTTGGCTGACACCACGAACGTAGACCATAGCCTGTTGCAAATATCACGATTAAAATTTCGATATTGCGCATGGATATTTGCGACGCAAACACCGGCACCTTCGATCATCAAAATCCATACTCTGCTTTTGTTCGTCAAGTTGACCAAAATCCCACGTTCAAGCGACTGGGCCTAGTCCTTGGCAAAGGTTGTCGCTGTCTCGGCCGTGCTCACCATCGTATTGTAGGTTGACACCAGCCACTGCAAATCCTCGCCCGCCCCTCTGCGAGCGTCGCCTTTTGCCTTCTCCAGCTTTTCGTCGAAATCACGCAGCTTCGATAAGAGCGACGCCGGCTGTGATTCAAAAACGTGGAACGAATCGGGATGCTCCAGCGCGTAATCATCGAACTCCCGGACTGCGCCCGAATAATCATCCAGTGCTTGCTTGAAGTCGGTCATCTTCACGACTGGACGATCGTTTGTCGGCATCAGATCCATCACCGCTTCTGCTCGAAACATCACGTTGCGGACATGCCAGCGAGACTTCTTGCCCTCACTTTGTTCCAGCGCGGCCAGTGATGCCAGATCCGCTTTTACCTTCTCCGTGCGGAGCGCAGCATCTACCGTCTTGCGACGCTCCTCAAATGCGGGAGCAAGAGACGCTATGCCTTTATGGAAGCCCTTACCGGCCTCCATCTTATCGCTCTTGTAGTCCTGTCTCTCGTAATATTTGTTGGCGCGCTCAATGACGGGCGCAAGCTGCTGGTACGTCTCGACATAGGCGGCCATTGCAGCATCAAGCTCTGGCATCTTGGGGGCTGCCTGCGTAGCGGCAACCACGGCAGAAGCTTCATCTCGGACATCATAAAGCGAGTACAGGCCGTAGATGATTCTTTCTTTGCCAGTGGGCCCTTTTTTCATATCCACCCAACTGTCGTACCGCTCAAGCGACTCTGATGCTCTAAGCGTCCGGTTCAGGAATTCAACATAGGTGTTCAGCTTGGCTGTGACCTCTTCAGATACCGCCGCTTCCGAAGCAGTCTGTGAAAATGCCGGACGAGACACAAACCCGACTGCGAGCGGATTTTGCAAAACGAGAGCAAGCGCTGTAGCGGCGATGAACTTCTTGAAAAACGGCATCAAAATATCCTTGCAACCATGGTCTTATCTTTGTTTTCAAAGGCACCAGGTCAATAGCTGTTGCCCAACGTGGCGTATCTTCCCACATGGGCGCTTAAAGGTGTGTCGATCCGTGAACGAACGCAATAATTCATCGGATAACGATCCAGAGCGATAAGGGATCCCTTGTTATGCCTTTGTGTGCTGCGATCCGTTATTCTGACTAAGAGCGCACTGGATGCATCGTCAACCGGACAGCGCTCGCAGCACTGCCTCGGGCTCCTTCTCCATCACACGCAGAAGCGTTCGAGCAGCGCCTGAGGGCTGACGAGCCCCCTGCTCCCATTTTTTGTATCCCGATGGGCTTGTCCCGAGGAAAGCCGCCATTTCATCTTGTGTCAGATGCAGCTTTTGGCGGATCGCCTTCGCGTCAACAGTTTCCAGATCAACGGCAGTGACACGCATGCCCGCAGGGTCGCTGCCCTGCGCATGACCAAGAGCTTCGGTCATAGCCTGAATCAAATCCTCGCCGAATTTTGCCGTCTCGCTCATGGTCTGCTCCTGTACGTCGCTTTGATCGCCTTTGCGAACGCAGCAACCGCCTTGGCCTCTTCCGGCTTCAAATCAGTATTTTCGTTCTTTCCGTAAACGAGAAGCGCATAGAGGGGCGCATCGTCGCTGTAACAGTCATAGATAACGAGGCCGCCACCCCGTTTGCCTTTACCCTTGGCCCCAAATCTCAGCTTACGGACACCACCTGCACCCGGTATTTCATCACCGGCCTGTGGATGGGTTGCCAGGAAACCGATCAGATCCCTGCGCTCGTCGTCCGTGAACAGAGCCGTTGCCTGTTTGACGAAGAGCAATGTTTCAGCAAATGTTGCCTCTTGGCTTATAACCCATCGGGGTAGTTAGGGCGATCGAACTCGTTTCTGTCAATGATCATTCAGGCTGACCGCTTCCCAACGTCCCCGTTCAACCGCAGCAGTGCCATCACCATCGGCCCGAGCGAAAACTCGCCACGTGCTGCCCGATTGGTGAGATCACGCAGATAGCCACCAGCGGAATTGATATGCCCTGCCCTCTCCAGGATACAGGCAATCGCAACCGCTGCATTTTCGGGCCCCATCGTTTCGCAGGCCTCCTGATAGGCCGACGGGCTGACGCCCAGCATCGATCTCACCACGACCGCGGCCGACATGAGATCGCGCCACCCACCCACAGCGCCGGCCGGACCATAGTCGATAATCTGCGGGCATGCCTTCAGCACAACTCCCAAAGGAAAGGCCTTCAGCGTCTCAGTTTGAGGTTCGCGTCTCTTGCTCGGCTTTTCGCCCTGCTCTTTTTCAGAGCTAGGTTCAAAGTCATGGAAGAATTCTGGTTTTGAATTCTGTATGTGCTGCTCAATATGAGCATCATTGGTGCTATTAAATTCTGAATTTGACTGCGTATCCAACAGATTAAGGATTTCCTCGCGTAGAAGCTCGAGTTCATCGAGGATGCTGGCAACGTCAATGATGGTCGGGGAGCGTGGAATACGGGAAACGAGGTCGATGTACATGGCCTCGATCGACATCCAGTCGCCGTCAGCCCCCTCTTCTATCGCTGCAGTGATGAGCTTGCGGACATCCCGGCGGCAGATAGTCAGGTTCTCTTTCGCCTTGCGGAACGCTGAGCGCGCCGCGACGACCTTTTGCGCGATCACAGCGAGCTCTTCAGACCGGGCAAGGATTGGCGAGAGGTCGAAGCCAAACGCATTCTCGATCTCGCCGGCACCGTTCTTCCTCGCGTAGCGCTTGCCGTTGGCACTGTCCTTGCGAACGATGAGACCAGCGTCTACCAGAAGCGCGAGATGACGGCGCAGTGTGGCCCCTGCCATGCCATGGGCTCGAAGGATCAGTTGTGCGTTTGAGGGAAACACGACAAGCTGCGCGTCCTGGCGCAATTCGTTTTCCGGGTAGAAGCTCAGAAGCGCATCGAGCACAGCCAGGCTGTTCGACTGCAAGCCGAGCTCTTCCCTCGCTTCCGAGGCATCACGGAAGACTTTCCATTTCTCAACGGTTTTGCCAGCCTTGATATCATTTGTGGCCACTTGCCGCTTCACCAAGGCGAGCGTCATAGGCCGCCGCCCAAAGGGCGTCGTCACACTTCCTGTCTGCATTTCTTTCACCCTCTAATAGGCAAAGGAAAATTGCTCGCCAAAACGATGCCAAGACTCTTGACTGTGATTCGAGGAAATGCGATTCTCTGTCTTGCTAGAGATCGAGAAGGGCTTCCACGGTTTACCGTTTGGGGGCCTTTTTCTTTTGCGGTTCAGTCTCCACTCTGCTGTTGATCGTTTTCGAAAGCCTCGTAGAGCTTGTCGAGATTATTGGCGAGATAGGCGCCGAACGCGGCGGCCTGGTCCGAATTTTTGGGAGACTTCAGAGCAATAGTCACGCGCTTCCCGTCGCCTTTGATAGATGCTCGAACCAAGCTTCTTTCGCTTTCCCACGTTTGGACCGGGGATTTGTCTGCTGAGTTTACTGAGGTAAACTTTTCTCTCGGGACCAACCGCTCCAACATCTCGAAACGAGCATCGGGAGCAGAAGCGATAAAATCAGGTTCGCGAAGAACAGACCGTACCTTGTCGGCCATGGCTTCTTCTGACACTGCCCCACCAAGAGAATACCAACGGTCGCGGCCTGGCGCCCTCGCCGCCTTCACAGTGTCGAGAATATCGGCAGGAAATCGCTCGATAGCAGACAGCATCTTCGAGATTGTTGTCTTGTCAGCTCCAAGCGCCAACATGATAGTGTCTCGTCCGAACCCGCCTGTTTCCAGATTGTGTGCAAACATCGCTTTCTCGATGAAAGACAGGTCGGATCGCTGCGAATTCTCTTGTCCTTGGGCAATGACGTGATCACGGTCTTCCAGCGCCTTGACGACGGCACGAACAGGAATTCCGATCTCGCGGGCGGCTCGAACGCGGCGGTGACCAAATACGGTCTGATAGTGTCCTGTCCTTGTGGGGTGCGGACGAACCAATATCGGGGTGTCCTGACCTCGGGCGCGTATAGCCTCGACAAGTTCTTGAAAGTCCGCTTCATCCATCGCAACGCGATCCGTGACGAACGAGCTATCGATCAACCCCGTATCGAGCTTGATTACAGTCTCACCCTCGGCCAGACGTCTCTCGATCTCCTGTGCGGCATCTGCACGCGCTGCGAGTTCGTCAATGCTTCTGGTTACGGCACCAAGAGCACCCATTCCCCGCGTGGTCGTGCGGAAGCTCTCTTGAGGTTTTTCCTCGATACCGCCGGGGCTGGTATGCTTGTCTTCGTTCATAATTCCAGACAAGATGTTTTTACGAGCCATGGTGCGCTCCCTGCCGAAAGTTTACTGCGGTAAACTCAATACACATCAGTTCCGGCCCCATGCTTTGTATATCAAATCCAGCACTTCGGCATTTACAGCGTCCATTGCTTCAATAGCCCGGTCATATGTTGAACGGGTGAATGCGGCACGCTCAACTTCGTAAAGTGTCTGGTTCGTCATCGCGGCGTCTGAGATCGCGACACTTCGCAACATAGGGTTCAATAGGACATGGTTTTTAAACATGGAACGCATGAACGCCACCATCTGCGTCTGTGGCCCATCTTGCGGATCGTATCGAGTGACAAGATACCGAAGCCAGTCCAGATTCATGTTACCGCCCACATTCTTAAGCGTGCTGAGAATGTCGCCCAGCATCTGCAGGAATTGGCACATAGACATGACGTCCAGCATCTGCGGGTGAACTGTAATCAGGACCGCAGTCGCTGCACAGATCGCGCTCATCGTCAGAAAGCCAAGCTGGGGAGGGCAGTCGATAATCACCACGTCGTAATCGTCTGCTACGGACGATAGAGCCTCATCAAGACGAGCGAAGAAAATCCGTCCGTAGTCCTTGCCTTTGCCTTGGGCTAGAACACGTGGGGTATCGTGCTCAAACTCCATCAGTTCAAGATTTCCAGGCACAAGATCGAGTTTGGGGAAATTGGTCTTGCGAATGATCTCGCTAAGCGGGCGCTGCTGTTCGTCATAGCGGATCGCTCCATAAAGGGTCTCGTTCTCATGCACATCGAACTCAGGCTGCAAGCCATGGATTGCGGAGAGGGAGGCCTGCGGATCGAGATCGACAGCGAGCACGCGATGACCGGACAACGCCAGATACTGCGCCAAGTGTGCAGCACTTGTTGTCTTGCCACTACCACCTTTAAAGTTGACGACCGCGATTACCTGTAGCTTCTCGCCGTCACGACGGTGAGGGACATAATGTGTTCCGGCTCTGCCGCTGTGCTCTAGAAAATGACGCATCGCTTCCATCTGCGTCGCGGTATAAGACCGGCGACCGGAAGGGGTAACCTGGGGCTGCGGCCCTTTGCCTTCGAGGGACAGGTTCTTCAGGTAGCCACTTGTTACTCCGACAAAACGTGCAGCCTCTGCAAGCTGAAACTCGCGCAGGTCCTTCATCGCCCGTGGAGGATACATCTCCAAGCGATGCTGCTTCAATTTTTCCGACAACTCTTGCGCCTGACCAATGATAAGTTGATCGACGTCAGAAATTGCCGTTTTATCGATATGAGCGATATTCATCGCGAAAAACCCTAAATGCGTTTTCAAGCTCACACGAGCCATGTAACCGCATTTAGACCCGATTCTATGAGTCTGGCAAGGAAAACAAAGTTAACAAGAAGTTAACTGGAAAACTATGGCGCATAGCGAGTTTACCGCAGTAAACTTTTGGGGTCATTTACAAAGCGTATTGGAAAACATCGCATAAAGGCGGGTCCCAATAGTCGTAGGACCTGGGCTGCATCCTTCGTCTGCCGCGCCAGCCGCCAGAGACGTAACGAAATCCCCTGATCGCATCGTGAGCCTACCGTCTGCGAAAGAGATTCAGATCCACCGCGTGTTGGGAAGGCCAAAGAGTAGAACTCAGCGTGTCTTCGACTAGGGCGTTTTGGGGCCGCCGATAGATTGGCCATGATTTTCTCGCGCGCTTTTCGGCTGCTTTATACAGTTAAGGAAAACGGGAGAAAATGACCAGTTGCAAAAGTGTTTTATAAGGTAAATGCACTCCATCCGTCTCGAAATGCGACGTCGAACTGACGTCGACATCCGCAGGCGGATCAATGCTGGCGCGACCAAAGCCGCCGTTTCTCGTAACCTGAACATTTCCAAGATGACTGTCTACCGCGCCTTGGAAGGCCAAGCTTCACCGTCAGACACTATGTGATCAAGAGTTCTCTACCTGTTCTTTGCGTTGGCCAAAATCGCAGCTTCGGGCCGACTGGGTCTAGTAGCCAAAATCCCAACCTGACCCCGCAACTCACTCCAAGACTTGCCCCAAGCTGAGGTAAACAGGCTTTACGCCCAAATATGAAAGTAGCGGGCACACTCAGAGGGCATGATAACCTGAGAGGGCGTCAAGTAACTGGTTTCCAAGCTGAGAGTCCGTCGGCCATTCATCGACGATCATGCGCCGGATGCCCGATACACGGTTCGCTTTCTGAGGCAACGTCCCACTTCGCAGCACCTCAACGATCGCCTGCATTTCCTCCCTAATATTCACTAGTTGTGGCGAGGGAGGAGCCGGGGGTGTTAATTGAATCTCCTCGTCAAGAAGAGTGACCGCGTGCTCTAAGAATTTTAAAGTTTTATCCACCTGTACCTTCTACCCGAGAAGTGGTGACCGAGGATGACGCAACTGCGAGACTATGCGCTGTAACAACATACCGGAGGTGGCTTCAGTGTCGTCAACAGGCCGTTGTAGTAACTGACGTTTACCCCAGAGTGTTCGTTTTCATATGAGTTTGATCCATTTTTCCGTTTGGTCGTGATCCACTTGCGCCTGATAAAACTGTTGCCAGGCGATTCATACACCGGATCTGCGGGCTAACACGAAATGGAATAACAGGTTATATGTAGCTGAAACCCAACAAAATCATGTTTACGTCGATATTCGGCCTGACCTCCAACATTTGACTTCACGAAATTCGGCACCTCACGCAAATGCCCAAATAATAAGATCAAGTGATTGACGTTGTTTCCGGGAAGATTTTTTTCCACCAGATTTGGTGTTCTGTGAGTGATCCCACGTCGGCCTCAGGGGCAGCATCAAACAAAAAGTATAGTTTTGTTTTGTCAGGCTTATCTAGATGATCACAAGCATATAGCAGAAGCCCGGCGTTAGCATCTCTGACGAGAGGCGACATGTATGCTCGAATGCGAGCACCATTACATAAGAATTTGTATTCACCGTCGACGCGGCTTCTTATTCTATTAAAAGCGCTCCAAAACAAGTTCCCCGTCTTAGCCTCTTCCAGAAATATCTCTCCGGCTATTCGAGCGCTTAACGTAAGATTTTGCACGTCGTAAGTAAACTCACATTCTCCCAGTGATTCACCAAATATATAATTCACTAAGACTGTTTTTTCCATCGACTTTACTTCACATAATTTGGGTTAGGAATGAATGGTCCAAGTCTACCGCCTGGCAGTACAGGGCGGGCACCAATAATATCGCGAGGTAGAATTGCATTTGGTACCGGAACCTCTAGTTCATGTGAATAGAAATCTGCAAAGCTAGGCCCGAGCTCGTCGTAGTCGATCAGCTTCCCACCCACTCGAGAATCAATTTCATATACGTGGTTTCCTTGTCCTGAAAATTCCGGCTTTACTGATATAGCTTCGTCAATGGATGTCGGAATATAGCCAGATTCATTGTTACCCAAAACGTGTTGCCTCAAGTCCATATTTGAACCTTTGGCTTTGAAACCGTCAGCAAAAATCTCAGCTGGTGGGCGGGTATCTCCTCTGAAGCGTTGGCCCTTTGCCCAAGCAGTAAGACCCAAAGGATCAATCCAACCTATCGGGTTTGGAACATAAGAATGAGGTCGACTTCCTCCTGCCAAGCCGATTGGATCCAGAGAGACATACTGCCCTATTAGGGGGTCATAGTGACGGTACCGATTATAATAAAGTCCGGTTTCGGCATCCTCGTACTGGCCGGGGAAACGCCAAGGGCACTGCTGCCCATCTGGCTGACGATCGTGCTTTGGCGCTTCGGCCAATACGCCAAACGTCCGTGCGACACGAACCTCTCCCCACACGTGATAGTCGACTGCCCAGACCAGCGAACCCTTCGCGTCAAACATTTCCTTCGGCGTGCCGAGGTGATCGGAGACGACGGCCAGCATTTCGCCATCTACTTGACGTTTGGCAAGCAAACGGTGGGTGCCCTCTTCGAAATACCAGTGTGTGGACTGGTCCCAGGCGACTTGCCCGTCTAGCCGCAGCGGGGCCTCAGCAACCATGTGGTCGCCATCCCAAAGGTAAGCGATTCCGACATCGGGTAGGTCACGGTCTTCATTCGTTTCTGCATCAATAGGGCGTTTTTCGACAGGGCGCCCACTGTCGCTGACCAGGTCCGGCCACAGCCTGAGGACGCGATCTTTTTCTTCACCGGTAAATCGACGGACCTTTGAGATGCGCCTGCCGAACGGATCGTAGCGGAAGTACCACTCTTCTCCCTCAAGCGTACTGACGCTGACGAGACGGTCATGCACGTCCCAGCCATAACGCCACCGTTGTGGCCGAAAGCCGTCCCGCTCAACCCGGCGCTCGATGAGCCGACCGCAATCGTCATGGGTAAGTTGGATGCGTTCACCCTTCGGCCCACGTGCCATCTGCACGACACCACCAGCAGAGCGTTGCCAGAAGCTAGGAGATGCTGCGGGAATGACGGAGCCGAAGGTCTGGTCGAACGCAGGACCGTAAGGTGTTGCATCATCCGATGTCAGAACCGAAGACGACGCGCCTGCGAGATTGCGCGCGCTGTCATAGGCAAAGCGCTCCGTGCCGGATGCCGCTTCAGCGTCCGTCACCTGGCCGTTGTCGTCATAGGTGAACTGACGCTTGCCCCAGAGGCCATCATCAATGCTGACGGGTGCAAATGCACGGTCGTATTCATAGGTGCGTTGAATGTGGTCGGGTATGGCGCCAGCAGGCTTTGGTCCGGCACCGCGATCGAACCGCCAGCCCAGGCGCGAGACATCGAGGCCGTCTGACATGGCGGGGCCTGCCACCTGCGCAACAAGCTGCCCCGCCGGGTCAAAACGCTGCAGAAGGTTGAAGCCGCCCATGCGCCGGGCTTTTTCCTGCCCGAATATGTCCCGCTCGAAACTGATTTCAGTGTCGTCGGCAACGAGTTTTTCGACCGCCCCGAGTGGATCTCGAACGTAGCCGGTTATCGACCCGCCAAGACCGAGAATTTCGCGGTAAATTCTTTGTCCTATTCCATCATGTTTAGAACGGATGCGTTTGCCGTTCAATGCTTCGCTGATGATACGGCCATTACGATCGCGCGCGAACTCGACGAGCGCTGCATTGTTTTCAGCCCGGATCAGCAATCCGCGACCGTCATACCAGAAGCGTGTTACGTCGTCCGGCTCGCCCTTTGCCGTGATGGATTCTATCCGTCTGACGAGTCCGGTTTTGTCATAGGAATAGGCAAGCCTGGCACCATCCGGCTTCGTGGTTTCCGTGATCCGGCCGGCAGGGTCCCGCTGGTATCGCCAAAGGCGCCCATCAAAGTCTTCTTCAGTGACAACACGCCCGGCAACATCCCGGTCAAAACTGTAAATGCGTCCCGCCGCGTTGGTAACGGAAATCAGCCTTCCTTCGATATCAGTGGCAAGGCTCAGTTCACCTCCCTTAGGGTCCACGATCGCTTCGAGGACTCCGAACGCCCCATAGCGATAGCGCCACACACGGCCCTCACCATCTGTGACAGTGGCGAGTTGACCAGCCCCATCGAAGCTTCGGTTGACTGCCACGCCGTCAGCACGGGTAATTCGGCTCACCGTGTCGAAGCCACCGGCGCCCGCCGAGTAGTATCTGCGCGTCCGTCCGCCGTTCGGGCCGATGGTTACCGCCAGACGGTTGAATTCGTCATACTCGAAGCGGGTCGTGTTGCCCTTGGCATCGGTGATGCTTTCAACGCGGTTATATTTGTCCCATGTCCGGCGCTCAATGGCACCCGTCGCGAAATGCGTTTCGACAACGTGACCAATGTCGTCGCGAACGAGCCGGGTCACGTTTCCTTCGGCATCCTTTTCCGCGATGACATTCGCTTTGTCATCGTGCTCGAAGGTTTTGCGGTTTCCAGCTCCGTCGATGACGATCATCAACTCGCCATTGTCACCCCAGCCGTAGATGGTAGAGCGTCCCTCAGCATCGACGACCTCTTTGACATCGCCGTTGACATCGTAAGACGTGCGGTTGGCATTGCCGTTCTGATCGGTCGTAGTGGTGCGGAAGCCGTAACGATTATAAGAGCGAGCGATCACCCCTCCAAGAGGGTCGATTGTTTCGGTGATGTTCCCGTGTTCGTCGTACCGGAATGTCTGGGCAGATTGCCCATTTCCACCAGGCGCATAGCGTGTTTCACCCTCCGCATACTCGAAGCGGTCGCCGTTCCATATACCGTTCGTGCGTGTATGGGTGACGCGGTCTTGTGCGTCATAGGTGAAATGGGTTTCGGACTGCCTTGCCAGGTTATTCCAGGATACCAGCAAGTCCGCATCGGCTTGCCAGACATATTGGACAGACATGCCAAAGGCGCACTGCGCCACCGTCATCCTGCCTGTGGGATCGTAGGCATAATGGGCGAGCTCTAATTCCGTGCCTTCAAGCCCGATCAAAACTATTCTGGTGCGGCGACCGTGGTCATCGTTTTCTAAACGGAGGGTAAGTCCATCCGGTCCAGTTATCGCCTCAAGCCAGCCATGTTCAGACCTTTGGAAAACCAGGCTGTTCCCATTCAAATCGTCGATCCGCTCAAGGCGGTAGACATCGTCGTCATATTGACGGAAATGCTTGGTGATACCACGGTCTTTGAGTTTGAGCTGTTTTAGCCATGGTGCCCGAAGGTCAAGATTTGGATATCCGGCGTTGTGCGATGGCAGGAAGTTAAACGGCCGATCAAACGGAATAGCTTTGCCGTTTGCATCATGAAAAAGAAGCTTGCCGCGTTCGGGATTTGAAAATACCTCATCGAACATGGAGATCTGGCATTGGCCAAGCGGACTTACATATCGCTCAGGGAGCGCAAGCTTCAGACCCATGTAACGGCTGCCATCGAATGACAAGGTACCCGGAATCAGAAAGTCGCGCCACGTTTCGAGATATTCGCCGTTTGCTACCGAAACAGGTTCACCGACTACGGTCGCCGCTGCGGCACTATCGTCAGCTGCGGCCGCAGCTGGTCTGGCGCCCTTCATGGCACCGCCTGCCAAAGCCGCTCCTTTGGAAATCGCGCCGCCAAGCGCTCCGTCTCCCACTGTTTCTCCCCAGTACCCATCTGCTGCCTGCTTGGCAATGTTTGGCAGGGCAAAAATAATGGCGTTCGCCGCGCCCTTGCCACGTTCCGCCAGGCTATCGCCTGCCTCCTTTGCAAGGCGCTGGCCTTCTGCCATCAATTCGGGATCACCGGTCTGCATCAACTGTCCTGCAGCAGCGCCCTTACCGAGATCAACAATCGTATTTCCAGCACCTTTGACAAGCGCCCATGCACCCTCCACTAGCCGGACCGGCGCTTTAGCGGCCCCGATCAAATTGTCCTTGAAGGTGTAGACGGGATGCCCGTTTTGATATTTCGCAATATCTCGATTGATCATGTCGAGGTGCTGCTGTCGGGACATGGCATCCACAGGGGAGGGGATAGCGTCAGGTCCGGCCAACGCA
The DNA here is from genome assembly GCF_014842165.1 of Rhizobium sp. CFBP 13644. Lineage (NCBI taxonomy): Bacteria > Pseudomonadati > Pseudomonadota > Alphaproteobacteria > Hyphomicrobiales > Rhizobiaceae > Rhizobium > Rhizobium sp. CFBP 13644. Next base: position 34,308 of record NZ_JACYVF010000007.1, read on the forward strand.
TTGGCAATACCCTGCATACGCTCACTATATTCGGCGTCGGTTTCGCTTTCCAGCTTCTGCTTTATTTCGTTCAGGCGTCCAAGGATTTCGCCGCGCTTTTTGCGGTGCGCCTCATCTTCGTTCACTGAGGTACCAGTGAGGAGGATAGCGTCTCCGTTGTCTTCCTCCTGACTTTCATTCGTGTGCTGCGTTGTCCTTTCCGGTGTCGAAACTCTTCCTGTCTTGGGCACGTTTACAGTTGGAAACATATCCGTAACACGGACATATTCGAGGAAATCGTGGGTTTCGGGTACCGGCTTGTCGCTCATTTATGTCCCACCAACATAGAATTCACCGTGGCTTGGTAATGGATTCTGCCTCGTGAATTCTCACTCTTTCTTGGTCTGAAAAAATTCATCACTCGCCTCTGACGACTATGGGGTCAATCGCTTTGACTGGCTCAACTGGGCCAGGATCCGGCCGGTTAATCCAGGCTGGATCGCGATGGCTACACGTGGCCCAACCTTCAGAGAAGACAAATGGCGCGGCGACTTTAACATGCGCGGGACCGAGATAGCCGGGGACTTTGACGCCTTTTTTTGTTCCTGCTTCGTGACCTTCGGAGCTTCCAGTTCTGGAGTTCAGCTGAAAGTCAAATTTTCCGTTGTTTCGCACTGTGGTCGAATAGCGGACTGTCGTGTCTAGGTATGCAATCGAACTATAACCCACGGCTTCAACTGACGAGCCCACCGGGGTCCAACAAACATCTGGTGCGGTCGAAACGATCACATTGGAAGGGCACTTCCGTGCGGAAACTTTTGCTACAGGCATGTTTGTTCTCCTTTAGCCCGTCTCACGAAACGTTCGTCTCGAAGGTAATCGTTTCGAATTGATCAGGTGGAAATGTCGTTCGCCAAGTCAGGTAGACGCGCCAATCTTTATCGCGCTTGGAGGACACATCGATAAAGACCGTATCGAGATTGAGTTCGATTGTTCCGCCTTGTCCTTCGCCGTCAGAAAATGTTGCAAGCATTTGCTGTGTTGGCAGTCGCAGCGAGGAGCTACCAGAACGGCTCATACCCTCAAGTTTGATATGTTCGCCTCCCACCAGAAATGGTGTTACCGTCATGCCAGGGGCTGCCGAATTGTGATAGGCAAACGAATAGTCTTGAGGCCAGGCAGGCCACACATTCTCCAGCCAGTGTTTATCGAAAGTCCCTCCCAGCGGGCGCCTGGGGAGCCATGCGGGGGGTATCGGACCCAGGTTGACTGGTGCATAACTCTCATAGGGGACGGTCACTGGATCATCGACGCTCTCAATCTGAGGCGCTGGAATAGCAGCTGTATGATTGCTTGTTTCTTGATCGATTTTTCCAATCCCGATCGGATTGTAGTGGTTTGTATCGAACGTTGTGTTGCCTTCGTCATCAAGGCCCGTTTCGACCTCTCCACCAAATCCGTATTCATACCGCAGGGGCAACTCGCTGATAGGATCTGGTTCAGAGAGCTCCCACCGCGCAAAAAGCCGCCGGTGGTCTCGCCAGTTTGTGATTTCTTCATCACGCAACTGTCGTTTCCATACCGGTTTCCACCAACGGGGGCCCGTAACGCGCAGCCTTTTTTCGAGAAGGATATTGGTATTCCGCGCAATAGAGACGCCGCACTCCCAACTTCTCGACGGCTGCCCTCCCGGTGCCCGGGCGACAGCGTTTACGATGATGTCTGTCGTTGGCTTGTACGGGACAAGGTCCGATGGATGCCAAAGCGAAGATACGTTAACCTTGCCATGGCATTTATCGGTAAAGATCATGGGTGCCTGCTCCTCGGCAGCAACCAATGTCCCGTCATCGGCAATCTCGTACGTGGCCTTTACGATCACGATACCGAATTCGCGATTTTCGTTGTCGCGGCTGTAATAACGGAAATTCGGAAACGGGGTCAGATTCTTGAGTTCTGGCATCTCGACCTCAATTGTGGTCGATCATGGCAGAGGTAACCTGCACGTGACTTTCACCCTCAATATAGACCTTGACGCCCTTCAACAGGATCGTGCCGTCGTCTTTCATGATCAGGATTGATTTCGGCGGGATGTCATTGCCATCTGCGTCCTTGCCGCCGCCCACGCCAATAAACAGCTCCTTACCGATCATAATATTTTTGGTATGCCCAACGGTCTGGTTATAAACTTGGCCCACAGTGACGACTTTCGCCACGCCAACCTGTTCAGTCTGGGCAATACCTACGCTAGTGTTCTGCATACGGCTGACAAGCGTGTTGAAGATGCCTTTGCCCAGAAGGGACGCGACTTGTTCACCCATTTTACTGCCGGATGATCGCATCGCATCGCCTGCATCAGAGCGCAGCTCACCGCTCGAGGCGGCGTTAATACCACCGCGTATGGTATCCACAGACGACGCCATCGCGCCGAGACCACCCGTTGCCATCAGTCCAGCGTAACCTGCGGCCGACGATAGAATGTCTTGAGCGCCAGCGTCACTGCCGCTTGCGCTTCCAGCTTGGCCGAGCGCGGCAGTTGCAGCTTCCGAGTTCTTGTTGGCCGAGGAGGGGCTGTCCGCCATGACGGATGATACCAGCGACATAGCCTGCTGCAAAAGTCCTGCGCTTTTTCCAGCGAGACCTGCGAGCAATCCACCTGCGATACCGCTGACCGCACTGCCAACACCGCCGACAACCATGTTCAAGCCACCGCCCACCTGTTGGCTCATATTGGAGCCCACTTCCAAGGATTGATTGGTACCAACCGAGTGGACGGCATTGGCATCAACCCGGCTGGTCTGGTTGTTCAGGACTTTGACGGTCTGATCCCTTTGAGCATGCATGAAGAGATTCTCCTGCCCCTTCTCATCCTCGAAAGTGAGTTCATTATGGCCCTGACCCTTGTGTGTATTGGAACGGATTGCCATGCGCGTCTTGTTAGCGGGCAGATCGTAGGGCACAGAGTTAGCAGGGTTTGGTACCACGCCAACGACGAGCGGCTTGTCCGGATCACCGTCCACGAACGCAACCATCACCTCCATGCCGATGCGTGGAATGACCTGCGCACCCCACGTGCCACCACCCCATGCCTGACTGACCCTTACCCAGCAGGTATCGGTTCCGTCCTTCTTCGCCTTGCGATCCCATGGAAACCATAGCTTGATGCGGCCGTATTGATCCGGGTGGATTTCTTCACCCTCGGGACCCGCGACGATGGCCACCTGAGTGCCTTCAATCTTCGGACGCTTCGTGGTGCGATGTGGGGTGAGCGGAACGCGGGCGGGAATGGCCTCGAAGGTATTGCGGTATTCCGGCTCGTTGCTGTTGGTCTCGTAGGAGCGGTCCACAATGGTGTGGCTGGCCTTGATGATCACATGCTCTTCATATTCATGCTCGGGATGTGCGACCTCGTATGGGGTAAAGCGACGACCAGCTTCCAAAATGCGGGAGGTCGATCCGCCGAAGACGCGGTCGTGGTCGGCTTCGGTGGATTGCGCCCGCAGTTTCTGGGCCCGTTCTGCCTCTTCCACCGTCTTGATGCGGGCGGGGTATTCGTAAAGCTCACGCTTGGTCGCATCCGGCATCTGGACCAGTGATGGCGTCATATTGCCAGGCACCATGCCCGGTGTCTCGAAATTCCAGTCGGCACCCGCGCGCTGGCCCGACACATAGGAAAATCGGCGAGCCCAGTCATTGATGTGGTTGCGATCGGACGAGCCCTGTGCCAATCTCACTCTGCCTTCACCCTGTGCTGAAGGCGACGGTCCAAGCCATCCATTGGCAGTATCGGCCACATGCAGCTTGTGAGAGCCATCCTCATGGCTGAACCAGTAAAATAGACCATCTTCCTCTAAGCGTCTGAGAAGATAGGATAAATCGGTTTCGTTATATTGAACGCTATAGCCCTGCGCAGGCGGTGGTGAAATGACACCCGACGTATCAGGCGCTGGAATGCCGTGCTCGGAAAACAGCGCCTCGACGATATCGACCGACGTCTTGTCCATCCAGATGCGGCAGTCGGAACGGCGGGATAGCAGCCACATCTGCGGGCGGATGGTCATGGCGTAGGAGCGCAGGCCACGGGTGATGGGTGGCCCCTCATGAAGATCCGTCACCAGACCATTGAAAGGGCGGCGGATGCCGCTGCCCTCTTCACCATGGCCCTGTTGAACCTCGATTGACACATCGACCAATCGACCGATCAGCTCTTCCGGCTTGACCGCTTCCTTCTTGGCGCGGACATTGAGCTGTATCTCGAACAGTTGTGATACGCCTTCGTTGATCACCATCCGCTCGGGCAGCAGCTGGTCCTCGCCAAGCGGCGACTTGACCTTCAAAACACGGCTGGCCTGGATGAACTCGGACGACGAAGGCTGGTCGGTCATGGGGAACCCCGGTGATCGGATTGGATAAATATCAATCAGCTGTCAAAATCTGAACGGAATGCAATCAATCATTGTGGCAAAAGGATGGAGTTGCGGCCGTTTGTACAACCATCTCGGTATAAAATGGTTCCGCAGTCCCAAACTCGCCTTAATCTGCCGACTAATTGAAGCAGAGGCTGAGGTCAGGGGACACGGTGATGGCGCTCGTGGATATGGACGGTGGGGCAGGGAATAGCCGCAGGAAGGCACACAGCCCGGGGACGAAGCACGGCGCAGATAACTATGGACTGAAACGCGAGGACGCCAATGAGCGTCGTGGTGCTGGCTGGTGGGTCAGCCTGAGACGACGCGGCCAAAGAATTGTACGCCTGTTCAAGGACAGTGTTTACGGCTGTGATGAAGCAGCGTACACGGCGGCGCGTGCCTATCGCGATGCGATCATCGAAGCCATACCGCCCGCCACCAATCACGAGCAGGCCGTTCTTCTGCGCAAGAACAACCAGAGCGGCATTTCCGGGGTACGCCGGATCGAGACCCGCGAGGGCGACGCGTGGCAGGCCACACTGATGACCAATGACGGCCAGAAGCGGGAGAACTTTACCGTGTCGAAGTTCGGAGAGCTGGCAGCCAAATCCATGGCCATCGCCCAGCGGCGCAAGTGGCTTGCCGATCTACCCGTGACGCATCTTGCCTATGCCCATCACGCCGCCGAAGTGGCGCAGGAGCATTTTGCCGATGATCTCATCCCCGTCAGCGACGTGATGCCCGAAACCCATCTCAAGGATGACGAGATCGAAGCCCGCATCCAGTCGATCAATGATGATTTCGACAGAACGCGTCCTAAGCGGCTGCGAGTCCGCATCAAAAGCTATCACACCGACAAGCTCTCGGTGTTCGTCTCCGATGCTGGCAAGCCCGCAAAACGCAGGCTTGTGCAGATCAACACACGAAAGCTGGGAAAGCCGGAGGTGTTGAGAGAGGCCAAATCAAAGATCTGGGCTTCGATCACCGAGTTCTACGACGCTGACACTGCCAGATGGTTTATGCAGGCGCATGGTGATGCACTGCTCGATGAAGACAGGTTTGATGTGCGGGAGGGCTTCAATGTGCTCGTCATGGCCAATACAGCCAAACCACCGACATCCGACTGACACGCTGCTCAATTCGTATTCTCGGGGTCCGTCCACTTTATTCCATCACAGCAATCTGGCCGCTCGACCGCTGCGGCGTGAGACATTGTGTAGTAGCTGGAAGCTTGCTGGAGAGAACGATGGCGTGATCGTGTGGCTTTATGTATTTCGCTGCACCCAGTGGCAGCATCACGCACCTTCGTCAGGACAATTTCTTTCGCAATCGCGGGATGATCAGTCTGGCCGATGTTTCTCACCTGACAGAAAGCCGGTAGCGGAACCTCACGCAAGCCCGCCCTGGCCTGTAGTGAAATCACTGCGCTTTAGAAGCGCACTGTTTGCCGCCACCATGGTCGGTAGCGATGGGAAAACCGTTGGCCACGTCAGCAAGTGTCACGCCGCCAAGCCTCTTGCGGAGAAGTTCCTCCGCTTCGTTGAAGACGTCTTTCAACACCCCGTTGACTGCCTGCTCTATAAGACAACCCGGCATGTCATAGGCGGGGCCAATCGCAAAGAACGATGGTTCTCCCACCGCATGGTAGATGTCGAGAAGCGTAAGTTCCTCGAGCGAACGTGCCAGCGTCCAGCCGCCACCATGACCCTTGACTGAGCTGACATATCCCTCGTCGCGTAGCCCCGCCATGGTGCGACGGATGACAACAGGATTGGCGTCCAGCATCTGCGCAATCATCTCGGATGTCATGGCTCCATCATGGCGTCCCATATGGATCAAAACGTGGAGCATCCGCGAAAGTCGACTGTCTTGCCTCATGTCCTGTTCCCCACTCAATGGTCGCCCGTCAACATTAGCATGAAGCGCACTCACGATACAATCGGAGTATCATGAGTGTTGACATGCTTCGATCATGGCACTTATGTTGTTACATGAAGCAGGAGAAGTTTATGAGCGACACCATTCACGACGTTATCATCATCGGCGGAAGCTATGCCGGGCTGTCGGCAGCGATGCAGCTTTGTCGTGCCAGGCGCAAGGTTCTGATCATCGATGAAGGCCTCAGACGCAACCGTTTCGCGTCGCACTCGCATGGCTTCATCACGCAAGATGGTGCCGATCCCGCCGCCATTGCCGCAGAGGCGCGCGAACAAGTCATGAAGTACAGCACGGTCGAATGGCTGGCTGGGCGCGCCGACTCTGTCGAACGAAAAGGCGAGGCGGGTTCGCAAGCCTTTTCCTTTGCTGTCACGGTTGGAAAGACCCGTCATCTGTCCCGGCTTCTGATCCTGGCTCTCGGTGTGAAAGACAAGCTTCCTGACATCGATGGCCTGGCGGAGCGCTGGGGCAAGTCTGTGTTTCACTGCCCATATTGCCATGGTTATGAGCTGAACCAGGGTAAGATTGGGGTTATCGCGGGCTCTGCGCTTTCCATGCACCATGCGTTGATGTTGCCTGATTGGGGGCCAACAACCCTGCTCTTCAACGATGCATTCGAGCCCAGCCCGGACCAGCTTGGAGCTCTGGCAGCTCGTGGCGTGATCGTCGAGAAAGGCCGTGTCGAGGCGATCACTGGGCACGCTGATGTCCAACTTGCCAACGGTGGGGTCTTTTCCTTTTCAGGCTTGTTTGCGCTGGCTCCCATTGAGATTGCAACGCCGATCCCGCAGCAGCTTGGCCTTGAAATGGAGCCGGGACCGCTCGGCGCAACGATCAAAACCGATGCCATGAAGGAAACCTCCATCCCCGGTGTCTTTGCCTGTGGAGACGCGGCACGTGCTATGGCCTCCGTTGCGCTTGCTGTCGGTGATGGCAGTCTGGCTGGCGTCAATGCACACAGGACGTTGATGTCAGGGGCGCGCTTTCATGGGTAAATTCGATGGAGATCAGGCGGGGTATGCAGAGTCTGCACGGCGTAACGTTCCGGGTCTTGATGACCTCCACCGCATGACGGGGCTGCTTCTGGCAGAACGTGTTCCGGCGAATGGACAGGTGCTTGTTGTTGGAGCAGGTGGTGGCCTTGAACTGAATGCGCTGGCTGAGCACCATCCGGGATGGTTGTTTGATGGGGTCGATACTTCAACCAGTATGCTCATCCTGGCAAGGGAAACGGCAGCCCGTGCAGCAGATCGTATCCGTTTTCACCTTGGCGATATTTCAGCTGCCCCCGATGGTCCCTTCAACGGTGCTGTTTGCCTTCTGGTCTTCCATCACATCTCATTTGACGAACGCGCAGCAACGCTCCGAGGTATCCGCCAACGTCTGCACCAGGGATCACCTTTCGTGCTTGCCCATATCAGCATTCCCGAGCACGAACCGGACCGCACGCTCTGGATTGATCGGCACATCGACTTTGGCGCGATGGCGCAATTCGATAGTGAAAAGAGCGGTGAGGCAAGAATTGCCATGAAAGAGCGTCTCTCCATATGCTCACCAGAAGAAGATGAGGCCCATCTGCGACAAGCGGGGTTCACCGCAATTGCGCAATTCTACCAGGCCTTCAGCTTCAGAGGGTGGGTAGCTTATGCATGATCCCCATCAGCACACGCGTCCTGATGGGGATTGATTGCCTTGGTTCAAGCCTTCAATCGCGAGGCTGGATGAGCGCCAGTGCAAGGGTCGTGGCGGCCAGTATGGCCGTCAGGGTCAGCGGCCCTGCGGCACCATAGTTGTCCACAACGTAGCCGCCGACAACGGCACCAATGCTGATGGCGACCTGGAAAGAGACTACCATCAGGCTGCCGGTAGCTTCGAGGGCGTCCGGCGCGCTGCGGGAAAGATTGGTTGGAAGCACGACCGGTGCCATGCCAAAGGCGAAGCCCCAGAGCGCGACCAGCGTGAATGCAATGGCCGCATAAGCTCCGCCGAGAACCAGAATAAGCGCCGCAGATGCCATCAGGCCAGCGGTCACGGCAAGAGCCATCGTAACACTCGCGTCGGCCATCCGTCCGCCAGCGACATTGCCGATGACGGAGGCAATGCCGAAACCAAGCAGGGCAAGAGCGATCGACTGCGTATCAAGCAACGTCACCTGCTCCAGAAAGGGCCGTACGTAAATCGAACCTGCGAAATGTCCGGTCATCAGCAAGAGAATGGCCAGCATGCCGAGCTGAATGCCCCTGCGCCGTGTCAGCTTGAACACGTCGGTCAGGCTGTTGCTGGTGCTTGCAGGCAGAGTGGGCAGGCTGATGGCCTGCATCAGCATGGCGATCAGCGCAAGCCCGGCCGTCATCGCCATGGCCGTGCGCCATCCCAGCCAATCGCTGATCAATGCGCCCATGGAGGGTGCGGCAATCGTTGCCAGCGAGACGCCAAGGGTCACAATGGCCATGCCGCGCCCGGTTGCATTGGTACCAACCAGCCTTGCGACGACGGCAACGGAAAGTGCCCAGAAACCGCTGAGTGCAATGCCCAATCCGGCGCGGCCGACGAGCAACAACCAGAATTCGCTGGCCGTGGCGGCGAGAACGTTGGAGCCGACGGCAAGCGCAGTCAGAGCAACCAGCACCGTCTTGCGGTTCAGTTTGCCGATCAGCACGTTACTGAACAAAGCCGTAATGGCACCAACGGAAGCTGTGGCCGTCACGACCTGTCCCGCAGTGCCCTCACTGATTCCCATATCGCGCGCCATGGGCGTCAAAAGTCCAGCTGGCAAAAACTCGGCAGACACCAGAGCAAAGCTGGTCGCGGCCATGGAAAGCACGGCAAGCCAGGTCGCCGCTGTCCACGCGGTGTCTTCCGCCGCTTCAATATCGCTGATGGGCTCATCGAGCTGTAAAGTTGTGTCCGTCATCTCTGTATGTCTCCTACATTGCAGACATCTATAGCCGGACCAGCCAGGATGATATGTAACTCAAAATCCTAAATTCATGTCCATTCGTCCGGAATTGCTGCGACGCACAATGCCGGGTGATGAGTGGGTCACGCGCTTGAACGCCCGCGCGAATGAGGCTTCCGACTCATATCCCAACCGGGTTGCCACTTCCGCCACAGACATGCCGTTTCGAGACAGCATCTCCCGAGCAAGCTCCATGCGCAGGCGCGCGAGATAACGCGCCGGGCCTTCGCCGAGAACTGCGCTGAACCGCTCGGCAAAGATCGACCGTGACTGACCCGCTACGACAGCGAGGCTCTCCAGTGTCCAGTGCTGGCCGGGCTCCCGGTGAATGGCTGATAGCACGCGCCCAATATGCGGGTCACGAATGGCGGCAAGCCAGCCGGTGGTCGAAGCGCCACTGCAATTGACCCAGCAGCGAATAAGCCGGGCCGTCAACAAATCCGCCATCCGCGAAAGAACCGTCGCGCTGCCCATTTGCGGCTGAGATGCCTCCACTGACATGGCGGCCAGCAAAGGCCCGATGAGTGGGTCATTCCCCGCCACATCACAGCCCCGGATGATGGGCGGCATCAAGGAAATCAAAGGATGAAGCGCGTGCTCGCCCAAAGCCATGGAACCGCAGAACAGGGTGGCGGTGGCCCCCGTTCCCTCCCGCACAACTTCACAAACGCTGCTTTCCAATTTCGTAATCTGGCAAGATTCGCGACAATCGCCCTTAACATCCGGCGCACTCGCCAGGCGATGCGCAATGCCCTGTGGCAACAGCACCAGATCGCCCTCGTTCAGCGCTTCCCACCCCTGAGCCTCGGTGTAAATCCAGCAAGGCCCCTGGCTGACGAAGTGAAAGCGTAAAAGCGGCTGTTGAGGAAACGCGATGTTCCACGGATGCCGCAGCTCACAGCGCCCATAATTGACACCGCTCAGGCGAAAGTCCCGCAAGACTTCGCTGAGCGCGTCCATGGGCAGATCTGTCGATGGAGTTTTTTGGGACGAATGATCAAGCATTCCGGCAATCTATAGGCAAATCGTCTGGCTTTCAATCAGGATATTCGCGACGTTGTATGTCTTCGATCCTGGAATTCGAGGTGCACACGGTTCGTGACTGATCGCTTTGCAAAACGGCCCAGTCGGCCCGAAGCTGCGATTTTACCCAACTCGAAGAACCTTTTGGGAACATAGCCTGCAGGATTGACCCGCGACGCGCCTGTTCGTGACATTGCGTTCCAATTTGAGGAGCGTTTTGATGGGTACGGGTATTTCGAGTTTGGATTTTGTCGGCCAATGGAGCCTGAGCTACGCCGACAACCATGTCTGGGCGATGGACTTCGTTCATGACCAACTGGCAACGGGTCGCAAGATCAGGGTTTTGACGGTCGTTGATACCTTCTCGCGTTTCTCGCCGGCGGTCGATGCCCGCTTCAGTAGGGCGAGGATGTGGTTCAGACGCTTGAACGGGTTTGTTGGCAAGTTGGTTACCCGGCCACTATTCGGGTGGATATCAAACCTCGGCGCCCGGCTGTTGAGACGGGAGTCACAGCGGATGTTTCCTCCATCGCTGGCTCTCAACCTCAAACGTTGAGCTTTCGGGCACCTCTTGCCGGACTGGCGACCGCGCTCGCCGCAAGGCACTTACCGACCGCACCCAGTTCATGGTGCAAAACCAAATGGGCAAGTCGAATCCTGATCGCCACGCCCGGCAGGGTCTCGTCGGTATGAGCTTCAGCGGTAGCCAGGATGTGGATACCATGTCCGCAACTCCCGCGGCTTCAGCCGCATCTTGTAATCCAGCCTCACCTCTACTGAGAATATCAGCTTGTTGATAGGACCATAGCAGATCGCAAGCCACTCATTACGCTGCCCGCTGACACCAGAAAGGTGTTTTCTTGGGCTGCGGAAGCCTCTGCGTGATCTACACTAAATATACTCGGAAATGATCGCGCTGAACGCGCCAAGATGATTGCAAGGCATCCATAGGCAGCACCAACATCACCGAATTCCAATGCCGGATAAACAGGTGAAAGACCCTCCTGCAAGCAGGCTGCGTTAAGGCGGTGAATGGCGAAAGACAACTCGGTGGCACGGTAGCGACTGTTGTTCCAGTCCGCAATCCAAGCACTGATTGATCTTTCGTTGCTACTCTTTAGGGCCATTTCAGTGGCTGTAAACGCAGCTTCGCTGAGGGCGGTAAAGACACTGTCAGCCTCTTGATCTTCCTTGACGGATTCCACCATATGTCCCGCTCCGAGGACCTGCAAAGATGACGTCGTGGCCGTCTTCCTCTTGAACAGAAGAATGCCGGCTGCCTCACCCGGAACGAAGCCGAATTGGTTCTGCTTGGTGAAGAGGCGTTTCTGATCGTTGAGCCGGTTGAGGCGCTGTCGGTCATTGTAGCTGTCCACTGCCGCAACCAGAACTATATCGGCGAGCTCAGGCGATGGCTCGATGAGGTGGTCGGCAACTGCAGATCCGACACCTGCGTGGCCGGCAGCCCGGATCACAGTTTCCGAGATGATAAGGCCTAAATCATTGGACAAGCTACTGCACATTTCATCAATCAAGTCTCGACCCAGAGATGAAAGCGAAATCCTGTCGAGCCCGCTTGCATCATCGATTTCCGGAAGGACAATGACCAACTTTGCTCTTCGGCCGTACAAATCTGATGAAATCGCATCAAGCGCGGAAATGCGCGCTACCAGGTCGGCAGTCGCCTCCTGCACCAACTCACGCAAGCGAGGTGCAAATTCCCCGATTCGGCTGTTATCCCTGAAGGCGCAAAGCTGGGGTTGAAAGTCGCTGCCAATGAACGTTTCGTACCGAAAAAGGACGGATTTCTCCTCCACTATTGCGGCTTGCGTCGCATCCATACCGGAAGCAAAGGCAGTTGAGAGACCACATTCGAGAAGCGTCAACATCGGCATCAACCGTCATCGCGTACGACTAGGCGGTTGATATCACCGCCGGACACCACATTCAAAAATTCTATCACGCCATATTTCTGATGCTGGTAATCGCCGAAAAGCAGCTCCATCACTTCACTACGCTTACGTTTGAAGATCTCCGCTTCGTCGTCGCGAAGTCGTCGGTCCAGCTTGTCTATGGAGGTAAAGACGCCGCTGTCGACCAGGCGGAGAAAATAGTCCTCTATCTTCTTGAGGTTTTTGGGTGGAAATGCCTCATCCGTCGGCGACGTTATAATTACCCGTTCCAATTCCATAGCGTCACTGTCTTGAAAATCCTCGTTCACAGCTCCTTGCAGCGGCGCGTAGCTAGGAAAGATTATTCCCTCTTCGACGTAGCTAAGGACATCTTGCGTAGTCACGGTGCGCTGGTCGATGGCATCGATCTCCGATATGACAAGTGAAGTCACATTTTCGCGAAATGTAATGGGCTTTGGCAAAGCGTCTATATCATCACCGAGCAATGTTTTCAGCGATTCATATGTAGCATGATTGGAGTGGTGGAGATTGATGATCAACCGAAGTGTGGCCACCAGCGCGTTGTAATGCAGGCTATCGCCTGAAACATTGACGGTCATATGACTATCTGCGTTCCACGCTAGCGTCACATCCGCCGCTTCGCGGTTAGGGAAATAATCCCAGCAGAAAAAACCCAGATGGATGGCATTCTGCAACTCTGAAAAAGCCTCTTCAATGGTCTCCTGCCGCTCATCGTCAGGAAACATCCCTGCGCAATAATGCACGTCAATCCGGAAAGACCGGAGATAGAGCGGCGTGGAGCCCGATTGTAATTTTATGACTTCGTTGATGACGCTGGACATGGATACCCTTAGTTTTGTGGAGCAGAATCAATCGAAACGTTTCAGATAAGCTTCGACCTTGTCCTTGTGTTCCGGCGTTTCGTTGCCACCGAAGCCAAAGGCTTCCAAAGCGCTATGAGGCATACGAACAGGAGCAAGATAACGTGCAGACGTCTTGTAGGCACCAATATCTTCACCCTTGTTGACGTCACCCCAGATCGGGCGCTCGCCAGCGGTTATGCAAAGAACGCTATCGATTTTTCTATTTCTACATTCGGCGTTTCATTTAATTCCGTTTGATCGGGCAGACGATCCCAGAACTCGGCGCCCACAAACGTCCGCCAGCCGATATCGCCAATTCCCGGTTGCTCGCCTGGCTGCCAGCGATAGGCTGAGCCTTCCTTACGAATGCCGTCCATTAGCATATCCGGCGTGACGTCGATCACAGCTCTATACCGAGCTGTCGTGCCGCCTATTCTAGGGTCCGTCCACTTTATTCCATCATAGCATTCTGGCCGCTCGACCGATGCGACGTGTGGTATTGTTATAATAGCTAAAAGCTTGCTGGAGAGAACGATGACGTAATTGTTCCATAGCCTTGGGCAGGGGAATGTCACTCACAATGGTCTCCCTGCCTTTCGGTCTGAGTGATTTCATATGAAGGACCGAAAACGGCGTCTGCATGCCGAAGGACAATCAGGGTTATTTAGTTCCGCTTACAAGATGGTTGAGGCTTTCGTTCTTCCATCGTGAAAGTTCATCTAATAGCTCGACCGCAGATCTTTTTTCTTCGTCTGTGAGTGTCTCTTGTTGGTTAGCGAGATCTGTCACGCCGCCGAAGATAATCGCAGTTTGTTCACCAAACTCACGGACACCGACATCCCAGGTCATGGATCCGGCTGGGCCTTCGATACGATTTGCGCGCATTTCAATCTGTTCGAACAAGAAACCTTGCAAATTTTCGGATTTAATACTTGAAAGCTCTAGATGCAGATTTGGCCCTCCGCCTGCTTTGGCTAACATTTCGATCAACTGGCGCCGTGCTGCGGAATATTTCTGTGCTTCTACCACCGGATAAAAAATCAATGCGCCAGCGAAAGCGATCCTATCACCAGAGTCACTATCGGTGAAGATGTAGACCTTCCCGCACATATCCTCGGTAGAGACGATGTTTTGCGTGGAGTATGGAGGCATGGCAATTTCAAGCTCAGACTTGTCGCATATAGGCGTCGCTTTGAACGCGTCCTCTTCTCCAACCCACTTAGACATGTCAGTTGCTTTCGCCGTTCCGGTACCAAATATCAGTGGCAACATTAAAACAGTTGCGTAACATCCTTGGGCGGTTTGACTAATCATCGGGCGGTCTTTCCTCCTTCGGTAGACCCGCCGAGGCGAGGGTCCACCCGCTCCAACGGCCACATGACATTTCCCACCAAGCTTCCATTTAGCATTTTTCTCAAAACTGCCCTCATCCACGAAGGCCTCAATGAAACGGACCGGGTTGTCCTGCCCCACGTAATCATCCCCCGCCTCCGGCAGAGGCAGCAATTGCGAGCGGTCCGTTCCTGAAAGATGCGTCATAGCAATGTATAACATCAACCGCTATCTTCAGGAATCGACGAGGAGTTTTCATACCGGAGAACTGCATGGGACATTTTAAGCTTGTTTATCAGAGCTATCCGCTCGACCTTAAAGTCCAGGAACCGCGCATCACCTTGCGAGCCACAAGTGGATCTTGGCCTGGTCAGAAACTGGAGGAGGACTACGTCGGCCTGAATTTAGAAGTGAAATCTCCGAAATTCTTCTTCGATCCCAACAATGACCCCGAGGATGACGTCTCGCAGTGGTTGAACCCGGGTTTGGATACACAGTGGCTAAAAATTCCGCTGAAGCGCTTTGAGAATCGTGATTATCGCAGTCTCCAAGAAATTCGGGCAGACTTCCAAGGCGAAGGAACTCGAAACGCTTTGACCGGGGAGGATTGGTGGGAAGCCCCCGGCCTTATCTCCACTTACAGCGACGAGTTCTTCGCTCGTGCGGAAATCTCCATGCGTCACCATGGTGGCGGCACGTTTTTGGTTCAGCTTTCAGGCACCACCCAGTTCAACACGGCCTTTGACATAGCCTTCAGTGCCCCCCTGACTGTCAAGCTGGTCGGCTATCGCAACTCGTCGACCACCGATGATCTTTTAGGCTGGTTCGACCGCTTTCTCAGAAAAGACGATTTCACTTTCACGCGGCTGCAACGAGGTGAAGATCTCTATCTCGATGGTTCGGTCAAGTAACAGCTGCGCCAATCGTGCTGAGCGCTTCGAGTTCGAGGATGATCGGCGCAGATCCACAGATCATATGACGGTCGAATCGGGATTATTAGGCAGCATGAAGTTTTCGGACGCTCTGCCCAATTAAAGCGACACTTGTCTTCCTGACTTTTGCAACGTCGCAGGATAGAGAACTTTTGCGCCAGCCGCGATGTCCGGTATTGGCGCAAAATTGATTGGCCATCACTGGGGTGTAATGGGTTTGTTCTCGAAGCGAATTCTAAAGTTGCGACGTTGGAAATCTTCTTTGAAACAGACGAAAATCAGTTCGAGATCTTGGAGAGCGTCTTTCCGTCCCAGGAGGCTTAACGAAGCGACGACGACGCCGTTATATCCGCGTGTGATACGAAACGCTGCATTGCGTATCGCGATGGCATCAGGATCTCCACGATCCTCTCGACGGTCATAGACAACCCAAAACCTAGCTGCTTTCCACGTCACTTCCAGCATTTCTCGGACGTTTGCGAGAAATTCTTCACCGCTCATTGAGGGACCCCACGACAGAGGCGTCTCCCCGTCATCGTCCGCGACACTGAAATAGCCGTCGTATTCGCGGCCGGTATCCAGCGCTGCCTCGATCTTTGCAAATGCCTGGTCTTCAGTGATCGTCGTTTTGAACAAGATTGTCATGGACTAAGTTCCGAGCCTCTCGATCACAGCATTCTTGCAGCGCGACCGCTGCGCCGCGTGGCATTGTTGTAGTAGCTGGATGCTTGCTGAACGGAACGGTGCCGTGATTGCTCCATAGCTTCGGGGAGGGGAATGCCACGGTTCGCAGCCTCCGTCAGATATCCGGATCGCAATCCGTGAGCGGAAAACTCCCCCGGCTCCAGCCCGGCCATAACCACACGCTGTTTCAGGATCGCGTTGATGGCGCCCGGTTCCAGCGCATGTTTGGACAGATTTCCCCATCGATCGATCTTACGGAAAATGCTTCCGCTATCGATGCGCGCGGCCGTCATCCATGCATTCAATGCATCGACTGGTCGGCCCGTTAGATAAACAACGTCATCGTTTTCACTTCCCGACGTCTTTGTCCGCCCGAGGTGAATCGAAAGCGAGAGGAGGGGAGTGGCGTTGTCGCCCGCTATCGGCGCCTCGACGGTCAACTGCTCTTTGCGCAGTCCAGCGATTTCGCTGCGCCGACGACCACCGGAGGCAAACGCCACCATCAAAATTGCCCGGTCACGGACGTCACGCAGGCTATCGGTGCTACAAGTCGCAAGGAGCTTTGCCAGGACGTCACCGGTCACGGCCTTGGCGCTTTTGCGTTTTCGTGGACGCGGCGTGGCGCGGACCGCCAGCCGGATCGCCTGCTTGAGGGCAGAGGAGGAGAATACCCCTTGATGGCCGCGCCACTTCGTCAGCGTCGACCAACTTGCCAACCGTCTGCGGACCGTATCAGGTGCGTGAGGCCCAACAGATTTTAGAAACCCTTGCTCGCGCAGGAGATGATCGACGTTCTGCGGCATTCCGTGCCCCAGATCACTGATACGCTTTTCGAGATCCCACAGATGATGGGCAACGAATTTGAGCAGGAGAGCTTCAGGTGCCGGCCAGGGGAGGGAGGCTCCGGTTGCTGCAATGGACCAGGCCTGCAGATAGGCAAGGTCTGATGTCAGTGCCCGCAGCGTGTTGGCACCCATCCCCTCGTTGACCAGATGTCGAAGCGTTTCGATATCCTGATCGGTCAAAAGCTCCGCAAGTTCATCCCGACGCTCGAGCGGCAAGACCGCTGCAATCGTGTCGAGCTCATGCAAGCGGCGATCAAGACCACTCATATCGGCAATCCATGCTCATCATAAAAGTCGTCGTGGTTGGATGTGGCCCCGACTGGAACGTTCTTGCGACCTTCAGCGGCAAGTGCCAGGAACCTGTCCATCGCCTTTTCTTTTTCATCGATCGGAGCCAAGGAGGCAGTCGGCGTCCCGTCTCTACAGATCACGATCTCATCTCCAAGGAGCGCCCGCTCAATCAAATCTTCAAGCCGTTCAGCCGCCTCTGCTATCTCGACAAACACTTCCATCCGTGCCTCACCAGATCCGTTCGTGCAGCACTGTGTCGAACACAACATCGGTTGAGATCAGGACGCAATGTTCCAGTCTCGTCTGTGCTGCAAGAATGCGATCCCAAGGATCACGATGGTCCCAGTCAAAGCTTGCTGCCAGCTCGGCGTGCAGATCGGTTATGGCAAGGGTTTGCAGGCCACTGGCTGTCACGGCTGCCCGCAACTCCTGTGGCTTCAGGTCAAGCTTCTTCAGCCGCATCTTGTTATCCAGCTCATAGAACGAAACGGCACTGACCAGAACGACATTCGTCTTGTCCTCGATCAGTGCGCGTGCCCGCACAGAAAGCCTTTCGCTACCTATTGCCCACCAGTAGATCGCATGACTATCGAGCAGAACCTTCATTGCCCGGTTTCGCCAGACTTGTTCTGCCAGACACCGGTCTCGTCGCTCCACTCGCCCGCGTCGATCGCGGCCTGCTCGGCGTCAACAGTATCGAACAGGTCGTCGGGAAGACCACGATGACGCAAAAGCCCAAAAGGACGCTTGTTGCCATCAATGGCGGGTCCAATGCGGGCATAGACCTCGTTGCCGCGCATAATGACAATTTCCTCGCCCTGATTGGCACGATCGAGGACTTCCGCAAAATTCTTGCGAGCCTCACTGATTTTGTAGCTGGTCTGGGGCATAGCGACCTCCGAGTTCGGGATGGGAGCGACTATACCATGGGATATCAAAGTGTACAATCAGAACGTACACATAAGGCTCGATAAGAGGTACTTATCGATGGTTATAACGCCAGCTAAAAAGCATACAATGTGAGGAACTCTAATATTCAACTGGAGTTCCTTTAGCAAATCATTTATTATGATTTCAATGGCTTACGATATCGCGAAAATCAGCATGACAGCCCTGATGCGACCGGCTTTCGACGCCGGTGTGGCTTTTAGCTCCCAATTTCAATTGAAGCGCTAATCGAGAATTCCGACAACAAAATTTCCGCTTACCATTTCATGCGGAGGAGGGGAGGGGCCAGCTAAAGCCCTGAAGCCTTGGTCAAATTCACGCGGAAGCGATCACGCCGACGTTGATATCTGCGGGTCATCTCTGCGGACGCGTGCCCTAGTTGCTTCTGGACATATCGCTCATCGACCTCGGCAGACGAGGCAAGGCCAGCACGAAGGGAATGACCGGAGAATTTGAACGCGCGCTCGATCTCGCTGAGATCGCCGCGGACGCCGGCCGCCATCGCGGCACGCTTCACCAGGCGTGCCACTTCCTTTTCATTCAGCCGTTCTGGCCCAACCGCTTTGCCGTGCCCCGTGACCCGACGGAAGAGTGGTCCATGAGCCAGCTTGGCGAACTTGATCCAGGTCTCGATCGCGACGACAGGACAGGTGGCGTCGGATGAGCCGCGACCGACTTCGACCTCTCGCCATCCAGTTTTACCACGCAGGGTGATAAGCATGCCTTTGTCGAGGATCTCGATCCAGCCGCGACCGTCTTCCGTTTGATCGGTCTTCAAATCGAGTCCGACGATCTCGGAGCGGCGAAGACCACCGGCAAAGCCGATGAGCAGCATGGCACGGTCGCGCAGGCCGCGCAGCGAACCGCGGTCGAGCGTCTCGACCATGGCGATGATATCCTCTGCCATGACCGCCTCCTTCTGCACCGGCGGCCTGGCATGGCTGTTGCGAATCCCGGCCATAACAGTTGCGATGTGCCGGTCCCTACGATCGAGGGCGAGCCCGCGCTGCGCATAATTCCATGATAGGGAGGAAAGGCGGCGCTCGATTGTGGAAACGGAATTGGTCTTGGCTCCTCTCTCTGCCGTCCCGGAGGCGCAGGCGGTAATATAGAGCCCAACGGTTTGCGGGTGTGGCGGGAGCGGAGCCAGATTGGACCGTCGACACCAAGCAGCAAAATGTTTCCAGTCCGAGGCATAAGCCTTGCGGGTATTGGCGGAACTGGCGGCTTCGACATAACCCCGGGCGCGATCAGCAAGGCCTGCGAGATGAGCTGGCGTCTGATCCTCGCCGACGAGAGAGGGGAGGGGGCTGTCGCCCGACGCCTCCGGCGCGGAACCATTACGCCCAGGCGCCATGCTGAGAGATGGCGCTGAGGTCTCTTCGACGTGAGTTTCGGTGTTTTGGTCGATGATTTGGGCCATTTCTCTATAATGCGCATTACGTCCGATAATGCAAGATTATCGGACGTTTTATCTTCGCGATAGGCTGTGCGGTTTATAACGAAAAAGTAGCACAAACTGCACATCTGATTTATGCTGCTGCGTATGGATTCGATCACATCTTCGTTCTCTGCAACCTCCACATGGACCGGCTACCTCCCAAGCTGGGCGCTGGCGCGTGGCCGTGACATTGACGAGCGGGATGCTGCTTTTGCCGCAGGTATCGCGCTGAAATCACTCGACGATTTAATCCGTTCGGATACACCATGGATAGGCTGCTGGCGCGATCGTCTTGCTCTCAAGTCAGCCGCCGTCGCGGCCAGGATGCTCGGTCGCAACGAGGAAGAGCCCGCGCTGCGGGACGCCGTTTTGTTGACGCCCGTGGACGGTGATCCCGGTCCTGCCGGGAAGCTGTTTTTGGCCACACGAATGCTGTCCCGCCGGATCGGCATGGCGGGCACATCGTTTACTAAGGAATTGGCCACGCTTCTATCGATCCGTTGGGACGACGATCTTGCCTTGGTCCCAGATCTTGTCGATTCTGCCATCCAATCCGGACGTTCGGCACCTTTCGCGGTGGCGGACCTTATAATGGCGATTTCTGCGGCTCGCCCGGACACAGAAGTGTTGGCACTTGGTCTTGGCGAGATGGTGCTGGCTCAGAAGCTGAACTGGTCGCAACCGGTTCCCCTGTTGCTACCCGAGCGCTTTGGCCCAGCTTTCCGCACCATCGGTGGCCGGGGTCGCGTGAAGCCGGGTGAGTCAGCCTATTCGAAAGCAATCTGCATGGCGATTGTCGATGGCGCCGAACTGGCACTGCGTTCCGCTGCGGAGATCGATCGCCGCGCTAGCCGCTTGTTGGCCATCGCAGCCAAAGTCAGGACCAGAGGAGCTGAACCAGTCATCCGTCGGCTGTTGAACGAAGACGCTGTATCCGCTTCGGCAGCCGGGGCCAGCCTGTCACGATGGGCGGCAAACCGGCTGTTCGAGCGGCTCGAAGGCTTTGAGGCGATACGCGAGCTCTCGGGCCGGTCCTCCTTCCGAATATTTGGATTGTGACAATGGCAGGAGCGAGCGCAGCTAAACCCCGCCGTCAAGCCGGAGGACGCAAGCAAGAGCTCCTGTATGATCGCGAGCTACTGGACTTGCCGTCGGAAATGCGCTGGCGGGAATGGATGATGCGCGTCGAGGCGGTCATTTTTGCGTCCGCCGAGCCGGTCAGCCGCGAGACTCTGGCGCGGGTGGTCGGCAAAGACTGCAGCGTCGATCTGCTGATCGACGACTTGGTCGGAGAGCTGCGAGATCGCCCTTATGAACTGATCTCGGTCGCAGGCGGGTGGCAACACCGGACCCGACCAAGGTTTGCCGAGACGATCCGCGCTTCGTTCGCGCCTACGCGAGGCGGTGTGGCGGCGTTGTCTGAATTTGAGGCGATGGTGCTGATAGCTGTCGGATATTTCCAGCCGATCACGCGCGGTGAGTTGTCAAAGTTATTTGGCAAGGAAGTCAGCCGCGATACGATCGGCGGTTTGCGTGGTGCAGGTTTTATCGGCTCCGGCCCACGGAGCCCCACGCCGGGCGCGCCATATACCTATGTCACGACGCCATATTTCCTCTCGGCCTTTGGCATGGAGACCTTGCGGGACCTGCCAAACATCGAGGCGCTGGAAGACGCTGGTCTCTTGAGTAAACAGGGTAGCGCCGTGGATACTGACCCGGCCGCCGGAGACGACATGTTGGAAGATTGACAGGTTTGGGCTTGGCGCCGCGGTAGCGCACATCGGGCTGCCGCAAGAACTGCGGTTGTTTTTGACAACCGGCATTCTTGGCGGTTTTACGACCTTCTCGACGTTTTCGCTGGATGCTGTAGGGCTTTGGGAAAGGGGAGAGGCTAGCGCCGCCATCCTCTACGCCAGCGCTTCTGTCATCCTGGCATTCATTGCAATGTTCGCTGGCATGGTGCTGGTGCGTGGTATGGCTGGAGGTCAAACGGCATGAAAAGTATTTTTCTCGGCTGGCCCTTCTGGGCGCTATTATCGGCTGGCTTTGCGGCAATGACGGCTATCTTCGCAAAAGTCGGGGTCGAAAACGTCAATTCCGATTTCGCGACTTTCATTCGCACGATCGTCATTCTGGCGGCCGCCGGGATGATGGTCTATGTCACCGGAAATTGGCAATCGCCGGGTACGGTGTCCGGCCGTAGCTGGGTATTCCTTGTTCTATCAGGCCTGGCAACCGGCGCGTCGTGGATCTGCTATTTCCGGGCGTTGAAACTCGGTGATGCCGCACGCGTTGCGCCGATCGACAAGCTCAGTGTCGTCTTCGTCGCAATCTTCGCCGTACTCTTTCTAGGGGAGCGTCTGTCGCTTCCCAATTGGCTTGGCGTCTGCCTGATTGCCTGCGGCGCTATCCTCGTCGCTTACCGAGCCTAGAGCAGATCCGATGTCGAACCCACTTTGCCTCCCGATATGGCAGGTCTGGTACGCGTGGCACCCCGGTTCTGCCCGAGGATGATCGCGTATTCTGGCTGGAGGATGTTTGGAGGCGATGGGAGACGACGGCACGGCGATGATGGTATCGCTTGTTCGGAGCCACGAACAAAAAGACGCGGAAGCTGCGTCGCAGGAAACCTGAACCAGGAGGAAAACCATGCACGTTGTTGCACTCATCCCACATCCTAAAACAGCCCTTTCCAGCCTGCTCATCGCCGACGCTGCATCAGCGGTCGAACCGGGATCAACAATCACGGCGCTCCATGTTTGCGTCGATCCCGCCAAGATCGGAGGCAGTGTAGAGGAAGTCGACATGCAGGAAATGCGGATCCGCGATGAGGGCACGGCCTTTCAGCGACGGAACGAGGTCAGAAAGATCTTCGAGGAGTGGTCGGCAGGGCGTGAACCGTCGCCGGCTGGCGCCAAGGTCGAGTGGGTGGAAGCTGATGGTGGAGAAGAAGACGGTGTCCGCAAACATCTTGGATCAGCCGATCTTGTGACCATCGCCCACCCGCAATCGATGGACGGCGGCGATGCCCTGCATGCGGCGCTCTTCGATCACCATAGGCTGGTGGTTTTTACGCCGGATACTAACGGCACTCCGGTTTCTTTCGGCCGCTCAATCGCCATTTTCTGGAGGGACGATGACGGAATACGTTCTTGCCTTCAAAAGGCCAGAGCTTGGCTCCGCGCTGCTGATACGTTGATAATTATCGCAGCACACGAGAACGACATCTCAGAGGCGGTTGCGTTCTTTCAGACATTGCATGTCAGCGGGACAGGGCGGCTGCAGACCTCCGTGGCGAAAAACGCCGACGATTTTCTGGAGAAGGCCAATAGGGGCGGCGCGGATACGCTTTTGATGGGCGCCTACCGTCATGGCCTATTCCTCGAGACCGTCTTTGGCGGGGCCACGAAGACAGTGATGGATCACACAAGTTTGCCCGTGTTTCTCAGCCATTAGGCCTACGTACGACACATCCTCCTGTAGAACTTCGCCCTTGGAATCCGTTCTACCAGCCAAAGGGAGTTCAATATCCTTGAGCGCGGTGAGCGAGGAAAAAATTATTTTGCTGCCGGGTGGAATAACGCGTGATTGCCAGCGTCTCTCTCCTGTCATTTCAACAAGGAGATTATACTATGCGCAAAACAGCTCTGATGGCTCTGCCGCTCGCTTTTCTCATGTGCACCGGTGCAGCCTTTGCTGGTCCTGCCATGGACATGGCCAAAACCCGTATCGAAGCAATCGCCAAGGGCGATGTCGCGACAATCACCAAGGACTACGGTAAGGATCCTTCCCTTGCCTGGATTGGTGGTCCGCTCGACGGCACATATGCGTCGGAAAAGGCGATAGCTGAAGTCTGGACCAAATTCTCGACGGCACAGGGCGAACAGACCGCCACAGTCGGCGAAGTCTGGGAGGCAGCCAATCCTAAGGGCGCGACCGTTGCAGCAAATGTTGTCTTTGCCGGCAAGAACAAGGTTCCCGTTCTCTATATCATGACCTATCGTGACGGAAAACTTGTCGACGAAATCTGGCAGGTTAACCCGCCTGCAAAGTAAGCCGAATGGTGGCCATGCCAGCATCCCCGGTATGGCCACCGATCCGAAGGGCTGATGATGTCGACAATGGCGATGCGACTGGAGGCGGAAATACCGGCATTGCGACGCTATGCCTTCGCGCTTCTGCGCGATCACAACCGCGCCGACGATCTCGTGCAGGATTGCCTCGAGCGTGCGATATCACGCTGGTATCTGCGTCGGACCGATGGCGACCTGCGGGCATGGCTGTTTACCATCATGCGAAACCTGCACATTTCGGCTGGACGCCAATCCCAGCGACGGGGGCCACACCACGAGCTCGATACCGTCACGCTCCCCGGATCACCCGCCGAACAGGATCATGGTATCGCCGTACGCGATATACTCGAAGCGCTCGATAGGCTTTCCGACGATCAAAAATCGCTTCTGCTTCTGGTTGGCGTCGAGGATCTGTCCTATGAGCAGGCTGCCGCCGTCATTGGTGTTCCGGTCGGAACCGTGATGTCGCGGCTGTCGCGCGCCAGGCAGAAATTCCGATCCATTCTCGACAACAAGACGCCCGTGACCTTGCGAAGGGTAAAATGATGAACACCGGTTCGCCGATCGGCGAAGATGATCTTCAGGCTTACATCGACGGAAAGCTACCGCCTGACCGTCAGGCGCTTGTCGACGCCTATCTTGCTGGTCATCCTGAAGTGAGCGCAAGGGTCACGCAACAGCTTGCGGACCGGGAAGCCTTACGTGTGCGGCTGTCTGAAAAATTCGCAGAGCCCATTCCAGCGCGGCTGCGCATCGCCAACCTTCAGTCCAACGCAGCTTTGCGAAGACAAGTCTGGTATCGCTCCGCCATGACCGCTTGCATCTTCCTGGGAATAGGCCTGGCCGGTGGCTGGTGGCTAAAGCCTGAAGGCGTGCAAATCAACGCAGCGCGATTGTCCGAGGCGGGTTTTGCCGCGAATGCATCTGACGCCTATCGGACCTTCGTGGTCGAAGTAGCCCATCCGGTCGAAGTTGGAGCGGATGACGAGGCACATCTGGTCACATGGCTGTCGAAGCGATCCGGCCGGGCACTGACGCCACCGAACCTTTCGGCATTCGGGTATAAGCTGCTCGGCGGACGCGTCCTTCCGGGCGGTGGCGCTGCGGCTGCACAACTCATGTACGAGGATGACAAAGGCGAGAGGCTGGCCGTTTATCTACGCGCCGGCCAATCAGCGCAGACAGCGTTCACGTTTGAAGAGAAAAACGGCGTGTCCAGTTTTGTCTGGGTGGATCAGGGGTTCGATTTCGCGGTATCCGCCTCGGTCGATCGGGCAAAGCTCCTTCCGATCGCAACTGCGATCTATCAAGGAATGATTTGAATCCGGTCAATCTCAGTGCGGTGTCAAAAATGACTGCGGCATTGTAAGAACGCCGCAGTCAGCTTGGTTTGGGGTTGCCCATAACAGGTAGTCAAACTGTTAGTTGCTCTGCAAGACCGCATTTGCGGACGGTTCTGTTCCCTCAACGAGGATAACCTTAGGTGTCTTGGAGGCTTCGCCCGGTTTAACGATGGAGCGGGTCGGACTGGTGGCAGATGCCGTCGCGGCACCTTTGGCATCCGTCTTGAACGCCACGATCGGTTCCGGCTGACCTTCGAACAACAGGGCATAGGCCGTGTCCGGCTTCAATTTCGAAACGCTGAGATCTACGATATCGATCAGGCCAAGATTGCGCGAGACGACCATTCCGCCGCCTTGCGCATCTGCGGCAGGCTTCAGCATGAGTGTGATGTTCTCCGGCATGTCCTTGCGTGATTCAAGGTTTTGGCGGCCATCGCCTGTTGGGACCGCATCCGGAACGTAGATCAGCGCTTGTGGGGCCTGGCCGGAGGGGATATGGGCGATCTTCTCATTCTTCTGAGTGTCGATCACGTCCACCGCGTCGCCATTTTCGAGGCCAACAAAGACGCGGCTGCCGTCGCCCGAACCCCAGACACCGTGCGGCAAGGCGCCGACGGGAATGGTGGCTATCAGCTTAGCCTCGTCGTCCAGCGTGTAGACTTTCACGACGTTCTCGCCGCCGATGGTCACATAAGCCAGAGTTCCGGCGGATGTGTCGGCGAACGCCAGATGGTTGGTGATCGGACCGCTATCGATCACGCCCTTGACTTTCAATGTCTTGGTATCAATTCGCGTCACCTTGCCGACATCCTTGTGGGTTAGCCAGGCTTCCTTTCCATCTGGCGTCACCTGAATGAACGGCGAGAATGGCGATACCACCGGAATGGATGCAAGCAGCTTTTTCGACGCGACATCGAACACCTGAACGACCGGATTGAAGCTGTTGGCCACAAAGGCGCGCTTGCCGTCTAGCGTAAAGATCGTCATGCCGGGACCGCTCTCGGTCTTGATGCGATCGGTCTCCTTGAATGTCTTCGCATCAATGACCGAAAGGTAATCCTCGCCACGCACGGTTGCCCAGACGTGTTTGCCATCCGGCGTGAAGAAGGCCTCGTGCGGGTTGCGGCCGATATAGGCGACACCTTTGATCTTGTTTGTCGCGGTATCGATGAAGGTCACGGAATTGGTCACCGTCGAGACGGCGACGATGGTACGGTGATCCGGCGAGAAGCCAAGGCCGTGGACGTTGACCTCACCCTTGTAAAGCGGGCTCAAGACATTCGGGCGTGGGTCGCCGAGCTTGATCAGGCCGAGAAGCGTGTTGGTCGATGGATCGATGACAGATACGGTGTTGCTGTTCTGGTCAGCAGCATAGACCCGGTCCTTGGATTCGGGCAGGGCAAAGGCTGGCGTGCTCGCCATCAAGGCGATCAGCAGGGCTGCGGAACGTTTCATTTCGAAGTCTCCGGGTTGGCGGCGACGGAGCCGCGCTGTTGTGTGAGCATCGAATTCATCAACTGAATTTCGTAAGCCTGCTCTGTGATGATCGACTGGGCGAGGTTTCGGATTTGCGGATCTTGGGTGGTGAGCAACACTGCCTTGGCCATGTCGATGGCGCCTTGGTGATGCGGGATCATTTGCGCCAGAAAATCGTAGTCTGGATTGCCTGTTTCGGGTACCGCCATCATGCCGGTATGCATTTTGTCCATGGCCACTTTCATGCTTTTGGAGAACGCAGTTGAAGGGCCGCTATCCTCCATGCTCATCGCCGGTTGGTGGTCGTGGAACTGCTCAGCAGTTGCACTTCCCACAATGGCAAAACTGGCAACAAGTATGAAACTGTAAACGCGCATGGCGGAATCCTTTTGGCTTTAGTGGATAAGAACGCTGTGGGTCGCCGTTTATTCCACTGCTCATCCGTATTTGTTCTCACGTCGGCGTGAGCGGTTGGCACGCGCGGTGCTATGCCGGTCTGCGCGAAGAACGACGGAACGCGGATGGTGACTCGAGGCGTGCCGAAATACGGCTTGTTCATATGCCGCCAAGAGGATCACGCGCGTTGGATCCAATCTGCCTGTGAACGATGTCTGAAGGACGATACTCGCAGCGGATTGCGGTATGGAGAATGAACGGCCGGTTGGAACAGGGCGAAAAAGCAGACATTCTAAGCCGTTCGACGACGGCGCCCAGTCGTCTGTCTTTTCAGAGGAAAACCAGCCTGGTCGATCGTAGGAAAACTTCCTACAGGGAATTCCGCCACTCTCAGATTTTGGTTTCACTCCAGGCTGGCGGTGGCTTTCATGACTGCTTTGGCGACCTCGTTGAAACTCATTTTAATCCGAACCTGTTGGCCGTTGACGAAAAACGATGGCGTGCCGGCGACTCCGAATTTTTTGTTCGCTTCGGTTGTCGCAGCATTGAGCTTGTCGAGATAGGCCTGATCGGCGACAGCGCGATCGAAACCCGTGCGGTCGATGCCCATGCTACCGGCGATCTCGCGCAATGCATCCTCGGCATTGGCGGCGCCGGCAATCTCATCGAATTTCGTCATGAAGGACGATACCGTCTCGTCGAATTTGTCTCGGCCCCGCGCATTCGCCAGCATGAAGATGACGGCATCCACCGAGTTTCGCACGAAGGGCCGGTACGCGATCTTCAACTTACCCGATGCGACATATGTATCCAGCAGTTTCGGCAGGTCTCGTTCATGGAAGTCGACGCAGTGGCTGCAGGTTGGGGAGGAATAGACGACCAGCGTGACTGGAGCGGTCTTCTGCCCAACGAAGCTGTCCTGGAATACGGCCGGGGTCATCAAATCCTGCACGGGTTCGGCCTCGGCCGATGTCACGCATCCTAAGGCAATGCCGACGATCACGGCCATCATACGAAACGTCATGTCTTCTCCTGTTCGGTTACAAAAAAACACTCCGCCATGAGCACTGCCGGAGTGTTTCGATCATCAGTCGGCCTTGAGGCAGGGCGAGACGAAGAGCGAGCGGTCGAGAGTGCCCTTGATCGTCTTGGCCGCGACCAGCAGCCACATGCAGACAAGTGCTATAACAAGAACCGCGCCAAGGATTGCGATAGACGACATCGGCACCATCGTTGAGAGACGAAGCGTGGCGACGGCAAACACGCCAAGCGGGAAGGTATAGCCCCACCAGCCGATATTGAATGGCAGGCCCTCGCGAAGGTAGCGCAGGGTGATCAGGACAGCAGTCGCCAGCCACCAGATGCCGTAGCCCCACAGGAGGATCGCGCCGAGGAAGCTGGCGCCACCGAAGGCCGGAGCAACGCTCGCCAATCCATTCGCCGACAACACGGCGGGTCCGGTCTGGCTCATGACGAGAAGACCAAGGGCACCGGTTCCGATCGGGCCGAGAGCCAGCCAACTCGAGGCGGCCATGTTGACATGCGGAAGCTTGTGGACCGCCATGCGCAGGAAAAGGATCACAAGCACGCTCATGGCCAGCGGAACCGAGCAGGCCCATAGCACCAGGCTGGTCATCAGCACCGTCAACTGCGTTTGAGCGTCGGCGATGTGGGGCAAAAGCAGGCCACCGCTGACGGCCGCCACCTCGCTCGCCACGATCGGCAGCAGCCATACCGCCGTCATTTGGTCGATCGAGTGCGATTGGCGCGTGAACATCATGAACGGGATTGCAAGACCGCAGGCCAGCGACAGTGTGACGTCGATCCACCACAGCGTCGTTGCGATTGCCACCGCCGTGTCGCCGATATGCGGGATGCCATAGATCAGGAAGCCATTTATAATCGTGGCCAGTCCCATCGGGATGCAGCCAAAAAACATCGACACGACAGAATGCGAGAAGACGCGGCTTGCCTCATGAGAATAGAGCAGCCAGCGTGCAGTGTAGAGCGTTGTGCAGATGGCAAACAACAGGATATTGAAGAGCCAAAGCGCCTGACCGATCGCGAAAAGCCACGGATGCCCAGGAAACTGTGCGAGAGCGACCGAAAGGATGCCGGTGCCCATCGTGGTCGCGAACCAATTTGGCGTAAAGTTCCGTATGACATGGCCTTGCATAGGAACATCCGGAGCTGGCGCTACCGGCTTCTTGAAGGCAACAATCTTGTGCATCGAATTTCTCCTGATCGTTGAGGAGAAAATACGTGGGTACATCGATCAGTTCCAACGTATAGTTCAGGATATTTCGATCGCCGTTTTCGATCGATCGAGTTTTGCGGCGGCAACTTCGAAAGCCGCGTGAAGGCGGTCGCGCAGCGTCGGCGAGGTATTGATCAGCGTCGGACTCGGATGGGGGCAGAGGATCACCTCGAGGCCGGCATCCACCAATACCCCTTCAGCACCGCTCGCCACCGCGCCCGCCAGGATGGCGACACGTAGGTTCGGCAGCAGCGGCAGGAGGCCTGCAAGTCCCATGATGCCCTCGCGCCGCTCGCTGGCCACGATCGAGCTTCGGGTTGCGCGGACCCACGGGACCGTATTCCACAGAACGATGTCTCGGCGCGATATCCCTGCGCCAGTCAGTGCCTTGCGCAGGTTCTTCGCCGTGCCGGTCGGGTTATCGATCGAAACGAAACGCTGGCCGCGTTCAACCGGACTTAGTCCAGGCGTCTCCAAAAGGATCAGCAGTCTTGCGCTGATACCGCCATCGTAGGGATCGAAGTTCGGCATATCCCGGTCGGAGTTAAGCTGAAGGTGCTCCCGGAAGGCGTTCAATGGCTGCATATGCGCGCTGTCAAGCGCGGCCAACCGCTCCTCGCGTCGATGCTCGTGCCAGAGCGTATCAGGTCCGCGATAGGTCATCGTGTCTATTCCGACAACAGGGCTTCGAACGCATCGGCCGCCTTGGAGCGATACCGCTCCTTATGCCGGAGCAGGAAGAATGGGCGCGGAAGCGGAGAAGCATTGGCCTCGACCAGCAGGCCGCTGTTGAGTTCGGTCTGGGCAGCACTTCGCGATGTCAGTGTTGCCCCCATGCCGGCCTCGACTGCGCCGAGCACGGCCTCGTTTCCGGGCAGGACAATTGCAACGTTCAACGCCTGCAGCTTCAATTTCTCTTTCGTCATCATCGTCTCGAAGGCGAGCCGTGTTCCCGATCCGGGTTCGCGAAGAACCCATGTCGCGTCTTCAAAATCGGCCTTTCCGAGCTTTTTGCCTTTGGCCCATGGATGAGTTGGCGACACGACGAGGATCATCTCATCCGTGGCGATCATGCGCGACGACAAGGCCGGTCTGTCGACCGCGCCCTCTACAACGCCGAGCTCAACCCGCCCTGCCTCAACCGCGTCGCCTACCGCCTCGGTATTGCCGATCCCGACGTCGAGACCGAGACCAGGATAGCGTGTGTGAAACTTCGCTAGCCTGGAGGGCAGCCAATAGGCGCCAACAGTCTGGCTCGCCATAACCGACAATTCCCCGCGCAAAAGTCCCGCCAGGTCGCTTAGTGCAGACTCGGCGGCTTTCGCTTCGGCCAAGACCTGAAGTGCATGTTCGAGAAAGATCGTTCCGGTTTGGTTTAGGACGATAGAACGTCCGATCCGGTCGAACAAAGCCACGCCGTGGCGCTCCTCAAGCGCGATGACCGCAGCACTGACGGCCGACTGCGTCATGTTCATCGCTTTGGCAGCCTTGGTGATATGCTGTTGGCGGGCGACTTCGGCGAAGATGCGCAACTGGTCGAGGGTCATGAGGATAGCAGCCTTGAATTTGCTCCGAGTTATAATCGATTTTTCCGAATGTTCGTAGCAAAATTATGCGATGGAACTGATGCTGGATCCCGCTAGTTTCCTTCCAACCAGACACGGAGGAAATACCATGCTGAAATCCATCATCACCGGCGCGGCGATGCTTTTCGCCACGACAGCACCAACGCTTGCCGCCGATATCCACGTCTATGGTCCCGGTGGACCATTCCCTGCCATGAAGGAGGCGGCAGCCGCCTTCGAGAAAAGCTCCGGCAACAAGGTGATCGTCACCGCCGGCCCGACGCCGCAATGGATCAGCAACGCTAAAGACAACTCTGACCTGATCTTCAGCGGCTCCGAGACGATGATGTCGGATTTCGTGAAGGCGATGGACGGCCAGATCAAGGACGCTGATGTCGTGCCGCTCTACCTGCGCCCATCCGCGATCCTGGTGCGTCCGGGGAACCCGGAGAAGATCACCGGCCTCGCTGATCTCTTCAAACCCGGCCATAAGGTGCTTGTCGTCAATGGTGCCGGGCAGAACGGTCTTTGGGAAGACATGGCCGGCCGGACCGGTGACATCGAGAAGGTGAAGGCCCTTCGCGCCAACATCAGGACCTTTGCCGCCAACAGTGCCGAAGCCAAGAAGGCCTGGACCGAGGACAAGTCCTTCGATGCCTGGATCATCTGGAATATCTGGCAGGTCGCCAACCCAGAACTCGCAGACGTCGTAGAGGTCGAACCGGACTATCGCATCTACCGAGACACCGGGATCGTGCTGACCGAGCGCGGAGGCAAGAATGCCGACGCCAAGGCGTTTTCGCAATTCCTTCAGGGCACCGAGGCCAAGGCGATCTTTGCCAAGGCCGGCTGGACCACGCCCTCGAAATAACCCTATCCCGTCTCCGGAAAGATAATGACAATGCAATCCACTCCCAAAAAGATCGCCGTGACCGGTGCTGCCGGCCAGATCTGCTATTCCCTGCTGTTTCGATTGGCGAATGGCGACCTTTATGGCAAGTCGCAGCCGATCGAACTGCGGCTGCTCGATTTGCCTCAAGCCCAGGACGCCGTACGCGGCGTCGTCATGGAACTGGAAGACTGCGCCTTTCCGCTGCTGCACAACATCGTCACGACCGACGATCCTCGGCAAGCGTTTGACGGTGTCGACGCAGCGTTTTTGGTCGGGTCCCGGCCGCGGTCAAAGGGAATGGAACGGCGAGACCTGCTTGCAGCGAATGCAGAGATCTTTAAGGTGCAGGGGAGGGCGATCAACGAGGTCGCCGGACGACAAGCTAGAATTCTGGTCGTTGGCAATCCGGCCAACACCAACGCTTCCATCCTGATCGCCAATGCGCCAGACTTTAACCCAAGGCAGGTCAGCTCGATGATCCGGCTTGATCACAACAGGGCGTTGACCCAACTGGCGCGCAAGGCCGGCTGTGGCGTCGGCGACATCGACAGGCTCGTGGTCTGGGGCAATCACTCGCCGACCATGTTTGCCGACTGGACCTACGCAACGGCTGCCGGCAGGCCCTTATCCGAGACCATCGGCGACGACCATTGGTACAAGGAGGTGCTGATCCCTGAGGTCGCAAGGCGGGGCACTACGATCATAGAGGCGCGGGGCGCGTCCTCTGCAGCATCTGCCGCCAATGCAGCGATCGATCAGATGCGTGATTGGATGTGTGGTACAGATGGGCGCTGGACATCGATGGCTGTTATATCGCAGGGGCAGTATGGCATACCGGAAGGGCTGGTGTGTGGCGTACCTGTGATGTGCAAGGACGGTGACTATAGCGTCGTTGAAGGTCTCGATCTGGACGGGTTTCAGAAAAGTATGCTGGACAAAACGATAGAAGAGCTTGTCGGCGAGCGCGACGCTTTATCCTGATATCGCGGGATGCGGAGGCTGGCACAAAAGATGTGCGGAGATTGCACGCCTATTCTCCGCCTAATTTTGGAGAATAGGCGCCAGCCTCAGAAGAGGCGAATGCCACCACGACGATCAGCGAGCTGCAGTTTGACGGGCCGGTTCGATTTTATCTTTCATAATCCGCTTTGACCGCCGAATGGGAAGGACGAAGCCCTCATCCAGATAGGCGTCGTCGGGAATGAAGCGCTCGAACAAGCGTATCCGGCTGGAAACCGAGTCGGTAGAACTGCGATCAAATCTCGTCGCCAAGGCCATTTCGGCGGATTGTTCGTCGCAAGGATATTCGCCACTGTACCGATAGAACGATTGATTATCTGTTCAAAGTATTGCGCTTCAATTGTCACCGGCACCTTGGACGCCCGCCGCAGGTCATAAGCGCAAGAGGTGCAGACATGCTGGCCGACAAGCCGTGGCTGAGCGAAGGCAGTAATTCCGCGGTGGCACGTGGGCAACGGTCGCGTAATCCGCACCCGTGGATAAACCAGGAGATTCTAGTCGCGTGTCGCCATCGCCTCCGAAAATATGGGGCTGATCAGAACCGAGGCACGCAGGACAGAATTGCAGCCACGTCGAAGCAGCACGACGGGCTTTGATGACCATTGGTAGCGGCATGTGTCTGTAATCACATGGCTGCAAGGCCATTGACGACAATCGGTCTCTCGCAAATCCAATGAGGCGTGGCCGTAAACAGCCATATTTTCCTGGCGGCGAATCTCACATTAAGTGCCAAAGAGAAGCCAGAGTCTCAAATTAAATGCCAAGTCTCAAATTAAGTGCCGGGCTATCTTACTGAAACTGTTAGGACTGGAATCTCACGATTAAATGCAAAACGACACCTTCAACATCGTGCATTCCTCCCCCTTGAAGTTTTTTGACGGTCTTAAGCCCTGTAGGCGACGAGCACGGCTCCTCCCGCGATCATCACGACACCGAGCCAGTTCGGCAGGGTCAGACGTTCACCGAGGAACAGCACAGCGAAAATGGACACGAACACCACGGACAGCTTGTCGATCGGCGCGACGCGGGCGGCGTCACCAAGCTTCAGCGCCCGGAAGTAGCAAATCCAGGATGCGCCCGTGGCAAAACCGGAAAGTACAAGAAATAGCCAGCTTCTGGTCGAGACCGTCGACGGCTCCTGCCAATTTCCGGTGATATAGACCATCGCGCCAGCGGCCAGCAGGATGACGATGGTGCGAATGAAGGTGGCGAAGTCGGAATTGACGTTTTCGACGCCGATCTTGGCGAAGATCGCCGTCAGGGCTGCAAAGCCGGCCGAAAGGAGGGCCCAGAACGGCCAGCTTGTAAGGAAGATTTTCATGCGGCTTGTCCATGTCCGGCCATCCGGATCAGCATGAGGCCGACAAAAAGTCCCGCCATCGACAGGACCAGCGAAAGAGCGACATATCCGGCAGCAACATCCCATTGCCCGCGTTCCCACAGGGTAACGGCATCTAGCGAGAAAGTCGAAAAGGTGGTGAATCCGCCAAGTAGCCCGGTTGTCAGAAACAGGCGCAACTCCTGCGGCAGGCCAGAGCGAAACACGAAAAATTCCGTGAGCAGGCCCATGACGACGGAGCCGACAACATTGACGGTGAGTGTGCCGTAGGGAAAGCCGAAGCCGAACAGGCGCGCCGCTCCCATGTTGACGGCGTGCCGGAAAACACCACCGATACCTGCGCCAAGGAAAACGATCAGATAAACCAAGATCGCGCCTCCTTCAGGATGTCGTGACCTTGAGCGCTTCTGCCGCCTCAACGTCGTGATGGACGACATCCCACTGTTCCAGGTGCTTGTAGACGATCACCTTGTGTTTCAGCAGCGCGCCATGGGTCCGGCAGAATTCCTCAAGCTGGTCGCGTGATGCAATCATCTCGACGCACATAGTCAGATCCGGATTGGGGATCTCGAAGCCCTCGTCCTGAAGCTTACCGCTGTTCGAATAGCCAAAATGCGTATGGTGCGCGACGGCATTCATGATGCCGGCCGACTTCGCCTGCAGGACCAATTCCCGGTAAAGAGGCTTCGATCCGAACCAACCGCCCTTGCCGGGCGCCTTCTCACGCGGCTTCATGTAGATACGGACCATGCCGATTTCGGTAGAATGCAGCTTGTGTTGCGTCACGACGGCGGGCCTTTCATTGAGTGTTGCGGTGGTAGCAAGTGACCGTAGACGGACCTTTCCGACGAGATCGCCGAGGCTCTGAGTCTGCATGTCACGCATGTGGCGAACCGAGATGTCGGGAGGAATATCGTTGGCGGCAGCCGTTTTCGGAACGCCGACGCGCTGCGACAGGTAGATGCTGGAATGGCCACTGCACAGATAGGCAACGAAGCAGGCGACAGCGAGGTAGACCGAATAGGTGGCGCCGAAGAGCTCAATCCCCATGATCATGCAAGCCAGCGGCGTATTAGTGGCGCCGGCGAAGACGGCCACGAAGCCAAGCGCCGCAAAAAGATCGACCGGTGCGCCGAGAACACCGGCCAGCGCACTGCCGAGACCTGCGCCGATGAAGAACAGCGGTGTGACCTCGCCGCCCTTGAAACCGGCGCTTAATGTGACGATCGTGAACAGCGCCTTCCAGGCCCAGCTCCAGTAATCCACGTGATCGGGAAGGAAAAAGCCAAGGATCGTCGCATCGTCGGGATTGGGCGACCAGACACCCAGACCGAGATATTCCCGCGTACCGAGCATGTAGACAAGGCCCAGCAATATCGCGCTGGCGAGCACCGGACGCAGCGGCGCATAGGGCAAGATCGCCTTGTAAGCTGATGATGCCAAATGGGAAAGCTCGGCGAAGAAATGCGCGGCCAGACCAAAAGCCACGCCGGCAATGACCACCTTGAGCAGTAGGACCGCATCGAGGTGGAAGCCGACAGCTTCGCCAACGCCGCCGAGATAGGCGATGGCATAATGGGTGTGGCCGATCCCCCAGGCATGACAGGTCCAGTCGGCAACAATGGCGGCAAGCAAGGCGGGCAACAAAGCCTCGTACTGCATGCGTCCGATGGTCAGCACCTCCAGCGCAAAGATCGCGCCGGCGATCGGCGTGCCGAAGACAGCGCCGAAGCCTGCGGCAATCCCTGCCATCAAGAGGATACGCACGTCGCCGGGCGCCAGTTTGAAGACTTTGCCAAAGGCGCTGGCAAGGCTGCCGCCGAGCTGGACTGCCGTGCCCTCGCGACCGGCCGAGCCGCCGACCAAATGGGTGAGCACCGTGGTCACAAGGATGAAGGGCGCCATGCGCAGCGGCACACCACCGCCCGGCTCGTGGATCTGGTCTACAATCAGGTTGTTGCCGGCTTCAGCCGACTTGCCGAATTTCTGGTAGGCCCAGACCATCGCAAAGCCTGCGACCGGCATGCCGTAGATCAGCCAGGGAAATTCGAAGCGAAGCTCGGTTGCCCTGTCGAGGCTCCACAGAAACACGGCAACGAGCGACCCGACGGCAACAGCCATCGGGACGACGATCAGGATCCATTTCGCGAGGCCGCGAACCTGGGCGATACGAAGACCGAAAAATGCAGAAAACGCCATCAGATGGACGCTCCCGCAAGGTCACATTTCGTCTTGGAGGACAGGTACAGAATTCTAGGCACGACTCTACTCCTTCGCGTGTTGCGCGTTGAGTAGGAGTCATCAGCTTCATCGGGGAAGCGGTTCGGCGTAATGCCCGGCAGAATCCATTACCGTTGTCATTTCAATAGCCAATTGATCCGAATAATGTCAATCCCACTCACCATGGTGAGCGGGATTGCTTGGCACGCTGGCCACATCTTCGCCTGAACGCAGTTTTTTAAGTGATACCGATTTATCTCAGCACATATCCTTGCCCCGTTATCCGAGGATTAGGGCCGTTGGATTCGATCCATGACAAAAGACGTTATCACGGATAGTCAGCGTGATAGATATTTTAGGAATTGTAGGTTGCGGGTTCGTTTCCTTTCAAGAGCAATGAGAGGTCTGCAACTGTCTTGTAGATGGCTGCCGGATGGGTAAATAGCGGGCCCGTGCGGCCCGTTATTCATGACGAGA
This sequence comes from Rhizobium sp. CFBP 13644, assembly GCF_014842165.1. Lineage (NCBI taxonomy): Bacteria > Pseudomonadati > Pseudomonadota > Alphaproteobacteria > Hyphomicrobiales > Rhizobiaceae > Rhizobium > Rhizobium sp. CFBP 13644. The sequence goes on from NZ_JACYVF010000007.1 coordinate 70,920, forward strand.
TTGATGGCTAGAACTCTATCACCGAGCGGATCGATTTGCCTTCGTGCATCAGCTCGAAGGCCGTGTTGATTTCCTCAAGCGGCATCTTGTGGGTGATCAGGTCATCGATGTTGATCTTGCCATCCATGTACCAGTCGACGATCTTCGGCACGTCAGTGCGACCGCGCGCACCGCCAAAGGCCGAGCCCTTCCAGGTACGGCCGGTGACCAGCTGGAACGGTCGGGTGGAGATTTCCTTGCCGGCCTCGGCGACACCGATGATGATCGATTCACCCCAACCGCGATGGGCAGCTTCCAGAGCCTGGCGCATGACATTGACATTGCCGGTGGCATCGAAGGTGTAATCGGCGCCGCCGTCCGTCAGGTCCTGGATCGCCTGGACGACTTTGTCATTGCCGACCTCAGAAGGGTTGATGAAGTCAGTCATGCCGAACTTCTTTGCCATCGTCACTTTGGCGGGGTTGAGGTCGACACCAATGATCTTGTCGGCGCCGACCATGCGAGCGCCCTGGATCACGTTTAGGCCAATACCGCCGAGACCAAAGACGACGACCGTCGAGCCTGGACGAACCTTGGCAGTGTAGATAACCGCTCCAATGCCCGTGGTGACGCCGCAACCGATATAGCAGATCTTGTCGAAGGGCGCATCTTCGCGAATTTTCGCGAGCGCGATTTCTGGCAATACGGTGAAGTTCGAGAAGGTCGAACACCCCATATAGTGGAAGATCTCGCCACTATCGCAGGAGAAACGCGACGTGTTGTCAGGCATCAGACCCCGGCCTTGGGTCGAGCGGATCGACGTGCACAGGTTCGAGCGCTGTGACAGGCAGGTTTTGCATTGCCGGCATTCTGGCGTATAAAGCGGGATGACGTGATCTCCAACCTTGAGCGACGTGACGCCTGCGCCGACTTCCCGTACGATGCCAGCACCCTCGTGTCCGAGGATCGCAGGAAATTTGCCCTCGGAGTCGAGCCCGGACAGCGTATAGGCGTCGGTGTGGCAAACACCTGTTGCCATCACCTCAACCAGCACTTCGCCGGTTCTTGGACCGCCGATCTCGATGGTCTCGATCGTGAGAGGTTTGTTGGCCTCCCAAGCGACTGCGGCTCTGCTCTTCATTTTGCATATCCTCGTTCGGCTGCTGCCTATTTGAGATAGGCCCGCAGGATTTTCATGATGTCGTCCATCTGGTCGTCGGAGACCGATGGTTGGTGCGCTTGCTCGGGAGAGCCCATCGTTTCGCGCAGGTGGATCTCCAGGACCTCAGCCATCAGTCCGCCGGCAGCACCCCGCATCGCAGCGATCTGCTGTAGGAGAAGCCGGCATTCCGTCCCAGCCTCAACGGCGCGTTCCAGTGCTTCGACCTGGCCCTTGATCCGCCTCAGGCGGGTCGTTGCCTTCTTTTTGTCTTCCATCGAGTACGGCATGCGCTCTCCTTGAGCTGAACTCTCATACTGGGGGGAGTATGTCAACATACTGCTGGCAGTATGCCGGTGATAGCGAGCATACATGGGGTTACCCTTGAATGCAGGCTGTAATGGAGAAAGCCCCACAAGAACCAGCGCAAGGGCCAGCCAGTGTCGGAAAGATGAGCGCATTGTATCCTAACGTTACAGTGCCCCATGCCCATCATTCACTGTGACAGTGGCTATGCTGAGTAGGAGATTCCGTACGAGGAAAGGCGACATTGGCCACTGAACTAACCGAACTGTTAGCGTGAGTATTTACAGGTCGGCGGTTCAGCTCCCTTCAAGGCGAAGAACGATTGAGCGGCCCGGACTAAGCTCCTCATCTATATATGATGTAGGATATTATCACATATATTCAGCACCTTGGTGTCAATTATCCAAACTGGTCGTAGGTTCGAGTCCCTTCAAGTCGGTATAATGCCTTCTTCCGGGATCCTTACTCTGATCGCGAATGAGGTAACTCTGAGAAAAAACAAGTTGCCAGCCAGATACAGACGAACCGTAATAGTCGCTTTGAACGCAAGGACGCTATTGACGGTATCCTTCGCCTGGATCGATCTTTCCGGGAAAGACCCAGTGGGGCGTAGGGGCTAGTAGCAACGGACGGTAAAACCTACACAAAGTTCATCTTTTCCGTACCGAAGACGCGTCACACGACGAGAGATTGTTGAACAGGCGGCTACATCAGCTCGATGGATGATACCATCCGGGCCAGAGATATACGCGAGCATTGTTCCGCATCGGGGCCGGCTGGTATCAGCTGCGGCGAGCCCTTCACTTCCCACCCCGCCCTCTCAACCCGCGCTGACATGCTGTGATGCTTGGACGGTCAAGTGTTGTTGTTGATTGAATTATCGCGAATTTCAGGCATTATTGCCGCAAATAGGGAGGGATGCAAATTGCTGGAAAGTGCGCTGCTTTACGATGCGCAAGGCCAGCCGCTCCTAAGCGGAAAACTAAACTCTTCCAGGGAGTGGGCGGATGTAAATGCCTTCTGCCAGCGAGTCTATATGCCGCTTTCCACGCGGCCTTTGGTTGAAGGTTCCGATCCGAATGCCACTTTGCGCACACTGTCGGTTGGCCAGATCGTTCTGAGCCGGTTCTGCTTCGGAGTGCCGACGAAAGCAGATGAATTCGACCCGTCCTCAGGCAACATCATCGTGGTCAACACCATGCGCGGAAGTGTGTGTCATCCTCTGAGCGATGGCTCCAGGGTCGACACCAGACCCGGTGACAGTTATGTCGTCGACTGCAGCCGCACGGAGTATTGGAACGTGGCGGATGGTGACGATCTCCAGTTCAACCTGACCATACCCCACGCGATCATGGAGGAAACGGCGCAACGTTGGTACGGTTTCGTGCCCGAAGACGATCTTTGGAAAAAGCGTCTGATCTTTGGTCGCGGCCAGTCAGCCTGGCTTTCGCTTCTCGACTACGCGACCCGATCGGTGGACGCCCGGAGCGATAGCGTCGCCAACCCGTTGATCGAGAAACGGATCGAAGAAACCTTGTGCCTCGAGCTGCTGCGCGGCTGGGCTGAGTGTTCCGGTCTCAACCTTGAAACCGGCGCGCGCAGTGCTGCACCTAGATATGTGCGCGAGGCGGAGCGGTTGATGGAGGAACATGCCCATGAAGCGCCTTCAGTCATGGAAGTTGCTGCGCAACTCGGTATTTCGAGTCGCAGCCTTTCCGAGGGCTTCCGGCGGTTTCGTGGCATCACGCCGCATGACTACCTCACAGCCTGCCGTCTCGATGGCCTTCGTACGGCGCTCAAGGAGGCTGCGCCTGGACAGACCGTTTCCTCCATTGCGGCTGGGAGGGGATATGTCAACCTCACCGTGATGAGCGCCTGTTATCGACAGCGGTTCGGTGAAACACCCCATCAGACATTGCGCAGCCGACCCGGGCGCATGTGACGCCAATCCGTTCATGTGCAGTCTCCACAGACGCTTTTCGATCCGGAAGTGAGATGGCTGATCCGTTTCGGCAGCTGATCTGAGGATACAGGGCGATTTCTTCCGATTACGATCACCGACTTCCTGGAAGGATCACGCATCACCTAGCCGGTTCCCGCAATACTCGCTTAGACTGACGGCGGATGCCGATTAGCATCTCGCTATCCGGACAGGAGACGGGTTTGTGTGATCTCTGCAACAACATGCTCAGGGGTATGACCCCACGGGAGGATCTGATGAAGGCGCTTGTTTACTACGGACCGGGCAAGAAGGACTGGGTCGAAAAACCGAAACCGGTGGTCCAGGAGGCAACAGATGTCATCGTGAAAATTATGAAGACGACGATCTGTGGCAGCGACCTGCATATTCTGAAGGGCGATGTGCCGAGTGTCACCGAAGGACGTACACTCGGCCACGAAGGTGTCGGTATCGTTGACGATGTGGGCGGTGCGGTCCGCAACTTTTGCAAAGGTGATGCGGTGCTCATTTCGTGTATTACGTCCTGCGGTTCCTGCCCGAACTGCAAACGGCAGCTTTATTCCCATTGCGATGACGGCGGTTGGCAACTCGGCAACACGATCGACGGCACCCAGGCCGAATATGTCCGAATTCGCCATGGCGATAACTCCTTGTATCCGATCCCGCAAGGCGCGGATGAGGAAGCGCTGGTGATGCTATCGGACATCGTGCCAACTGGACTGGAAATCGGGGTACAGGCGGGTGGCGTTAAGCCGGGCGATACCATCGCTATCGTCGGTGCGGGACCTGTCGGCATGTCGGCGTTGCTGACGGCGCAGTTTTATTCGCCCGGCCAAATCATAATGATTGATATGGATCCGGCGCGTCTGGCCCTTGCCCGGCAATTCGGTGCAACCGACACGGTTCAGGTCGGCGAGGAGGACGCAGCGTCACGGGTCTTGGAGCTGACCAAAGGCCAAGGCGTCGATGTGGCGATCGAGGCTGTTGGTGTTCCAGCGACATTCGATATTTGCCAGAAGATCGTTTCGGCTGGCGGCAATATCGCCAATGTCGGCGTTCACGGAAAGCCGGTGGAGCTCCGTATCGAAGACCTCTGGATCAAGAATATCAAAATCTCGATGGGGCTGGTGAACACCAACACGACGCCGATGTTGCTGAAAACCGTAAAGACCGGCAAGTTCGACCCCAGCAAGCTCATCACGCATCGCTTCAGGCTCGATGAGATTCTCGACGCCTACGAAGTCTTCGGCAATGCCGCACGCGAAAAGGCAATGAAGGTTATTTTGGCCGCTTAAGAACTGGTAGGGTCCCCGCCCACGACATTTCGACGCCAGAATTACGAACATGCGGCCCGGCACGCGTCGGGTCGGAGAAAACGCGCCGCGTTGGTGGTGCCAATCACCTCACATACTTTCCACCGGTTTTTGGCTGTAATGATTAAAGCAGTTGTCTCAGTTGAAAAAAATCACTCCGACGATCTGAATAAGGCCTCAATCAACGAACTTTCGCGATATTCGGCACCAATTCCACTTGTTTCACTTTGACCTATCCTCAGCCCAGCCCGAAACGGTAAAAAGGTGACGCGACCATACTCAAGCGGACCAGATCGGAGCAGTTCGGTTTGGGCATGTTCATTGATTCCATCGATAGCGCGTGGCTCGCCAAATCCTTTTGACGCAGCAAAATTTTGCTCGACCGTCCCAAAAATGCCGAGACCCCGCATCCAGTGGCGAAACAGACATTACCACCATGACAGACGGTCGCGACGTCGGCCATCCCCTGCAGGAAAGTCAGCGCCTATTCGCTGACAACACGCCGGGCGCTCGCCGCGATCGGCTAAATGTTGCTGATCCGCACCCTCGTTCTTGACATCATGTCTGAAACACGTCGTTGGTCAGTATCATGACTTTTCCGCCGAGATTTCAGAACGCTCGTTATGGGTTATTTCTGCCCGAAACTACTTTTACCAATGACGATTTCCAAAAGCACCGGCAAGCCGCTAAATGACAGAAGTTGAGATCGGCATGGTTGTCATGAGCGGTCGAGGTTGTCTTTTTAGACATAAAACACATTCTGGCAAGCACATGAGCAGGTCACCTTGGTAGGGTGAAACCAGAAGGAGGAGGGTCAAGTAGTTATGCCTCTATTACGCTTAATATCCTCGCGCTTGGTCTCAGAGATTTACTGCGGCTTTTGATACCCGGTCTTTGCGGACACTTTGCGTCGTCTCTACATTCAAGCCATCCAAACCGAGAAGACATAGTTTGAGGCTACCGAAGAATGGGGTGAACCACTTGTGGAAGTGGCGCAAGAAGGTACTAGCTTCCGCGCTCCGATTTGGCCGCGTTGGCTAATGATACACAGCAGGTTATTTGGGGCAGATATTAGGTTTCGGACCCGCGCCGTCAGACAAGACGTGGGTTGTAATTCGAGCTATTTTTTGAGAAATCGATACGTACGACGAGACGGTGCTGAGTAAGATTCGCTCGACCCATAAAACGTCCCAACTGCTGAGGCTCCGATCACCTCAACAGTATCTGGTCACTGGTCGAAAATACCTGTCTGTACTGCGACTTGCCGATAGGCGGCGCCAGCGGTAAAGCCGCCATCGATGACGAAATCCTCGCCGGTGATGAAGCTGGATGCGTCGGACGCCAGAAACAGCACGAGTTCGGCAATCTCTTCCGGTTTTCCGCTGCGCTTCATCGGCGTCATCTCGATCATCGGTTTCAAATGCGGGCTGCTGGCGTTGAGGCCGGTGACCACGAGGCCCGGGCAGACGGCATTGACGCGGATGTTTTTCGAAACCAGCTCCATGGCCGCACTGCGGGTCAGGCCGCGCAGGCCCCATTTACTGGCGGTATAGGCGGGGTCGTAATGGCCGGAAAAGCCGCTGTTGGAGGAAATGTTGATGATGGAGCCGCCACCGCTTCCCGCCATGCAGTCGGTTACCGCCTGAATGCCGAGGAATGCGCCCGTCAGGTTCACCTTCAGCACGCGTTCCCATGCTTCCAGACCAGTTGTGGCAACTGTCGAACGATTGATAATACCCGCATTATTCACAAGAATGTCGATGCGGCCTTTCCACTCGGTAGCGAGAGCAACCACGCCCGCCCAGCTTGCGGGATCGGTCACATCCAGATGGACGAAGCGGGCTTCGAACCCGTCATCCTGCAAGGCCTGCGCCAAGGCGCGGCCTTCGTCGGCCAGAACATCGGCGATGATGACGGTAGCGCCTTTGGAAGCGAACAGCCGTGCTTCGGCTTCGCCCTGTCCGCGTGCACCGCCGGTCACGATGGCTAGACGGCCTTTGAGATTGCTCATGGTCAGTCCCTCGCTGCTATGGTCGTCTGGCGCTGCTCGCCCAGACCTTCGATTCCGAGCTTCATGACCTGACCGGCTTGCAGGAAGACGGGCGTTGGCTTGATGCCCATGCCGACGCCCGGCGGAGTGCCGGTGGCGATGACATCACCCGGCATCAGCGTCATGAACTGGCTGATATAGCTGACGAGATGGGCGACACCGAAGATCATGGTGGAGGTGTTGCCGGTCTGGCGGCGCTGGCCGTCCACATCGAGCCAAAGCGACAGGTTTTGTGGATCGGCAACCTCATCACGGGTGACCAGCCATGGGCCGATGGGGCCAAACGTATCGTGGCTTTTCCCTTTGGTCCATTGCCCGCCGCGCTCCGACTGGAAGGCGCGCTCGGACACATCATTGACCACGCAATAACCGGCGACATGGGATAGCGCATCGGCTTCGCTGACATATTTGGCGCGTTTGCCGATGACCACGCCAAGCTCGACCTCCCAGTCGGTCTTGGCGGAGCTGCGGGGTATCTCGACATCGTCATTCGGGCCGACAACGGCGGTCGTTGCCTTCATGAACAGGATCGGCTCTGGAGGCGGCTCCTTGCCGGTCTCCTTGGCGTGATCGGCATAGTTCAGGCCGACGCAGATGAACTTGCCGACATTGCCGACGCAGGCACCCACGCGGTCAGCCGATACGAGCGGCAGGCTTGCGGGATCGATGCTGCGGATGCGGTTTAGAGCCTCATCATCCAGCGTTTCGCCTGCAATGTCGGAGACGATGCCGGAAAGATCGCGCAATGTGCCGTCATCAGCCAGAAGTGCTGGCTTTTCAGCGCCAAGGGCGCCTAGTCTCAACAGTTTCATTCTGCTCTCCTGAAGCCAACCAGAGCACTGTCGTCAACGTCGGGCAGATTGACCACGATATTGTCGGGCGTGCGCGTCGTCAGCCAGACCAGTTCCTCTGTGGTGGACATGTTGACTTCGATATGCGGCCAGTTGGGCGGCACGAAGATGAAGTCGCCTTCTTCCATGTCAAGAAACTCCTGCCAGTTCTCGCCGAAATAAATGCGGGCCTTGCCCTTCAGCACGTATCCGCCGGTCTCGGCCTCTCCGTGGTGGTGGGGAAAGGAACGATAGCCGGGATCGTTCGAGACCTTGCCGAACCAGATTTTGGTGGCAGGCGTGTGCTGTGGGCTGACGCCGGATATGCGCACGCAACCGCCGGACTGGCCGGTTCCTGTGTCTTCCTGTCCCTTGCGGGTAATCACGGGCATGACTTTGCTGGTCATCGAATTCTCCTCCTCTTTGAACTTGAAATCAGTCGGGAACCACGGCGAGCGACTGGATCTCGATCTTGGCGCGATCTTCCATCAGCGCCACGACTTGTACGGCGGCCATGGGCGGAAAATGACGACCGATGATCTCGCGGTAGACGGCACCGATGTCCCGCATGCGGGATTTGTAGGCTTCACGATCGGTGAAGTACCATGTCATCTGAATGAGATGCTCGGGCTTGGCATTGGCGGCTTCCAGCACGCTGACGATGTTCAAAAGCGTCTGGCGGACCTGATCAACGAAGTCATCGGAATGGAACTGGCAATGCGCATCCCAACCAATCTGTCCGCCGACCTGAACGATGCGTCCACGGGCGCTGATGCCGTTCGAATAGCCGATGGGCTTTGCCCAACCGTCGGGTTGGATGATTTCATGCATCATGTCTTGGCTCCAGATAACGTGTCAGGCCTGCGCGAATATCGTCGGGCCAGGGATGGGATTTATGGTCGGTCAGTGAGGTCATCACGATGCGCTGGCGCACTGTCCAGATGATGTCGCCGCGCACCGTGACGAAAGTTTCCAGATCGAGCGAGGCGCGACCTATGGAGCGCACATGGACGGCGAAATCCAGCACATCGCCGTAGACGGCGGGTTTCTTGAATTCGAGGTTCATGGTCACGGTCGGCAAGCCCAGTTTGCGCTCGAACATGATTTCTTTCCATGTCACGTCGAAGGACGCGAACATGGCTTCGTTGACGTCGACCAGCATGGAGAGATAGGCCGGATGGTAGGCGATCCCGGTCAGATCGCAATCGCCAAAACGCATCGGCTTGGAATGGGTAAAGGGCATATGTCTTCTCGCTTCTTTCTCGCTCAACCAACCATGACTTCGCCGCCGGCAACCGCAATGGCCTGCCCGGTGATGGAACCTGCCCCAGGTGAGGCAAGCCAGAGCACGGTATCGGCCACTTCCTGCGGCTGGATGAGGCGGCCTTGCGGGTTCGACTTGGTGAACTCGGCCAAAGCCTCATCACGGCTGCGGCCGGTCTTTTCCATGATGGTTTCCAGCGAGTGCTGGATGATCGGGGTGTCGGTAAAACCGGGGCAGACGGCGTTGACCGTCACACCCTTCTTAGCCAGTTCCAGCGCCAATGCCCGCGTCATGCCGATGACGCCATGCTTGGCGGCGCAGTAGGCAGAGACATAGGCGTAACCCGTCAAACCCGCCGTGGAGGCGATGTTGATGATGCGGGCACCGGTGCCATGGCTTTTCAGATCGGCAAGCGCTGCCTGTGTTACGTTGAACACGCCGGTGAGATCGACAGAGAGCACATGGCTCCACATGTCGAGAGACGTCTTCTCGAAGGACGCACTCGGCGCTTCCCCAGCATTGTTGACAAGGATGGAAACAGGCCCGAATGTTGTGTGTGCTGTCTCCATGCCCTTGGCAATCGCGTCGGGCTGGGTGACATCGAAACCATCCAGCACCAGACTGTTACCGCCAATGGCAGCGGCCACATCCTCCAGCGGCTGACGACGACGACCGGCGAGTGTGACCTTGGCCCCCGCCTTGGCCAGCGTCATGGCAATGGCCGTGCCGATGCCGCTTCCGGCACCGGTGACGAGCGCGTGATGTCCTCTCAAGGGTTCAACACTCAACATCACGGCCTCATTTTGCAGTTGTTGCGCGGTCAAGATTGGCTTCGTACTGATATTTCGCTGACATATACTGTTTAGGCCAGGTCACGGATTTCAGACCAATTTTTGCCGCCTCGTGTAAAGCCCACGCGGGGTCTGCAAGGTGAGGTCGGGCTATTGCACAAAGGTCAGCTCGTCCTGCCGAAATGATTGAATTGGCATGATCTGCTTCTGAAATCGCCCCAACTGCGATTGTCGGAACGCCAATCTCATTGCGAATCTTGTCAGAGAACGGTGTCTGGAACAGACGACCGTAGACTGGCTTCTCTTCCTTGGAAACCTGACCGGATGAGCAGTCGATGAGGTCAGCGCCAGCATCCTTGAACATTCGGGCAAATATTGCCGCGTCTTCCGGCGTATTGCCGCCATCAGTCCAGTCGTGGCAGGATAGACGCACAGAGATCGGTTTGTCCTGCGGCCAAACCTCACGCACGGCAGCAAACACTTCCAATGGATAGCGTGCGCGGTTTTCATAGCTGCCACCATACTCGTCGTCACGCAGGTTTGTCAGTGGCGACAAGAAGCTGGACAGCAGATAACCGTGGGCACAATGGAGTTCCAGCCAGTCTGCGCCTGCTTCTGCGGCTCGTCTGGTGGTGGCAATGAAGTCGGCCTTGACACGATCCATATCTGCACGGTCCATCGCTTTCGGCACGACGCTGTGTTTCAGATAGGGCAGGGCGGAGGCAGAAAGCAGCGGCCATGCATTTTCCTCAAGTGGCTGGTCTATGCCTTCCCAGGCGAGTTTCGTCGCACCCTTGCGCCCCGCATGACCAATCTGAATTCCCACTTTTGCCGCACTGCTGGAATGGGCGAAATCCACAAGACGCTTCCAGCCCTTAGCCTGCTCATCGTTCCAAAGACCGAGGCAGCCCGGGGTTATGCGGGCGTCTGGCGAAACGCAGGTCATCTCGGCAAATACGAGGCCTGCACCACCCATGGCGCGAGCACCCAAATGCACCATATAGAAGTCATCCAGCATGCCATCCGTTGCTGAATACATCGCCATAGGCGAAACCACGATACGGTTGGCCAGAGTGGTGCCGCGAAGCGTATACGGCGTGAACATGGGCGGGAGGCACCGCTCGTCATCCTTGACTGTAAGGCCCGACTGTCGTGCGAACCAACGTTCATAGCCTTCGAGCCATTCTTTATCGCGAAGTCGCAAGTTCTCATGACTGATGCGTTGTGATCGTGTCAGCATGGAATACATGAATTGTTCCGGCGGCAAAGTATCGGCATAACGTTCGCCGACGACCTCGAACCATTCCATCGCATTACGGGCAGCATTCTGAATGCGTGCTACATCGACCCGGCGGATTTCCTCATATGTCTTGAGAACTCCGGGAATGCTCTCTTTACGATGGTCGGCCTTGTTGAACTGATTGGCAAGCTCTATGGCGTCGTCTATGGCAAGCTTCGTGCCTGAGCCGATGGCGAAGTGGGCAGTATGGGCAGCGTCGCCCATCAACACCACGTGGGAGTTGCCGTTAAAATGGCTCCATTTGCCACAGATCAGCCGGTTGAAGTTCAGCCAGGCGCTGCCACGCAGATGGCGGGCATTGGTCATCAGTTCTGAGCCTTCGAGAACCTCGGAGAAAAGGTTCTGGCAAAAATCGATGGATTCCTGCTGGTCCATCTGACCAAGCCCGTGTTCCTCATAGGCCTTTTCGGTGGTTTCCACGATGAAGGTGGACGTGTTCTCGTCGAACTTGTAAACATGAGCCTGAAACCAGCCGTGATCCGTTTTGCGGAAGTCGAAGGTGAAGGCGTCAAAAAGCTTGTTGGTGCCAAGCCAGATAAAACGGTTAGGGCGGGTGACGAGATCGGGTTCGAAAACTTCGGGATAGCGGTTGCGAACTTTTGAATTGAAACCGTCTGAAGCAATTACGAGGTCTGCATCGGGGAAATCCTGGTCGCCGCTCGCCTCTGTTTCAAAGACCAGTTCGACGCCAAGGGCTTCACAACGGCGCTGAAGGATATTCAGCAGCTTTTTACGACCGATGCCGACAAAGCCGTGACCGCTGGTGCGTTGGCGCGTGCCTTTGAACAAGACTTCGATGTCGTCCCAATGATTAAAGGCCTGCTGAATTTCGTCAGCACTTTCCTTGTCCCATGCCTGCATGGATGCCATCGTTTGGTCTGAAAAAACAACGCCCCAGCCAAAAGTGTCATAAGGCCGATTGCGTTCGACCACGCTGATGTGATGGTCGGGGTGAAGTTTTTTCATCAAAAGGCTGAAATAAAGGCCAGCCGGGCCTCCACCGATACAGACGATACGCATGTAACCCTCCGTGGTTATTTCATTTCCACAAGCGTGGATTTTTATTTGAAGGTTAAAGTAATTTTCAAAGTGCATGCTGTCAATCGAAAGACCGCCTTTTCTGAAAATATTTTATATTTAAAGCAAACTGTTGCGGGTATCGCCCGCGACGATAGAAATCAGTCGGCAAGCGCCTTCTACCGCCTCGCGATAGAGCGTCTAATTCCAGCCAGTTCTAGCCGCGGTGATACTGCGTCTCTGAAGTTGGGGGGATTCTTGGACGTAATCGACAAAGGACAAGGTGGTGCCTGAATGTCCGGCATCAGCGCTTTTTAGACAGATGTGGTTTAATCTTTCAAAGCCCCGAAAAGGCTCAAATCATTCGACCACGGACAGGAGCCGTGACCGCTTCGGATCATTGCTACACGCTCGATCCGTCCGGCTGCGCGGGTGAACGCCGAGAGCGTGCGTCGTCGTAACTGATCGGACCTGAGATCAAGACTTTCGGACATCCGAGGACACCGGCGAAAACTGCAATAGTTTCATCGAGGTTGGATACGGTGTGTCCTATATGATCGATGCCGACCAGGTCAGGCAGAGTTTTCGATGCGTTTGGTGTCATGCGTATTTTACCCTGCAGCCTGGCTTATTGGGTTTTCGGAAAGCCAGTCAGAATCGATTTCCGGCAGCGGTATCGCATCCAGCAAATGGCGGGTGTATTCGGAATGGGGATTGTCAAAGATGGTAGCGCAAGGACCTTCTTCCACCACTTTTCCAAAGCGTAAGACATAGACCCTGTCGCAGATTGCGCGAATGACGGATAGGTCATGGCTGATAAAGGCCATGGCAAGGCCCATTTCACGCGACAGTTCTTTCAAAAGATTGAGAACCATCGCCTGTGTTGAGACATCCAGTCCCGAAACGATTTCATCTGCCAATACGAAATCCGGTTTCAGCAAGGCTGCACGGGCAATCCCGATCCGCTGCCGCTGGCCTCCAGACAATTCATGTGGACTGCGCTCCAATACTGCTGAAGGTAAAGAGACACGATCCAGCATCGCCTTAACCTGTATCGTTGCATCATGCCTGTTTTCAGCAAGGCCGTGCAACAGCACAGGCCCGGACAATATTTTACCAATTGATTGGCGTGGATTGAGCGAGGCCATGGGGTCCTGGAAGATCATTTGCATTCGCCGTCTCAAGGGACGCATATGATGTGCCGGAAGCGTCGTAATATTCTGTCCGTCAAAGGTGATAGTTCCCGCTGAAGCGGGAACGAGACGTAACAACGCCCGACCGAGTGTCGTCTTGCCAGACCCGCTTTCGCCGACGATTCCGACGGCCTCGCCCCGGCGGATGGCAATGTCGACGCCGTGAAGGACACGCACACCACCACTTTTCGCGCCAAACAGACCCTTGCCCGCGCCATAGGTGACTTCAATGCCGCGGGCGTCCAGAAGAAAGGCGTCTTTCGTTTCACTCATGTCAGCCTCTTTCGGACATACCGATTTCACGGCGTAATTGACGGAAAATCTCTTCCGGAACGGGCTCAAGTCCTGCATTCGGTTTGTCGTATCGCGGACCAGCGGCGATCAGAGCGCGTGTATAGGAGTGTCTCGGATTTTGAAGAATGCTCGCTGTCGGGCCATCTTCGATCACTTTTCCCGCATAAAGCAGGGTTACGCTGTCACATATTTTTGCCACAACACCGAGATCGTGCGTAACGAAAATCACTGCGGTTCCATGTGCCTGCTGCATGCGCCGAATAAGGCGCAGAACTTCTTTTTGGACTGTTACATCAAGCGCTGTGGTTGGCTCATCGGCTACGACCAGTTTCGGGCCGAGTGAGAATGCCGCAGCAATGAGAATACGCTGCCGCATGCCGCCGGAAAGCTGATGCGGATAAGATCGCATCACCCGGTCTGGATCGCGTATCTGTACCTCATCCAACAACTCCAAAGCACGTTGATGTGCCTGCTTTTTGTTCATGCCCAACCGTAACCGTAAACCGTCCGTCAGTTGGGCTTCAATCTGACGGGCAGGGTTAAGAGCAGTTTGTGGATCCTGAGGAATAAGCGTGATGTCGCGGCCCATGATGTTACGCAGGTCACGAGGGGCGAGCGTCAGGAGATTGCGGTCTTCGAAACGTATCGAACCACCCGTGATCTTCACTGTTGCGGGAAGTATGCCAAGCAAGGCTTTGGCAATTGTGGATTTGCCCGCGCCGGATTCGCCGACGAGGCCCCGCACTTCGCCCGGTCTCAGATACAGCGTAACATTGCGCAAAACCGGCTGGTTCGCATCGCGAGTTGAAATGGCGTTGAGCGATTCAATGGAAAGAAGAGAGGTCGTCATCGGCGCATCACCGGATCAAGCGCTATTCGTAGGCCATTGCCAAGCTGGTTGAAGGCTAGCACGGTTGCGAACAGTGCAGAGAGAGGAAAGACCAGAACCCACCAGCCCTGATAGATGATCTGGCGACCCTGCGCAATCATGCCGCCCCATGTGGGCGTGTCTGAAGACAGGGACAGACCGACAAAGGACAGAATGGCCTCGACGGTTACCGCTATCCCCATTTCCAGACTGACAAGTGCCACAAGCACAGGAGCCACATTCGGAAGGATTTCCTTGAGCAAGATATAGATACGGGAAAAACCAAGCGTTTCCGCGGCAGTGACGTAATCGAGGCTGGCCTGCCGCATGGTTTCGGCGCGCACGACGCGGCAGAAGCGCGTCCAGTCGATGATGACGATGGCGGCGATGACCGAATGCAAGCCGGATCCAAACACCGCGACCAGCAACACGGACAAGAGGACAGGTGGAAATGCCATCCAGATATCGACCAGCCGCGACACGATCCTGTCCGTCCAGCCACCGTAGAAACCTGCGGCAAGACCGAGCGCGGTGCCGATCAGGGCAGAGAACGTGGCAGCGACGAAAGCCACAGTGAATGCGATGCGCGTACCGTAAATGATGCGGGAGAGCACATCACGGCCCAGATCGTCGGTGCCGAGCCAGTATCCGGGTTCTGCACCCTCAACAGTGATGGGCGGCAATGTGCCTAGCATCAGATCCTGCTCAAGCGGGTCTTTGGGGGCAATCATGGGGGCAAAAATAGCGATGAGAATTAGAAGCAAGATAAACCCACCGCCGATGACAACCCGCGGCTCGCGCAGCAGGCTGCGCACTGTTTTGGCAATGGGTGTTGTGTGAACAAGTGTAAGAGTTGTTTCAGCCATGAGACTGCCTCGGATCGAGAAGAGTGGCTATTTGGTCTGTGATAATGTTGATTGCGATGAAAAGCGTGCCGAATACCAGAACGATCCCCTGTATCAACGGCAGGTCACGATTGACGACCGAATCGATGGCCATATTGCCAAGGCCCGGATAGGAGAAAATCCGCTCCACGATCACCGTTCCGCCGATCATGAATGTGAACTGGACGCCTGTTAACGTCAGTGTTGGGCCGACGGCATTGCGCAATGCTTCCTGAAAAACGAGGCACAATGACGACATGCCTTTCAGCCGCGCCAGAAGAACATAGTCCTGAACCATCGTTTCCGTTAGCGATTCTTTCAATGTCCGCGCAATGACCGAAGCAAGCGGTAGCCCCAGTGCCAGAACAGGCATCGTCATATGTGCGACAAGGTCTGTGAAGGTATGGAGATCAAGCCTAAGTAGGCTTTCCACCAGATAAAATGAGGTGGTGAACTCAAGGGAACTTGATGGGTCAAGCCTTCCCGAAAGCGGCAGAATGGGAAAGAAAACGCCGAGCAAAAGAACAAGTGCCAAAGCCCACACAAAATCCGGTACGGCGAGAAACAGTCCGTTAAAGAACTCCAGAACCGGCTCCAGCCAGGTGCGGCGACAGAGTGTTGCTATAACCGCAATCGTACCACCTGAAATTGTGCCAAAAATCAGCGCTGCAAAAGCCAGTTCAAGCGTGGCAGGCAGGCGTTCTACGATCAGTTCCACCACATCACGACGCAATGAAATCGATGTGCCGAAATCTCCCTGTACGATGGATTGAAACCAGATGAGAAATTGCTGGAAGAGGCCCAGATCAAGACCATAAGTTGCACGCAGGGCCGCTATGTCGCCCGGCGTCGCACTTGGTGAGATCATCATCGCGATAGGGTCACCTGGAACAATGCGGAGCAGACAGAAAATGATAACACCGACGCCGAAAAGCGTGAATACCGCCGACAGTATCTTGTTGAGCAGACGAATTAAGGTCATTGGGCACCCGGCATGGCAGCACGCCACAGCCTTTTATGAATGGGAAAAAGTCCGGGACGGCAGAGCCGCCCCGGCAGCTGGGAAAATCAAGCCTTGCTGATCAGCACCGGTTGCAGGGCGCTAGACACATTGGGGGCAATTTTCAAACCGGATTTGAAAACGATAGGCTGAACATATTGCAGAAGCGGAATGACGTAACCCTCGTCAGCAATGTACTTGTCCACCGCCTTCCAGCCTTCGATCCGTTTCGCTTCATCCTTTTCACCCCACAGCGGACCGATCCTTGCGTCGACATCGTCGCTTTTCCACGCTGAGTGGGGAGACTTGGAGAACATGGCAAAGCCGGTCGAGGTCGTCGGATCGCCGATGGCATTTCCCCAATTGTAGAAGGCGGCTGGCGCGAGCTTGTGAGAGGCACGCAGCTCAAAATGCTTGGCCACCTCGTAAACTTCGATCTCGGCTTCAATTCCGATCTTGCGCCACATACCGACAATGGCCTGGACCATTTCATAATCCTTGGGCTTCAATCCGCGTGTGGTCTGTATCGTGAACTTTGCCGGTTTGTCCTTGGAATAGCCGGAAGCCGCGAGCAGTTCCGTGGCTTTCTTCGGGTCGTACTCGACTTTGATGGAAGGATCGTAAGCGGCGTATTGTGGCGCTTCCAGCGTGTTGATGGGGATGCCGTAACCGCGCAGCAGCCTCTTGATAATCGTTTCCTTGTCGATGGCATGATGCGCAGCAAGGCGAACGTTCTTGTCCAACATCACGCCCGAATTGGTGATGAAAATCATGCCAATGTCAGAGATGGGCGTGGAAACGCCAGAGAGGCCGGATTTTGATTTGAGCCTGTCGAATTCCTCGTAGGGAACTTCAAGGGTCACATCGGACGAGCCGGATTCGATTTCTGCAACGCGACTGGTAGCATCGGTGACGAATTTGAAGATAACCGTCTCAAAAGCCGGTTTGTCTCCCCAGTAGTCGGGATTTGCCTTGAGCCTGAGAAATGCGTTACCCTCATAAGCATCGATCATATATGGTCCGGTGCCGATCGGTTTCTTTTCAAAGCCCGATGCTCCGACCTTTTCGTAATAGGCTTTGGGCAGCACATAGCCGGTCAGGAATGCCATCCATTTGAATATGGTGGGATCGAAATTTTTGACATCGGCGGTGATACGTTGACCATCGATACCGAAATTATCCATGGAAGCCCATACGCTCGAAACCGGATTTCCCGTTTCCGGTTTGGCGGCCCGTTCCAGTGACCAAACGATATCGCCTGGCGTCAAAGGCGTGCCGTCATGCCATTTTACGCCGGAACGGACGTCCATCCAGACCTTCGTTTTGTCGTCATTCCAACCCCATGCTGTCAGCAACCCCGGCTGAAAGGAAAGATCTCGTGCCTGTCCAATATATTGGTCGAATATGGACCTGTAGATGGCCTGAATGGCCGGGTTTACAGCCGAAGGCCCGACGGTTCCATCAAATGAAGGTAGGTTAGAGTTGAATGCTATCGTCAAAGTCGTCGGGCTGGCCGCCTCGACCTTGAGATGCCCACCCAGAATAGCAGTCAATACGGTACCTGCACCGAGCCCGAGCGCCCCGCGGCGTGTGAAATCAATCATGTCAAGACTCCGTAGTTCCCCATGGTGAAGATGTCCGGGCATTGCCGGTTATAATGTTTGAAACTTAAAATGAAATTGTGGCGTTCGGCAAGTGCTTTTTCATTCGATATACCGAAAGATGCGCAGAAATCGAAACTTGCGCAATAAATATGCAAATGCACAAAGATGAGGGCGCTGAGTCGTGCAGAAAACGCAAGGCTTCGGGCAGGATTCTGCGCAAAGCAGTTTATTTTAGGCTTAAATCTTTAAGTGTTGACATCTACTCGAACTTATAAATATGGTTCTGCATATAATTTATCGTTCATTATAAAGGGGAACGATTATGGCAGAACGGTCATTTGCGCGTGAAGTTGAAGATCTGAAACTGGGTGAGGGTCAGATATTCAGCGGTGAGGGCATTTTGGCAATCACCAAAGCGCTGCTCCAATCCGGTGTATCTTACGTTGGCGGCTATCAGGGATCACCCATATCCCATCTGATGGACGTTCTGGCCGATGCCAAGGACGTTATGGCCGAGTTAGGTGTGCATTTCGAATCCTCCGCATCTGAGGCCGCAGCCGCGGCCATGTTGTCTGCTTCGGTGATGTACCCGGTGCGCGGGGCCGTAACCTGGAAGTCGACGGCCGGGACGAATGTTGCCTCTGATGCCCTTTCCAATCTGTCGTCCGGCGGCGTCACCGGCGGCGCTCTTATCATCATCGGCGAGGACTACGGTGAAGGTTCCTCAATCATGCAGGAGCGAAGTCACGCTTTTGCAATGAAGTCGCAGATGTGGCTTCTCACGCCTCGTCCTAACCTTCCTGCTATCGTCGATGCGGTGGAAAAAGGCTTTGAGCTTTCGGAAGCCTCAAACACGCCTGTCATGTTGCAAGTGGGCATTCGCAGCTGTCATGTCCATGGCCAGTTCACCGCAAAGGACAACAAACGGCCAACCTATACCCTTAAACAGGCTATGGAAAATCCGGTGCGGGATTTAAGCCGCATCGTGCTGCCGCCAGCATCTTTTCACCATGAAAAGGAAAAACTGGAGAAGCGCTGGCCTGCTGCTGTGGAGTATGTGAAAGAAAACCGTCTCAACGAGTTTTTCGGTCCTGAAGAGGGAGACGTTGGACTCATTCTTCAGGGCGGCCTTTACAACAGCACCATGCGTGCGCTCCAGCATCTTGGTCTAGCCGATGTTTACGGTAATAGCCGGGTTCCGATTTATGTGATGAATGTCTCTTATCCTTTGATCGATGACGAGATCGTTGCGTTCGCTGCCAACAAGAAGGCGGTATTGATGATTGAGGAGGGAGCGCCAGAATATATCGAGCAGGCACTGCACACGCTGATGCGCCGCCGCGATATCCAGACGAGAATATCTGGCAAAGAT
This sequence comes from Rhizobium sp. CFBP 13644, assembly GCF_014842165.1. Classification (NCBI taxonomy): domain Bacteria; kingdom Pseudomonadati; phylum Pseudomonadota; class Alphaproteobacteria; order Hyphomicrobiales; family Rhizobiaceae; genus Rhizobium; species Rhizobium sp. CFBP 13644. The sequence continues at coordinate 90,104 of NZ_JACYVF010000007.1, forward strand.
TTGCTGCCGATGGGCGGTGAGTATACGACGCAGGTCCTGATTAAAGGACTGGCTGGATTTCTTGATGCCAATGCAGCAAACCTGCTTGGAAATCGCCCTCCTGTTCCCGATCCATCGCATGTTCTCAATCACCCGAAAGTCAAGGCATTGGCTGAAGTCGTTCCTGCACGGCCTGCCGGCTTTTGTACGGGCTGCCCGGAACGTCCGATTTTCGCTGCCATGAAACTGGTAGAAAAGGAACTTGGACCGCATCATGTTTCGGCAGATATCGGCTGCCATTTGTTCTCTATCCTGCCGCCATTCAACCTCGGCGGAACGACCATGGGTTACGGCCTAGGCCCGGCGTCTGCATCCGCCTTTAATGTCGAGGCAGATAAACGTTCGATTTCCGTTATGGGAGATGGCGGCTTCTGGCACAACGGGCTGACCAGTTCGGTTGGAAATGCAGTCTTCAATAAGCACGATGGCGTTACCCTCATCGTCGACAACTTCTATTCCTCCGCAACGGGTGGTCAGGATGTTCTCTCGTCTCGGGCAACCAATCCTCGTCGCAAGACCAACAATTCTATCGTGGATGCCGTCAAGGGTATCGGTGCAACCTGGGTCCGCCAGATCGACCATACTTACGATGTAGCGAAAATGCGTGACATTCTAAGAGAAGCCCTGACAACGGATGAAAAAGGGCCGAAAATCATTGTGGCCTCTTCCGAATGTATGCTCAACAAACAGCGACGCATAAAACCGCAGATAGCCAAGGCAGTGAAAGACGGCAAGCGTGTTGTCAAGGAGCGGTTTGGTGTCGACGAGGATGTCTGCACGGGGGATCACGCCTGTATTCGTCTCTCCGGCTGTCCATCCCTTTCTGTGAAACATACCGATGATCCGCTCAGGGACGATCCGGTGGCAGCGATAGACAATTCCTGTGTTGGCTGCGGCAATTGCGGTGAGGTGTCGGAAGCAGCCGTTCTTTGTCCGTCCTTCTATCGAGCAGATGTCATTCACAACCCAACGCGTCTGGACAGGGCTCTTTACCGCCTCCGTTCTGCGGTCATTGGCTGGTTGCAAAAGCGCAGATCTGCGTCACGCATCGTTTTCACGGCATAAGAGGAGGATCGTTATGATGGATATTTTGCAGAACCATTTTTCCTCAACGCTTTCGCCAGACAAGCCGTTGTCCATCGCCATTCTGGCGATGGGTGGACAGGGCGGCGGCGTACTTGCTGACTGGATCGTGGGATTGGCCGAAGCACAGGGATGGGTCGCCCAAACAAGCTCCGTTCCTGGCGTCGCTCAACGTACTGGTGCAACGATCTATTACATAGAGCTTTTGAAAAGCCGAGAAGGCGAAACCCCGATCCTCTCACTGATGCCCACACCGGGCGATGTGGATATCGTCATAGCCGCAGAGTTGATGGAGGCCGGACGCTCCGTTATCCGCGGGCTGGTAACCCCCAATAAAACCCAGCTAATTGCCTCCACTCATCGCTCCTATGCCGTGGGTGAGAAAGAAAAGCCGGGGGATGGAATCGGAAATCCTGTCGTGGTGATTGACGCCACCGATTTTGCAGCAAAAAAGACTATTGCCTTCGATATGGACACCCTGGCCACCAAGAATGGCAGTGTTGTTTCTTCTGCTCTTTTTGGTGCCTTGGCCGCGTCCAACGCACTGCCTTTCTCAAAAGAAGCGTTCGAGGGAACGATCAAGTCCGGCGGCAAGGGTATCGAAGCCAGTTTACGCGCTTTCAACGCTGCGTATGAACGCACGAAGAAGGGCGACAATGACAAGCTGACGGCGCTTCCCGTCAAGAAACTTGAAGACTTACCAACGTCCGGCGGGCATCCGGCCTTGGACCGCCTTCTTGCGCGAATTCGTAATGAGTTTCCGGAAAACGCGCACTCCATGCTTTACGCCGGTGCGAAGAAACTCACCGAATTTCAGGATCCTGCCTATGCCGACGAATATCTTACCCGCGCAGCCGCGTTAAACAAGGCTGATATCGCTCATGGTGGCGCGGACAAGGGCTTCACTCTGACTGCTCAGGTTGCAAAATACCTTGCGGTGGCGATGGCCTATGATGACGTGGTCCGCGTCGCTGATCTAAAAACACGGGCTACTAGATTTGAACGGGTCCGCAAAGAGGTTGGTGTGAAAACCGATCAGCTTCTTTACACCACGGAATATATGCATCCGCGTTTGGAAGAAGTATGTGGAACGCTTCCGAAAGCAATCGGCAGTTGGATCGAAGCCAGTCCCAAACTCTCCGTTTTCCTCAATCGACGCATCGACAAAGGACGCCGGGTCAAAACTGGAACGATGTTCTGGTTTCTTGGGCTTTATGTGGTGTCCAGTCTTCGCCGTTTTCGCCGTTCGAGCCTGCGTTACCACATGGAAGTCACCCATCGTGACGCCTGGCTTGAAAAGGTGTTGGAGATCCTTCCGGTCAACTACGATCTGGCGGTTGAGGTTGTCGGCAACCGCCGTCTGGTCAAGGGCTATTCCGATACACATTCGCGAGGGCTTTCAAAATTCGATCGGGTGATGTCGGCCTTACCTCTGCTCAAAAATCGTGAAGATGGAGCAGCCTGGATGCGTCGTCTTCGCCAGGCCGCCCTGCTCGATGAGGAGGGTATTGCGCTGGATGGTGCTTTGAAAACCATTTCTACGCTTTAGAAAAGCGTGGCGTGGTGCGCCCAGCATCAATGGTCAATCTCGTGCAGTATGCGCAAACCGAGGTTTGCGCATCGAGGAGGTTTCTATCATGACGCACTCGATGAAAATTGAAACATTCACCGGGACGAACCCGCCTGAAGTATCCAGACGCAAAAGCCTGCTGGTTGTTGCGCTTTGCTGGTTGGCGATTTTCGCAGAAGGATACGATGTCGGTGTGTTGGGCGCTATATTGCCTTCTCTTGCAGCAGACCAGGTCTGGGCGCTAACTCCTCTGGAGCTGGGCGCAATGGGCAGTTACACGGTTGTCGGAATGATGCTTGGCGGCATCCTTGTGGGGACCATGAGCGAGCTTTATGGTCGCAAGCCACTGTTTATTGGCTGTCTTAGCCTGTTTGCAGCATGTATGGTTCTGACATCGCTTGCACCAACACCATTTTGGTTTGCGGTAAGTCGTTTTGTCGCGGGTCTTGGTTTGGGCGGCATCATTCCAGTGGCTGCGGCTCTGACCGTAGAATATTCGCCCAAAAGCCGTAAAAGCTTTAATTACGGACTGATGTATTCCGGTTATTCAATCGGCATTCTTGCTGCTGCGCTTTGCAGTCGCACATTTCTTGCCGACTATGGATGGCGCATGATCGTGCTGTTCGGCGCCGCCCCCTTGCTGGTTGTGCCTCTTTTCTACTTCCTGCTGCCTGAATCAGTCGAGACCCTTGTTTTGCAAGGTAAACATGAGCAGGCTGCCAAAACCGCCAAACGTATGGGCATTGGTGTTCCCCAAAATATAATAGGCAGTTCCAATGCTCCGGGCTGGAATGCCGTGTTGCGCGCTATCTTTTCTCGAGAGAAAGCATTCGAGACTGTCTGCTTCTGGGGTGGTCTCTTTCTGGGGCTACTTCTTGTCTACGGTCTTGCGCAATGGCTTCCGCAGATCATGCGCCAAAATGGATATGATCTCGGAGATAGCTTGCTTTTCCTCGCTGTTTTTAGCCTGAGTTCCGCTATCGGCGGTATCACATTAGGAACATGGGCGGATAAGTTTGGCGTGAAGCGGACTGTGGCGTTATCGTACTTGGTGGGTGCGGTCGGCATTGCCGCGCTTACCATCAAGAGTTCGATAGTGATGAACTATGTCTTTGTCGCAGTCGCGGGCTTCGGCACCGTTTCCGCATCATTGATCTTGACCGGGTTTCTCGCTCAGCGGCTTGATCCGACAATCCGCTCCGCCGGCATTGGCTTTGCGTTGAGTTTTTCGCGGATTGGTGCTTTGACGGGCCCGTTGCTCGGCGGCCTTATTGCCAGCACAAGCCTTGCTCCTGCATGGAATTTCTATATTTTTGCCGCTGTAGCGGCAGTGGCTGCTCTTGCTACAATGCTCATACCCTCAGCCAAACATTGACGGACACACGATCGGCGTCTGATTGAGCAGATGGCGACAACACGCTGTAACGCCTGGGTGATAGAACCGTAGCGAGGAACATCGCTATTTTTTGCCGATCAGCCGGGTGTGCTTTCGGCTCAGGCTCAGGTAATCAGCGCCAATATCCGATCTAAGAGCATTATTGAAAGTGATTTATTGAAAACGACTTTACTGATCCTGTTCCACCAAGACTACGCTCGTGGTTTCGGCGATAAGTCGCAGTACCCCTGTCAGTCACGATCGAGCAGCCACCATCATATGTCGTGCTTGCGTATACTCCGCAGGATCTTGTGCAAGGTCGTCACAAAAGCGCGATACTCGTCGTCTTCGATATCCTTGAACATTCTGCGCAAATCGCCATACATGATGGGCCAGAGATCCTCGAAGATCGCCCGCCCTTCTTCGGTAATCGAAACATCCCGTACACGCATGTCATCCGATCTGGTGGTTCTCCTGATCAATCCCTGCTCTTCAAGGGAATCGACAGTGCGACTCATGGTCGACTGCTCGGTAACTGCTAAAACGGAAAGTTCGTTGATCGTCAGTGAGGCCGAGACATTCAGCACTGCAAGAGTTCGCATCTTGACTGTCGTTATATCTCTCGCCTTCAGGTCCTCCGCAAGATTGGCATTCCACCGTGCCATGATCCGGTTCATCATATATGGTGCGAAATTGTGAAGCCCGATTTCGCCCATACTTGGAATACGGCCGTTCTGATCGTCAACATTCCCGATAACTTGGCCAGAAAAGCCGTCTTCCATCTGCAAGCGTCCTTACTCGTTACTTCAGGGAAGATGCCAGCAAAAAGCCGGACCCCCCTGCCAAGCCGGGTCCTGGATGGGTTGAAGCCCCGATGTGATGGAGCCCGGAAATATGTGTCTTGTGATTAACGGTGGTTTTGAAAGGACGCCAGAGGAAAAATTGATCAAGCCCGCAGAAGCCGCCGTAAGGATCGCCGCCAACGAGGTTAACATTCATCGTCTCAAGATCACTCGGTGCATAACAACGACGGGCAAGAACGATATCATCGAAATTTTCAATATGTGTTCGCAGCATCAACTCCACGCGGTCCGCGTAAGATTCACGCAGGTTGTCAGTCCAGCAACCATCAGCGGGGCATTCCAGCACGCCAGCTGCGTCACCCTTGATGTGGCGGGGCGTATCTGGCAATTGCAACCATAAGATTGCGCCACCATCGGGAGCACGGCTCGGATCCAGTGCCGTGGGTTGGCCCAGACACACGGTTGGTTCGGCAGGCAGAAGGCCACGTTCGGCTTCGTTTGCAGAGCGCGATACGCCATCCAGACCAGGTGTCAGATGCAAAAGGGCCACTTTGCCGAGATCATCGCCACCCCTCCATCGCGGAGGTGCCTTCAACGCATAATGGATTTGCATATTGCCTTTACCATAACGATACGAAGCAAGTCCCTCATGAATATCCTGTGCAAAGGTTTCACGGGACGAATGAAGCAGACGTTCATAAAGTTGGTGCGGAGTGACAGAAGCGATGACGCCCTGTGAGGCATTGAATTGCCGACCGTCTGAAAGGGTTATGCCCGTCGCCTTGTTCGAACCGTCGACATTTATACTGTGAACATCCGCACCCGTCATGATCTCGCCACCCTGGTCGCGGATCAGCTTCTCAAAGGCGCGCACGAGGTTGTCCGCACCGCCTTTGACAATAGGAGCGCCAGCCGCCTCAATTGCAAAGCCGATAACACGGGTCATCTCCGCAGAGTAGCTGCTTTCAGGACCCAGACCGCAGTGCAATGCCCAGGGTGCCCAAAGGGCCTTGATCTCTTCCGAACGATATGTCTTTTCAAGATAGCTTCTGGCCGGCGAGACAGCTTCACCGAACCAAGCCATCAGGCCTTTGATGCCTTTTTTCCACACTTGCCGAACAAGCAGTTTGGCTGTTGCGAAAGACAAGAGATGGCCACCTATCAATCCGAAGACAAAACCCGCATTGTCTGCGAATTTGGTCATGTCACGATCAAAGGCCGCGCCATCTCCAGCACCTTTTGCCTCGAAATGTGTGATGTTCCGCTGGCGATCCATGGAAAGTATGGCGTGGCTGCCATCAGGCCGAAGCGTCCCGGTTGGAAGCGAGGAATGGCAAAATTCCAATCCCCTCGCTTCGAGATCCTTGCCGAGGGCGGCATAGGCTGGGGATGTCAGGAATAGCACCATCGTAGTGGCCATAACATCATGCCTAAAGCCCGGCAGTGTGATCTCTTCCGTTCGGAGACATCCGCCGATCCGGTTGTTTCGCTCAAGTACCAAAACTCGCCTGCCTTTTTTCCCAAGCAAGGCTGCGGCGACGAGAGCATTTATACCGCTCCCAACGATGATGTAATCAGGGTCGGCCATAGGCACACTCCGTAAGATGCGCAGGCCTCGGCTTCATTAGCCGAGGCCGTGCGTCATTAGACAACCAGCGCCAACGCACGGACGGGTGAGCCGGTGCCTTTGACCAACTTTAGTGGTGCTGCAATCAGTATCGCACCCTTTGCTGGCAACTGATCCAGATGGCTGAGACTGGCAAGACCATACTTGTTGGCCTTATGCACGAGGTTGTGAGCAGGGAAAGGTGGGTTCATGCCGCCTGCCGATCCGGCATCGGTGCCAATCGTTTCCTGACCCCAGCCAATGATCCCCTTTGATAAAAGATACTCGATGGCTTCGGGAGTTGGACCTGGAGAATGTGGCCCAGTCTCATCCGCATTGAGGAAGGTATCAGTTGAGCCGTTGCGCTTGTACCAGTCGGTGCGCAAAAGGACCCAGGTGCCAGCTTCAATGTCGCCGTGCTCGGCTTCCCATTCTTTGATGCTTTCGACGGTCAGCAGGTAATCCGGATTTTCCGCAGCCTCGCTTGAGCGGTCGATGACATTGACGGGCGCTACGAAATTCTGGGGTGCTATTGTATCCGTTGTGTTCGAAGGATGGTCCTTGCCGGTAATCCAGTGGGCAGGCGCATCAAAATGCGTTCCCGTGTGTTCACCAAGTTCTAACCAGTTCCATGCCCAGAAGGGGCCATCCTGATCGTATGTAGAAATGGTGTGAACTTTGACCTGAGGAGTATTCTTGCCAAATTGAGGCGGAAGATAGAGCACTGGTGTGTCGGGTCCAAGCGGCGCGGTAAGGTCTACCACCTTCACTTTGCCCGAGAGCAACCCATTCGCAAGACCTGCGATGATCGAAGCGTCTGTCATTCGTAATTCCCCTTTTTTGCCGTTTATCCCGACGATTCTCATGCGCTAGAAAAAACCTATGCGGATAATGAAAGAAAGCCTATGACCAAAAAAATGATTGCGCAAGAATTTTGTTTAAGCTTAAATTATATTTGTATTGGCAGCAGAGAGTGCTCTTTATCAGCGTTGAAACCATGTGATTTTCACCAGGTGACATCGTTGCTCGGCACCTGTTAACCGATCATGGAAGAAGGTCAGCGGGAAATGAATCTGTAACTGCGTATGTCTGAAAACAATTTGGGGAACGAAATGCCGAAATATGATGCCGTGGTAATTGGGGCTGGTCACAATGGACTTGCTGCCGCAGTTCATCTTGCCTCAAAAGGCTGGCGCGTTGTTGTGGTCGAAGGCAATCTAGAGGCCGGTGGCGCGGTAAAGACCGGTGAGGTCACGGAGCCGGGGTTCCGGCATGATCTATGTGCAATGAACCTCTCTATGTTTGCAGGGTCGGCATTTCATGCTACTCATGGTGATGCGTTGGCCAGACATGGTTTGCGCTTTGTACCAGCCGACCATTGTTTCGCCAGTGTTTTTCCCGATAATACATATTTGGGCGTGGGGACAGATCGCGTCGAGACAACGAATGCGATCGCTTCGCTTTCTCAAAGTGATGCACGCCAATGGTCAGCGATGATTGAAGACTTCGGACAAAAAGCACCGCATCTATTTGCCTTGCTCGGTTCACCTATGCCATCGGTCCAAAGCGCGAAGGCGGTCTGGAAAGCTTGGCGTGCCGGCGGGTTTCCGATGCTTTACGATCTAGCCAGGCTTTTGCTGGCTTCACCTCGCAGCTTTCTCGACAGCAATTTTGAGAACGATAAACTCAAGGCCATGATGGCGGCATGGGGTCTGCATCTCGATTTCGCGCCCGATGTGTCCGGAGGAGCCGTGTTTCCCTATCTAGAATCCATGGCCAACCAGGTTTTTGGCATGGTCATCGGAGAAGGCGGTGCCGACACGATTATAAAATCGATGATATCCTTGTTGAAGGAGAAGGGCGGAGACGTTCTGTTGTCTGCGCCGGTCGAAAAGGTGCTTCTGGAGGGCGGCAAAGCAAAAGGTGTGATACTGGCGGATGGCCGCATCCTAAAAGCCTCACGGGCGGTGATATCCAACGTGCATCCCAAGCTTCTCTTCGGCTCTATGGTGCCGCCTGACCCCGCTCGCACCGGTTTTGACGAGGCGATTTCGAAATACAGGGCGGGTCCTGGGACGATGATGATCCATCTTGCTTTGGATGATCTGCCGAAGTGGACGGCATCCGACGTATTGCGACAGTTCGCTTATGTTCACATTGCACCGAACATGGCGATGATGAACCGCGCCTATTCAGAGGCGATGGATGGGTTGTTGCCCGCTGTGCCTGTGATTGTTGTCGGGCAGCCAACAGCGATCGATCCAGACAGGGCACCCAANGATTACGTTCTCAAAAGTAGACAATGCATCTCTCTACGCCTTTGCAAGGAAAATGTAAAATGCACTCTGGCGGCATGCAGGTTCGGCTATCGTACCCACAAATGCAAAGCTTAAGCGGGCATTGCGGATGAGCGTGAACTTGACGTTTTGCAGTGGGGATGGCTGCGGTGACACGACGTGCCATGTCGGCAGAAAACGCGGCGATAGAGGCCAGTGCTCTGTCGCTTTTGCGGCTCAACCGAGGTGTAAATCGCCAGCAGGCTGCGTAGGCCAGATCTCACAGTTTGATTGATGCAGGGTTAACGTTACAGTGCCCCATGCCCATCATTCACTGTGACAGTGGCTACTGAGTAGGAGATTCCGTACGAGGAAAGGCGACATTGGCCACTGAACTAACCGAACTGTTAGCGTGAGTATTTACAGGTCGGCGGTTCAGCTCCCTTCAAGGCGGTCGACTTGGAAATGCCCGGCCATCGGTTCGATGCTCATCAAGAACTACAATTGCGGCCTTACCGTCGGTTTGACAAACTTTGCCATCAGGGGGTATGTTGAGACATCAAGGAGAGTCAAATGGCGACGATGAATGTATCCCTGCCAGATCCCATGAAAGATTGGGTAGAAGCACAGGCCAAGACGGGTCGATACTCGAATGCGAGCGATTATGTTAGGGATTTGATACGCAGAGACCAAGCCCGCACGGACAAAATAGCCGAGATGCAGCGCTTTGTCGACGATGGGATTAGAAGCGGAATTGGGAGCCGTTCAAGGGACGAGTTGTTTGCTGCAGCCACCGCTCGAGCCGAGATTATCAGCGGGCGCGCTTGATGCCATTCAGCCTTTCGGTCCAAGCGGAAGAAGATATCGTTTCCATTGCGGAAGAAGGCATTCGCAACTTCGGAGGACTCGTTGCCAAACGATATAACGATGAGCTTTTTGCCTTGCTCGAGCTTATCGCCGCCAACCCAAGAATGGCGCGCGAACGACATGAGATTTCTCCACCTGTCAGGATTCATCCCTTCAAGGCTCACCTTGTCGTGTATCGCATCATTGAAGACGGGAGCATATTCGTGATCCGTATACGGCACTGCCATGAAGATTGGGCGGGAGATTCTTTCTAACCGCTGAATTCATAAGACACTGGTCGTGAGTGCGTTCCCGATCAGGCGTTGTGTTCGAATGCCAGACCCAAGGTCAGCCAACTCTATTTTTGGCATGATTCTTCTGCCAAGCCACACCCCATCAAAAGTTCTTTTGACCCCATCGCGAGCGGCATCGTGTAGGCAGCTAACAGGTACAAAGTAGTCCGAAATGGAGAGCTGCGGAGGCCTTGCTAAAATGCTGAGTGTGCTCATGGACCTGTCAAAGATCAAAATGCTGATAGATTTCGTCGGACGGACGAATGTCACCGAGCTGAATGTTTCGGAAAAGGACGTCTCGGTCTGTATTTTTCAAACGACAGAAAAGGCACGCGCAGAAATAGATGTGCCGAATACAGGTGTAGCAAACGATACATTCAACGACCCAACAACCGCTTTGACAGTTGCTATAAAAGCTCCGGTGTTCGGAGTTCTGCATCGCGCCTCCGCGCCCGGACAGGCGCCTTTCGTCCGAACCGGGGACATCGTTGAACAGGGGCAGACCCTTTTCATCATCGAGGCGATGAAGGTTTTCAACAAGATTGCGGCACCCAAGGGTGGGCGTATTGCCTATCTCACCGATATCGATGGCGGTGAAATAGAGACGGGTGATCTTCTGGCGGAGATCGCGTGATGACGGAACGCTTGAACGATCATGCCTTTGGTAAAAGACGCTTCGATACGGTGTTGATTGCCAATCGGGGAGAGATCGCCACACGTATTGTGCGTGGCTGTCGTGATCTCGGTTTGAGGACGGTGGCTATCTGCTCTGAAGCCGACATACAGGCATCTCATGGCGAAACTGCCGACAGTTTCCTGTGCATCGGTCCATCGAGTACCGCCAAGAGCTACCTTAACAAGGACGCGATCCTGCTTGCAGCAAAGTTGACCAATGCTGGCGCAATCCATCCCGGTTATGGCTTTCTATCTGAAAATGCCGAGTTTTCGGAAGCTATCGAGAAGGCTGGGCTCGTCTTCATCGGGCCTGATGCATCTTCTATTGCGACCATGGGCGACAAGATCGCCGCCAAACGCGCGATGATCGAAGCAGGCGTTCCCTGCGTTCCGGGACCGGATACAGTCCTTCCCGAAGAGCCAGAGATTATCGAGCATATAGCGCAGGAGATCGGATATCCCGTCATTATCAAGGCAGCCGGCGGTGGCGGCGGGCGCGGAATGCGGGTAGTGCCGAATGCAGATGCGCTTCATGAAGCGGTGGCCACGACACGCGAGGAAGCGCGTCAGGCTTTCGGCTCCGCCGCCCTCTATATGGAAAAGTTTCTTCAGCATCCAAGGCACATCGAAATACAGGTGCTGTGTGATATGCATGGCAATGCCGTTTGGCTTGGGCATCGCGATTGCTCGATGCAACGCCGCCACCAAAAGGTGGTGGAAGAAGCACCGGCACCGGGTATCCCGGATGACGTCATCAATGCTGTTGGCAGGGCTTGCGTCGAGGCATGTCAGCTGATCGGTTATCGCGGCGTTGGCACGTTCGAATTTCTTTATGAGAATGGCAATTTCTATTTTATCGAGATGAATACCCGCCTGCAGGTGGAGCATCCGGTCACGGAGATGACCAGCGGCACCGATATCGTTCAGGCCCAGGTCAGAGCCGCACTGGGCGAGGTTCTGGAACTCGTGCAGGAAGACATCCAGTGCGACGGCCATTCCTTTGAGTGCCGTATCAATGCCGAAGACCCGGAGAGTTTCATGCCGTCAGCCGGGACTGTGACTGCTCTCGCGCTGCCGCAAGGACTTGGCATTCGTGTCGATACCCATATTTATGAGGGGTACCGCATTTCTCCCTATTACGACTCCCTGATCGCCAAGCTCATCGTCCATGCCCCTACACGCACAGAGGCAATGGTGAAGATGCGGGACGCGCTTTCCGCGACGCGCATTGAGGGCATCTCGACCAACTTGCCGCTTCTGCGGGCGCTGTTCGAAGACGGCAATTTCGCCACGGGCGAGACGGATATTCACTATCTTGAACAATGGCTCAAACAGCGGATGACGGCATGAGCACGCTTGATTTAAGCGATCCGGTCACCATCGCAGCCCTGATGGATGCGTTGACGACAGCGGGTGTGGACGGCCTGGAAATCACAGGCCGCGACGGGCATCTGCGTATCGTCATCGCCACGAATAAGAGCGTAAATCTTGATCGGGTACCAGTGCAGAATGGCCATTCCGCAGTTCTGGTCAAAGCACCGATGGCAGGCATTTTCTGTCCTTCGAGTACTTCCTCGGACGAACCTATGCCCATCCCGCGAAAGGTTTCAGCCATGGATGTCATCGGCTTCCTGCGTATAGGTCCCGTGCTGCTGCCCGTTGCTGCTGGCCGCCTTGGCTTATTGAGGAAACAGCTTGCCGAGACCGATGCGCTGGTAGGCTTCGGCGATTCTCTGTTTGAAATAGAGCCCGCATTATGACTGCCACTTCAAACCTCATGGCGCAGCTGCGCGAAATCGTACCCGCCACCAAGGGGAAGGCTCGTATATCCTTCATCGGGTCTCGATCCTTTCTTCTGGAAGCGCCGGGCGAATTCGATCTGCCCGCCCAACGCTGGATTTGGGCTTTGGCACAGACGGTGAGTGCTTGGGCAGATGTCGCGGAAGTTATTCCCGGCATGACCAATATGCTGACGATTTTGCATGAAACGGCTGACGATCCAGAGATGATGGTAACCCGATTGCTTGACGCCTGGAATGATGCCCAGAGCCTTGACCTTGCGGGCAAGACGCTAGAGATCCCCGTTCAGTACGGCGGCGAGCATGCAACAGATCTTGCGGCTCTTTGTGATCTCTCAGGACTGAGTGACCGCGAAGTGGTGCGCATCCACCATGAAGCCACCTACCGCGTTTTCGCGCTGGGCAGCGCGCCGGGCTTTGGTTATCTCCATGGTCTCGATCAGCGGATCTACATGCCAAGAAAGACCGTTCCATCAATCAGAATGGAAAAAGGCTGCGTGACGATTGGCGGAATGCAGACCGGCGTGGCCATGCTGACGGGCCCGAACGGCTGGAACTCCATCGGTTATGCGGACATGCAGATGTTTGATCCCGCGTCCTCAACACCGGCGCTGATGGCACCGGGCGATATCGTCCGATTCGTGCCGGAGAGGATCGAGCTATGATCGAGATCATCGAAACAGGTCCCTTCAACACAGTTCAGGATCTCGGTCGGCCCGGCTATCGAGATATCGGCGTATCCGCCGGTGGCGCCATGGACCCCCTCGCCGTCAAAATCGGCAATATTCTCGTCGGCAACGCCGATGATGCGGCTGTGATCGAGGTTCAGACATTTCCCTTTAATCTGCGGTTTGACGCGAAGACGGCTTTTGCGGTCACGGGCTCCGATGGCAACCCCGTTCTGGATGGCAGGGACATTCTCGGGTGGTGTGCGCATATCGCAACCGAAGGCCAGGTGCTGGAGCTCACCCAGCCACCCAAACTGGCACGCGCCTATATCGTGGTGGCGGGCGGTATCGATGTGCCGGTGCTGATGGACTCGCGAAGCACGGCGCTGCGCGGTGGCTTTGGCGGCCATGCCGGGCGGCCTCTTGTGAAGGGTGACAACCTTTCGATTGGTTCATTGACAGACGCGCTGCCGCTACCTCAAAACGGCATTGCAGTCGTTGAGCCTGCCACAGCCCTGCGCGATGTCTTTGCCGCGCCCATTGATGGTGTATTGCCGATCCGCGCCATTGCCGCTGGTGAACACGGCTTGTTTGCACAAAACGGCGAAGCATTCTGGAGCCAGACGTGGCGGATATCGTCGCGCAGTGACCGAACGGGATATCGCCTGTCCGGTGACCCTATCAAACCGACGGAGACCATCGAAATGCGCTCCCACGGGGTCGTTCCGGGTGTCGTGCAGGTGCCGCCGGGTGGGGAGCCAATCATTCAGATGAGCGACGCCAATACCGCAGGCGGCTATCCCAAAATTGCCGGTGTCATAGAAGGCGACCTCTGGCGGCTGGGCCAAGCCCGTATCGGCAGCCGTTTGAAATTTGTGCGCTGCGACCACGCTGAGGCGCGAGCGGTCGAGCAGGCCGTCGCTGGCTATGTCGAGGACGTCAGGCAGACATCACAAATGGTCAAGCGTGCGCTGAAAGCGATGGCCTGACAGCATTGAGGCGAAAAGGAGGACGCGATGAAAATCGATCTGAATTCCGACATGGGCGAAGGGTTCGGCCCTTACCGGCTGTGTGACGACGAGGCGATGATGAAGATCGTTTCGTCTGCCAATATTGCCTGCGGCTTTCACGGTGGCGATCCCGATACGATGGCGCGCATGGTGCGTCTGGCGAAAGCCAACGGCGTTGGCATCGGCGCGCATCCCGGTCTGCCGGACAGAGCCGGCTTTGGGCGGCGTGAAATGCCGTTTCAGCCTGACGAGCTGCGCCAGCAGATGCTGTACCAACTGGGTGCGCTGACGGCGATTGCCAAAAGCGAAGGCACGACGGTCGGCCATTTCAGCTTTCATGCGGCCATGGGCAATATCGTCAATCGCGACCCCAGACTGGCCGATTTGATGATGAGCGCCATCTGCCTTGTCGATCCAAAGCTTGTCATGTTCGTGACGCCAGACAGCGAAATCGAAAAGGCCGCAAAGCGATCGGGCCTCAAGACGCTGGCGCTGTTTCTGGCCGACCGCGCCTATGACCGCGAAGGAAAGCTGGTGGCACGCGGGCGTGAAGGCGCGCTCGTCAGTGATGAAGTTTCGGTGCGCGCCCGCGTTCGCCGCTTCCTGACCGATGGCACCGTGGAGGCCATCGATGGTGCGATCCTCACCATGCCGGCGCGGTCTATTCTCGTGCACAGCGATACGCCGGGTTCTCTGGAGCTCGCCCGCATCATTCGCAGTGAAATCGAAGCCACTGGCGCAACGCTCACCCCTGCGGCGGAACTCGCTTCCTGAGCTAATTGCTGTTTGTTGTTTGTCCAATATCACCGAAAGAACATCTCATGCCCTCCACAGCCGACCGTCTAAAAAATGTCTCCATCTCGGCCTCCGCTGCCATGACCCAGCGCGCCAGAGAATTGGCCGCCAAAGGTGTGAAAGTTGTCAGCCTTTCGTCCGGCGAACCGGATTTTCCCACACCTGCACATGCCGTTGAGGCCGCGCACGCGGCGGCGCTGAATGGTGAAACAAAATATCCGCCGATGGACGGCACGCCTGCACTGAAGGCGGCAATCATCCGCAAGTTCAAGCGCGACAATAATCTCGATTATGATGCCAGCCAGATCGTGGTCTCCGCTGGCGGCAAACAGGTCATTTTCAACGCCATGCTGGCCACCTGCAATCCGGGTGACGAGGTTGTCATCCCGACGCCATCATGGGTCAGCTATGCCGATATCGTCAAATTTGCCGGCGGCGTTCCGATTTCTGTGCCGTGCTTTGAGCAGGCTGGCTTCAAACTGCGCCCGGAGGATCTTGAGGCAGCGATTACGCCCCGCACCAAGTGGCTCTTCCTCAACTTCCCAAGCAATCCGACTGGTGCGGCCTGCTCGCGCGCCGAGATGGCGGCAATTGCCGAGGTCATGTTGCGCCACCCCCACGTTTGGATATTGACCGACGATATCTATGAGCATCTTGTCTATGATGGGTTTGAATTCGGCACGATTGCTGATGTTGAGCCGCGCCTTTACGACCGAGTGCTGACCATGAATGGTGTTTCCAAGGCCTATGCGATGACGGGTTGGCGTCTAGGCTATTGCGCCAGCGGATCGAAAGAACTGATTTCTGCGATCAGCAATGTCAACGGCCAGAATGGCGGCGGTATCGCCACCGTCACACAGGCAGCAGCCATTGCAGCCCTTGATGGCCCGCAGGAGCTGCTTAAGGAGCGCGCTGCGATATATCGGGAAAGACGCGATTTCGTGCTCGACAAGCTGGCACAGATTGATGGCCTGCGGTGCCACAAGCCGGAAGGCGCTTTCTATATCTACCCAAATATTTCGGGAATGATTGGCAAAACGACGAAAGGCGGTCGCAAAATCGAAAGCGATGTCGATTTCGTCATGGCACTTGTAGAAGAACACCACGTCGCCACCGTACAGGGTTCCGCCTATGGCATAAGCCCGTATTTCCGCATTTCCTATGCCACCAGCATGGAAATGCTCAATGAAGGCTGCGCACGTATTGCTGAGTTCTGCAAAACAATGCGGTAAGTATGGTTCCTGACCGGCCCGTTTTTTGGGCCGATTACAGCTTCAGCGTCTCAGTCAGCTCCACCAGAATATCCTTCACCGCGAACGCCGGTTCCGAAAGCGTATTCTGGTCTGACGTGCATAGCGACAGGGTCTCTTCAATCCGCGGAGACAGAAGTCTGCAAACAAGCGGCTCACTCGATTCCGAAACGATACGGTCGGCAATGGCCTTCGGCATGATGGTCGCGCCCAAACCGGTTGCGACTGCCCGGGCAAGCGTTCTGACGATCTCGACCTCCGCTACTACCTTCAGATTGATGCGGCTGCGGGTGAATGCAGTCTCCACGGCCCGGCGCACAAAGTTGTAGGTTGGCGGCAAAAGCATCGGCAGCCCATCCAGCGCGCCGATGGGCACCGGCTTCACGTCTGCCTCAATTGCAAAATTGCGGTGGACGACCAGATAGAATTCTTCGCTGAGGACAGGTTCGAACCGCACGCCCTTGATCGGGCCGACACCGTGGATCAGCGCCATTTCGAGGCGGCCATTCATGATCATCTGGCTATAGGTCTGGCCCACGCTTTCAGTGAGATGGATCAATATTCCCGGATGCCGCTTTCTGGTTTCCGCAAGCAGTTCGACGGAGAGTGTCGCCGCGCTGCTGAATGGGACAAGCCCCACAGACACGCGTCCTGCAAGGGAGTTGCCAGCCGCTGCCGCATCCACTTGCGCCTGCTCCATCTGGCGCAAAATGATTTGTGAATGGCGATACACGGCGTGGCCGGCGTCCGTCATCGTCACGCCCTGCTGGCTGCGAATCAGCAATTTCTGGCCGAAATGCTCTTCAAGAGCCGCCAGTTGCTGGCTCAGCGCCGGTTGCGCCAGATGCAGAATATCGGCCGCACGCGTGATGCTGCCGCTATCAACGATAACGATGAAAGATCTAAGACGTCTGATATCCATTGCAGCAATAATGATTTCATATTTGGAAGGCGTGATTATTCACATCTTCTACCGGTAAAGGTTAGAGCCGGCACCGCAATCATGCAAGCGTGTGCACTTAGGATTTTCGCTGGTCTCACTACCAAAAACCTTTGCAGAGGGCATCCATAAAACTTCCTTATTACTCCAAAAGTAATCGGTCTTAGGCAAGCAGGAAAAGCTTCGTTAAGCTCCGTGACAACAATAAGGGGATCAGAATGCCATTCTCCGATTACAACACCGCATTGGTCACCGGCGCATCGTCCGGCATCGGCGCCGCAATTGTTGAGCGGTTTCGCCGCGAAAACATCGAAGTCCACGCCATTGCACGCAGCGCCGAAGCCTTGAAGCAGTTGGCACAGCGCACGGGCTGCATTGCCCACGTTATCGACGTGACGGATCGCGCCGCCATTGCCGATCTGGCCAGCCGCGTGCAGTTCGACATTCTGGTCAACAATGCCGGTGTGGATCGCCCGAAGAAATTTCTGCAAGCCGATGCAGACGATATCGATCTTCTGGTGGATGTGAACCTGCGTGCTGTCCTCCACATATGCCGTCTCATCGTGCCGGGCATGGTGGAACGAGACCGTGGACACGTTGTCAATATTTCCTCGATTGCCGGAAATTACAATTTCGGTGGCAACTCAACCTACCACGCCGTCAAGGCTGGCGTTGCCATGCTGTCCAACCAGCTACGCCTTGATGCGTTCGGCAAGCGGGTTCGGGTCACCGAAATTTGCCCGGGCCGTGTTGCAACCGATATTTTCAATCACGTTCATGGCAATGACCCGAGCATTCGCGAACGCTTTATCGATGGCTTTGAACTGCCGAAGGCCGAAGATATTGCAGAAGCTATCGCTTTTGCCATCGCCGCGCCGGTAGCCGTCAATATCGGGCACATGGAGATCACGCCGACGCTTCAGGTGATGGGTGGTCTGCAAACGGCCAGGCCGCAGGATGCCAACGAGGCTGGCGCATCGAAGGAGCAAAAGCCGTGAAGGGCTTCGACCTTTGGGCCATCCTGAGCAATCAGGAATATATTGCGATGCTTATCCATGGCATCGAGATGACATTCATCATCTTCCTTGGTTCATGGTCGCTGGCGATGTCGCTGGCACTCGTCCTGCTCTGCATCCGCTTCTCACCATCCCGCTTCGGCGACCGTCTAGTCGCTGCCTATGTTTCCTATCATCGTAACGTGCCGACGCTGGTGCAATTGATGCTCTGGTACTTCGGCATTTTCACCCTATTGCCGTCCGGTCTCACGAACTGGCTGACCGACCATAACGCCGAATCCATTTTCGCCATCGTGGGCCTGGGTCTTTGTCAGGCCGCCTATTTCAGCGAGGATTTGCGTTCGGGCCTTCGCTCTGTCAGCGCGGGCCAGATGGAAGCCGCCAAGGCGCTGGGGCATGGCTACATCTCGGCAATGCGCTTCATCATCATGCCGCAAGGCGTGCGAAACGCGCTGCCACCGCTCATCAATCACAGCGTTTCCCTGTTCAAGAACAGTAGCCTTGCTCTCGTTATCGGCGCGTCAGAATTGACCCATGCGATCAAGGAAATCGAGAATCTGAGCTTCCAGACGTTTGAAATCTATCTGGTCGGCACCGTTCTCTACCTCTGCTTCTCCCTGTTGATCATGGGAGCCGGTGCCTATCTTTCGATGCGCCTCGATCCGGTGTGGAGGGCGCGCGCATGATTGGCGAAATGATCACCATCGTTCAGGACAACTGGCTGCTGCTGTTGATCGGTCAGTATCCGAATGGCCCGCTCGGCGGTCTGGCAAACACCATTATTCTTTCAGCACTTGCCATCGTGCTCGCCTTCCCGATGAGCATTCTCATGGCGCTGGCACGCCTGTCCAAGTGGCGGCTTCTGCGCGTGCCGGCGACCGTCCTTGTCTATGTCACGCGCGGTGTTCCGCTGCTGATGCTCATTCTCTGGGCCTATTTCCTGATACCGCTCTGGACTGGCGCAGACGTTCCAAGCTTTGCAATCATGCTGGCAACTCTTGTTGTCTATCAGGGCGCGTTCCTTAGCGAAGTGGTCAGAGGCGGTATCGTTGCACTGGGTGCAGGACAGATGGATGCCGCACGGGCGCTCGGCCATGGCTACATGGGTGCGATGCGGTTCATCATTCTGCCGCAGGCGCTCTACAACATGATCCCCAGCATGATCTCCACCTTTGTCGCGACCATCAAGGATACGACGCTCGGTTATGTCATCAACGTGCCAGATCTGACCTTTGCGGCGAGCCAGGTGAACAACCAGCTTCTGACGCAGCCCTTCCAGGTGTTTCTCATTCTGGCAATCGTCTACTACGCCATTTGCTGGAGCCTGACCTATTTCGCCAATTCCTTCGAGCGTCGCATTTCACGTCGCCGCGCCGGTGTTGTCAGCCGAGCCCAACAGGCTGCGCTGACGCAGGCAAAAATCTTAACGGAGCAGCCATGACCACGAGAGCATCATCGACGCCCCAACAGACGATCCTTATCTCCAAGGTCTGCAAGAGCTATGGCGATTTTCAGGTGTTGAAGAACATCGATGCCGAGGTGACGCGTGGCGAAGTGATTGTCATCTGCGGCCCCTCCGGTTCTGGCAAATCCACACTGATCCGCACGGTGAATCGTCTGGAAGAAATCAACAGTGGCTCGATCACGCTGGATGGCCAGGATATCCATGCCGCGACGCGAACACGGGAACTCAACCTGCTGCGCAGCAGGGTTGGCTTCGTATTTCAAAGTTTCAATCTTTTCCCGCATCTTTCCGTCGTTGAAAACATTACGATTTCCCCCATTCGCGTCAAAGGCGAGGCGCCTGATGTCGCCAAGCGAAAGGCTCTTGCATTGCTGGATCGCGTTGGCCTTGCCGACAAGGCCGGAGCTTATCCGGGCCAACTATCCGGTGGCCAGCAACAGCGTGTGGCAATTGCCCGCGCGCTTGCCATGGAGCCTCCCGTCATGCTCTTCGATGAGCCAACTAGCGCGCTTGACCCGGAAATGGTTGGCGAAGTGCTGGCCGTGATGAAAGGACTGGCGGCGGAAGGCATGACCATGCTGTGCGTGACCCATGAAATGGGCTTTGCCCGTGAGGTGGCTGATCGCATCTGGTTTATCGACGCTGGTGAGATCCTGGAAAAAGCACCCCCGGAAGAGTTTTTCAAGGCACCCCGCCATCCGCGCGCGCAGCGGTTCCTCGCCGATCTGCGTCACTGATACCAACCAATAATATAAAAGGAGAACAGCAATGAACTGGAAATGCCTGACACTGACTGCCGTGCTTGCCGGTACTGCTGCTGCTTCGCCAGCAATGGCGGATCAGCTCGACACCATCATGGCCAACAAGACGCTGCGCTGCGCGACCTTCGCAGACGTCGTGCCATTTGCAGCACCAGATCCGAAAACTCGCGAAATGGCTGGTTTCGATGTCGATCTCTGCAGCGCAATCGCAAAGGAACTGGGCGTCAAGGCAGAGGTGAAGCCGGTTTCGGTCGAAGCCCGTGTGCCTGAAGTCAAGCTTGGCCGCGTCGACATCACCGTTGCGAACCTTGCCTATACGCAAAGCCGCGCCGAACAGATCCAGTTCAGCGACCCCTATTATCTGGCCAAGGAAATGTTGATCGTGCCGGTGGATGATGCCGGCACAAAGAAGTCCGACTTCGAAGGCCAGCGGGTTGCCTCCACCAAGGGTTCGACCTCTGAAATGTCGATCAAGCTCAACAAGTCCGATCCGCTGACATTCCAGGATACGGCTTCCGCTTACCTCGCCGTGCAGCAGGGCAAAGCCCGCGGCATGGTGGCCAACACCATGACGACCACGAAGTTCGTCAATGAATCCAAGACCAAGGGCAAGCCAATGCGCATGATCGAGGAGCCGATGCTGTATCAGCCAATCGGCATCGGCATGGCGAAGGACAATCCGCAGCTGACCGCAAAGATCAACGAAGTTCTGCGCAAGATAGATGCAGATGGCGAGATCAACAAGATCTGGAACAAATGGCTTGGTCCAGACACGGAATACAAGATGACACGCACCGACAAGGTGGTGCCGCTGTCTGAACTGAAGTTCGATCCAATCCCATAATTCCTGCGGGAATTTATTCACAAACACAAAAACATTGCGTCAATAGACGCCAGCGGCGGGTGCACCCCGCCGCTGTACTTACCGTGGGAGGTTTTTATGATCCACATTAAAGATATTGCAGAACGGCCAAGCAAAGCCGACATCGAGGCACTGGCAAAGTTTTCACCAGCCACCATCCACGAGGCGCAGGGCCGCAAGGGCGCTCTTTCCTCACGATTGAAGCCCGTCGATTACCGCATGAAACTGTGCGGTCCTGCCTTTACGGTCAAATGTGCACCGCGCGACAACATCATGTTGCAGCTTGCCATCAACTACGCCAAGCCGGGCGACATCATTGTCGTCTCCGCAGGAGAATATGAAGAAGCAGGCTCTTTCGGCGACGTGCTGGCCAATGCCTGCCTTGCAAAGGGCATCGGCGGACTGGTGACGGACACCGGCGTTCGCGACACGCTCCAGCTTCGGGACCTCGGCTTTCCGGTTTTCTCTCTCAGCGTCTGCATCAAGGGCACTGTCAAGGAAACCATTGCCGCCGTGAATGATTCCATCGTGGTAGGTGACGAAATCATTAATCCAGGCGATATCATCGTCGGGGACGCAGACGGGCTGGTCGTCGTGCGCCGTGCCGAAGCACAGGAGGCCGCCCGGCTTTCGCAAGCACGCGAAGATGCCGAAGCCGGTTTCATCGAGGCTTACAAGCAGGGCAAGTCGGTGATTGAAGTCAGCAATCTTGAGCCCGTGCTGAAAGCCAAAGGTCTCGTTGTCGATATGTAACCGTGCATGTCGAACCATCGGAGTTTGCTTCGATGTACAACCATGTAGGCTAAGAGCGCCCGCGCTCTGACCGACAAGCGCGTCCCGGTGGGGCGCGGGCCGATTGGCGTTCTCGCCATCATCGTCGCCCGCGCCCACGGTGCCCGTGAGATTCGACAGACATGATGGATGCTGTCTTCCACGAAGCGCTCGACACCGGTTTAGATCGCATCATCAACGTCGAAAACACGCCGAAAGGAAGAGTGGCCCACTTGGTGAAGGCTATTTCGACGTTCAGGTCGAAGCTGTCTGTAATCAAAGCGCGCTGGGAGCTGGGCTCGAGGTTTTAAAGCCGCGCAGGGTCTTGTGCGAACGGCGTTCGTAGAACCTGCTACAGCCGTTATGCGCTTCCTGTTTAGGACGCCACTGCCCAAAGACCCAAGAGTTGGTTCGCGCTATCGACAGCCATCACTGCCGGGGCAAAATGCGCCATCAAACGGAGTAAATTTTGGGACGTGAGTTCGACTTCTTTCAAGGCGTTCGGTACTTTGCTTCCATCCCATCAGGTCTTAAACCGCGCGAATAGGTCACGCTGTCCGTCCACCACTCGGACGATCTCGATGGTATCAATAGGGCCGTCATCGGCGTGGGGCCTTATCTCACAGAGAATCACACAAGTGGTGCCGCCGGCCAACGGTTTGCTCTTGATCGGCGAATTATCCTGTAATCAACAAACGGCAACAACCTCTCGCCTTTTAAGATCGTCTTCCGCGGACGAGCCGAGGTCTCGACGCTGATTGCAGGTCAAGACGCTTGGGTTAGTTGATGTGGATAACAACCAAAACTTAACCGTCTCCATTCCTTGAGGCTTAACCCAGATGATCTAGGTTCCCTCTGATGAAAAGGCAGATGTCGCATGATTAAGCAGTCACAGTGGTTCTTGAAATGGCTCATTCCGGCAGGTGTATCGGCCCTGGTCGGAGCGATGTTACTTGGCGCCCTGTACTGGGCTGCAGCCAAAACCGACGAGGTTGCCGCGGAGCGGCAGAAGGGTCTCGCCACCCTGATCGTAGCCAAAATTCAATCTTCCGTTGCTCATGATCAAGAGAGCGCCACCGTGTGGGATGACGCGGTCACCAAGACCAAGGACGATGATCACGATTGGCTTGACGTGAACCTCGGCCGCTGGATGAACACCTACTTCGGCCATGATGCCGCTGTCGTTTTATCGCCAGATGGACTGCCGATTTACCAGTTTCTAGCAAAATCATCCAGCGGGGTGTCACCTGAGGACCTTCGTCTGGCATATAGTCCGCTTGCGAAACGTCTGCGTGAACGGCTTGTCGCTGGAGACCAGGAAGGCATCTCGGACAAGGTCCTCTCAATCGGTGAGAGTGATCTGACCTATGTGGGGAAACGACCTGCTGTGGTCAGTGTCAAACCGATTATGTCTGACACGGGCGAGATCGAACAGCAGGCGGGAGAAGAAAATCAGCATGTGGCTGTACGGTTTCTAGATCAAGATTTTCCGGCCGAAATAGGTAGTGAATACCAATTCGCCGAGATGCAGTTCACGACTGAGATGCCTCGCGACCAGCGCCACTCCCATATCGCTCTTGCCTCGAAGTCCGGACAGACAATTGGTTACCTAAATTGGCATCCGTTCGAACCGGGAACGAGCGTGTTGCACGCAACAATCCCCGTCGTCGGACTGTCCATCATTGGCATATTCATCGCCGCAAGCTTGGCCGGGCATGCGATCTGGCAACGCTCCGTCAAGCTCAATTCCAATCGCCAGGAGCTTCAACATCTGGCACTGCGCGACAGTCTGACGGGTCTGGCTAACCGGGCTCATTTTAACAGTGAGCTCGCGGCACGGCTCAGGGAGGCATTGCCTGAGGATCTATTCAGTGTACTTTTAATTGACCTCGACCGGTTCAAGGCTGTCAACGATACCTATGGACATCCAACAGGGGACAAACTCATCGCCTTAGTTGCTGCGCGGATGCGGGACATTCTTCCGGACGCTCTCATTGGGCGTATCGGGGGTGATGAGTTTACGGTCTTGGTTGAAAGGATGAACCCGGACGACGTCGTCGCCATTGCAGAAAAAATCGTCGTGGGCCTGCGCGAGCCTTTTGAGATTGACGGGGCATATGGCGCTATTGGTGCGAGCATCGGTGTGGCGATTGCATCAGGTGCGAATGCAGATGCTGTCGAACTGACGAGGCAGGCGGATATCGCCCTATATCACGCAAAAGCTGCGGGACGGAATGCATATGCGGTGTTTGGCAATCACATGGACGAACTCCTCCGCACCCGCCGGAAACTAGAGCATGACCTGCGCGAGGCCTTGGCAACGGGGACGCAGATCGAGGTTGTCTACCAGCCGGTCTA
Source organism: Rhizobium sp. CFBP 13644 (assembly GCF_014842165.1). NCBI lineage: Bacteria > Pseudomonadati > Pseudomonadota > Alphaproteobacteria > Hyphomicrobiales > Rhizobiaceae > Rhizobium > Rhizobium sp. CFBP 13644. Next base: position 114,365 of record NZ_JACYVF010000007.1, read on the forward strand.
CTTTGCTGACAGCGCGGTCCCGTGCTCGCTCGAGGCTTTGGCGCGGTGGAAGCACCCGGAGCTAGGCTCTATTGGTCCAGATATGTTCATCCCGCTCGCGGAAGAGATCGGCGTCATTAACAGGATTGGAGCGCATGTTCTGGAAGACGCGTGCAGCCTGATCGCCGGGTTGCCTTCCATAAGTGTCGCCGTGAATGCTTCAGCGTCCGAACTCGCTTCCGCTGGCTACCCGCTACGGGTTCTTACCACGCTGGCCAAATGGGGGATTAAACCAGCACGATTGGAAATCGAGATTACAGAGAGCTTGGCCATCAGCGGTGAGGAGACTGAGCGAAACGTCACCATGCTGAGAGCGGCTGGCGTAAGGTTTGCAATCGACGACTTTGGCACCGGATACTCTTCTTTCTCAAGGGTTCAGAATGTCACTGTCGATAGGCTCAAGATCGACAAGTCGTTTATCGCTGGGATGGGAGAAGGCCAAAACAGCGCGATCGTCGGAGCGATCATCAACCTGGCTCGGGCGCAAGGGCTACAGACAACGGCTGAAGGGGTCGAAACCCAGGAGCAGAGAGATGCACTGAAGTCGTTGGGCTGCGATAACATCCAAGGGTTTTTGATGTCGCGCCCAATAGCTAGGGACGACATCATCGCGCTTCTGCAAGTAGGCCACTTTAATAAAGAGCACGGCTGACCAGCCGGCTGGGCTCATAACCTCCAACGCGGCGCGACGAACAATTTGTTTTTGCGCTAGAAACGGGTCGTCGACTAATGACCCAGTCACCTATGGCTATGGACGACTATGGCACCGGTTACTCTTCGATGTCTAACCTCAGGCGCTATCCGTTTGACAAGATAAGATAGACCCCAGTTTTGTCGCGGCAATTGGAGAAGATCCGGTGGTGGAGGTCATTATAGAGTGCGCCTTGGCATTAGAGAAAAGCCTTGGAATGACTGTGGTTGTCGATGGCATCGGGACCGAACAACAACGCGCACGGTTGGACTACAAGACACCAGACCTGTTGCAGGGCTTCCTCTTCGGCTACCCTGGAGTGATCACCGCACACCTTGCTGACCCGGTCAACGTAGTTCATCTTCCCAAGCATCAAAACCACAGCTTACAGTTCGTTAACCATATCTTGGTCAGGCCGACGCAAATCTCAACGTGCTTCGAATGTGACATCGTATCCTGCCTTTTCGTTGACAATCTATCATTGCGGCAGCGTCGGTCGCTCCAGCTCCAACACCTCGGCTTGATGTAGCAGCTGTCGGGCAAGTTCCCGGCATTGTTGCGCAGTAACCGAGACCTGGACTGAGACCGGGATCCCGTCTTCCTGCTGAAAGTCGAGCTTCACTACAGCCAAGACGCCAAGAATATTGACCACCTGAAAACCTATCAGTGGTGTGTTCTGGACCTTCCCAGTTTCGTCGCGTAGCAAGTCCATACAGGTCTCCTCGGAGTCAACATTGCGCAAGCCTAAATGGATCAACAGCCAGCCGATGCCATCTGACCTGAGACTCTGATGATCCTCCAGAATTGGGTCGTTATATCCGATCGCCGAGGACGTTCCTCATTGTACTATCGACGCCAAGTTTCCCACTTTTAGGGCGGAACCGCAAGGGTCAGGAACCAATGGGCGTTTAGGCATTCCAATCTGATCTTGCTTTTGAACGCTTCGATGAAGCCGTATCGGTCGCCTTGCCAGGCCGTCAGAAGTCCGGGGTGACGTTGCTGGCATAGCCTTACTGCACTCTCGTTTCGACAATCTCCTTGATTAGTCTTTCGAGATGGGCCTGTCTGGTGCGGCGGGATTTGTAAGGGTAGGTTGATGTGTCGACCCTCACGACCGATGCGAGTCCGCGTTGAATCGACGGGCTCTAAAACTCTTCCCAGCTTTCCTGAACCGCTGCAGCAGCCGAGGCGTTTGGCGTCCGGCGAGGGGCCGTAACGTAGGACGAACGTCGGACTGGGGCGTTCGCAACAAGTGATGGTGCAATTTTAGTCGTCGCCTGCCGTTTGGTCTCAACAGGGTTTGTCGATTGCGAGCGTTTCACAACTTCGAAACGGAACTGATCAAGTAATTCGAACAACGCAGCGGCCTCCTTGGCCAGTTCATGGCTGGCGGCTGTCTGTTCTTCCACCATGGCGGCGTTCTGCTGTGTGCCCTGGTCAACCGAATTAATGGCCCTGTTGATTTCGCTCAGCGCAGTCGACTGCTCACGGGAAGCTTCTACAATGGCTGTGATATCGCCATTAATGTTCTCGACGTGGGAGGCAATCTCCTGCAGAGCTGTCCCGGCTTTTGTCACCAGCGTTACGCCGTTGCTGACATATGAACCAGATGCGGTGATGAGGACTTTAATCTCTTTTGCCGCGGTCGCTGAACGCTGCGCAAGTTCGCGCACCTCTTGGGCAACCACAGCAAATCCTTTTCCAGCCTCCCCCGCGCGTGCCGCTTCGACACCTGCGTTGAGTGCCAGCAAATTCGTTTGAAATGCAATTTCGTCGATCACGCCGATGATGTTTGAAATTGCCTTGGAAGATGCGTCGATTTGATCCATAGCGCTGATGGCTTCACGCACGACATTGCCTGAGTGGTTGGCATGATCCTTGGTGCGAGCGACGAGACGGCCAGCCTCTTCAGCGCGCTGGCTGGAGTCTTTCACGGTCGTCGTAATTTGTTCCAAGGCGGCAGCCGTCTCTTCGACAGAGGCCGCTTGTTGTTCTGTACGCTTTGCCAGATCGTCTGCAGATATGCGAATTTCGTTGGAGCCAGAGGTGATGGCCTGTGCATTTTCGGCAACTGCGGCCATGGCGAGCTTTAGCTTCTGAGATGCAGAATTGAAGTCCGTTCTAAGTCTCTCCAGCGATGGAATAAAAGGGCGATCGATTTGCTGAGATAAGTCGCCATCGGCAAAGCGCGTTAACCCTAGCGCAAGCTGCTCGACATTTTCCACCCGCCCGGTGACATCAGTCGCAAACTTGACGATTTTGATGATCTTTCCGCTTGGATCGAAAACCGGATTGTAGGACGCCTGGATATGAACATGACGCCCACCCTTGCCGATGCGCAGGAATTCATCCGCGACGTATTCGCCCATGCGTAGCCGGGTCCAGAACTCCATATATCTTTGGGAGCTTGCCTCGGTAGGCTCCACAAACATGCGGTGATGCTGACCGACGATCTCGTTCAGCGAGTATCCCATCGCCTTTAAAAAGTTTTCGTTTGCGGTCAGAATCTTGCCTTCAGGCGTAAATTCGATTGTCGCCTGTGCGCGAGAAACCGCTGCGAGCTTTGCGCTGCTATCAAGTCCACCCATCTTGGTCTGAGTAATGTCGTTTGCAAATTTGATGATCTTGAGGACTTTGCCACTGCTGCTTTTGACAGGATTGTAATTGCCCCGGATCCAGATTTCGTCACCGTTTTTTGCGACGCGCTTGAACTCGCTGCACTCGAAAGTGCCGCCTTGAAGTTTTCGCCAGAAAGCGGTATATTCAGAAGAGCCGGCATATTCTTTATCGATGAAGATACGGTGATGCTGTCCGACGATCTCTTTCTCGGTGTACCCCATCAAATCGCAAAAGTTCTTGTTCGCTCTGAGGATAGTGCCGTCCGTTTCGAATTCGATGATGGCAAAGGAGAGATCAAGTGCGGAGAGGACCTGATTGGAGTTGGAAGCAAAAAAGTCGATCATAGCGCGCGCCTGGTTTGATGGGATTTGCTGCCACCACGATAATCTTAAATGATTAATATACTGACTATAGTAACCAAAGAACCGATGGCCATTTTCGACGCCGCGAGTGGCGTGCGAGCGCACTCAATGACTGCTAATACATTGTCTCGGAGATAGCTTCAGGTTTTTCAAATCATTGACGATGTCAGCGACACTGGCTTCGCATAACTAAAGCACACTGACTTTTTCGGCCTGCAATTTACCGGTATCGCGATCCTGGCCAATCTCAAAGCTCACTTTCTCTCCTTCTCGTAACGTGCTGCGTTGTTGCAAAGACGAAATGTGAACGAAGACATCGTGACCGCTTTTCTCAGACGTGATGAAGCCATACCCTTTCTCGTCATTGAAAAACTTAACTGTACCTGTTGCCATTATCGTTCCTCGGTACCTAGCAGCCGCTGCCCTTTTTCATTTTACAGCGTGGGGCGGGACGAATCAATCGCCGCTGAGGTGTGCCTGTAGAACGAGGGCGTGCGGAAGAGAAGGGCCATCATCTTCCTACAGTTTTTGCGGATTGCTTGTATCGTAGCAAAAGGTGTCGAGCTATCACAACGCTCACTGTCAGCGCACACAACGCCACTCCAATCATGACTGCATGAAGCAAATGGAAGGTAACAATGTCCTGGGTGCGGGAAGTGTTAGCGCTTTCGCCAAACGCGTAACCCTGCCAGATTTGGCTGGCAGTAAACGTCATTATGCACGGGCCGGCAATGACCACGGTCATTTCAGCCAAATGACGTTGAAACCTCATGAGCAGGTTAGATTTACGAGGCGACTCATCCATGCGTATAAAACTAACACCAGACCACGCCTGCCAACAATCTCCTATTCCGGGTCTGTCAGAAATCGCCACTGCATCCCCGTTATCGGACGCGACGACGCTGGTGTCGTTCCTTAAATGCAGGGACATAGCGTGCGTTGCAAGATTACCCGTTCTTCGGCTCCGGGTTCCCACAACGAGAAGCGCCGAACGACAGAGCATCGGCCACTACGGATATGCGGCCCGCGTCAAACGTAACGGCGTCTAAATGACGTCCTTTGAAATCCCGTATTGTCGGAACAGAGCAGGTTCTGCCGAGTTTGTTCTATTGAGGACTTGGAGGATATACAATGTCGGGAACTGGTAGCGGCCGCAGACAAGACGAAACACGTGTAGCAGATAGTCAGGATCAAGATGCTCTGTCTCGTCCCGTCCGGGAGATAGATAACATCTCCCGACTGTCTTAACATCACTTGACCCGCCAACTAAAGACTGAGGCGAGAGACCGGGAACATCTGACTTCAAGCCATATGGTGCGCTTTGCCGCAAGCCGGCTTCTCTCTTTCAAGCCGGTCAGTACAGAAGAAGATTTCAAGCTTTTGTTGGATCGGCTTGTAGCCGCTGAGAGAGCGGAATGAGCCTTTTAGCTTGGAGGAGGGGAACTTGCCCCTGTTCAATATTCGCATCACAATGGACACCCAGTCCTAGAACATATCTACGCACTGCTTTCCCTGGAGGCATCGACCCCACAATTCTTAGGGCCGCCCTTGCCTAGGCCCTTCTTTTCGCGGACTGTTTCTATGGGCGAGGCGACTTGCCACTGAGCGGTGACGGAGCGGTAAAGTTCTGCAGAAACTCGATTTCATCGCGTGTAAGGGGTGCTCCGATAAGTGTCGCAGCTTGATAGGCCTGCTCACCGCGCGAGGTGGGAAATAAGGTCCGTGTAAGTAGATAAGACGGTGCTGAGGCCGACAGATGGCTTCGGCCTTGCACACCGAATGCGAGAAGGCCAAAACCGCGCGATCATCAAACTGGCTCGGGCGCAAGGACTACAGACAGACGTTCTCTTGTCTGCGCCGGTCGAAAAGGTGCTTCTGGAGGGCGGAAAAGCAAAAGGTGTGATACTGGCGGATGGCCGCATCCTAAAAGCCTCACGGGCGGTGTATCCAACGTGCATCCCAAGCTTCTCTTCGGCTCTATGGTGCCGCCTGACCCCGCTCGCACCGGTTTTGACGAGGCGATTTCGAAATACAGGGCGGGTCCTGGGACGATGATGATCCATCTTGCTTTGGATGATCTGCCGAAGTGGACGGCATCCGACGTATTGCGACAGTTCGCTTATGTTCACATTGCACCGAACATGGCGATGATGAACCGCGCCGATTCAGAGGCGATGGATGGGTTGTTGCCCGCTGTGCCTGTGATTATTGTCGGGCAGCCAACAGCGATCGATCCAGACAGGGCACCCAATGGCAAGCATGTGCTTTGGGTCCAGGTGCGCGTTTTGCCAGCAGAAATCCTAGGAGATGCGAAAGGCGAAATCACCAGTACCGACTGGGATGAAATGAAATATGCTTACGCTGATCGTGCGCTTGAAATAATTGAAGACTATGCACCGGGTTTCAAAACAAAAGTCCGTAGTCATCATATTCTTTCGCCATTAGACCTTGAGCGAGGAAATCCCAATCTGATCGGCGGAGATAACCTCTCTGGTTCCCACCATTTAGATCAGAACTCTATGTTGCGCCCTGTTGCTGGCTATTCTCGTTACAAGACACCTGTGCAAGGATTGTATATATGTGGTGCCGCGACTTGGCCTGGTGCAGGAACTGGGGCAGGGTCAGGTTTTATGCTGGCGAAAATGCTGGCTGGCTAAAGCTCTACCGACTGTTCCTTGAAAGCCGAATGTCTTGACTTGAGATCTGCGAATGGTGTTTGAGACCTCAGAGTTTAAATAAGGGACCGTGAATGTCGGCGATTGATCTTGAAGTTGTCATCAGAGACACGCAAGAAGGTAAAAAGCAGGAGCTTCGCCTTTGGCTTCGGCTGCTTTCAACGACAAAGTTAATGTCCCAAGAAATACGTCGCCGGTTGCGACGCGAATTTGGTGCCACACTTCCTCAATTTGACCTTCTTTCGCAACTCGACCGTGAGAAAGATGGTTTGCGACTTGGCNGGCTTCGGCTGCTTTCAACGACAAAGTTGATGTCCCAGGAAATACGTCGCCGGTTGCGACGCGAATTTGGTGCCACACTTCCTCAATTTGACCATCTTTCGCAACTCGACCGTGAGAAAGATGGTTTGCGACTTGGCGAGCTATCCAGACGCACAATGGTGACGAACGGCAACATCACTGGGCTGGTAGAACGATTGGAAACGGATGGGCTTGTCGTCCGCGAGAAGCTGCCAGGTGACCGCCGTGTCGTCGTAGCCTGTTTGACGGCAAAAGGCCGCGCAACATTTAAAGCGATGGCCAAGGCCCATGAGGGATGGCTGAAGGACATGATGGCCGATATCGATCCGATAGTTCTCTCAGGACTGCTGACCCACGTTGGCCAGGTTAAGCAATCAGNGGCTCAAGGACATGATGGCCGATATCGATCCGATAGTCCTCTCAGGACTGCTGACCCACGTTGGCCAGGTTAAGCAATCAGCACGTAATCATCTCTCAGGCGATGAAATAGAGGAGGAATGATACGCACCCTGCATTCTCTTTTCCTTGCGAAGATGTCTAGAATACGCGGGTGATCCCTAAGTGGTAAGCGCCGCCCTTTAGCGGTGCTCACGGCGACAGGAAGAAAGACCATTAACGGGCCAGGCTTTCCTCAACGAGTGTGCCGATGGCTTTCAACGGCCTGACAGGCGACCTTGGTATCGTTGTCGAAGCGCCGGATCATTGCTGCGTCTGGCTCAGATTTAACTGACTTAGTCTGCAAAAGAAGCGTTGTTGTAGGACGCAGAAAAGTATGGTCCGATGGATTTGTTCAACGTCTAAGGACGTGCAAGTGCTCCGGCAGCCAGTACTTGATCTAACCATAGTTGTAACGGAGACAGTCCATGTCACTATCTCGNGACGTGCAAGTGCTACGGCAGCCGGTACTTGGTCTAACCATAGTTGTAACGGAGACAGTCCATGTCACTATCTCGCCGAGGTTTCATGACCTCTACGGTTTTTGCCGGAATGGTCGCTACCAGCAATCCCCAGCCAGCTTCTGCGGCAGCGCCATTCTCTACAGCCTTGGTGCCACGTGCGATCCGCCGCAAGGTCGGTGCAATTGAGGTGACGGCATTGCTGGACGGATTTTTCCAACTCGACACAAAACTTTTTATTGGTCTGCAAGAGGAAGAAGCTGCCAAGCTTGCCGAGGAGGCCTATCTGCCCACCGGCTTGCGACGTGCACCGGTGAGCGCGTATTTGATAAATCTTGGCAATAAGCTAATCCTCATCGACTCGGGCATGTCCGGGGCTATGGGAAATAATCTCGGCCACATCCCAGCGGCACTGGAAGCGACCGGTGTTCAACCGGGCCAAATCGATGCGATACTTGTGACGCATATGCACGCGGACCACATCAACGGTATGCTTGGATCAGATGGAGAAGCTTTGTTTTCAAATGCCGAGTTCGTCGTTTCTTTCAAGGAATTCGCGTTTTGGCACGACGATGCCAATATGAACCAAGCGGCCGAGGAGGCGAAAAAGACATTTATTGATGCTCGGCGTGCTGGCGCTGCCTATGCAGATCGAACCCGCTATATCAATGGGGTACAGGACGTTTTTCCATCGATACGTGCCGTTCCTTTACCGGGGCACACGCCCGGACACACAGGCTTTTTGGTCGAGTCTGAAGGAGAGAAGCTGCTAATTTGGGGTGATATTATACACATGGCCGCTTATCAGTTTTCGAACCCAGATATTAGTGTCGTCTTCGATTCAGATCCCAAGGAAGCAGTAGAAACCCGAAAACGAATACTTGCGCAAGTATCGCGGGATCGAACGATGGTCGCTGGCATGCACATGCCTTTCCCAGGCTTTGGACATGTTCGCCGCGAGAACAATTCCTACCGGTATGTTCCTGCTGAGTGGTCCTACGAACCTTGAACGGTCTTGCTTAAATATCGGTTTCGGAATCGTTCATGGAATGCGATTAGAGCGGCTGGGGAACCCGGTCAGCGCAGACCAGCCATCCGGCGTTTTTATTTTTTAACGGCGGATGAGGTTCGGGGGGTAATCGGTCGACACGAAATCGAGATGGTACGCATGAACAGATATTCGACTGTAGTTGGTGCAGGTGGCTAGCAAGCCGGAGTTGTGCATAAGGCGTATTTTTGTTCGCGGGAGTTGGGCTGCGGTGTCACTTGCTCCTGCGTGCTGATGACTATCCAGAACCGTAACCGCTGCGTTACGCACGTTGCCACCGGACCTCAACTAGCGCGAAATATCTATGATAGAAAAGGGTGTGTTATGGCGATACTTGTCGTTTTTGAATTCAAGTTTGATGGCCCGTGGGGCGAAGAGATGACCCGAGGACTGGGTGGAATGGCCCTCAGTATCGCAGAGGAACCCGGACTGGTCTGGAAGATGTGGACCGAGGCCCCAGAACGAAACGTCGCTGGCGGCGTTTACTTGTTCGAGACTAAAGACCATGCAAAGACCTACACCGAGAAGCACTCCGTACGCCTGAAACATTTAGGCGTTACCGACATAACCGTCCTGTCATACGCTGTGAATGAAGCACTTTCCGTCATCACACGTGGACGATGATCCACATCGACGGCACCCATCGCGCTTGATCCGTCCATAGGCTGTAATGTCTTAAATCATCCGATGGAAGTCTTCAGGTCTGTTAGCCGCTGCCTGCGTGGTTTGGCGGATAAGAGCTTGTGACCTTCTGTGGCTGCCTCATGAATCGGCTCCCTGTGGCGGTCCGCTGATTGCTTTTTGCTGTGAGCGTCAAAGGCGTCGAACACACGGGCTGAATAGGTCAGTGCCCCGCCAGCGTTGAGAGCAATTGCCGTTCCCAAGGCTTCAGCGATTTCTTCTCGAGTAACTCCGAGATCCAGGGCCAGCCTCTATGGCGCGCGATACATCCATCACAGCGCGTCGTGACAGCAACCGCCAAAGCAATCAACTCATGCGTTTTCGCGTCGAGCTTCCCGGATTTCTCCGCACTTATTTCGATAGCCTGAAGCCCGCGCATTGCATCCGGGTTGAGCTTGAAGAATTCGCCGACACGGTTGAGCAAGGCCATGCCATATGCCTGGGCCGTTCTTTTCACGAACGCGAGCCGCTACAGAGAGAGTTTCCGAGCGGCCTTTTCGGCGGCAGCCTTCGCATCGTCCATCGCGGGTTTGCGTATTTTCAGAAATGCCCTCGTTATTTCTGGTCCTGCTTTTTCCGGGCTGCCGGCGTCAAACGGCGGTTGCGGATCGTACTCGATAATAAGCTGAATGCGCTTCGCAGCATCTTCCCCTTTCAGTCTGGCCACAATCGAGAGCCCAAAATCGATGCCCGCGGTCGTTCCGCCTCCAGTGATGAGGTTACCGTCTTCAACGACACGATCATGAACCGGAACCGCCCCGAATGTCGGCAGGATATCGCGGACATTCCAAAGGGTGGTCGCCTTCTTGCCCTTCAGGAGGCCTGCAGCTCCGAGTATCAGCGATCCGGTGCAGACGGCGGTAACATACTTGGCTCTTCCTGCCATCTCCCTCACGAATAACAGGGTTTCCTCATCGTCCATGAGTTCCGTCGAGCCAACGAGCCCGCCGGGAATGAAAAAGACATCGACGTCGCGCGGGCAATCCTTGAACGTGGTAGTGGCGGCCAGTGGAACACCGACATCGGTCGAGACCGGTGTCTGGTCCTTCCAGACCAGATGGACCTTGCCCCTGGTCATGTTGAACACCGTCATTGGCCCCAGCAGATCAAGCAGGATCATTTTGGGGTAGATCAGCATTGCAAAAACAGGCCCGTCAGTGGACGGAGCCAGCGCCGATGCGGAACTATTAAGTGTGAGCAGCGTCGCTCCCGCAGACGCGGCGAGGACATTGAATTCTCGGCGGTTCATGGTCAAATCCTCACGACACTCAATTGCGATGCATGCTGTGGTCGTCGTGCTTCATCTCAGGCGCACCACCCGTCGCAGCCCCGACCTTGAATTCGACGTCTACCGGTCCGGCCTTTTCGAAAGTGAGCGTAGCCTTGATCATCTCGCCTTCCTTGAACGCCTGGCTCACATTCATGAACATCACGTGGTAGCCGCCGGGTTTCAGTTCGACCGTACTGTTTTCCGGCAGTGCGATCCCGTCCTTCAATTCGCGCATCACCATTGTGTCGCCATCCATCTTCATCTCGTGCAATTGAACGGTCGCGGCACGGTCGGATTTTGCGCTGACCAAACGGTCAGGCGTTCCACTGTTGGTCAGTTTGAGATAGCCACCGCCGACCTTGGCTCCCGGCAGCATCGCTCTTGCATAAGGGTGACCGATTTCGATCTCGCCCACTTTGAACTCGTGCGCATTTGCCGTTCCGAGAAGCGCACCGGCACACGACAGGCTAAGAGCTGCAATAACAGTCAGTTTTTTGAGTAGATTGTTTTTCATGATCATTCCATTCTAGGTTTTTTAGAAATCAGCTGAGTGCGCGCTTGAGAGGTTTCACATGCCTGATAGCCAGCATGTCGAGCGCCAGCACGGTGACGAGAACAATTCCTGTCAGCGGGAACAGCAAGGATACGCCGACCATGACGAACGCCCCGGTCTTCCAGATTGACATCTTCTCGGGGACGACTGGAGCGACGAGACGGCTTGCGCCGGCGGGTCGGCGTTTCCACCACATCACGAAGCCGCTGACAGATAGGAAGATGACTGACAGGCAGAAGATCGTGTTGAGAGCCACGTTCCAGCCGCCGGCAAGATCACCTTCATGCAGTGCGATGCCAACTGCCATAGCCTTTCCGGCCGGGCTGTAGTCTGCAAACTTGACATCGGCCAGAACCTTGCCGGTGTAACGGTCTATATGGACGGTCCGGTCAGAAAGCGGGTCGGCGCTGTCATTGCTCATTGTGTCGCGCGCAATCGTCCATACGCCTGTTTCGCCATTTGGAAAGGAAAGCTGGAAGCGGCCGTCGAAACCAAGAGTGCGTGCCTGCGCAACGATAGCATCCACGTCACCCGCACCGTTTTGCGTCATCGTCGCGCTGCCGTTGTGGGCAGCGTGAGGGTCGGAAGCGGGCATCGGCGTCTGCTCCAGTGCCCACGGCACCTCTTTTACGCCGCCGTGGTTCATGCTCGCATGGGTCAGATCGGAAAGCGGAACATTGTCCCATTTCTCAGCTGGGAACGTGCTCCAGGCCTGGGTCATTTTTTCGCCCCAGACACCCGCCCAGGTCAATCCGGAAATGAGGAAGAAGAGCAGGAGAACGGCCACGTAGATGCCGACAGTCTGATGGAGGGACTTCCACACCTGCCGACCCCGGCCAGACAGCTCAGGCTTCAGGGATTTAGCAAAGCCCCGGCCGTCACGAGGCCACCAGAGGTAGGTTCCGGTGATGATCAGCACGACCCCAAAACCAGCCGCGATCTCGATCAGACGGTCGCCCAGCGTGCCGATTAACAAAGCACCATGCATGAGGTTTGCCACGTCATAGACGGCGTTGCGACGTTCCCATGTCCCAAGGACCGTGCCGCGATACTGGTCGACCGCAACCATGGTCGACTGTTTGTTGATATCGACACGAAACACCGAGGGCTGAGTTTCAGTACGTGGAACGATGTACTGGACAAGCGAACTGCCCGGGACCGCAGCTACGGCGACGTCCGCCTGGGTGGAGACCGCAACGGTTTGTTGTGATGGCGCGACGGAATAGAACTTCTCGCCGTCGCGACCGACAAGAGTGGATGACCACAGCATGACAAGCCCTGTGAGGGCCAGCATGATCAGGAATGGCGCGACATAGAGCCCTGCGTAAAAGTGCCATCGCCATGCGGTGTTATAGAACGACCTTGCCAGAGTTTTATTGGTGTTGCGGGGCGACGATGTGTCTGCTGTTATTGTCATTGGTGGTCTCCGTGAAGACAGAAGGGTTGGTCAAAGGCGGCGATCTCCAGGCGTGGATGCCCCATCGGAACACGCCAAAAGCGCTTTCCGTTCGCGAGAAGAGCCGATCTGATTTGGGTAAGCGTCACTGTATGCCTGCGCTCTGGCACCTGCGCGCGAGAACTCGGGAATGCCTGACGTTCGAGATTGACGTCGCGCGTACGATTAAGAGCCACACATGAGGTGGCGGTATTTTCGATGATCATGAATGTCGATCCGGCACTGTACCGGATGATCTCCACTTATATGGAGCACCGGCTCGGACTGAAATTGCCGCTCATGGGAGCGGCGGTTCAGGCGATCCGGCCGGAAGGAGGTCCGCGTGGTGAGGTGTTCGGGGGAAAGAGCTGCCGATAGGTCGCCTCCTCACGAACAGGAACGAGGTCCTGGATTTCGCGAAGTATCGGTTGGCCGAACGTGTCGGCAGGATCTGGCAGAGTAATGGAAGCCGTCAGACGACACGCTTCGCAGCCTGAGCCTGCATCATGGTTGTCGTGCTTTGCCTTACCATCTTCGGACGGCAAACACAGGACCGCGAACGTTCCATCTGGAAGGACGTACTGGGCAAGTTCGCTTTGAGGTATCGGAATACTGGCAATGACGGGTGGCTTATGGGCAAATCCTACGAAAAGCAAAGCGAGTGCGCAAATCATGCGCACCGTATATTGCTTTGCAAATCCCCACTGACCGATCATCGATTCCCCCGGCAGCTTACCCCCACCGATGTGATCATACCCGGATCACACTTTAACCACAATGACGCAATCTCACCCCACCCCCACGGGGTCAGTTCTCAGTGAAAATCAACAGGCAGGCCATACTGCGTCGCTTTATCTGCAGTTGTAACGTTCAATCATTATCAGCATTCCCGACATGAAAAAACTCCCGGTCACAGTCCTCTCAGGCTTCCTCGGAGACGGCAAGACGACGCTGCTCATCCACATCCTTACCGACCGCGACTGCACAAACATGTGCGGTGCGTAAAGCTGCTGATCAGGCCATAGCCATTTGCTGGGAACTTCCTCGAAGCGGTAATTTCTGTCCCCAGATGACAAGGGCATCAATCAGGGGCTGTAACCCCATTCCCACTTCGGTGAGCGAATATTCGACCTTAGGTGGGACCTGAGCGTAGATCTTCCTGTGGATGATGCCACCGGCTTCTAATTCTCTCAGCTGCGCAGTCAGCATTTGCTGGGTGACGCCGGGGATAGCGCGGTGAAGTTGGCCGAAGCGCATGACATCGCCCATCAAATGATAAATGATGTGCAGCTTCCACTTGCCGCTAAGCGCCCCTACTGCACGTAGGACCGGACAATCCTCCCCAAGCGGAACACATTTACTTTCGTCGCTCGAGCTCTCGTGCCGACTTGCAGTCACATTTTCCATCGTTTCTATGCCTTTTATGCGTACTTATAAATAAACAACGCACGATCTATATCCTGCTTCAGGCTAAGAGGAGACGTTGGAATGAAAAATGTTCTGGTAGTCGGAGCGACTGGTCCGCAAGGGCGAGCGGTCGCTGAGAAGCTAATAGATGCAGGTGTGGCGGTGCGGGTCATGGCACGCGAACCAAGGAGGGCTGATGATCTGGCCACATTGGGCGCACAAGTCGTGCAAGGAGACCTGGATGATCCGATCAGCATCGCAGCTGCGATGGAGGGTCAGGACGGTGTTTTCCTGACGATACCCTTCTTCAACGGATCCCACGCTCAAGGCAGAAACGTCATCGACGCGGCGGCAAAGGAAGGCGTCCGGCGTATCGTGTGGAACGTTGCGGGTCGTGTTCAGGAGGAAGACATCGGTAACCCTGCAATCGACAAGTGGCGTCCGATTCTGACGGATATGAAGGCAAGTGGCGTTCCCTTCACCGTTCTCCAGCCAACGGTTTACATGGAAAATTTTCTGAATCCGGCCATTATACAGGAGGTGAGAGATCACGACACACTTGCTTATCCTATGCCGAGCGAGGCCCACACGCAGTGGATCAGCCATCAGGACGCGGCGGCTTATACCGCGTCGGCCTTTCAACATTCCGGCGATGACAGCATGGTGATCGACGTCAGTGGTCCGGAGGACCTCACGGGTGGCCAGATCGCCGAAAGGTTTAGCCAGGCGCTTGGCCGATCAATCACGTTCCGCCCCATGCCTCCCGAAGAGTTCGCCACGACGTTTCCGGACGGCATGGATCCTGAGCCGATCGTAAGGCACTACACGAATGTCTTCTCAAACCCGGAGATGATGACATCGCACGTCGATCACAAGGCAGCGCTCGCAATTCTGAAAATCGAACCCCTTTCGTTTGAGACATGGGTGCGGAACTACAGGGATGCGTTCACCCGGTCATGACCGGATAAGGGTGGCGTCATGCCAGATGCCACCATGCCAATCCACTGTCGGGCAGGTCGATGAATACGTCGCGGTATGCGATCGACCGCCTGATGCGTCCGTTGAATTTGGGCGAAATGCAACCGTCAAGGGTAGTGCTCCAATCGCCGCTGGCCGATGAGCGGGGGCCAGGAGAATGACGATGACCAATCCCTATCGGATGTTTGTCAGACCGGAAGGAGACGAAGGCGAACGAGGGGCAGACCTGATGGAACGGCATGGTGGCCCCATGGCACGTCGGGCTATAGAAGAATTGCGACTGCGTCCCTCGGACAAGGTGCTGGAAATTGGTTTTGGCCCAGGTCTCGCTCTTCAGCGCCTGACCGGGACTGTCATAGCGGGTCAGGTAATGGGGGTAGACCCTTCACCGCTGATGTATCGTCGCGCGAGTGTACGCAACGCAAGCGCGATAGCCGAAGGACGTCTCGTCCTGCTCGAAACTTCGGTCGAAACTCTCCCGGTCGAGGACCAATCCTTCGATGCGGCACTTGCTATCGACAACCTGCACTTTTGGAGGTCGCCTCTGGTCGGGTTACGGGAGATATATCGCACGCTGCGTTGCGGTTCACTTTTCCTGTGCGCCTTTACTCCGCCATCGGGCGGTCGAACGGCCGGTCTTCCAGACCTTCTCACTCGGGCTGGATTCAAGGAAGCACGAACCTTCGAGAGCGACGCAGGATCATTGGCAACGGCTCGCAAGCCGCTGGTATGAGATGATCATGGCAGGGCTCCTGCCCGTGGAACCAGGTTGCTTTGTCTGCATCAGCCCCAGCCAACGCGAAAAGCCAGCAACGGCACCTCAACCGCGCTCAAAGGGCTCTCCGCCCAGCGGGTTCGTGTAATTCCCCACTTCCAACCATTCCGCTGTCATAAAAGCAGTGACATTCGAGCTATCAAGATGTCAGCAATTCGGCGACTGAGAGAATATCGCCTGTCAAAGGACTTCGCCCAAAATTTTACCGGACAGTAGGTTTCGCTAAGCTGACATGCCGAAACCTCTCCTGCCTTACGACCCATCTAATTCTATGACGCTCAATTTCCATCCGCAGAGCGTCATCCCTTTTCGTACCGATGGGTCCCGCTTTACACGTGGTGGTCAGATCCCCTTTTTTTACTTCTGGTAAATGGAAAAGCCACCCTTGATTTCCCTCACCTTCAATGGCGAACTCGAGAGCATTAAAGTGAGCGCTTTGCGCGGGGTGAGCTTACCTTTCACGATAAAAGTCGGAATTTCGTGCACATCCGTATTTGCGACTTCGTCAGCATCGATCGAAACCGGGCAATGGGTCAGTTCCGTGAACCGAGCAACTGCCTTGCCCAGGGGCATAGATGGGATGCTCACTCGGATCGCTTTATTCTGGCAATTGTAAAAGCTTGGTTCCTGCGCGAGCGCGGTCTGAGAACTGGTCGCCAATGTTAGCAGTGCAACGGTAAGGCAGATATTTTTCAATTCATTCTCCAGGCGTGATCATCTGGTTCATCAATAACAACTACATTCAGGCTGATCGATGGCCCGAACGAGCGACCAGGCGTGCTGCCTGCTTTTTTTTAAGGGCGCGAAACTCAGGCGCTTTCCAAAGCTTTGGTGGTTTTTCCGTACTTTCTTCCAACCTTTTCCATTCGACAGCACGGGATCGGCACACCGTAAATCCTTCCCGCCCCAGAGGCAGTCTGTGACCTTTTTGCGATCGAACGATCACGGGGCTCACCTTCCGCTCCAGAGCAAGAGGTTCGGCAGGCTTCTTGTGAGCCCTAATATCATTTTCACTACGCTGGCGAGATTCATGGAAACTACGTCAGAATTCGGCGTTTTCATATTGCCTGCTGCGGCATACCAGGAACTCCCGCCTGTGCGGCGCGCTCAGTCGAGTCCGCGTTCGAATGGTTTTGCAAAGATTGCTTGCCCAAGTTCCGCGATGTCCCCAACTCGGTTAAGGTTCCTTTGGCTGGCCAAAGTTTTGAACCGGAGACCTTCAGCGCAGTATTGCCGGAGGATCAAGCAATCATCGCCTGCTCTTATGCATCGCTACTGGCCTTGAACATCATTCATCGCCTAGATGCTTTGGACAGCTTCGATGAAGCTATGCTTTACATCGACTACCGCGAGCCAGTCCTGAACCTGATCAGCCCAAAGGAGCTTACGATTGCGCGAAATGTGTTCGCTCTTGAAAAAGGCATGACTGACGAGGTTAGGGCCCGAAAATCGGCCATCCTAAACAACTTTACGAAGCTAAAGACGGGCGGTGGTAAAGGATTGAAGCCTGTCCAGGTGCTCCAGCGTGTTGCACTAAATGGCGCTAGGCCATGTCCCCATAAACCGGGTTCATCTTGGTGATGTTGTGTGATTCAATCTCTTTGGAAGGAGATTGGTATGCGCCGTCATGAATTAAGCGACGAGGAATGGGCGGTCATTGAGCCGCTTTTGCCGAACAAGAGCCGTGGAATTGAACGCGTTGACGATCGTCAAGTGATCAACGGCATCTTGTGGCGTTTCAGAAAGGGTTCGTCTGGCGAGATGTGCCAGAACGCTATGGTCCGCGCACAATGCTTTACAATCGGTTCTCGCGTTGGCACAAGGCTGGCGTTTGGGACCGCCTGTGTTTAAGCATGGAATGTTGATCCCTCTGGTGGGGGTGATACTTATCCAATATTGACCCCCTCTGGATTTCATCCGACCATCCAGCTTTTGGCAGCGGATGGAGCAGGGAGTTGAAGAGAGTGGATACAATTGCCTGTCCGACGAGCCTTCCATGTTCAGGGCTGGTCGGTGAAGAAGATCGCCAAAGAGCTGAATGTTTCTCGCAATACTGTGCGCAAAATTTTGCGCTCAGATGCAACTGATTTCGCGTACAAACGTGAGCATCAACCCTTGCCCGGATGGGAGCTTGGAAGGGTGATGTCGAGCGGTTTCTGATTGCTAACGAAGGCAAAGCATCGCGCGAAGGGTTAACGCTAATCCGGATTTACGAGGAGGTCCGGTCACTGGGTGATGATGGCAGTTACGACACCGTTCGCCGATATGTCAAGGCCTGGGCCAAGAGCCGTGGTGCGGTAACGACCGAAGCTTATGTCCCGCTATACTATGCGCCCTGCGAGGCCTACCAGTTTGACTGGAGCCACGAGATCATTCTGATCAACGGGGTGACGACGACGGTGAAGGTGGCACATGTCCGGCTTTGCCACAGCCATATGATGTTTGCCCGAGCCTATAGTCCACATCGCTGTCAAAAACAGAGGCAGGAATATCGGCTTTCGGATAGAGCATCAAAAGCTCAATCCAGACCTCGGCGAAGCTCGCGTCCGATTGCATCAATTCTTCGATGATCTTGGAGATGACCCGTGCCTCGCCGGCAGGATGATCCACCCAATTGGCCAATTGCGGTGGCCTGGACTCTACCAGCTCGATGATGCCCCGACCGAGAGCATGAAAAGTCGTGACCTTGCACTGCAGATCCGCCGGACGCCAAGCTGATGAGCTATTCGTTCCTTAGCTCTTCAGCGGCGGTCCTGTTGTAGGCGAGAACAAGGATTTCCTCTGCCTGATACAGTCCGTTGTCCAGCACATAGGCAACCTTGCCAACCATTGTCGCCGTCTTGCCTGACCCTGCAGACGCGATCAGGAGACCACTATCCTCCAACCGAATACAGGACTCCCTCTGTTGGCCGGACAACGATCGGCGATCAAGATCGTCGAAGGGGGCATATCTGGTGAGCTCGGTTGCAACAAATTCATTATTGTAAAGATAGCGCCTGTCGGGATCGGTCAGGAAAGAGAGGAACCGTGGAAGATTGGCTTCCATGGTCGCGGTTATGCCGTCGGCATCGAATAATGGATGAGAAAGTGCTTCGGCTGCCGGGCCAGAAACGCTCGCGATGGCTTGCGCCAGATCCGCCTGTGCCAGGTATTGCCGCTTTCCGTCTATCAATGGCTCGAGTTTCGCATCTACCTCTTTCAAAGCCTCCTGATCCGATCCGATCAGTTCGAGCAGGTAGCGATTGATGAACCTTTGAAGTTCGTTCGCGATCCGGCTTGCCACCTCCTCGCCGAGGCACGATAGACTTTCGACATGACTGCGCGTGCGGATTTCGACCGTGTGCCAAAGCAGGGCCTTTTTGATTCCGATCGCAGTAATGTCCAAGCACGGCAGCTCGACCCGTGTTCCGGTGTGCAGCTCGACGAACCCCGCGGTCGCGGTCGGTAGCCGGAGTTTCCACCTGCCGGAAGGAAGCAGACGGGCGAAAATGCTGTGCCGATAGGTGGTGTAGCGGTTGAAAATCACGGGTCGGCCATCGCGGAACTTGTCATTTCTGTTGGCTTCCCGCGATCGTGGTCGCTTTTCTCAGCGGCTGGCATTGGCCTTGTCTTGGATTTTCTCGCATCGTGCGAGGAGTTCGTCGAAGGTCTCTGCCTCATCGAGAATGAGGCCATCATCTAGCATTCGGGCGTAGTCCTGTTCGAGAGCCGCCCTTCCTTCGCCGGTAGGTGTCAGCTGCAGCCCTCCGCCCACGGCGGCTTCATAGTCGATCGGCGTTCTGTCAGCCGCTTTCTCGGCAAAAAACATCGATTTGTGTTGTGCTACCGACTTGGCCAGGTCGCAATCAGCGATTGCGCTGTCGGCGATGCCTATATCGTCGAGACGAACGATATCGTGCCAGTGGCGTGAAAAGCGCTCTCCGCGGAGGCGTTCCTGCAGACAGAAGACGTGGATTGCCGTCGCCTTTTCCCAGAACGTGCGTTCGGCATGCATGACCCGCGGCCTTGCTGTGGGAAACTCAATGCCATCTACAAGGCCTGCAGCGTCGCATGAAATCTCGCGAACGCTTGCCGGCTCTCCGGTCGATCGAGCTCCAAACTCCAGCATTACGCTTGGCGCGACATAGCCGGATCCTCCAGCAACTGCCTCGTAGTCGATGAATAGCTTGTCGGCGTTGATCCTTATGGTAGCCGGAAGCAACTGGGCGTCGATCGCATCGACAATGAGCGGGCCCACGGTCTCGGATACCCAGATCGGCAAGCGCTTGCGGACTTCGCTCGACCAACGCTTTTCCTCGCTTCTGGATTCGGGCAATGCCTCCTCATTCTCGCCCACGAAATCATTTGCGAGCTGACGGATATCGTAGGTCAGGTCGACATCCTCTGAAAATCTGCGGATGGCGTTGTATGCTTTCGAGAGGGACGTGCCGCCTTTGAAGACGAGGTGGTCACCGAGCGTCGTTCCGTAAAGGGTCTGCAGCGCCCAGACGACCCACGCGTCTTTTTCCAGGAGGTGGATCGGCCGTTTGGCTTTGTCCGCCGCGATCGCAAGGACTTCTTGTCGGTCTTCCCGAGACAATCGCAAAAACTGCTCAGCCATAAGCGGCCTTTCCGACACTGCGGGCAAGCCAGCTGGGAAACTGGGGGGCGGCGGCAACCAGTTCCCCGAATGCCTCGGCCGAAAGCTTCCGCTTGATACTCGGAAGTGCCTCTTCGACCTTTTCCGGACCAAGCCATGCCAGCGCGCGGACAGCCAGGCCGGCAGGCTTGTTTGCCAAGGCGAGTTGCCAGCGTGGCACGTGCTTCAGCTCGACTGTCTGGCTACCGACAGTCATGGTTCGGCTGCGGCCGGATGTGAAGTAGACGGACCGGATCGGAACCTGAGTGGATAGCCCCAGCGAGTTCGCAGCCGCAGCACCATTCGACACGATGACCTCGCCACGCTGGTGCGCGATGGCTTCGACAGCTTGCTCGACCGTTGGCGGGCGGCTTCCGAAGCGGCTCTTGATCGCCTTCAGATAGATCCCCCGGCCTGCCCGAACGAGCTCGCCGCGTTCATATAGACGTGACAGTGCCTGGTCTACCGCAGCACGGTTTCCCAAATGCAGTAAGGCCTTCGCAGACAGCGCCGTTCCTTCGGGCAGCTGTTCGGCATGGGCCATGATCTGTGTTGTCAGTCGTTGCATGGCAATTCTCCTGTCAGAAATATACGCAGTTTTCTGACATTTTGCAATGTGAGTCCGCTACTCATAGTGAGAAGCGCGCATGGTGCATGATTGATACTGGACCAGTGTAAGGTTCCCAGACGTCGTCGCCCATCGACGATATATGATTGCATATCGACAGGCTTCGAGTTCAGCCATAGCGTAGCCTAGCTGGGGAATGGTAGCCTTAACCCGCTTACCAAGCCTGATGTAAAGCTCAACGGCTGGAAATCTGTCGGGATATGAATACATCAACTACCTCCTGATGGTCCAAGTTTTCGTACGCACCCCCGAGTTGCCTTTGGTAAGTCTTTACAGTTGTGACTGTAGATATCGTGCAATCGAGATTTCCGCGCGCGATGTAAGGTTTTTCAAATGGCTTTTTTCACCGACGACCATTTTTCTCTATTGCGAGAGTGGGATGGCGTAAACATGGATAAAACGAACGAAACCCATCAGACTGCTCATGCCTCTCTCAAGTCGGCATATGAGCTCACGGGGCAGTGGGCCGAAAAGCTCGCTGGTCGATTAGGCCCAGCCGCCCGTGTGAAACTCAGAAAGAGCCCGACGAACCAGGCTGGAAACTTCGCTCGATACAATTGGGCAAAAATCTACCCCCGCAAAGATGCCCCCACCAACCTCGCTTATACGGTCGAATAGTTCTGCAGGCTCGGCAGACTCGCACACGATCTCGGACTCGACTGGTGGCACATCTCTCACGGAGTGCAGGCCCGTTTTGGTTGGAAGGAACCCCAAACCGATCGTGCAAACGCCGTTCTAGGCACTATCCAAGGCAAGACCCGTCGCACGCTTTCCCTCCGAAGAGGCCTCAACGCCATCGAAGCTTACCGCCGCCGTCCTCTGACCGACGAGCTTCTTTCCGAATTGGAGGAAGCGTTGTCAGAGGCCTCATTGGTCGCGGAGGGCTTGCTACCCGAGATCCCAAACCGTGTGGGCCGTTGGCCTGATCAGCTTCAAGCCGACAGAGACGTCATCCCGGATGAGGACAAGGATGCATCCGACACGGACTTGAAGTCGCGCGGTCCGTTAAACCGGATTTACTACGGACCTCCTGGCACAGGCAAAACTTACACCGTGTCCCGAACACGAAGCTGTGTCGGGTGTCCCTCTCAATTGGGTCAATTGAAAATCAAGATATGAGGATGTTTGGTCATTCCCTAAACGAGCGTTGCTAGCGAGGTCACATCCTCCACATCGCAGCACCAAGTGTTGGTGGTGTTTCATCACCGTTTGGTTTGATCGACAAGGTGATGCGACCAGACAGGCAACCACCATGCGGCAATATCCTCAAGCCTCTGTCCGTTCGATTCCGCTCAGACAGGGCAAGAACGCCCGCCGCCATGGAAACAGGCTCAATGCAGAGGTAGTTTTCCATCCGATGAACTGCAAGATGCCCGAACACCGGATCCGCCTTCAGAAGCAGCGATGCCTTGTCAAGCCGCACATTCGCTCTTGTCCAATCGGCAAAATGCAAGGTGTAGCCACTCGTCGCCGGAATGATGACCTCTGAACGGGGCTGGGGGAGATGAGAAGTCGGAACATTTAGGTCATCAAGCTGATATTCGAATTTCCCGTCCGTTTCCGCAGGAGAATGAAGTGGTGCAGCAATATAGGGATGCCAGCCGATACCGACTGGGGCGGTCCTACCGGACAGGTTGGTGATTGCCAGCTCCACCACCAGTTGGTTGGGCTCCAGCAGGAACTGCTGTTCCGCACGAAACGAGAATGGCCACTCGTCATCCGCGTCATAGTCCAGTTGAAGAAGAACGCGGTCGTTTGCTTGGGCCGCAACGCTCCAGGGACGGCGGTGAGCAGGTCCGTGAATGGCATCGGGCGCGAGCGCGGGATGTGGGCAAAGCGAGTACCATGCGCCCGCATGAGCGAACCGTGAATTGTAAATTCGGTTATGATAGGGGACGAGTGGATACCCTCCGGCACGAGGCCAACTGTCGGGCTCGAAACGATCCTCGTGCGTTGGAACGAGGATGTCGCCCCATTCTGCATGGGTAAGATGCGTCATGCGCCCACCCCACTCTGGACGGAAGCGGGCAGATAGCGGCCCGCTTGCAATGCTTACCTCGTCAGGCGAAGGCATAGGAGCCGTCGGGTCTTTTTGGAACGCGCCGCTGCCAGTGCACATAGCCATCTTCCTGCATGGCCTTTTCATCCATCTCCACGCCCCAGCCCGGACGATCCGGCCTCAGCTCGAGGTAGCCATCCTTTGGCAGATAGGGATCGACCACATAACGGGTCTCGTCCTCGCGCTTTTCGAGATCCGTGCCGCCATAGACATAGCATTGGCCCTTTGGCAGACGATATTCCAGAATACGGAAATTCTGCTGGGCAGCGGAAAAGTGCACATTAACCGCCGTTGCCAGCGGCCCCATGGGATTGTGCGGCGCGACGCTGACGAAATGCGCTTCAGCAAGCGTGGCGATGCGGCGCATCTCCGACATACCGCCCACGACACAGATATCAGGCTGGATGATATCGGCACCTTTGACTTGCAGCAGGCGCAGAAATTCATTGCGATGATAAAGGCTCTCGCCGGTTGCCAGCGTGCAGTTCAAACCCTGCTTCAAATCTCCCCACATCTCGATATTCTCCGGCCGCAACGGCTCTTCGAAAAACAGCGGATCGTAAGGGGCAAGCGCGTTGCCGAGCTGGCGCGCCGCTGCCGGTTCAAAAATCTTGGCGTGGGCATCGAAAGCGATATCGTAATCGGAGCGGACCGTTTCCCGCAGCGAGCGGAAATATTCCGCAGAACTGCGCACCACCTCGCCCCAGCGGTGGGCGTGGATATCGAGACGCCATGGGCTGAGCTTGAAGGCCGTGAAGCCCCATTCTTCATTCAACCGGTCGAATTCTTCCTTTGCGGCAGGCGCATCCGGTGCCGTGTAGACACCGGCATAGACCTTGACCCTGTCCCGCACCTCACCACCGAGCAACTTGTAGACCGGAACGCCGGCAGCCTTGGCGGCGAGATCCCAAAGGCAATGGTCGAGCGCCGACATGGCCGACAAGCCGAGCGCGCCGGGCGGAAAGCGGTTCTGCTGGAGCATGAGATTGTAGAGATACTCCACCCGCGTCGGGTCCTGCCCTGCAAGGAAATTATAGAGGTAATCCAGAATGGGCGGTAGAGCCAGATCCGGGCCGTGATTGTAGCACTCACCCCAGCCCGTCAGCCCGTCATCGGTATCCAATGCCGCGACGACACGTGGGCGGTCCTTGTCGCGGGTGACGAATACCCGCATGCGATCGATTTTCATGCTTTTGTGTTCCTCATGGATTTTGCCAATCTGCGCTCATCAACCAGCTTTGATAGCGGGCTCGATGTACCGGAAGCGCCGGGTGCGATCCCTGTCACGCGGATCAGGGCGCGGAATGGCCGACAGCAATGCCTGCGTATAGGCATGATCGGGTGCGTTGCAGACCTTTTCGGCATCACCCACTTCCACCAGCTTGCCGCGATACATGACGCCGACGCGGTCACACATGTAGCGGATGACGCCGATATCATGGCTGATGAAGATATAGGCGAGGCCAAGCTCGTCCTGAAGCCGCATGAGCAGATCCAGCACCTGGA
Source organism: Rhizobium sp. CFBP 13644 (assembly GCF_014842165.1). Classification (NCBI taxonomy): domain Bacteria; kingdom Pseudomonadati; phylum Pseudomonadota; class Alphaproteobacteria; order Hyphomicrobiales; family Rhizobiaceae; genus Rhizobium; species Rhizobium sp. CFBP 13644. The sequence continues at coordinate 138,905 of NZ_JACYVF010000007.1, forward strand.
AGCGAACCGACACATCCAGCGCCGATGTCGCCTCATCGGCAACAATGATGCGGGGTCTCAGCGTAATGGCGCGGGCAATGCCGATGCGCTGGCGCTGACCGCCGGAAAACGCATGCGGGTAACGTTCACGTCCCGCAGGGTCGAGGCCAACCTGTTCCATCAGTGCGCAGACCCGCTCATCCAGCTCCTTGCCCTTGGCGATACCGTTGACCAGAAGCGGCTCACCGATGACCTGCGCCACCGTCATGCGCGGATTGAGCGATCCGAACGGGTCCTGAAACACCATGCGCAGCTCACGCCGTGCAGCTTTCAATTCTTTACCTTCGATCTTGGCCAGATCGACCACCGTTCCATCCACCTTGCGGTAAAGCATTTCGCCGCCGGTCGGATCGTAAAGCCGCATGATGGAGCGGCCCATGGTCGTCTTGCCGGAACCGCTTTCCCCGACAATGCCAAGCGTTTCGCCGGGTAACAGCTTGATGGATACGCCGTCGAGCGCTTTCATCTCGCCGAAGTGCATCGACAGGTTTTTGACCTCGAGAATGGGCTGAGCGGTCAGATCGAGCGGCGGGCGGGCAAGCCGTATTTCCGCTTTCTGTTCGAGCTTGAGAACAGAGCCGATCAGCATGCGCGTATAGGGGTCCTGCGGGCTGTGGAAAATCTGCTCGACGGTGCCGTATTCCTTGGCAACACCGTGGTGCATGACCAGCACGTCATCGGCAATCTGCGCCACCACCCCCATATCATGGGTGATGAACAGAACGGCCATGCCGTGGGCCTTTTGCAGCCGTGCGATGAGGTCCAGAATCTCGGCCTGTGTGGTCACATCAAGCGCGGTTGTCGGCTCGTCGGCGATCAACAGTTGTGGTTTGCAGGCCAGCGCCATGGCAATCATGGCACGCTGGCGCATACCGCCGGAATACTGGAAGGCGTATTTGTCCAGCGCGGTTTCCGGGTTGGGGATTTCGACCTGCCGCAGCAACTCGATTGCTTCGGTACGGGCCTGCGCTTTGCTCATTTTCAGATGCAGCCGCAACACTTCGGTGATCTGGTCACCAACCGTGTGAACAGGCGACAGAGACGACATCGGTTCCTGAAAGATCATGGCGATAGCAGCACCGCGCACCGAACGGATGGCGCGGCTGCGCGGATCCAGCTTTGCCAGATCGAGCGACGTTCCGTCAGGACGGTTGAGAACGATCGAGCCCGAGGTGATGGAACCGGGGCTATCGATGATCTGCAGAATGGAACGGGCCGTGACGGACTTGCCCGAGCCGCTTTCTCCCACCACACACAGTGTCTTGCCGGGATCAATCGAAAACGAGAGATCGTTGACGGCACGGAACACGCCGTTGCGCACCGGAAATTCCGTGACCAGATTGCGGACTTCCAGAAGCGGGCGGGCAGGCTTGATCGAGTGGATATCGCTCATCGGTGGCCTCACTTGTTGTAGGGATCGGCTGCATCGCGCAGACCGTCACCCAGCAGGTTGAGCGCCATGACGGCGACGACGACGGCCACACCGGGGAAGAAGAGCCACGGAGCCGTTGCGATGGAGCGGATGTTCTGTGCCTCACGAAGCAGCACACCCCAGGAAATGGTGGGCGGTTGCAGGCCCAGACCGAGAAACGACAGGGATGTTTCGGCCAGAATCATCGCGGGAACGGCTAGCGTGACGGACGCGATGATGTGGCTGGAGAAACTGGGCAGCATGTGGCGGAAGATGATGCGGCTTTCCGGCACCCCATCCAGCCGGGCGGCTGCGACGAACTCCTCTGTTCGAAGCGACAGGAACCGGCCACGCACCACGCGGGCAAGCTGCGCCCACCCGGTCAGCGACAGGATGATGGTGATCATCATATATTGCAGCGTTGCGGGCCAACCCTGCGGCAAGGCGGCTGCCATGGCAAGCCAGATGGGAATGGTGGGCAGCGACAGCACGAAATCGATGACGCGCTGCATGACGAAATCGATGCGCCCGCCATAATAGCCGGAGATGCCCCCTAAGACGACGCCGAGAAGCAGCGAGAAGAAGACACCGACGAGACCGATGGAGAGCGAAATCTGCGAGCCCTGTATGACGCGGCTATAGACATCGCGGCCCAGCCGATCCGCCCCGAACAGAAAGAGAGGGCGCGTCTTGTCGGTGGAGGCCAGCAGGTGGATATTGGTGTTGAAGAGGCCAAGGACTGTGTATTCGTAACCGCGCCCGAACAGCTCAATCGAGATTTTCTTGCCCGTATCTTCCACGAAAATCGCCGCCAGCGTTTCAGGATCGCGCGTCAGCTTGAGCGGATAATAATGCAAGCCGATAGAAAATCCGTCCGTCGTATCCAGCAGATGCACCCGTTGCGGCGGATAGAAGGTTGTGCGCGCATTTTGCAGCACCGGATCATTGATGGCGAAGAAGCCGGGCACGAGTGCCACCATGTACATGGCAAGGGTGATGAACAGTGCCGCCATGGCAAGGCGGTGGCGTTTGAACGCCCACCAGATCAGCTGCCATTGCGAGGCAACGGCGGCGCGGTCTGGGCGAACAGCGGTGGTGATGGCAATGTCACTCATGACGCCCTCCTATTCGAGACGGATGCGCGGATCGACCAGCGCAAGGAGTATGTCGCTGATGAGCGATCCGATCAGCGTCAGCGCACAAATAAGGAGCACGAATGCGCCGGCGAGATACATGTCCTGCGCCATCAGCGACTGCAAAAGAAGCGGTGCTGCGGTGGGCAGGTTAAGCACGATGGCAACGACGACCGAGCCTGAAATGAGGTTGGGCAGAAGCCAGGCAATGGTGGAGATGAAGGGGTTGAGCGCAATTCTCAAAGGATATTTGGTCAGCAGCCGAAACTCCGACAGGCCCTTGGCGCGTGCCGTGGTGACATAGGGCTTGGGCAATTCATCCAGCATATTGGCGCGCATGACGCGGATGAGACTTGCGGTGGAAGACACGGCAAGAATGGCCACCGGCAGCCAGATATGGGCCATGAGATCGATCATTTTGCCGATGCTCCAGGCCTCCATTTCATATTCCGGCGAAAACAGCCCACCGACGTCGGCCCCGAATTCAACCGCCGCCACATACATAAGCACCAGCGCCAGAAGGAAGGACGGCACCGAAAGGCCGAAGAAGGAAAAGGCCGTGAAGAGATAATCGCCAATCGAATATTTGCGCACGGCGGAGAAGACGCCGATGGGAAGCGCGATGGCCCATGTGGCCAGAAGGCTTGCGACAGCCAGCACCAGCGTCAGCGCCATGCGTTCCCAGATGAGGCCGGAGACCGGCTGTTGCCACTCAAAGGAAATGCCGAAATCACCACGGCTGACGATGCCCCAAATCCATTTCAGATATTGCAGTATCAGCGGGTCATCGAGGCCGAAACGCTCACGCAATTGCGCCGCCGTGTTGTGGTCGATGACCTCATTGGAGGCGGCCAGCGTGGCGATGTAGGTTGTCACGTAGTCGCCGGGCGGCAACTGGATCAGCACGAAGGCCAGAAAACTGACGGCGAACAGGGACGGAATCATCCAAAGCAGCCGTTTGACGATGAAAAGCAGCATGTCGCTCTCGCAATCACAGGATACGCGATGCCTATCCTTCACGGTGGAGGCGAATCGCGGGTGTCGAACACGTTGAGAGGTGGCGCCGCCTCGAGACGGCGGCGCCCTTATGACGTCAGCTTGTGAAGGTAAACTGCTGCGGCAACGCCGGGCCGGGGTTTGGCCACGACCAGCTATCCGGTTCCTTTTCCGGAACATTGCGCAGATTGTTGCGGATGATGCCAAAACCGCCCACCGCAAGGCAAAGGCCGATTGTCTCGAACTCTTCCGCCGCAATGTCGAAGATCTTCTTCATCGCCTCGCCGCGCTTGGCAAGGTCAGCGGTTGAGCGGGCCTCATCAAACAGCTTGAAGCGCTGCTTCTGGCTTTCCGGCGGTTCCTCGCCCTTCTGGCCGTTGGATGTGTACCAGAGCGCCCACGGAATGGCATAGCGTGAGCCCTGCGGGTGAAAGGCAAAGAAATCGCGTGGATCGAGCATCGGATCGAGACCCCCGGGACCGGGCCAGACGGCAGCGTCATGGGCGTTGTCATCGCCGCGGGTGTAATAGAGCGCGCGCTCGATGGTGTTGACCTTGATATCGACGCCGATCTGCGCCCATTGCGCCTTCACCAGTTCCAGCGCATCGACCAGATCGGGGTAGAGCGTCGGGATGACATCGATGGAGAAGAACACCGGCTGACCATCCGGGCGCAGGCGCATGCCATTGCCGTTTTTCTTGTCGTAACCGGCCTTGTCCAGAAGCGCATTGGCCTTTTCGGCATCGTATTCGACGTTCTGGCGTGCCAGCTTCTCGTGATACCACGGGTGTGTCGGGCGCGGACCGGCCTGATAACCCTCGCTTTGTCCGAAATAGACAATATCGATGATTTCCTGGCGGTTGAGCGCAATCGACAGCGCCTGACGGAAGGACTTGTCGGCAAACATCTTGCGCATCGCCGGGTCTTTGTGGGTGATGTTGAGATAAATCTGGCACTGCTGAGCCGCCGATGGCACCAGCGTCAACAGGCGATAATCACCCTTCTTCATGTTTTGCGACAGCGTCGGCTTGTTGGCGAGAACGCTGATATGGCGTTCCTGAATGTCGATCTTGCCGGAGATGACGTTGAGCATCAGGGATTCGACATCCTGCGAGATGCCGAAATTGACCTCGTCAATATAGGGCAGCTGGTTGCCTTCGGTATCCACCTGCCAGAAGTAGGGATTGCGCGTCATGACGACACGGGTGGCCCCACCGGAATAGGGTTCCTTGACCACCCAGGGGTCCAGCGTCGGCTTATCGACATTCGACCAGCGCGAGGGGATTTCGATATCGCCGCATTTGGCGCGGAAAAGCTCGGTCCAGCTGGAAACGCCAGCGGCTTTGACCTCGGCATCAAGCCCCGTATTGTATTTCGGCAGAAACTTGCTGCAATAATGCTTGGCAAACATGGTGGGGTGCTGGCCAAGCGGCGTGGCAAGGTTTTCCAGATAGAGCGCGTTGGGTGCAGCAAAGGTGAACTTGACCGTGAAATCGTCAATCTTTTCAACGTCAACCGCCTTGCCTGCAACCGCAAGCTGGGCCGGCGTGGCGCTGTAAAGCTCCTTGTTCTTGATGCAGTCCTCGATTGCGAAAACCACGTCATCTGCGGTGAAGGGATGACCATCCGACCATCTGGCACCCTGCAACAGATGGAAGGTAAACTGGGTGGCGTTGTCGTTCACCTCCCATTTTGTGGCAAGGTTCGGCAGGACCTCCGTGAAGTCCATGTTCCAGCGCACGAGGCTCTGATTGCCGACCATGCGCAAGATGCCGTTATGATCCGATGAGCCGCGAAGTCCGCGACGCAGCGTTCCGCCATAGGTGCCGGTCTTTTCAAGCGGTGTCACCACCATCGGATTTTTCGGCAGTCGTTCGGCCAGTGGCGGCAGCTTGCCATCCTTGACCAATGCCGCAAGGGCTGGCGCTTCCTTGCCCGCTGCCGCAAGGGCTGAGCCGCCCATCAGCGACATGGCGGCGACGCCTCCAAGTCCGGCTACAAAGGTACGGCGTGTCACGCTTGGCGACAACAGTTCCCCATCGCTCATCGATTATCCTCCCATAAGTTGACCGGCAGCGATGCGGCTTTCACCCCATCGCAAAGGCCCTCCCGGCCAGCCAGCATGCCAATCCTCCATCGGCACCCGGACCATATGAGCGTTTTCAGATGATTACAAGTATTGACAGATTTTTACAGATTTTTTATTTATGGAGTTTGTATCAGAAATCTACGCGTAGCGAGCTTAAGGGTAATTCTTACCGTCCAAGGCCAACCGATAAGGCGCCAAAACAAGCTAGGGGATGAAAAGCTGCATAACGTCAATGGTAGACAGCAAGGTTGCTTCGATGAATAATCTGATAACGCCTGCGCCTTCTCGAAATGAGACCCGTTTGAGTGACATCGTCTACGAGAAGATCGTGGGGATGATCACAGATGGGCGCTTCGCCCTGAACGAGCGACTGCCTGCCGAACAAAGCCTCGCTTCAATGTTTGGCGCTTCCCGACCTGTTGTCAGAGAAGCATTGGAACGACTGCGCAACGACGATCTCATCGTTTCGCAAAAGGGCTCGGGTTCCTATGTGCGACAACGCCCTGATTCCTCCGTGTTGCAACAGGTTCCTGTGGGCTCCCTGGCCGACGTACAACGCTTCTTCGAGTTCAGATCCGGCCTGGAAGCATCCGCTGCGGAATTGGCAGCGCGCAACTGGCAACAGGTCGATAGAACGCGAATCGAGCAGGCAATTGCCGCCCTGGAACTGTGTCTCGATCGAGGCGACCTTGGCGCAGAGGAAGACTTCGCGCTGCATGAGGCCATTGCAAAGGCGAGCCACAACCAGTTCCACATCACGGTGCGTTCTTGGTTCAAACCCCATTTTTCCATCGGCCAATCCGTGACCCGCAGTCTCAGTCTCAAACGCACGCCCCAGCACGTTCGCGAGGTGCAGAACGAGCACACCGCCATCGTTGAAGCTATTTTCTCGCGCCGAGACCAGTCCGCTTACGACGCGATGAAGGACCACATCCTCAAGGCACGCGCGAGGATGTTTCAAGGTGTGGGAGGCTGATGCATGACCAGAAGTCCTGATAAACGACGCAACACGAATGACGGAGGAAAATTCTTGAACCAACCGCGCATAATCGAACCCAGCATCCGCACATTGATAGAAGCACCATTGCGCGTGGGTGAATCGCCCACATGGGACGAGCGGAGCGGCGATCTTTGGTTCGTAGATATTCTCGCTCCCGCAATGTTCCGTCTAACCTCTAATGGAAAACTCGACCGTTACGATATGCCAGCGCAGATTGGATGCCTGGGTCTGTGTGAGGGCGGCCTGATTGTCGCAGCTCTCAAGACCGGGGTTCATCTCTTCGATCCCAAGACCGGCACGCTCGATTTTTTTTGCGATCCGGACGGTGGGCGTGCAGATAGCAGGCTAAATGATGGGAAGGTCGGCCCGGATCGTCACTTCTGGGTTGGCACAAGAGATGAAGCCGAAACGCCAACGGGTAATGCTCGCCTCTACCGCGTTTCGTCAACCGGCAATGTTGAATGCGTCATCGACGGCGACATGCTGACATCGAACGGGTTAGCCTGGAGCCCGGATGGAAAGCGCATGTACCACTCCGACAGCAGCGGCCTGATGCTTCAAAGTTTCGACTTCGACGTGGAGACGGGCGCGCTCGGACCAGCGAAACGCCTTCATGACTTTCTGCCGGATGAAGGCAGGCCGGATGGAGCGGCGGTCGATAGCGAGGGGTGCTATTGGAGTGCCGGTGTTCAAGCTGGCAGGTTGAACCGGTTCTCACCTGATGGCGAATTGTTTGAAGTCTACGCCTTGCCGTTCAAGGGGCCGACAATGCCATGCTTCGGCGGCCCGGACCTTAAAACCCTCTACGTCACCAGCCTGGTGACGAACACGGATGGAATAACAACAAAGGGAACGTTGGTCGCCTTTGACGCACCCGTTTCGGGCGCCGTCGTTCACAAATTTTCAGTCTGACGACACGTTTTAACACCTCCGGAGATCAACCGATGACGACATTTGACTTTTGCGCGGCGCTGCACGGGGTCTCCGGCGTGCCAGTAACCGCTTACGATAGCGCTGGCGAGGTCATTCAACGTCACTGCCGAGGCTTGTGGTCGCGTGGCAAAGGCCGGTATCCACAACATCGTTGCCGCTGGTAATACCGCGAGTTCTACGCGTTGACACCTGTTGAAATCCTGAACGTTTATGAGGCTGTAATCAAGGGCGTTGGTGGCCTTGCACAGCGATCGGTCCTATGGCGAAGCCCTCAACCCGCAGCTTGCATTGATGATTGTCTTCGATACTGCCGATTGTTCCCATAAAGTCGATCCAGACAACGATGCCGTGACTGTTTTCCAGATGTCAATCTTGTTGGCCTTGGGTGGCGATAGCGAATGCCAAACCGAACCCATGGCCTCTTCCACCTTCGCCATCGGTATTTTTGCTTGTAATGCAGCCAGATCCACCGTCTCACCCGCCGCCATGCCTTGACCTTTATCCGCGATGGACAGGGCCAGGAGGGTGCCACCTACCAGAAGTTCCCTTTTTCGCATGAGCCTTGCCCACCCAAAAACCAAGCCGCGTGTCGCATCAATGCGTCGATCCACTCACGTCGGATAAAACTGCTGCTGCACAATTCACGACACCGTGTCCCGTGGCCTACGCGGAATAGAAAGACTTCTTAAAACCAGATGGAAATCAACAATCGTCATTGACCTTCGAACTGAAGTGTTACCGTAACGTTCAGCCATGGCGGAAAACGTCGGCGTTATCTTGCCGTTCTCGCAGCCCCTTATACGCGGCATGACGCAGCTTGCCATCGGCGGTCCACGCCCGAAACTCGATTTCCGCAATCAAGGTCGGATGAACCCAGACGATATCGCTCTTTCCAACGTCATCCACCGGTAGCGTTTTCTGTTTCCACCGGAGCTTGTCGAGCATCTTTCGAAGCTTGAGGGCCTCGGTTTCTTTGAAACCCGTGCCGACGTTGCCGACATAGACAAGTCCTTCACCGCTATATGCGGCGAGCGCCAGAGACGCGATGCCACCGGATGATCCTGTTGAGGTCTCATAGCCCGCGATGAAAAATGCTTCGCTCTGGACGCATTTGAGTTTCACCCAATCCCCGGTTCGGCCAGATCGGTAGGGCGCATCGAGATGCTTGCCGACAATGCCTTCGAGACCAAGGCTGCGCGTGTGCTCGAGCAGGGTGATGGGATCAGCGTCGATCGTTTCCGAGAGTTGGATGGCGCCGTTCTGGTCCTTCAGGGTATCCTCGAGCAGGTTCCGACGCGATCGGTATTCGATACCGCGCAGATCATGCCCATCGAGGTAAAGAAGATCGAACGCGTAGAGGATGGCATTCGAGGCACGATTTCCCGCGGCTTTGCCGGAGGCGCCGAGCGATTGCTGCAGCATCCCGAAATCCGAGCGACCTTCCGCGTCGAGTATGACGGCCTCGCCGTCGATGATCATCGTCGCCGGTCCAAGCGCGCGTGCCGCTTGTTCGATGGCTGGGAACCGGTGTGTCCAGTCATGGCCACCGCGGGTCAGAACTCGCACACCCTGCGGTTCGATATGAACAGCAAGACGGTATCCATCCCATTTTACCTCCCAGGACCATTCCGGCCCTTGGGGCGGCTTTGCCTTCAATAGCGCGAGTGTTGGCTCAACGCGGTCGGGCATGGGATCGAATAGCAGCTGCGGCTGAGCCGGGTTTCGCTTGCGGCGCGGCTTGGAGCGGATCGGGGCTTCGGTCTCACGGAGGAGCGGCTTTGATCTGGGAGGCTTCGTCATCCGAGTAGTTCATCAGAAAAACCTTAATAACATTGTGACGATGTGCATGTTGTCCTCGATACTCACCAATCAGAGTACAAGTTGGTATAAGCCGTCCAACTGCATAGAAGCCCTGCTTCTATCGAGGATATGAAAGTTTCCATCCGGCTTGGCCGCCTCGGCTCACCAAAAGACGTCGCCAACGCCTTCCTATTTCTGGCGTCAGATGATGCCAGCTACATAGCCGTCACGACAATGGTAGTCGATGGCGGGCAACTGTTGCTGGAAGGTGCGGATTTCCGGCTTCTGCCTCCCTAAAACGGCCCTTATTCGCTCCCCGGCGATGCGGTGTCTCGTATGGCTCTCATAATCTCGGGAACCCCTGTGACTTGCGCGGGTTATTTATGCACGACCCCAACGAGGAGTAGAACATGCCTAATAACAATGATCTCTCAACCGATCCAGGATCCTCACCACGAGGCCCGACATCAACTCCCGGAATTCCAGACCGTGTTCAGGAAAAGCCTCCGACACCTTCCGTTCAAGACCCGGCCGATAGCAAAAATCCAAACGATCCTACGCTTGATCCTGCTCTTTTGCCGATAGGTGACCCCGCTGGCGCGGCGTAAGCCAAAATACCTTAGATTCAAGGCGCTTGAAGAACGTTGCTCACGGAGCTGGTTTTCAGGCGCTTTTTCATTCGTGTTTGGAGGGGTTGGTCGAAGTATACGGTCAAAGCATATGAGATAAAGACCGTTGCCACTATCAGGGTCAGGCCAGCCGGGATTGTCCAGCCTGCGTCGCCGGCACGGGGCACGAGAACTACCGTCCACGCAAGCAGTGAGATGTGCAGCACGTAGACTGCGTAAGACGCTGTTCCCAGAAAGCTCGAGACCCGATCAAGCCAGCCGCCCGGTTCGATTTCTGACGCGACAGTTAAGAGGTTTGGCCAGACACGCAACACAATGACGACGTCGAATAGCGGGCGAATTTCGAAACATCGTCGGGAACAGAGCTGTGATTGCGTCGTGGCATTCCTCAACCGGCTAGGCGATCATTGCTCTTATCGTCAGCGCAAGCAGTGAGACCGCCGCCAACCCTCCAAGCCACAAAAGGACAAACCATCCGAGGCGATGAAGCCAGGTCATCAGTGGTACCCCTCTTCGGGATCGATCTTTCCTCGGAAAACCCAATAGGTATAGGCCGTATAGGTGAGGATGATTGGGATCAAAACAAGTGTTCCGACAAGCGTAAACTGCAGGCTTTTATCCGGCGCGGCGGCCTCGGCAATGGTCACGGACGGAGGTATTATGTATGGCCAAAAGCTGATGCCGAGACCGATGAAAGCAACCACGAACAGGCCAAGCGAGCAGAGAAACGGCGAGACGTCTCTGCGTAACGTGAGGCCGCGTTCCGCGCCCCAGACCAACGTGACGACAAGCATAGGAACAACGATTGTCCACAGGTTCATTGGCCAGCTAAACCACCTTTGAAGGTAGGTCGTGCTTTCATAGGGTGTCGAGAAGCTGACTGCCAACATGAAGGCCAAGGTCGCCAACCCGAATCTTCTGGCCAGTTTGCGCATTCTTTCCTGTAACATACCCGCCAGCTTCATATGCAGCCATGCTGCGCCCAGCAGTGCATAGCCCGTCGGCACAGCCAGTCCCACCAGCATGGAAAATGGCGTGAGCCAGTCCCAGGTTCCGCCGACGTAGGCGCGCTCCTGAACGTCAATGCCCTGAACAAGGGCGCCAAGAATGAGGCCCTGACAAAACCCAGCAGCAAGGGATCCCCCGAAAAATGCATGATCCCACAACCGTCTCCAACGAGAGGTTCGCCATCTGTATTCGAAGGAAACACCACGAAAGACCAGCGCGAGCAGCATCCCGATAACTGGAATATAAACAGCCGGCATGATAACGGCATAGGCAAGCGGGAAAACTGCAAAAAGGCCGCCGCCTCCAAGAACAAGCCAGGTTTCGTTGCCGTCCCAGATTGGCGCAACCGAATTCATCATCAGGTCACGCTCTTGTTCATCGCGCGAGAAGGGAAAGAGTATTCCTACGCCAAGATCAAAACCGTCCAATATGACATAGGTCAAAACTGCGAAGGCGATGATGCCGGCCCATATCGTTGATAGTTCTAAACCGAACATGTCAGTCCTCACGATTTTTAGGGTTCTCGGTCAGGCCAGGTGTGATGCCCGCCGTTCTGATCGGGCCGTCTCGCAGGCCGAGCCTTGGCGTACCTGGTGTTTTCCCTATCATGCGTAGAAGGTAGAAGGTCCCGGCGCCGAAGACGAAGAAGTAGACGATGATAAACGCGATAAGTGAGACCGCTACGGCGTGCACCTCAAGGCCCGAGTGGCTCTCCGATGTCCGCATCAGGCCGTAGATCGTAAAGGGCTGTCGGCCCACTTCTGTCGTGATCCAGCCTGCAAGAACGGCTAGGAATCCTGCAGGTCCCATCACGATTGCGACAGTATGCAGCCAACGGGAATTGTAAAGAACGCCCTTCCACCTGGCCCACAGCGAAAGCAGGCCAAGCGCGAGCATCGCAAATCCAAGTGCCACCATGACCCTGAAAGACCAGAAAACGACGGCAACAGGTGGTTGATCTTCACGCGGGATTGTTTCCAGCCCATCAAGGGGTGCATTCAGAGAATGTTTGAGGATCAGACTTGAGAGCTTGGGAATGGCGATCATATGGTCCATTCTTTGCTCCTCCTGGTTTGGAATTCCAAACAGGATCAAGGGAGCGCCGTTGGGGTGACTTTCGAAATGGCCTTCCATGGCCATAATCTTTGCTGGTTGATGCTCCAGCGTGTTGAGGCCGTGTAGATCCCCGGCAAATATTTGTATGGGGGCCACAAGGGCAAGCATCCACATCGCCATGGAAAACATGCGACGGGTGGCCATGTTTGTTGGCTCACGCCGCAGATGAAATGCTCCGGCCGCCCCAACCACCAGCGCTGTCGTTAAAAAAGCTGCAAGCGTCATGTGAACCAGACGATAGGGAAAGGAAGGGTTGAAGATGATGGCCCACCAGTCGTCAGGCATGAATTGCCCGTTCGGCGCAATCGAGTAGCCTGTCGGCGTTTGCATCCAGCTGTTGACAGACAAAATCCAGGTGGCGGAGATCAGCGTTCCAATTGCGACCATCGCGGTTGCAAACATGTGCAGCCCATTACCAACCCTCTTGCGCCCAAACAGCATAATTCCGAGAAATCCGGCTTCGAGGAAGAAAGCGGTCAGCACTTCATAGGCCATCAATGGCCCTATCACGGGTCCGGCCCGGTCAGAAAAAACCGACCAGTTCGTTCCGAACTGATAGGACATGACAATCCCAGAGACGACCCCCATGGCAAAGGCGACGGCGAAGATTTTTTTCCAGTGGTTGAACAGGATCAGATAGGTCTCATCGCCTGTGCGCAGCCATTGGGCGTTCAGGACGGCCAGAAAGCTTGCGAGCCCGATCGAGAATGACGGGAAAATAATATGGAACGAAACGGTGAAAGCGAATTGCAGTCGGGCGAGGAGCTCGGCGGTCATGTGTATTTCTCAGCGTTATCTAAGGCATTATTTGCGTGCGATAATTTAGACAATTGGGACACGCCCTGGCCAATCGGCATAATGTCCTAGGACAAAATGTCTCGGAAAGCGCCAACCTCTCAGCCGTGCGTTTCGGATGAAAGAACCGCGCGCTTATGTTCGCTGGACGTTGCCGTCACGACCAGTACGAGGACGCTTATTGGAGGGTAACTTTCGCCCGTTGGTCAGGCTGACCGATGTGGGGAATTACCTTCCAGGAGAACAGCCCAAGCGCTATAATGAGGACTATTGCTACCCCAATTGCGACCATTAGAAGTTGCCCGTCGCTCTTGATCATTTTCCCCCCTTGCGGAATTTTGATGAAATGACCGCGAGCCTTAGCGGACATCTGCTGGTGTATGGGGAGAATACTTAAGTCGCGTGAATTGGACACTGGGCATTTTGTCCTATCGGGCGGAGAGACGGCTTGTCGGAGGCGACGCAGATTTGGTGCAAAGTCCGCTCACACTTCTCATGGGCAGCTATCGGTATTCTGGAACTCAACTCCGGGACTAAGCTGCAACATCCTGCGCTTGGACAATTTGTCCGAGGGCATTGTGTCGCAGAGTAATATCTTCTTTTTGTCTCTATTCGGGTAGGGTACGCCCGACATGAACGGCGCTGTCAAACTCATGAACGGTCAAGAGCTATGCCATATAACAGCCAGCACGTTGATAATGATGATTTCTTGATCGACACCAATTTGAGTCTGATCGTCACCTTGCGGTGGGTGGCTATTACAATTCAGTTGATCGCGATCTTGCTGGCAGCGTCTGTGCTAGAGATCGACCTTCCCATCGCACAGATGTTGGCGATCGTGGTCGTTCTTGGCATCATCAATGCGATCACCTGGCTTCGGCTGCGTCGCGATAGTCATCTGCCGGAAGCTTCAATTCTCCGCGCGTTCGTCATCGATACTGTTGGGCTGTTTTGCCTTTTGTACCTCTCTGGCGGGGTAAACAATCCCTTCGTTTCGCTTTTTCTTGTTCAGGTCATCGTTGCCTCTGTTCTCTTGAAGGACTGGAGCATCTGGTTTCTGGTCGCGCTCACAACGTTATTTTACGTCTCTCTTGTCTTCTTTTACAGGCCACTCGATTTACCCCATCTGCACGGAAGTGGCTTATACGATCTGCATCTTCAAGGCATGTTCCTATCTCACGTGATCGCTGCGGTTCTGGTCGCCGTCTTTATCAGCAAAATTCACAGAAATGCCGTTGCAAAGGATCGGTTGATCTCGACACTGCATCTGCGTGCGGTCGAAGAAGAGCAGATCGTGCAGATGGGTTTGTTGGCTTCGAGCGCTGCCCATGATCTTGGAACTCCATTGATGACCATGGAAGTTGTTCTGTCCGACTGGGAAAAAATGCCAGACGTTGATAAACACCCGGATCTGCGTCAGGACATTGATGATATGCGCGCTCAGATTAAGCGATGCCGGAACGCCGTCACGGCAATCCTCTCTTCGTCCGGGACCCCACAAGCAAATGGAATCGTCAATGAAAATCTCAAAGATTTCGTCGACGACATCGTGCACGAATGGCAATCTTCCAAACGAGATGCAAAGCTCGACTATGCCAATCTTTTGCGCCCGGATCAAAAGGTCGTTTGCGATAAGGCTTTGCGCACAGCCGTCCGAACGCTTTTGGACAATGCCTACGACGTGTCTTCCAAATGGATCGGTGTTGCAGCAAGCGAGGTCGATCGTAACCTGACAATTTCAGTTAGTGACGCTGGACCTGGTTTTACAACCCAAATCCTCTCGGACGTGGGAAAGCCTTTTGCCACCACGAAAGACGGTACCACCAGAGGCATGGGTCTTTTCCTTGCGTCCAGAGTTGCGCAGGCCCTCGGGGGATTTCTTGAAGCGCGAAACGGCGCGTTTGGTGGGGCGAATGTCACGATCAGTATTCCGATCAACAGTCTGGAAAGGTTAAGATGAGCGAACTGTTGATTGTAGAGGATGACGTGACACTGGCGAAAACTTTGAAGCGGTCCTTCGAGCGGAAGGGGTATAGGGTTCGCCATGCCGCCTGCTTGGCGGAAATGTCGCAACTCCTTGATTTCGCCCTGCCTGATTTCGCAATTGTTGACCTCAAATTATCTAGTGAGTCCGGGTTAGCTTGCGTTGAAGAGCTTGTCAGGCGACAGCCACACGTCAGGGCGGTGGTACTGACCGGCTTTGCAAGCATAGCGACAGCGATTGAGGCAATCAAGCTGGGGGCGTGTCACTACCTACCAAAACCATCCCCGATGGATGAAATAGAGCGGGCATTCCACAAGACCAAAGGTGAGGTCGATGTACCCATAAGTGAAAGGCAGCTGTCTTTGAAAGGCCTGGAATGGGAAAAAATCCATCAAACGCTGATCGCAACTGAATTCAACATATCTGAGGCTGCCCGACGATTGGGGCTGCATCGACGCACCTTGGCGAGAAAATTAGATAAAAGACACACGCCATAACGCGCTGAGAGCAATACGAAGCTTCAAGCATTCGTATGACCAAAAGGAGAAGAAAGCAGCTATCCTGAAAATTTGGCGGCGACGTGACTATTGCAGCAAAACTTTCGAGTGAGAACTTGCCATCCACATCGATGTTTCTCTCGTCCTACGCAGAGGGCCGAAGATTGGATAATCTTGACGTGCAGAACAGTCTCTCTGCGGATCAGCAACACTAAAAATTGACATTAGCATATTAGTGCCTCCCGTCGTATCGATTGGAGTGGCTTGCCGGCTGCCCCAATGAATGCGCGTCTCATTCTCTCGGCATCACCAAACCCAGTCTTTTCTGCAAGATCTTCAATCCGCTCGTTGGATGTTTGAACGCGGTCTCGCGTGACTTCAAGTCTTAGCTTTTCGACAACCTTCGATGGCGTCGAACCCATTTCTAATTTGAATATCCTGACGAAGTGTCTCGAGCTGACGCCCGCTTTTTCGGCAAGGGTTTCAACAGTGAGGCACTTGTCGAGATTTTCCCTGATCCACGACAGAAGGCTGATGAAGCGGCCGTCGGATAATTTACGCACCCTCGTCTTCGACCAGCGCTGCCGTACCCTGGGCTCCGGCATTAGGCGTTAAGTCGACATTCCGAAAGAAGATCTTGTGGAACGCGTCTGGATCACAGCCGCCGCGCCGGGCGATGCTTTCGAGTGGTGTTGGCGGGGCGAGCGTTCAGATCTCGACAGCAAGGTCTAGTCTATTGACGTCGCGGTGATGTAGATGCCAGAGAACGTTCCATGATCCCCGTTGCGCTGCCCCCCGCCGAAGTTCTTCTTCTTTTTGCCTTTTGCCTCGCCGCGACGCTGTTCTGGTCCGTGTGGACGTTACGGCTGATGGTTCGATTTGCCACAGGTCGCTGGTGCCGCCCTGCGATCCTGCCTTACGCGCTTAACACCGCGTTTGCACTTCTAACCTTGTGGCAGTTTGTGGACTTCTATCTCCAAATGAGGACCTATGAACGGGAGAGAGCGGCAATCTATCGCCCGGAACTGTCGGAGGCGGTGCGCCTAGGTCAGATCGACATGCCCGTTGGCACGAAACTCGAATTGGCCGTTGCGGATCAGAGGGATTCCTTCAATCGAGCCGTGTTCCCGACCCCCGTGCGCGTAGCAGATATCGATGCCGTCGAGGTAGCACGTTATGTCTCGATTAAAACCAGCGAAAACTACGAAATTGTGGGCTTTAATTCAGAGAATATGCGGATAACCGGCCACGGCATGACGATGCAGGCCGGCTGGCGGTGCGATGCGACGCAACCCGTAGAGTTTGATCTCAAGCCTGATGGTGGCATAGCTGCTTTCAGCAAATGTACGCTTGATGATGGCAATGTCGTTGATGGTATCACCTTGCCCAAAGGTACTTCGCTCCGTGCTTCGACCGGCAATGTCTATACCGATGGGTTCGTCGATTCCGACCGGTGGGTTCTCGACCCGCCAGTAGGCTTGACCGTCCGTATCGATGGTTTGGATCTTGAGGATGCGAATCTTAGCCTCGACCGAGAGCGAAAGCTTTATGAGGTTAGAAATGCTGTTCTTTCAAAAATGGCAACACGCGGGGAGCACCCTTATGTGGCGACGAGCCATATAAGCTACAATCCGCGGCACTTCCGGGAATCCTATTCGAATGTTTGGTTGATAACCCCGCCTCAAGATCGCAAGGGTTCACAGCTGGTATCACCTGATACCATCGTGCAGGACAGAGCCGGAAGAGTATTAGCGAAAATTACTGACTAGACGCGTTGATGTATAGCGTGTTTTCCGCATGCGACTAGATGAGGCTCGCATTCAGCGCTTGAGAGTAGCGTTTTATGAGACACAAACAAGTGCGGCGAACCGGGTCGCGCGGCGACGGCCTGGGGAATATGACGTTGAGGAAGTTCTTGAGCTGCACCTCATTTCGACCGGACAGTCGTGGAAATACACGAACTACATCTTGGTGGTCTCAATGTTTTTCTGCGCCCAACGGCCCAGTTCCGCTTCAACACAGCCATCTCAATTCCTTCAAAGCCTGTCTTAAACTGAGCATTTTCCACGGCAGCCTGATCTGGTGCCCTGGCAATGGCTGCAGCCAGAAATTCTGTGACAATGACGCGGATGCTCAGCTAGTTGGATATGCTGTGGGCAACCTGCTTCCCGGAGGACTGGTTATTGATCTCCACAGCGCGTCGTCGCGCAGTACGGCAGACGATCAATGTGTATAGAGAAACCGGCAAAGCCCGAGACAGACAAGCGAGACGGCAATCAGTACGTGTCACAAGACCTGATTTACAACATGGAAAGCCCTTGGATGCGCAGCAGCGCCTGCTCATTGCCGGTAAGATAGCAGGAAATGCTCTGATTGGCGTCGCAATCTACACGCATTGTGCGCCTTCAGCATAGCCGATCAAAAACGAGCAGGAAGGTCAAAGGCGATGAGAGACGTGATCAACAGAAGCGCGCCGGTGAAAATCTTGCAGAAAGCGTGTTCGAAGGCTTCCCGGATATCTCGCCTGCCAGAACCTGTGCCGTTGAAGGCCCTAATGTGAAGCCGTGATGACCGTGGCCAAAGTTACACCAGATGCCGTCGGTGCCAGGCAACTTGCCGATGACGGGCAACATGTCAGGCATGCAGGGTCTCCAGCCTGCCCAAGGTTCATGTTCGACCGGGCTTCCCAGATCCAGTACTTCACGTGCCGACTTCTCACCCCGTTCCAGTTGCTTTGAGGTTTTGGGTGCATTCGGAAAACGCGCGATTTCTGCGCCGGTCGTCAGCCGCAAGCCCTGCGTCATCGGGCAGTAAAGGACCGCCGCCGCCAAGTCGAAAAGCGGGCGGGTGGGTAGGGAAGGGGCATCATAGTGACGGTGATAACCGCGCTTGTATATCATCGGGAAGACATGCCCGAAGCGGCGCAAAAAGTTTGGTGACCAGCTTCCAAGAGCGACCACTATATTTTCAGCCTTCACTACGCCACCATCGTTCAACTTCATCTGCCAGCCTGCTCCAGATGCGGCGAGCGTTGTGGCATCTCCTTGTAGCAGGCTGCCGCCTCGGCTCTGAAAGAGATCGGCATAAGAACGCACCAAAGCAGCGGGGTCGATGCAACTGCGGCTGGCAAGCCAATGAATGGCACCAGCGAAATCCCGTTGCAACACGGGCTCTTCTCTTCGCAAATCTGAGTTGTCGAGAATGTTCGCCTGTACTCCATACTCGCGCGCTAAACGCTCGGCGTTCTGTGCGTCCTTGTCGAATGCAGATGAACCCCGATGCATCTGGATATATCCGGTTCGTCTGATAAGCCCCTCGGCTCCGGACGCTTGGATGAGTTGATCGTGGGTTATGCCGGAGGGTTCGATGACTGTGCGGTAGACCGATGAAATCTCTCGATGCCGAAGAGGTGCCGAGTTCAGAAAATACGCTGCCAGCGAGCTGGCAGCGGCGGGAAGAGCAGCGAGCTGGTAGTTTACGGAGTTGTCCAGCCCGAACGCCATACGGACCAGGCTCACGGGATCGCGCGGAAAGCCATAGGGTTCGGTGGCCTCGACCTGGATAATACCTGCGTTCCCGTAGCTGGCCTCACTGGCTGAGGGATTACGGTCCACGATAGTCACGTGATGCCCGCATTCCTGCAAGGCCAACGCGGTCGTCACACCGACCATGCCCGCGCCGAGAACGATAAAATCAGTCATGTGCGATCACAATTCCTGCGTTTGGGCGATAACTGTAATTTCGATCAATGCGTCAAGCACCAGATCGGTGACGATCGTGGTTCTGACAGGAAGATCGCCTTCAGAGAAAAATGTCCGGTATGCCTGATTGAATCCTGCGAAATCATGCTTGCGCACCAAGTAGCAAGTGCAAGAAACAATATCATGGCGCGAGAGACCAATACCGGCCAGCGTAGCCTCTATCCGGTTCAGGGTCGTTTCAGTTTGCTGGGTAATGTCTCCGACGATCTGGCCAGCCGCGTCAAAGCCAAGCTCTCCAGACAGGTAAACAGTGTTGCCGATACGGCGGAGCGACGAAAATGGCAGTGTAGATGTTGTCATTACGATTTGTCTTTCTTGTCTATGTTTTCAAGAAATCTGGCGTTGCGGTAGCGTCCAGCCGCGCTCAGATGTCATTGCGTTCATGATAGCTGTGAAGAAACGCTTCCAGACGGGGGTCGGAAGGATTCCTGAAAATTTCGGACGGACTTCCCGTGGCAACCATTTTGCCGGACACCATGAAGGCCACCTGATCGGCCACATGCGAGGCGAAACCCATTTCATGGGTGACGACAACCATCGTCATACCTTCTGCGGCAAGCGTCTTCATCACCTGCAAAACCTCCCCGATCAGTTCAGGGTCAAGCGCGGAAGTCGGCTCATCGAACAGCATCAAACGGGGTTGGACTGCGATAGCGCGTGCGATTGCCACGCGCTGCTGCTGTCCACCGGACAGGCGGCTGGGATAGTTCTCCGCCTTGTCTGAAAGACCAACCTTGGTTAGTGCTTCCATCGCTTTTTCCTTCGCCTCGCGAGACGACAGACCGCGAACCTGGATAAGAGGCTCTGCAACATTCTGTAGAGCCGTCATATGTGGCCACAGGTTGAACTGCTGGAAGACCATTCCGATCTTGCGGCGCATTTCGCGCAGTCTCGCAGAACACATACGCCGGCCGCCGGGGCTATCATAGCCGACCAGTTCTCCGTCGATACGCACTTCACCGGAGTCATACTGCTCCAGAAAATTGATACAGCGAAGGAGCGTGGATTTGCCTGATCCAGAAGGACCGATAAGGCAGGTCACCTTGCCCGGCGGGACATGAAGCGAGACTTCATGCAGCGCCTTAAAGGTACCAAAGCTTTTTGAAACCTTCAAAAGGTCAGCCGAAGACATGGACATAACGGTTCTCACTTGATCAGGTAATGGGTGACACGCTTCTCGAGCATCCGCCCGAAAAGCGAGATGGCCTCAACGAAAATCCAGAAAAAGAGCGCGAGTGCGATATTCGCTTCAACGAAGGCAAAGGTTTCCGCCGACATGGTCTGCACCTGATACAGGAGTTCCGGCACGGTAACGACGGACAGGATGACGGTTTCCTTTGTGAGGATAATCGCGAAGTTGGTCAAAGCCGGTAGTGTCGAAACCAGCAAGATCGGGATCATGATGCGGCGAACGATGCTTGCTTCCGAAAAGCTCATTGCCCTGGCGGCTTCGATCTGTCCGTGAGGGACCGACTGGAAACCGGCACGGAATATTTCTGCGAAATAGGGGCTGCCATAGATGATCAGACCAACCAGACCGGCTTCAAGACTTCCCAGTCGCAAACCCAGATGTGGACCACCATAATACAACAGAAAGAGCTGTACGAGAAACGGCGTGCCTCGAACGATCTCGATATAGGTTTGCAAAATTGCCCGAATAAAGCCGTTCGAATAGCGTAGTATAATGGCAATCGTGAACCCGACAACTGCACCGCCTATGGTGCCGATTGCCCAACACAAAACCGTCATTGCGAAACCGGATAGGAGCGCCGGACCGTATTCAATGAAGAGGTTGATATCCATCAGATCGCGCTCCTTTTTTCAAGAAAACGCCCAAGCAGCGCGAGCGAAAGATTGATGATGAGGTAGACCGCAGCAGCCGAACTGAAGATTTCAAGCGGGCGATAGGTCGCCGAAGACAAGGCCTGGCTTGTTCTGGTCAACTCTGTGATGCCAACAAGCGAAACCAGTGACGAGGCCTTTACCAGCAAAATAAGTTCGTTGATCAGTGCAGGCAGCGAAATCCTGAAAGCCTGCGGCAGAATGATCCGTGTCCATATCCGTGTTGGAGCAAATCCGAGCGTCACCGCCGCTTCGCGCTGGCCTGGCGGGATAGCGTTGATAGCACCACGCAGATATTCAGCGACATAAGCTGACGAACACAAGCCGACGGTCCCAACGGCAGCCACCATGGCCGGAACGTTCAGACCGATGACGGGAAGCATGTAGTAGAACAGAAGAAGCTGTACGAGCAGCGGCACGCCACGGAAAAAGCTCGTATAGATGGCGCTGGCCGTGCGGATACTGCGAAGTGGCGATATTCTGGCCGCACAGAGTGCCGCACCAAGAACAAGCCCGATGGCCACTCCGAGGACCGACACCAGCAGTGTCAGTCTCGCAGCCCAGAGCAACTGGGGTATATTGTCAATAATGACCTGAAATGAGAACACTGTCGCCTCCCGACTGACGGGCAGCTATGAAGCTGCCCGTGACGAACTCTCTACTACTTGACGTCTGGAAAAGTCTTCGGCAGCTCGATAACCTGTCCGAACCACTTCTTCTGAATGTCGCCAAGTCGTCCGTCGTCCTGCAGTTTGACGAGGATCGTGTTGATTTCATTGACCAGAGCAGCGCTCTTCTCTCCCCTGCGTGCTGCCCAGGCGTAATAGGATTTTTCGCCGAATGGGGGGCTGACTGTCGAGAAGAGTTCGGGACGTTTCGAAGCGGCATAGGCGCCAAGCGGAGCGCCGTTGGCCACAGCATCGATGCGCCCTGCAGCGAGATCGGCATAGGCGTCTTCAGTAGATGCGTATTCCTTGACCGTGACGTCTTTGAGCTTGGCGGCGAAAGACTTCAATTCAGCCAGTTCTGCTGACCCCTTCTGTGCAGCGATTGTCTTGCCTGTGATGTCTTCAGGCTTTGCGATCGTGTCGTCGCCAGTGCGTTTGACCAGCCCGACGGTCGCATCGGAAATCGGCAGGGTGAATGTGTAGCGCTCCATACGCTCATGCGTGATCGTGACCGGAGCATTCGTCATGTCGAATTTGCCAGCTTCCAGACCTGGAAGCACAGCCGTCCACGGAAGGTCTTGATATTCCGGTTTCACACCCAGTTCTGAAGTCACGAGATCGCCCAGATCACGGCAGAAGCCTTCGTACTTCCCATTCACCAGCATATCGAAAGGCGGGTAAAGCATTTCTGTGGCGAAATGGATTTTACCGCTCGCCTTGATGTCTGCCAATTGGTCGGCATGCACCGATGAGAAACCGATGGTGACTCCGGCAAGGCAGACTGCCGCAGTTTTCACGAATGTTGAAATGCCCATTATGGCGCTCCTTATTGTTATCAGGGCACTGACGCATCACTTCGCGCGCCCCTATTCGCGAAATGGTCTTTCTCAAAAAAATCACTTTCCTTTTCCCAGAATGATTTTTTTGTTCACTGGCCAATTGATATTATGTATATACTTATTATTCTGTCAATGATGTATTTCGTACTTCGCAGTTATCCTCGGCACACGGCATGGATGAGAGCGTGGATGGCGAAACCAAATGGTGTGGCAGACAATGGTGCTGCTTCACATGGGAGTGCATCGGAATGAAGAACCGGAACGTCATCTTGTGGAAGGTACAGACATGTCACTAATCGAGGAAAATGCTCTCAAGTCCCGCTCGGAAGTCGCGGCACTTCCTGTCTACAATGCCGGAATAACGGCCTCGGTCGCCAGGCAGGTCAGCGGGAGGCAAGATATTGCAGCGCTTGCAAGTAACGAAAACCCCTATGGCGTTTCGCCTGCCGTGACCGCAGTCCTGACTTCGATAGATCCGTCTCGCTATAGTGATTCCGCCGCAGTCACGCTGCGTCATGCCTTGTCAGAGAAACTCGGCGTTGGAATTGAACGGATTACGTGCGGGAACGGGTCGGAGGAACTGATTGCAGCCCTCTGCCGCGCTTATCTGCAAAAAGGTGATGTCGTCCTGACGGTATCTCCCAGCTTCGGGCTTCACGAGATCGAGCCGATGGCGGCAGGTGCACAGGTCATCAAAGTGCCGATGACCGATAAGCTCGAATTTGATATCGATGCTCTGGAAGAGCAGCTTGCCCGGCGACCGAAGATCGCTTTCATCTCCTCGCCGTCAAATCCTGTTGGTGTAGCGCTTGCACTGCCTGTACTCGAACGACTTCTGGCCGCCACGCTTCCCGGAACACTTTTTGTTCTGGACGAGGCCTACTTCGAACTCATCGATTCTGACTATCCCGATGGTTTGAAGGTGCTGGAGAACCGACCGGGCCTGTCCTGGGTCGTTCTACGCACTTTTTCCAAGGCCTATGGTCTGGCGGGCCTGCGGGTAGGATATGGCATTGCTTCCGATGCCGGGATTGCCCGCGCCATGCGTTCCACCCTTACGCCATTTAACGTCAACTCCGTTGCACAGGCGGCGGCTACCGCTGCCTTGCAGGATGAAGACTGGATGCGCAACGCCACAGCAAGGATCAAGGCTGACCGGGTAGTTCTCACGGAACGCTTGCGTAAAATGGGCGTCCGCGTTGTGCCGTCCCAGACCAACTTCCTGTTTCTCGATCTCGGTAGAGAAGCGGCACCCGTAGCGAAAGCCTTGCTTCAAAAGGGAATAATCGTCAAACCTTGGATGGAGGCGAATTATACCAATTTTCTGCGAGTGAGCATTGGAACCGCAAAGAATAATGAGAGATTTGCACAGGAACTCGAGCCGATCCTCGCACGAACTTAGTCACAAGATATGACGATGCCGAAAAAGGATACTGCCTTGAAAAAACGTCCCCTTGGCCGCGCTGCGGCCATTGGATTGACCCGCGAGCGCATCGTTGAGGAAGCCATCGCCCTCATCGATGATGAGGGTTTGACCGGATTTTCGGTGCGTGCGCTTGCGCGCCGCCTGCACGTCTATCCAACGGCTTTGTATTGGCATGTCGGTGGCGCGAAGGCTGATCTTTTCGCTGAGATATCAGGGTCACTGACAGCAACCCTGGTCAAGCCGGATGAGGTTTCGGACGATTGGCGCGAAACGATCCGGATATTGTTCCGGCGCTTTCGCGCGCGCATTCATCAGCACCCACGGGCAGCACCTTTATTGGGGCCGCATATTCGCTCCAATGGAGCACCAAACGCTCCCTGGGTTGAAGTCATCCTGCACGCATTGACCAAAGCAGGTTTTGACGGACAGAGTCTGGTCAACGCCTTCAATGCCGTCGTCGGTGCGCTTGAAGGTTACGTCACCATCGAGCTTGCGGCAGACAGTGCAATTGCGGGGTCGGAGTGGGTAACAGCCTTTGATAAAGGGCTGGAAGACCTCGACCAGAAGGAATTTCCGCTTGTTACACAACATCTTCCCCAGATGTACAATCGGGCATTCGTCATGCGCTGGCAAAATGGCGAATCCGCCCCTCTGGATGATGGATATGACTTTCTGCTCGAAACGCTCATTCTGGGGCTCGACGCACAAGTCAAACATAACCGGGAACGGGAAACGAAACCACGGATCCGGAGTGTATGAGGTTCGAAGCAGGCCGATTCCGGCACTCAGACGGGGATGATGCGGATGAGGTAGGCATCGACCGTCATACTGGACGTGATTGTGACAGTGCTTTCCAATATGCCGCAATCGCGCGCGCCAAGCTCTTGTGCATGATCCCCATGGTCGATCCGCAGATGGCCGAGCGAAAGAAGCAGCGTGACGCCATTTTTGGCATGGATTTGGTGCTTGCCATCGAATGTCCGGCGCTCGACCTTATGCGTCCATTGTCCCCGCCGGGTCATGATGTTGAGATCAACGATGGCGCCTGAAACAAGACGTGCGGACGTCGAAGCATCAGCCGGAAAGGCCAATGGTTCCGATGCCCAGGTTAACACTATGGGTTCCCGTCCGGCAATGTCCAACTCCATCCCTTCGCCCTCAAGGATCGAAAGGGTGCGATCGATTCCGGAAAATACGGAGAAAGGCCCGTCGCTGGCGACCTTTGCCATGCTGACGCGCCAGCCAAATTCAGACAGATCGGCCTGCGGTGGAAACACTGCGATCTCTGTTGTTTCGCCGCCCCCGTTCTTCCACGGCATGCGTCGGTGGTCCTTGTTGCGCAATATCTTCACGGCAGCGCCTCACATGTTTTGAAATGGGCGGCCGGGCTTCGAACCATCGCTCGAAGCCCGGATTTTAACTCACTATTTTTGCGCATGTCGTGACGGCGAAATCGCTGCACACTTTTGCGCGACATGCTTTAGTTGTTTAGTTACCGAGAATACCCGGCAGACGCAGTCCCTTCTCCTTTGCGCAATCAAGCGCGATGTCATAGCCCGCATCGGCGTGACGCATGACGCCAGTGGCGGGATCGTTCCAGAGAACTCGGTCGAGACGGCGCGCTGCATCGTCTGTGCCATCGGCGCAGATGACGACGCCCGAATGCTGGGAAAAGCCCATGCCGACACCGCCGCCATGGTGCAACGAAACCCATGTTGCACCGGATGCGGTGTTCAGCAGCGCGTTGAGTAGCGGCCAATCCGAGACAGCATCCGAACCGTCCTTCATCGCTTCCGTTTCGCGGTTCGGCGAGGCGACGGAGCCTGAATCGAGATGGTCACGACCGATGACGACCGGAGCGGAGAGTTCGCCGCTTCTGACCATTTCGTTGAAAGCCAGACCCAGGCGGTGACGATCGCCGAGACCAACCCAGCAAATGCGCGCAGGAAGGCCCTGGAAGGCGATGCGTTCAGCTGCCATATCCAGCCAGTTGTGAAGGTGCTTGTTCCCCGGTGTCAGTTCCTTGACCTTGGCATCCGTCTTGCGGATATCTTCCGGATCGCCAGACAGGGCCGCCCAGCGGAACGGACCAATGCCACGGCAAAACAGCGGGCGGATATAGGCAGGCACGAAGCCCGGAAATGCGAAGGCGTTTTCCAGACCCTCTTCCTTGGCGACCTGACGGATGTTGTTGCCGTAGTCGAAGGTCGGAATGCCCATATCCTGAAAGGCGATCATGGCCTCGACATGTTCGCGCATCGAGGTGCGTGCGGCCTTTTCGACGGCCTTCGGATCACTTACGCGCTTCTCCTTCCACTGCGCCATCGTCCAGCCCTTCGGCAGATAGCCGTTGATTGGGTCGTGCGCGGAAGTCTGGTCAGTGACCATATCAGGGCGAATGCCACGGCGAACCATTTCGGGTAGAATTTCTGCGGCGTTGCCGAGCAGACCAACGGACTTGGCTTCACCAGCCTTGGTCCAGCGGTCAATCATTGCCAGCGCTTCATCGAGCGTTTCGGCCTTTTCGTCGATGTAGCGGGTACGCAGACGGAAATCGATCGAGTCCGGGTTGCACTCGATGGCAAGGCACGAGGCACCAGCCATGACGGCTGCGAGTGGCTGTGCGCCACCCATTCCGCCGAGGCCACCGGTCACGACCCATTTGCCCTTGAGGTCGCCATTATAATGTTGGCGGCCCGCTTCTACAAAGGTTTCATAAGTGCCCTGCACAATGCCCTGGCTGCCGATATAGATCCAGGATCCCGCAGTCATCTGGCCATACATTGCCAGACCCTTCTTATCCAGTTCATTGAAATAGTCCCAGGTCGCCCAGTGCGGCACGAGGTTGGAATTGGCGATCAGCACGCGTGGCGCATCCTTATGGGTGCGGAACACGCCCACAGGTTTACCGGACTGTACCATCAAGGTTTCGTCCTCGTTGAGGTCGCGCAGCGTTTCGACGATCTTGTCGAAATCCGCCCAAGTGCGGGCCGCACGACCGATGCCGCCGTAAACCACCAGCTCATGTGGGTTTTCTGCAACCTCTGGATCGAGATTGTTCATCAGCATGCGAAGCGGCGCTTCGGTCATCCAGGATTTTGCGGTTAGTTCAGTGCCGCGAGCGGCTCTGACGTCGCGGATATTGTGACGAGGATTGGTCATTTTGTTCCCCTTTTGGTGTGTGCCAATGTCAGCGCTGCGGTTTCGATGCGCGTGAGAATGTCTTTGAGGTGAATGCGAAGTTTGTTCGCTTTGCTTTTGTCATAGGCGAAAGGCGTCGTCTCGGTGATCAGATGGGTGGCTTGCGCCAGTTCCATCTGGATTGCGTGGATGCCGGTTTCCGGCTGGCCGTAATGCCGCGTTGTCCAGCCTCCCTTGAAGCGACCGTTGAGAATGCTGCTATAGCCCTGTGCATTCGAAACGACATCGACGGTTGCAGCCTGAAGTGTCTGATCGCAGGTCTTGCCCATATCGGTTCCGATGTTGAAATCGGGCAATGTGCCTTCGAACAGAAACGGAATGCCAGACCGGATCGAATGGCAGTCATAGAGCACGGCTATGCCGTGGATTGCCTTGACCCGCTCGATTTCGGAAGAAAGGGCAGCGTGGTAAGGCGCATGGAAATCCGCCAACCGGTCTGCAACATCCTCTTCACCCGGCTCCTCGCCATCCTTCCAGATTGGACGGCCATCGAAATCCGTACTAGGAACAAGCCCGGTCGTGTTCTGACCGGGATAAAGACTGTTCCCGGCCGGGTCACGATTGGCATCGATGACATAGCGATGGAATGTGGCGCGCACCGTCGTCACATCCGGCAACAGGCCATCGTAGAGATGATGGATATGCCAGTCGGTGTCGGCGAGAACCCGTCCGTTGTCGTTTAGCCGCTCCCATATCGCGGGCGGAACATCCGTACCGGTGTGGGGAAAGCCAAGAATAACGGGGGAGCTACCCTGTCTGACTTCAAACGCGCTCACCTCACGCCTCCAGAACCGGAAGAATACCGCCGGAAACCGCAGCGTTGAGCGCACCGGTCGCAACAAGCTCGCTTGCTGCCTTGAGGTCTGTTGCCATGTAGCGGTCGACGTCCAGTGTCGGAACAACCTTGCGAATTACCGCGATGGCATTGGTCAGTTCCGGGCTTGTGGCGAGGGGGCTGCGGAAATCGATACCCTGGGCGGCGGTCAGCGCCTCGATGCCGATGATTGCAAACAGGTTGTCGGTCATCTGCAACAGGCGACGCGCGCCGTGGCAGGCCATGGAAACGTGGTCTTCCTGGTTTGCCGAGGTCGGAGTGGAGTCAACCGATGCCGGATGCGACATCTGCTTGTTTTCAGACATCAGCGCTGCCGATGTCACTTCGGCAATCATCAGGCCGGAGTTGAGGCCGGGTGTTTTGGCAAGGAATGCCGGCAGGCCGTAGGAGAGTGCCGGATCGACCAGCAACGCGATACGCCGCTGGGCAATGGCACCGATTTCGCAGATGGCAAGCGCGATCTGGTCTGCCGCAAAGGCCACAGGCTCGGCATGGAAGTTGCCGCCGGAGACCACCGAGTTATCGGACAGAACCAGCGGATTGTCTGTCACCGCATTGGCTTCGATTTCGAGTGTGCGGGCAACAGAGCGCAGGAGATCAAGGCATGCGCCATCAACCTGTGGCTGGCAGCGGATGCAATAGGGGTCCTGAACCCGCTCGTCGCCTTCGATATGGCTATCGCGGATAACCGATCCTTTGAGCAGATCACGTAGCGCCGATGCCGCATCGATCTGACCCTTGTGGCCGCGCAGGGTGTGAATATCGGGGTGGAACGGCGCCGAAGAACCCATGGCGGCGTCCGTGGAAAGCGCACCAGTAACCAGCGCCGATTGTGCAGCACGATGAGCGCGGAACAGGCCAGCCAATGCGAGAGCTGTAGAGACCTGCGTGCCGTTGATCAGCGCAAGACCCTCCTTGGCTGCCAGCACGACAGGCTTCAGGCCAGCGCGTTCAAGTGCTGTGCTTCCGTCAAGCTGTTCCCCGTTGAAGAATGCTTCCCCTTCGCCCATCATGACCGCTGCCATATGAGCCAGTGGAGCGAGGTCGCCGGAAGCGCCGACGGAACCCTTTTCAGGTATAACCGGAATGACGCCCTTTTCGAGCATGCTTTCAATCAGCCGGACAAGTTCAAGACGTGTGCCAGATGCGCCACGACCGAGCGAAACAAGCTTCAGGGCCATGATCAGACGAACGATGTTCTCGGCAAGCGGCTGGCCCACGCCACAGCAATGCGAGAGAATAAGGTTACGCTGCAGAATAGCCACATCGGCGGCGTCGATCTTGATGCTCGCCAGTTTGCCGAAGCCCGTATTGATGCCATAGACGGGCGCGTTTCCGGCGGCGATCTCGGCGATGCGGGCCGCTGCCTTTTCGATACCCTTGTCGAACGCCGGGTCAAGCCGTGCCGGTTCTCCGGTCCAGTATATGGTCTCAAGGGTCGAAAGCGGGACAGAGCCCGGCTGAAGAATTAGTGTCAATTTTGACGTCCTCACCAATACACGGGATTTAGACCGTGTGCCTCAAATTCAGTGTCCGTTGCGTATGCGAGCATGCAGCGGGTTAAAGCCCATGCGGTAGACGAGTTCTGCCGGCCGCCCGATATTCCAGATGGCGAAATCGGCCCATTTTCCGCTCTCCAGCGTCCCAACTTCGTCAACAAGACCCAATGCGCGCGCCGCCTCCCGCGTCACGCCGGCAATACATTCAGTCACCGTCATGCCGAACAGTGTCGCTGCCATGTTCATGGTCAGGAGCAGCGAGGTCAGCGGCGAGGTGCCAGGATTGTTGTCGGTGGCGATTGCCATGGCAACGCCCGCCTTGCGGAACAGATCAATCGGCGGCTTCTTCGTCTCGCGAATGAAGTAGAAAGCGCCAGGCAGAATGACGGCAACTGTACCGCTCTTCGCCATTGCCTCTGCGCCCGCCTCATCTGTGTATTCCAGATGATCCGCCGACAGCGCACCATATTCTGCAGCAAGCGCTGCGCCATGCAGATTGGAAAGCTGGTCAGCATGCAGCTTCACCGGCAGACCGTGGACCTTTGCGGCGTCGAACACCAGCCGCATCTCATCGGTCGAAAAAGCGATGCCTTCACAGAAACCATCAACCGCATCGGCAAGGCCCTCTGCCGCAATGGCGGGCATCATCTCGTTGATGACTTTTGCGATATAACCTGCCTTGTTGTCCTTGAACTCCGGCGGCAAAGCGTGCGCACCGAGGAAGGTCGTGCGAACCCCAACGTTGCGCTCTTCACTCAATCGCCGTGCGGCACGCAGGGCCTTTGCTTCGTTCTCAAGGTTCAGGCCATAGCCGGATTTGACTTCTATAGTGGTCACACCCTCAGCGATCAGCGCGTCCACCCTTGGCAGCGCCTGCGCAACCAGTTCGTCCTCGCTGGCTTGGCGCAGTGAGCGGACGGAGGAAACGATACCACCTCCGGCGCGGGCCACCTCTTCATAGGTGGCGCCGGAAAGGCGCATTTCAAACTCGTTGGCACGATCGCCCGCATGGACGAGATGCGTATGGCAATCGATCAGGCCGGGCGTGATCCAGCGTCCGCCGCAATCGATGATTTCTGCCGCATGATCAATGGGGAAAGGCAGATTTTCTTCAGCGCCGACATAAAGAATGCGACCATCCTGAACGGCAATGACACCGTTTTCAACGAGACCAAGCCCCGGTAATACCGGGTTCAGCGTTGCAAGTCGGGCATTGCACCACAGGCGATCACAGGCTTTTGACGGCTGACTGTCCGGTGTCGATTTTGTCGAAGACATCGCTTTCTGGCCTTTCCTTTTCGTGTTATTATGTATAGACATAATAGGGGTGGGCGCAAGTAGTTTTTTAGCATAAGCGATCAGGAAGGGATGAGACCATGACGAGCATTCATGTGAAATCGGCTCTGATGCCAGCGGGATGGCAGAAGAATGTGCGGCTCGATATTAAGGATAGCCAGATCGTTTCCGTTGAGACGGACGCTGCGGCGCAGCCAGGTGACGAGCAGCATGATATCCTGGTGCCGGGCATGCCGAATTTGCACAGCCACGCATTTCAGCGCGGAATGGCAGGCCTTGCCGAAACCCGCGGTTCCGGTGCCGACAGCTTCTGGAGCTGGCGCAATGTGATGTACCGCTTT
This sequence comes from Rhizobium sp. CFBP 13644, assembly GCF_014842165.1. NCBI lineage: Bacteria > Pseudomonadati > Pseudomonadota > Alphaproteobacteria > Hyphomicrobiales > Rhizobiaceae > Rhizobium > Rhizobium sp. CFBP 13644. The sequence goes on from NZ_JACYVF010000007.1 coordinate 170,043, forward strand.
GCGCTATCGATGACGCCGGATCATGTCGAAGCTGTTGCTAGTCAGCTCTATATGGAAATGCTGGAAGCAGGCTTTTCGCGCGTCGGCGAATTCCATTATTTGCACCACGATATTGATGGCCGCCCTTATTCGGACATTTCTGAAATGGCGCAGCGGATCGCCGCGGCAGCCTCCCATACGGGGATCGGTCTGACGCTGCTTCCGGTTTTCTATGCCCATTCGACTTTCGGCGGCGCGGCGCCCAACGAAGGCCAACGGCGGTTTATCAACACTGTTGAAAGTTTTGAGCGACTGCTCGATGGTTGTCATAACGCGGTAAGGGCGCTGCCGGATGGTCGTGTCGGCGTAGCTCCGCATAGTCTGCGCGCGGTCACACCTGACGAGCTTGCTGCGGTCGTTGCAATGACGAAAGACGGGCCGATCCATATCCACGTCGCCGAGCAGGTCAAGGAAGTTGAGGATTGTATAGCCTGGTCCGGTGCACGGCCGGTGGAATGGCTGCTCGACAGTGTCGGACTGGATGGCCGCTGGTGCCTGATCCATGCGACCCATATGACCGATGACGAAACACGCCGGATGGCTGAGAGCAAGGCAATCGCTGGACTATGTCCGATCACTGAAGCCAATCTTGGCGATGGTACGTTCAACGCCCTTGTGTTTGGCGAAGCAGGTGGCAAGTTTGGAATTGGCTCGGATTCGAATGTCCTGATAGGTCTGCCAGAAGAACTGCGTCAGCTTGAATATTCCCAGCGTCTGGCCCATCGCTCCCGCAATGTTTTAGCGGCGCCCGGTCAATCGACCGGGCGTGCCCTGTTTGACGGCGCCGTTGACGGCGGCGGCATTGCGATGGCTGCCAAGACCGGGATCGCAGTCGGCCATTCGGCCGATTTTGTCAGCTTAGCGGTGCCGGATGGCGATGTTGTTAAGGATTTGGTACTGGACTCATGGCTCTTCGCCAGCGGCACAAAGCCCGACAGCGTCTGGGTCGGTGGGCGCAAGCAGGTTGAAGGAGGTCGCCACCACGATCGCGACGCGATATCGGCAAAATTTCGCAGAGCAATGCGCGAGCTTTTGGCCTAAGAGCCTGACTTCCCCGGCCTTCGTTTTCTGGCATGCGGTGCCGATAAGTTTCTGCTAGGACCACACAGGACTTATTTGAGGTGATATTGTGGTAAAATTGCAGGATACAGGCCGTGCTGTCGGTGTACCGATTGCGGAAAGTACTGGCGGGCTGTCGCTGTACCAGCGGATCCTCATCGATATTGAAGATCGGATTTTGTCCGGAGAATGGCAGCCAGGGTTCCGCATTCCTTTTGAGGTCGATTTGGCCGAGCAGTACAAATGCTCGCGAATGACCGTAAACAAGGCGCTGACACAGCTTGTAAAGAACAGGATGATTGAGCGCCGCCGCAAGTCGGGCAGCTATGTGATGCAGCCGCAGGCGCAATCTGCGGTGCTCGAGATTCGAGACATCAAGCAGGAGGTCCAGTCGCTTGGCTTTGCATATTGTTACCAGTTGTTGAGCCGGACCCGCCGTCGCAGCACCATTGACGACAAGCTGAAGCTCAGCCTAACTGCAATTGCTTCCATCCTGGAGGTGAGTTGCACGCATTTCGGCGGCACACGACCATTTTGCTTTGAACAACGTTTGATCAATCTGACGGCTGTGCCGGATGCAGCGGCGGAAAAATTCGAGGATGAAGCGCCCGGTCCATGGCTTTTGAATCGCGTGCCTTGGAGTGGAGCTGAGCACACGATCCGAGCAATTGCTGCCGATGAGACTATTGCAGCAGCTCTGGCCACCCCGATCGGCACTCCGTGTTTGACGGTCGACCGACGGACATGGAGCAATGGCTCCTATGTCACGCATGTCCGCCTGATCTACCCAGGCGAGCGGCATGCTCTAACTGCGAATTTCGCACCGTCACAGCCGAAATGACACGATACTGCGTTTGAAATCCGTTCAACTTGATTTTCTGTTGCCCCACGTGGCCCCTCAGGAGGTGCTAGCACGGGGATGTTGTACTCAAACGGGATTAGAAACACGCCCGTGATGATAACGCAGGTCATTCCGCTTGTGACAGGCATATTCCGCGCGTGTCCTCGTAGGTAGTCCAAAACCGATCGTCGTTACTTCAACGGCACTGAAAACAGATAGGTAGTCATTCCCCAAGAAAGGGCGTCGCGCGGGATTGAACGGAACCATCGCCAGGCCGATGATGATCGTCGTAACGACGGAGACATGGAGTACGTGTGATATCCGATCAAGGACGCGTGGCAGCCGATGGCTTCGATATAGTGAATAGCGACCATCAGGATGGTAAACACAACATCCTCGATATGAGAATCTACGTCACGCGGTACTGTCCGTTCACAGCGGTCTCACGGCTTTTGGGTGGTCGATTTTTTCTTCAGTTTCGCCCGGTCGGATGGAAGTGCCTTCCTGCACTGTTACAGATCGGTGAAACCCCAATTTCGCGATGGCGTCGACGAATCCGCTGAGGCGGGCAAAGCGATTTTTCTGGAGTCGGGCTAGGCGACTGTTTTGCTGTGCTGCCGACTGCGGCAAGGTTGGCAAACCGTGCTCATCAGCCGTGGCTATGACAGCTGTGGTCAGTCGGGGGAACGGGCTTCTTCAATTTTATTTTCCTGGAATATGGCTTGGATCAGGCGACATTGTCGGCACCGTTTCTGAGGCTGAACTTCGAACTTCCCGCGTGTCCGCCTTGTTGCCGATGCTGGCGTCGTTGCTGGTTCGGCAGTTACCTCGACCACTGGGGACGCCAAAGTAGGCCAGCCTGTAGCAGGGACTAGTGAAGCGACGGGGTGTCTTGCGCTCATAGGATCCTAGATGGAGAAAGCCTGTCGCACGAGACAATATTTTATTAAAACTATATTAGAAGATTCGGCATAGTTTTGAATATAGTGTGTCAAGAATTGATCTTGATAATCAGCCGGGGGGCTAAAATGCTGAATAGTATCGGGGCTAGAACTGCGGCCGCATTTGGATCAATTCTCGCAGTGGTTGCGGCAACTGGCATCCTGAATATATACGTTGTTCAAGAGCTTTCTTCTATTCCTAAAACGATATTTGATACTTCTTTGGTGTCCGTTTCGTCGGCCAAACAAATCAGCGCCAATATGATCGGAATTAATAGGAGCATGAAGGATGTATTGCTCGCATCGGATGCCCAAGGAGTGGATACAGCGAGGGCGGTCGTAGATGCACTTGATGCAGATGCAGTAAAGAATCTGGAAATGCTCTATCTAAGTATGCCCGAGAATAGAGATGCTATTGATATGTTGAGGGGCTCGATCGAATCTTGGCGTCCAATCCGAACGGACGTTATTGAACTTGTGAGGAGCGGGAAGATGGGTGCTGCCGTCGAGGTTGTTCGTCAGCAGGGCTCAGCGAAGGTAAAGGAAATCACGTCGGCAGCAAATACAATTGTTGAGAAGGCAAGTGATCAAGCAACTCGGACTACAGAGCTTGCCAATGAAAAGGGCCAGACCTCACTGTGGATTGTGTCATTGTCGATAGCCGGCGTTGTGGCCTTGTGTGCTGCCCTTGCTTACATCGCTATGAATAGCATCGTCAGCCCTCTGAAGAATATCGCAAATGTGATGAATAAGCTTTCGAATGGGGAACTAAACGTCGAAATCCCAGGTCTCGAACAAAGGGGTGAGATTGGTTCAATGGCGACTGCCGTCGATGTTTTTAGGCAAAATGCGCTAAAAATCCGCGACCTCGCGGCCAGCGAAGCAGTTTTGATGATGAAGAATGCTGACCTACAATCGAACATCGCAACTGTTGTTGACGCCGCCGTAGCTGGCGATTTCACCCGCCGTATCACTAAACGGTACGATGACCCGGATCTTGACCGCTTTGCATCTAACGTCAACTCCTTGGTGCAATCAGTTGACGCAGGCATTGCTAACACAAGCCGGGTTATCTCTGCGCTCGCCCGGGGAGATCTCACCGAAAGCATGGAAGGACTTTATCAAGGTGTGTTCGCCAGCCTCCAGCTTAACGTGAACGAAACTATGTTTACTCTGCGAACTCTAATGCAGGAGGTCCGACAGTCGGCTGACGCAATCAACGGGGGTGCTGACGAGATCCGCCAAGCGTCAGACGAGCTATCACGGCGTACCGAGACCCAAGCAGCATCGCTTGAGGAAACATCGGCGGCGCTCGAAGAGATTACGGTTGCGGTGAAGACTTCTACTGAACGGGCTCAGGAATCAAACAATATGGTTACTGAAGCAAGGCAATTTGCCGAGGCATCTGCGGACATCGTTAGTCAAGCCACATCGGCCATGAGTCGCATTGAGCAGGCATCGAGCGAAATCACACAAATTATTAATGTGATCGACGAGATCGCGTTCCAGACCAACCTGCTCGCGCTGAATGCGGGCGTCGAGGCAGCACGCGCAGGTGAGGCTGGCAAGGGTTTTGCCGTAGTAGCGCAAGAGGTCCGGGAACTCGCCCAGCGTTCTGCGACCGCTGCCAAAGATATCAAGACGCTGATCACCAAGTCTTCGCAGGGAGTGCTCTCTGGCGTGCAATTAGTCAACTCAACTGGACAAGCGTTGAGCGATATCCAGATGAAAGTAATCGGGATTGCAGGCCAGGTGTCTTCAATTGCAATTGCGGCCCGGGAGCAATCGGTGGGTCTGACGGAGGTGAATGTCGCTGTCACACACATGGACCAAATGACCCAGCAGAACGCCGCGATGGTGGAAGAGGCGGCAGCCAGCACTGCCAAGCTAGCCGAGGAAACCGCACATCTGAAGGTATTGATCTCTCGTTTTAAAATCAGCAGCGACGTGAGCATTATGCGACGAGTCGCGTGACAAAAGTTTGAATCAGTAGCAGAGATGTACGCGAACCAGGCGAGACGGTATAATTCACCGCTCGCTTGTATGGCGTTGGGCCCAATCTGTTCTAGCTGTGGCCGAGGCGTCTGAGCGATTGAGGTGCTGCAGCGGGTGGATTCTGACGACCTGGTTGTTATGCCGAAAGTAAAAAAAGGTGGAAATCGCTTCGGGGAACTGGGGCGCAACCTCGGCTGCAGACGATGGAGGCCCTTGAAGCCCTTCCCAAAGAATGTGTCATCTCGCCGTCCACAAGAGGCAAGCTCCTAGTACAATTTCGGCGAGATGAAGGGAGTTAATTTTTTTCTCTTCAATTTACGTGTGTCACTGCGCACAGTGGCAAGATGCGTTGTCAACGACGTCGGAGAATTCACGCTTGCAAGGATTGTTTCAACAAACGTCTGCAACCTCGACGAGTTCGACGAAGTGAGCCATCAGTTTGGGCTCGAACCTGATACACTCACGCAGCACCTGACCTTTTGCATGACGGAACTATCTTCGACGTCGTGTTAAGGCTCGCCAGGTCAACGCCGTTCATCGGCCATGCGAAATAAAACGGACACCCAATGATGCGTGTGAGATTGCCCAGCTGCTGGATTGGTTTGGTGGAGGTGAAGAGCATTGAAGGCCATATGTCCGCCCGCTTCTCACCAGCCGAGAGGCGATGCAGCGAAAATACCTTAACCTCGAAATTGAATTCGTCAACTGCTCGAGCTCTTAAGCGCCAAGCTGCTGATACGTTTAAGGATTGGTGCATTCGAGGAAGCGCCCTCGGCATGATCGAAATCGACACAGCGCTCTAGTCGGCGATTAACCATGTGATCAGCCATCAAAATCTAACGAAAGACCCACACTCAGTCGGTAAGTGCGTTCTTCTCCTATATTACGACCCACTGCGCGAGACCTATCAGAATCAGCGGTATCGCGCCCAGAGCGAGAACCGTCTGTGTCGCCGTGATTCCAGCCATCAAAGGCGCGTCGCCTCCGAGTTGTCGGGCCATGATGTAGGCTGAGGACGCCGTGGGCAGGGCCTGGAAAAGGAGCGCTGTCGTTAATGCTCGGCCTTCCAGTCCGACTACCGACGCCACGATGACAGTTGCGGCTGGCATCGTAAGGAATTTCATGGCGGATGACGACGCAACAGGGCCGATCCACTGTCGGGCCGCTTTAAAATCCAGGGCGGCTCCGACACATAGAAGACCCAGCGGCAAGGAGGCGGCACCCAATGAGCGCATCGACGCCTCGACACCGGGTGGAATACCGAGACCGAGCAGCTGAAATACAATTCCACCCAGGGAGGCTAGGACAAGGGGGTTCGTTATCAGCTGCTTGATGATGCCGCGGCCACTAAGCCGAGCGGTCCCATGCTTTGCGAATACGAGAACGCACAGGATGTTGACCGTTGGAACGATAGCCGCGTTGCAGATCGCCGCAAGTGCGATGCCTTCTGCTCCAAACAGACCACCCGCCAGCGTCACCCCGACGTAGTTGTTAAAACGCACGCTACCCTGAAATACGGAGGTGAAGGCCGGACCATCCACCTTCAGAAGAGGGCGCACGGCGATCACCAAGCCTGCGACGGCAATCGTCGAAACGATAAGTGTCAATGCTAGATCGCCAACGGGTAGAGACCCCAGATTGGCCGTCGCCAGACCGTGAAAGAAAAGGGAGGGGAGCAGGACATAGTAGCCGAGCTTCTCTGCCTGGGGCCAGAAACCCTCCTCAAGGAATCGACGGTTGCGCAGATACATGCCAAATGCGATCAGCAAGACTACAGGCAACAGAGAGAGAAAGACCTCGCTGGTCACTTTCTTTCTCCCAACGCGGCAACGATCCGTCTACAGCCCTCCTCGAGCGTTGCCTTGTCGGTCGCGAACGAAAGGCGCAAGTGGCCAGGCGCTCCAAAGGCACTGCCGGGAACGGTGGCGACCCCGGACTGAAGCAATGCTTCCGCCACGGCCACGTCGTCGTCGCGCCCGACAAGTTTCGGGAAGAGGTAAAAGGCACCATCCGGAACCGGCACGTCGAGAAATGGGCTTGCTGACAGCGCGGCGTAGCCTGCATCCCGGCGTTCGCGATATATAGCGCTACGCTCCTTCAATACGTACTGAGGTCCATCGAGTGCCGCGACAGCGCCAATCTGGCTGAGTGTTGCAGTCTGGGTGCAGTTTTGGCCCTCGATTGCCGTTATCCTTGCTATCAGATCCTTCGAGCCGAGGCCCCATCCTACGCGCCAGCCCGTCATCGCGTACGCTTTGGACACCCCGTCAATGAGCAGAATGCGTTCTCGCAGGTCAGGCGCGACCGAGGCAATGCTGACGTAGGTGGTGTCGGTGTATCTGATGTGGGCGTAGATCTCGTCGGACATGACGAGCACGCGCGGATGTTTTCGAAGAACTTCAGCTATCGCCTCCATCTCGGTGCGGCTGTAAAGCGCACCGGATGGATTGCCGGGCGCATTGATGACGACCCAACGCGTGTTAGCAGTTATTGCCGCGGAGAGTGCAGAGGGCGAAAGAAGAAAGCCCTGGTCGGCGGGGCACTGGACGGTCACAGGCGTTCCGCCACTAAAGCTAACCATGTCGGGATAGCTTGCCCAATAAGGGGTAGGGATGATGACCTCGTCGCCGCTCTTTATCGTCGCCAGAAACGCATTGAATATGACCTGCTTTGCACCGCATCCAACTGCGATTTCGCTGTCGGAATAGTCAAGACCACGATCTCTCGCTATGGCTCGGCGGACCGCGTTCCGCAGCGCCGGGATGCCGTTGGACGGTGTGTAGCCGAGGGGACGGCGAGCAGCTTCTATCGCCGCATCCGCGACATGCGACGGGGGAGCGAAATCCGGCTCGCCGAGTGTAAGGTCAACGATGTCTTTTCCATCGGCACGCAACTCAGCGGCGCGACGAGCCATCGCCAGAATAGGCGAGACTCTGATGGCTTTGGTATCGCTTGAAGATTTAGGGGACATGTGGACGATCTCTCCTGAAAAGGCTTTAGACGAGATCTACCAGTTTTGATGTAGAAGGAAAAATTGGTAATCCTTTTGTGTTCGATAATGTTTTTTTATTGGTCGGGCTCTGCTACGCTAAAACCTTCCTGGCCAGAGTAGCGACGTCCCAAATATTCCGAGCGTGTTTTATGAGAGGATTCCGCCTTGTCACTTCGTGCGCTTCGCACTTTACACGCCGTCGCGCGGCACGGTTCCTTCGCTGGCGCTGGCGAAGCCGTCGGACTGACGCAGCCAGCGGTCAGCCTGCAGATGAAGACGCTGGAGGATGAGTTCGGTGTCCAGCTTTTCGACCGTTCTCGTCGCCTGCCGGTTCTCACGGACGCAGGGCGGATCGTTCTTGAGCGATCGAAAGAGGTCCTGGCACTCTACGACACGATTTCCGGAGCATTGAGTGATGAGCAGTCCCTCGCTGGACGTCTGAAAGTCGGGGCCATACAGACCGCGCTCGCAGGAGCTCTTCCAGATGCATTGGTCGCTCTCAATACGGCTCATCCTCGGGTTCGAATTCATGTCGCTGCAGGGATGTCGGCAGAACTTGCATTGCAAGTCGTAGCCGGCGATCTGGATGCGGCGGTGACCACCGAACCTGTGCGCCCCTATCCTTCCGATCTGGTCTGGACACCCCTTTACGAGGATCGTTTCTGGTTGATAGCCCCTCCGCAATATGCGCAGCGCAGTGTTCGGGAGTTACTGTCGGATTTGCCTTTCATCCGCTTCGACAGCAGGGCGTGGGCAGGGCGGCTAATCGATCAGGAATTGCGCCGGATGAAAATGGAATTGCGCGAGGACATGGTGCTGGATAGTCAGGATGTCATCTTGCGGATGGTCGATAAGGGGCTGGGCGTCGCCGTTGTACCGCTGTCCAGCGGGGTGCAGAAAACTCTGGCTTTAACATGTGTTCCCTTCGGTGATCCGCAGATGGTACGGCGTGTGGTTTTGCTGGAGCGAAAAGGGCACCGTGGACGGTTGTCAATGGCGCTGGCGCAAGCAATCATTGGGGTACGCCGATAACCCTGGTCGGAGACAGGGCACGAGCCTTGCTCGTGCATCCAGCGTATTCCCATTCTCCCGAGCGGGAGGCGTTGGCGAACGGGCGCCAAATCAATTAGGGCAGTCCCACGCCGCCAATCACTGCCACAACGACGGAGACCCACGGCGGGAGCTTTCACGCCAACAGAGCACAAAGCACAGGAGCGCCAGCGTGAAATCACGCATTTTGCCGACTGCGCTGAAAAATCGGTAGAATAGAACGCTCGCGAGGATGCCGACGACTGCAGCGTTCGCACTTTGCGTTATGGTCGAGCGGAAGCGTTCCCAGAACGGCGGGAGTTCGATCAGAAGCAGAAAGCCAGGGACAAAGACAGACCGTAGCAGGCACTGTGCCGACGACGCCATTGGGCTGGGGACCGAGCAAGGCCCTACGATTGGCCGCAAAGGTTAACGGTGGCGAAGCTCCTTGTGTTGCCCATAGTCAGCTATTGATGCGTCAGCAGTCACACCGCAAGGCTGTTTCCACCCCGAGAAGGGGCAAGAGGAAATGACCTCTGACAAACACTGGCGCAGGTAGCGCTTGTTTGAACCCAATTCATCTCTTCCAGATCAGCCTTTCCATGCTTGCACAGTTTGCGCCACGCCGAATTTCGGACGACGATCAGACGGTAGCGCCATTCATGTCCGCGGAGCTGCGGTGAACCCGGCAGTCGCCTCTCGCTGTCTGGATCGAGCTACATAGCCGCGACTGCCATCCATCAGCGTGCGGGTGTAAGGATGCTGCACCGTATTTTCGAGCAACTGCTGCCTTGTCGCAATCTCGACGAAGCCGCCACTTTGCATCACTGCAACCCGGTCGCACAGATGGGCAACGACCGCGAGGTCGTGGCTGACGAGGATATAGGTCAGGTTTCCGCGTTCCCTCAGATCCTTAAGCAAGTTGAGAATCTCCGCCTGTATCGAGACGTCGAGCGCGGACGTCGGCTCGTCGAGAAGCAGGATACTCGGTTCGAGGATCAATGCGCGGGCAATCGCGACGCGTTGACGTTGTCCTCCCGACAACTGGTGCGGATATCGGTAGCGGAAATTGAGCGGTAGGCCGACATCTGTCAGGACCTTTTCGATGCGGTCTTGACGTCGGTCCTTGCCGTGGATTTCCAGTGGCTCGAGCAAGGTGCGACCAATCGTGTGTCGCGGGTGAATCGAGCCGAACGGATCCTGGAAAACCAGTTGCTGCTTGGCAAGCTGTCCGTGGGTTCGCTTTTGGGTGATCGTCTCTCCATCGATCTCTATGATACCCGTCCACTGTTTGTTGCGACCCGCGATCGCACCGAGCACGGTGGATTTTCCGCAGCCGCTCTCGCCAACCAGTCCGAAAGTCTCGCCTTTTGCGACCTCGAAAGAAACGTCCTTCACCACTTTGATGAGGGTGTCGCCGCTACCATATGATACGGCGAGTTGGTCAATTTTGATCATGGGCATATCAGTTCTCCAGCCAGGCGGGATCGCGACGCAGCACTTCCAGCCTGTCACGTGGATGGTCGAGGCTCGGCAATGCGTTGAGAAGGCCACGGGTGTAAGGGTGTTTGGCCTGGTCCAAATCGGCGGCGGCGATCGTTTCCACGATACGGCCCGCATACATGATGATCACTCTATCGCAGAAACTTCGGACAAGATTGAGGTCATGCGAGATGAAAATCAGACCTATGTTTCTCTCCGTTACGAGATCATCCAGGATCGACAGCACCTGCTGGCGAACCGTGACGTCAAGGGCTGAGGTCGGTTCGTCGGCAATGATCAGGGAAGGGGAGGCGATCAGCATCATGGAGATCATGATGCGCTGTCCCATGCCGCCAGAGACTTCATGCGGATAGAGATCAAAGACACGCTGCGGATCACGGATCTGAACACGTTCCAGCATGGAAAGTGTACGTTCGCGGGCTTCCTTTTTCGAGGCTCGTTCGTGCAGTATTACTGTTTCGGATATCTGCTCGCCGATGCTCATGACCGGATTGAGCGAATATTTCGGATCCTGAAGGATCATCGCGATGCGGCGACCGCGGATCGACAGCATCTCGCCTTCGGTGGCGCGAAGTAAGTCGATGTCCTCAAACTGGAGGCGATCCGCCCTGACTGAGGCATTCGGTGGTTGCAGTCGCATAATGGCGCGGCCTGTCGTGCTCTTGCCCGATCCGGATTCGCCGATAATGCCGATCTTCTCGCGACCGACCGTGAACGAGACTTCCTGGACAGCCCTGACGGCACCTGAAAGCGATGGAAATTCGACCGACATCTTCTCGACGGTCAGGATAGTGTCTGTCGATTTATGCATTGCGGGGATCCATGATGTCACGCAGCCCGTCGCCGAGCAGATTGAAGGCAAGGCTAACGACCAGAATGGCAATCCCCGGTACTGTCGTCAGCCACCAGGCATCGAGCAGATACTGGCGCCCGGAGGCGGCCATTGAGCCCCATTCTGGAAGGGGTGGCTGCGCGCCGAGGCCAAGGAAGCCAAGGCCGGCGGCTGTCAGGATGATGCTCGACATGTTGAGCGTCAGGCGCACGATGACTGACGGCGCACAGAGTGGCACGATGTGACGTAGTAGGATGCGGCCCATGCCAGCACCCTGCAATTCTGCCGCAACAACGAAGTCCGCATGGCGAAAAGTCAAGGTCTCTGCGCGGGCAAGGCGGGCAATCGGCGGCCACACCGTCAAAGCGATGGCGATCACCGCATTCTCAATGCCAGGACCGAGCGCTGCAGAGAATGCAAGTGCGAGAACGAGACTTGGGAAGGAGAGGAAGATGTCGGTGATACGCATCAGGACGACATCCGCCCAGCCACCGAGATAGCCGGCGGTGGCACCGATCACGAAGCCGATGGGCCCCACGATGACAGTCACGAGAATGGCGATGTAAAGTGTGGTACGACCGCCATAGACGAGCCGAGCGAAAACGTCGCGCCCAAATTCGTCGGTGCCGAACCAGTGCGCCGCAGACGGAGCCTGCAGTGCCTTCATGAAGTCCTGAGCGATCGGATCCTGAAGCGGCATGAAAGGTGCCAGCGATGCCATGATGATTAGGAAGATGATAACGACGAACCCTGCCAGAGCAAGCGGATTGGCAACCAAGCTAAGCCAGGCGATATAGATGTTGTGTAGGCGGGCCTGGCGCGAGGAGCTGAATTCCTCATTGATCAGCCAGGTGTGGAGATTTGAGAACGTTCCTGATTTTGTCATGGTCTCACCGGGTCCTTGGATCAATAAAGCGATAGGCGATGTCTGATAGGAAGTTGATGGCGATCGAAATCAGCCCGATCAAGAACACGCTTCCGAGGACAGCATTCATGTCAGCAAAAAACAGGGCGGAGGTCAGGTATTGTCCGAGCCCCGGCCATGCGAACACGGTCTCGATCAGCACGGTTCCGTCGAGCAAGCCGCAATAGGCGAGTGCGACGACGGTCAGAAGCTGCACACGGATGTTGCGGAAGGCGTGCCGCCAGATAATCGGTCGTTTGCCAAGACCCTTGGCGCGGGCCGTGAGGATATATTCCTGGTGAAGCTGTTCCAGCATGAAGCTGCGTGTCATGCGGCTGAGATAGGCCATCGCCGCGTAACCAAGGATCAGGGCCGGTGCGATGAGGTGGTGCAGCGCGCTCCAGAACACATCCCAATGCCCCCCCAACAGGCTGTCGATCAGTACGGAATTCGTCCGCGCCTCGACAATACCCTCGTTATAAACATAGATCCGGCCACCGGGCGGGATAACGCCAAGTTGCGCATAAAACAGCAGGATGACAATCGTGCCGAGCCAGAAGATGGGCGTCGAATATCCGAGCAGTCCCACGACGCGGGCAACATGGTCGACCCATGTTCCCTTGCGGACCGCAGCGATCACGCCGAGCGGAACACCAAGACCCGCGCCGATCAATGTCGCAAGTGTCGCCAGTTCTAGCGTGGCGGGAAACACTCGGGCAAGATCGTTAACCACGGGCTGCTTGGTGATATTCGACTGACCAAAATCGAGCTGTACGGCATTGCCGAGATAGTTCGCGAACTGCACGTATATCGGTCGGTCAAGGCCCATTTCCTTGTAGACGCGGTCATATGTCGCCTGGTCCGCTTGATCGCCAATGGCAGCGATCACGGGATCGGCAGGCACCATGCGTCCGACGACGAAGGTAATGACGAGCAGACCGAGCAATGTCGTCAAGATCACGATCGCCGAAGTGGCGACTTTGCGTGCTGCCTTGAAAAGCGAATGGCTCGGAACTGGAGTAGATGTGGTCTGTGAAATACTCATTGCACTGTCCTTGGTTCGCAGATCATTCGCTCTTGGAAACGGTGTCCCAGCGTGTCAGCCATGTCGGATGTCCGACGTAACCTTTCACTTCCATGCGGACGGCTTTGGGATCGGTACGTTGGAATGACGTGACAAGAGCTGGTGAGGCGCGCAGATAGGCGTCGTTAATCCGTACATACAATTCTTTGCGCTTTTCCGGATCGATCTCGTGGGCAGCCGCAATTACCATGTCCTGTATGTCTTTTGGGACGTCCCAGGCGGTGCGCCACGCGACGAGCCCTGCGAGTTTCGCCGCATCTGAATTGTCGGCATTCGTGGCATAAGATTGAAGAACCGCATGCGGGTCGGGAAGACGATCGCCAGTGCGTGATGAAAACAACTCGAATTGGCGTGACCTGAATTTTCCGATCTGGTCACCGATCTGCAGATCGAGTTTGATCCCAGCCTTGGCGGCATTGTTCTGAAGCGATATTCCGACTTCGGATTCCGGCGTTCCGGGTTGGGCGAAATAGACTTTTGAAAAGCCGTTGGGATAGCCCGCTTCGGTGAGTAGTTGTTTTGCCTTGTCGATGTCCAGTTTGTAAGGATTGTCACTCCTTGCGCCGGGCAGGCCGGCCGGGATGATCGATTGCTGCTTGGTACCGTAGTATTTCATGACGGTGCTGCTGAGGCCGTCATAATCGATGAGATAGCGAAAAGCCTCGCGGACCTTCGGGTTGGAAAGGATCTCGTCCTTCTGGTTCAAAGCCAGATAGTAAAAGCCGAATCCGGGTACCTTCTGGACCGACACCTTGCCATCGGCCTCAAGCCCTGAAAGGTCTGTCGAGGACAATCTTGTCGCGACGTCGACGTCACCCGCATCGATCTGAAGCCGCTGGGCTGAGGATTCAGGGATATGGCTCATGAACACCCGCCGCATGGCAGGCATGCCTTTCCAGTAGTCCTTAAATGCATCGGCGATCAGAAGCTGATTGGAGCGCCAAGTGGTCAGGGAATACGGGCCTGAGCCCGCGTCCTGGGTCTGGAGGTAGTTGCGCGCCCAGTCACCGTTTTTTTCCCTGCTTGCCAGAAAGGCGCTATCGACGATCGAGGTTGAGAAACTGGCCAGAGAATAGAGAATGAGGTTGGGGTTCCAGACCTCCGGTGTCTGCAGCACGAGCGTTTGGCCATCCGTCGCACGGATCAGAGCGTCGACGTTTTTTGCCGAAAACCCCCATTGGCGAAGGTCGGTCGACGGTGCGAGCCCCAGTTTCACTAGCCGGTGCAGAGACCACTCAACATCTTTCGCGGTCAGCGGATTGCCGGAGTGGAACCGCACTCCCTGCCGGATCTTGAAGGTGAATGTCTTCCCATCTTCAGACACCGTCCAGCTCTCGGCGAGCGACGGCTTTGGTACTGTAATGTTATCGACCGGCAGCTCGATAAGCCGATCGTAGAGATTGGCGACGACCTCGGCAGCCTCGAGCTGGTTGATTTCATGCGGATCAAGACCGCGCATCGTCGTCATCATGATAGCGATGACAAGTTGATCCGGTGGGGTTTTGGCAAATGCGGGCATACCGCTGGATGCGATCAGCGCAGAGCTTACGATCGCAACAAAATTACGTTTCAACATGGTTTTCTCCCAAGGCTCCTCAACCCCGTTTTTCGAAATTTGTTATCGACAAGGTCGTCAAATCTGATATACCAGATCTCATATTAACTTCGGCACGTCAACGGATTTTGGAAAATGATTAATCGCTCGGACACACCCGCCGGTGGCGCGGGATTTGAAAAGATCGACGCCAGCTTCAATGTGACCGTGCGGGATCACGTCCATCGGATGATGCGTGCAGCCATAATTTCCGGGCGTTTTGCAACTGGCGAAAAAGTCAACGAGCGAAGCCTTGCTGAACAGTTTGGAGTCAGTACGACGCCCATCAAGGAAGCCCTTCGGCAGTTGGAGACCGAAGGGTTGGTTGAAGCCCTGCCGCGGCGCGGCGTGATTATTCGGTTTGCAAGCAGTTGGGCAGAGGAAATGATCCTCGCGCGCGCTGCGCTGGAATCGATGATTGCCCATCTGGCTGCAAAGCGGATCGACAAGAAGGGGGGGATCGAACTCGTGGCGACCGCCAATCTGATGCGAGAGGCAACGACATCGGGCGACGCCGACGGTCTGATCGCGCTCAACGAGACCTTCCACGATCTTATCCATAGGAGTTCGCGGTGCAGCTATCTATCAAAGCTGATCGAACGTCAGCAATTTTATGATGCGAGCATCCGTCGCGTCATTCACCTCGATCCGTCGGAGCGCCAGAAGGCGCTCGAGGAGCATGTCGCCATCACCGACGCAATCGTCGCCGGGGATGCGGACAGGGCGGAGCGCTTAATGCGCGACCATGTCGTACGTTCGGGCGAAACCTACCAGTCCATCGTATTTGGAAAGCAGAAGGAGAGTGAGCGTGACTGACAAACTACAGGCCGTAAGAATGGCTCTTTCCGGGATCTCAGGCGTTCCCGTGACACCATACGCGAGCGACGGCTCGGTTGATGTGCAGAAGCTTGAGAAGCTTATCAAGGGGCTTGCCGCGGCCAAGGTCCACAACCTTATGGCGGCCGGCAATACCGGTGAGTTTTTTACGCTCACGATGGACGAGATCCGCCTCGTGCACCAGACGACGATCAGGGCTGCTGACGGCAAGGCTCTTGTCAGTGCGGCCGTCGGTCGTTCGCTGACCGATGCAAAGGCGCTGGCACGCGACGCCATTGCCGCAGGTGCCGATGCGATCATGGGGCATCATCCCATGGATCCCTTTGCCGGACCAGCTTATCAGGCTGCCTATTTCCTCGAGCTGGCGGAATCTTGCACGGTTCCAGTCATCGCCTATGTGCGCAGCGACGGCTTCTCCGTAGACGATTTCCGCAAACTAGCGCTACACCCCAATATTGCCGGTATCAAATTCGCCTCGCCCAATCTCATGCTACTGGCCGAAGTCATCCGCGCGACCCATGACGCACCGGCGATCTGGGTTTGCGGACTTGCGGAAGGTTGGGCACCGGCATTTTACGCGATGGGCGCACGCGGGTTCACCTCGGGTCTCGTCAACGTTTTTCCCGAGCGTTCGCACGCTATCCATACGGCTCTCGAGTCAGGAGATTATGCGGCGGCGCGCGGCCTAATCGATGGAATTGCTCAGTTCGAAGCGTTGCGCACGAAATACAATAATGGTGCCAACGTCACCGTCGTCAAGGAGGCGCTCGGCATGCTCGGGACAGACGTCGGCCCTGTGCGCGTACCAGGCGTGGTCGAACTGAACGTCGCTGAGCGTGAGATCCTGCGCGAAGTCGTGGACCGCGTTCGCTCCGACGCAAACGGTGCTTGAGGGAGAATTTTTAGTGCATATCACTGGCATCAAGACCTACATGCAGCGCGTGGACGAGCGGCCGCGACTGCTTCTCAAGATCGAGACGAGCGAGGGCATCAGCGGCTGGGGCGAATGTTACAATCACGGCCCTGACTGGTCGCTGCCGCCGCTTCTCGACTACCTGTTTCACCAGATCGAAGGCGAAGATCCGCGCCGGGTCGAATATCTCGTCCTCAAGCTCAATCAACAATGCCGGTTTCCTCCCGGAGCTCTGGGCCTTGCCGCGATTTCCGCGATCGACCATGCGTTGTGGGACATCGCTGGCAAGGCTGCGGGTCTGCCGGTATACATGTTGTTGGGTGGCAGCGTCCGTGACCGCGTACGCGTCTACTGTGGCGTCTATACTGCGCCGGATGCAGAACACGCGCTCGATCAGACGCTGAAGCTCAATGAAGACTACGGTTACACGGCGTTCAAACTCAGCCCGTATCGCCGTGATCTGCATACGGGCAGGTGGGGCGAATTGGTCAAGGAGACCGGCGACTGGTTTGGCAGGATCCGCGAGATCACCCCCTCGCATTTCGAATTTGCCTTCGACGCGCATGCCAAGATCTTTGAACCTTACAAAGCCGTTCAGCTTGCCGCGGCGATCGCCCCGAACGACCCACTTTTCTACGAGGAGCCTATTCGCCCGGAGCACATTCCGGCATGGCGAGAATTGAAGTCGAAGGTCAACGTGCCGCTGGCCACAGGTGAGTCTCTCTACAACCGCTTCGAATTCCTGTCGCTGCTGTCGGCACAGGGTGCCGATATCATCCAACCAGACATCTGCGTCGTGGGAGGCGTCTGCGAAATGCGACGAATCGCAACACTTGCTGAAGCGCATTATGTCACCGTCGCACCGCACAATCCGATGGGTCCGCTGGCAACCGCAGTCAATATTCATTTCTGTGCCGCACAGCCGAATTTCCAGATCCTTGAGTTCAAGCCGCATGTCCACGCGCCGTGGGCGCTTGATCCATATATGCCGGTCGATGGACACATGGAGTTGCGGCCCGACCGTCCAGGCTGGGGGATCGAGATCGACGAAAAAGCTTTGCTGACGGACGACTACATTCATTGGCAACGCAAAATCACCAACAAACCGGATGGGTCTACAGCCTATCCGTGAATATGACATGTGCGATATGCCATCGCTGGTACTAATCAAACAATCATGAGGTGCGAGCCGCATGATTGTTAGAAACCTCGCAACTTGCATGAGGAAGGGCGCGTCACCCATTTTGGGATGTTCCGAACGTACAGGCCTGGACACCACAAATCCCGCAGGAATTCGCCAGTTTAAGGTTGGGTCCGTCTGGAGGTTCTCGCTCGATTTCGTTCAAGGCGACTGACGTTCAGGTAAATGACTCCATGTATCGTCATATATCGTGTTGAGGTTGTCTATGAGCGTCTATTAATTCAATCTTTGTCTCTTGAGGCTAGTGTGGGGAAAATCTCACCCCGCGTGACTACGGCAGGAACGCCTTGGTCAAGTTGCAAAGTCTCGAGGACCGTCGAATGAGAATCTCCATCAAACAGATCTTGATTCTCGCCTTCGCAGGTTTGAGCTTGTCTGTTATCGGCCTTGTTGGCAAATTGTTGCAGCAAGAAGTGGCTATCTACCGAAGTTCCACCGAGCTCTCAAAGCTTTCGCAACTAGACGCGCGGCTGTTCGACGTGCTTCTAGGTCTTCGCGGCGAGCGCGGTGCTATTTCCTCGGCGGCTAAGCTGGAACCCGCTGATGTCCAGTCGAGCCTTGCAAACCTGGAGGAGGGCCGTAGGGCGGTCGATCCCGCCGTCGCCTCTGCCAAGACCTTGGCGGATGAAATCGGTTTGGCTACGCTCGACCAATCCATGGCGCCGCTCATGAACGGCTATACGCAGTGGCTTTCCACTCGTCCGCAAATCGACGCCGCTTTGAAACTGGCCGTCGCACAACGGGATCCGGCGCTAGCCAGGAACGCTCAGACACAAGCCGATCAGATGTTGGCGGATCTCGAAAAGGCTGCCAGCGCGGTCGAACTTGTCATCAATGATCGCAATCCGCAACTGACGATGTTCACACAGCTCAGGTCTCTGGGATGGTCGATGCGCACCTACGGCGGCTCGGCAAATTCGACCCTGGTCGGCGCGATTATCGCCAAGGAAGCCCTGAGCCCCGCCAAGATGACCGAGATCGCCGTGCAGGACGGTAAAACGTTGTTTGCCTGGAACCTGGTCAAGCAGATCGTCGCCAGCCCTGCAATTCCTGCGGATATCACCACGCAGTACAAGGTTGCCGAAGCCACTTATTTTGGCGGAGCTTATGCGGAGCGAAAGGCCGCGGCGCTAAAAGCGTTTGCAGCCGGCCTGCCTATGGAAATGGCCGTCGACGAATGGCGCAAACTTGCGGCTCCGGCGCAGGCGTCACTCGCCGATATCGCGGTTGCTTCGCTGAAGCAGATGACCGCGGTGACCGCAGAAAACGTTTCCACCGCATCACTCTCCATCGTCATCTACGGCTTCGCTATGGCTCTGACCTTGGCCCTGTCGATCGCCGGCATTCTGATGGTGATCTTCCGCATCGCAAATCCAATCGGCCAATTGACCTCCGTCATGCGCAAGCTGGCGGGCGGCGACCTGTCGGTGGTGATTGCCGGCTCCGGCCGAAGCGACGAAATCGGCGAGATGGCCAAGGCCGTCGAGATCTTCAAGGATGCCGCCTTGCACAATAAGGCGATGGAAGCCGAAACCGAAGCGTCGCGCAAGACGGCCGAAATCGAGCGCATCGCCTTCCAGGAACGCGCCGAGCGGGAAGCGGAAGAGCGCCTGACGCAGGCAACTTCGGGTCTCGCCCGCGGTCTCCAGGCGTTGGCATCCGGTAACCTCGCCTGCGAGATCGACGAAGTCTTCACCGCACAATTCGAAAGCCTGCGTCACGACTTCAACAGCTCCGTCCAGCAACTGCGCTCCACGCTAGAAAGCGTTAGTCACAGCGCGCTGAGAGTGCGCGGCGGCAGCGGTGAGATATCCTCTGCATCTGACCAGCTTGCCAAGCGAACTGAACAGCAGGCCGCCTCGTTGGAAGAGACGGCCGCTGCCCTCGAAGAAGTCACGACCAATGTCCGCCAGACTGCGGACCGCGCCAGCGAAGCGCGCGAAATGGTCCGTGATGCCAGCACCCGCGCCGGATCGTCCAGCACGGTGGTGTCCAATGCCATTGATGCGATGAACAAGATCGAGGCGGCCTCCAGACAGATCACCAGCATCATTAGCGTGATCGACGAAATCGCGTTCCAGACCAACCTTCTGGCGCTCAATGCCGGCGTCGAGGCCGCCCGGGCCGGGGATGCCGGCAGAGGCTTCGCTGTGGTCGCCCAAGAAGTTCGCGAGCTTGCCCAGCGCTCCGCCAAGGCCGCTAAGGAGATCAAGGGTCTGATCGGCAACTCCGAGACCGCTGTCACCCAGGGCGTCACCTTGGTCAGCGACACCGGCGCTGGCCTGAAGGAGATCGCAGATTTGGTCAACGCCATCCATCAACACATGGAGGCGATTGCCACCGCCGCCAAGGAACAGGCTCTGGGCCTGTCGGAGATCAACACCTCCGTCAACCACATGGACCAGGTCACGCAGCAGAACGCGGCAATGGTCGAGGAAATGAACGCTGCTGGTGCCGGCCTGGCCGAAGAGAGCGTCCAGCTTTCGGAGCTTCTTAATAGGTTCGAAATGGGAACCGCCATGTCTGCAGGCCGCCAACCACCCCACGCAAGCCACCGTCACGCCGCTTGATTCTCGACCACAGGCCCGCGACTGCGGGCCTTTCCTTCCGGCCCCTTGCTTACTGCAAATGGCACCATTCGCATCAGCATGGACAACACCTTTTTGGTGACCGACTGGCTTTCCGCCAGCAGACATCGGCGGTGCCTCCCACACGCCGTTCCGCGCCCACCAGAACAGCACGGCGTCCCTTTTAGGTTGTTTTGTTATCGCGTTCCCCGCAGAGGGGCAGCTTCGACCTCTGCGTTGTAACGGGTCAATTGTGCGTCGCCGCGGGCCAGCGCTGGCTCAGGCGGAGAGGTCGCTGATTGCAGAGCCTGCGATAACATCGCGAATCTCTGGTAAGGCGGGATTACTATTCTCAGCGCTCCAGATGGCATGCAGCTCTGCAACGCATTGCTGCCTGAGGTCGAGCGGGCGGAATACGACGTTGTCAAAACAGGCGTTGCGGGTTGCCGCAGGCACGATCGCGAGGCCTATACCGGCGCTGACCAGAGACAGGATGGCCTGAGAATGGGTGATGCTCTGGACGATGCGAGGCATGATGCCATGTTCTGCCATCAATGCGGTGACCTTATCGTGCAAATAGCGCGCTTGGGGTGAGAACATAATTATCGGCATATTGTTCAAGGCGTCCAGTCCAGGCCTGCGCCTTGCCGCAAGCGGATGCGCTCTTGGTATGGCTAACATCATGAGCTCACGCACAACGCTGAGACTTTCCAGTTGGTGTGCGCCTGAAAGCGGGCGGGACAGGCCCATATCTATCTCCCCACGATTGATCGACTGCAGCTGTTCGGCTGTTTCCATCTGCACCAGTTCGAGTTCGATCCGGGGGGCAAGTGCTCGCGCTGCACTGATAAAGTTTGGCAAGAAGCCGTATGTCGCTGCGCCGACGAAGGCGATGCGGATCGAGCCTACGCTGTCTCGAGCAGCACGGCGAGCAGCGGTTTTCGCCGCGTCACCCTGGGCCAGAAGTTTTTGAGCTTCTACGAGAAAGGCATGTCCCGCTGCCGTCAAAGCCACACGTCGACTCGTGCGCTCAAAAAGGGCAACATCCAGCTCCTCTTCGAGCAGTCTGATCTGACGGCTAAGGGGTGGCTGGGTCATGTTCAGACGACGCGCTGCTCGGCTGAAATTCAGTTCGGATGCCACCATAACGAAGGATCTGACCTGTCCCATATCCAGCATCAATTCAATTCCTGTATCGATATCTGTCAATATTCGATTTGGACTTAAATCGATCGGGCGGATATTGGTCAAGAGAAACGCACTCTGTGGAGGGCGAAGGCTAAAATAAGGTGGAGACATGAACGCGCAAAAGGCACCAACGAACCTATCCCCAAATGTGATGAATGCCGACAGCATTGCCTGGATCAGGCTTTCGTCGATCTTCTTGCCGCTGAAGACGCCGATCAGCGACGCCAAGGTTTTGACCGGGCGACAGAAACCGCTCACCGAGGTGGCGTTCCTGTTTGCCGAGATCGAGACCAAAGATGGCCACAGCGGCATTGGCTTTAGCTATTCCAAGCGCGCGGGCGGGCCAGGTCAATACGAACACGCCAAGGAAATAGCCCATGTTCTCATCGGCGAAGATCCGAACGATATTGGGAAGCTTTGGAACAAGTTGTGCTGGGCTGGTGCGTCCGTTGGGCGTAGCGGACTTGCAGTGCAGGCGATCGCAGCGTTCGACGTCGCGCTTTGGGACCTCAAAGCCAAACGCGCCGGTTTGCCGCTTGCAAAGCTACTTGGAGCCCATCGTGACAGCGTCCGGTGCTACAACACATCAGGCGGGTTTCTTTCCTCGCCGATCGAAGAAGTTCTCGACAATGTCGAGCAGTCAATTGCGGCAGGCATTGGCGGCATCAAGATCAAGGTCGGGCAGCCAGACATGAATATTGACCTCAAGCGTGTTGCGGCGGTTCACGAGCAAATTGACGACCGCTCGGCGATGATGGTCGATGCAAACCAGCAATGGGATCGTCCAACTGCAATGCGCTTTGGGCGGCTGATGGAGCCTTATCATCTGACGTGGATCGAAGAGCCACTGGATGCCTACGATATCGATGGACATGCTGCGCTCGCAGCCCAGCTCGATACGCCAATTGCAACCGGCGAAATGCTGGCAAGCGTCCCGGAACATGTGGCCCTTATCCAAAACAATTCCGTGGACTTCATTCAGCCAGACGCGCCGCGCGTGGGCGGCATCACGCAGTTTTTAAAGATCTGTGCGCTTGCAGAAGCGAAGAAGCTGCAGCTAGCCCCGCATTTTGCGATGGAAATCCACCTGCATCTTGCCGCCGCTTATGAGCTTGAGCCATGGGTAGAGCATTTCGATTGGCTTGATCCCTTGTTCAACGAGCGTTTGGAGATCAAAGACGGCAGGATGCTGGTGCCGAACCGGCCGGGTCTGGGTATCACGCTGTCGCAACAGGCCGGACAGTGGACGCGTGGAGTGGCAGAGTTCGGCAAGCGACCATAAGCTAACCATACTTCAGGCTGTCCCTCGGGCGACGATATGGAAATCGATGGTAATCATCGTTTCGACATTTGGGTCACCTTTGATTTTCCTGAGGATAGACCGTGCCGCCTGGGTGCCGATATCGCGGCGGTCGATCCGTATTGTGGTGAGCGGCGGATGTGTATGGGGTGCGAAGTCGAAGTCACCGAAGCCGATAATGGCGAGCTTATCGGGCATGCGGCATCCTCGTGCGTGCGCTTCTGCAAGGGCACCATGGGCAACAACATCTGACGAGCAAAAGACGCCCAGCGTATCTTCGCCGCGAGTGAGGAGTTGCGCCATCGCAAGGCGTCCATCACGGAAGGTCGACGGGGAGCTCATGTCCAGCTCCGGAAGCTCGACATTCGCAATGCCCTTGAGGCGATTAACGAAGCCATCGCGACGTTGGACTGCGCGTGGGTCGTTGGCGCCGATCTGTGCATAGCGATCATAGCCACGGATGAGTAGATGCTCGGCGGCCATTGCGCCGACGCCATCGTGTGAAAAGCCAACCGCTGTATCGAGTGGCGAGGGTGTTGAATCCCAAATTTCAACGATCGGGAGGCCAGCACCTGTGAGCATGGCTCGGGTTTCCTTGAGATGGGTGATGCCGGTCAGGATAATGCCGTCGGGACGCCGGGCAAGGATGGCGCGGGTGAGCTCCAGCTCACGCTTGGCATCGTACCCGGATAAACCGAGTAGAAGCTGGTAACCGGCAGAGACCAGTTCGGCATTAAGGCCTTCAATGGTTTCGGCAAATATCGTGCTGGCGACGGACGGAACAATTGCTGCGATCAGTCGAGTTTTTCTGGAGGCAAGGCCGCCAGCCAGAAGGTTCGGCACATACCCTGTTCGAGCGATGACCTTCTCGATCGCTTCCAAGGTTCGCGGTTTGACCAGTGCCGGGGTATTAATGGCGCGCGATACGGTAACGGGCGAGACGCCGGCTAGTTTGGCGATATCAGCCAGCGTTACCGGGCCACTGGTCGTGATGTGCCTTCGCTTGTCATAGTCAGCCATGATCATCGCTCCTGTTAAAATGAGTTACGCTTTCATTCCTGTCGAAATCAAGGGCTTCGATTATTGAAATGCCGTTAAAATCATTAACATATTGAATTACAATTACAATTATTTCGCGCTTCAAGGTTGCAGCCGAGGATTTTCACAGTAGAATGAAAGCGCTTCCATTTTACCGGTAGGAGGATGCCGGGGGGTGGTCTAGTGGGGCCGGCCAGACGCCGGACAAGTGGAGGAATTACAATGAACCTCAAACGTTTAACGACGTTTGCGGCCGCTATGGCCGTAATATGTGCATCCGGCCTCCAGCCGAGCCATGCGCAGGACTATCCAACCAAGACCGTAACCGTGGTCGTTCCATTCGCGGCGGGTGGCAATACGGACACTTTCGGCCGCCTCGTCGCGGAAGAACTCGACAAGCGGCTGGGACAGCGTTTCATCGTTGAAAACAAGCCGGGCGCTGGTGGGAACATCGGTCTTGGCGATCTCGCCCGTTCCAAGCCCGATGGCTATACCATAGGCATGGGCACGGTGAGCTCGAATGCCATCAACCAGACTCTTTACAAAAAACTGCCTTATGACAAGGAAAAGGGCTTCGCGCCAATTTCTCTTATCGCCAGCCTGCCCAACGTTCTGGTCGTCAACCCCGACAAGATCAAGGCCAACAATGTCGAGGAACTGATTGCGTTCCTGAAGACGGAGCCGGGTAAGCACACATACGCATCTTCGGGCGTGGGCACGTCGATCCACCTGGCGGGCGAGTTGCTGGCGACGAAGGCCGACATCAAGATCACTCATGTACCCTACAAGGGCAGTAGCCAGGCCATCCTCGATGTCGTCGCGGGACACGTTGATATGATGTTCGACAACATTCCCACGGCCGCCCAGCAGGTGAAGGCCGGCAAGGTCAAGGCGTTGGCCGTCACCAGCCTGGAAAAGGCCGCTCTCCTGCCCGACGTACCAACCATGGCGAGCGTCATTCCCGGCTTCGACGCGACCTCGTGGCACGGCCTCTTCGCGCCTCCCGGCACGCCACCGGAAATCGTGGAAAAGCTTAGCAAGGAAGTGCAGGCGATCATCGCCGAGCCGGCAATGCAGGAAAAGCTCAAGGCGATGGGCGTGACGCCGGTTGGCAATACGTCTGCCGAATTCCAAGTCTTCATCGACAAGGAAACAGCAAAGTGGGCCGACGTAATCAAGGCGGCCAACGTGCCGCTGCAGTAAGGCAATCTGTCGGCTGGGGACTAGTCGTCGGCCGGCACGTCTTTCACACGCGAGTATCATGCCATGCTGAAAATTAGAAATGGCCGCGACTTTGTTGGCGGTGTGACAATGATCTGTGTCGGACTGCCTTTTTTATGGTTCGGTCGGGAACTGGAAGTCGGAGACTCCTTTCGCATGGGTCCAGGCTATTTTCCGACGATGCTGAGCCTCATTCTGTTGGCGATCGGCGCGATGATCATCGTTCAGTCGCTTATGGTTGATGCTGAAGACAGCGAGCCGGATGTGTGGAACTGGAAGGCGTACAGCTTGGTAATCGCAGCGCCGGTGGGCTTCGGGCTGCTATTGTCCGGTCTCGGTCTCGCTCCCACCATCGTGCTGCTAATAGCCGGGGTAGGGGCGGCGAGCCGTTATGCCAACTGGCGTCATTCGATCCTGCTCGGCCTCTTTCTGGCCGTCTGTTCTGTGCTGGTGTTCACGAAACTTCTGTCGCTTCCTGTTAGCGCCTTCGGACCGTGGGTGCCATTCATCGGCGACCTCACTTAACGCTCGCAGCCAGCCGACGAAACCGGATTGGATTGCTTATGGATATCTTCTCTAACCTCTGGCTGGGTGCCTCGACAGCATTCATGCCGATGAACCTGTTCTACGGCTTTGTTGGCTGCCTTTTGGGCACCGCGATCGGCGTTCTGCCGGGGCTGGGACCGACCGCGACCATCGCCATGCTTTTACCTATCACCTTCGGTCTGCCGCCGGAATCCGCACTCATCATGCTGGCCGGCATCTTCTATGGGGCCCAGTATGGAGGCTCGACCACAGCCATTCTCATCAACCTGCCGGGTGAGAGCTCATCCGTCGTCACCGCGATCGACGGTTACCAGATGGCGCGCAATGGCCGAGCGGGCGCGGCGCTTGCGACAGCGGCTCTCGGTTCCTTCTTCGCCGGAACGGTGGCGACCATCCTGCTCGCCGTCGCAGCCCCGCCACTTGCCGCGGTGGCACTTAATTTTGGGCCGGCGGAATATTTCTCGCTCATGGTCCTCGGCCTTGTGGCATCGGTGGCGCTTGCCAGCGGATCGTTGCTAAAGGCGTTTGCGATGATTGTTTTCGGACTTGTGCTGGGGACGATTGGGACGGATGTCGAAAGTGGTACGCCCCGTTATGTGTTCGACATCCCGGAACTCTACGATGGTTTAAACTTCGTCGCAGTCAGCATGGGCATATTCGGGGTATGCGAGATCCTGCGCAATCTGGAGAACGAGCAGGAGCGTTCGGTCGGGGTCAAGAAGGTGACCGGCTTGATGCTGACGAAAGAGGATTTGAAGCGGATCATCGCGCCTGTTCTGCGCGGCACTGCGCTTGGCTCGTTCCTGGGCGTATTGCCGGGGGGCGGGGCGATGCTTGCCTCATTCGCCTCCTATGCGATGGAAAAGCGGATATCCCCGAACCGAGCCGAATTCGGCAAGGGAGCTATAGAGGGCGTTGCCGCACCGGAATCAGCGAACAATGCCGGGGCGCAGACGTCATTTATTCCGATGCTGACACTCGGTATTCCCGGCAATCCAGTCATGGCACTGATGGTAGGGGCGATGATCATCCAGGGTATCACACCCGGACCAAACGTCATTTCCGACGAGCCGGAACTGTTCTGGGGCATGATCGTCTCAATGTGGTCGGGCAATCTGATGCTCGTGATCCTCAACCTCCCGCTTATCGGACTTTGGGTGCGCATGCTGACCGTACCCTACCATTTGCTGTTTCCGGCGATCATCGCCTTCTGCTGCATCGGTGCCTACAGCATCAACAACAGCGTCTTCGACGTCTTCGTCATGGCAGGCTTCAGCATTGTTGGTTTCGCGCTCACGAAGATGCGCTTCGAGCCCGCGCCGCTTTTGCTTGGGTTCATTCTCGGGCCAATGCTGGAAGAGAACCTGCGCCGCGCGATGCTCATTAGCCAGGGCGATCCGTCAATCTTTCTGCGTAGCCCCCTCAGCCTATCATTGCTGGTGTTCGCCGTCGTGGTGCTAGCACTCGTGCTGGCACCGAGTATCCGCCGGAAACGTGAGGAGGCTTTCACAGAATAACTAATTTTGGCACTGTAAGCTTAAATCCGTGACACCATTCTAAGCGCGTGAGGTTCTGGCTTACGCGGCGTGAAGGCGTCCGACTTGCCGCAATGCTAGCGTGGCTGCTGATCGCAGATCGCGGTGTTGCGCAGATGGCATGGCGGGAACGTTGAGAGTTTGGTGATCTAGTCGTGGTTAGAAACGAAACGCTGAAGCTGTCGAGCTGACTTGAAGCGCTTCATGATCCTCTCCCGTATTCAGACGGGTTGATGGGAGCCCCCCGCTCGATTGTTCAGTCCCCTGACAACGGTGGTCGACGCCAGCCAAATTTGCCCGCTTCGCTGCATTCTACGACCGCGACTTGTCGGTTATCTTATACTCGGCGCGCGGCCTTGCGCTTTCAGGAGCTTGTGCATCAAACGCTTTGCCGTCTTGGCATTGCGGTGGGCACCTCCCAATTATACGCGGACCTGATGGCCAGCGCCCGAGCATCCGGAAAGGCGATCGGGAAGGCCGATCGATACATTGCTGCTACGGCTGCAGAAAACCATCTCGCGGTCGCAACGCGAGATACAAGCCCATTTTGAAGTAGCCGGATTGAGAGTTATCAATCCCTGGGCCGCCTAAGCCTTTAGAATTGCAGGTCACTGGTTCGATTCTCATCAAGAACTTGACGCCACGAATGTTCGCATCGTTTTCGGTCAGACAATCGTCGATGCAAATACCCACCGCCTTTATCCTTAGAGCCTGGCGATACATGTTTCGGTTCGTGGTTGGTTTCTAATGGAATCCATCCACGTAATAAAGCTGATGCATTCAGGTTCGTCGATTTGGATGTGGCCGCTTAGGATTTTTGCGTCATATCACGTTCAGTTTTCCAGACGCTCCTCATGAGATTGTCCAACGTCTGGCGTTCGGCGAGGCCCTTTGCGCTTTGACAGCAGTGAGGCTTGCTCAGTCAGATAAAAACCGCAAAGTCCATTCTAGGTGGATCGCTAGCTCAGCGATCAGCCAACGCTTTTATAGGGTGAGATGCAGGCGCGTAACGTTTGCCTAATGGAGAGTGAGGATGAGGCGGTTTGACTTCACGATAAGACTGGTCTCGGCGTTTGCAGTTCTGGCTATCCTTATCGTGTCCCAAGGTCTTCTTAACAGACACATCGCCACAGAGGCAGAACAGCAGGTCGTTCGCGGACGATATGCGGGAGATATTCTTTCCGGTCTGCTGGAGCTGTCGGCAACCAAACAGCGGCTGCGCGCGTGGTCTTTGCGGGCGCTGATTGGCGCAGATCATGCTCCGAGCGACGGCGAAATTCTGCGCAATCATATGGCTGCGACCATCGAACAGCTTCAGCGTATCAGCCAAGAAACGCGTAGGATGGATCATCTGGCCGGTGCACCCGCCGATGATGACGATGCGCGCGATGAAGCCTTGCAGCTGATCTCCGGCAGTGTCATTGCACTGAAACCTGCCATCGAAGACATAAGGTCTCATACGGGAGCAGATGATGTGCGAACGGCCTGGGCGTCCATCGAGAAAGTTTTCGATCAGGGAGCCGGGCGGGATCTTCGCGAAGTCCTCAACGACACCATCGCCAAGGAACGGTCGCAACTCGACATCACGCGCGCCAATGCGGATGCCGCTCTCCTGCAGCTCAATCGCGTCCTTGCGGTCTTGACGTTCATCATCGCCGTCATTGGCATGGGATTGGCTTACGCCATCGCCAATGCCATCCGCCGCCCGCTCCAGCAAATGTCGGAAGGGGCAAGGGCTTTTGAAGCCGGCCGGCTCGAACATCGTATCCCCGTGACGACCACCGACGAATTTGGCCGATTTGCTGCCAGCATCAACCGAATGGCGTCCGAGCTTTNGGCTCGAGCATCGTATCCCCGTGACGACCACCGACGAATTCGGCCGATTTGCTGCCAGCATCAACCGAATGGCGTCCGAGCTTTTGCTAAGACGAAATGAAGAAGCCAACCACCGCACCGTGCTCGAGCAACAGGTCAGAGAGCGAACGTGTGCCCTTGAGAACGCCTTGTCGCGATTGCGTGCGTCTGAAGGTCGCCGGCGCAGTTTGCTGGCCGATATCAGCCACGAATTGCGCACGCCGACGACAGCAATNGTCGGCGTAGTCTGTTGGCCGATATCAGCCACGAATTGCGCACGCCGACGACAGCAATCCGGGGTGAAGCGGAGATTGCGTTGCGCGGGCAAAAGGAGGATGACGACTATCGCGGATCGCTCGCGCGCATCGGCCAGGCGGCGAGCCAGATGGGAAGCCTGATTGATGATCTCCTGATGATGTCGCGTGGCGAAGATGAGACATTGGCGCTGAACAGGGAGCCGATCGATATTGCAGGTCCGCTTGAGGAAGCGCTGTTGAGTGCTGCCGCCTTGGCCAATCAGCGCAGTGTCACGATCACAACGGATATCGAGGATGCAGAGACGATTGTGGCCGGCGACGCGTTTCGTTTGAGGCAGGTCATCGCTATCCTGTTGGATAATGCCATCCGCTATTCACCTCACGATGGTCACGTCGAAGTGGCGTCCAGCGTTATCGGAAACACCTGGGAATTGATCGTTCGCGACCATGGGATTGGCATCGAGCCTGACGCCATCGACCACGTTTTCGACCGAAATTTCCGCGGCAACAATGCAAGGCTTCATCGCCCGGAAGGCACGGGTCTCGGGTTGTCCATCGCCAAACATCTGATATCGGCACATGAGGGAACGATCACCCTTTCCAGCGATAGTGACGAAGGGACGACGGCCATGCTTCGGTTGCCATTGTTCAGAAACGCTGCCGTTCTTGAATCCGTCGCGGAGACGAAGAAGTGAACATACTCATCATAGAAGACGATCCGAGGGTGGCAGATTTTCTGGAGCGCGGATTACGCGCGGAGGGCTACGGCGTCACCGTCGCACGCGATGGCCCGACCGGTATCGAACGCGCCCATGAGCTATGGAAGGAATGGCGCTCCACAGGCACAAACGGTGCTATCCTGCTCGATCTCATGCTGCCAATCATCAACGGTTCCGATGTTTGCCAGACACTCCGCGCCAGCGGAATATCGGCACCGATTTTGATGCTGACGGCCCTTGGTTCCGTGAATGATCGCATCTCGGGATTGCGCATGGGCGCTGACGATTATCTGGTCAAGCCATTTTCGTTCGAAGAACTGCTGGCACGGATCGAGGCGCTCATGCGCCGCCCCATCGATCTACGCCCGCTTGGGCCAAAGATTTTGTCCGTCGGACTGCTGGAACTGGACCGGGAGTCCATGCGGGTTACCGTGGAGGGCGACGAAATTTCGTTGACAGCAAAGGAACTCGCCCTTCTGGAACTCTTCATGTCCACCCCCGGCAGAGTGCTGAGCCGGGAACGGATTTTGGCGAATATCTGGGGCGCGGGCGAGGACCCGCTGACCAATGTCGTCGATGTCTATGTGCGTCGGTTGCGTGCAAAGATCGACCGCTCGTCGGAGGGTCGATCCTGCATCACAACTGTTCGGGGCATCGGCTACCGTCTTGAAACAGATCGGTAGTCGCTTCCTGCTTCAGGCCGATATTACTTGACGGCGTAAGGCAGTGAGGAGTGATGCTGAACGATACGGATCGTTCCCTCATCATCCTTCTTGAACGTCCACGACTTGTCAACGGTCGTCACCTTGCCGTCCTTGTCGGTGAAGGATACCTTGCCCAGGGTCGTCGCGTATTCGCCATCCAGAAGGATGGCAGCATTCTTGACGTCGACTTCACGCCATCCTTTCAGCGCAAAGCCCGTATCGGCAGGGTATTTCGGGTTTTGAGCGACAAAATAGGAGAGCGCGCCCTCGCGGTCGGTACGGAACGTCTGTGGCTCCTGCGTCAGCGTCGGCTTGAAGAGCACCGGCCCCAGCTGGTAGCCGTAGGCCGCATCGATCACCTTCCCGGCCATTTCCTGTGCCGATTTTACACCCTTTTCTTCATATTCGCGTGAAATCGCAACGAGAGCCTTGCCCCAGGCTTCCTGGGTCTTGATGACTTCAGCCTCGGTGATTGTTCCGTTGTGAATCTCGACGGCGTTCACGCCACCGGCCGTAATGAGCAGAGCAGTTCCGGTCACGGCAGTTGCCTTGGCTATCCAGCGCATCTGTATCTCCTGTTAGATTGCTCGTTGTGAGCGACAACAGGAATATGGATATCTTCTCTGAAGCTTGCGTGGCTGCTTTATGAATGGATGATGGACAGAAGATTACGTTCACAGCACTAGACCACACATCAAGCATAATGGCAGTTAGGCTATCATAACCGCGAACGCTAAGCTTAGCAGGCGTTGCGGGTCAGCATGAACTTGAGATTTTGCGTTGGGATAGTTGCGGATTATCAGATTGGGGCCGTCATGCATGGGTACGCCAGAGAAGCTGCGAGCGCTTCCCGCACATCACTGGTCAACTAGGTTGAGTAGCTACGTTGGCTGTTTGGGAATGTAAAACTCGGCGCAATATGCAAGAATTGAACGTCTGGAAGACAAAAAGTAGCTGGATCCAGCCGCGCAGCAGTCGCATAGTCTCTCCGCATGTGGGCCAGATTGGCGTGAGCGGTAGGGTTTGGTGCCGTGAATTGCCGAGAGTGGAGAAGTTCTGACTGACCCAAGATACGGGTGAGTGTCAACTTCCGATGCCCGTCTACCACACAGCCACTTGCCTCTCCATCAACGAGGGGGAGTCTGCTTTGGGTTCAGACAATTGCAGGCATGACGTATCGCCTTTCCAAATATCACTGCGGTTTTACGCTGTGCTCTGTCGTTTTACGGCTCAACCCAGGGTCCAAATCGCAGACAGGTACAGGACTTTAGTCAGAGTTAACGACACTTACCTTTTATATCTGTCATGCTTCGGAGACGGCATCCAATGCTGAAGAATTGACTGCTCACGGCTCACGAGGCCTCTGGGGCCGCCGGAAATTTCCCGCTCAACCCATTGACGGATTCATCAAAGAGCATCTGGGAATAGGGATGATGCGTCACACCGCGTTGCAGGTCTTCCTTCGTCAGTTCATCGACAAAACTGCCGTCCTTCATAACCAGCACGCGGTCGCACATGTGGGCGATCACAGAAAGATCGTGACTGACGAGCACATAGGTCAATGTTCGCTGATCCCTCAAGTCGCACAGAAGGTTGAGAACTTCTGCCTGTACTGAAACATCAAGCGCAGATGTCGGCTCATCCAAAAGCAGAATGGCGGGTTCCAACATCAAAGCTCTGGCAATCGCGACACGCTGGCGCTGCCCTCCAGAAAGCTGATGCGGGAAGCGCTCAGCGAAGCTGGTTGGGAGGCCAACCTGCTCCAAAGCACCGGAAACCCGATCCCAGCCAGCGCCTTTTTTCATGGCGCGAATGGGTTCTGCCAACACTCTTTCAATGCGGTGACGGGGATGGATGGAGCCGTAGGGGTCCTGAAACACCATTTGCGCCAGCAGCAATTGTTCCTTGCTACGGTCCCGATCGACCGGCGTTCCCGCAAGGGTAATTGTTCCCTGCCAGTGCCGGTCCAAGCCCGCTAAAGAGCGAAGTACAGTGGACTTTCCGCAGCCCGATTCTCCAACGATGCCCAGTGTCTCGCCCTTTTTTACGGAGAAGGAAACCGATTTAACAACTTGCTTGCGAGCTTCGCCCTGAGCGAAAGACACCGACAGGTCCTTGACCTCGATCATGAGAGGCTCCCTGCTGCATTGATGGCTTGGCGATCCAGAACCTGCAAACGAGAAACAGGATGTTTGGGATCTGGCATAGCGGCAATCAGCCCACGCGTGTAGGGATGCTTCGCTTCGTCAATGTTTCTCAGCGTTTCTATGACCTGGCCCTGATACATGACGAGAATTCTCTCGCAAAAGGATGCGACCATGCGAATGTCGTGGCTGATGAGTAGAAGTGCCGAATTATTCTCCCGCACCAACTCGTCGAGAAGCCTCAGGACATCTCCTCTGACGCTGACATCCAACGCCGATGTTGGCTCGTCGGCGACAACAAGACGCGGCTTGGCCAGCAGCATCATTGCAATCATGACCCGTTGACCCATGCCACCGGAAATCTGGTGCGGGTACAGTTCCATAGTACGGTCAACATCTGCGATGCGAACTTTTCCGAGCATTTCAGCAGCAAGGTCAAAAGCGCGTTTCTTGCCAATTTTCTGGTGCAGAAGAGCAGCCTCCGCTACCTGTTTGCCTACTTTAAGTACCGGATTGAGGGAGTAACGCGGGTCCTGCATAATCAATGCTAGGCGGTTGCCACGAAGGCCGCGCATTGCTTTTTCACTGCGGCTGAGAAGTGGCGCAGCTTCAAAATCGAGCGTCGTGGCCTCTACGCGGGCAGAAGGCGGCAAAAGTCGCATAATTGCGCGCCCAAGCGTGGATTTGCCGGAGCCAGATTCGCCGACAATGCCGACCCGCTCTGCGCCGAGATCAAAGCTCAGGTTTCGGACAGCCGGAATGTCGGCCCGCCCGAAACGGACCGACAAATCTCTGACTTTAAGAATAGTTTCATTATCGGGCATGGCGTGGATCCAGAATATCGCGAAGCGTATCGCCAACAAGGTTGAACGCAAGGCTGGTGACGAGAATGGCGATACCCGGCATGACGGCAACCCACCAGTTATCGAGCATAAATTTGCGTCCGTTGGAGATCATCGCGCCCCACTCCGGTTCCGGTGGTTGTGCTCCCAAACCGAGAAAACCAAGCGCTGCCGCCGTAAGAATGACGCCAGCCATGCTGAGAGTCAGGCGCACCACAACGGACGGAATGCACATCGGTGCGATGTAGAGCAGCAGTAATCTGGTGCCCGACGCCCCGTAAAGTCTGGCAGCAGCCACGTAGTCCGTGTTGCGTACAATCAGGGTTTCGGCGCGAGCCAATCGCGCAATCGGAGGCCATCCCGTCAAAGAAATGGCGATGATGGCGGTGTTGAGGCCAGCGCCAAGGGCTGCGGCGAAGGCCAGTGCAAGGATCAATGAGGGAAAGCTAAGGACAATGTCTGTCGCTCTCATCAAAAATGCATCGGTTCGTCCCCCCACGAAGCCAGCCACAATGCCAATCAAAAGGCCAATGGGGCCGACGATCAGCGAGACGGCGAGGACCGTTTGGATGGTAATGCGCGTACCATAGATCAAGCGAGAAAGAATATCGCGTCCGAACTCATCCGTTCCCGCCCAATGGGCGAAGCTCGGCGGTTGCAGCGCCTGCGAAAGATTTTGAGAGGTCGCACTGTAAGGCGCAATCCACGGCGCAAGAATGGCGACAATGACCAGCAAGAGCAGGACAGCAAAACCGAACATGCCCAAAGGTTCATCTGCCAGCTTTTTGAAAAAGCTCTTGAAGCTGCCAGTGGCCCGGTCAAGAGCCCCCGATGCTTGGGGACGGGCTGGCAGGGTTTGACTCGTGTTCATGTCGTGGCCTCTCTCGTGCGAGGATCGAAAACCAGATATGCCAGATCTGAAAGGAAATTCAGCATCATGAAGATCAGTCCAATGATAAGTGTGCCTGCCAAAACGGCGTTCATGTCGCCGTTCATCAGGGCGTTGGTCATGTATTGACCGATGCCGGGCCATGAAAACACGATCTCGGTCACAACCGCACCTTCAAGCAATCCGCCATAGGAAATCGCCAAAACGGTTATGAGTTGCACGGCGATGTTCGGAAGAAGATGGCGCGTTACGATGCGCATGCTAGATGCGCCTTTGGCGCGTGCGGCCACGACATAGTCCTGGTTTAACTGCTCCAGAGTGAAGCTGCGTGTCATGCGAGTGATGTACGCCATCGCCGAATAAGCAAGAATACAGGCGGGGAGAATGATATGGTGAACTGCATTCCAGAACACCTCCGTGTCGCCAGCCATGAGGCTGTCGATCAAAAGTAGACCGGTCTTGGGCTCGACAAGGCCTTCCAGGTAGACATCCACGCGTCCCGGACTGCCCGCCCATTGAAGACCTGCATAAAATATCACCAAACCCACGATGCCGAACCAGAACACTGGAATAGAATGGCCAACGAGCGAGATGACCCGCGTAAATTTGTCGAACCAGCTATCCCGAAAGAAAGCTGCCGTCATCCCAAGCGGGACACCTAGCAGCGTCGAAATGACAACTGCCAACGTTGCGAGTTCCAAGGTTGCTGGAAAAGCATTCTTGAGATCCTCAGTGACGGGGTTGCCCGTCAGGATCGCCGTACCGAGATCTCCTTGGAACAGGGATGTCATGTACAACCAGAACTGATGATAAAGCGGCAGGTCAAGACCCAGCCGCTCCCGCATTGCCTGATAGGCTTTAGGATCGGCAAGTTCGCCAACGATTGCACCGACTGGATCGGTCGGCAAAATCCGACCGATCACGAAGGTGACGACAAGCAGAACGAACAGGCTCAAAAGCAGATGCCCGAACCTTCTAGCAAGCTCTATGAGTGTAAACTCTTTCATGTGCGCAATGGCCCGGTTATGGAGCGTCGGATTTCGTAACGCCTTCAATGCGGGTCAGAGACCATGGATGGCCGCTGTAACCCTTCAATCGGTTGCTCAAGACGATAGGTTCGAACCGTTCGAACATCGGCAAGACGGCAGGCTTGAGTTCGGTGAACTTTTCTTGAATCAGTTTCACGAGCTCCATGCGTTTGGCATCGTCCCTTTCGCTGTTTGCCTGCTCGCGTAAGGCATTTAGCTCAGGAATGTCCCAGGCAGAGCGCCAGACAAAGTTGCCAGCATTGTTGGCTTCTTTGGAATTGTTGGGATTAGACGCAAAGTTATCCAGGGACCCCAGTGCAGTCGGCATGAACGAACCGGTTTGAGGAATAAGCAGATCAAAATTGCGCGCGCGGTGCGCGGCGACGATGTCTGCACCATTGCCCTGTTGGATATTTACCTTGATGCCGATGTCGGCAAGATTGGCCTGAATGGCAGTGGCCATATCCACCCGGGGCGTTTGCGAAATGGTTTTAAGCGTCACCGTGAAGCCATCCGGGTATCCGGCATCTGCAAGGAGTTTCTTGGCTTTTTCGGGCTGAAAAGACCAGTCGGGGTTGGCAATGGCACCTGCCCAGTCCTCTGGGACTGGAACGTTGCGGACGCGGCCGTATGATCCCAGGATCGTATCCGCTATGCCTTTGTAATCGATGCCGTAGGCAATCGCTTCACGCACCTGTGGCTTGGAAAAAGGCTCTGTGCCCGCATTCATAGCGAGCACGTAGTAGCCACCTGTCTTGACCTTATCGATAACAAAACTTGTGTTGGTTTCGAACGTCTTCACATCGGCTGCGGTCAACGCACTTGCGATATCTATATCGCCGCGCTCAAGCATCAAACGGGCTGCCTGACTTTCGGGAACGTGGCGCATGATGATACGGCGCATGGTCGGTTTCCCGTCGCGATAATCGTCATTTGCTTCCAGAAGAACGATGTCATTGGGTGTCCAGCGACGCAGGACGTAGGGACCTGAGCCTGCGGTCTTGGTACGCAGCCATTCATTGCCGTAGTCGTTGTTGGTGACGTGCTTTTGGACTTCAGCGCTGTCAACGACGGACGATACACCCATGGCGAGACGATAAAGGAGTGCTTCAGGGATAACTTTGTCGGTCAGCTCGATCCGAAACGTCTTTTCGTCGGGAGCGGAAACAAGGCTTTCAATGTTGGCGGCGGTATAACCAGCCGTCTTGTAGTTGGTTGCTGCAGATTGATCGAGCTTCAAAAGCCGGACGATAGAAAACAGGACGTCCTTGGATGTTACGGGATTGCCCGACGAGAATTGTGCGTCCTTCAGCTTGAAGGTGATACCCTTGTCGTCAACCTGCCAGCTTTCCGCAAGTTGCGGTTTGATTTTGTTACCGTCCGTTTGATCGGCGAAGACAAGCCGGTCGTAGGTGTTTGCCAATATTTCCTGGGTCTTCACTTCGGTGCCTTGCTGGGGGTCAAGTGAAAGCACTTGCGCCAGTGAGGTGCCGATAACCAACTGATCGTTTGGTGTTGCTGCAATGGCTGCCGTGGAACTTGTAAGCGCGACTGAAAACGCCGCTGCAAAAACACGATTTGAACAAACTACATTCATGGGCTTCTCCTCCAAGATAATCCATTTCGGCACGGGACAAGTCGTACGATGATTGCGTTCTTTTTGTGAGCTGTACCGTACATCTGATATGATGTCTCAGTTATTAACCCCGTCTTTAAACCGAAGTGAACCTGAATATTGCTCGGCGCGCAAGTCACGTTTGCACCAATCCGCGGGTTGCTCCCCGCATTGCGAAACGTCAAACGTTACTTCCCGTTAAAAGTCGATACAAGCAAAAAGAAAGTTTGAGATCGCTTTATAAACCTAGGGTAACATTAGGTTTTTGCGAATTTTTCCACGTTTACAATGACAAGGCAACATCTCAAGGAAGGTGGTCGGTACCATGTGCAAACCGGAGTTCGATTGCAACAATGAGGCGGGACATGCCTATGGGGGAATTCCCGGTCCTCAAAAATATTCAACCTCGACAATCGACAAAAGAGGTATTATCTCTTCACGCCAGCCAGGAGAAATGACATGTATGTTGGGACGCAGCTAGCTGCCCGCGATGATGATGATTATCGGATTTGGTCGCAGCTTGGAGTTAATAACATTTGCGCGGACCCAGACAGTCCATTGGACAGTTGGGGTATCGACGATCTTAAACGTTTGCGAGAAAAAGTAGAAAGCTTTGGTCTCACGCTGGATATGATCCAGCTTCCGTTGCCGTCAAGCCCGATCGAAACCGCTACATATCCAGATATTTTGCTGGCCGGTCCAAACCGCGATCGGCAGATCGATGCGATCTGCAAACTCATTGAAAACCTTGCCGAAGCGGGTATTCCTGCAGCCAAATACAATCTCAACCTTATCGGCATTCCCCGAACCCCCGATGAGTTGGGAAGGGGCGGCTCAAAAAATGCCTCCTTCCGTTGGGAAAAGACCGATCAGGACGCGGCTCCCGGCCAAGCTGGCGTTCTTTCGGAAGATGAAAACTGGGAACGGATCGACTATTTCCTTGAGCGGGTCGTGCCTGTCGCGGAAGCGAACCGCATTCGCCTGGCCTGCCATCCGCACGATCCCTACACGCCACCGGGCTATAAGGGCGTAACCCGGGTCCTGGGAACCGTGGATGGGCTAAAGAAATTTGTCACAATGCGCGAAAGCGCTTATCACGGACTGAATTTCTGCCAGGGAACGGTCGGTGAAATGCTCGATAATCCCCGTGAGGAGATCGATGACGTCATTCGCTGGTTCGGCAGCCGGAACAAAATTTTCAATCTTCACTTCCGCAATATTCGCGGCAAAAAGCTGTCGTTCATGGAAACCTTTCCCGATGAAGGCGACATGGACATGGCCCGGTCGCTGAAGGTCTATCGTGAGGTGGGTTACAAATACATGATCATGCCGGACCACGTCCCCACCATCTCCGGTCGTGATCCACAAGGTGTCGCCTTTGCTTATTGCTATGGTTACACAGCGGCCCTGCTTCAAGCGCTTGATGCCTACGGGGCCTAAGTCGAGCTCTGTCCCGCATCAGACACTGTGCGGGAAGAGATCGCTTGTAGCGCTGTGTATGGTGCTCGGGGCGTGACAATCAAAATGTAACCGGCCGCACCTGGCCTTCAGGAATGACGCAATGTTCTCACACAAACGTGCCGATTTTGGACCAGACTTTGTTTTTGGCGTTGCAATGGCTGCTCATCAGATTGAGGGTGGGCAGACAGATGGACGCGGCTCATCGATCTGGGATACATTTTCTGCAACACCCGGAAATATCAAAAACGCGGATAACGGAACAATCGCCTGTAACCACTATAATCGGTGGGCAGAAGATCTCGATCTAATCCGGGATGGCGGATTTGATGCATACCGCTTTTCCTTCGCCTGGTCTCGGCTCATTCCAGAAGGCACGGGTGCGCTCAACCGCGCCGGATTCGATTTTTATGACCGCCTGATTGATGGCATGCTGGATCGTGGCATCAAGCCCTTCGCCACGCTGTACCACTGGGATTTGCCAAGCGCGTTACAGGATCGTGGTGGATGGATGAACCGTGATACTACCAAGGCTTTTGCTGACTACGCGGCGCAGGTCAGCCGTCATTTCGGCGACAGGCTGGAGAGTATCGCGACTTTCAATGAACCGTGGTGCATCACTGTTCTAAGCCATTTTCTTGGCATTCATGCGCCAGGTTATCGCGACGTGCGGGCAACTGCCAGAGCGATGCACCATGTTGTGCTCGCTCACGGCCTCGGCATCACCGCAATGCGTGAAGAGGGCATCAAGGACAAACTAGGAATCGTCGTAAATATGGAGAAGGCGGAGCCCTTCAGCCAGAGTCCTCAAGACATCGAAGCAGCTGCTTTGGGAGACGATATTTTCAATCGCTTCTTCCTTGATGGTGCTGTGAAGGGGACTTACCCCGAACGTGTTACGACTATTCTTGAGCCCTATCTTCCTGCCAGGTGGCAAGACGACATGAAAGCAATGTGCCCGACAATCGACTGGATCGGCATAAATTATTACACGCGCTCGCTCTACAAGCATGACGAAAGCGTGCCGATTTTCCCATTCACGCAGTCCCGTGGCGACCTTGAAAAGAGCAGTGTGGGTTGGGAAGTTTACCCACAGGCGCTGACCGAGTTTCTCGTGCGTGCATCAAATGATTATCCGGGTCTGCCGATCTATGTGACCGAAAACGGCATGTCGGAAACCGATGAAGGCAAACGCATTGCTTTCTTCGACAAGCATTTTGGCGCCATCCGCGATGCGCAGACTCAAGGTGCAGACGTACGTGGCCACATTGCATGGACACTGATCGACAATTTTGAATGGGCAGAAGGCTATGAGCCAAAATTTGGGATCGTCGGCATGGATCCCGTAACGCGAGATCGATTGCCAAAAGAAAGTTATCGTGCGTTTCAGCAAATGTTGACGACACACCGCGCATAGTGTCCGCTCGTGTGATGTCGCCATGGCATATTGGCGGTTATCTCAAGTGGATTGAGTTTCGGACGTTCTGAAATCGGTTGAAAAGCCGATGCTTTATAAGCAACCATTTGAACGGGAGGATCAATGCATAAAGTTATAGCAATGGCGACGGCCTGCCTTACGATTGCAGGCACCAAGTCTGCTACGGCGACAGCATCGTTCTCCAAAACGATAGGCTACGATTCTGCTGCGACAGAGGGTGAGATTAACACATATCTACGGATGAAATATCGGGTTCTTTGACGCCGACGGGTAACGTCGAAGACGGCAGTGCTGTTATGCCGATGGCCGTCAGCCCCGATGCAAAGCATCTCTATGCGGTGATCCGATCGCAGCCTTACCGCGTGCTGTCTTATGAAATCGACGCCCGAACAGGGATACTGAGGTAAAAGGCTGCCGCCGCTTTGCCGATAACATGCCTTATATTTCGGTCGAGAAACTTGGCCGACTTTTTTTTCGCCTCTTACGGGGGCAACACAATCACATCTTTGCGGATGGACGAAGATGGTCTGGTTAAAGATAGCCAAGCATTCGTGACCGGGTGGAATGCTCACCCAATTGTTAGCGATAGAACCGGAAAATACGTGTTTGTCTCTAACCTCGGTCCCGGTGTCGTTCTTCAATACATTCTGAACGCCGAAACTGGCATGTCTGCGGAAGAGAAGGGTTATCATCTTCCGACCGCTTTTGAGGATTGCGTATGTCGTAGCAACGGTGTCGAGCTATCAAAGCGCTCACGGTCAGCGCACCACTGAGGGAACGAAATGAACTTCATATTTTGCCGGAGGGAAAACTTGCGCTGGTTCCACATTCGCATCATCATGGACAGGCAGTCCTAGAACATATCTGCGCACGGTTTTCCTCTGAAGGCATCGACCTCAAAATTTTGAGGGCAGCGCTCACACAGGCCCTTTTTGCAGGCTGTTTCGATTGGCGAGACGACTTGCGCGCTGGCGCCCTAGCTAAAACGAAGGTTTTTTGGTTATATCAGCCCTCAATCACTAGTGCTTTGCATCATCTCATTAAGCCTGCCGTCGAAATTCTAACGGCGTCTTTCCAACTACATCTCTAAAAGCTCTTCCGAACTGGCTGGCCCCGCTGAATCCACAGGCAATGGCAACATCTCCAATGGCAATTCGTGTTTCGACAAGCATCCGTTGTCCACGTTCAACCCGCCTGATGTTCAGATATCGGTAGGGCGGCTGACCAAAGGTGGCCTTAAAAGCCCGGGAAAAGTGAAACCGCGTGAGATTGCAAACAGCAGCAAGATCATCGAGACCAATGTCGCGTGCCAGGTTCTCGTTAATATAGTCCCGTACCGATCTGGCTTGCTGCGAAGACAAGGCACCTGAAGTCTTGATGTGCCTCGCGTCTGCTTGTGTGAACTGGAATATTTCTAACGCAGCTGTCAGAGCAATTGTTTCGGTGTAAAACCCGGCTAATTGCTGGTTTGCGGCCATGACTTTACCGAGCTTGCGCATGGTTGCGCCCAATTCGTTGTCATTGAAGTAGATGTG
This sequence comes from Rhizobium sp. CFBP 13644, assembly GCF_014842165.1. Lineage (NCBI taxonomy): Bacteria > Pseudomonadati > Pseudomonadota > Alphaproteobacteria > Hyphomicrobiales > Rhizobiaceae > Rhizobium > Rhizobium sp. CFBP 13644. The sequence goes on from NZ_JACYVF010000007.1 coordinate 211,685, forward strand.
CGCGTGCGGATCGATGTTGCTAAACTCCGATTGCAATTCCTCTTCCATGACAATTGGGTCGAAGTAGACTACCGTAAAACTGTTCAGTCTGACAGCCGGTTTTGACCATCCGACAATGGTCTGGCCAACTGGGACAAAGGTCATCAGGTCGCGCAGATCACCACCGGCAATCGGTTTTTCACCTAGCACCTGCATTTCACCATCCAACAGCACCAGATCGTGGTGGGCAAGATAGTGGCTATGTCCATCCCACTTGAAATCATACTCGGCAGGCATTTTTAGACGTGAAAACTGTGCCGAAACGCCCCGCCAACTCCTTGTCGTGTGAACTTCCGCTTTGGCTTCGGGCTGCTGAAAGCGTAGATGTAACTCATTGGGCATTTCAAAAAAATCCACTGAATATAGCGTATTGGAGCCGTGGTTTTGGCGCACGCTCCAGCAGCGAAAGCTGTTGTTCTGGAAGCTGGTTCGTATCCTGTCGCATCGGTTCTACTGGAATAGTCTCATGCTCCTGACGCAATGAGGTCGAGGGAAGAATATGCTAGACCAAGGTGCCATGCACATAGACGATACGCGGTATCACTCGCTTAGGCCCTTGACAGTTCTACCAATAGTGTGTGCGCACAGGGTACAGTAGACATTGTTCGCTCAGGTTTTTGCCAAGCGCTTGACCCGAATCAGCTGTGCCTCGGTACCCGTTTGCCGAGGGTTGCGTAAATAACGCGATTCTCGAGTCAGCTGTCAAATTCCTTTTTTGGATGACGGAAAGCCCACCACTTGATTGCAGCCCAGGCAGCGGCTCCGCAGTAATTTAGACGCGTCGCGACAGGAAAATATGAAGAAGCATGGTTACATAAAACCGTCCGGTCTCAGCTTGTGTTCTCTGCTTCATATTGCCTTCCATCTGCAGTTCATAGATCGTCCATGAAGTCGGCTGATGGAGACGATATTGGCCATAACGCAACGAACGTCCCGCATATTTGCAACTGACGGGTAAGTCGATTGCGCCTGCCTTAAAGATGACGACTGTTTCCGGCGTCGCAGCCATCGGGCTGCGAGGCAATGTCTACTACGGCTGATGGCGGCGAGTGCGCCGGTTTCAAGTCGAGGAAAGGATGGCTTTTTTGCTGCGTTGCGTTAGATAGAAAGAGTCCACCCTTACAGCCAGATGTGGACAAGGCCTGAATCAAGTTTTCGAGTGCACGGCTTCCCGCTGACATGGGCCTGTGACGCTTGAAAGCTGAATAGTGGAAGATGGCTACCGAATGAAATCTACTCGCGCGAAGCTTGCATCAAAAAGAGCGTCGCTTCGGGACGTTGCCGAGGTCGCGGGCGTCTCGGCAGCGGCTGTTTCCTACGTGATAAACGGCAAGACAAATGAGGTAAGCGTAGAAACACTTGTCCGAATCCGCGAAGCGATCGAGTTACTTAACTATCAGCCACATCGACGTGGATTGAGCCTCCGCTACAATCGCGAGTTTGCGATTGGTCTCGTGGTCGTTGATCCAGATCCGGGTTTTCTAGCCGATCCGTTCACGACTTATGTTGCTACTGGCCTCAGTAACAGGCTGCTTGAGCCTGGTTATGCCGTAACTGTAACCGGGTGCCGGAATCAGGAAGATCTGGCGCGGTATCTTTCGAGGCCGATTGGCGTGGATGGACATGTTGTTGTTGCATCAGGACCTAGAGAGGAGAGACACGCCGTATACGCACGCCTGAGTTCGAGTGGCGTGCCCTTTGTCATCATTCAGGAAGAGGTCCCACTAGAGCTATCTGACGGATGTGCCGTCTTGCAAGAAGATGCAACTGGCTCGGCCGAATTGACGCGCCTTTTGCTCGAACGCGGCGCAAGCCGGTTTGTCTTCGTCGGACCTGACAGGCCTTGGCCTGCCATAGAACAGCGGCTTTCGGGTGTGGAGCAAGTTCTTGATGGCGAATATGAACTCACAATTGCGGCGTGCAATGAACTAGACTTCAAAGCCAGCTTAGCTGCAGTCGATCGCCTTTTCGAGGAGGGTGCTGATTTTGATGCTATCATTGGCGGGAATGACCAGATCGCCATCGCAGCGTTGAGCGTGATGAAAAGCCGGGGCATTCGAGTGCCGGAAGACCTACAGCTAACTGGTTACAATGACTTCCCGTTCAGACAATACGTATCACCATCAATTACGACTGTCTCCTCCAACGCGCTTGAAATAGGGCGGCGATGCGCCGAGATTTTGTTAAATCGCCTAGAGACTGGTGAGTTTGCTGAACGTTGTGTTCTCATAAATGTTCAACTTCGTATCGGACAAACGACAAGATAGAACTGCCCCTGCCGTTGACTCGCATCTTTTGCTGTGGTACTTAAACGTTAAAGTTAAGTCAGGTTTGTAGAGATCGGGCCACGGCAAAGTCAAATTCAATTAACATATCGGTCACTCCAAGGAGTAGATTCGAGTTGATCGTTCGTCGCACCTTAAGCGCTTTGGCGTTTCTATTCCGGGTGCGTTAGGTGGAGGGCGCAAGACAACCTCTAATGAATCCGCGCTAACGGGATGGGGCGATGCGGAGAGTTCAGATCAGCCCAGTTCTGAATCAAGTGGACGGAAGGCTTCACAAAAGGAACGAGCTTAAACGTTAAAGAACAGGTGGGTCTTTCTATCGAAATGAGAGCAATGGATTTAAAATGACAATTCAGCAAGAATACTTTGGCTCTTTCGGAGGCAAGCCTGTAGACGCCTTTACATTGACGAGCTGCAACGGCCTAACGGCCAAGCTAATCACCTTTGGTGCACGGCTTGTTCAGTTGCACACGCCTGATCGCGCTGGAAAGTTGGCTGACATCGTGCTGGGCTTCGATTGTTTGCAGGATTACGAGACCACCGATACATATTTTGGCTCCACGTGCGGAGCCTATGCCAATCGAATTCAAGGCGCAGCGTTCGACCTTGACGGCAGTAGGATCAAGGTTACCGAAAATGAGGGTGGCAACCACATCCACGGTGGGAGTCGCGGCTTCGACAAATTTATTTGGGCGGCATTTCCCAATGAAAGAGAAAACTCGGTCACTTTCACTCACTTTTCCTCGGATGGTCATGAAGGTTATCCTGGAAACCTTCTGCTAAAAGTGAAATATACCCTGGGCGACGACGAGAGGTTACTAATTGAGATGACTGGTCTCAGTGATAAGATCACAATCCTCAATATGGTCAATCATTCATACTGGAACCTAGCTGGCCACACGTCCGGAGATATCCTCGGTCAGATTCTCGTGGTTGACGCAGACTTCTACACGCCCGTCGATGAGAATTTGTTGGCAACGGGTGAGGTTTGTCGGGTCGATAATACCCCGTTCGATTTCCGTGCACCTAAGAGAATTGGTGCTGATATAATGAAAATTGCAAATACCGGGGTCGGCCAATTGAGTGGCGGAGGTTACGATCACAATTGGGTCGTGCGCGGGAATGGCTTGCGGCCCGTCGCTAGGTTGGAAGATCCAGTCAGTGGAAGACGCCTTGCACTGCGCTCAACTGAGCCGGGCGTCCAGATCTACACTGGTGGATATATCGAGAGCAGTGTCGTTGGAAAAGGTGATCACCCCTATCAGGCCTATTCGGGCCTGACTTTTGAAACGCAGAAGTTTCCCGGATCTCCGACATTCGGTCATTTCCCAACAGCAAGAGTGATGGCGGGCGAAGTCTACCACCACATCATGGAGTTTCAGTTCTCTAACGGCTGAACGAAATGCGTCAAGGCCAACCCGGGTCAACTCGACGGAACGATCCACAGTGCGTGACCATGCGCTCCTATTTGCAGAATGTCGCGTGCAGGAATCAGCGGCGTTGTTCTGACCGCTAGTGCTGTCATCCACGTTGACTGTGCTATTGGCAGCCAATCACTTCGCCAGGTCGGAACACGCTGAGGGGGAAATCTCCGTCGGCAGTCTAGTGGCTAATGCTGGCGGAACGTGTCCTTCAAAGTATGCAAGTTACAAGGTCGCTATGGCGGACTTATTTGCAAACCTAAACGCTGAAATAAGGATTCTCAGCATGACCGTATCTCTAGAAACTGGGGTAGTGGAAGGAAGCGCCCGTTACCCAAGCCTGCGTGACAAGGTAGTTTTTGTCACTGGGGGCGCGTCCGGAATTGGGCGCAGCGTCGTTGAGCATTTCCACGATCAGGGCAGTAAAGTGGTTTTCGTTGATATCGCCGAGAACGCTGGCTTTTCGCTTTGCGACGAACTCGAACGAAAGGCCGGCCACCGTCCGGTTTTCAAGCGTTGCGATCTGAAAAATGTCGGCGACCTGCAGAATGTAATCGAGCAGGTCGGACGCGACGTCGGGCCGATCACAGTGCTAGTCAACAATGCGGGGAATGACGATCGTCACAAGCTTGAGGATGTTACATCGGAATATTTTGATGATCGGGTTGCGGTAAACCTCAAACATCAGCTGTTCACAGCGAAAGCTGTCCGGCCACAAATGAAGGCGGCGGGAGGTGGCTCTATTATCAACTTTAGCTCGATCACCTGGACCGTCGCCGACGGCGATTGCGTGGTTTACGTAACGTCCAAGGCCGCTGTTGTAGGCTTGACGCGCGCCCTATCAACAGAACTTGGCGGCGAAAACATTCGCGTCAACGCTATCGCGCCTGGCTGGGTCATGACGGAGCGACAGGTTTCGCTATGGCTCAATGAGGACGGTGAGCGTCAAATAGGCGAGCGACAGGCCCTCAAGGGTCGGCTCCATTCTCCAGACATTGCACGCATGTGCTTGTGGCTGGGGGCTAGTGACAGCTGCATGGTCTCAAAACAAACGTTTGTTGTCGATGCAGGTTGGATCTAACAGCAAATATCGGACACACCAACATTAACAAGGATAGCAGAATGTTCGACTTCAAACAGCTTACGAAAGAACTCTACTCAGCCGTTCTTAGTGACGTATTGGACGAATGCGGATTCAAGAACCAGGCTTTGCGCCCGTTCATTCGCCCGGTCGATGACACGCTCACATTCATGGGTCGGGCCAGAACCGGTCTGTTCGTTGACACCTACTCTGTGAAGGAGGGTGAAAATCCCTATGAGATCGAAATTAAGCTGCTTGATGATCTGAAGCCATGTGACGTCCCGGTGCTTGCTTGCAACGGCCCCACAGATCGCATTGCCCCGTGGGGTGAGCTCCTCACAACGGCGTCTATGGCGCGCGGTGCGGTCGGATGCGTGACCGACGGCCTAGTCCGCGATTTGCGCCAGATTCGGGAACTTAAATTTCCGGTATTTCACGGAGGGATTGGCCCACTCGATAGCCGAGGAAGGGCTCGAATGGTTGAGATGGACACCGTAGTCGAGTGTGCCGGTGTGACCGTGATTTCCGGCGATCTTGTTTTCGGCGACATTGATGGGGTCGTTATTATCCCGCAACAGCACGCTGAAACGATTATCAAGCGGGCTCGTCAGAAAGTAGCTGCAGAAGATCACACACGTGATGAACTTCGTCAGGGTAGTCTTCTTGGAGAAGTTTACGATAAATACGGGGTTCTTTGATTATTTGGCGACCGCGAGGACGGCCTTCCGCTCTAGAGAGGGAGGCCTAAGTGCGAAATGTCCACATTCGTTTTTTCGCTGATCGCCGTTAGGCTCGGTACGCTGGTATAACTTATCCTGCCATTGCCGCAAAGTGACTTTGGACAGCCGATCCTAAAAGTCTCTGTTGCTCATTTTGGAGGGTCTGCCAATCCTACCGTCAACGTTACCTTAAGACGATCAGCCGGATGCCATACGCCGCCATCGTCAGGACGATCATGCTCGCAAGCCAGATGCCGACGAACCACAACAACCGTCTGAAGACAGGCTGCTGCGTAATCATTCGGCGAAGGCCACAGGTCAGGCTGCGTGAGCATTCATCGTCTTGTGCGTCCAGTTCGATATGTGGACGGCTCCACTTGCAAGTGATTTTTACAGATATTTTGATCGGATCGCTTGCTTCCATATGTGCGGCCTTTTCGTGTGATCGCACATGACCACTGACCAAGATGGTTTCCGCAACGCATGTTCCTTACACGGCAACGGCCTTGAAGGCCATTATAACTAACGGAGTATCACGCGTCTTGGATCGATCAATCGTACCACCTGCTTTTCTTTTTCGAGTTCACAGCATCAGCTCAACACGGTAGCGTTCTATTCTGCTCGCCGTGGCCAATTCCTATGTTGCTTGCGTTTGCTCTTCTGGCCGCCGATACGGCTCGCCACTCACCATGAACTTCCAGTCGACACGGGCAATCTTGTTGGCGAGCGCCACCGCACCCACTTTCGGTTTCTTCCTTTGCAGTAATTCGGTGAGCCATCGGGAAGCATGCCTGCTTCGACCTGTTCTGACGTGCTGAAGAATAGCAGTGGCACCGACCACCAATATGCTCCTCAGTATTTCGTCACTAGCACGTCTAATCACCGCTGATCTGATCTTGCCTGCGGTCGAATGGTCTTTGGGCGTGAGCCCTATCCAAGCGGCAAAATCGCGACCCGACTTCAACATTCGGGGGTCTGGTGTCTTCATCATCAATAGCGATGCGCCGACCGGCCCGACACCCGGAATTTCAGCCAGGCGCCTGCCGCATTCAACGGGACGATGCAACGCGATCCGCTTCTCGTCGACGGCTTTCGTTTCGGCAAGTAAGTCTCGGTACTCGACGCCATGCATGGCAAAAAGCTCGCGGGCCAATTCAGGCAGTGATTGATCCGCAGCGATCCGCTCCAGCAAAGGTTCAATGCGGCACATGCCAGTGGCTGCCACGGACAAGATCCACGTTGCGGAAATGAGAGTGCCGACCGCCACCATGCCGACCGCAAACATGTGAAGGCGATCGCCTACACGTTTACGTCCAAACAAGGCGATACCCAGAAATCCGGTCTCAAGGAAAAAGCCGGTCAGAACTTCATAGCCCATGAGCGGCCCGATGACCGGGCCGACCTTGTTGGAAAATACGGCCCAGTTTGTACCGAACTGGTAGCTCATGAGGATACCGGAAACAACGCCCATGCCAGAAGTGATGGCGATTATGGGTTTCCAATACTCGAAAAGCTTCAACTAAACGGGATCGCGCTTCCACAGCCAGAGCGCGTTGAGAACGGCGAGCTAACTGGCGGTGCCAATTGAGAAGGCCGGGAAGATGAAGTGGAATGAAACTGTAAACGCGCGTGCCAAAATACCGCACACCAAAACATCACATGCGGCACTCCGCCACCAATAACACCGGTCCGCAGCGTTACCTTTCTGGCGTTCATTGAAATTCTCGCAGCGACTAAAGGCGAGGGCTTATTGGCTATGAGGGGAATTTAACGGCTCACCCACTGAGTGACATGGGCTTTGCACCACCAGGTGGCAAACCAAAAAGTTTTCTAATCAGATTCAGAAACGCCCCGTATGGGCGACCGAGGACAAGCATCATAACAGCTGCGCTCAACACGCCCCACACCAAACCATATCCCGACGCACCGCTAAACGCTATGATTGCAGCATAAATCGGCACCTGAAAGCTCACTAACGCCATGCTGTCCCGCAGCAATCGTGACGTCTGCTTTTCGCTTGCCCCAGCCATCAACCAGTCACGCCACAAACCGTAGGGTCTCGCAACAGGTACCATGAGAGCCGCCCCAAGAAGACGAGCATGAAACACTTGCTCCCATGTCATGCCGGCGACGAAGCGTTCATTAATCGTGCCGGTTGTCGTGAAGAAGAGGATCAATGCAGTCGTATCGGCCAAAAATGCCGTCCGCCGTGGCGGGTGGGTGTTGAGCTCTGTCACATTACAGTCCTTTTAGATTTCAGTGTGGGTGCACATTCCGGCGTAGAAGGAGGCCCTTATATTGCCAACTAACGTCCGTTGCGACGTATAGGTCCGCCTTAGTCATGCCAGAAGACGGAAATTGGACGCTGTTGTTTGGCGCATCATTCATTTCTTGCATATGACGAACCGAACCAACTGCTTTGGTTTCCTGGTCAAGACCAATGCTGAGCCAGGTGAAGTAGCAATTATGTCGCCGACAATAGTTCGGGTAGAGCGCTTGATGCTGCAAGGTGACGGTTTGTCGCATTGCGGAATAAAAATATTTCCCGTAAGAATTTAATATCGCAACGAGGGTAGGCTTAGCGAACTCCTGTATTAATTCCGCTGAAGCTGCCCGCTAACATGGAGACTACGATGCCGAAGGTTAATCGCCGATCATTTGGGGCCTTAGCCGCGAGCTCAATCGCATTGGCTGCGTCGGACGCGGTGGCCAAGAGGAATGCCCAGCTCGCTTTGCAGGGGGAAAAGTATCACGTAGATCGCCCGAGCGCGGCCCCGCGCCCTAAAGTGGCCATGCTGCTTTTTCCGGGTGTGACGCCACTAGACTTGATTGGTCCGCAGACGGTCCTCAATGCACACTGTGACGTTCATCTCGTTTGGAAGAACACTGATGTGATGATGAGTGACAGTGGCGTAGTGTTGCAGGCAGACACTTTGGTCGAAGATTGCCCTCAAGATCTGGACGTCCTGTTTGTTCCTGGCGGTCCTGGTCAGGTTGATATTATGCATGATGACATGCTGCTAAGGTTGCTCGCAGATCGCGGGGCGAGGGCGAAATACGTGACATCTGTGTGCTCCGGCGCACTTGTCTTGGGCGCGGCAGGACTGCTTAAAGGGTACGATGCAGCGACACATTGGGCGGCAATGGGTCTCTTGCCGCTGTTTGGTGCCAACCCTGTTGAAAAACGAGTCGTTAAGGATCGAAACCGGATCACCGGCGGCGGCGTGACCGCGGGGTTGGATTTTGGGCTTGCACTGCTCGCGGAGGTCACCGACGAACACACTGCTAAAGTCCAGCAGCTCGCCATGCAGTATGATCCAGAGCCTCCATTCGATGTGGGTGTACCTGCTAAAGCCGGTCCAGAGATAACCAACGCGGCGATCTCCTGGATGGTTTCTGCTGGCATCGACATGGCTGAGGTTTCACGGAAAGCCGCGGAAGTCATGGACAAGTATCATTGAGGCAAAGGGTTGGGCAGTGGCCAACATCTGTCAGCCATATCTGGAGTTCCGGCTGACACGCAGCGAAGGGCAACCTCCCGCTACCGTATACACCTCTATGAAAGACCGTCTCATGAAGACATCCGACAAAATGCTGCTGTCGATACAAGCACTGGCACATCCCGCGCGGCTCTGGATCGTCGCGCACCTTTCCGATGGCAGGCGCGCCTATGTCAGTGAGCTTGCGCGGGAAGCCCAAATCAGTCGACCACTCATGAAAATGCACTTACGCAAACTCGAGGCCGCGGAATTGGTCGTCAGCCAATTCGACACGGCGGAAAGCGGGAAAGCCGCCAATTTCTACGAGATTGTGCCTTTTGCGCTCGCTGTCGATCCCCAATCTATCGCACAGGCAGGACCGTTTCCGACGCCTGGCACACTTCATAGCACCGGAGAATCTGATGACTGAAACGTCCGCGAATTTCTATCCCATATCAATCCTACTCCTTACCGCGATGCTTGCTGTTTTCGCCATGAAATATGCTGCAGCAGCTTATCGGAGTAGGCTTGAAATTAAACGAGTGACGAATGCTGACGCGGCGATTGCGGGACTTCAAACGGAAGTAACAGAACTGAAAGCGAGACTAGAGGCGATTGAGAAAATCTTGCGGGAAGTCGAATGATGCTTTCGGCGTCATGTGCCTGTTCCAATGGGCACAATCCTTCTAACGCTGTGGCATTGCTGGTCCGCCACAGGCAAATGAGGAGGGTGGGTGGCCGCGTTAACGAGGGAAATCCACCACAAATTTCTCGGCCATGAGGATGCCCATGATTGAGGACATCATCGGTGGGTGGTCTGGATTCGGCATCCCCTTCTTCTTTTGCATATCGTCTCGGGCTATCGGAATATGCGGTGGTATTGTTCCGCTGTTCACAACAAAAGGCGGCTCCTCACACCGCAGGTGGGGCCGCGTTTTCGTTTGGGGGATGGGAATAGTTTCGGTAACATCGTTCCCGCTTGCTCTTTGGCACAAAGATATCTTCTAGGCAGCGATCGGCCTACTTACGGCTATCTGACGATTATGACATTACGCAGCCTTCGACACGGGAACGATCCTCACCACAATGTTCAATGGTGTTCAATCTCATGATAGGTGCTGGGATTGCTTAACTTGCCATAGTGCAGTCACCGGACGCGCGAGCCGCTATTGTCTTCGGGATACTCGGTTTGCTCGTGTCCGTTCGAAGCCTACATGCGTTACCTCGAGCAACACGTCTTTGGCAGCGCGTGATAAAATCCGGTTGTTGCATTCCGTTGAGGTGAGCTTTCCTCAGTACGTCACCGTGACGACAACGGTATCTGTGTAGGTTCCAGCCGGAGGGGTAATCTGTGGTGGCACGCGACCGTAGACCGTCAGGTTTTGGATGAGCCCGTTACCCGTTCCCCCCGCCAGGAGGTTCGAGACGGCGCCCCAGAGTTGAGATCTGGCGGCATCTCTGAACAAACCATAGGTAATCGAATGGCTACCATTGGTCATCTTGCGTGCAACTGGGGCAGCGTTGGCCAAGCCCCCATTGAGACTGATGGAAAAAGGAAGACCTGCTGTGCAGTTAACGGCGATTTGGCTGGCAGAGTCGATCTGGCTTTTAAGCAAGCCGTGGCTCCCAAAGCTCAGGGTCTGAGCTGAGACACTGCATGTCCGATCCACGAAGCTCAGTATATTGAACGCGGCACTGCTTGGATTTTCAGTGATCGATGCGCAGGACGGGGCGATCAAAGTGTAAGGTGCCCAGGTGACCCGGGCATGGGCGCTAGAAAAGGCGGAAGAGTAAGCTCCCCCGGGAACCGTCTGCTGGTTAGGAAGGACGCGAGCGTAAACGGTCCTAGTCGTCGCCAGCGTTGTCAATGGTAGCAACAGGAAGTCAAGTGGCCGAGGCGCTCCGAGCAAGTTATGATTGGCTGTGCCCCAAGGTATGGTTCGCGATGCATCCTGATAAAGCTGATACTGAAGCATGTTAGAGCCACCAGCCATGGTTCGAACGCCACCAGTCATTCCTCCCGCGCCGCTGTCGATACTGAGGCAAATTCTGACATTTGTGCTGATATTGAGAAGATTGGCGCAGTTGATGCTCGCCGTACCTGTGTTATCGACAGCCGCTCCACTCAGGAGGTTGACGGCGCCGAAGTTAATATTCGACATGCTGACATTGCAGACCTGTGCTTGCGCAGGCGCGACGAGAAAATAGCTCCAAAGAACCATAACGGTGATAACGATGCTCGTCCTGATCATGGGCTATCTCCGCATATGACATCTTGAGTCTTCCTTGGGGTAGACGTCGTTGACCCCAGCTCCACCGTCATTTCGCATGCGGCTCTCCCTGGCACTTCCACAATCAGCGTTTGACGACCTCGCAGCCCGGTGATGTAGGTAAGTCCATCATAACCGACGACGAACTCTGCGTTTTGAGACTTGACCAGTGCGCCCGGTTCAACGAAGGACCCATCCATACGATACAGGACGAGAGCAACCGCTGCTTCCTGCGCTTCGACCTTGAAGCGGACGACGACACCGCTGTTGAAATGCGGCACGATTTTTTGAGCGGTCGCATCGATCGAAGCATCCATGGGTATCGTTGCCGGATCGATGCTGATCGCGTTCGTTTCATAAGAGCGGAGGTCTGAAACAAGCAGCTTACCGTTGCGGTTCGTCTTACCGATCGGCCTGTTCTCGAACTCAATGCCCACCTGGGGTGCACCCGTGTCGATGATCGCGAAAGCATCGTCTATCGTGTCGCTGAGGAAAATGTCGCCGCCAGCGATCACCAGTGACCCATCAACCTGAGCGTGGGCATAGATCGCTTTCTCCACCTGCTCGATCCGACCTTCGATCCTTCCTGTAGAGCCGCGATAAGCAGCACTGGCGGCGCGGCTGCGTTTTGCACCCTCTGTGTCGCTCAGCCGAACGTCGAGATCTCCCTCCGTTAATTGTCTCCGGCTGCCGAATTCAGAAACTAGCGAAGACCCGTTGGCGTCATGGGTAACTCCTGATGATGCGGTTGTGCCGTTTCCGAAGGACCAGCTTATCCCAGCGAAGATCCCGAAAGCATCCCTCTGCTCAAGATCGGCATAAGCGGAGATGAATGCGTTACCTCTTTCTCCCATCGACCGGCTGGCAGTAACTCCAACAATACGCGACCTCTCTTGATCCACGGTCTCGATCTGGGTGAAGTTGAGATTGAGCGTGGTCGGATCGAAGCCGAGTGGCATCGACACGCTGATCTGATCGAGTGCACGCGGCGGCGCGGCACCGCGCAGAGAGGTTTGTGAAGGGCGTCCGCTCGGATTAGCCGTGACAGTCGCGATATCGCTATAGTCGCCGAAGGTGCGTTGCGTACTCACCCGCCATTGCATTCCCCAAAACTCCGTCTCCAGGCTTGCTGATGCAAGAAAGCCCGTACCCTTGTCCTGGCTTATCGCACCTGAGGCTGTTCCTATACCAAAGCTGCCAAGACCAATTGTCGAACCAAAGCCAGCATTCCAGAACCCGGAACCCGCCTCTCCATGAGATTCCAATGTGAGCCAATCGGCAACACCATAGCGGCCCGTGGCGGTTCCCATCAAACGCTCGTCATAGGAGAAGGATTCGATACCAAAGGCTCGGCGGGCGTATCCCATCTCGACCGAATAGTCGAACAAGCCCTCTGCCAGCAATGAAGACGATGCGTAGAGCGGCGTCTCTGTGATAGTCTCGCGCCCAAGCCCATCTCGAACCACGAGCCGGGCTGTAGCGTTTCCGGTAAACACGGGAACATCCGATATTGAGAATGGCCCTGCCGGAACTTCCTGAGAAAGGCGGCGCGCATTGTCGACGTAGATATCGACCGTCGACGGAACGGCCGCGGTTCCGGAAAGCTCTGGAAGCGGCATTGTGACCAGGTCTGGACGTAAACCAAAATTGCGTTGGATCTGCACTCCTGCGAGCCGAACCGGCCTCGTCCAGTTCAGTCCGCCAGTGATGGTGTCGCCGATACGGTAGCTCATCATGTTGTCCGGATTATTATAAGACCAGGCTGTATCCAGCCTAGCCCCCGTGTAGAGCTCGTTTGGTGAAAGACTGACGATCTGCGACGATGTAACAAGACCCAGTGGAGAGAAGAGCCGGCCCTCAAACGAGCCGGAGACCCCACTAAACGCCCAAGGGTCACGGAACTCCTGAGACTCCGACGATGCGTAAACGGAAAAGTTGATCAGCCCGCCCGTATTGCTGACCGCAGCGATCGGGTTTTCTTTCTCCGCTCGTGCACCGGACCTGATTTTGTGAGCAGCTAGAGACGTCAGTGCGGCTGCAAAGGCAATTGTCTGGTTCGCTTCGTCATATTCGAACGAAACTCCTGGGAGTTTTGAAACATCAATCCATCCATCGCCGACGAGCGCATCATCTGCGGGCGATAAGCCGCAGTTGCGTAGTTGTTCAGGCTCAATTGTCAGCCGTCCATCCGGCCCTTGCCGTAGAGCGGCAATCAGTCCAGTCGATGTTCCGTTGACGAATACCTCGAGCTGGAGATCCCTCTGTCTTTCTAACGTAGAGACACCTGGGATTGATGTGGTGTTGTCGTGTCCAAAACCTTGGCCACTGAAGGAAAGCAATACAAGGCCCACAGTAGAAGCAAGGCGAACACTAGCCGCCTTTGAGTTTCGCCGTGGCATGGAAGCTTCCGCCCTCCTTCTCGCCTTGGACAGTGATGGCACCGCCAGAAAACTTCTTACCCTCAACAAACCAGTTTACGCTGGACCGTCCCAGCACGTAACCGACGAGGCCGTTTCGCCGTCCCAGCAAGGCGTTGCCCGCTTTGACCGAAAGATTGGCGACCTTTAACCGTTTGTCGCCTTTGTTAATTGCCGTGACACGATAACCGCCTACAGCCGGAGCAACCGACCAGTCGACCGAGGCGTCGGAGGTGGAGTTCTGCTCGAAGAAAACCGGGATAGAGTGACGCACCACCATGACGACTGTCGATCCTTGCCGACCTGCAGCGGGAAGTTCGTCAACAACCAGCCTGTAGCTTTCCTCACGTGCAACGGGTGATTTGGCCGTTCGGACAATCCGCACCAAGGTCTGCCCGCCAGGTTTGACACTTGTGATTGGCGGACTTGCAACAACGTCTGTGGCGGGAGTGAGAACATCGCTGCCGTTCTCCTGGCTCCAGCGGAAAACTCTGACCTGCACGTTCATCGGTTTCTGCGCATCATTCCATAGGTTGATATGAGACGTTGCGGTGGGAGCCTTGAGATCAATGAGGACCGGTGCCACCCGCAAAGAAGCGGCAGAGGCAGGTTGTGTAAGGCAAAGTGCGGCCGTCAGCGTGACAGCGAAGTGGTTCAATCGCATTGCTTACATCCGTTCAGTAGGTAAGGGTGACGGTGACGGTATCTGTATAGGTCCCTGCCGCCGGTGTGGTCTGCGGAGGTACGCGGCCATACACCGTATAGGTTTGCGTAGAGCCATTGCCGCTGGCGGCCATCGTGTTGGTGTTGATCGTATTGCCCCAAGGTGCAGTCCGCCCCGCATCCGTGTAGAGTGAGTAGTTGATCTTGGTAGAACTTGGACCTGTCATAACGCGCGATGCGACGGTTGCGCCCGATCCATGCCCCTCATCCAAACCCAGATTGTAAGCTGTGCCGCTGGTGCATTGGACGACAATAGAGCTCGTCGAATCGCGATTTGCGCTGATAACGCCAGTGGAGCCAAAGTCTAGATTTCCGGCGGAAGTGACTTGGCAATCGGAGGTGATGGTCATCTGGACGTTGAACTGAGACGTCGCCGTTTGCGACAAAGCCGACTGAGCCGTGACGATAGCAGCAGAGAATGCCAGATAGAACATGGAGGATGTTAGCTTCATAGGGGTTCACCTGTTGTTGTCAGGCATTCCTCATGACGCCCATTAGCAAATTCTAACTCAACCTTTATTAAAATTTGTAAAACAACTGCTGAGCGAAAATTCGCCCCTGCATTTTGATAGTTGCGAACCTGTCAATTCCCATTGGCGATTCGTACGCTGGCGTACGGTAGGCGGGTTTGTTGGATCAGCAGTCTAAGCCTGTCTTAAACATTTTGCCCACTCGGGAGGGGACGCCACGGCCGCCTCGCCCTAGACCTATATGAGCTATGACGGTGAAAAGGCTTGTTGAAACGTCGGCCGGACGGTTCATTCGGGTCATGACGGCTTTTAAGAAGACTTCCGGATCGGGCCGTGGAGCCTGGCAGAATCAATGTTGATGCCACGACTCTGGCCGCGGCTGGAAGGTGTCACGGGGCGCAGAAGAAACTTACGTAAGATTCGCCTGCTAGGCCGTAAAACCATTTTCAGAGGATGGACAGCACACTTGCCCCTGGCCGCGATCGACGACCTGTCATAATAGCTCTTAGGCTAAAAATCGAGCGCCCGCTCCTTGGAAACTCATTCCTGAAATGAACCAGCAAGCCGGTTCCTAGAGCCGATCTGCCCGCTGGGCTCGGCTTGTTGAGCGCTATGCTTACCGGGGCGACCGGCTTCTAGTGGTTCAGTCCGAAGGAGAATGTGTAAGGCCGTCTGCGCGCACAGGTTAATTGTGCCTGCAGATTTGGCAATGTCGCGCGAAATCGATCAATATTGCAAGCGAAAATGAAGGTAGGGGGTTTAGATGAGACCGTACTTGCCTGACAGTGGGCGGGCTGTTAGCTCGCTCATCTGTGTGTGGGGCCAGCCCTGGAGGGTGTCATTTAGTGACGATAGTTTCATCGGGGAAAGGTGGTGCTACTAGCACAAACATCGGCCAAAAGATTTTGAGCGCCAGCTAGTTATATCAAGGAAGCAGCCAATCCGTGAGCCAGAATAAACAATGTCGCGTATCGGTGCTCAGGGATAGCCATGGCCGTTGTCAGGCCGGCAGGCGGCGTTTTCAACGCGCTTTGCCGGGAAGGACGCCGCTACTGCACCCTCCGGCAAAGGTGTAAAGGAATCTGATGTCCTGCTTTACCCATCTCGGGGCAATTACCCGTGGAGTTCCATTTGGATGTTGCAGAGGTTCCATCATCCTTTACTGGATGATTGCGTGAGGAGCGTCGTTGGTGTTGGACAGCTCCCCGGATTTAAAGGTGCCGAGCTCACATAAGCGTTTGCCGTACGCCTTGGCCGCTCGGTCGAATTAGTCTCGCAGACACCTGGCACCCACCGTTCAAAAATAGCTGAACGACAGATGGTCATGGCGCAGACCTGAAGTATGCGCGCCTGACAGGTGCTTGTCAGACTAAAATCATCTCACCATCGCCGGGTGTACGCAGTCTCTCGATGAACCCATTGGCATGAGCAAAAGCCCGAAGATCTGCCCGGCTGACAGTGCAGTGGTTTACTGCTTCCATGTGGCTTGCAATCAGAAGCGTTGTCGGGGCGGCCTTGTGAACGGAAAACACGTCCTGCGTTCCCATGATGATGCCGCCCTCAATGCCGACGACCATCGCATAGCCGGCATTCAGAACCGCAACGTCTGGACGATGCGTTTCTAAAGCCGCCGCAACATCTTCCTGCCAAATCGTGTCTCCGGCGAGATAGATGGTTTTGGTCCCGGGTTTCTTAAAGACGACACCGCATGCTTCACCCAAAAGCTTACCGATGGCGGCAAAGTGCGCCTCGGTTCCGTGCCGACCGCCTGTTTTGATCAGTTCTACACCTCTGAAGCTCGACGTCGCCGACAGGACGTGCACTTCAGTGAACCCCTGTCCTCTGATGATCTTCGCATCCGCTTCGTTCTGCGCAAAAACCGGCATCGACTTCGGAAGGATCTTACGGGCCTCTTCGTCCCAATGATCTTCATGCAGGTGCGTGACAATGATCGCATTCACGTCAATGATTTCTTCTTTCGTCATCGGTAGATGAACGAGAGGATTGCTTTCCTCGCTGTTCACCGAGCCCGCAAAGCCCGGCCAAGCATGACGGTCGGACAGCATTGGATCAACGAGGAAGCGAACGCCGCTGTAGACGATATGAAGAGTAGCGTTGCGTATCTGGGTGATTTGCACGCTTTCCGGGACGGTTGCTGTTTGCGCATTTGCAGGAAGGGTGCTGGCGGCGAAGGCAGCGCCTGACAGTGCAAAAAGTTCTCTGCGTGTGGTCATGATCTATTCCTCTGAAAGATTATATCAGCGAGCGAGAAAGGCCTCAGTCGAAATCACTTCGCCATAGCCGAAGGCCAAAGCCGCCATGAGCGTGGCGTGGACCTGTTTTGCCGGAGTAGAAACCCCCTCAAAATTTAGATCAAGCGTGGCGCAGGCATCGTGGATAGTTATTGTTTTATATCCAAAGTCATTGGCGGCACGTACAGTCGCGTCAACGCACATATGGCTCATAGCGCCGACGATGACGACTTCTTCGATACCCTTAAGCTTGAGTAGCTCTTGTAGCCGCGTGTCGCGGAACGAGTTCGGGAAGTTCTTAGTTATGACTGGCTCCCCCGGCGCCGGGCGGACGATATCGTTGATCTCTGCCCCGACAGTATTGGGAACGAAGAGTGGACCTTCTGGCATCTCATGACGAATATTGACTACGAAATCGCCCTTTCCACGAGCGTATTCCATAACACGGGCGGAATTCGCTGCGGCTGTTTCGATTCCATCTAGGGCTAAGCTTCCCGATGGCCAGTATTCGTTCTGCAGGTCAACGACGAGTATTGCGCGGTTTGACATGATCTATCCTTTCAAAAGGTGTAATGCATGCGACCAATATCGTTCCGCGCGACGCTCAACGCCACTGGCGTAACTGACAGAAGTAGGGCTAATATCGTCAGATGAAGATCGCTCACATTGGAATTGTTCTGTATCCAGGCGCACAGCTTTCGGCAGTGCTGGGGTTAACTGACCTGTTAACGGTGGCAGGTCGAATTGCAGATGCCGAAGGGCACGAAACGACGCGATTACGTGTAAGGCATCTGCGGATTGATCAACACGCCGCGGAGCCGACTGTCGCATTTGACAGCGATCCCGTGGCTGTCGGAGACGGCCTCGGACCCTGCGATATGCTGATCGTTCCACCATCGCTCGCACCCCCCATTTCAGCGGAGGCCGCCGCGCCGGTGGCCAATTGGCTGCGAGCGCGTCATAGTGAGGGTTCCGTCTTGGCTTCTGTGTGCGCAGGCGCATTCCTTTTGGCGGAAACAGGTCTTATCGCCAACCGTACGGTGACCACCCATTGGGGCTCTGCCGATGCCTTCCGGGATCGCTTTCCGGATGTTGCTCTCGATACAGATCGGCTGATGATCGACGGCGGCGATATCATCTCGGTGGGAGGATTGATGGCATGGACCGATCTTGGCCTAAAGCTCGTGGAGCGCTTCCTCGGCCCGGTAGTGATGGCCCAGACAGCACGGATGTTACTCGTCGATCCCCCGGGGCGCGAGCAACGCTACTACAGTGGCTTTGCCCCTCGTCTGACCCACGGAGACGCAGCAATTGTCAAGGCTCAGCATTATCTTCAAGCCAACGGCGGCAAAGACCTTAGACTTGCGGACCTGGCGAAACACACAGGTCTGGAGGAGCGCACCTTCAGCAGGCGTTTTCAGAAAGCAACAGGCATGACCGCGACGGGCTACGCTCAGCGGATACGCGTCGCCAAGGCGCAGGAGCTACTACAGTTCGGGCTTTTGGCCGTCGAACGCATTGCCTGGGAAGTTGGGTATGCCGACCCGGGGGCGTTTCGAAAAATCTTTCTCCGGATTGTCGGCCTTACACCAGGAGAATACCGACAGAGATTTCGTGCTTAGACACTTTGCGGACGAACAAGAGGCAGCACAGAGAAAAGGCGACGCTGCTTAGTCTTTGAATTCGCGTTCAAGCCGTGACCGACTAACACTAGTATCGCAGATCCCCCTGAATTTAAGGTATTCCGATTTCGTTGTAATGGTGTAACAAAAGGATCTCACTGAGACATCAACCGATTGGTCGCAGGCTGGGATCACCATTTCAACTGAATCGAGAGCCGTATGGACCAAACGTTTTTCTTTGCCGACTGGCTTGGAAAGCCACTATGGATGTGGTTTTCATTCATTGGCCTGGTGATGGCGATCCTGTCTTTTGATCTTGGAATTCTGCACAAGGATAACAAGGAGATAGAAATATCCGAAAGTATCAAGCTTTCGTCTTTCTATATCATTCTCGGGCTGGGATTTGGACTTTGGGTTTGGTGGTATCTGGGCTCCGAAGCTGGTCTGGATTACATGACCGGGTTTGTTGTCGAGAAAACCCTAGCGCTCGACAACGTGTTTATCATCGCACTGATTTTCGCGTTTTTCGCGGTTCCGAGGCTTTACCAGCACCGCGTTTTGTTTTGGGGTATCCTCGGCGTTATCGTCCTGAGGGCGATAATGATTGGTCTTGGGGCAACACTTGTCGCCCAGTACTCATGGATCCTCTATTTCTTTGCTCTGTTTCTGGTTGTGACCGGCATAAAGATGCTTGTGCTAAAAGAAGCAGAGCCGGATGTTTCGAAAAACGTACTAGTTCGCTTCATGCGAAGCCGTTTTAACGTCACCGACCAGCATCACGGCGAACGCTTTTTCGTGAAGCAGCAGCATCCTGAAACCGGCAAACTCGTCTGGTTCATGACGCCGCTTTTCATGGCGCTCATCATGGTCGAGGTTGCTGATCTCGTTTTTGCAGTCGATTCGGTTCCAGCAATCTTCGCAATTACGACAGATCCGTTTATTGTCTATACCTCCAATATCTTCGCCATACTCGGACTTCGCGCTTTGTATTTTGCTCTGGCAGCCATGATACACCGGTTCCGCTACCTCAAACCCGCCTTGGCAATTGTCTTGATCTTTATCGGCTCGAAGATTTTCATCGCCGATCTGCTGGGGCTGGAAAAATTCCCTGCGGCAATTTCCCTTGCGGTCACTTTCGCGATTATCGCTTCGGGCGTGGTTTGGAGCCTCGTCAAAACGCGTCAAGATGTGACCCCAAAGGAAAGTGATAAGGGTTTTCACTGACGATCTCAGTTACTCAGCATCCCGGTCAGCCGGGCTTCACCTAATGGCCAAGGCGGGATTTTAACATTCCAAAGGAGCTTTTCTTGACTGATAACGACACTGGAGACCGAATACCATCCTCTGGTGTGGCGTCCGCTGCACTTTTCTCCATCGCCGATCTTGCGCGCGCGCGTGGAGGCTTGTCGCTTGGGGAAGTCATGGCAACGATGGGTCCTGCCGGGATGGCGTTTGCAATCCTGATCCTAGCCCTTCCAGCTTTGACCCCGGTACCTGGCCCGATAGGACTTATCTTCGGAACAGCGTTGGCAGTGGTTGCCGTTCAAATCGCCATTGGTAGGAGTACTGTATGGCTTCCCCGGTTTCTGAAGGATCGCAGGCTCTCTGCAAAGGTTCTTGAGCTCATCGTTCGGCATACCGCGCCGCATGTCTCTCGGGTAGAACGTTTGGTGCGCGCAGACCGGCTGAAGGTCCTGACCGGCCCATTCGCGCAGATGTTAATCGGTCTTCCGATTTTGATGATGGCAGTCGCGATCGCCCTGCCAATTCCACTTGGCAATTTCCTGCCTGTCATATCGCTGGTCGTCCTCGCGATAGGCCTCATGGAAAAAGACGGCCTTATCACGTTGGTAGGTGTTCTTTTCAGCGTCATGGCAGCCGCGGTAACTGGCTTCCTGATCTACGGGGCAGCATCCGTCCTTAGCGGGGTCGCACGTTAAGAGGTCGCCCTTGCTACTACCAACCATAGGGGGACGAAAGGAACGCGATTTGAATGCAGGCGTATCGTCGCAATCCAATACAAACGCGGGTGGGAGTTGGATCATTAAAAAAGCGTCCTTTCTCAATGCAGGCTGCGATCGCCGATGACGCGATTGGCTTAGGAATGGAGAATAACCGGCCAGCAAAGCGGTCAGAAAACTTGTCCATGGCCAGCAAATGCTCGGACACAATGACGACCAGCGTGGTGGGTGCAGAGTTGAGTGAAGCCTCGGCGATATCCCATCCGGCAGGCTCTCAAGCAAGTGAAGGTCGGTAAGGACGAGATCGAAGGGTTCCTCTATACTGTGGTCAATCGAACAGACACGTCGCCCTCTCGCAGTCCGGACGCGAAGAAAATACCGTTCAGTTGCAGCGTTCGAAAAACGGACTGAAAAATTTGGGTGTGGACCGTGTGGCCTCCGTGCGCTTCTATCCGGCGAACTGACGATACTGAGACCTCGGACCTAAACGCGAGTTCGTCGATCGTTCAAGCAACGCACGAGAGGCACGGATGTGAGATGCTTTCAGCGGAGTTGTGTCAAGGTCCTCATGATTGATTCCCAGGCTCTCTTCCGGTATTTCGATGTAAGCGCCGGTCCATTCAGTCTCGCGTTCACAACGGGCTGGACCGGGCTTGTACATGTCCCCGGGGCTACGAAACACCTCCAATTGTGAGATCTTTTAATGGACAAAGCGTACAGTACTACTGCGACAACACGTACTAATTTATCTTCCGTCGATCAGGTCGAGCGGGCCTCACTGATTCCGTTCCATAGCAGGTAAATGGCGACGGTCGCGACAACCACGGAGAAAACTCTCCCCAAGATTGTCCCGTGGCTAGACAATCTTTTTGCCAGCAAGACCGAAATAGCCCCGCCGATGATACCGCCAGCGATGAACTGAAGAGATATTTTCAAATCCACAAGCCCGGATGCCGCATAACTTGCCGTCGTAGTGAGTGCCAATGCTCCCACGACAAACAGAGAGGTCGCGATGGCGTTCAGGGTTGGCATTCCGGTGACGAAAATGAGCGCTGGGACGATAAGAAAACCGCCGCCTATGCCAAAGAAGCCGCAAGCAAATCCCGTACATAAGGCCGCACCACCGCTCTTTATGATCGTTAATCGGTCCAAGGGCTTTACATCTGGCACAACAGTCTTGCGTTCTCGGAACATCAAGACAGATACCACAAGCATGAGAAGGCCAAACAGAACGAGGAGATGTCTTCCGTCGGTCGCCTTTCCGACGACTGAGCCCGCAATTGCGCCCGCAACACCAAATAAGGCAAAGATGATGGCGTATTGCCACCAGACATGTCCGCGGCGTGCGTAGGATAGGAGGTTGACGAACGCGTTAAATGCAACCGCGAGCGCACCCGTTCCAACAGCCAGGTGCGGCTGGCTCATTCCCACGCCGTAGATCAACAGGGGCGTCGCAAGTATGGACCCGCCACCACCGACCAAGGCCAGCATGAAGCCGACCAAGGCGCCGCACAGAAGTGTCACAATCATGTTGGTCCAACCGTATCCGTTCCAGAGATGCCACCAAGCGGTATTCTCAGATAGCTTTTGCCGTTGCCTTCAGGCTCCGGCAGGCGACCGCCGCGAATGTTAACTTGCAGCGCATGGAGCATGAGCCGCGGCATCGGGAGCATCGCGTCACGCTTCTCCCTCAACTCTATGAACTCTGCCTCAGGGACTTTCCGGACATGCGCGTTGAGGGATAACTGTTCAGCGACCGTGCTTTCCCATCGTGGTTCGCGACCGCCAGGCTGGTAGTCATGTCCCGTGAACAGGCGCGTTGCCGCAGGTAAGGACAGGATCGCCTGAATGCTATGCCATAGGCTCCGGGCGTGGGCACCTGGAAAGTCCGCACGCGCGCTGCCGCTGTCTGGCATGAAAAGCGTATCGTGAATGAATGCGGTATCGCCAATCAGGTAAGTGATCGAGGCCATCGTGTGTCCGGGCGAGAGCATGACGCGTGCCTCTAGGTTGCCGATGGAAAACCTTTCGCCATCCTTGAAGAGATAGTCCCAGTCGCTTCCATCTGCCGTGAGTTCCTGCATGTTGTAGATCGTTCGCCATAGTTTCTGCATCTCGATGACCTTTTCACCGATTGCCGTGCGAACGCCTGTTTTTTCGCGGATATAGTGGGCAGCGGAAAAATGATCGGCGTGCGGATGTGTGTCGAGAACCCATTCAAGCGCCAAACCCTGTTCCGCGATGAATGCCAGCAGGCGATCGGCGCTTGTTGTTGATACTTGTCCAGACTTTTCGTCAAAGTCGAGAACGGGATCAATGATCGCACATCCGCGTGTCACGGTGTCTTCGACCACGTACTGGATCGACGAGGTATAGCTTTCGTAGAAGGCATGGACTTTAGGTTGGGCGGAGGCCGGTAAGGTACTGTCTTTGTTCTGGAGGCTCATTTCGGGACCTTCTTCAAGCTACGAGGCGGGCAGTGACCTGATCACCGTCCCGTTGGACCATGACGAGGCTCCCGTCGGAGTTTGTCTCGATCTGCCATGCGGCATCTCGCCTGATCGCGCCCTCGACGATAACCGGAGCCGACCGTGTTTTCAGCCGGATAACAGGGGGGCGATGGTGATAATGCGTCGCAACACCTCCGGTTACCTGCGCCGCTATGGTTGCCGCCTGGTGGCTGATAGGTTCGATGAAACGGCATGCCGTTCCCCCGATACTGATACAATCGCCTAGTGCGAATACGCAGTCTGAGTTTGTCTGCAGTGTCGATGCGTCGACGACGATGCCGCCATTGAAGGCGATACCTGCGGATCTGATCATCCGAGACTGGGTAGCGAGCCCCACTGCCGATACAATATGGTCGAAGACAGCACGCCGACCGCCGGAAAGAGTCACGGATATGGCTCCGGAGGCCAGCCGGCTCATCTCTTCCGCCGTTTCACCGCCGATGACGGTGACGCCGAGGCCTTCAAGCCCCCTGCGAACCTTTCCGCCGACCTGAACGGGCATCAATCCCTCAAGCGGTTCCGGGGTCATGCTGATCAGGCTCACCGCATGACCAGCCCGGGCGAAGTCTTCGGCAAGCTCACAGCCAACCATGCCCGCTCCGATGACAGCAATGCGTCTACTGCCATGCTGAAGCTGGCTATGAAGCAAGGACCATGTCTCGAGGGTGTTGATGCGCCAACAGAGTTTGGGATCGAATGAGGGCGGGATGATCGGCTTTGCGCCAAGTGCCAGCACGAGACTATCGAAGTGAATTGGGCCGCGGGTCGTCCGGACCCGACGGGTTTTGGCCGAGATCCCGACGGCGATAGTCTCGCTCAATAGTTGGAGATTCAGCCGCGCTGCCGCTTCAGTTCCGGTTTCCCGTACCATTCGATCGGGAGACATGCCTCGCTGCAGCGCGACGGCCAGTTCGGGTTTGTTGTAGACAGTGCCGCGGCAGGACGTGACGATCGTGATTGCAACTGCGGGATCGGCTGCGCGTATGGCCTCGGCCGCGCTCCAGCCAGCGGTTCCCGCGCCTAGAATGACGACCCCGCCGCGAACCCGGCGGGCGACAGGTGCGACTTGACGGCCGCTCGCTTTGGCTCTCACATATGGTTCGAAATCCCGCTTTCGGACGCCGCAAATTGGACAACTCCAGTCTTCTGGAATGTCCTCGAAGCGCGTACCAGGCAAAATGCCGCTATCGGGATCGCCATCGCGTTCGTTGTAAATCATCCCGCAGGCGCGGCAGAGAAATTCCTTCCAGTCGCCGCGTCCGTCAGTCGGCTCCATCGTGATCTGGCTCATGCCACGTCCTCCATTGTTGGAACGATATCTCGCTCCAACTCAGCCATTGCCCACCGCAGATGCTTGATGGCCGGAGTGACGATCGCCACGAAGTGCGCTTCACGGACCCTTCGTTGCGGCGCCGACGTCATCAGGTATCCTCGCGCACCCTGATGCAAAAGCGCCGACTGCGTGGTGCGCAGGCTGAGTTCGGATGCTTCGGTGCGGATATCGAGAACGTTAAGCAGGTAGTCCTTTGACGTATCGTAGGGGGTGGCAGCGAGTGCCAGAATGCGATCCCGAAGATCATCCAGCTCTTGTGCCATGGCATCCGGGCCATCTTCAAGATACTGGTTCACATGACCGAGATGGCCTTCCACCTGGCGCATGTCAGCTATCGCACCCCTGATCACACCAAGTGCCATTCCTGTCTGGAGCAGTATGAAAGCGGCCCTGATTCGCAGGATGAAAGGTTGCGCTGGATCTGCGATAACGTCGGAGGATGGCACGAACAGTTCGCTAACAGTAATGCCAAACGTGCTCGTGCCTTCCATTCCCGAAAATTTGGGGCAGTGTCGTAACTTGGCCCTTCCGTCGAGTGGCAGCACGAACATCAGATGCCGATCCTGCTCTACGGTTGCAATCGCTGCACAATACTGACCCTCGGCGATATGGCTGACCCAAGGCAGGCTTCCAGAAACGCTCCAGCCACCTTCGACGGCACTCGCCTTGAGCAGCATCGGCTCGATGCCGGCAAGCGCTTTCATGGGGTTCGACAGAGCCGTGCCCCCGAAGCTTTCCCCTTGCGTATGGGCGGCAAGCATACGCTCGCGCAGCTCGATGTTCGGTGTCTGATCAAGATAGAGCCCCATCACATCATGAGACCACGTTAAAAAACCGGTCGAACCGCACGCGTGGCTTATTTCCTCCATTGCGCGGATGGCGAGGTCGAACCTGATGCCCTCTGCCGTAAGGTGAAACCCAAAGCTTCCGGCATCGGCAAGGTCCTTCATCACCTCCAGAGGATAGTGACCTTCATCGATCTCGACGGCCTTGGTCGTCAAATTGTCTCTTGCAATGGTTTCGATTAACCGCAAACGCGTAGTCGCGTCCTCGGTGGGTTGCGGATCCTGGGTGCAGGTCGGGAATGCTTCCGATAGCGAAGCGACGGCATTCATGGCGTTCTCCTGATGCGCGAGAGGTAAGCATGCCCACGTTGCGGGGGGGCACGCCCGGGGGGTCATTCCGATATGGAGATTTCGAATGGGACAGGATTGCGAAGCGTATTAGCGACCGGCGAGAAGTAGTTCGCCTGAAGGATGATCTCATTGAGCTCTTCACGCGTTGCATCGCCTTCAATGTCGACCTTCACCCGGATTGCCTTGAAGCCCATCTGTGAAGGTTCACGCGGTGCGCCACCAGCGCCCCAGGCGGCGGAGTTGCCGATATCGCCCTCAATGTGGATCTCAAGATGCGAAAGCTTGACGTTTTTGAACGATGCAACTGCGGTAATGCCGACGGCAAGGCAACCACCGAGGCCGGACAGCACGATCTCACCCGGGGCGGGTGCAGTGTTCTGGCCGAACAGATGCAATGGTTCGTCTACGACGACCGGAGCATGATCGCCGACATAGCTCAAGGTGCGGTACTGGCCTTCGCAAACAGTGTGCACGACGTTGGTACCGTGGTTATTCGGGTTCTGGCGTCCGCGTTCTGCGAATGCCATCAGACCGTCACGGTCAATCGGACGAAGGTAGGATTTAACGGTCTGTGCAGCGTTGTTCTGGGACATGGATGTATCCTGTACTTTGTTGAAGGTTGGCGTTGACCGCCAACTCAACCAGCTTTGCAAGCCACGTGCCAGATCGATCCTTCGCTTAGAAGGTGGACTTTTGTGCCTGAATTTATTGGATAATTTAGACAAAAGCCTACCGGCTCTTCAGAGAGCAGCCGCATTGGAATGACGACAATGTCGACAATGTCAGTTCTCGACAATTAATCCGCGCCGCCCCTTTTCCAACGATAGGAAAACTGGCGTTCGGTCAGGCCGAGACGTTGAGCTGCCCGTGTCTTGTTGCCTCCTGCTTCCATCAAGGCACGTTCCAAATCATTGCGGCTATGGGAACCGATTTTCATATATGGGCGGAAGGCCGAATTGATGTCTGCCTCATTCAACACACGCTCCATCGACGGGATCGTAACGTTAGGGGAGGGTTGTTGTGGGCTGTAGTCGTTGAGGAAATACTCGACGTCTCGACGATCCAGCATCGTCTTCCCAGCGAGCAGGATCATTCTCTCAAGAAAATTGGATAACTGGCGGATATTTCCGGGCCATTTCTGGGATGCAAGATAGTTGATCGCCTCTTTGGAAAGGCTGACATTGCGCTGGTTTTCCCTGTTGACCTTGTCGATGAAAAAGAGGGCTACCTCTTGAATATCAGATTGCCGTTCATTGAGAGAAGGTAGGCGAATGGGAATGACGTTAAGCCGGTAGAAAAGATCTTCCCGGAAATTCTTCCGGGAGACCTCCGCTGCGAGATCGCGATTTGTCGCTGCCACCAGACGCGCGTTGACTCTCGTTTCTTTCTTGGCACCAAGCCTCGTCACCGTACCCTCCTGAAGCGTACGCAGAAGCTTGGTCTGCATGTTCAGTGGTAGTTCGCCAATTTCGTCGAGGAAGATGGTGCCGTCCCCCGCCTGTTCGAACCATCCGGCACGTGCGTTTACGGCACCTGTAAACGCACCTTTCTCGTGGCCAAAGAGCTCGGATTCGAAGAGACTTTCTGGAATGGCGGCGCAATTGACCTTGATGAAGGGCTTGTCACGCCGTGGTCCGGCGAGATGTAGGGCCCGGGCAAAGAGTTCCTTGCCCGTCCCGGACTCCCCAAGCAAGAGAACATTCGCAGTGGCCGAAGCTACCTTTTCGATCTGCCCGATAGCTTGAAGAAGAGGAAGCGAGGTTCCGATGATCCCATACCGAGCGCGACCTGCTTTCAGGGCTTCTTCGAGCATAGCATTATACTCACGCAACTCACGGGTCTTGCGCTCTACGCGCTCGTGCAAAGTCAGCAACTGCCCAATCAACGTCGCCATGATTTTCATCAAAGTGAGTTCATCTGACAGCGGGCGGTCACGATTAAGGATTCGGTGGCAGGCGAGAGCACCCGTGACCAGGCCATCCACTCTGATGGGCGCCGCGATGAAGGATATCGCACCGGCCGGCAGATCCTCTATATGCACCGAGCGTCCAAGGAATGTCGTGTCTTTTTTGATGTCGCGGGCGAGGATAAGCTGACCCGTTGCGATGACTTGTCCGGTTATCCCCTCGCCACGTGCATAGCGGCCACGGGCGGCCTCTTCACGGGTGAGCCCATAGCTGTGGGCGATGTAGTAGTCGTCTTGCGCGGGATCACACAACACGACACGACCGCGATTGAGGCCCAGCATTTCCGACATGAGGTGCAGAATTTCTCTGAGAACCTTATCAAGGGGAAGGTCCTTGCCGATGAGGTTCATGATCTCCTGGATGAGGAACATTTCTTGTGTGCGCCACCACGATCCGCTCTGGCCCTGCATCCTCTCGGACGTTGGTTCGGTTGAATCGTCTGTCAAAATATGGTCCTCAATATCGAAACTTGCCGAAAACTATTTCGGCAAGCCTGCGTTGATATCCGCCTGGATACTTTATCCTTGATCTTTGGCGATAATATATAACATTTTGGTGGCCTGTTAGCCTTCTTTGATAGCAAACGACGCCAGATAGGCTTCCGGCTCATTTGGATCGAACGACTTGCCCATGACCGTGAAGTCCTTGGTTGCACCGGACATCGGCACGAGACCCTGCTCTTTCATCAGCCTGGCGGCGTCGGTCTCAAGGTAGACGCTTTTGGCGACCGCCTGGAAATCGATATCCTGCTTGATCTGCCCCCAACGCTTCATCTGCGTCAGAGTCCACACTGCATAGCTCTGCCAAGGAAAGGGATCGAAGGTGACGCGGTCGGGATCCGTTATGATGTTTCCGAGGCCATCGGCGTAAGTTCCGGTCAAGACCTGCTCCACAACGGTAAGCGGTTGGTTCAGGTAGTTTGCGGGCGCGATCGCGGCTGCAATTTCCTTGCGATTTTCCTGCTTGGAAGCATATGCGGTCGCCTCGAGGATCGCTCTCATCATTGCGGCAGATGTGTTGGGCATTTCTGTGAGCACGGACTTCGAAAGCGAAAACGAACAGCAGGGATGACCATTCCATATTTCCTTGGAAAGGATATGTATGAAGCCGATCTGGTCATAGACCGCCCTCTGGACGACGTTGTCGGGCGCGAGAAACCCGTCAATATTACCCGCCCGCAGGTTTGCGACCATGTCAGGAGGCGCGATGACCCTGAGCTCAACGTCGGTTTTCGGGTCAATGCCATGCTCGGCTAGGTAGTAGCGAAGCAGATAATTATGGTTTGAGAACTCGAAGGGGATGGCGAAGCGGAATCCCTTCCACTTCTTCGGGTTCCGATTGTCCTTGTGCTTGAGGGCAAGGCAGATCGCCTGCCCGTTGACGTTCTCAATCGCGGGAACGACGAATGGATTGGGGTCCGAACCAAGGCCGAGAGTGAGTGCCAGGGGCATCGGCGCCAGCATATGTGCGGCATCGTATTCCCGGTTGATCGTCTTGTCGCGCATAACCGCCCAGCCAGCTGTCTTGACGACCTGTGCATCTAGGCCCTGCTTTTTGAAGAAGCCCATGGGTTCGGCCATGATGATGGGCGTGGCGCAAGTGATCGGAATAAAGCCTATCTTTACGTCTGTCTTTTCAAGAGGCGCTGTGTCCGCGAAGGCTTGCGTTGCCCAGTTGACCGGAAGGATTGAGTTCAGTGCCGCAAGTGCGCTTGCCTTCCCCACTGCCTGAAGAAACGCACGTCGTTCCAACGTCTTGGGAAAAGCGGCCTTCAGCAGCGCGTTTTCCGTGACCTCTTTCAGGTGTCGGTTGCCGCTGATCGCCTTGTCGTGGCTTCCTTGATCGGCGTGTTTCCCGCAGTCGCAGCGGGTAGATAAAATGCGACCTTTGTAATTTAGCGTCTCCATTTTCTATAGCCTCTCGGTTGTGATCATTTTCTATAAAGGCGAGGCAAATTTCGTGCCATCCAAAGAAATAATTGTTAAACATTTGAATTGTCTAGTAAAAAAACTGAACGATTCTTTCTGGGCAAATCATTTCTCACAAAGATCGACAATTACCGACATTGTCGATCTTTGTTGACATGTCTCAGCTTCGTTGGCCCGATTGCAGCGAGGGTCCAACGACGAACCAAGCAAAGATTGGTCGGATCCGTGCTCCCAGCATTAAAAATCGAGTTTGGCACGCCGCTTGCTTAGTGAAGCACTATGACCAATCAAACGGTTGAAGGAATTCGCATGAAGCACACGAGCAAACTCGCTCCGATCTTACTATCTCTTGCCATTTTATGCGCATTGCTGATGGTCTGGACGGTGATGACCAATAGAGGTCCGGTCAAAGGCAACAGTTCCGTTGATCCGGCCTATGCCGCATTGATGGCCCCGTCCGAAACGACGCAGTCTTCTGGTCTCCCGACACCTTTGGAAGTAGGGGAGGCGCTATTGGACCATCTGTCCGACCCATTCTACGATGCGGGGCCCAACGACAAGGGGCTCGGCCTCCAACTGGCCTATTCGCTGGGGCGTGTCATGATCGGCTTTCTGCTAGCAATGGCCGTTGGCATCCCGGTTGGCTTTGTGATCGGCATGTCACCCTTGATTTCCAAGGCTTTGAGTCCCTTTATCCAGATACTCAAGCCTGTGTCGCCATTGGCTTGGATGCCGTTGGCGCTTTACACCATCAAGGACTCAGGCCTCTCGGCGATCTTCGTTATCTTCATCTGCTCGATTTGGCCCATGCTGGTAAATACCGCATTTGGCGTTGCCGGCGTCCGTCAAGAGTGGCTCAACGTTGGGCGAACTCTCGAAATTGCTCCGTTGAAGCGCGCTTTCACAATCATTCTACCTGCGGCCGCTCCGACTATCCTGACTGGCATGCGTATTTCTGTCGGCATAGCCTGGTTGGTTATCGTGGCCGCTGAAATGTTGGTCGGAGGAACGGGCATTGGCTACTTCATCTGGAACGAGTGGAACAATCTTTCGATCGTCAACGTCGTTGTCGCCATCCTCTTGATCGGCGTGGTTGGCATGATTCTCGACCAACTCCTTGCCGGCGTCACACGGCTTGTGACCTTTCAGGAGTGATAGACATGACTTCCAATGTGCGTTTGATCCAACAGAATTCCCCTCCCGCAAAGCCGCAACTTTCCGGCGAGCGCAGTGGGTCTAAAATGATATCCATCGAGGGCCTGGCGAAGCGCTATCTTCAACGGGGCGGTGAGCCGGTCACGATCTTCGAAGACCTGTGGCTACCCATCAGAAAGGGTGAATTCGTCTGTATTCTCGGTCACTCAGGGTGTGGCAAGACGACAGTACTGAATATTCTCGCCGGGCTTGCTGATGCCAGTGAGGGAACAATCATCGCCGCAAGCAAGGAGGTCAAAGGCCCGTCATTGGATCGCGCGGTCATTTTTCAGGGGCATGCGCTGCTGCCTTGGATGACCGTGCTCGGCAACGTCTCTTACGCCGTCAAGGCACGGCATCCAGAATGGTCGAAGCCGCAGGTGCGTGAACATGCCCTCAAATTCATTGGGAAGGTCGGCCTTGGCCTCGCTGCGCACAAGCGCCCCAATGAACTCTCCGGAGGGATGAAACAGCGCGTTGGTATTGCGCGTGCACTTTCCATCGAACCGAGCATGTTGTTGATGGATGAGCCGTTCTCGGCCTTGGACGCGCTGACGCGTGGAAAGCTTCAGGACGAGGTCCGCAGCATTTGCGCGGCGACCCAACAGACCGTTCTGATGATCACACACGATGTCGATGAAGCGATCTACCTTGCTGACAAGATCGTCCTGATGACAAATGGGCCGAACGCACGTGTTGCGGAGATCGTCCGCAACACGCTCTCGCATGACAGACACCGCAATGATCTGCACCGGGTGGATGGTTACTACGACATCAGAAACCACCTGATGGACTTTCTTGTGACACGATCTGCAAACTTCGACATTGAGGTCGAGACGGCTCGAGGCTGGTCCGCGCGCACGCCGCCGGTCGTTGAGGTCAGGCCAAGTCCCTGAATCTGGCACATAAATCCGCAGGTAACAACATTTTCAAAACCAACCGCAAAGGAAATGACACGTGAAACGTGAGCAACTCGTTGAAAAGATCCGTGATGCGAAGCGCGATAAGGACCTGACTTGGGAAGCGATCGCAGAGCAAGTAGGTGGTTATTCCAAGCTGTTCCTCATCACCGCGCTGCTTGGGCAAATGCCGCTGCCGCGTCGCGAGGCGGAAAACGCCGCGAAACTGTTCGAGCTTTCCGAAAGCGAAACCAAGATGCTGATGGAGGTGCCCTATCGCGGAGAGACGTCACTAACGCCCCCGACTGATCCCACGCTGTACCGTTTCTTCGAGGCCATGATGGTATTTGGTCCAAGCATGAAGGAGGCCATCCACGAGGAATTCGGTGACGGTATCATGTCTGCCATCGATTTTGATCTGAAACTCGAGCGTGAGGCCAACGACGCCGGCGACAGGGTCAAGATCACGATGAACGGAAAATTCCTGCCCTATCGCTATCACGGGCCCAAGGATGGCGCCGCGCCACTGGGCTTTAAATCAAAAGCTTGACCCCACACCAAAAAGGAACGCGAATGACATTTCACCCACACATGCAAATCGGATGTCTCGATGCCATCGAACCGGATGTTTATGGTCTTATCAAAAAGCAGACCGTAGATCTTGAAGGCGTATCTGTGACACGCGTCACATTTAGCGTCGGCGCGAAGTGGTCTAATGATCTCAAAGCTGTGCACGGCACTGAAAGTTGTATCTTGCCGCACGTGGGGCTGGTGCTTTCCGGGGTGCTTCGCGTTCGCATGAATGACGGCCAGGAAATGGACTTTGGAAAGAACGACGTCATGCTTCTTCCTCCGGGTCATGACGCCTGGACCGTTGGCGACGAACCATGTGTATTTGTCGAATTCTCACGTGGTAATGATTATTATGGTGGCGAGAGCCACAGCCACAGCCACTGACCCTGCTACGCTGCACCTCGTTTTGGCTGCAGCGTGCTACCCGGGCTACGAGCCGGTTGCTGCGGCAACTCGCGCTACCCACTCCCTTTCTCATCGCTGGCCCGGGGGGCTGTGGATTCGGAAAGTTTCATGTAAATGGCTTCCCAACCGAGGTTATGGTTCCTGTCGTTTGGAACCTTTTTGCGACGCGAGGCCCCGGGCGTTTTCCACGGAGCATCTATTTGGGTTGCAACTGTTGCCGAATCATTTGTCGAGCGGTTGTCGGTGTTGTGCTTAGTCGAATCCGTGCAGATGCATGCAGTGTGATCGCCAACATTCTTCCTGGACCGCTCTGACCGCCAGGGCCTCCTGCCTAACTTCGATTATTGGCCTGAAGGCCAACGCTATGTCATAGGGGTGATGTGGTGGATGCACCCCGTGGAGCTAAGTGTGATCGTTTTGAAACGCTCCTATGAGGAGAGCCGTCCATGGAGCCGATTGTTACGATAGGGCTTGATTTGGCGACGAGCGTTTTTAAGGTGCACCGGACGGGTGGTGTCGGGAATGTCGTCATTACACGTCGGCTCCGGCGAAGTGAGGTCGTGAGTATATCACCAAGGTTCCGGCATCTCGGTTGGTATCGAGCACAGGAGGCGCTTACCATTATTTTGGCCTGGGCTTTCTAAGCTAGGTGAAGATCATGACGCCTGCCTATGTTACACTGTGTCGAATGCGCCAAAACAGATGCAGTTGATGCGGAGGCTACCACGGAAGCAGTGCCGCGCTCAATGATGCGGTTAGATCCGTTGAGCAACAAGCTGGTCTGATGCTCAATAGGTCCGCGACCTGTTGGTGCGCCAGAGAGGACGCGCTATCAATGCTTTGCGAACCCGTGATATGGAAGCTATCCTACGCGGCGGCGGTTGCGTAACACCTGTCCAGATTCGAGGCAAACCCTTTCGAAGTGGTTTGCATCAAGGCTGAGTATGAATGACGAGCCGGCCGAAAGCTTCGGAGAAAATACCAAAACACGCATTTAACCACTCAACATCCCAAGTGATCATTGCAGGTTGTAAGAGCGCAGCTGAGATTTGGAGCATGCATGCTGCCGCGCTCACTGATAAGACTGGCACAGAAATTCATCAAGTTGGACTGAACCCACTCGCCACATACACTTGTTAACTGGCTTGAGCCATGGGCAATCTCAGGTTAGCCCCAATCATGATCATCCTCACAGCATCTTCTGCGGCGCGGGCAAGAAGTTTTGGGGCCGAAGAAATCGCATCCTCCAGCGTGCATGGGCGGGTCAGGATCGAGGCAAATGCGTCTATGCCGCAATTGAGATTGAGCCTCACACCCTTGCCGATCGTACCTGCCAGCGCGACCACCGGAACGCCTGCCTGCTTGGCGCGGCGGGCAACCTCGGCCGGAACCTTACCAAATGGCGTCTGGCCGTCCAGACTACCTTCCGCGGTGATCACAAGGTCGGCGTGGCGGATGTATTCGTCAATTTCCAGATATTGCATGACGATATCATAGCGCGGGTGAAGCTTGCCGCAGAGCAGACCGAGAACGGCAGCACCCAATCCGCCAGATGCGCCAGCCCCCGGAGCCGAGCCAACATCGCAACCGGTGGCATTTTCGATGCAGGTCGCATAGGTTTCCATGGCCGCAGCCAATTGCTCGACCTGTTCCAGTGTTGCCCCTTTCTGCGGGCCAAAAACGCGCGCCACACCGCGCTCGCCGAGAAGCTGGTTATGCCAGTTCACGGCAGCGTCGATACGAACCTGGGACAGGCGCGGGTCGCGGCCACTGATGTCGATGTGTCTCAGGTTCACCAATGCGGCACCACCACGGTCGAGTTCTTTGCCTTCGGCGTCCGTCAGCCGGACACCCAACGCCTGTGCCATGCCAGCACCGCCATCATTAATACCGCTGTCGCCACAGCCTAAGAGAATCCGCTTCGCGCCAAGATCGAGTGCGACGCGAACCAGTTCACCAACGCCGTAACTTGTCGTTAGGCACGGGTTACGGCGTTCACGCGGAACGAGACTGAGGCCAGCCGCGGCGGCCATCTCGATCACTGCGGTAGACTCGGCGCTTCCGCCAAGCAGCCCGACAAAGGCAGCGACAGGCTGCCCGAGTGGGCCAGTTACAATGGCAGGATGGATTGTGCCTTTGGTGGCATCGACTAGCGCGCGGGTAAACCCTTCACCGCCGTCAGCCATGGGTGCCTTGATAACAACCGCGTTTGGGAAAGCGCGCAGCACGCCTTTTTCGATGCAGTCGGCAGCCTGTTCTGCGGATAGGCTTTCCTTGAAACCCGATGGGGCTACGACGACGCGGAATGGCATGGGATGTTCCTTTCGTGACAGATGAGTGACACGGGAGGAACGTGGTGGCTCGACACTTATTCCGCGCCTGAAGATATTTATTCGGCTAAATAAAAAAAGGGCCGCATCATGCGGCCCTTTTGGGTTCTTAACTGATTGAATAGGATGAATATTTCATCGGAATTCCTTGGCCGGGCCACAGGATCGTTGCGAGTAAAATGAGAAGAATGATGAAGGGCGGTGCCACATAATAGCCGAGCTTTCGCAGATCACCCTGAGTGAAGGCAGCAGGCTCGATGCCCCCGAACAGCGCCACCGGTTTCGCCGATACCATGGTCGTTTGGCAGAACCCGCTTGCGAGCGTCACGACCATGACGAGGGCAGCTGGATTGACGCCCAGCGCCGACAGGGGCAGGGCGAAAGCCGGAATGAGAACCGTAACCCGTGCCGTACGCGACGTAATCACCAAATGGGAAAAGGTGGCGACGATCGCGGCAAATGCGATGATGAGGACCGGGGAGGAAACCATTCCCTGCCGAAAAACATTCACCAGCCTGTCCGCCAGCATTTGGGCCGTCCCTGTCTCGATCAGCGCTTCGCCGATGACCAGAGTGCCCGCCATGAATAAGAGCAGGTTCCACTCGACGGTTCTCAACGCGTCCTTCAGGTTTGTGCCAGAGAGCTTGGGGACGCAAAGGACAAGCATTGCGGCTACGCCGACAAGCGCCATGCCGATACCATGAAGGGACTGCGTGGCAAACAAAACAATGGTGCAGCAGACCACACCGGCGACCGCTATCTGCTGACGGGAAAAAGCAACCGGACGCTTCAGGGCCGGGCTGCTGTTTATCGTTATGTCGCGCTCCTCTTTTGTCAGAAACACCTGAAGCAGGATCGCGCAAGTTGTAAGGCAGATGACCAGCGAAAAAGGACCTGCCAACACCAGCCAGTCGATAAAATCGGGACGGCTCCCGGTAAGATTGGAAAGGAAACCTGCAGCGACGAGATGCGCGCCTGCGCCGATGAGAGAAGCGCCTGCCGAAAGAAGGATCACCGACGGAAAGAGGAGACCGAGAGCTCGCGAAATCCTCACATTATCGATAGCGGCAGACAGCCCAAGATAAACCGGCATGAGAATGGCGGCCCTGGCGGATGTGGATGGGATAATGAACGCGGTGGCGAATGTCAGAAGCGTTAGCATCCAGAACATCGAACCTATACTGCGCATTCGCGGCATCAGGCGTGCGGTTATCTGTTCGATAAGACCAACATGGCGCAGCACACCTGCAATCACAAATGCCGATAGAAGAAGCCAGATGATGTCATTGCCCAGCGACCGATAGACCAGTTCCTCCGGAATGGCCCCCACAATCGCAAGGGCAAGGGCTCCAGCCAACGCAACAGGGGTCTCCGGCAGTTCGAGGATCGTCCAGGCCGTGATTGCGCAGACGAAGATAAAGAGTGTCGCCCGCATCGGCGTCGTGAGGCCATCTGTGGCAAGAAAGATCAGGATGCCCGCAAAGACTACTAACAATGCCGCGACCACTCGCCTGAGTTGTTGCACGGATACATGTGCCACTGGAACCGTGCCGTCAGTCTGTTCTTTTTGCGGATTTGCCGCGGGCAAAGACATCAGATGTGCCACCGGTTGTTCTCCTTCGGGTTACGCCCTGACCAGGGGGCAAATGCCAGAACGGGAGTACCAAATCCCGCGGTCCCATTGTGAACGTTCCGTGATGGAGAATATTCCCGCCCGACTCCATTTTTTGAAAGGCCCGATCTCAGGCGGAAAACAGCGGCCCTCAGCGGAATAAGCTGGCCTCTGCAGCGTTCATCCATCGCAACAGATACAAAGATGAAGGAGAATAGCGATGAACCGGTTTCTTGCCAGCAACGCCAAGGCGCTGCTGGCCGCCACCGCCCTGACGGTCACGGTGCCTGCAGCGAATGCCATGCCATATCTGTCACCGCAGTTGGCTGCATCCTCGCAACTCATTCTGGTCGATCATGATGATGATGATCGTAGGTCTAGCGGCCGGTATCGTGGTGGGGACGATGGATGGTCATGGTTTCGCGGTGATCCCCGCGACAACGACAATGATGACGATGACGATGACGATGACGATGACGATTGATGCCATCGGCATCGAAGTCTGACAATGATGCCCGGCCTCGTGCCGGGCATTTCATTTGCGCTCTCAGCTGTGGCACAGGGCGCGTGCGTTCAGCAAACCCCAGCCGAAGGTCGTATCCTTGCCAGGTGCGCCCATGTCGCTGGCAGAACGCGTCAGGGCGTCGGCCACGTCGTCAGGACCCATTTGGGGGTTTGCTCCGAGAAGCAAAGACGCAGCAGCCGTTACGAAGGGCGCGGCGAAAGAGGTGCCAGTCTTCTGTCTGCCGCCGGAAACGGATGCAGCCGTCCAGACGCCGACGCCGGGTGCGGCGATATCGATATGATCGCCACGAACGGCGCGCCGGTAGGGCTTCATATTTCTGTCCACGGCAGTGACAGCGATGACCTCGGGGTAGGCTGCGGGATAAACGGGTTTGGCGTTTGGACCGTCATTGCCCGCTGCGGCGATCAGGATCGTGCCTTTTGAAATCGTTGCGCGCACAACTTGCTTAAACAATATGTTGGGCGGGCCGCTCAGGCTTAGGTTCACAATCCGGATGTTTCGCGTCGACATCACGTCAAGCGCCCTGACAAGATCGTATATGTCCGCGATATCGGTCGCCTTGCGATAGCGCTGGAACGCATCTATCGCCACCAGCTCAGCTCCAGGGACAAGGCCTGGTGCTCGGCTGTCTGCTGCTCCGACCAGCAGGGCCGCGACGGCCGTACCGTGCTGCTCACCAGACGTCGGCTCCGCACCACCTTCCAACTGCACCACCTCGATCCTGCTTTTGGAAAGAGAAGGATGTCCGGCGTTGATAGCCGTATCGATCAGGCCGATCGGCATTGGTGCAGAACAGCTTGTCGCTTGAGTTTGCCCCCTTCCAGAAGGCCAGCCAACCACGTGCCTGACAAGTTCACAGCTGGTACCGGTGCATGACGGCGGCTCCTGCTGTTCTGGCTGATAGAAATGGTTGAAATCGACCGATGCGGAGGGGTCCGCGGTCACAGCGACCTGCCGGGCAGCATCGAGTGTCATCCCCCGCGGTATCGTCAGTTTGACCAACTCGCTGCCCGTGAGTGCAATTGTCGTCCGCTGTTTGACTGCAAAGCCAGCCTGCGTCAGTTCTAGGATAGAATTTTCGTTGAGGCCCAGCGTAACGATTTCGTATGGTGCGCGATCTGGAACAGATACCGCACGTCGTGGTGGGTTGCGCTCTGTCCGCTGGAACGGCCATCTCAAAAAGGACCCTAAGTTTCCGCCTGAACGACGGCCGTCATCGCTGCCGCCATTCTGGCCTCCCGATGAACTGTTAGCGCCGCCATCATCATCATCGCCGCCATCGTCGTCGTCATCGGCAATTGCGGCAGACAACCCACGCAGCATGTGAGCCGATTGCATCAGCGGCAGCGCTGTTACCACGCTTGAGGCAATGAGAATCACAATGGTAAGCCTGAACCGCAGTGAAATGATTTTTGACACGTCGCTATCTTTCGTTGAAAACTGGGGCCGAATTGTTCGGACACAGGTATTAATGTCACCTCAGGTAGACGTTTGTCTCGACAAAATATTCCAAACCGTGCCAAACAACGGCATGATGAATGACACTCCGACAGTAGCGCAGCGGTTGGTGGATTTTCTGCCCAACATGCGACGGTTTGCGATTTCGCTCTGCCATTCGCGCGAATTGGCTGATGATCTCGTGCAGGCCGCCTGCGAGCGGGCGATCATGGCTGCCGACAGTTTTGCCGCCGATACCCGCTTCGATGCCTGGATGTTCCGCATTCTCCGCAACCTGTGGATCGACCATCTTCGCAGGCTCCGCACCGCTGGCCCCCAGGAGGATATCGAAAAAGCCCACGATGTGTCGGTCCCTTCCGGCGAGGCAGCCACCCATGCACGCATGGAACTGATGGAGGTTGCCACAGCCCTCCAGAAGCTGCCAGTTGAGCAACGCGAAGTGCTGGTGTTGGTCTGCGTCGAGGAGTTGAGCTACCGCGACACAGCTGATGTTCTTTCCATTCCTATCGGCACGGTCATGAGCCGGCTGGCCCGCGCACGCAAAAATCTTGCGGAACTAACGGGAATAAACCTTGGCGAAAAACGTTCGTCCGATAGGAAAGGCGGCGTGGCATGAATATGAAACATTTTGACGACGAAACACTGATGGCTTTCGCCGATGGTGAACTCGATGACGCAACGAGCCGCCGGGTGGAAGCAGCGCTCGAGACCGACGAGGCCCTCGCGGAACGACTTGCCGTTTTTCTGGATACACGGCTGGCAGTCGCGGACGCGATGAAGCCGTTGATTAACGAACACGTCCCCGATGTATTGGCCGCATCTGTCCACCGCATGGTCGAAGCCGCCCGCAAGAACGCATCTGAAGTGGAACAAAGCAAAGTCGTTTCAGGCAATTTCATCAAGAAACGCCAACGCTCAGGTCGGACTTGGCTGATTCCGCTAGCGGCCTCAATTCTTGCCGTGATCACAGGTGTTGGCGGTTTTGTTGCCGGTCAAAGTGGCCTTTATGTCGTTCCGTCTTCTAAAGACTCCTTAATTGCTGCACTGAGCCGACAGCCTTCAGGCAGTGATGTAGTGCTTGGCGAAACTGAAACGCTGCACATCGTGTCTAGCTTCTTCGACGGTCAAGGCGAACTATGCCGTGAGTACGAACTGAGGCGCAAGACGGAAGTAACAGGGACGGTCGCCTGTCGGATGAATGGTGCCTGGGTAACACGTGTTGCTCTCACGTCACCACGCTCCGCAGGCTATGTGGCGGCCTCGTCACAGGAAACGATGGACGCTTATCTAGCTTCAGTCAATGCGGGCGAACCGCTAAGCAATGACGAGGAAAAAAGAGCTTTAGCAAAATGAATTAGATGTTTCGGGAGCCTTTTCAGATGCAGAAATCAACAATGATGCACGACATCAACAAACCCTTCGTCAATGATGTCGGCTCTGCCCCGCATGTTGTACGTAACCTGGAGGAGTTTTTGTAAATACGGCGCAACTTCTCCATTAGTCTCTGATCAAAATTTGCATGTGACGGAGCAGGTTCCACGGTTACGGCACCCTAGTCACGGACCTAAATCGTAATCCAGCCCGAAGACCGCCTTCAGTTCTATTTTGAAGAGTGATCTCTACGTCTAGGCGTTCCGCAGCGAGATAGGCGATCGCGAGACCCAGCCCACTTCCCATCGTCGTCTTATTGCGTCCCCGAAAGAAACGATCACAGACTTTGGAGAATTCTTCCTCGGGGATCCCGGGTCCTGAATCGTCGATGAAGACACCGACGACACCTTGAGCGGTCCACACCCCACACTGAACGGATTGGTCAGCGAGCGAATGCAACACGGCATTCTCAAGCAGGTTCCGCGCGCAAAGCATAAAAAGCGACACATCCATGACGATGGTGACCGCAAAAAGCTGCGGCGAGATATCGATCACAGCCGCAGTCGGGTAGTGCTGCTTTATGTCGGCGGCAAGCGTCTTCAGGATTTCACCAAGGTTGACCTTGTCATCCTGACTGCCGGCCTGTCCGCTTTCAGCATTGGTAAGGTCTGTGAGTTGCCGCACGAGGCGCGCTGTCCGGTCCACGCCAACGACAATCTGCCGTAGAGCATTCTTGCGGATGTCTTCGTTATCGCTGCCAAGCGCTATCTGCGCCTGGGTCCTTAATCCAGCGATAGGGGTGCGCAGTTCATGTGCCGCAAACGCTGTGAAATCGCGCTCGTGCTCCCGCGCCGCCGTGACACGCGCGAACAGGCCGTTGAGGGAACGGATCACCGGCTTGATCTCTGAGGGGCTATTATCATCCGGCAAGGCGCTGAGATCGGATGCGGGGCGGGTCCCCAGCTTTTCGGCCATGGAACTTAGCGGGGCCAGCCCCTTGCGGACGCTCAGCCATATCAAGCCGGCCAGCACAGGTAGGATCAATAGTGCAGGCAGGGCCAAGCCTTGAATAACATCTGTTACAAGGCGGTTGCGGACGCGCATGTTGTCACCGACCAGAACACGCATTCCCAATGTCTCGTTCACAACCGCGTAAACCCGCCAGGTTTCTCCGTCGACCAGTGTTTCCGAGAAGCCCGACCTGTTTTCTGTTAGCGGTTGCCCGGGAGCTGCGTCGGAGCGCCCGATCAGCGTGCCATCCAGCGCCCAGATCTGGCAGGAAAGCTGCCGCTCATAGGGTGTGTGCATGGTCGCAATTTCCGATGGAATATCGGTCTTTTTTGCGGGGTTTATCTCTTGGCTTGTGATGAGCGAACTGACCATGCGCGCCGCTTCTGTCAGCCTCGCATCCAGCACGCGTTCCACTTCTGAACGGGTGCTGTGATAGATCCAGGCAGTCGCTGACAACCAGACAATGCCGGTGGTGATCAGCAGGATGAAAAACAGACGGGTGCGGATTGAGGTCATGTGCGAATGTCCTGCAGACGATAGCCGACCCCGCGTACGGTCTCGATAACGCCCTGGCCAAGTTTGGCCCGCAGATTGTGGATATGAACCTCAATGGTGTTGCTTTCGACATCCTCCTGCCAGCCATATAGCCGATCCTCAAGCTGCGATCTGGAGTGAATCTGACCAGGCCGTTCGATGAGAGCGTGCAGGATGGAGAACTCCCGGCGCGAAAGGCGCAATGGCTCTCCATCGCGCGTCACAGCCATGCTGGAGGGATCGAGAACAAGTTTGCGCCATTGAAGGTGGGCGCTTGCATGTCCGGTAGTCCGTCTGATCAGGGCTCGCAGTCGCGCCGCAACTTCGTCCAGATCGAATGGTTTTCCGAGATAATCGTCGGCGCCCGCGTCAAGGCCTGCAATACGATCGGCTATAGCATCGCGCGCCGTCAGCAACAGCACCGGCACCTTGGCCTGACGGTCACGCAAATCAGCCAGCACATCAAGACCTGATCCGTCCGGCAGCATCAAGTCCAGAACGACTGCATCAAAGGTCGACATACGCAGTGCCAATATTGCATCCCCACAACGCGAAACCGCATCGACGGTAAAGCCCGCAAGGCCAAGCCCGACTTGCAGGCCGTTCATCAACACCGCGTCGTCCTCGACCACAAGGATCCTCATTCTGTTACGTCCGATCTGCAAACAAAGTGCTATGTGTCAGTGCCGACCTTAAGCCAGCCTTAAGGTGGCGGGAGGAATTGCCATGCAGCTAACGCTCAGTTGCCAGGCGCTTTGCCCATGAAAGGAACTCTCCATGTCGCTCTTGTCTCGCCGAAACGCAATCCTTTCCATAGGCGGTGCTGTTTTCGCAAACTTGGTTGCAGGCCGCGTCGCTTTCGGTCAGGAGGCTGTCTCCAAGGAGATGATACTCAACGATCCGGCGGCACCCGTCGGCGGCAATCCAAAGGGTGATCTGACGATCGTGAATTTCACGGACTACAATTGCCCCTATTGCAAAAAGGTAGCGCCTGTTCTGCAACAGATCATCAAGGAAGACGGCAATATTCGTCACGTCTACAAGGACTGGCCAGTGATCCGCCCAACCTCCATCGACGGGGCGGAGCTGGCGATTGCCGCGAAATATCAAAACAAATATGAAGTCGCCCATGATGCGCTGATGACTATTCCCGGCTCCGGCCTGACCAGAGACCAGATGCGCAAGAAGCTTCAGTCCGCCGGGATCGACATGAAGCGTCTCGATGCGGATTTGACATCGCACCGGGCAGACATCGATGCGCTCATCAAACGCAACATGGCCCAGGCGGATGCGATCGGGCTTACGGGGACCCCGTCTTTTCTGATCGGCTCGTTTCGCACGTCAACGCTGGATTATGCTGGTTTCAAGCAAGTTATCGCCGACGCACGGGCCAAGCAGACCGCGGCGCGGTAGGGCGATTACGCCTTCACCCGCTATGACCGCCGTATCCTTTACCGGAACAATCAATATTACGGTCATTGAACGCGGCTGGTCAAGCCTGCCTCAAGTTGCGGCATAACAGCTGACGCAACGATTGCATGAAGCCTGGAGTGCCTGTCTTTGCCTGGAAAAGCCGTCTGGTCTGCCTTCATCGCCATTACCCTGGCAATATTGAGCATTATTCTCGTGCCGTCTGCTTTAGCACAAGCACCGACAACGATTGCCGCCCCGCTTTCGCCCGACAAGGCGTTCGAACTCTCGGCCACCGCGCGGGGCGACGGCCGCATCATGCTCGAATGGATAATAGCACCGGGTCATTATCTCTATCAGGACAAATTCGGCTTTACGCAGGCGGGGATGGATATTCCGGCCCCCTTGCTTGAGGGTGATGGCCAGACCAAAAACGACCCGACCTTCGGTGTAACTGCTGTTTTTTACGAGAAAGTTGCCGCAGTATTGCCCCTTGCAGGATCCTCTGACCCTGTCGAGGTTCAGTATCAGGGTTGTCAGGAAGACAGGATCTGCTATCCGCCACTGACCCGTTACGTCGATATGAAGACGCTTGCTATCACTGATCCGCAAGACCGTGCCGCTGCGTCCCTTGCCAATGAATGGTCCACTCCGGGCACCGTTGCTTCGGAAAGTGTGATCGCCGTTGCAACGGATAATGGCACGATAGTCGGTTTGCTCCTCAAAGACGGCGGCGTGCCGATGGTGCTTGGCAGCTTTTTGCTATTCGGTTTCCTGCTGGCCTTCACACCTTGCGTGTTTCCAATGTATCCGATCCTTGCGGGGACAATCGCGCGGCAGGGAGAATCTGTTACGCCCTTGCGGGGCTTCACTCTTTCGCTTGCTTATGTCGCTGCCATGGCAACGGCTTTCGGTCTGCTTGGCGTCGTCGCAGCCTGGTCGGGCCAAAACCTGCAAATGGCGCTTCAATCGCCGTTTGTGGTTGGTACCGT
Organism: Rhizobium sp. CFBP 13644; assembly: GCF_014842165.1. NCBI lineage: Bacteria > Pseudomonadati > Pseudomonadota > Alphaproteobacteria > Hyphomicrobiales > Rhizobiaceae > Rhizobium > Rhizobium sp. CFBP 13644. The sequence continues at coordinate 255,613 of NZ_JACYVF010000007.1, forward strand.
TTCACTCCTTTTCGTCTTGCTGGCGGTTTCCATGTTCGGCGTGTTCGAGCTTCAATTGCCGTCTGCCCTGGTCAACCTGATCGGCAGACCCGGCAATAGACGTCGTGGTTCGGTGGCCTCCGCAGGATTGATGGGATTTACCTCCGCGCTCATTGTCGGCCCGTGCGTTACTGCACCGCTGGCGGGTGCGTTGCTCTACATCGCCCAGACAGGTGATGTCAGGCTTGGGGCGGCGTCGCTTTTCGCCCTTGGTCTTGGAAAAGGCATCCCACTGATTGCGTTCGGCACGCTTGGCCCGCGGGCCTTGCCAAAAGCCGGTTCATGGATGACTGCCGTTCGGCAGGCATTCGGCTTTGTCTTTTTGGCCACCGCTATCCTGATGGTTTCGCGTTTGATTGTGGCAGAGGCGGCGCTGGCGCTTTGGGCTGTATTGGCTATCGGTCTGGGGGCGTGGCTCGGCGCTTTCGATGTGCTTGGCCCCGATGCGACCGCAAGGCAGCGCGTGGCCAAAGCTGCGGGTATTTCGGCCGCGCTCTACGGTATTTTCCTTGCCGTTGGCGCAGCCAGTGGGGGCACCGATCCCTTCCGTCCGCTTGGCAATCTGGTGGCGCAGCGTGCGGTCAAGCAAGACGACACCCGAACGCTGGCTTTTCGGACAGCAGGCACGCCGGCTGAACTTGATGCAGCGGTCGCTGCCGGGCAGGGCAAGCCGGTTCTTATCTATGTGGCCGCCGACTGGTGCGTTACATGCTCGATAATCGAGCGGAGCGTTTTGTCTGATCCGGCTGTTGAGGCTCATCTTACCCGCTTTAATCTGATCAAGCTCGATGTCAGTGACAATACCACCGGGCAACGTCAGGTGATGAAGGACCTGCAGGTTTTTGGGCCGCCAACCATGATCTTCGTCGATCCGCAAGGACGGGAAAAAATTGGAACACGTCTGATCGGCGAGGTCACCAGCGCCACACTGCAAGCTTCTGCAATTGCGACCGGAAACCCCCGATAAATACCATCGACACGCGCGAAATTCCGCCGTTTTCCTCAATCCCCGCTCAATTGGCACACCGCTGCGGTTGTGCAGCAACCGTTCGAGAGTTCTCCATGAATAAAAGCATAGTTTTTTCTGTCGTACTTCTAGGCGTTGCCGTGGCCGGCTGCGCCACTACGGCTCCGAGACCAACCGTCCGGCCTGCGCACGATCAAAAGCCGATGGTGACGGCCAGTTATGCGGCGCAAACGGATGGCCTGTTCCCTGTTGCAGCAATCGACACGTCGAAGATCAACCCCAGGAATATTCGCCAACAGGTCGATTATCAGACTGGCGAAAAGCCGGGAACGATTGTTGTCGATACCGGGCAGCGCTTCGTATACCTCGTTCAGGAGGGCGGCAAGGCGATGCGTTATGGTGTCGGCGTCGGCCGGGAGGGACTGGAATTCAACGGCAGTGCCACGATCGGTTTTAAGCGTGAATGGCCTCGCTGGACGCCAACACCCAATATGATTGAGCGTCAACCTGACAGATATGCGCAGTGGAGCGGTGGTATGGAAGGTGGTCCCGCCAATCCACTTGGTGCGCGCGCACTCTATCTTGTTAAGGATGGGAAAGACACGTTGTACCGCATTCATGGCACCAACCAGCCGGACAGCATAGGTCAAGCGGTTTCGTCAGGATGCATCCGGATGATAAATCAGGACGTAATCGATCTCTATCGCCGCGTTCCGGCGGGAAGCAGGGTCGTCGTGATATAACAAGACGAAGCTGCTTCATCGTTGACGACTAGAATGAACTTTGTCGGCGGACTGGATGCGTGTGAGTGGTTACGGTGGCCACCGGCCGGTCGTGCAGACAATAGCGCGTATTCTCGACTGGAGAATCGAAGCTAAAAGCCCCGATTACGGAATTTAACAGGTTCTTCCAGGGAGAACAGATTTTATAAGGCAATCGCCTGCGGACATATCCCGATCGCGACGGCTCCATCTATGCAGAGGCCAATTGCTATCGGAATTGGTTATGCAACGCATCATGCTGGTCTGATCTTGATCAGCTATCTGGGATTTCGTCGATCCGAAGGATGCTCCGTAACAAGAGGTTCGCGCCGTCTCTGCATTGCAGTGGCGAGGAGTATTCGCGTTCGTTATGTGACAAGCCATCTCGCGAAGGAATGAAAATCATTGCCGTGGGCACCTTGCCTGCCAGATGAGCCGCATCGTGACCGGCACCCGAAACCATATGCAGCGCCGAAAGTCCGAGGCTCTCCGCCTCCTCCCGGATTATCTCGCTTAACCGCGCGTCAAACCGGACAGGAGACTTACGCCAAACTAGCGAGACTTCCGCTTGCGGCACAAGCCGCGCGATATCGGCTAACAACTCGTCCCCCATTGCGGCAAGGCCGGTTTCCTCGGGATGCCGCAGGTCTATTTCGAGACAAACTTCCCCAGGCACCACGTTGCGTGAGTTCGGCACTGCAGCGATGTAGCCCACCGTGGCGACGCCAGGAGGATTTCTGAGCGCGACAGCCTCCGTGGCAAGCACGACCTTCGCTGCTGAAACCAGTGCATCCTCGCGCAACGTCATCGGGAATGCGCCGGCATGTGCCTCCGTGCCACGAACGCGGACATCCAACCAACGAAGCCCTTGCACGCCGCTGACAATACCAACCGCGCTTCCATCGGCCTCCAGTACCGGCCCTTGCTCGATATGCAATTCCAAATAAGCCGCCATTGGAAGGTGGCCCGGAACATGCTCGCCGCGATAACCGGTCTTGTCCAGCGCCTCGCCCACTGTCACGCCCTCTTTATCGACTAGGGCATGAATGGTCCCGATATCGTGTACGCCACAGAAGACGCCTGACCCCATCATTGCTGGTGAGAACCTGGACCCCTCCTCGTTGGTCCAGTTGACGACGGTGAAAGGATGCCTCAACTTTCGACCCGAGACATAAAGCGCCCGCAGAACCTCCACTCCGGCCAGCACACCGAGAATGCCGTCAAAGCGCCCGCCCGCGGGCTGGGTGTCGAGATGACTGCCAACGGCAATGGTGGCCAGGCCCGTTTCTGAGCCAGGCAAGATCGCGAACATGTTGCCGATGCTGTCGACCTCAACAGTGCAACCAAGCGACTGGCATTCAGCTTTGAACCAGTCTCGAACTTCTCCGTCAGACGCGCTCAGCGCTAGTCGGTTCATGCCGGTCTTGCCATGCGCACCGATGCGGGCGGTCGAGAGAAGATCGGACCATAGTCGGTCAACATCGAGCGAAAGGTGAGACGGCATGTCGGATGGTCTCCCGGCATTCGTCATTCGACGCTCTCCTGCGCGGTGTCGTGGAAACGATACCTAAAATCGCAATGTGAGGCACCTTCCATGACTGTCTGCGTGCGCTCCAGCGTGATACGCGGATCGTAGCCGACACAGAAAACACCGTCGCGGTTGCACGAAAGGAGGTGGCCGATATGGCCAAGGCCCATCTCCTGGTAGGTCTCTGCATAGCGACAGCGCTTTACATTGTAATGAAATTCCTGTTCGGTCGCTTTTGTCACCTCGATCACGAGCGCATCGTCTTGCGTCCAGAGGTCCTGCAACTCCTGGAAGGTGCGCAACGTCGTGCCTCCGGGCGTCTTTTCGGCAAAATCCGCGCCCGCTTTTATTGCCGCCTTTCGGATGGCGGTGTCGAGAATGGATTGCGCCTTCTTCTCACCGATCTGATTGCGCATCTCTTCATAGATCGGTGCGATGATCCCGGCCTCGATCCTGCGACGGGCGAGGATGCCGATTTCGCCATGCATCGCAGACAGGGATGGTTGGCCTTCTCTACTCGTCACGATTGCTCTCCTGAACGGGCGGAAACCTCCGCTACGACTTAAGAACGCGCCTTGTGTAGAGCGCGAATTGATTCATACCTTGCGACGCCGACCGCGAACAAATGCCTTGGCTACTTGGTCGAGCCGGCTTTGCCAATAGCCGCAATTTCGGCTTTGCTGGTGGCTTACCAGTGGCCTTTTCGCCAGCCTCAACCCTTAAATTTGTTTGCGTGATGCGGGCAATATCGCGGGTCTTGCGCCAATACGATATAATCAGCGTGCACAATAGTCCAATCAGATATTTCGGCTCCAATCTTTAACATTGGTCACCACATCAGAGTGCAAGAACTTTCTCTCGTTCAGAGGGGAGGACCATGCCAGAATTTCGGTTTCTCGCAGTTCGCCACACTCGAGAATGGTTGTCTAGCGACCCATACGGTACTGAGCTAAGCTAAGATTTTGCAAGCAAAGGGAAATGAGAACCATAACGCCACGCCGGAAGAACCAGCGTCGGTCTCCGCAACTCGCCGAAAGGTCTTCGACCGACGCTGGCGCGATTTAAGTCGTCCCGGCCTTTGCCGAGACGACCCTTTGAGTTGTGACGCCGAAAGCAGTCAAGCGGAAACGTCGTCCAGCCATTCTCCAACACTTCGAGGTGTGAGGCCGAGGAGTTGTTGCGCGCTCGTGTCTTCAGCAATCACATTTTCATCCAGCGTTGAGAGCGCTTGATAGAAAGCCGCAACATTGGCAGCCGCAGGACCTAACATCGGCTCCAGCAATTTTCGGAATTCTTCCGGCGATTGTGCTTCGAACTGGACTTGCTTCTTGAACCGCTCCGAGAAGCCATCGGCCAGTGCAGGACCTTTCATTCCGGGCATGTGTCCCACCCCGACGATACCCGTTACCGTATGGTCCATTAACAACCTTTCGGCGACCTCGGCGATATCGAGATGGGAGCTCCAGGAAACAGGGAGATCCGCGCGGATCGGATATAGTAGAACGCCGTCTTGTTTCACCCCGTCGACCACCATGGGCAAAAGCAGATTTTCTAGGTAAAGGCGGGGCGCCACGATAGCATGAGATGTGTTGGTGCTGCCGATGCCGCGAATGAGCATTCCCATGGCACTGTCTTCAGGCACCTGAACAGTTGACCCGGGCCGATCAATCACGGCCCCGCTGGTCGAAATCACCACACGTTTGGGCTTTGCTGTCTCAATCGCTTCCAGGAAGTTTCGCGCATATTCGATGCGCAAAGGTTCAGGAGCCTGGGGCAGATGGAAGAAGATTCCATTCGCATCCATATATGCAGACACAAGTGACTCCACGGAACTGTTGTCGACAGTGACACACGGCTTCCCCTGTGAATTAGCTGGATCGCGAACCGCGGCAAATACGGGTTCGCCTTTAGAGAGGAGGAGGTCAAAAAGCGGACCGCCTTGGGCTCCTGTCGCGCCGTGAATGATGAAAGACATCGCTTACTCCGTTATCGTTGCTGACTGGAGTTTATTGGTGTATTATGTGCATCAGTTACGTCAAATGCACTAATGAAAGAAAAGTCGATGGGTGCAAAAAAAATACCGTGCTGTGGCGTTGAGCGATTTCTGCTTCTTCTAGATGGTCCCTGGGCTACCTTGATAATCCGTGAGCTATTGAGTGGTCCTCGCCGCTTTACCGAATTGCGCGGCATGCTCCCGGGGATCAGCGCGCACACGCTGACCCATCGCCTCCGGCGATTTGAAGAACATGGTCTGGTGACGCGGATGGCGTACGCCGAAACTCCGCCGCGCGTGGTCTACGAGCTGACCGAACTCGGGACGTCGTTGCACGATATCCTCTATGCCATGAAGGACTGGGGTGATGCGCTTCCGGGCAAGATTTTCGATCGCGCCACAATTTCACCCACCAAGCAGCAGCGTGGAGAGCTTAGCCACGAAGCTGAAGAGTGAAACCCGGCATGCGGGTTGCGGATTGATTGGCGAAGGAGCCATTCTTCATCTGCATAGCTGTAGTTGCGGCCCAGATTGCTGGCGGGGCTCCCGCTACGTCAGGCCGACAACCCGAAAGAAGATAATGCAGAACACTCCAGGATCAGCATAGCTGACCTTCGAAGAAATGCGTTTGATCGGCAAAACCGAAACTGTAAAGTTTTGCGCCTTTGGCGGCTGAAGCCGATGAACGCAATCTCTCGCAGCCATGCCTGTGGCTTTTTGACAGCGACGCAGCAAGGTTTGTTCTTGCAGCCCTATTTGCTCGCCCACGTCGCAAGTCCGGCATCTGTCTCTCCGTTAGCTCGGAGAACATGCCGACCCTTGACAATGGCCACTATTGGTTTGACGTGGATCGGATATCCCGAAAGCGTTTTGGGCGACCAGCAGCTTTCGTGCCGTCTGGGCCATGACCACAGGCCCGAAGAAGAACTCAACCAGGTTCCAGTCGAGATCGGTCAATTCCAACAGTCCCCACCGAGATGAGATCGCCGCTGCCAATGCTCAGACGATCAATGTTGAGCGCCACATGAGCAAAGCGCTTACGCAGTCGTCGGCAGATCTAGAGTGGGTTGTAATCGAACGGCCGTCGAGCAGGCCCGTTTCCGCCAGAAGAAGCGCCTGTGAGGAAACCGAAGCCACTACAGAGCCCCACCATAATGCACACACAGTCATCGTCACTCACCTGCACGAAGACCACTGGGACAGGAGGCGCTAGATGCTGCCGATCTTCGCAAAGCGACGCGGACGTTGCGACTATTCGCGAATAGTGTTTCCCTAACGCCCGCGTTCTGTCAGCGACGTCAAGTTCTACGGGGATTCGGGTCGTCAGAGCGAGGCCCGACGATCTGACAAAGAGATGTTGCGGCAGTGCTAGGAGGCCACGGACAAAATTTGACGATCCTCAACACCCCGTATGCGAAGATCGTCAAGATTGAGAGGGGGATCAACAAGAAACGCAGGACGGCTTTCGTAACACAAGGCGGCCCCTGACATAAATCTCATCTGCAGCTACATGGAAGCAGTGGACCACTGCGGCAAGTCGGTACCTTGAGTACCGGAGAAGATGGGTTGCCATGTGCCCGCCAAGTTCGCCGCCCTCAGGTTTGATCTAGTTGAGGATATTTTCGTTGACTGCGGCGTTTTGCAACGTGCGAAATGCTAAGGCAGCCTGATCTGCTGAGGCTGTGAAAACCGCTTTACCGAGTGATTTAACCTCCTCCGTAAGTTCAGGACCCGCTAGCCGCGCCGAACCGACTCCAAACACCGGTTGGGGATGATATTCGATATTGAGTTCCTGCAACTTTGCGGCATGTACACCTCGGATTTTTGAAAGCGCCGTTATTGATGCCTCGAAGCCCCCAGTCGCTGGACCTGCGGTGAACAGCTTGCCATCCTCGACAACAGAGCCACCTTCTACGACGTCGCAGCCAAACTCTGAAAGTCGATCTATGCACTGTAAGTTGGTGGTTGCACGTCTATTTCTAAGAAGACCCGCGGCACCAAACAGAAGAACGCCTGCGCAGATACCTATCAGGTAAGGATCATGCCGGGCCTGAGAACGAACAAATGAGAGAGTTTCGGGATCGGAATACACATAAGGCGCCATTGCTCCCACGGCCAAGACGTCAAGTGCGGGGCATTCGTCGTAGGTGGTGGAAGCAGCCACCCTGAGTCCGCCCCAGGCAAGAACCTCGGCCTTCGTTTTCCCCACATGGTGGAGTTCGACATTTGGATTCAGACCAAACACTGACTGAACTCCAACAATGTCCATCATTTGCACGAACGGCTCGATTAAGATGCCCACCTTCAAAGGCCGACCAACATTTTCTGTCATTTTGATTTCCTGTCATACGTTAACAGAGACAATAGTATGAATTCCGCTGACTGGAATGACATTAGATTGATGATTTCTGCCAGACTGCCTCATCAGGATCGTAACGACATGTAGCTCGCCAGCCGCTGTCTGTGTCGCAATGTGGATAACCGTTGAACAAGGGCATCATCTTTGCGTGGTAACCCTCACAAGGATTCGGTAAGGGGATTGCACGAGCAACAGCTCCAATTTCAGTTTGTTACGTTTGCGGTGTTATTTGTCCTGGCGCATCCCGAAATGCATCCGATATTGACCGGGGCTCGTTCCGAAGGTGTTGGAGAACCGCCGAATAAAGGTTTCTTCGGTGGTATAACCGCACTGCCGAGCTACTTCCTTGATGGAGCGACGGGTGTTTATTATAAGTTCGCGCGACGCCTCAAGTCGAAGCTTTTCAACAGCTTTGCTGGGTGTATGATCCAGTTGCGCACGGTACTGCCTCATGAACGTCCTTTCACTCATCCCAACCTTTCTCGCAAGGACTGGCACCGACAGATCGTGAGCCAGGTTGTCACTTATCCAAGCATGCAGATCAGAGAAGCGGCCGCTTTTTGACTGAAGTTTCAAAGGCTCACTAAATTGTGCCTGATCACCTGGACGCCTGAGAAACATGACGAGCTGGCGCGCAACTTTTAAAGCTGTCGCTTTACCGAGGTCTTGCTCAACGAGCGCAAGAGCTAGGTCAATTCCCGCAGTTACACCAGCAGAGGTCCAAACCGGACCGTCGTTTATGTAAATCGGTCCCCGCTCAACGATTACTCTGGGGAACTGGCGCTCTAATTCGTCATAGTGTGACCAGTGTGTTGTGGCTCGTCGTCCATCAAGTTGCCCAGTGGCAGCCAGCACAAAAGCCCCGCTACAAACCGTTGCCACTCTGCTTGCCTTGCGAGCATGGGATGAGAAGGCCGACCGAAATTCGAAAGCGTCGACGTCGTGGGGGATAGCCGGGCCACCTGGTATGATAAGGGTATTTGGGACAGATAACGTGCGTTCTACCGGGAGCGTACGCAGAGACATCCCAAGAGATAATTCGACTTCTCCGTCCATTGAGACCACACTGATATCATACGGTTTTGTCTCATCGCTGCTCAAGTGATTGGCAGTCTGAAACACATCGAGCGGTCCGGAAAAGTCAAGTAAGCTCATGCCCGTATATGCAAAAAGTTGAATGGGAATCTGCTTCGTCATCTTGTCCTCATAGTAGAGCCGACGCAGGCCGGCATTTTGCAGGAAACGTGAAACCGTAAGCCTGTGAGAAATCGAGTATGTGACCGCGGGCGGGGGCGGAACACGGAAACGATCTTGAAAAGCTCGCGTGTTCCTTCTGTCCCGCTCCGCTGTGATCTACCGTGCTCGTGGATCCATGGACGACTTCGTCAAAGCCGGCCCGAGAGCTGGGTTGCGTACCGCATCGTGTCGAGCCTCGAACGTCAGCAATCCGAGCCGAAGCCTGGTTCGCTAATGCCGGAAAGGATGATCATCTGCACCAACTCACCGCAGAGGTGAATCAAGGCGTAGCAGCATGGCAATGGTTCATTTCGGAAGCGCCACCAGATGCAGGACCAATCTCGAATTCCACATCGACGGAACCGGCCTTTTCAAAGATAAGCGTCGCTTCCACCATCTCACCTTCCTTGAAGGGTTGAGGGACCTTCATGAACATAACGTGCAGACCACCCGGTTTGAGCTCCACCGTCGCGCCTGCGGGAATGGCGATACCGGTGGAAACTTCACGCATCTTCATTACATCGTTTTCTATCGTCATTTCGTGGAGTTGCATGACCCCCGCGCGGCTCGATCTAGCTGAAACCAGCCGGTCGTCAGTTTTGCCGCGATTGATAATCTTGAGATAGCCTCCGCCAACGGGAGCGCCCGCAACCATTGCGCGGGAGTTGGGGTGAACGATTTCCAGATCTGCAATCTTGAAGTCGTGTGCAAGCAGTGGCGATGCAAAGAGTACGAAGCCGAGAGAGATTGCTTTAAGACGTTTCTTCATGGTCTTCTCCGTTTTATGGGTTGGCAAGTTGAAACTGGCTATTCTTTTACGCAGCTTCAAAATTATCGGCAGGCCGTAACCGGCAGGATAACTGAGTGTCCGGTGCTGGACGCGAGCAGTTCGGCTTCGATCCCGTAGACTTCCCTGAGTGAGCGTGCATGGATGACGTGGGAAAAAGTACCGCAACCGGCGACCTTGCCGCGATCAAGTAAAACGATCTTGTCAGTGTGACGGGCGGCAAGATTGAGATCGTGAATAGCGACAACTACGAGGGCACCACTTCGCTCGACATAGCTGCGAAGTCGCTCAAAAACTTTTAGTTGGTGTCGGATGTCCAGCGCACTTGTTGCCTCGTCGAGAAGCAGCAGTTGGGGTGCCCTTAACAGACGCTGAGCCAAAAGCACCAGCTGCTGTTGACCACCGGACAACGTTCGCATGTTGCGGTTATGTAGCTCCACGATCCCGAAGTCACCAAGCACGGCCAGCGCCTCCTCGAGATGGGTCATCGAGACGCGCCAGCCGAGTTGTTCGTGCCGTCCTAACAGGACGGTTTCGATCACACTTAGGTCAGCACGTACGTGGGTGTGTTGCGGCATGTAGCCAATCTGACGCAGATCGACAGGCTTTGCTTGCCAAGTGATACTCCCCGAAAAAGGCATAAGATTTGCTATGGCATCAATAAGGGTCGATTTCCCTGTACCATTCGGCCCGACAACACCAATGATCTGCCCCGGTGACAATTCGGCATTTATATCGTGCAGGATCGCTGCTTTCCCGCGAGCGACGACAACATGTTCGAGTTTAAGTGTCATCGTAGAAGCTAACCCTTCCCACCGCGTCGGGCGATGATCGCAAAGAGAATAGGAACGCCTGCCACCGCGGTGATGATCCCGACCGGAATGACGGCACCGGGCGAGATGAATTTGCCGAAGACGGACGCGCTGAGCAGGATGATGCCACCGGTCACCGCCGACAGTGGCAAGGCAAAACGGTGGTCCTCTCCCACCAAAGACCGTGCCGCATGTGGTGCGATCAGGCCAACAAAGCCGACGGTTCCGACAAAAGACACGGCCGCGGCGGTCAAAACTGCGACAATCAGGAAGCTGCGCCGCCGTACGGCTTCGACGGAAAGGCCAAGGCTCAACGCATTGGCGTCTCCAAGCCTCAGCGTCGTCAAAGACCATGCGTCGCGAAGAACGAACGGAATGCACAAAAGCACGAGAAGTCCTGTTACCGTCACACTGGTCCAAGTTGATTTTAGCAGGCTGCCGAACAGCCAGAACACGATCTGCTGAAGCATTTCAGGCGACGCCAGAAACTGCAAAAGTGATTGTACGGACTGGAAGAAGAACAATACGGCGATGCCACCCAGCACCAGGACCTCTGGTGTGGCGCTTCTTAAACGCGCAATCACATAGACGAGACCGCAAGCCGCAAGCGTCATTACGAAGGCGCAAACGGGCGTAACGATATAGGCTGGCAGGGGTACAAGCTCCCCGTACATGATGGCAAGCGCTGCTCCAAAGCCGGCTGCTGCGGAAAAGCCCAGCGTAAAGGGACTGGCCAGCGGATTGTCCAGGATGGTCTGCATCTGGAGACCTGCAAGCCCCAGGCAGGCACCCACCAACGTCCCCATCAATGTTTGTGGCATGCGCAATTGCCACAGGATGGTTGCCACGGCACGGTCCCCACCATAAGGACCTGCCAGAAGGCCGTTCCAGACGTCGCTAAGGGGCATGCCTGACGGACCGGTTGTGAGATCCAAGACCATCAACATCGCCAGAAAAACGCAGGCAAGGACGATGGTTGCTGTGCGGCGGCTCGACTCGGTACGGTAACCTTTATGGCTCCCATCCACAGATGTGCTGGCTCTCGTCATTGGGCCTGGGCCTCGTACGGCAGTACGAAGACGCCATCTGCCTTTACGGGGAGCCATTTTTCATAATAATCAAGGATGTTGCGTGCCGGATCGACGTCCTTGAAAGCGTCCGGATAAAGTTGCTTGGCGATATATTGCGCATAGACATAGTCGGAGAGCGTGCGAGCTCCACCGTGGTAAATTGCGTATATGTCGGCATTCTTGACCGCTGGTAGGTCGCTCCAACCTGGTCGGGCCACGTAGGCCGCCATGCGGGCCCTTGCTACAGCGGGATCAGCGCCAAAGCCAACGGTTACCGCCTGCGGCTTGCTCAGCCACTCTGAACCCGCAAGAAAGATAAGATCCGGCTTCTTTGCGAGAACGTATTCCGGGCTGAGTGGCCCCCAGTTGCCGATCTGTCCCTTGGCGATGTTTTGACCGCCAAGTTGATCAATGAGCGCACCCCACATACTTGATCCGTAGGAGTTTCCGACTTCGGACGGCCCCTTCTGAGCGAGTTCGACATAGACCTTCTTCGTTGTTGGGCCGGCCTTTTTGATACGGGCATCAATATCTTCGAACGCATGCTTGTAGTTATCCGCGAGTTTTTCCGCGCGATCTTCCGTGCCAAGAAGTTTTCCGAGCGCCAATGTGGAAGCGACATGTTTTTCGACGGTCTGGGCATTGTAATCCAGGGTGACGATTGGAATGCCGGCAGCTTCGATCTGCTTGATACCTTCTCCCAACGCATCATAACTCCACGCAGCCAGGATCAGAAGATCCGGTTTTGCGGCGATGACTTTTTCGATAGAGAATGTGCTGTCTTCTGTATTTCCGACGTCAGGGATGGAGGCAAGCTTCGGCAACGCTTTCTCGTAGGCTGCGAACTGGTTCGGGCGCCAGTCCTTCCAGGTCGAAAGCGATAGCGCGACCACCTTGTCCAAAGAGCCTGGACCAGCGATTGCAAGATAGTCCTCATAATAGAAGCCCAATACTATGCGTTCTGGAATTTTGGGAACTGTAACCGTCCGGCCTTTGACATCTGTAACGGTAATGTCGGCAAAAGCTTGGGAACCAAAGGCAAGAAAACCGATGAATGTTGATAGCACCAATTTTTTCATTTCATCTTCCTAAATTTGAAGCTCGGTTGTTTTACTTTCGCATAGATCACTGATGTGGCTGGAGCGTCTTGAGATATTCGACGATGTCGCCGACGCTGCTGTCGTCCTTCACGCCGGCAAATCCCATCGACGTGCCTTTCACAAGATCGCGCGGTTTTCGCAGAAATTGCTGAAGCTTCTCTGCCTCCCAGGCTTTTCCATCAGCGGCAAATTCCTGCATTGCCTTGGAATATCTGAAGCCCTCGACACTTGCGACTTTGCGCCCGACAATCCCCGGCAGGTGTGGTCCGACTTTATTTTTGGGTTCGCTAGCCACATGACATGCTGAGCACTGTTTTTTGAATAGTGCAGCGCCTCGTTCGGCGTCAGCGCTGACTGCGATACCGGGGATGGCTGAAAGCGCTGACAGGAGCAGAAAAGTCGTTTTCATCTTTTTCTCCTAGTTCTTGCCCAAAAGATCGCGGATTTTTGCTACTGCCGTCTCCTGTGTCGAGCCGTAAGAGATTGTCCCCTTCAGGTCACCTTTTTCGGTCAGCAGCAAGACGGAAGCGGTGTGATCCATCGTGTAGTCGCCATCGTCCGTCGGCACTTTTTTCGCATATATGTTCCAACTCTTGATGACGTCTTGCATTTCAGAGGGATCGCCCGTCACGCCAGTAATTCTGTCGGTGAATGCGGACGTGTAGTTGTGCATCAATTCCGGCGTATCTCGCTCAGGATCTACCGAGAAGAAGAAAGCTTTTAGACCGTCCGCTTCCGATCCAAGCGACTTGAACCAGCCTGCCATCTCGTAAAGAGTCGTGGGGCAGACCTCAGGGCAATGGGTGAACCCGAAGAAAAGCAGTGTCGGCTGCCCCTTCAGTGCGGCCTCCGTTATCGGTTGGCCGCGGTCGTCGGTAAGCCGGAAGGCGGTACCGAGTTGCATGGTTTCCATTTTGGGCGTGTTCACCACGATCAAGGTGACTAGGCCCCCAAAGAGACTCACTGTGAGGCAAAAAATCATGATGGCAATGCGCGTATGTTTCGGTTGCATGACGCAATCTTCCTTTTATTTAAGGTTTACCCGACCAACATCGGGACATCGGGAATGGCGGCGAGGCAGCTCAAGGCACGCCTGATGGGTTGAGATTGCGAATGACCAGACAATCGACTGCAAGGACACCGACCGGTACGAGCCGGGTAAGAGGAAACAAAAATGAGACGGCCAGCATGATGTTGTCTCTGTTGTTCCCAAGGTGCGATGTTGAGAGGTATTGCCGAAACTGTCATGCTGTCACTCTGACGTTGTAAGAGCCAAGGCAGGACGGATGGTGCTCGGAGAAAAGCCGGCTGCAAGTCGTTCAAGCGCTGCCCTGTCAAGAATTGTCACGATTTCGGGGCGGACGAAGGAAATCAGCTTCTCCCGCTTCAGTCGACTAAGGTTGCGACTTACCGTTTCAAGGGTAAGGCCGAGGTAGTCGGCAATTTCTGCGCGCGTCAGATGAAGCGCAAATGTGGTTTTTCGGGAGGCTCGTCCGCCAATTCCTCGTGCGAACTGTGTAGCCAAATCAAGTAAGAAACAGGCGATCCTCTCCGTAACGGTCTTTCGTCCAAGCGAGACGGCGTGCGCCTGGATCCGTTGGAAAGAGAGATAGAGCGCTGCTTGAATCTCCATAGGCGACACGGCGGAGTTGACAAGCCTTTCCACTTTCGTCGGTACAACCGCTTGTGCCTCGCAGTTCTCAAGGCTCGCCATCGCATAGGAGAAGATGCGCCCTGGGCCTAAAATATCAAGGATTTGCCTACGGTCACCGTTTAGCTCCTGATAGATGACAACACACCCATCAACGATGCGAAAAGCGTCCCGGCGTATTTGCTGGAGGAAAATCGGTCTTCTAGGGACGAGCGTCATCGCCTGCGCTCTGACTAAAAATCCGGCATCCTCAGCGTCCTGAGACGTGTCTTGCGGTGGTTCGGAAATATGTGATTGGGATAACATCTGTTTCCATCCGGTTGCGTACCCTAAAAGTCACCGGAGGACATCAGATCCTTCTGGCAACGATGATACGAAGCTGAAAAAAACCACCACCGGGATCCGATAGTGGTTGCTCAGGCGGACTGAAACTTAGGGGGAGCGCGCGCAGCGGTATTAGGAGGAAAGAGCTGACGATAAGACGCTTCGTGGCGTGCGGGAAGGACCGCAGCGTTTCGCTGAGGAACCAACGAGCCGCAATTGTCTGCCTGCGGCGGCAGCAATATTGCGGTCGTCAGACGGCAAGCTTCGCAACCCGTTCCCAATCCATGATTGGCATCGCCAGAGTTGCCGTCGTCAGATGGAAGGCACAAGACTGGCGAAGTACCGTCAGGAAGAGTGTAAAGTGTGACTTCGGAAGGGGAGAGCGTCTGCGCATATACATGAGGTGACTTATGCGCAAAACCAATGCATACGAAGGCGACGGCGCATAAGATGCACAGCAGCTTTCCGAACTTGCTATTTGCCTTATACATTGGACCACCCCTCGGACAAAACAACTAGCGATACTTAGCGACGGTGGCAATGCGACAAATTCGCAGGGGAAATACAATCGCCGCCTAGGTGGGCGGACGTCGTCAAGGCGGCCAACGTTCCTGCAATAAGCTACTGCCAGTTGGGCAGTAATTTCCGGACGGCTCTTCAATTTGCACCTTCGATTGGAAAGCGGTGCTGAAAACAGAGAAATGGTCAAGATTTTGTCGGCGCCGCTACAAGGACCTGTGGCGGACTACTGTTTATCTGGTTCGGGCGCGGGCTGTACGTTTGGCATTCCCTCAGATGGGGCTAGGCTATTTCCCGATATTGCTAACCGTTCTTCTGATCGCAATCGGCGCGGCGAGCATGGCTCAGTCACTCGTTGCCGATGGTGACTGCAGCGAGCCGGAAATCCGGAACTGGAACGCATACAGCCTCGTGATTGCATGGCCGATAGGCTTTGGGTTTCTGCTTGCGGATCTCGTACTTGCACCAACCATGTTTCCGTTGATCATTGGAACCGCAGCCGGTACACCAACTGGCGGCAATCGGCGTTCTACCCGGGTTGGGGCCGACAGCAACGATCGCGACGCTCTTGCCCATCACCTTTGGCTTGCCGCCGAAATCAGCACTTTTCATGCTGGCAGGTATTTTTTATTGGGCACAATCCGGCGGCTCGACGACAGCCATTCTCATCAATTTGCCCGGCGGAAACTCATCCGTTGTCGCGATGGAGAAGCGGATTTCGCCCAACCGGGCAGAATTCGGTAAGGAAGCAATCTAGGGGCGCGCGGCACCTGAAGCAGCCAATAAAGCCGGAGCGCAGACCCCATTCATTCCGATGCTAACACTCGGCATCCCGGCAATCCAGTGATGGAACTCATGGTTGGCGCGATGATCAATTAGGGAATCACGCTCGAATTGCTTGTTCGCTTTTCGTTCATCAACTGATGAATTTGATCCGCGTGTCCTTGAAGTCCGAAATAATAGGTTGGACTCAACCGCGGATATCGAGACCGTGGAAGCGTGCGATGTCTGAATTCCGCCGATTTACGTCCTTTACGACTTTTGGAGGTTCCTGGATAAGTATGTGCAGTAAGCAGGAATAAGAAGGATTTCCGATGCAGTATCTGACACGACGGACAGCAATCGTTTCCGGGATCGTCGCGATTGGCGGACTGGCTCTTGGGACGAAGGTGTCGGCTGCGCAGCAAGCCGAGAATGGATCGCCAACCTTTGATGCTTCCAAAAATCCGACCCTGGAGAAGATCGCTCCATACAAAGCCCGGTTCGGTCGCGCCAGGCCACTGGTGGCCGTCGTCGCCCTCAACGAGGGCACAGTTATAAGCGACTTTTGTATCCCGTTCGGCGTGATGGCGCGTGCGGATGTGGCCGACGTTGTGTCTGTTTCGGTAAAGCCCGGTCCTGTCAAGATGCACCCTCTGACCTTTGAACTGCAATCAACTATTGACGATTTCGACAAGCGCTTTCCCGAGGGCGCCGACTATCTATTTGTACCGGCAGTTTCGAACTTTAAAGACGCTAGTCTTTCAAAATGGGTCAAGGCGCAGAGCGAAAAGGGCGGCACAATTATCAGCATTTGTTACGGAGCGTTGCCCGTGGCCAACGCAGGTCTGTTTGATGGCCGTCGGGCAACCTCTCACTACAGCACTGAGGAGATGCGCGTTGAGCTTTTCCCGAAAGTGAACTGGCAGAAGAATATCCGTTATGTCGCTGACGGCAAGTTCGTTTCAAGCGCAGGCGTCACCGCTTCCATGCCGACCTCAATCGCGCTGATCGAAGCAATCGCAGGTCCTGAAAAGGCCGCCGAGGTCGCCCATGATGTTGGCATTGATAACTGGGACTCAAGGCACAATAGCGACGTCTTCAAATCCGATCCCGACAATGCCGACATGCCAGATGCTAATACAAAGCCTGAAATCACGATTGGCATTCCAGTCAAGGCAGGCGACGACGAGATTGCGCTCTCGCTGACCGCGGAAGCCTATAGCACGACGGGCATTACGACGGCCCTTGCCGTCGCAGAATCCAAGGCTCGTTTTACGTTGGCACACGGCTTAGTTGTTATCCCCGACGTCGTCACAGGTGGATCGAAGTCAGTTGACCGCATGCTTGCACCGCTCGATGCACAGCATGCTACTCGCGCGCTGGACATCGCACTAACCGACATTCATAAAACCTATGGTCGGAAAGCGGCGCGACATGTCGCACTCTTCATGGAGTATCCGGGCTTCGCAGGGTAACGCCGGCGCTTCACCGAATGTCCGTTTTCTTAGGCCTCGTCAGCGGATCATTAGGCGAGGCTGGAACGGGTTGACCAAAGGTCCCGGGGAGTGGCTTGGTGAAGTTTGGAATCTCAATACTCATTCAGGTCCGGCTATGACGCGTCACATAGGATTTCTGGTATTCCCCGGTTTCAATCTTCTTGATCTAAGCGGGCCGCTTGAGGTGTTTCAGTGGGCCGAAAGACACAATCAAGGCGCTTACCAACTGACGGTGATGTCGTTAAATGGCAGGGAGGTCGTAAGCGAGTCTGCCCTGACCATCTTTGCCAATCCTCTGGTCAAAGACCCGCTTGATACTCTACTTGTCGTCGGCGGAACTTTGGTTGAAGGTGCGCTGGGGCCAGACACTATCGACTATGTCCGCCATGCCTCCGCGCTTGCCCGGCGCACGACAAGTGTGTGTACCGGCGCGTTTGTCTTGGCGGCTTCCGGCGTCTTAGATGGGATCAGCGCCACCACTCACTGGATGGATGCCGCGAAACTGCAGGCTATGCATCCCGCCGTGCGCGTTGAGGCGGACCGGATTTTTATAAAGGCTGGCAATGTCTGGACATCTGCTGGTGTCACCGCCGGTATTGATATGGCCTTGGCACTCGTTGAGGAGGATCTCGGGCGGGAAGCGTCCTTGGCAGTCGCCCGAATGCTGGTGGTTTACCATCGCCGCGCAGGCGGTCAACAGCAGTACTCCTCGCTACTTCACTTAAATCCGGACTCCGACAGGATCCGCTTGGTGCTTGCCTACATGCGCGCACATCTGGGCGACCCTCTGCCGGTGGAGCGGCTCGCGGACGTCGCCCACCTGAGTGCGCGGCAATTCGGACGGGTTTTTCATGCTGCAACGGGTGTTACCCCCGCCAAGGCTATCGAACGACTGAGGGCCGAAGCCGCGCGACCGCGAATTGAAGAAGGTCGAGAGTCGCTCGAGGAAGTTGCTCGCGCAGTTGGGTTTAGCGATGCGAGCAGAATGCGCCAGAGCTTTATCCGTATTTTTGGACATCCGCCCCAAGCCATTCGACGCGCCTCCCGATCAGGGTAAATAGACATACAAGGAGCGTTCAGCGCTTCTCAATCACTTCGTTCAACACTTGGCAAAAATCAGTTTGCGACAATTTCTCGTCCCAACCGTACTTGCCATCTACATTATGTTGTGTGGCGCAATCTCAAACGAAAAGTGCGCGCAGTGGTGATTGACAGCGGTGACGAGAAGGTGTCGTGAAGGCCATTTGAGTTCCCAGGTATAATGAGGCAACTGTCTGTCATCTTTGATTGGTGGTCGTTGCAAGGCCTAGTGGTTTACGTGACGCAGGGTATGATTGCTCTCACAGAAGATTGAGCAAATCGCGTTTGAAATTCTTCCAGTTGGAAGGCTGCCGCCGCACACGCTACCCGCGGACTTAAGGGACTGCACGGGTTCGCCTCCATCTTCAAGATTGAGATCGCCGGCGTCGAGGTGGGAGTTGAACCCGAGCCTGGTCTCGCAGATAGCGGGCAGCTCCAATACGGTCTACCGGATTTGTTCGAGGTGATTGGTCGTGCCGCAAAGCAGCGGGTAGGGGATGGATTATTCTTTTAGACGAGGTCCAATACCTCTCGGAAGCGGATCTCTCTGCGCTAATTGTTTCCATTCATCGTATGTCCCAGGAAGGCACTTCCAGTGCTGCTTGTTGGAGCTGGCTTGCCGCAGGCTGCTCGTCTGGCCGGAGAAGCGAAGTCCTATGCCGAGCGGCTTTTCCTATACCCGGGGTTGGTGCTCTTGACCCTGGTTCGGCGGCTCAAGCTGTGGAAAAGCCCATAAACGACGAGGATGCCACGATTGTACGAGAAGCGCTGAATGCCATCTTTAATCGAACACAAGGCTATCCATTTTTTCTGCAAGAGTGGGCCTCAGTTGCTTGGAACAACACACATGGGCCAGC
This sequence comes from Rhizobium sp. CFBP 13644, assembly GCF_014842165.1. Taxonomy (NCBI): domain Bacteria; kingdom Pseudomonadati; phylum Pseudomonadota; class Alphaproteobacteria; order Hyphomicrobiales; family Rhizobiaceae; genus Rhizobium; species Rhizobium sp. CFBP 13644. Next base: position 274,954 of record NZ_JACYVF010000007.1, read on the forward strand.
AATGATGTTCGAGGACGTCGACCACTCATATGCTGAAACATCAGCATTGCTTGATGAGGGGTTCTTCCGAGTCCGGGTCGACCGCTTGACAAAATCAGAGATCCAATTCGTGAAAACGACGTCGAGCCTGGGTGATGAGCCCTACGCGATGGCAGATATTGCTCGCGCTATGAACCGATCGCTGTCATCGCTCGGTCCAAGCAGGGCTGATTTCATGTGGAGGCAGGATTAATTCTTTAGAATGGTAACTTGTCCGCACAAAGAAAGGCTGACAATTATACCCACTGCGAAGATGCGCTCTCTGCTAACAACACCTAGTACGGGCATAAGGGCGATACGTTGTTGAGGGTTGTTGGGTACGTTTCTTGAACCCGACACCGTCGTCTTCTCTCTCGCGAAACGTTTGTTAGGCCCTAATAATTGGCCTGCCGAAGCGAAAGCGGTGATCTTGGCTGCTAAGCAAACGCTATCCACGGGCGCCGACCGCGTAACGCACACGCTTTGCCTCATAGTTTTGGCGTCAGGAAGCTCTTCTTGATTTCGCCGAATACGAAATTCGTCTCCCAGGATCCGATACCCGGCAGCTCTGAAAGCTTGTTGCGTACGAATTCTTCATAGCTTTCCAACGAGGCGGTGAACACTTGAAGTAGGTAGTCATGGCGCCCTGACATGAGATAGCAGGCGGTGATTTCTGAGGTCCGGGTAATACCCCCTTCGAACTCTGCCATAGCTATTTTACTCTGTGCAGCTAGGCGAACTAGGATGAACGCAATAATGGGCATTCCGAGAGCTTTATGGCTGAGCCGAGCGCCGTATCCCTCTATTATGCCAGCTTGCTCTAGAAGCCTGATGCGCCTGTGGCATGGGGACGGTGAGAGATTGACCCGCTCGCTCAGCTCGTGGTTAGTCAATCGTCCATTTTTCTGTAGCTCTGTAAGGATCTTGAGATCAATTTCGTCCATGTTGCCGTTCCTTGGTAGATTCTGCTAACATTCGTCAGCGAAAGTGAGAAAAATAGCGATTTTTAGGTCCTATTTTAGGCTATATTGGCACCAGAACAATAGTTTTAATCGTCGCTTCTGCAGCCTGAAGGTTGGCCCCAATGCATCCTGATTTTGACCGGTTCATCTCGCGAGAAAATAGCAACGCAAGTGCAGCTGAAGGCTATGAAAGATATCTCTTCGCTCAGGAGGTCGAGCCGGTCACTCTGGGTCGGCAAAAGGAGGACATCGTACAGATGTGGGTCGCCGACATGCAGTTCGCCGCTCCCCAAGCCGCTCTAGATGCGATGTCGGACAGGTTGAGGCATCCGATTTTCGGCTACACTATGAACTACGATGACCAACTCTATGATGTGTTCAACGCTTGGTGCCAAAGGCGTTACAGCTGGAGTTTTCCGCGCGAGCAACTGGTCTTGTCGCTCGGCGTCATTCCTGCACTGTTCGGTCTTGTTAATTATCTCTGCGGACCGACTGACAAAGTGCTAACATTGAGCCCCTCCTACGGCTACTTCAAGCACGCTACAGTGAAGAACGGGAGGACATTGGTAACGTCCCCCCTGATTGACAATGATGGACACTACGAAATTGACTTTAAAGATTTTGAAGAAAAAGCTGCAGACTCGTTAGTCAAAGTCTTCCTCCTGTGCCACCCGCATAATCCAACCGGTCGGCTATGGAGCGAGTTAGAGTTACGGCGCCTGGCTGAAATTTGCTTTAGACATAGCGTGAAGATCATTTCCGACGAAATTCATTGCGACCTCCTTCGAAACGGCCTCAAACACACCCCCCTCGCCAAGCTATTTCCTGAAAGCCAGAACATCGTCACGTGCATGGCGGTGAGCAAGACCTTTAATCTTGCAGGCATGATGATTGCCACAATCATCATCCCCGATGAGACGCTTAGAGCTGTTTGGAACGAATTTCACTATCCATTCATCAATCCACTCAGCCTTGCGGCCGCAATCGGATCATATCGCGCTGGCGAGCAATGGCTGGATGAACTGAGGGTATATCTGGATGGTAACTTTGCGCTTGCCGACCAATTTGTGCGGCAAAATCTCCCGGAAGCGCGACTGCGCATCCCTGAGTCGACCTATTTGGCTTGGATCGACATGCGTGCGTATTTCCCGAGTTCGATGAACCTGACCCGGTTCTTCCTCGAGCGAGCGGGTGTTGTTATCGAAGGTGGCGAAATGTTCGTTGAGAACGGACAAGGCCATATCAGGTTGAACCTTGCTTGCCCTCGTTCCGTACTGCAAAAGGGGCTCGATCGGATCCAAAAAGCTACGTTAGAGAATCTCGCAAACGACATCCCCACAGACTAAGCACCTTAGCTTCCAACCGTTGTCACTCGATGCTATCGGTGTTTGTGAGGGGGTTGCCAGTCGTGGCAGGTTCGATCGACGCTGCATCGCACGCCTGCGGCTGTCGCTAGGGGTAACGAACGAAGCGCAGCGTCGAGCCCTTTCTGTACGGCCTCATACCGCATGAAGCCCCGCGCTATTGTCTCGTAATGCGTATCGGTTTGCTCCAAGAGCAGTGCCGGAAAGCCCTGCACGCCAAGCTGGTTTACCCAAGCCAAATCTCTTGAGACCGCTGACAAAGTCGCCCTGTCTGTTAACAGAGATTCGAACTGTTTAAAGTCGACCGCTTTCATGCAATCTAGTCTTCGGTAGTTTTCGGGGGAAAGGAGGTCGATTCCGTCTTTATAATAAGCAGACAGAATCTGGGAATAAATGCTTATTTTATCTGTCACGCCCAGTTTATGCATCGCAGCGACTGCGCGCGCGGGAGCCAGCGAATTTAGCTTGCGTTTCGAGGTAGTATACGCGCGAATATGCTCCAGATAGGGCTCACCAAAAACCTCGCCAGACGTATCTGAAACACGCTGATGGATGGCTAACGGATCTGGAAAACGACCGAAGAATTCTCCAAGAGACACCTCTTGTGAGATCATGCAGCCGTTGACAATCCGTAGTTCAACGCGGCCGGCGTATTCAGAGGCAATACGATCGATTGTTTTTCTGAAGCCGTAGCACCAAACACAATAGACGTCGGTCACGTAGTAGAGGTTGAGTTTCATGGATAAACCCGAAGAACTGAGTTGCTTGGCGACGGTGAGCCGGTGAGTAACGTCTATTCACCGGCCGACGCCGTTAGACCAAACGCGCTGAAATCTTAACCGGATTTGCTAGCGTATCGTGGATAGGGGAATTGTTTGGCAAGTCGCGAACCAGCGCCTCGAGTTGTTCGCGGTTTGCAGTATCGCTTGACAATGCGATATCGACATTGATCGCCTGCGCACCTTTGCGCACCTTCTCATCAAGACCTAGAAAGCCATTGAGATCGATGTCGAAGTTAAGATCGAGTTCAAGGCCGTTAAGATCGATTCCTTTCGCGGCGGCCATAGATGCAAGCGTCACGGTATAGCAGCCTGCAAGTGCCTGAAGGACATATTCAGCTGGGCTAACTCCAGTGTCGGTGCCCAAAAGGGCGACGGGCTCGTCGCTAATGAGGCAAAACTTGCCGTCCCGCGTATTATCTGCCTGTCCGTTCTGCACGAGGGGGCCGGTTTGCGATGCGATTGAGAGACCGCCGTTAGCTTTGCCTTTAAGTTTGAAAGTGACTTTTCCGAGTTCTGGCCGCTTTCGGACAATATCCTGCGTATCGCGGATCGCGTTAATGTCGGCGTAGGGCTTTTTAGTTGGGGTCAATTTGGCCTCCCTAAAGTGATTCATCTATATTCCGCAGATGCTGGTCTGGGACGCAGCACATCTATCATCCTACTAGTAGGTATGCAACTGCGAGCCGATCGTAGCTTTGCACAACGATCCAGCTCCTCAAAGAACTGTATACGGCGTTCTCCAAGGCTCTGTGCAGGGACAAGCGCCGGCTGCTGGCTGCGTTTGCGCGTCTAAATTCTACGCATTGAGCTATCTATTTGTAGGTAGAGAATATACAATGGGGGCTTGTTGAGGGGCGGAGGGTAAGCACGTGTCTCAGATGCGATCAGAGCTTTTAAGTAGCGCCGAGGACTTAATTCGTCGGAGAGGGTATTCGGGCTTCAGTTATGCGGACGTCTCCAAACAGGTAGGCATTCGTAAAGCAAGCATTCATTATCATTTCCCAACGAAGGAAGGGCTTGTCGCATCAGTTTTACAATCCTACCGCGATCGCTACATAGTTGCTCTTCATGGAATAGAAAACAACACCGGTAATGCACTGGATCGAATTGAGGCCTACGGTCGGCTCTACCTAACAGGAGTAGACAAAGGACTTGGATGTTTGTGCGCGGCGTTGTCATCCGAGCTTGAAATACTGCCCATCGAGTTGAGAGAGGGAACCATTACCTTTTTTCGGGAACATCTGACCTGGATCGAAAAGATCTACCAAACGGGCAGACAGAACGCAGAGGTCAACGCAAGTCTCGAAGATCGCCAGGCGGCACGCGTTGTTGTGTCTTCGCTCGAAGGAGCGCTAATGATGGAACGTCTCCTTGACGGTAGCGCAGGGTTCGAAGTTACTCTGAAAGCAATCCGTATCAGCCTGTCGCCCGCGACATGAGCTTGGGGATATTACACCGAGACATCCTCTCAGGTTGCTAAGGCTAATCCGACCTCGCCGTGTTAGTTCCCTGGCCTGCTCCCAATTTTCGAAAAAACCAAATTCTATTCAACGAAACTGGAGCGCATGAACGCAAAGAGGAAGTGCAGCCGCAAGGACAAGGTGGGGGCGTCCGACCAAGTCATTTCGCGAAAAGGGCCATTTAGGCGATGCGTTAGGCCAGCATTAATGCTGGTACTACATCGGGATCGTAGAGGTTGGCATGGCACGCATGAAGATTATTTCAGGCATTGAACGCGGGCGGCGCTGGCCGTTGGCGGTGAGCTGAGCATCCTGACGGAAGAGGCTCAGCCTGGCGCACGGGTCTGCGATATGGCACGTCGGCATGACGTTCACCATCGCAAATTCGCGTCTGGGTGTCAGCGGCAAGCTGAGACCGTTCGGCGCGCCGTTGCATGATGGCCGACTGAATGGGGCGTGCATCGGCTTTGCTCTGCCCCCCATTCTTGCTGATCAGAGCGCATATCGCGTCGGTCGATCGAATTTATATCGACGACACTACGGTCAATGTTCTCGACCCCGGACGAGGAAAGACTGGGACCGGGGAGGGTCTGCGTCTGCGATGGGCGCAGCTATCAAGATCCCAGGCCCGGAGCGATCGCTGATCACTACAGCCCCGACCGTATGGGTGTGCACCCGGCCCAACATCTTTCCAACTTCAGTGGCGTGATGCACGCGGACGGTCATGCTGTCTACAACAAGCTGTACCCAACGTGCTCGCGCGCAACTGCAGTAATGGCGACGTCGCTTCTTTTACCTGCTCCAACCAATTTGCGGTCTCGAGAGCTCAGCGGCATCTGAGCTTTCCAGGCGATGTCAATAATCGCCTGTGGAATAATGACCTGGTCTTGGAGCCCACGTCGATCACTATTGATGAGACAACCGCGATTGGGTTTTCGATTTTGGGAGAATTTGCTGCCGGTGTTTGCACGACATGCGGAGAAAACATCTCGTCATCAGACGACGGCCCAAGTCGATGGGTGTTTAACAAACCGAGCGGCCGTCAGAAATTAGCGCGAGCTTTATAAGTCTCCGATCATACAAATAACGCAATGCCATACTGGCAGCGCAAAACAACGAACCCAATTCGAAATAATTTATATTTTGTAAACCAATGCGGAGCTTCTCTTGCAAAAAGTAATCGGTCAAAAATAATAGGGCTCTGAAACAGTGTAGCGGCCGAACTGGGTCAGATAGTGTTGTTGAGAAGATTACCTCGCGGAATGAAACCGTGTCCCCGCGCACCTTCGGCAGAATGATTTTGCTTCCGGTCATCGCATCCATTTAAGCAGGGGTTCCTGCTGGGAGCTACAGATGAAACGACCTCAAATCAAAACTGCACTTATTTCTGCGCTTGCACTCATAGCAGTTTCCGTTCTCGGATTTGCCGCTATGGCAATTTTCAGCATGGGTGCCCTTAATCAAAGCACTCAGGTGATTACGTCGACATGGTTGCCTAAGGTCAGCCTGTCAAAAGACATGAGCATTGAACTTGGCAATGCGCGGCGCGGGTATCTTAACCACATCGTTGCTCTGGACGCCGCTGCGATCACTTCTGCCGAGGAGAGCATTTCGGTAGCGAACGCGGCGTTTTTCGACGCGGTTGCGAAGTACGAGACCCATATCGCCGACGATTCTGGACGCCAGCGCATTGCCAAGGTGAAAGCCTCGTTCGAGGAACTCTCCAAACTTGGGACTGCGATGATCGAACTATCGCGAGCGCGAAAGAACGCGGAGGCAACAAAATTTCAGCAGGAGCTAATGCGACCGAAAGCCAATCAGATCAATCAGCTGCTTGATGAAATCGTCGTATTCAACACAGACGGCGCAACGACCGCGCAGGTGGCAAGCAACGAAACCTACAATTCGACGATGATGCTCACCTATTTGATCGTCACGCTGTGCCTTGCCATCATTCTGGCCTCAATCTGGTTCGCGGTTTCCGGCATTGCCAAACCAATTCAGACGATCACAACGTCCATGAAAAAGCTGGCCGACGGCGACAGTGCGACGGCTGTCCCCTATGAAGGCCGCGCCGACGAAATCGGCGAAATGGCAGCCGCCGTGGAGGTATTCCGTGCCAATGCTGTCGCCAACCTTCGTCTCGAGCAAGAGGCAGCCGCCAACCGCAGCCTTTCGGAAGAGGAGCGTCAGCGCAAAGCAGAAGCCGACCGCGTTCGTGCCGAGGAGATGGCGCAGGCAACGCTTGGTTTGGGCGAAGGTTTGAAGCATCTGGCGAGCGGCGACCTGACCTTCCAACTGGCCGACCCATTCGCGCCGGACTTCGAAACCTTGCGTTCCGACTTCAACGCTGCCGTGGCGCAACTATCACAGACCCTGCGGGCTGTGGCCGACGCGACCGGCGCGATTGACAATGGTAGCCGCGAGGTCAGTGCCAGCGCAGATGATCTCTCCAAGCGCACCGAACAGCAGGCTGCAGCCCTTGAGGAAACAGCCGCAGCCCTCGACCAGATTACCGTCAATGTCGCCAATTCCTCCAAGCGTGCCGAGGAAGCCCGCAAGATAGCTGTGCAGGCCAATGAAAGTGCGGCGCAGTCCGGTCGGGTGGTTGCCAATGCCGTCGATGCCATGCAGAAGATCGAGGCCTCTTCCAACCAGGTCTCCAACATCATCGGCGTCATCGATGAGATCGCCTTCCAGACCAACCTTCTGGCGCTGAACGCGGGCGTTGAGGCGGCACGTGCTGGAGATGCCGGCAAGGGCTTTGCGGTTGTCGCCCAGGAAGTGCGTGAACTGGCGCAACGCTCGGCACAGGCTGCCAAAGAGATCAAAGATCTCATTCGCAACTCTTCGGTCGAGGTGCAGAGTGGCGTCAAGCTGGTAAGCGAAACCGGTGACGCGCTGAAGACCATCGAAGGCTATATTGTTACGGTCAATCAGCACATGGACTCGATTGCCACATCCGCTAAGGAGCAGTCTGTTGGTCTGGCTGAGGTGAACACCGCCGTAAACCAGATGGATCAGGTGACCCAGCAGAATGCTGCCATGGTCGAGGAGACCAGCGCGGCTGGCGCCACTCTTGCCAACGAGAGCGGTAGGTTGCGCGAACTGATCTCGCAATTCCAGCTCGGCGGTGTTCTGCGTCAGACCGCGTCTGTCATGGCAGCAGGTCCGACCCATTCCCCGGTTCGTAAGCTGGCAGGCAAGGTTGCCAGAGCATTCTCCGGCAATGCAGCCGTCAAGGATACCTGGGAGGACTTTTAATGGTTGGTTCACGACACTCCGCGAGCGGCACCAGCGAGATGCTCGAGATCATCGCGTTTAGGCTGCACGATCAGGAGTTTCGTGTGCGCACGACAACCATCCGCGAGATTCGCGGATGGGGGCCAGCCACGCCGATCCCGCATGCACCCAAAGAAGTCATCGGGGTCATGAACCCGCGCGGCATGGTGATCCCGATCATCGACCTTGCCAACAAGCTGGGCATGAGAAGCACGGACCCGAGCGAGCGTAGTGCCATAGTCGTCGCCGAAGTTTTCGATATGGCCATGGGTCTCGTCGTTGACAGGGTCTCGGACATATTGACGATCCCTGCATCCCTGCATCCCTGCATCCCTGCATCCCTGCATCCCTGCATCCCTGCATCCCTGCATCCCTGCTCCAGCCGGTTCCGGAGATCGGCATGTCTGCGGGCATGCGATACGCTGATGGGATGATCGCCCAATCCGGCGGAATGATCTGCTTCCTTAATCTGGAGCGGATGTTCGAGAAGTTCGAAACCACGGGTATGATCGCGGCGTAGCGGTCTCGCACAAACGGGGAGCCAAAATGTGATTCCCCAACTGGTTCGCACAGTTGCCAACAAGCGAGACTGAATTCCCGTTCTAAGCGTGTGCTCATACACTACGGGACAGTCGGTCCATGATCGAACCCCACCTTTAAAGTGAAAGTTCCGCGATATGCTCAAGCATATAAAACCAGAGCATGTGCGTTTGGGAATGTTCATCGAGTCGGTTGACGGTGATTGGAATGGCCATCGTTTCTGGAAAAGTCGCTTCTTGCTGGACTGCCCCAAAGACGTGGAAGCTCTGGGAAGCAGCGATGCTGCCGACATTGTCATCAACACGGACGAGGGTGCCGATGTCGTTTTCTCTCCCCCCCGGAGAAATAGCGGCGCCCGTCGTGCCGCCCAACTGGCGCGGGCCCTCCAGACGATCGAACACTCGAAGCCCCTCATTAAGATGATGTTCGAAGATGCGAGAATGGGTAAGAGCGTGCTTGTGGGCAACGCTACGCATGTTGTCGACGAAATTGCAGCGTGCATGAAAGATAGCGCGCGCGCGTTGGTCGCGGTAAGTCGACTGAAAACGAAAGACGAACATACATTCCTTCATTCCGTCGCCGTGACTGCATTGATGGTCCATCTGGGCCGTTCGATCAGAGCCGACGAAAATACTATACAGCTCTTAGGAATGGGAGGTCTGCTGCACGACGTCGGGAAAGTAAAAACGCCACTCAGTATCCTGAACAAGGCCAGTCGGCTTACCGGCCCGGAGATGGCACTTGTTCGTCAACATCCGGTCCAGGGCTATGAGCTGTTGTCACGTCAGGGAGATATCCCCGACGTCGTTCTGGATATATGTATGCATCATCACGAGAGACTGGACGGAAAGGGGTACCCCAAAGGCTTGTCGGGAGGAGAGATCACTCTGCCAGTTCGTATCGCATCCATTTGTGATGTCTATGATGCTCTCACATCAACGCGACCCTACAAGCAAGCCTGGGCGCCGCGTGATGCAGCCGAATTCATGTTCAAGCAGAAAGATCAATTCGATCAAACACTGCTTCGGTGTTTCTTTCGTAGCTTGAGAGCGATTGGTTTGCACTAGCCGCCGCCTTGGCAAAATTTGGCGGCGTTGGGAAAAGCATCATACCTTCGGGCTTCGTACAGAAAGGACGCGCATCCATCGTTCTGAAGCGAGAATTCGAGTCCCAGGCTATGGAACGACGGGGGATATGCTAAGCGGTTTACGATCTACGTTGAGGGACAGGCAGAAATATTTGCTTTTTGTTCGTATCCGGCCTCGACAACCACATTCCCGCCCTGCACGTTTTGGTTTGTATAGCGAGGGATCGGCCAGTCTGGAGATCTTCACCTGTGAAAACGCCAGGGTGTGTTGAAACTGCGACCCCGATGCGAACGATTTGATTTTTAATGCACGTGCAAGATGAGACAGATCTCTCATTTGGACGTTGACCTTCAGCTTTTGAGCAATCAATGCGGCCAACGTTGGCTGGCAGTTGGATAGCACCACAGCCAAGTCTTCGCTGCCATATCGTCCGCCGATTGCTCCGGTTGATGAATCCGTCTGCTTCAGGCAATCAGCGATCGGGTTGTGCGGGTGCCTCGAAATCGCTCCTTAGTATCACTTAAGAGGTGTCAATTTATCGATATTCTGTTCAGAGGCTTCCCATCGCTGCGCCTTGCGAATCGCCAGTGGATTTCGTCCGTACTTCTGTCGAATTTGGGCTGAGAATTTGCCTGGATTGGTGAACCCCCAGCGCCTGGCAATATCATCGATTGTCAAAGTATCAGCGCCGGCCAGTAGATCATTGTATGCGCACTCCAGCCGGAACTTAAGTAAATATCCCATAGGGCTCAGCCCCACAAAATTTCGGAATCCAAGTTGTAGCGTTCGAACGCTAACTCCAGAGGCGGCGGCAAGATTCTCTAGGTTGACTTTTTGCGTAGCATTGGAGTGCATATATTCGATGGCGCGCTTTACGTAAAACGGCCGGGCAACTTGATTGTTTCTGTGACCGTCTCGCCGAGGCCAACTTTCAATGAACATCGCGTAAATTGCTTCGCTCAACACACACGGTCCAAGCGATTTGCCCCCCGATGCGCGCTCGTTGCTGCTGACGGAAATCAGGAGTTTGGCCACCTCCTTTAAACACTGTAACTTTGATTCGCTGCTACTCGCCATGCAATGCATGTTGGGGATGTCTTGCAGCGGATCACCAGACATACTTGCATACAGACGCATATAGCGCGCAGACGGCATAGTGACGCAGATTTGGGATGTCCCTGGTTCGCTCATCATGTCGTGCTTAATCGTGTCACGCAGCAGATACGCGGTCCCAGCACTGGCATCAATGACCGAGTTGTTCGTCCTCGAGAAACAGCGTCCCTGTTCTACAAAATGCAGCTCAATCCTGGGGTGCTGTGTGACCTCCGAAGCCATTAAGTACCCTGTTGATGAGGATGATTCCGACACACCGATCTCGCCCACGAACGCATGCCGGATCGCCATCTGGAAGGGCGCTTCGGGCTCGAGCGCAGAGTAAATAGCAGCCGTCGAAATCTTCGGAACAGTGCTGTTCACTATCTTAGGGTTATCGCTAGCACATTCAACAAATTGAATTTGGCACTTCGAATTTTGCATAATATGCACTTTTGTCAGACTGCGGATTGCTCAACTTGAGAAACAATTGTTTTATGCAGTTACTGAACGGCGAAAAGGTCAGATGGTTGACGATTTCTGCCAAGTGAATGTTGACGTGTATTGGAGGCCTCCATGGCTGAGGCCATCGCAGTTCAAATATTCGCCTACACCGGAATGAATCTTCTCGATTTCTCGGGGCCATTCGAGGTTTTTCAGATGGCGAACTATTTGAACAAAGGCGGAACGCGTTTCTATGACGTAACTGTCGTCTCGCGTGAGGGAAAGATTGGGCTTCCATCTGGCCTAAAGTTGCAAACTCTGGCGATAGGCGTTGACGCGCCATCGCTCCACACTTTGATAGTACCCGGAGGACCGAACCCCAGAGTGTTTCTAGACGACAAAGATCTCGGATCCTGCCTTTCCCGTCAGTGTGAGAAAGCGGTAAGGCTTGCCGCAGTGTGCAGCGGCACGTTCGCACTCGCAGTGACTGGCCACCTTCGTGGACGCCGGGCAACGACCCATTGGGAACACTATGATGAACTGGAACGGTGTTTTCCCGACATCATTGTGGAGCGTGGACCCATCTTCATCAGCGATGGTGACGTTTGGACGTCCGCGGGCGTGACCGCGGGCATAGACTTGGCTCTCGCGCTGGTAGAAGAAGACATGGGGAGGTCGGTCTCACTCGCAGTTGCACGGCACCTCGTCACGTTCCTGACACGCCCCGGGGATCAAGCACAATTCAGCGCTCCTTTGAACCTGCAGTCCAAGAGCCATCGCTTTTCAGAGTTACATGCTTGGATGTCTGAAAACTTGGCTAACGATTTGTCCGTACCTGCCCTGGCCAAGCGCATGAACATGACTGAAAGGACATTCATGCGACACTACCGGGCCCAACTTGGCAACACGCCCAGTAAGGTGGTCGAGTCGCTGCGACTTGAAGCCTCACGCGATCTTCTGCTTAACACCTCGTTGTCGGTCAAGGACATCGCAGTGAAGTGTGGATTCTCTAACGAGGAAACATTCAGTCGCCGATTTTCGAACACGTTCTGCACCAGTCCTGGACAACACCGACAGCATTTTGGGCGCCGCTAGAGCGTGCGACTGTTGCGCCAGAACTCAGGTGACCGCCGTTCTACCGAGACCCATCCGCGACAACCTTTAACTGGACCCGGATCGCGTCTGTAGCTTTGTGAAGCACTGAGGCCGTATTGGATTGCGCCACCTCACAGAACGATGTCGATGACACGCACATTCACTCATGGAACTGGAGCATGTTTTCTGTCAACATTGCGAAAAAACATACCTCCCACGCAACAACATATTCGCAAGTCGAGAGAATGGGAACCAGTCAAGCAAGTGAAAGGATTAGTTTACGATTAAGAATCATTCTCCTCCGGAACGGTAACTCGAGTAATATGTTCGCCTATCAAATCCATCGCTTTCGCCACTAAATAAATCCCTCAACAAAGGAGTGATTATGTCGAACGTCATTCTGCTTTCACAATTTAGTCTACTCCGGGCGGAGCAAGACGCGCTGGCCCTCGCGGGAAATGGAGATAAAATAGTGGGGCATGACCTGTCAGCCGAGCAACTACGAGACCATGTGGCAACTGTCACGACATATCTTGAGAAACTCCGGCTACATATTGAGGCGCTGAGCATCTCTATAATCAATCACCGGGAGTGAAATTCGGTATGACAGCAGTAAACTGTAAAATTTGAGAGCTTCAGAATTACGTAGTATCAACAACTCCTGAGACCGCAGTTATTGCTTATTTAGCGCAATGCATGAGGGCTCATCTTGCCTGGCTGAAGCTGATAGGCTTAAGCTTCATCAATTTGTCCAGACGTTTACTTGGTGAAGCGTGCTTTATCAAAGTCAGATCTTGCAATGTGACAGATTGTCATTTTGTATGATGGCTTGTCACGAGTCTGCAGGAAATTTAGAAGTTCCATAAACTATGTTATGCGATCGAAATTTGTAACGGCTATATAGTAATGCGACAGTTGGGCCAGTTAGAGATGCGACAGTCTCGCCTCTCGACGCACTGGTCAAATCCA